>CAVWBD010000001.1:0-970000 GCA_963753105.1 uncultured Gammaproteobacteria bacterium
TATCGGCAGTGCCCAGTTCGTCCTTCTTGTCACTGATCTGCAGCTTTGGCTCAACTAACTGCACGGTCTCATAACCGAAATAACCAACCAGTCCGCCACTGAACAACGGCAGCTCATCCAGCTTCGGCACCTTGAACTCATTTTGCAATTGGGCGATACGGGCCAATGGATCGGAAACGGTTTCCTCGACCACTACCCGGCCGTGCTCGGATACACACAGTTGCCGGCCACGTACTGTGTAACGCCGTTTGCAGGGCAGACCGATAATCGAGTAACGCCCCCAGGTTTCACCACCTTCGACCGATTCGAACATGAACGAATCATTACCGGCAGCCAGTTTCAGGTAGACCGAGAGCGGGGTGTCCAGGTCGGCCAGTACGGAGCGGTAAACCGGTATGCGGTTATACCCTTCAGAACTCAGTTGCTCAAATTGCTGTTTGTCCACGCCGGAATCCCTCTGCGCTTTGCGCCGGAAAGGGCTGATTCTAGCCCGAACATTGCACTAGTATCCAGAATGATGGCGCTGGACAGATTTGCTTGGCCGCCGGGTTGGACTGAGAGCAATAGCCATAGCTATTGGTCGAAGGAAACCCAAGATCAGGCAAATATGGACAAGCCAGGGTCAGGATAGGAACCGGGCCGGATGCAATACGTTCCTTGTGCGCTGCTGCCAAAACAGAATTTAAATGATTTTTATCATGTAGTTATTGTGAGGCCCGGTTCCGACTAGTGCAATGTTCGGGCTGGCAAGAATCAGCCGGGAGAATCAGGTGGTGTCCAGATTGAACCGGAATTGACCAGCTTGGCCCAGGTATCATCCGCAGAAGCTAATCCCGAGCCTGCTCAATACTTTTCGATACTACCTGCGAGCATCTCGATTGCTGCGGCTATGCTTTGACGAACTTTTCCTGTCACTGGTCTTGTTTTGGCTTTTGGGCGGCCGCGAAGGCACGCTAGCCACCTGCTTAGTATTCTGTGGAGACCTGCTTCCCCTGGGTTGGGGCTGTTGTACCGGAGCCGCAACAAGTTTGCGGGGCTGCTGCCTTGTCTGGCTGATATTGGCCCGTGAAGAAGGCGGCTTGGCAGGTACGCTGCGCCGTTGTTGGCTAATGTTTCCACTTGCCCGGCTCTGTACCTGTCGGGCAGCCGTGCTGCGTCGTTGTTGGCTACTGTTTTCGCTTGCCCGGTCCTGTGGTTGGCGGGGAACTGCGCTACGCTGTTCCGGCTTGGTTGCCGTACCTGTCCGGTCCTGTAGCCTGCGGGAGTGTGCGCTGGCTACCGAACGAATTTCGGGACTGGCTGACTGCTGGTTGCCAGTCCGGGAAACAGGCGTGATCCGGTTTCTCTCACCACCCGCTTTCTTGCTTACAGGATTACCGGTACTGGGCCGCTGCCGGGACTGGTCCGGGCTGCGGTAAACAGTGCGCTTGTCATTCGCAGACAATTCACGCTGACGCATATCCAGGTTGGCATCCCGGACCCTGGCCTTCATGGCCAGGTCAGTCGCCTTGACCGGGGATAACCTGGAGCGTCCGACCTTTTTGTCACCAAGCTGGTCAAGCCCCTTGCTACCCCGGGACCCCGTACCATTGACCGGGCGAATATCAAGACCAGCCAGTTGTTCATTGCCCGTTCGTGACACGGGCGTGATCCGGTTTCTCTCACCGCCCGTCTTTTTGCCCGCAGAATTTCCGGCGCCAGACCGGGACAGATCCCGGCCGGTTCCGCGATAGGCCTTATCCCTGGTATCTGCTGACGGTTTGCGTTGTCGCTGATCAAGATCGGCATCCCGGATTCGGGCTTTCATAGCCAGGTCGGTTCTCGTAACAGGGGATATCCTGGAGCGCCCGACCTTTTTGTCGCCAATCTGGGTAACACCGCGACTGCGGTTTGAGCCCGTATTATTGACCTGCCTGGCGGTGTCATCCCTGCCACTTCGCGGCCGGGTGCTGCGGTCACGGGTATCGACAACACGGGCCCGTTGCGCGCGGTCACTGTAGAGGTTTGTGCTGCGTTCAGAGCTGTAGCCCCCGTGATCACGGCCACGCCTGTCCCTGTCATGACCATAGTCGTTGTAATCATACCGATCCCTGCCATGGCCATAATCGTCATGACCGTAGCGACCCCGCCTGTAGTCATTGTGACCATAACGCGGGTAACGGTGCCGGTAGCCACTTGGACCCCAGTGACCGTAGTGACGGTGGTGCCAGTAGTGATTATGATGCCAATAGCCACCCGGGTAATAACCAAAACTGAACGGGCCCCAACTCCAACTCATGCCAAATCCCCAGCCATACCAGGGGTCATACCTGACATTGAAGCCCCAGGTGCTGTAGCGCGGATAGTAGTAGCGCGGCGTTACCCAGGGCCGGTAATACCAGCCCGTGCCATAGACGATGGTGTTACGGTAAACATAACTGCCCGTGTAACCCGGGGTGTAACCGACATAGACGACTTCCGGGGTGCTGTCATACACGTAGACATACCTGACGTTATAAACCGGTGAACTGGGCAGTATCGTCTCCACCTCATCGGGCCGGTAATCTGACACCTGCCATGGGCCATTGGGCGAGGTGGACACGTACCAGACCCCGTCTTCCACCAGGTAGTACAAGCGGTCGGATTGCAATACCGTCGAACCGGTATTTTCCGCATAGCCAAGGTCGGCCCCATCCACCGGTTTGAAACTCGGCTCGCCATCATAGGCCACCTCGATATCAGCCTCGCCCCTGGCGACCGCCGCGGTCTGAGGTACATACGCATCCAGCACGGCCTCACTGGCCTCTTCAGTTCCGGCGATGTAAACGCGGGTGTCCGCCTGGTCGGAATCATCCGGAATCTGGGCAAATGCCAATGGCAATGCATCGGCCGCCTGGTAGGACCATGGCCCATAGAGCGACCTGGCGTAATACCAGCGCCCTGCCAATACGATGTAATACCGCTGGCTGCTGACATGCATGAATACATCGTCCTGGGAGTTCTTCAGCACCAGCAGGTCATCAACCAGGGGAACAAAATCGGCCGGGCCTTCGGTCACGAGTAATTCCGCGGGCTCCATGGATACCACGACTTCCGGCGCAGTGGCCGCCGTGACCGGTTCCGCTGCAACTTCGTCGGCGTCATCCGTTTCATCCAAGGTGACCATGGCCGTGATATCCGCCGGTGGATTCACATCGAAGCGGTATGGACCAATGACTTTGTCAGCTCGATACCAAACATCTTTTGCCGCGTTCAGGTAATAGGTTTTACCATCGGTAATCAGTGGGTACGGTGTGTTGATCACGGCCTTGTAAGGGCTGTTCTCTATCTCGCGTTGAACCGGTTCACCATCGATGGAAATCAGCAGGGCAGGATGGTCCCGGTACACGATTTTAGGTGGCGTGGTATCCAGGGCTTGCAAGGCCTCTGATTCTGATTCTGCAGTTTTGAGGGCAGCTTGTAATTCATCCAGGGAGAAATCGAGGTTCCAGCCAGGCGATTGCTCTGCCAGGGCCAGCGCAAGATTTGCTTGAATATCACCGGCATCACCGGGGAACCGGGTGTCGGTTACTTGCAGGCTTTTCGTGCGAACAATACGCTGGACCTGGTCCACATCGACCCGTGACTCGAACCACCCCGCGCCAAAAACCGGCGCGGCATCGGGTGTTGACCGGTAGGCGAGCGCCGCGCGGTAATGAATGACATCACCGTCCATCTTGTCCACTTGCGGTGAATAGATCGTAACCGTGCCTTCTTCCAGGGACAAAGTACGTGGCCAGCCATCTTGTTGCGCCAATGCTGCAGGCAGCATTGCAAAAACTGACAATATCCAAAGAATGCTTAGTAGTGACCTGTTCATATCCGGATCCTTTTCAGTGATAACTCCTTGTATTTATATAAATTAATAAGCTCAGCAAATTTGCCTTGCTTATACTGTATAAAAGGACCCCTGAATACAGGGTGAACGCCTGCTGAGGCAGGCCTATGGGTGTTGCGGCAAATGTATTGCGAACTCAACACCCATGTCATCTGGCAGGTTGCACGCTTTCACACTGCCGCCATGCGCCTCGGCTACCAGCTTGACGATGTGCAGGCCTAATCCCAGGTGTGACCTGCCAGCCTTTTTGTCCCTGAGCGATACCAATGAGTCAAACAATTGCTCGTGCAAGACATCGGGCAGGCGGGTGCCGGAATTGGCCACTCTCAGCAGGCATTCGTTTTCTTCCTGCTTTAGTGAAATGGTGACCCCGCAATCCTGCGCACTCAGGCCGATGGCGTTATCCACCAGCTTGTCCAGGGCCTGGGCAATCAATTCGGGGGCACAGTGGATATGACAACCATCAGCTGGCAGTTCCAGATCGATGGTGCGTAACGGGTGTACCGCCCGATAACCGGCCACGCAGTGCGTCAGCATCTGGGCAAGGTCGATGGTCTCCCACTCGGCGGTCCTGACCGACCCTTCCAGCCGCTGGGCCTCGGACATCGCGGCCACGATCGCTGCCTGGCGGTCCAGCCCTTCCCTGGCACGTGCGAGGTATTGGCGGGATTCCGGGTCGAGATCCCGGCTGGCCAGGTTTTCTAACGATGAACGGGTGATGGCAATGGGTGTTTTCAACTCGTGTGACAGCCGCCCAGCCAGTTTTTGCAAATAAGCTGTGTATTCAGCCACGGCCTTGAGCAGCTTTTCCGTGTTGCGCGCCAACTCACCGACTTCATCTCCCGAGGCCTTCGAAGGCAATTCGGGTACGTGAGCGGTATCGTCCATGGCCTGGTTGACCGCGCTGCTGAGTTTTTGCACCCGGCGCGACAAGCGTGTGGCGAACAACCATAAACCCGCTGCCAAGATGATCACCAGGGCCAACGCGACCAGGGCAAAACGGCCCAGCGCCCGGTTGGTCATCAGCAGCAATCCCTCGGAACGGGTTTCCATCACCACCGCACCGATCGGGTTACCGGTCACAGCGGTATCCGGTGTATCTGCAGCAAATACCGGCACTGCAACCAGCGCGTAAACCGACGCGCTGTCGGCATCACGATGCCACGCGGCCTGTCCCTCACCCCCAAGCGCGCTGTGCGTGGTCTGCGCATCAAAACGAACCGGCCACGCCTCCGGTATCTCACGCAACTGCATACGGGAATCAGCCACTCCCTGGTAAATCATGCGTTGCACCCAGGTCAGCTCGCTGTCGTCACCGGTCTCAAGCGGCCCCGAATCCGCCACCACCCAGCCATCGGCCTGTACCAGCCAGGCCCGTGAATTCTCCGGCACCACGCCGGCCAGCCAGCGGGCAATGTCGTCATCGCGGCTGACCAGTTCCAGCCATTCACCCTGCCGCCTGCCAGCCAGGGTTCCGGCGTAACGCTCGGAAGACAAGCCCCTCATCGTGAACGCCGGCGCCACGGCGCCCACGCCGATACGTTCCACACCCGCAGGCAGGGCCAACTCGATGGTGTAGCCATCCGCATCGTCCATCCATGCCCCTTCAAGACGTGTGCCGCCACCGCCCTGGCTGTTGATGGTCAACGGCCCGGGCGCTTCGCTTGCAATCATGTAAGAGTGCTGGCCGCGGTTGCTTTGCACATACAACATCACACCGGCACGCCGGTCAGTTTCACCGGTGCCGGTATTGAACGTCGTTGCACTGATATCACCAGGGTCGGTGACCTTCAACGCCAGGTAAAAATGGCCCTGGTGACGGCCCGCCAGGACATACAGTGCGAGGTCGGCGCCAAGTGATTCAAAAGCCAGGCCCTGGTCTGTTTGCGGCCAGTCGTCCAGGTAACCATCGATGACCGGCCCGGTAGCCAGTTGGCGCAGTGGCAGGACCCTGCCACGCACAAGTTTCAGCTCGGCCTGGAATGCTGCCGGCATCGACTGGGAAATGGTACGCGCCGATACCAGCAGCGCATTTTCCTCGGCTTCACGCAGGAAGTTTTCGAGCTCCTGCACCAGCTTCCATCCCGACCACGGCAACAGCAGGGTCAGCAGGGACAAGGCCAGTAGCTGGTTTCTCAATCGCACAGATGTTGCTACGCAGCTCAGGCACTATTCCAGCGGTAACCCGCGCCATAGACCGTATCCAGCTTGTCGAAGGAATCATCGATGGCCTTGAACTTGCGCCGGATGCGCTTGACGTGGCTGGTGATGGTCTGGTCGTCGACCAGGATATTGGCGTCATCCATCAACTGCTGGCGTGACCTGACATGCCCGGGATGACGCGCCAGGGAATGCACTACCCACAGCTCGGTTACTGTCAACGGTACGGCTTGCCCGTTCCACTGCACTTCCATGCGCTCGATGGACAAACGCAGGGCGCCACGCTCCAGCCAGGTGCCGGTATTCTGCTCACCGGACAACATCTCCACGCGGCGGAACAAGGCCACGATCCTGGCCATCAGGTGTGGCAGCGAGATGTCCTTGGTCAGGTAATCGTCCGCCCCGAGACGCAAACCTGAAATCACGTCGGGATCGGAATCGCGTGCGGTCAAAAACATGATCGGTAATGCGCGCGCCATGGAACGCAGTTCCCGGCACAGCTCGAATCCACCCTCCACGTCGTCACCCAGGCCAACATCGATGATGACCAGGTCGGGCAGACGGCGCCGAAACGCCTCCATGGCGCTGAAGCGGTCACCATAACCACTGACCTGGTAACCCTGGCGGCGCAGGGCGTCCTCGAAATTGTTACGGATGGCAATCTCGTCCTCGATAATTGCGATACGTCGCGGCATATCAATCCTCGCTGTTGCCCGTCTCACTGGCCCTAGTTTAAGGCTTCAACCCCTGCCCATGCATCCATTGAGGCCCCCTTGCCATATTTTTGCCTGATTCAGGCCCGCTCATATCACGATTCCGGCACGCGAGACGCATTTCAGCAGGTTCAAATAACAGCCACAGCAAGAAAAGAGATATGAACATGCCAAGCCGAGCAAACTGCCACATAAACTACAACCGGACCCGGTCCTTGTCGATACGCGATGAACTGGAGAAACGGGCCTGGACCCAGAACCCCGGGCTGGCCCGGCGTCTGAGCAGCCGCCGCCAAGCCAGGGAGACCGATGAACACCGCGGACAAACCTCCGGGGATGCGGCTGGTGACACCTCTGCCCGGCGCATCATGCGCTGGCAGGACCGCATCCTGCTGGCACTGGCCGTATTGTTGCTGCTGTTGATCGCCATCCGCGGCGAAACGGCCGCAGCAAACGACCAGCCATGGGGTCTGCAGTTGCTCACAAACGGTGAAACCTTCACGGAAATGGCCATCGATACCGAGGTGCAACTCGACATCACCGGTTTATTGGCGCGGGTCAGCGTCACGCAACGATTCAGTAACAGTTCCAGTGAGTGGGCGGAAGGCGTATACCGCTTCCCGCTGCCGCAGGGTGCGGCCGTGGACCGGCTCAGGGTCGTGGTCGGTAGTCGTATCCTGGAAGGTGAAATCCAGGAAAAGATGGATGCCCGTCGCACCTACACCAAGGCCCGAAACAGCGGTCGAACTGCAACACTGGTGGAACAGCAACGCCGTAACCAGTTTGAAACAAAGTTGGCCAATATCGCACCGGGTGAGGCCATCGAGGTCACCATCGGCTATTTGCACAATGTCAGTTACAGCGATTTCAGCTACAGCCTGCGTTTACCCATGACCTTCACACCCCGGTGGGAACCACCCATAAAGGCAATCACCGAGCAAGTAACACAACAACCATCGCCAAAGCTGATCCACTCATCGACGACCGATGACCACAGACTGAAACTCCAGGCCAGGCTGGTCAGTGCGGTCGAGTTCGCGGCAATCGAAAGTCGCTACCACGACGTGGATATCCGCCGTATCGAGAACGGCTACCGGATCGAGCTGCTCAAGGCCGATGATGTCAGCGACCGTGATTTCGAACTGAGCTGGACACCGGCGCTGCAAACCCGGCCCAGCACGTCGCTGACCACTTTCAATGATGGTGGGTCGGTTTACGCCCAGCTAATGCTGGCCCCGCCACTGGCCGCTTCCATCGAGCCGCTGCCCCGGGAAGTGGTATTGGTCATTGATACCTCCGGATCCATGGAGGGTGCGTCGATCACGCAGGCCAGGGCGGCACTGGTCCACGCATTGGGGTCGCTGGGTCCGGACGATTATTTCAACCTGCTGCAATTCAACTCCGACGCGGAGCAATTGTTCGAGCAATCCATACCGGCAGCCTCAACCGGCCTGTACGTTGCACGAAACTTTATCAGCTCCCTGGAGGCGAATGGCGGCACCAACATGCGAGCGGCCCTCAAAGCCGCCCTCGCACTGCCTCAGATACCCCACCTGATGCGGCAGGTTGTTTTTATTACAGACGGAGCTGTGGGCAACGAAGCTGACCTGCTGCAATTCGTGGCAGAAAAACTTGGCCCGGGCCGTATGTTCACCGTGGCCATCGGCCATGCGCCGAATAGCTGGTTCATGCGCAAGGCGGCTGAAATCGGCCGTGGCAGCTATGTCCACATCGCCAAATCCGATGAAGTCGAACAACGCATGTCCGCCCTGTGGGGCCGTATCCAGCTGCCGGCCTTGACCGATATCAGCGTGGACTGGGGCACGGGTGCCGAGTACTACCCTGAAGTCATCCCCGACCTGTATGCCGGTGAACCGCTGTGGCTAACCGCTCGCCTGCCCTCTCAGCCGACGATCATCAGTCTGAGCGGCAACCTCAATGGCGAGCTGTGGAATCTGGATATCAATGGCTGGGATGCCGCACTCGGCAACGACGGTGGAGACAACCTTGCCAAGCTGTGGGCGCGCAAGAAAATCGAAGCACTGCAAGACAGCACCATGTTTGGTGCGGACAGGGAACTGACCAAGCTGGAAATCACCGGCCTGGCGCTGGACTACGGCCTGCTGACCCGTCATACCAGCCTGGTCGCGGTGGACAAAACACCACGCAGACCCGGCGGCGAACAACTGGCGCGCTCGGATATCCCCGGCCTGATACCGGCAGGCAGCACCATGCAACTTGCAGCCTACCCGCAAACCGCCACCGGCTGGCTCGCACAACTCCTGCTCTCATCACTCGTATTGCTGCTGGCCACCGGGATGCTGGTGTTCAGCGGTCCTCGCTCACCAATGACAAAACATGCGGGCTCGCCATGACCCTCCTCGCACCGCCAACCCGCTTATTGCTCCGGTATCCCGGATCATGGCGCCGGACAGATTTGGATGGCCGCCGGGCTGGACTGAGAGTAATAGCCATAGCTATTGGTCGAAGGAAGCCCAAGGTCAAGCAACTATGGACAAGCCAGGGCCGGGATAAGTATGAGGCCGGTTTAGTGGATCCACATACGCCCAACGAGGCCTCATAGTGACTGGAGTAATAAGCGGGTTTAGACGTCATTGGTTCCTGGCGGCGGTGGGTGGCACCGCCGCCATCTTCCTCGCCGACGCCGTGTGGATACCCGCCAAGGCGGAACTCGCCCAGCATTTGCTGGACCGGGCCTGGCTGCGGACGCTGGAAGGCGATGCCGATGCCAAACCCTGGCCCTGGGCCGATACCAGGGCCGTGGCTGTACTCGAAGTACCACGGCTCGGAATCAGGGAAGTCGTGCTGGAAGGAAGCTCGGGCCGTAACCTGGCCTTCGGTCCCACGCTGGTCAATACCACCGCCGTGGAACATTCTGCCGACCGGGTCCTGAGTGGTCACCGCGACACGCATTTCAGTTTTCTGAAAGATCTGGAACAAGGCGACCTGTTGCGCTTGCGCACCTCGGTGGGTATCCAGGATTATCGCGTCACGTGGCAGGAGACCATCGATAGCACGGAAGAGCAACTGGTCATCGATGACAGTGTGGTCAGGCTGACGTTGCTGACCTGCTACCCCTTTGGCAGTCCCACCGCGGGTGGTCCGCTAAGGCGCGTTGTGACGGCGTTGCCTGAGTAACCTCGCTGCTTCGACCCTATCCATCTGTAGTACCTCGACGGGTCGGATTTCGTGACCGCCATCCAGCCCAAAAGCAGCCAATTATTTAACCGGTACTCAATCAAACAAAAGGGCTACAATCGGCCAGGAGCGGCCCTTGAACCTTCATCTTCAAACCAGATATCCGGCGGCACAGGATCTCGCACGTCTTGGCATCGGTCTCCCTGCCTAATCCCAGGAAGACTCTATGCTGCAGTGCAACTTCAATTTAAACGATCAGCAATCTCCGCGTCTGAAAGAAAGTGCTGACCATTTCTGTCGGTTTACTCTGTCCCTTTACTCTGACCCTATTTATTACGACTATATTCCCACCTTCGCCAGCATGTCCATGATCTCGCGCAAAAAGCGCTCCGCCACTGGGTACTCTGCGCGGAAGCGCGCCTGCAAATCCAGTGCGCCTTCCTGGAAGGTGTCGAAGTCCATGCCCGCGTCCTCGGTGTCGAGCAGGCGTTCGATATCGCGGTCAAGTTTGATGACCATTTTACGCGTGGCGGGGTCAAGGTGCTCGGTGTTGTCGAGAATTTCGTTGAGCTGCCTCAGCAGCGTCTTCAGTTCCTGTTCGGGCATGGCGTGTAAGGACTCCGGGCAATAATCGTCAGCCCCCATGATACCAAGTGTTGAACAACAGGGTCAGAGTAAAGGGACAGAGTAAATAGGCAGCATGCGTTAAATTGCGGAGCCGTTGCACCTGTTCTCTGAATGATTCTGTACCCAATACGAGTCCGCTGTTGGCCGAGAGCTGAAGCTGGTGCTTACACTGTTAAAGCTCTGCTTTCTGGCTGAAAGCAGTCATCCATTCCACGTGGATATGTGTGGCTACTAACGGCCGAGGCTGTGTGATAACTCGATACTTGTCTTCAGTTACCTGCTCAGCCCGCATCAGATGCCCTGTAACTGGATTTGATACGGGGTTGTTTTGGTTGGGATGATCTGGCCGGAGGATTATTTCGGCACTCAGAAGCAACTGAGCCTGCCCATATTTGCATTATTTAGTGGGTAAAAAGGGCTCCCTATGCCCCTATCGCCTCGATGAGCGATTTTGTGCCAATGATGTTCATCATTCGCTTCATGTTGTACGCCAGCACGTGCAGGCTCATCTCGGTACTCACCCGATCTAACGTTTTGGTCAGGAAGTGAGTCGATCCCATCCAGGCTTTCAAGGTACCGAACGGGTGCTCTACAGTCGCCCGGCGGATGCGCATCATATCCGGATTGCGATCCAGACGAGCCTGGGCTTTTTCCAGAACCGTCTCGTACTCCCAGCGCGTCACACGTCGCTCTTTGCCTGAAGTACATGCTGCTTTCATTGGGCACTGCCGGCAGACAGTGCTCCAGTAGCGGTGCAGAGTTTTACCTTTCTCCTGCGTAGTCATGCGGTGTACCAGACGCTGGCCAGCCGGGCATTCATACTCGTCATCATCAGCGATATAGCGGAACGCGTCCCGACCGAACTGGCCTTTGGCCTGGTTGCCGGATGTCTGTGGTTTAGGCAGATAAGTCGTAATGTTGGCTTCCTCACAGTCCCGCAGTTCCTCACTGCGGTAGTAACCCCGGTCGGCAACCGCTGTCAGTGATTCGGCAGCTATAGCTGCCTTGGCCTGTTTGGCCATATTGGCCAGTTGCCTTCGGTCGCTACCCTGGTTGGTCACCTCGTGGGCCACGATCAGGTGGTGCTTTGTATCCACAGCCGTCTGTACGTTGTAACCCACGACACCGGCACCCCGGCTCTTCATCGAGCGGGCATCGGGATCGGTCAGTGAGATCTGTTGGCCCGGTGCTTTAAGCATCCGGGCTTCGACTTTTTTTAAGCGCGCCATCTCCTTCTTCAGTGATGCGACCTTGTCTTCCAGACTCCGCGTCTTATCCTCATCAGGTTCCTGCCGGTCGGCTTCCGCCAGTTGCTGCAGGTAATGTTCGATCGTCGCGTCCGCTTCGGCGATACGGCGCTTCATCTTGGCCCGGGTGAAGTTGCGGTCACGGTTGTTGACCGCCTTGAACTTGCTGCCGTCAATGGCCACGAAGGCGTTGGTGAACAGGTTGAGATTACGACACAAGATGACGAACTGACGACAGACCAGGCGAATGGGCACGCCATTGTCCTTACGAAAGTCTGCGATGGTCTTGAAGTCCGGTGCCAAACGACCTGTTAACCACATCAGCTCTACATTACGCTGGGCTTCGCGCTCCAGTCGGCGACTCGAATGCACCCGGTTGAGATAACCGTAAACAAACAGCTTGAGCATGGTGGTCGGGTGATAGGCCGGACGGCCCGTTTCGTTCGGTTGGGTCCTGAACCCCATGCCGGACAGATCCAGCTCATCAATGAAGACATCGATCACGCGTACGGCGCTGTCCTCAGCGACATAATCATCTAAACGTTCGGGAAATAAGGTGGCCTGAAAGCGATCCTCGCCCTGGATAAATCCACTCATCCTGTGAGTCCTTCAGCGGGTGAGTATGATTATATCGTGGATGGAGTTTTCACACAGCCTCGGCCAGAAGCAGACACTTGAGTCAAATCAACATTAATCCGTGATTGGTCATTATTTCTTTTGGCCACAGGTGAAGGGAGTTCTTGTTAAGGTGAGAGGAACTGATTCTTACCCCACTTTAAACTACAATTACCCATTAAAGTTAAGCAAAGGAACACCCTTCCTAACGACAAGGATGGGGATGGGAAAAGGAGTCCATTCGCATGAATCGTTTACTTATCTTGTTCTTCCTGCTTTTCACCGCAAGTACATCGGTAGTAGCCCAAGACGGTCCTAATGTTCCCTGTGTGAGTTGTGACAACTTGATCCAAGCGCCTTATCCCGAAACCGGTGCATGGTACAACCCCGACCAACCCGGCACAGGAATCAACCTGGAAATTCAGAACGGGTTCCTGGTCGGGTACTACTACGGATACACTGTTGACGGCTTCCCCGAGTGGTACATCATTCGGGGCCCCCTGGTCCGCTCGGAAGAGGAGGGTATACAGTGGGTGCTCGAAAGGTACATGAAGTACTACCAGGATGGAGCATGCATTGGTTGTGAGTACCAGCCGCCGACAGAGCCTGTTAACGGGCCGGCCATCAAGTTGGAGTTCCTGCAGCGCAATTACCTGCGCCTGACCATCGGTGAAAACCCCGCCCAGTTTTATGTTCCCATTATTTACGGTTCGGGGGGCATGAAATATTTTGAGGATCAAACGCCATATGTAATTCCAACATTCAAAGGCAGTACACCTGGTAGTGAATATGCCACGCACTTCCTGTTTATTGAGAAACCCAATACCGATCCACCATCGCCCTGGCTTTGGGAAAGCAAGATCCGTCCCATAGGCGAAGGCATGGTTCCTTCAGGTGGGATAGACGAAGGCAATTTGATTTATCCGACATGGTCTCCACAAGGCCCTCCAGGCCCGGATGTCATTGCTCATTTGATTGTGTGTAAATTGGACGAGTCATCAAATCAGCCAGGTTGTAAATGGGTTCTGGGGCCGAGAGAATATGTGATACCTATCGGCAACATAAGTGATAGTCGGATTTTCGGTGAAGCTGAAGATGGCTGGACAATTGAGGGTTATCGAATTGGTTATGACTAGGGATCGTAGATCAGTGACCAAACAAATCAGGCGGAATAACAATTCACCAACCACGGACACCAGCGATTTGAGTATGGATCAATTCGGGCGTTAAGCCAGAAGTTCTGCTACTGGCCGTCTACTGCTACAAGCAACGTTCAATTTTACTGCCTTTCAGTAACTGCTATGCAGTTCCAAGCAGTCGCTCAAACGGCATCATTCTGTAATACCTGACCAGCAACAACCGGCCAGGAGTGGCCAGATACCAACCTGATGGGACTATTTTCTTGATCCGTGTTTACTAAAGAGAGAGCATAGGCAGTAAGGCACTCAAAACGTGAGAGAACTTGGCTCCGTTTTGCACTAAAACGCGGGATTAACAGGAACGAATCCCCGTTTGCACATGACCATATAAGGCGCTATGTTGTTGATATTGTTGAAACCACGGGCGCGAATCGGTCAGAAATTGACCAATTTTGCGTTTTATATGACTTTTTGAACACAAATGTAGTTATGTTTACAATGCCACCTGGAAACCTCATGCGCATCCCCTTCTTAGCTCTAGTAGTTACTGTGTGCTGCGTTCAAGTGAGTGCTGACACACCGGTCAATCCCGATGATTTCATCAAAACAGACACCGAAAACAGCTCCCGTTTCTGGGTCGCAGACAGTGACATGGTCAACATTCAATTTACGTCTAATGAAACTAAGGCGATATTGGCTGGTGGGGGCAGGACAGCGGGGACGTTCTGGATCGACTCAAAAGGGAAAGTCACTAAAGTAAATATTGAGAAATCTGAGCCACCTGGCGTATTTGACAAGGCCACTATTCGAAATTTCAAAGGGCGCACTTATACGCCCACCTCAGAGAACAGTCAAAGACGGCCCGCAGAGGTGAGTTTTGAGCTCGAATTTAATGTGACCGTTAAATGAAACATAACAAGGCATTAAACGAGGATGCGGCAAAGCCGCACCGGTTAATTTAGACGTTATGTCTCTAGTCTGACTTAGGTGCAAAATTCCTAATAGTTTATGGCCACACTCAAAGAATATTTCGAAACAGACTTCAGCCGTTGCGTAAGAGTTCAGGTTAGATTCGAGGTTGAGGGCAGCGCGCAAGAAGCCTGGCTTTACTATGACTTCAGCGGTTTCATGGCCTTTTTCTCAATCTATATTGAAGGTGACTCTCTCACTCTAGATTTTTTTAAAAACCTATTGAGCCACATAAAATATGGAAAAACACAGGTTCATCTCGGCGGAAATGTAACATTACCCGCCGCAAAAAGTTTTCCAGGATCACTTCAATTTCGAAATGAAAATCCATTTGAAATACTTGCACAATTTTGGGGAGAACCAGATTGGGTTTCTTCGCAGTCATCCAAGCCTCAAGAAGGCTTTACATTTACTCAGAAACGGATTTTACAGACGACGAAATTCTCGAATTGAAAGACCATGCAAAGAATGTTGGGCACGATTTGCAATTCAGATCGCAGAAGTATGTGGAAAGGAGGTCTCAAATAGAAAAGCCACTCGCGTTTATCAGTCATGACTCTAGAGATAAAGCCGAAGTTGCACGTAAGATCGCAGTCGGGCTTCAGAAAATGTTGTGCCCTGTTTGGTTTGATGAGTACTCGTTGAAAATTGGCGACAATCTCAGGACCAGCATCGAGAAAGGCCTCAAGGAGTGTAAGAAATGCATATTGGTGTTAAGTCCAAGCTTACATTTCCAATAATGGATGGACAAACAAGGAATTTGATTCGATATTCTCTAGAGAAATTCTCGAAGAGAAAGAACTAATATTGCCGGTCTGGTACAAAGTGTCTAAGCAAGAGGTTTACGACTACTCTCCGAGCCTTTCGAATGTCAGGGCTGCAGTATGGGAAGACTTAGGAGAAGCTGAAGTTTGCAGGCAGCTAAATATTGCAATTAATCAGTAAGAATAAACGAGACATATCAATTAGTTCAATCAAGGAATCGGCTTACGCCGAGCCCATTAACAAGGGCGTTAATCATCCGCTGCTGGCCGTTAGCCGTCTTTGGGGTTGTTGAAAATTGTTCAGTTTCTATGACTGCTCTAAGCCAAGTAGCGGTCGTTCACTCCACGCGAATGCTAAGGGCAACAAACGGCCTATTCTGTTGAAAAATACCTTTTCTACAGTTTTTGGACGTTTCCGCGGAAACGTGTATCCATAAAACCAATGGCTTATATTCGCTCAACTTGCAGAAATTGATCAAATTTACGAAAGAACCCAGCTTTTGAACAGAACAGGCCAGAAACAGACCATTGTAGCGAGTGGTTTACGACTCTATCAGCGAAGACTTGACAAGATACGGGAGACTGTCGGCCCCAAAAAAAAGGCCAGCCTCATTCTCATGTGAACGAAGCTGACCTGTTGAAACCGGCTGATTGCGTTTCACGGCAAGCAACCGCCGCTCAAGCCTGGACTTTACTATTTACCGGTTGACTCGAGCTGGATGTCCCACATGTAGTCAACATGCGATCCACAGATGGCATTGAATTCCTCGCCAGCTTTGAAACCATCTGCGTACATCTCGTCAATCAACTGGGCGCGTGCGTCGAGCAGGGTTTTGAAGTCGGGAGCTGTCATAGTCTGCAATCTACGGTATTCACCGCCTATCAGGTGCGATGACCAACCCCACGAAGTGAATTTACCATCGGCGACGTACTTGTCGAGAATTGGTGCGAAATCCTTTTTATAAATTTCGTCAGCACGTTCTTCTTTCGACTGGTCGCAAGTGTAATAAACAGAGAAGCCTGCCTTGCCACGGGTACCACCAGAGGATCCTGCTTCAACTTCCCAGACGTAATCATCGTGAGCATTGCAGATTTTACCAAAGTCGTCATTGCCCGATGGATTGGCGGCAACCATCCTTTTATTCATTTCCTTTTGGGCATCCAGCAATCCGTTGACACTGGAAGCCTGATAGTACTGGATACGTCGCCACTGGCCACCGGTATGATGGCCCAGCCAACCCCAATTGGAAATCAGGCCGTCCTTGACCATGCCGTCAAAGACCGGCGCGCTCTCTTTCTTGAAGATCTCATCAACGCGGTCCTGTCCGGTTACGTCGCAGTAAAAATACGTGGCATAGGTGAAAGTCGAGGGTGTTGCTTCTTCCTGTGCCAATGCGGTGCTACCGACAGCCACAAGGCCTAGCAGGATTATTGATTCTTTCAGATAGTGCATATTTGTTTTCCTAAGTCTGCGGAATGCAGAGTTTGCAGGTTCAAGTGTAGTAGATGAATCCGGTTCTTGCTGAGACCGGGAAATGTCCTTGGTTTTTCGGAAGCGCTTAGAATTTGGTGCTCTACATATTCTCTGAGCAATGAACGCACACTTTAAATGGTGGCTGTCCTCCCGATAAACCGCCGGGTTGGCTCATCGGATGGTCAAATCATGATCTCAAGCCGGCGGTGACTACTAATTGCTTAGGAACTGGCCTCTTGGATGTTCTTCCGCATCTGCGGCGATGGTGGCGGCGTAATCCGCGGTGCCGAAGATCGCCGAGCCGGATACGAAGGTATCCACGCCAGCGCTGGCCAGTTCACCGATGTTGTCAACCGTGACGCCACCGTCAATTTCCAGCCGGATATCACGCTCGCTGGCATCGATCATGGCCCGTACGTGCTCGATTTTTTCCATCACGTAAGGGATGAACTTCTGACCGCCAAAACCGGGATTGACCGACATCAGCAGGATCATGTCGAGCTTGTCGATCGCCCAGTCCAGCACGTCCAGCGGCGTGGTCGGGTTCAGCACCAGGCCGGCTCTACAGCCCTGCTCCCTGATCAGGCTCAGGCTACGGTCCACGTGGATGCTGGCCTCGGGGTGAAAGGTGATGATGCTGGCGCCGGCCTTGGCAAATTCGATGATGAGGTCATCCACCGGTTGCACCATCAGGTGCACGTCTATGGGCGCAGTGATGCCATAGTTTCGCAGGGCCTTGCAGACCATCGGGCCAATTGTCAGGTTGGGCACGAAGTGGTTATCCATCACGTCGAAATGGACCCAGTCGGCACCGGCGTCCAGCACAGCTTTTGTGTCCTCACCCAGGCGGGCGAAGTCGGCCGACAGTATCGAAGGTGAAATAACACTGCTCTGCTTCATGGATATCTCCGGAGGGTACGGGCACGTATCGCCATTCTACCCGATTTTATTTGATTTCCCGCGCGGCCTTGATGGTGTCGTAGGCCGCGTTGATTTCACGCACGCGCTTTTTTGACACTTCCATCATCTCGTCCGGCAATCCCTGCGAGACGAGCTTGTCGGGGTGGTACTGTGACACCAGCTTGCGGTAGGCGCGTTTGATCTCCTGTGCGCTGGCTTCGGGCTTCAGACCCAGCGTGGCATAGGACTGCTGCAGGCTTTGCCCCGAAGACGGCGCCTGTTGGCGACCGCCATACCCTGCCCCCCCACCCGCCTGGCGGGCGCGCAGCATGGCGTTAAATACATTCGCCGGGATATGCAATGCCGTGCAGGCCTGTACCAGGATGGCCTGCTCATTCGCTGTCAATGCGCCATCCGACATCGCTGCTTCGAGCAACAGTTCGACAAACATGATACGCAGTTCATGCCGCAGCATTGAATGCCGGGCAAATTCGCGCAGGGTGGCCGCGAGGTCAAATTCCCGTTCTTTGCCCTGTTGAAAATACCGGATCGCGTGTTGCCGTTCAGACTCGGTCAACTGCAGGCGCCGCATCAATTGCTCGGCTGCCCCGATCTCGGCCTTGGTGACACGCCCGTCCGCCTTGTTGATATGTCCCAGGGTGGAAAACAGGGCGCCGAAAAACGCGTTCCGGGTGCGCCCGGCATTTCCCAGCCCGGCCAGGAACTTGTCCACCCAGTGACCAATGAATACACCCAGGACCAGGCCCAGGAAACCCCCGCGCATCAGGCCGATAACGCCGCCGATTAATTTACCCCACCAATGACCGGGTATTTTGAATCCGGTGTTGCTCATGTAGCTGGAATTCCCCATGTGTCCCTGCGAGCCGCAAGTATATAATGCCAACTGACCATTCACAGTGTAAAAGGTAAGCAGGTGACCAATTCCATACCCTACTCCACCGATATGCTCAGGCATGCTGCCGCTGATCCACCAGGGCAAGGTTCGTGACAGCTTCGCACTCGATGACGAGCACATGATGATCGTGGCCTCAGACCGCTTGAGTCCGCATTCGACGTGGTGTTGCCCGACCCGATGCCCGGCAAGGGTGAGCTGCTGACGCAGATTTCAAATTTCTGGTTCGAAAAGACCCGCCACATCATCGATAACCACTTAACCGGTATTCCGGTAGGCGACGTGATCGGTGACCCGGGCCTGGTGGCCTTGCTTGAGAAACGCTCGGTGATCGTGCGCCGTTTGCAGCCAATACCGGTGGAGGCCATCGTGCGTGGCTACCTGATCGGCTCGGGCTGGAAGGATTACCAGCAAACGGGTGCGGTGTGCGGGATTTCATTGCCGGAAGGGCTGCGCCAGGCGGACCGGCTGCCGGAGGTGATTTTCACACCGTCAACCAAGGCCGCGGCAGGCACACATGATGAGAACGTCGATTTTGCCAGCATCGTCAGCCTGCTGGGTGAAGACCTGGCCGGGGCGATCAGGGACGCCAGTATAAAGATCTATGAATTTGCGGCTCACCACGCATTGGAACGCGGCATTATCATCGCCGACACCAAGTTTGAATTCGGACTGGATGCAGACGGCAAGCTGTACCTGATGGATGAGGTCCTGACCCCAGACTCCTCCCGTTTCTGGCCACAAGACAGCTGGCAACCCGGCAGCAGCCCGCCCAGCTATGACAAGCAGTTCGTACGTGATTACCTGGAGACACTGGACTGGAACAAGCAGGCACCCGGCCCGCTGCTGCCGCCCGAGATCATCGACAAAACAGTGCAGAAATACGCGGAGGCCTGCCAGATACTCACCAGGCCCTGAGCAACCAAAACACCGGTCACAAAAAAACCCGCCGTGGCCCACGGCGGGTTTTTCAGTTTTAGCTGAGGTCAGTCTTCCAGAATCTCTTCGTATGCCTCGGCGTCCTTGAGGCCTTCCAGTTCTTCGGTATCAAATAACTCGAGTTCGAACAGCCAGCCATCATTGTAGGGGTCGGTATTGATAATCGCAGGATCTGCATCCAGGTCCTCGTTAACCGCGATAATCCGGCCGGATACCGGGCTATAGATATCAGAAGCGGCCTTGACCGATTCCACCACCGAACAGGGATCACCCTGGCTGATCTCGTCACCAACGGTCGGCAACTCGACAAAAACGAGGTCTCCCAACTGTTGCTGGGCATGGTCGGTGATACCAATCCGTGCGTTTCCATCTGCATCTGCATCGACCCACTCATGGGATTCCGTGTACATGAGATGATCTGGGATGTTGCTCATTTTTTCTGCCCTTTTAACGATGGTTCCTTAGTGAATTCTAGCTGCTAAGTGATGCCCTCGCAAACACTACCGTTGCGCACGAATGGCGGTGTAACGATGCTGCATTCCAGCAGTTTTCCGCGGATATCAACCTGGCACGCTGCACCTGCGTTTTTGGGTACGCGGGCCAGTGCAATGGCCTTTCCCATGGTGGGTGAAAAACTGCCGCTGGTGGTCACACCCTCACCCGCGCCCGTCACGATTTTCTGACCCGGTCTCAATACACCGCGATCCTGCAATACCAGCCCGACCAGCTTGTCGGGAACGCCTTCGTCTTTCTGTTTCAGCAAGGCGTCCTTGCCGATGAACACCCGTTCATCTGCCAGCGCCACGGTCCAGGCCAGGCCGGCCTGCAGACGGCGTTACGTTTTCATCCATATCCTGCCCATACAGGTTCATACCGGCCTCGAGACGCAAGGTATCGCGCGCACCCAGGCCGCAAGGTGCTACACCGGCCGCCAACAACCGGTCCCACATGGCGGGTGCGGATGTGGCAGGCAAGGAAACTTCGAAGCCGTCTTCACCGGTGTAACCGGTGCGGGCAATGAACAATTCACCGAGTTGCACGGCGGAAAACGGTTTCAGCTCATTAGCCACAGCTGCCTTGGGTTCCGGCAGCAAGTCCAGTACCACCTGCCGGGCGCTTGGACCCTGCACGGCAATCATGGCCAGTTCGGTCCGTTCTTCAACCGTGACATCGAACGCCCGCGCCTGTTCATTGATCCAGGCCATGTCCTTGTCGTGCGTGGCCGCATTGACAACCATCCTGAAAAAGGATTCTTCCAGGAAATAGGTGATCAGATCATCAACGACCCCACCTTGTTCATTGAGCATGCAGCTGTAAAAGGCCCGCCCTGGCGTTTTGAGCTTGGCCACATCGTTGGCCAGCAAATAGCTGATGAAGTGCCGCGCGTGGGCGCCACGGATATCCACGACCGTCATGTGGGACACGTCGAACATACCGGCGCTCTTGCGGACCGCGTGGTGTTCTTCTATTTGCGAGCCGTAGTTGATCGGCATTTCCCAGCCGCCAAAATCAACCATGCGGCCGCCGGCCGCGACGTGGGCATCGTACAAGGGGGTGTGCTGAGCCATAAACCGGTCTCCTGAATCAGGTGGTCAATATAACCAACAGTGACAAAAATGCAATGCCACAGAACACGATTTCGGGACATTTATCATTTAATTTTTTCGACCCCTTATCTGAGTCTTTCGGGCTGTTGTGACTGCCCTGCCGTTGCTCAACATGGCCCGTGGCATGCTATATTGAGCTTTTCCACCACGCAAAGAAATGGTCTCAGGCAATGGGTAATCGACTTTCCAAAATCTATACACGTACAGGGGACAAAGGCACCACAGGGCTGGGTGACGGTTCACGCGTGGACAAGGACAATCTGCGAGTGGAAACTTTTGGCACTGTTGACGAGTTGAACAGCAACATCGGCCTGGTTCTGAGCAGCGATTTGGACACCGATATACGCGAATGCCTGACCCGCACGCAACACGAGTTGTTCGACCTGGGCGGGGAACTGTGCATGCCCGGCCAGACATTGATCCCTGAAAGCTATGTCGAGCAACTGGAGGCCGACCTGGACCGGTTCAACGAAGCCTTGCCACCGTTGAAGGATTTCATATTACCCGGTGGCTCTGAACCCGCGGCCCGCTGTCACCTTGCGCGCACGGTTTGCAGACGCGCAGAACGGCTGATGGTGTCACTTGGCAAGCAGGACAACATCAACCAGGTCAGCCTGCGTTACCTGAATCGCCTGTCCGACCTGCTGTTCGTCACTGCCCGGGTACTGGCCAGGGCCGATGGCAACTCCGAAGTGCTGTGGGTACACGGCGACAAGCGCGGTAGCGAGTATTAAATAATCCTGAAGACACTGCGAGGCTCAAAATGGAATACACAACACTGATCGTCTTACTGGCCCTGATTCAATATGTGTGGTTTTCAACCAGCGTGGGTATGGCCCGTGGGAAATACAATATCGAGGCTCCGTCCTGCGAAGGCGACGAGGCTTTTGATCGTCTGTTCAGGGTTCAGCAAAACACCCTGGAACAGCTGATTGTTTTTGTTCCTGCCAGTTTTGCATTCGCCTACTTCCTGAGCCCCGTCTGGGCGCCGATACTGGGGTCGGTATTTATCGTTGGCCGGTTCTTGTACGCGGCGGAATACGTCAAAGAACCAAAGACACGTACGCTTGGTTTTGCATTGACGTTTCTGCCCAATGCCGCTTTGCTGATTGGCGCGTTGGTTGGGGTAGTCATGGGGCTGGTGTGAATCTCTGAGTTCTGAATTGGAATGGGGTCTTACAACTGGACCTTACCCACACTTTGTGAATTCTGCAGGGATGTATCTACGACGTGTCTCAGTTGGGAGTACCCCGCCATGGGACGGGGCATCCACAAGATCACTTTAAGCTATCGCCAGGGCCTCTATCGCAGGTGTGTAGTCGTAGCCAAGGTCACGCGCCACGTCTTCATAGGTGACCATGCCACGGTGTACGTTCAGGCCTTCCAGCAGATGCGGGTCATCCAGCATGGCCTGCTTGGCACCCTTATCCGCCAGCGCCAATGCGAACGGCAACGTTGCATTGTTCAGCGCAAAGGTCGAAGTACGCGGCACCGCACCCGGCATATTGGCAACGCAATAGTGGATAACGCCATCAATCACGTAGGTTGGCTCTTCGTGCGTGGTCGGCCGGGAAGTTTCGAAGCAACCGCCCTGGTCGATGGCCACGTCAACGAGAACCGCACCATTACGCATTGTCGAAAGATGCTCGCGCCGAATCAGCTTGGGAGCCGCTGCGCCCGGGATCAGTACGCCACCGATGACCAGGTCGGCATCCAGGATGTGCCGCTCAATGGTTTCAGCGGTTGGAATATACCGTCTGTACGCGGCTGTCGAAAGTGGCATCGACAAAGCGCAATACGTCCAAATCACGGTCCATCACGATCACGTTGGCGCCCATGCCAACTGCCATCTGGGCAGCATTAAAGCCAACGACACCAGCACCGATAATGACCACCTTGGCAGGTTCCACACCCGGTACGCCACCGAGCAAGATGCCTGACCCACCGTGGGATTCTTCCAGGCACCAGGCACCGGCCTGGATGGACAGCCGACCGGCGACTTCAGACATCGGCGCCAACAATGGCAGGCCGCCATTGAAATCGGTGACCGTTTCATACGCGATACAGGTCGCGCCACTCTTTACAAGGTCTTCGGTCTGCGGCGCATCGGGCGCCAGGTGCAGGTAGGTAAACAGCGTGTGTTCAGGCGTTAACATCGCGCGTTCAACCGCCTGCGGCTCCTTGACCTTGACGATCATCTCGGCAATTTCAAATACGCTCGGCGCATCGGGAAGTATCTGTGCACCGGCATTTACAAACTCTTCGTCCAACACACCGATACCCATACCGGCATTGGTTTCGACAAACACCTCGTGGCCGTGGTTAACCAGTTCCCGCACGGATGCAGGCACCAGGCCAACACGAAATTCATTGTTTTTAATTTCTTTTGGGACACCAACTCTCATGACACACCTCTCAACATTGTGATATGACTATCATATAGACAATTAGGCAGTTTTTTTCTCTATTGATATATTATATATAGTGCTTTATGCTGCCTATATTCTTTTAATAGCTGCAAACGATGAGTAAGAAATCAAGGTCCCACAAGGTTCTCGACCGTACCGACCGGCGCATACTGGAATGTCTGCAGGCTGATGGACGGATCTCAAATGTCCAGCTCGCACGCAAGGTCAACCTGACCCCCACGCCGTGCATTGAACGTGTCAAACGCCTCGAACGGCAGGGCTATATCCGGGGTTACACCGCCATCCTGGACCCGGAACTGGTCAACGCCAGCCTGCTGGTTTTTGTCGAGATCGACCTGTCGCACACATCACCCGACGCGTTCCGGCGTTTCTCTGAGGAAGCCCGGCGTTTGCCCGAGATCATGGACTGCCACCTGGTATCCGGTAACTTCGATTATTTGATCAAGGCCCGGGTCAGCAACATGAAGGCCTACCGCGAACTGCTCGGTGACAAGATCCTGTCTCTGCCGGGTGTCAACGGTTCTCGCAGCTACGTCGTCATGGAAGAGGTCAAGGAAACCTCCAACCTGCCATTGTTTTAGAATACGCCCATGAGCACCATCATCATCCATCATGACGACTGTCTGCGTCATGATCCCGGTCCCGGGCACCCAGAATCCGTACTGCGTCTGAACGCTGTAATGGGTGGGCTGGAAGACCTCAGGCGCCTGCAGAAACTACCCGCTCCGCTGGCCACGGCGGAACAGATCGCCCGTGTGCATCCAGCCGAATACTGGGCCATGGTGCAGGAGAATGAACCCGATGAAGGCCGGGTGGTGCTGGATGCGGATACTGTCGTAAACCCGGGTTCGATCGGCGCCGCCTTACGCGCCAGCGGTGGATTGTGTTTCGCGATTGACCAGATGCTCACCGGCCAGGCATCGAGGGCTTTTTGCGCGGTGCGCCCACCCGGCCACCACGCGGAGCCGGAGCTGGCCATGGGTTTTTGCCTGCTCAACAACGTGGCCATCGGCGCCATGCACGCGCTGGAGCACCCGCAAATCAAGCGGGTCGCGATCATTGATTTTGACGTGCACCATGGTAACGGCACGCAGGCTGTCTTTGAACAAAACCCGGATGTGATGCTCGTCTCCAGCCACCAGCAACCGCTGTACCCGGGTACCGGCAGTATCGATGAAACCGGTTGTGGCAACATCCTGAACCTGCCACTGGCGCCCGGTGATGGCAGCACCGAGTTCCGCAAGGCCTGGCACACGCTCGGTCTGCCGGCCGTGCACAGCTTTGCACCCGACCTGGTATTGGTCTCGGCCGGTTTTGACGCCCACGTGCGCGATCCGCTGGCCCAGTTGGAACTGGAAGACGACGATTACCGCTGGATCACCGGTGAAATTTGTGACCTTGCTAATGACTGTTGTGAAGGACGCGTGGCATCCATACTCGAAGGCGGCTATGACATGCAGGCGCTGGCCACGGCATCACGGCCGCGTGCACGTCATGAGCGCTGAGTTTGCGTAGCCGGGTAATGCCCGGGTCACTTTACTCTGACTGCCCCGATTTACCTATGCTGTCTTGACACCGATTGGATACCACATTCCACCGAAAGTGACTAAACTGCAATATGCTCGACGAGATTCAGCAAATATGAAAATGACCTCGAATATAATGACCGCCCTGGTGCTATTGATGCTCCATGTCCCGGAAGTTTCCGCCCAACGGCAGGAAATTGCACCCGGCGTGGTGGTAGTGGAGGCGGAAATAAAATCCTTCCCACTTGCGGCCGAAGGCTCTGGGTAACGCCAGGGCCAACGAATCCGTGGATATCAGGCCCAAAATAACGGCCACTGTAACGGAAATATCATTTGAGGAAGGCCAGTCGGTGGCCGCCGGCGAGGTCCTGGTAAAACTGGACAACCTCGAGCAGGTGGCCGATCTTGCTGCTGCCAGGGCCGCGCTGGTGGATTCTGACGCAAGCTACCAGCGCTCCAGGGAACTGTTTGAGAGCAACGTGGTGTCCCAGTCACAACTGCTACAGGACGAAGCCAAAAAAATTGCTGACGAGGCCATGGTCTCGGTTGCCGAGTCACGCATGGCGGAAACGATCGTGCAGAGCACCGTTTGCCGGAAGAATCGGCCTCAGGCGTGTTTCACTCGGCAGCCTGGCCGGCCCTAACACGGTCATTACCACGCTGGATGACACCGATACCATCAAGGTCGATTTTGATCTTCCCGAGGTTTACCTATCGCGATTGTCACGCGGGCTGACGGTCAGGGCGCACAGCGCCGCCTGGCCGGACCAGGAATTTGTTGGCGTGGTGGCGAGTATCGATACCCGGGTTGACCCGGTCAGCCGCACCGTGCGGGTGCGCTCCGCCATGCCGAACGAGGATGGCCGGTTGCGTCCTGGTATGTTCCTGACCGTCACCCTGTTGAAGGAAAGTGTCAAGGCCATCATGATTCCCGAACGGGCCTTGATACCGGAACGCAGCACCCAGTACGTCTTCGTCGTTGATGATAACCAACGCGTCGAGCGGCGTGAGGTGCACATTGGCAGGCGCCGGCCGGGCGAGGTGGAAATACTCAATGGTCTTTCAACCGGGGAGCGCGTGATCGTCGACGGGACACAAAAAGCACGCCATGGCCAGACCGTGAGAATCCTGGCGCCAGCCGAAATACAACCATGATTATTTCGGATTATTCGGTTCGCAGGCCGGTTTTCGCCAGCGTCATATCGATGCTGCTGATCATCCTTGGCCTGGCTTCCATGATGGGTTTGCCGGTGCGGCAATACCCGGACACGGATTCCCCGGTTGTCTCCATCGAAACCAGCTATCGGGGCGCCTCTGCCCAGGTCGTGGAAACCAAGGTCACGCAGGTGATCGAAGACCAGGTTGCAGGAATCGAAGGGATCGAGAAGCTGACCTCGGAAAGCCGCGATGAACGCTCGGATATCCGCGTGGAATTCAGCCTCGACCGCGACGTGGAAGCTGCTGCCAATGACATCCGGGACCGCGTCTCCAGGGTGCTGGACCAGTTGCCGCAGGAAGCGGATCCGCCGGAGATCGCCAAGGAGGACAACACCACGCGGGCTATCATGTACCTGAACCTGACTTCCGACCGCATGAACGGACTCGAGATCACCGACTTTGCTGATCGCTACCTCGTGGACCGCTTGTCCACCGTCCCCGGTGTCGCCCGGGTGCGTATTTCAGGTGCACGAAAATACGCGATGAGAATTTGGCTCAGCCGTGAAGCGCTGGCGGCACGGGGCCTGACGGTGACCGATGTCGAAAGCGCCCTGCGCTCGGAAAATGTCGAGTTGCCGGCCGGGCGCCTGGAGTCGAAAACGCGTGAATTCACCTTGCGCACGGATACCGGTTTCAATACCGAGAAAGACTTCAAAAAACTGGTGATCGGGCGCGGCGCAGATGGGCAGGCTGTCAGGCTCGGCGAAGTGGCCGAAGTCAATATCGGCGCGGAAAATGAGCGCAGCCACGGCCCGCTCGAATGCCGTGCCCGCCGTTTCGCTGGCGGTTTCGCAGTTATCCAAGGCCAACAGTGTCATGGTGTCGCGCGCCGTACGCGAGGAAATGGCGGCAATGGCGCCCGAGTTGCCCGAGGGAATGACCCTCGACGATCAATTACGACCGCGCCGAATTCATCGAGGCATCGATGAACGAGGTCTACAAGGCCCTGGCCGTGGCGATCTGCCTGGTGCTGGTGATCATCTACCTGTTCCTGGGCTCCCTGGTCGCCACCCTGATACCGGCCGTCGTGGTGCCGGTGTCGGTGATCGCGACATTTATCGTGATGAACGCCATGGGCTACACCATCAATGTGCTGACCCTGCTGGGCCTGGTACTGGCCATCGGCCTCGTGGTCGACGATGCGATCGTGGTGCTTGAAAATATTTACCGGCGTATCGAGGCAGGACAAAAACCGCTGCTGGCAGCCATTGACGGCTCCAACGAAATCGGCTTCGCGGTCATCGCCACGACCCTGGTGCTGGTCGCCGTGTTTGTTCCGCTGTCCTTTATCGAGGGAGATGTCGGACGCCTGTTCCGTGAATTTGGCATCACCCTGGCCGCCGCTGTCCTGTTTTCCAGCCTGGTGGCGCTAACGCTGACCCCAATGCTGGGCTCCAAGCTGTTGAAGGGCGCCAAGCTGAGAAGGGGTCCGGCTGGCCTGATCGACCGGTTTTTCGTTTACCTGTCGGGGTATTACAGGCAGGCACTTTCGCGGATCATCACCTGGCCCTGGCTGGTCATGCTGGTCGTGGTGTTGATTACATCGGTAACGGTGTTCCAGCTCAACCAATTGCCGGCCGAGTACGCTCCCAAGGAAGACCGGGGGGCGTTTTTTATCTCCCTGAGAGCGCCCGAGGGCTCAACACTGGAATATACCGATCGCAGCACCCAGGAAATGGAACGCATCATCCTGACCAAAACAGGCGATGGCCAACCGATCAAACGCTTCCTGACGCGCTTACCGGGCGGGTGGGGCAATTCCGCGGTCAACAGCGCGATGATGATCGTTCTGCTGCAGCACTGGGACGAACGAACGCAACGCGATTCCGAAATTGCCGCCTGGGTGATGCAGCAGTCAGCCAATATCCCGGAAGCGCGAATTTTTGCCCGCACACCGAGCGCCCTGGGTATACGCAGTGACGGAAGCCCGCTGGAACTGGTACTGGGCGGGCCTGATTATGAACAGCTCAAGCAATGGCGTGACAAGATGTTGGTGGCCATGGAAGCCATGCCCGAGCTGACCCAGATCGACAGCGATTTCCAGGAAACCAAGCCGCAGATGCGCATCAGCGTGGACCGGGACCGAGCAGCAACGCTGGGGGTTTCACTGTCCAACGTCGGCCGCACCCTGGAAACGATGCTGGGTTCAAGAATTGTAACCACCTATATCGACCGGGGGCGCGAGTACAACGTGGTCCTGATGGGTGAAGACGAGGCGCGCTCTTCTACCGATGATCTCAGCAACCTGTATGTCCGCTCAAGCCTGACCAACTCGCTGGTGCCGTTGTCCAACCTGGTTGAAATCTCCGAATACGCAGGGCCGCCCGAATTACGCCGCCATGACCGGATGCGCTCCATAACGCTTCAAGCCGGGCTGGCTGAAGGCATCAAGCTGGGTGAGGCGATCGAGAAACTATATGAGGTTGCAACCGAGACCCTGCCTTCAAGTGCGCGCATCAGCTGGGACGGCGAGAGCAAGGAATTCCTGGACTCAGGCAGTTCTTTGTACCTGACCTTCGGGATGGCGCTGCTGATTGTGTTCCTGGTGCTGGCAGCCCAGTTTGAAAGCTTTATCAACCCGATGATCATCATGGTGACCGTGCCGCTGGCGTTGATGGGCGCGGTCCTGGGCCTGACGGTTTATGGCAGCTCGGTCAACGTCTTTAGCCAAATCGGGGTGATCCTGCTGGTGGGCTTGTCCGCCAAGAACGGCGTTCTGATTGTCGAGTTTTCCAACCAGTTAAGGGACAGGGGGGTTGAATTCAGTGATGCGGTCATCCAGGCAGCCGGCGTGCGTTTGCGCCCCATCCTGATGACCAGCGCGGCCACCACGTTCGGGGCTTTGCCACTCTTGCTGGCAAGCGGCGCGGGCGCCGAATCCAGGCAGCCGATCGGCATCGTCGTCGTTTTCGGTGTTGCAATATCAGCGGTGCTCACGCTTTTTGTCGTCCCGTCGCTGTACGTGCTTTTCGCAAAACGCACACATTCACCGCAGCACATGACGTCGATCATAAACAAACTGCGACAAGGCATCGCGGGCGAGGAGACCGGTGGCAAAGCGGCCACTAAACCGGATCAGCCAGGTTAACAGCGGTAACCGGTTTTTGCCGGTGGTTCTGCTGCCACGGCCAAGGTAAAGCGCCAGAGTGATTACTTTGGCGCTTTACTCTGACCCCGATTTACGTAGAATTGAAAACGCACCAATGAAGCGGGTGTAGTTCAATGGTAGAACTTCAGCTTCCCAAGCTGACTACGTGGGTTCGATTCCCATCACCCGCTCCAGAAATATAAAAGCCCACCTCGCGTGGGCTTTTTATTTCTCGAAGGGGTGTCGAGATGAGAATCCATATCCCGAAGGGATCGGGTTTGACCAAATTGCCGGGAGCAATTTAGGACGCGCCGAGCGCAGCGAGGCGACCCGAGCCTGGCGAGGGCGAGGACCAAGGACGGTCCGAGTAAATCCCATCACCCGCTCCAACTCTCCCCCGGCAAGTTCACATTAAACTCGATGGTTTCGAGTTGATCGTGGGAGCTACCCACTTGATCCAGGAAAGTATCCCAACGTGGATCTGCGTGCAGACTCTGGTAGAACGGCTTTAGAAACTGCTCGCTCAGACCTTCCTCGTTCTGCTCGATGGCCTTATCCAGCCATTGGAATGCTGCGTCGGCATCTCCGGTATAAGCATAAACCTGCGCCACCTCGGTGGGCCATTCATCACCCCAGCGCCGAATCAATTCGGCAAGTCTGGCCCGGCTTTCATCCCGCCGGCCCAGCGCGTGCAACGCCATTGCCCCACCCTTGACCCGGTATTCTTCGTCCTTTTCCCGGGCCGTGGCCTCCAGCGCGGCCTGGGGCTCACCTTTGTACAGCAGGGCCATGCCAAGCTGGTAATGGCCACCCAGGAAATTGGGGCTCAGCTGCAATCCCGTTTGAAAAGAGGCAATGGCCTCATCCCAATGGCCCGCGCGGAAATACGCGATACCCAGGTTGTGGTGGCCGCTGGCGACCAGTGGATCACGTTCAGTCGCGTACTCTCCCAGCGCGATGGCATCGTCCAGGCGGTTCAGACTGCGCATCAATACCGCAGCGCTGCGGATCAGGTAGGTGTTGCGTGGATCAAGCTGCAGCGCCCTTTCATAGTGCCTGGCCGCCTGTGCCACGTCGTTGTCATAGGCCAGTGAAACCCAGCCCAGGTTGCCGTGGGCCGGGGCATAATCGGGATTGCTGGCAAGCGAGGTTTGTGCCGCAGTACGCGCCCGGGTAAAGCTCTCCTCGAAAGGCGCCAAGCCGTTAATGGCCTGGTTGGTGTAGTTGGTCGCCAGGCCACTCCAGGCGGCAGCAAAATCTGCATCGATAGCCAACGCCTGCTCGTAAAGCGCATTGGACTGAACATAACTCTCCGCATCACCCTGCCGGCCCAGGTGCCGTGCCTGCAGGTACAGGGTGTAGGCCCCGGGATCGACCGCCTCGCTTTTGGGCGTATCCCCCAATAGCGTTACCTTCAACTGCTCCACCACGGCCCCGGCAATCTCGTCCTGGATGGCAAAAATGTCATCCAGATTGCGATCATAGGTATCCGACCACAGATGTGAGTCGGAACGCGTGTCGATCAACTGCACCGTGATACGTACCTGCCGCCCGCCTTGCGTACCGAGCCTTCAAGGATGTGCGCCACCTTGAGTTGTTTGGCCACCGTGGGAATATCAAATTCCTTACCCTTGAATGAAAATGCTGATGAACGTGAGATCACACGCAAGCCGGGAACCCTGGCCAGCAGGTTAAGCAGTTCCTCTGATATGCCGTCCGAAAAATACTCGTTGGCCGCATCATCACTCATGTTGATGAACGGCAGCACGGCAATGGAATTGGCCGGGTAAGCCAGTTCAGTCAGTTCACCCTGTTGCTCCGCCACCTGGGGCGTTGCAACAGCCCGGGGCTCTTCAGTAACACCGACAGCAGACCAAAACCGGATGATGAGGATAAAGACCAGTGCCACCACGACCAGGCTGGCCGTGATCACGTCCATGCGCCGCGCTGAGGAACGGGCCACCGATGCGTCACGTATCAAGCCTTCCGCGGTGAACACATAAGACCATGCGATCATCAACGCCGGCAGGAAACCAAGCGCCAGTGCGATCAGGAGATAGCGGATGTTTGATTCAGGCCAACCAAAATACGGGAACACCATGCCGGCCACTTCGATGAGCAACCAGGCACCGGCCAGGTAAGCGATGGCGACCCGGATGACATTGCGACGCTTGAGTTCACCGTAAAGCGACATGACCTGCTACGGCAGAACCACGTTGAACTCGATCGCAGCCAGTTGGCTGGGTGAAACGCCGGTAACCTCGAGCGCCGGCAGCCAACGCGGGTCATCATGCAGATCGTCGAACTCGGGCTGGTGCGCCATCTGGGTCAACCCGGAGTCCCGGAGCTCGGCTGCCTTGGCCAGCCATTCAAATGCACGGTCATTCTCCCCGCAATAAGCCAGCACATAAGCAATGTTGTAAGCAGAATTGAATGCGTATCTTTCGATCAAATCTTTCAGCGCAGCATCCGATTTTTCAGTTTCCCCCAGCGTGTGGTAGACGATGGCGCGGCCTTCCAGCTGCTTGGCTGCGTGCTTCTCCTGCAACATTTCTTCCAGTGCCGCTTCCGGTTCACCTTTGAGCAACAGGGCCACACCGGTCCGATAGTGCGCAGACGTGTAGTCAGGACTCAGCATTAACGCCGTACGGAACGAGGCTATGGCTTCGTCCAGACGCCCGGCCCACAGGTAGGCAAAACCGAAGTAATAATGACTTTCCGGGTTCGCCGGGTCGCGATCGATCGTGTATTTCCCGATCCGGATGGCCTCATCCATCCGACCCAGCCGGTACGCCAGCACAATGGCCCGGTGCAGGATCTCAGGATTGGTCGGCTCCAGCGCCAGGGCGTGTTGCAAGTGCCGCGCTGCAAGCGACAGGTTCCGGTCATAGGTCAATTCGATCCTGCTGAGGTGGGCATGGGCCGGTGCGTGGTCTGCATCCAGTTCCAGGGCACGCATTGAAGCCTCACGGGCCAGGCGGGTACTTTCCTCACGGCTCAGCTGGCCGTGCAAATACAGGTTCAGATAGCTGTTGGCCAGGCCACTCCAGGCTGCCGCATAACCGGGCTCAACAGCCAGTGCTTGCTGGTACAGCGCGATGGACTGTTCGGTGCCTCCGGCTGTACCCCGGTTACCAAGGTGACGCGCCTGAAGGTATAGCATGTACGCTGAAGGATCGATTTCCTCGCTGGTTGGAGACTCACCCAGCAAGGTGACTTTTAACTGCTCCACAACGGTCGAGGCGATTTCATCCTGGATCGCGAAAATATCATCCAATTTCCGGTCGAACGTTTCAGACCACAGGTGCGTATCGGAACGCGCATCGATCAACTGCACGGTAATGCGCACCCTCTCGCCCGCCCTGCGCACAGAACCTTCAAGGACATGCGCCACGTTGAGCTGTGCGGCAATCGTTGGTATATCCAGATCCTTGCCCTTGAACGAAAAAGCCGAGGAACGCGATATCACGCGAAGCTCGTGAACCCGCGCCAGCAGATTGAGCAGTTCTTCGGATATACCGTCGGAAAAATACTCGTTGGCCGCATCGTCACTCATGTTGACAAACGGCAACACGGCAATCGAATTAGCGGGGTATTGCGCCACGACCTGCTCAACTTTACCAATGGGTTCTTCCACGATGGGCTTCTGTTCTGCAGGATCTGCATCAAACCAGACATGGCCGGCTACGAACAGCGACAGCGCTGCTATGACCAGGGCGATGATGAACAGGTCCAGGCGTTTTGCTGAAGATCGGGTCACGGGTGTATCGCGGATGACACCCTGAGGGGTCATTACAAAAGACCAGGCAACGATCAGGGCCGGCAGAAAACCGAGTGCCAATATGATCAGCAGGAGCCGGGCACCCCACGGTGGTATACCGAGATACGGGAACGCTGCGCCAGCCAGCACAAGTAGTAGGCAGGCCCCGACCAGGTAAGCGACGGCCACCCGGATGACGTTGCGACGCTTGAGCTCACCGTAGAGCGACATACGTCCCTGCCTGGTTGCGCACCGGCAAGAAAACCAGCTCCATCAGGGACACTCCTTGGAGCCGTCCCCTTCATCTGACAATCTCGCGTCTTCGGGGAAGGTATTGCGGATGATGTCTTTCAGTTGCTCTGTTGCCTCGTCGAGTTTGTCCGCCCCCCAGATCACACCTTGCCTCTGGCTGACATCGAAATGGACACCGTTTTGAGGATCATCGAAGAAAGACTTCTCGCACAGGTAGATAACGGGCTTTCCCAGGCCCTCCGCAAAACCGGCTTCCCAGTAGGCGCCCGGATTGTTGTGCGTCAGTTCGGCGACCAGGTATTTGGAACGCCTTATTTCAACCCGCATCCTGTTTGAAATCGAGCCCGCCTTGGGGTTTTCGTCCAGACGTTCGAGCGGTAAACCAGTCTGGGCGGCGGCTGGTTTCCAGTGTTCGTAAAATATCCTGGTGAGGTTTTCATAGCCAAACGGCATTGCCATGAACCCCTGGTTGCTCGCCTCCTCACCCTTGCTCAGCTGTGCGAAACGGTCCCAGCCCTTGATCGTGAGCACAATACTCGCGCTCTGCGAGCCGAGCGTGCCGACGATGATGTTCTCTTCAATCAGGCCCCTGATCAGGAACATGATGTCGTGTGATTCAGTCGCACCGATAAGGAAAAGCATCTTCAGGTACAGCAACTCGGCCCTGTCACCTGCGCTTTTTTGTTGGCAGCCAAGATAAAAAATGAGGTTTTCAGCCTGTTCTGCCACGCTCGGCAGATAGTTACCTTCTATCGCCTTGCGAATACTCGCCTCATTCCAGACTTTTTCGGGATTGGACTTCCGGATCGCGTAGCCCAGCACGGCTTTTTGCCTGTCGCTAAAATCTGCTGTGATTTCGCCTTGCTGGACGTTGAGCAACCATGCTTCGTCCAAAGCGTAGCGCCCGCAACGGGGACAATCGACCCAAACTTTCAGGCCATCAGGATGGTATGCGACTTCGTTGCCGCCCCATTTGCATACCGGACATCTTTCCATACACTCTGCCTCTCACTCGATGCAACCGGGTAGTTGCAGGCTCCAGATATGGTTCAAGTCCCCCAAACGCGAGGTTTGAGTTTATTTTCAGAGGTTCTAGCGGTTGAAGCAATCTATTTGGAAGCTATCTCCGGAAAGGTCAAGAAAACCCGGATGCAGGCAAAGCATCCGGGTTTTACTTTCAAGCTTGTCCAAACCGCCTCAGAATCCTCTCCTGTAACGAACTGCGTAGAGACCCAGGCTGGCTAACAGCAGGAACAGCAAGGCCAATCCAGCCGGGCTCAGTGTTGGAATAAATACTTCACATCCAAGTTCAGGATGCGGTTCATTTGCGTGCTGGTTCATTGGGCACCCATCAATGTCGTCCGCGTAACCGTCCCCGTCAAAGTCAGTCATCATGAATAACACGAGACCATCGTGATCGGACGAGCGCAACGGTGTATCCGAATGGCTGACCTGGACTTCCGCCGCATCCGCGTTGGCGCGCCCATAGGCCATGCCACGCGCCCAGGATGTACCAGCCGTGTTGGTCAAGGCATGATCGAGCGCCTGGGCGTTGCCCTCGTATACGTAGGAATACCGCTCAGCCGGATCCAGCAATTCCACCTGGTTGGTCAAATTAGGGCTGACCAGATCAGCGCCGGACTGCAGGCTTTCTGCCGGATCGAATGAACCCATGATGTGACCGACCGCATCAACGTAACCGTCGGTGAATTCGAAGGCGTTGAAATCACCAACAACCGACAGCGGGACATCCGGGTTCGAGGTCTGGAAGTCCTGCACCATGGCTGCGATCGACTCGGCCTGCGCCAGTCGCTTGAGCTGGACGCGCTCGGTTTCGATACCATTCAGGGAACGGTTGTGAACCACCATGACCGCCAGCGGGAAGGCCCTGCCATTACCGGTGTATTTGCCGGTCAGCAACAACGGTGGCCGGTCGTGCAGCAGGCTGGCGTCATAGCTGAATATCTCACCTGCGCCCAGTTGCATAACCGCGTCCACATTAATGCTGTCACGTACCAGGAAACCGACATCGATACCACCCTGATCGTTACCTTCGATCAGGTAAGCACTGTATTGAACCGCCGGATCATGCATCGCGATCTGTTCAGCCAGGACCTGCAGGGTTGCGAGGTCGAACACTTCCTGCACAGCCAGGACGTCGGGTGAGCGCAGCACTTCCCTGATGTAGTTAGAGAACTTGACCATGCGCATGCCGCAGTCGTCACGGTCATCGCACAACCTGAACAGGTTCAAAGATCCGATAGTGGTTTCACCCGCCATTCTGCTGCGTACCGGCACTGGCAACGCGGCTTCCGCCACATTGAGTGTGACCGGCCACAACTCGTAACCACCGTATTCAAACCCGATTACGCCAATGGCACTGAAAGTAGAGCCCCCATAAATGGCCCGGTTGGTCAATCCAAGCTTGTCTGGATCCAGTTCGAACACCTCGGGATTGGTATCCCAGGTCGGAATCAAACCACCCACACCCGGGTATTCCAGACCCGGTTCGCGGTAACTGCGTGAACCATCTGCGGAAATATATACCTCGGCAACCGGATCGCTGCCGAAATACTGGTTGCCACCGGTCACCACACCATTGGGAATCTCCACCAGCATGTTTTCATAACACTCGTACTCGATCGCACAGCTTGGTGCGGCCGGGTCCGGACTGGGCACGGCTCCATTCAGAATAACGGCTGGTGGCAACGGGTTGCCGGAACTGTTCACGGTAATTACGGGGCCAGTCAGCGTGGTGAGTTCGTAATATTCGTTAACCCAGGCAGCCACATCTACCCTGTCACCTACGGCGACACCAGGCACCCCACCGGTGTAAACCCTGATACCGTCAGAGGTATCGATATTGGCATCCGTGCGTTCAGGAGGCGTCTGGATGAAAAACTCACTTGCTGCGACGGCTGTCACGATATTGTCTGCGGTTTCAACCCAGTAACCCGAGTACGGGCTCTCCGCGCCGCTACCCTGGATTTCGAATATCTCCACGGACCCACAGTCATTGTTGTCACCCGGTGTGGGTGCTGCCTGTTCGTAGGTGTCCGTATTGCGCGCGCCGCCAAAACCACTTGGGCAACGCTGGTTGGAGTGGTTGTCCTTATCTCCCGCACCATCCTCGTTGACCTGTGGCTGGCCAGCATTCAAAAGCGGCAGTAAGCCAGCATCATCGCTGTCATTGGTATCGTAGACAATCGCATCAACCAGCCCCACCGTTGAAACCGGGGTATCCTCCGGGTAATCAGCCGCGTCACCAAAGACCAACGCCACCGCATCCGCACCGTTTTGAATCAAATTGGTGTTCGGTGAAACGTCCAGGTCACAATTGGGCACGTTCAACGCATCGCCACACAAAACGAAATAACCACTCGCGTCGGTGGAGTACCCATCCAGGTCAAATGCTTCATAGGAGGCGTCATCCGAACCGTTGTAGAAGACCAGGCTGTAGCCATCCAATGAGAAATTACCTTCACCCGGTGTGAACAACTCAACGAATTCTGCGTCATCAGTACTGGTCTGATCCGCGTCCACTTCATTGATGAGCGGCAGCAGGCAGTCGTTGGCCAGGCCCGGGGTGGGCTCAGACTGGCCATAGCTGGCGGTATTGCGGGCACCACCGGCACCGTTCGGGCAACGCTGGTTTGAATGCGCACCGCTGTCGCCTTCGCCCGCCTCATTTACCTGTAGCTGACCAGGATTCAGTAAAGGCAATAAGCCGGCATCGTCACTGTCATTGGTGTCATAAACCAGGGCATCGATCAGGAAATCAGTGGTGACAGGCGTGTCGTTCGGAAAGTCTGCCTGCATCACCGAGGAACAAGGCTACGGCATCCGCCCCGTTTTGGACCAGGTTGCTCGTTGCACCCATATCCAAATCGCACTCTGTTACTTCGGCCGGGTTGCCGCACAACACGAAGTAGCCGTTGGCATCCGTCATCTGCCCATCCAGGTCAGCCGCGATATAGGAAGCGTCATCACTACCATTGAACAGAACTACTACCAGTCCATCCAGGGCCGTGTTACCGGCACCACCGTCATATAACTCAACGAACTCGGCGTAATCCGTACCCGGCGTGTCGGCATCAACCTCGTTGATCAAAATTGGTGAATCCACCGGCGGTGTGGCAACCGTGAAGCTGAATACGTAGTCCGCTTCCATGTTGTCAGGCGGGTCATCGGTGTCGACATCGGTGACTTCTGCCGCCAGCACGCTGACGGTGCAAAGTTCGCTGTTATCAAAATCCGTATCCGGGTCAAGAGTGAATACCAGCGGTCCGCCGGCAAGACCGAAAGTATGGGCGCCGCTGGATGCACAGCTGATATCGAAAGCACCAGCCGCCGCGTTCACTTCTTCACTGAAGGAAATAACAATATCACTGTCAACTGCGATACCGGTCGCATCACTGGCCGGAGAAGTGGAAGTGACAACGGGTGCGGCCTCGGCCACGGCACCTGCACTATAGGTGCCGATCGGGAACGGAGTAGTTGCCGTTGCATTGCTGGTTTCACCATCGAGTGCGTTGGTTCCGCTGAAGATCCAGTTGGCGATGGTAAAGACTGCACCATCGGGTCCGGTGCCATTTACCCGGTAAGCCCAGCCATCCAAATATTCCCAGGGTTGCCCGGTTCCGTCCGTGTTAATGTCGCCGAAAGTGTCCACGACCAGGCCATCACAGAACAGTTCGATCGCATCATCTCCATTGATTTCGAACGCGCTAGAAGTGTAGTCCGGACCAAAACCAAAAAACGTCGTGAACCCGGTTGTCTCGAAGGAGATATAGATATAACTTCCGGCTGCAGCACCCACCGCCGGGAAAGTAAATTCTTGTCCATCCGTGCCACCACCATTGGTAGCTGAGCCGAGACCACAGTTACTGAGGTCCGCGGTGGTTTCGATCACGTAAACCTCTAATCCCTTTGGTAACCCGCCTGAAAGCGGGCCGTCAAAGGCACCCGAAATCAACAGGCCCTGCGCCATTGCCGGACCGGCCAACAGCCCCGTCGAGAACACAACGGTTGCCAGGCACCTCGTTCGAAAAATTTCTGGAATGGATTTGGTACGAACGACCGCCATCTGGCGGCATATTTGGATGGATACATGTCAATTTCCCTGTCTTGTGTTCAAGGAAACCCGATGAGACGGATGCCAAATCGGGCCCCGCATATTTTCTGTTGGTTCAACTCCCTCGGCCGAACAGGTCAAGTGTAACCCAAATGCCTGGCAAATTTCTTACATGAATCAACTGAAAGTTCTTATGGCAATTTCAGCTTGCTTCGGCAGACATGCGCGCCGCAATGAGTTCATCCGCCCAGCTATCCATTTTCCAGTTCTTCAAAAAGGCGCAATGGCCGCCGTAGCGGGTGACCAGTAACTCGATATTTTGATTGTCCGGGCAGGTCCCGGAAATCACTGATGGGTATCACCATGTCGTCTGCTGATGTCAGGATGGTGGTCGGTACCTGCATGGCCGCCAGGCGGTCGCCGGCGACCGAATAACCCTCAAAATACTGCTCCAGCGAATCGAATTCGTAATAACGCGTCGCCATGAAGTCGGTTTTCTCCCGCAGGCCCGCTGAGCCGGTGCCACGTCCTCGTAGTCATAGGCATCCGGAAAGTGCTGCCTGCTTGAGACGCAGGGACCTGGCCCATTTTTTTACGTAGTATTCCTCGTACTTACCACCCGGACCACTTTCCATCGCCACCAGCGTATTGGCTGGTGAAATGACAGGGGAAACGGCCACCACGCGCCGCAACGACAGGCTCCGCCTGTGACTGCCTGAGCGCAACCCGCAAGGCAAAATTTCCACCCAGCGAATAGCCGGCCAGCATCCAGTCCATCGCTGCCGGTACGCTGCTCGATATCCTTGACCGCGTGGACGATCTCATCCAGCCGGCAGGAGTGAAAAATACCCGGGTTCATATCGGTGGGTGCCACCATGATCGCGGAAATTCAGCCGGAAGATATCAAAACCCAGGTCATACAGCGCACCGCCGGCGCTGATGATGTAGTTGGAGTGGCTGCTGCCTTCCCAGCCATGAAACAGGATGACCAGTCCCCTGCTGTCCGATGCCTGCGGTGAATAATGTCCCAGCAGACGCACGCCGTCCCCGCCATCCACGATCCATTCCTGCTCGGCTTCCAGCAATGAGCGGGAACGCCTGCCAACGATTCGGCGCCGGTAAGCGCCACTGTTGATCATCGATTGCGTGTGCGTATTGCGCAGGCCGAACGCGGGGTAAAACGATTCCGGGTTTAAGTTGTTTTTGTTCATACGCGGAAATACTCGCTAAGACTTGTAGCTGTCTGACCACCGCCGCCCTCGAGGCTTCCGCCAGCTCACGGCGTGGTTTACCGGCAGCCTCCAGCGGAGGCAGAAAACACAGCTCTGCCGTGACACCTTTTCTTGCCAGCACACGTACAAGGTTCTTCATCATGCTCTCACCCACGCGGAATGAGAAATCATGATCTTTTTGCCCGTTATGCATGTAACGAAGCATGACCGGTTGCACCGGGCAACCCACCTCAACCGCCGGGCGGTACATGCGGGCGTGGAATACGCGTACTTCTTTTACACCGGGCTTGATGCCGCCTTCGGGAAAGATGGTCACGGCCCGCCCTTCACGCAGACGCTGCTCCATGGCCAAGCGTGACACCGGCGGCTGAATCGTGGCTGCCGCGCTGATGGAAAATCGTGCCGCCGGCACGGGCGATGATAGCTGAAAATCGGCCATTGCTCGATTTCCGCCTTGCCCACAAATCCCATTGCACAGGCGCTGTGCACGACCGGGATATCCAGCCACGAAATATGGTTGGCCGTGAACAGCACCGCCCCGGAAACCGGCGTGCCCTTGACCTCGACCCGAACACCGAACAACCAGGCAAGGCTTCTCGCCAGCCGGACGGCCAGTTGGTCTGCTTTTTGTGCGCCCTCTTCGGTATTGAGATTGCGGTTGCGGCTGATCAAAAGTACCGTCGGCATCAGCAGGAATAACAGGAAACCGGTCAACATCAGGGCGCGGAAATATAAAACGGGGAATGGACATAACAATGGAGAGCATGGCTCAGTATTTACGCTTCGATCTTTCAGAAAAGTGGCGCAAAGGTTAACACATCAGCGACAATGTGCACCCGTTCATTTTTTACCACTTACGCTACGCCGCAATTAATGCAATGAAGCAATACCAGGTCAAGAACACGAGCAGTGGCGTCACCTTCACGGTCAAGGAAGGCGAATCCGTACTGAGCGCCGCCCTGCGCCAGGGCGTGATGCTACCTTACAGTTGTAAAAACGGTACCTGCGGTAGTTGCAAAGGGCAGCTGGAATCCGGTGAAGTGAACTACCCGTTCCACCCGCCGCTGGCGCTCGAAAATGATGAAATCGCGCAGGGTAAAGCCCTGTTCTGCCAGGCGGCGCCCGATGGCGATCTTGTCATCCGGGCCCGCGAAATCGAGGCCGTACGGGATATCCAGGTTCGCAAAATGCCGGCCCGGGTGATCGAAAAGACATTGATGGCGCCTGACGTCATGCGTATCAGCTTGAAGCTGCCCGAGGCACAGCGCTTGCAGTTCCTGGCCGGCCAATACCTGGAAATACTGGCACCGGAAGGCAAGCGGCGGGCCTTTTCCATTGCCAGCCCGCCACAATCCGAGGACATCGTCGAACTGCATATCCGCCACGTGGAAGGCGGTGGCTACACCAGCTGGGTTTTCAATGAATTAAGGGAGCGTGACATCGTGCGTTTCGAAGCGCCGCTGGGGACATTTTTTGTGCGTAATGACAAGACCGAACGACCGATGATCATGGTCGGTGGCGGCACCGGTTTTGCGCCGCTGAAGTCAATGATCGAAGACCTGCTTTCACACGGTGACAGGCGCCCGTTGCATTTGTTCTGGGGCGCTGCAACACCGGCGGAGCTGTATATGCATAAACAGGTGCAGCATTGGGAGCGCGACAACGCACACATTCGCTATACCAGCACGCTTTCAGAGGCAGACGAGACCGGGGAAACCGGCAGCTTTACCGGCCTGGTGCACGAGGCCGTGCTGGATGCCTACCCGGATCTGTCGGCTTTCGATATCTATATCAGCGGCCCACCGGCCATGGTTGAAGCGGGACGCACCGCCTTCCTGGAACACGGCGCGGAGAAACGGCGTATCTTCTTCGACTCGTTTGAATTCGGGCTGGATGTACCGGTCAGGGTGCTGAAGAAACCACACTAGACAGGGACGTCCGCAAGCGCCCGGTAGTTGGCCGGTGTGGGCTCCAGGGGCCGCTCCTACTGGGCTGTTAGTCTCGCGGCGTCTGTTGGCAACGGCTCCGGCGATTGGCCCTGGTTCATACGCAGTGCATTGCGGAAACAGGCCATTGCAGGCTCCATCTCGCCCTGGTGCTCGAGCAATTGGCCAAAAGCATCGTAACCCAGGCTGCTGGGTTCCAGTTCCAGGCTCCTGACCATGTGTTCACGCGCCTTACCCCACAATGATTCCCCCGCGCACAAGCGGCCCAATGCAAGGTGCAGAGCGGCATCGTCGGGGCGCTGCTTCAACCACTTCTCACACTGTTTCAACCGCTTCATGCGGTCTTCCGCTGCCGGGTCACCGTAACGCAACACCAGTGACGGACTCCAATGGTCTTTCAGACTGGCCACGATCACCGGTTCTGCAAACTCGGGTTCGTCCAGGCCGGATGCTGTCACCGCAAAGGCTTCGGCAACCGCATTGTGGTACCTCATGGCCCGTGGCAGTTTTTTCCACACAGCCTTTAAATCTTCCGCGCTTTTGACGGATTTCAACTTATTCACCGCGACTTCTTCACGTAACGCCTTTAATTGGTCGTCATCCAGCACATCGGCCTTGCGCAAGGCCGGTAACAAGGTCTGCAGTTCGTCCCATTCACCCAGTTCACGGTAACAACGTGACAGTAGTTCCAGCACCTGGGGATGCTTGCGGCGGCGGGCATGAAGGTCCTGCAATATCGGCAGGGCGGTCGCACGGTTGCCGTTGGCCAGTAACATCCGCGCCCGGGTCAGTTCAACCAGGAAGCGCTTCTTTGAACCTCCGCTATCGGCCTGCTCGAGGTAATATTCGCGTTTCTCGGATTTATCCTGGCTATCCGCTGCATGGGCTGCGGCCAGGTAATGCGCCGTAGTCCTGCCCTGTGCACTGGCGGATTTTTCCAGGGCCTTCTCAGCCGTACTCCAATCACCCTCGGTCAGGGCCAGCAGACCCTTCTCGAGTTGCTTGTAGGCTTTTTGCTCCTGCATCCTGCGCGCAGCCGTCACCGGCATACGCCACAGCCAGGTAACGAGCTGGACGACCAGCCACAAGACCAGGAATGCCGTGGCCAGGACCAGCACGCTGGTCTCAATCGTCCAGTCGCCAAAATTTATCAACACGTGGCCCGGATCGGTCTTGAACGTAGGCGCCAGCCAGGCGGCCGCCAACAATAGGGCCAGTAGCAATATCAGGAGGAAACTGCGTTTCATTCGACGCTGTCCCCGTTATCAAGTGGCGCCGCTGACTGCAGCAACCTGCGACTGTCACGCAATTGCCGCAGCTGTGTCCACGGTGCGCTGATATCCGGCATCTCCGGTGCAATATTGAAACCTTTCAAGTCAGCGGTTTCATGCAACAGGGTCTGCACTGCGGATGAACCGGGGTCGAAGTATTGTTCGACCGTCTGTCCAACGCGGTCCAGTGAGCCGATGTAGGTATTTGAGTCATTGCGCATCAGGGCCAGGCGTGCTGATTCAAGCTGCAGCCATAAACCCTGGCGTAAATAATCCTTGTCCTCCAGGCTCAACATCGACTGGTCCTCGGGCACACGTCTCCTGACAGTGACCAGGGAGGCCAGCGTATGTTTGAAGCTTGCCCACCAACCGGCATCCTCCGCCAGTTCCGGCTCAGGCTGCTGTACGGCTTGACCACGGAATGGCAAATCCGGAATCGCGGATTGCATCCTGTTCAGGCGGGCCGAGAGCTGGATGCGATCGGCACGCGGCACCGCCGACAGGGCCTGGCGGGCAGCAGCGATCCGCTGGCGGACACTCAGGTAGGCCGGGTCATTCAGCGCTTCGATCTGGACATCGGCAGCCTGCAGGGCAAGGTCGGCTGCATCCATGTCGGAAAATAACTGCAGGCGTTCATTGGCAACCCGCAGCAAATAATCGATTTCCGCAATATCGAGTTCCACGCTGCTGTTCTGGTTGCTCGCGGCAACACTGAGCAAGCCGGATTCGGTCGCAGTCAGCCGCTGTTCCATGGAACGTACACTGCCCTGCACGGCGCTGATGCTTGCCTGGTCTTCGGCGGATTGGCGCTGCAGACCGGCAAGGCGGTCTTCGACATTGCCGATGCGTTCGCCCTGACGTGTGAACTCGTTTGTATCGATCGGTGATTCCAGTGTACCAACCTGGGATTCCAGTGCGAACAAGGATTCGGCCAGTTGCTGCTGGGCGTTTTGCAGGCTGCTAATCGCCTGTTGCGAGCCTTCGTCTGGTCCGGCCTGGCTGGTCTGCCACCATAACCAGGCGCTTGCACTAACAGCGGCCAGGGACACCAACAGGGCCAGTATCGCAACCGATTTGCCGGTCGAGACGGGTTTTTTCTCCTGCAACAAGCGATCCACCGGGTCATCTGTCATGGCTTCGGTCCCTTCGTTTGTGTGTTTGCTGTCCATCTTTGGCTCGTGAGTGCGTGTCAGGTCAGTTCAATACCGATGCTAACCAAATTACCGCCACGGCGCACCTGTTTGAGACAGGGGCCATGTTCAGGCGCTGTCTTGTTTTCCAACCAACCGCAGTATGGAACCTAACAGGTCGGTGTTCCCGGGGCCATCCGCCAGTTCAACACGACCAGCTCCGAGTTGTTGTAAATGATGCTGGATACGTTGTGAAATCACCAGTGCCGGTGTGCACAAGACCCTGTCCCACGCCGGCACCGGCAACTGTTCATGGGCGAGTTCCAGCGCCGAGATGCTGGTCCAGACGGTGACCATGTCATCCGCATTGTTAATGGCGTCGATATGCCCGGCATCCGGTTGCAGAACCACGCGTTCGTAAACCAGTGCCTTGACCACTTTCCATCCCAAAGCCTCCAGCCCTAAAGCCAGGGTTTCACGCCCCCCGGGGGCACAGAAAATGATTGCCAGGCCGGGTTCCCTGGCCAGGCCGGGTACCCTTAAGAGATCTTCCGAGGTAAAACCGCTCGCCGGGCGTAATTGAACATCACAGCCCAGTGCTTCGAGCCTGGCACGCGTGGCGTTACCGATGGCGGCAAATTCCAGGTCATCTTTTTCTGCAGCCGGAATGTGCTTCATTCCGAAACGCACCGCACGCGGGCTGGTGAATACCGCCAGTTTACGCACCCGGTGACTGACCATGCATCCGGCAGCTCTGCTGATGGCTGCCGGGCCGAGAACGTGTACAGGGGCATCACGATGGGTGACAAACCACATGAACGCAGCTGCTCCGCCAGCTCTTTTGCCGACTCCAGGGGACGGGTAATCAGAACCTGTGTCATGAATCCTCCGTCTTGAACATCACCGTTTAGAGGTCAGCGATAATTTCGCCAGCCCCTTTGTCCAGCAACTCCGCGGCAACCCTTTCACCCAGCATCACGGCCTGCCCCACAGACGCCTCGCCCGAGGCCCGGATGGAGGTTTTGCCATCGGGTGTGTTGACCATGGAATCCAGCCGGATGAGGTCGTTTTTCAGAACTGCGTAGGCCGCCAGCGGTACCTGGCAGGTCGCTTCAAGCACCTGGGCGACCGCTCTTTCGGCACTGGCAATGGCCATCGTGTCAACATCCGCCAGTGGCTTGATCAGCACACGCGTAGCATCATCGTCCTGCCGGCACTGCAGACCGATAATTCCCTGGGTTGATGCCGGTAAAAAGTCCGGTGGTTGCAAAGTCTCGGTGATGCGCTCACCCAGGCCCAGTCTTTGCAGACCCGCGCAAGCCAGGATGATTGCATCATATTCACCTTGGTCCAGCTTCCTCAAACGCGTATCCACGTTGCCACGCAGATCGGTAACTTTCAGGTCGGGCCGCAGCGCCAGTAACTGTGACCGGCGGCGCAGGCTCGAGGTGCCAACACGGGCGCCCACTGGCAGCTCGGCCAATACCTGCCCGGTACCGCTGACCAGCGCATCGAACGGGTTGGCCCTGGGTAACACGGCATCGAGCACCAGGCCTGCGGCCATGTCTGCCGGCACATCCTTCATCGAGTGCACGGCCAGGTCAGCCTCGCCATCCAGCATGGCGTGTTCGAGCTCCTTCAAAAAAAGGCCCTTGCCACCGATCTCCGCCAGCGGCCGGTCCAGGATACGGTCACCCCGGGTGACGATCTTGACCAGCTCGATTTCGATATCCGGGTGTACATCGCGCAGCAAGTCGCGCACGTGGTTTGCCTGCCACAGGGCCAGCGCACTTTTGCGGGTTGCAATTCTCAGGACATTTCTCACGTTAACTCCCGAATCAGTTTTCGAACAGCGGGAAGGTTGCGGCGGCTGACCTGGACACGGGTTTCACAACCCGCCAGTTGCAATAAATAGCGGCCGTTCGAAACACTTTCCAGCCCACGGATATATTTCTTTGCCACCAGGGTGCCACGGTGGATACGCAGCAGGACATCCCCGTGTTCTTTTTCCAGTTCCATGATCGTCTGGTTGATGACAAAAGTACCGTTTTTGTGCACAACCGTGGTGTACTTGTCCTCGGCGGTCAGGTAAATAACCTCCGCCAGCGGTAACAGGCTGATCTTGCCGCCAACCGTTGAACGCAGCATTGGCCCCGCACCTGGTGTCTCGTCACTGGCGACAAAACGGCGCGCCTTGTCAATGGCTGCCGCGAGACGTTCCGCGCGCACTGGTTTGACCAGGTAATCCACGGCGTCACACTCGAAGGCCTCGACGGCCTGGTCCGACCAGGCGGTGCAAAAGATGACCGCAGGGGACGATGGCTGATCCCGGAGCACTTGTGCCAGGGTCATACCATCCATGCCCGGCATGGAAATGTCCAACAACAGCGCATCAGGATTTTTGAGCGGTATCAGGCGCAGCACATCCTGTGCGCTGGCAGCTTCGCCGGCAACGTGGACGGCGGGTAGTTCCGCCAGCATGCGGCGCAGACGATTCCTCGCCGGAGCCTCGTCGTCAACTATCAGTATTTTCAACATGGGGCAGGCTCAATACGGCAAAAAACTGCTCGGCATCCTGGTGTGTTATCAGGCTGGCCGTTGTCCCGAATACCAGTTTCAAGCGCTCCCGGATGTTGGTCAGCGCCATGCCATGACCGGCGCTAACCTGGCCATCCGGTCCAAACGGGTTGCAGATTGTGATCACCACCTTGTCATTTTCAACGCGGCCATAGACACGTACTTCGCCACCATCCACCAGCGGCTGGATACCGTGAACAACCGCGTTCTCCAACAAGGGTTGCAAGGTCAGGGGCAGTATCAGGGCCTGGGGTGGTAATTCGCTCACCTGCCATTCAATACGCAGGCGCTCGCCGAGACGACGCTGTTCCATCTGCAAATACTTGTCTGCCAGTTCCAACTCTTCCGCCAGTCTGATCGGATCGTCGGACCTGCGCATACTGCCACGGAAAAGGTCCGCCAGGTCCTCGGTGGCCCGTTCCGCACCATGTGGGTCTTCCGGGATCAGGCTGGCGATGGTATTGAGGCTGTTGAACAGGAAGTGCGGGCGTATCCTCGCCTGCAGGGCCTGTACGCGCGCCTCCGACTGGGCCAGCAACTGTAGCCGCGACTGTGCGCGTATGTACAGGTAACGGAACATCGGTGCGGAAACCAGGGCGACGGCCACCACGCTTTGTGTCACGAACATATTGAAATGATCCCGGCCGGGCCCCGCACCGAGCACCGTGCCGATGATGCCTGCCGCATAACTGAAAGCCAGTGCGACGACAATCGCCGCCAGCCAGCTGCCCAGCCACGCGCCACGCGCCGAAAGCCGGTCCATCCATGCCTTGCTGACACAGACACCCCCGGCGGTGAACAGCGCCAGGGCCTGCGCATACAACGAAGTGACACCCAGCCACGCCAGGGTGACCTGTTCCAATTTGCCGACACTGATCAAAAACACCGAAACCTGCGTTACGGCGATCACCGCGAGCAACAACCTCCAACGACAGAATGAAGGCGGGTACACACCGCGCTGCGGTGCTGTGGCTTCATTCTGGTTGATGGTGTCCATGGATTCTCCGTCGAATCAATCAGCCCAAACATCCCTTGAGCCAATGACCGATGTCCGCTATTTCCGGTGGTGATACCGAGTGGGGTATCGGGTAGCTGTGCCATTCCACCGGCCACCCTCCATCCTGCAAGACCGTTACGGTAGCCTGCCCCATGGCAAACGGCACCATCGGATCCATGGTGCCATGGCCGACAAAAACCGGTGTCGTGGCATTGGCTTCCGATCGCTCCTGCATCAATCGTTCGGGAAACAACAGGTAGGCGGACAGGGCCATGATTCCAGCCAGCTTTTGCCCGTAGCGCAATCCAACGTGCAGGGCCACCGCACCACCCTGTGAAAAACCGGCCAGGATGATTTTTGACGCCGGTATGCCACGTTCGATCTCGCGCTCGATCAGCGCCAGGACCTGTTCCGTGCTGTGCGCGATCCCGGCTTCGTCCTGGCCCCTGGAGGTGCTGATCTCGACAATGTCATACCAGGCCCGCATGACCATGCCACCGTTGATGGTGATCGGCCTGCGCATGGCGTGGGGGAAAATAAACCGCACTGCCAGGCCGGGTGGTAATCCCAGGTATGGGACCACGGGTTCAAAATCACGTCCGTCCGCACCCAGGCCGTGCATCCAGATCACCGAATATTCGGCGCCGGCAGCCGTGTTGACCTCCACGCAGTCGAGCAGCTCATCGCCTCGCACGCCAAGTGCTGAATTGCTATTATCCATGACGTATAGTGTAGCAGCCATGTGTAGCCAGTTAATACTCGCGGAGCCCGGAAATACCTGATATGCGAAGCCTCAAAATCACTATAGCCTTACTTGTCTGTGCGGCCTTTTTGGGTGCCTGTGGCCTGAAGGGCCCGCTGTATCTGCCGGGTGAAGACGGCCAGGCAAAATCCACCACCGGACAGGTGCCGGACGATGACGACCTGACGGTAAGCAAGAAAAAGGACGAGGAATCCGGCCAGGATTAAACATGCCAGTCACGTTTCACAAAATGCATGGCCTGGGTAACGATTTCATCCTGCTGGATTTGCGTTTCCAGAATTTTCAGCTTGACCCGGATGTAGTCACCCGCCTGGCCTCGCGCCACACCGGTATCGGCTGTGACCAGTTGCTGGTCCTCAAACAAGCCCTCGATGATGAACAAATTGCTTCATTCGAGGTGTGGAATGCCGATGGCAGCCGCGCCGAGCAGTGCGGTAACGGCGTCAGGTGCATGGGACTGTACCTGCAAATGCATTCACAGACGCCGTTGGGCCGGATTTCACTCGCCGGCCCTGCCGGTGTCGTGCACCTCGAATGCCTGGAAGACGGCATGGTGCAGGTGGACATGGGCCAGCCGGATTTTGCCGCATCCCGGGTTCCCGTTGTGCTGGAACCCATCGATGGCTGGTATACGCTGGAGGTTGAAGGGCAACAATATCGCCTCGGCGCCGTTTCGATGGGCAATCCGCACGCCTTGATGGTGGTGGATGATCTTGATGACACCGATGTCACGCGCCTCGGCGCCGCCATCAGCACTCACCCCGTATTCCCGAATGGTTGTAATGCCGGTTTTGTGCAGCTTGTAGATCGTGAAAATGTGCGCTTGCGGGTGTATGAGCGGGGCGCCGGTGAGACCCTGGCATGTGGTTCAGGCGCATGTGCCGCAGTCAGCATTCTGCGCAAGGCTGATAGGGTGGAAAAAACAGTGCGCGTGACCCAAGCGGGCGGAATCCTTATAATAGCGTGGACGGGTGGGGAGAAACCGGTCATTATGAAGGGGCCAGCAACACACGTGTTTGAGGGGAAACTGACATGAGTAATGCCACCAGGTCGATTGAAGACGTTGTCATCAAGTACCTGCAACAGAATCCGGATTTCCTGGAGCAGGAACCCGAGTTGCTGAAGGACATGGAGCTCAGCCACGCCTCCGGGCCGGCCGTTTCCCTGATCGAGAAGCAGGTGCAATACCTGCGTTCTGAGAATGACTCCCTGGAACAGCGTCTGAACCAGCTGATCCAGGTCGCTGCAGACAACGAAAAACTCATGTACCGCCTGCACCGCTTGACGCTGGAACTGATGTCGATGGGTGATCTGCCATCGTTCTTCGACCGGCTCAGCGAAGCGCTTTTGAAAGAATTCAACGCTGATATCCTCAATATCACGCTGTTTGACCGCAAGATCGAGGCCAGTGCCAAAACACCGATGTTCCACATCCAGCGCGATGATCCGGAAATGCAACAGTTTCAGGACCACATGGACAAGGGCGTCAGTGTCTGTGGCCGTCTGAACCGTAACAAGCGCGACTACCTGTTCGGTGCCCGTGCCCAGTGGGTGCAATCGACGGTATTGGTACCGATCGGCAACGAGGGCATGCTGGCTATCGGCAGCAGCGACCCGGCACGCTTTTACCCCGGGATGGGCACCCTGTTCCTCGACCTGTTGGCGCAGGTGGTGAGTAGCCGCCTGGCACTGGAACAGCCACGAAAACGACGCAAGTCAGCCTGACCGATCCGGCAAACCGGCCGTAATACCCATAATTGTGGGGCCGCTACCGGAAAAGATTGGTTAGTTCGACCCGGTTGCGAACTTCGCATTTACGAAACAGATTGTTGTTGTGATCCTTTACGGTAGCCAGTGAAATAAACAGTTCGTCAGCGATTTCTTGATTTGTTTTGCCTGCCTGGATCAGGAGGATGACCTGCTTTTCGCGACGCGTGATGCCAAATTCTGCAAATTTCTTATTCCGGGGCTCATCCTGCAGTGGCAGGAAAAACCGTATCCAGAACAGTGGGAAAGCGTTGAATAGGATCAGAAATGCACCATAGGTCATCAGCTGTGCAATCTCTTCGGAGCCTGGTCTGAGCCAACTGGCAAAAAAGACCGCCAAGATAACGGCCAGCAGACTGAGATGAAAAATGCCGAATGAAAGCAGGGAATTCCGCCTCGCCCCATGGGGAAGTTGGCGAGTGGTGGTAAGCAGGTGGCCCGCAGCGAGTAGAGCAGTGCCCAGGACGAAGAATTCAAGACTGATAATGGTGATTTGCAACAGTATTTCTGCGCGCCCGAACCATGCCAGGCTGGTTATTGCAACGTAAACCCCAAGGACGATCAACTCGATCCTGGCGAATCTGGCGGCCGGTTGTTTTGGGAAATCAATAAGCGTTAGGAGTCGGGTCGATACAACAAACGAGTAAAGCCAACCCAGTTTTAACCCGGCCATCAATAGAAATACGGTTGGCAGTACGACCGGGTGAGTAAATTGTGATTGTGGCTGCAAATAGCGAAAAACCAACCCGGCAAGAATCAGGAGATTGAAAAGTAATATATGCGTCAAGTAGTAGCTATGGAATATTGACTGGCTTGATTGCAGCTTCTGGGCGGCGACGATTGCGGCGGACAAACCCGTCGCTAAAGCGATTATCAGTACCAAAAGTGTCCATGAATCGGGCATGTCATCATCATAGCCCAGAGAGGGCACAGACAGCACCCCAACCATGGTTGGGAATTGCGGTTTCCCGACTTTTTCCGGGTGTTCACAACCCCGTTATCAACCGATACTTCCCGATAATCAAAAAGCCAGAACTGTTCGGGAAAGTGGAAAATGGAACATGAAGATCTGAAAGAGAGAACTCCGGGTATCCGGATTCAATACGCAGCAGCAGCAGCGGCTATTGCACCAATGGCTGTATTGACAACCTGGATGTACGGAGTCAGGGATTCTGCACCGAGTATTCAGGAGTTTTTCCTGGGCCCAATGCTATTTGGCGGCGCCATGATCTTCTGGCTGCTGTACCTCCATATCGTGGTTTGTCGTGACGACTTGCGGTCGATCGGTTTTCGTCTTACCGGGCTGTCACGGGACGTGGTCATTGGTGCGGCCATGGGTGTGGGGTTTTTATTCCTCAAGTTCTGGACCGATCCTGTACTTCGCGGTCTTTTTGAAGCGCGCCCGCCAAGTGCAGAGATGATTCAATTGATAACAGCTGTTGTAAGCGACACCCGGTTACTGTTGTTGTGGCTGGGGCCGGTCGTGTGGATCGGTATTGCTGGATTCGAAGAACTGTGGCGGGTTGTCGTGCTGCGCCGGTTTTGGACGGTATTTCCCAGTGCTCCCGGGAAGTGGGTCTCTCTTGTCCTGGTTTCCGTATTGATTGGCATTGCCCATGGTTACCAGGGGCCGGCAGCCATCCTTTCTATTACGATGAAATCGATTCTCATGGGTTGGTACTTCATGGCTACTGGTCGAACAAGAGCGCTAATCGTCGCACATGCCGTGTACGACTCTGTGCAGATCGTGATGGCTGTGATCGCCATTCGACAAATCGGTTTATGATCATTCAGGAATCGCGGCGAGACGCTACTCCCAAATCAGAAACCAACCTCCAGTTAACATTCAGCCGTTGAATCAGGAATTCTGGTGTAAGCTTGTTGCCATGAAGCAACACGCCAGGAATTTCATCGTCTACCTGGAAAATGAACGCGGTCTGGCCATTCGAACCCGGCAGGCCTACCGGCGTGACCTCGACCAGTTCCTGCAGTTTTTGGACGATGAAAAAATCCAGGATGCCGACATGGTCACCCAACACCATGTCCGGGCCTTCATCGCGCTGAGACACCGCCAGGGGCTGGGCGGAAAATCACTGCAACGGCTGTTGTCCGCGATCCGCAGTTTTTTCCGCTGGATGCTGCGTGAAGGCATTGCCTCGCAAAACCCGGCGACCGCCGTCCGGGCGCCAAAAAGCCCACGCCACCTGCCGGCGACACTGGATGCCGACACCATCGACCAACTGCTGAATATCCCCTGCGATACCCCGTTGGCCATCCGTGACAAGGCCATCATGGAGTTGTTCTATTCCTCCGGTCTGCGGCTTTCGGAACTGGCAACCCTGCGCTGGGAACAGATCGACCTGGGCTCGGGCATGGTCACGGTGACCGGCAAGGGCAACCGCGCCCGCATGGTGCCGGTGGGGCGTATCGCCGCTAAAGCGCTGCTCGAGTGGCGCAAGGCACGCGGTGAATTTGCTTCTTTTGAAGAACCGCACGTATTTGTCAGCCGCCGGGGCAATCCGATCGCCACACGCACCATCCAGGCCCGCATACGCTACTGGGCAAAACGCCAGGGAATGCCACAGAACGTCTACCCCCACCTTCTCAGGCACAGTTTCGCCAGCCATATGCTTGAATCATCGGGCGATTTGCGCGCGGTACAGGAACTGCTGGGCCACGCCGACATCTCGACCACCCAGGTCTATACCCACCTGGATTTCCAGCACCTGGCCAAGGTTTACGACAAGGCCCACCCCAGAGCCAAGAAAAAATAGAAGGTCAGGAGAACTTCTTTGTGGGAGCAACCTTTAGGTCGCGATTCAACCCATTGCCCATTGGTCCACCGGTATGGGCTCCTGGCCCCGCAGCCCGTTGGGCTACCCTCTCCTTCGAATCATCTCAACGCGGCCGGCCTTACGACGAGGCAGTGCCAAGCCTTACCGGATCGCATCGCACGTCCCTGTGCTCCTTGCGATCTACACTCCATCCTTGGAGATAACATTTCTCCCCTGATGACTCTCAGGATTCGGTGCGGCGCACAAATGTCACCCACACCGCCAAACCACCGGGCAAATGAACGAGCAGTAAGCTGTGGCTTTCTCCAGGGCTAGTACCACATGTATCGAGCCGGGTCGGGGTATTCCTTACCGGGACCGTGAGCGACAGGAGTCGCGACCGAGCCCCCAGGGATGGGTCCACGGCGTGTCCCGGGAAGGAATACCTCGACCCGGCCTATGAAAGCAGAAACTATTCCTTTTCAAACCACTTGTAGATAACCGCCGCGATCGCCGCACCAATCATCGGCGCCACCCAGAACAGCCACAACTGCTGCAGGGCGATGCCGCCTTCCAGCAAGCGCCGGGCCGGTGCTACGGGCCGGGTTGACCGAGGTATTGGTCACCGGGATGCTGATCAGGTGAATCAGGGTCAGGCCTAGACCGATGGCAATCGGTGCAAATCCAGCCGGTGCGCGTTTGTCAGTAGCGCCCAGGATGATCAGCAGGAACATCAGGGTCATCACGATTTCCGTGACCAGGCCTGCGCCCATGGAATAGCCCTGCGGTGAGTGCTCAGCAAAGCCATTGGAAGCCAGGCCACCGGCAAAACCTTCCGCGCCACTGGCAATGTAGAACAGCACTGTCGAGGCGAGGACTGCGCCCAGCACCTGTGCAACCATGTAGGCAGGTACAGCCGCTTTTTCAATACGCCCGGCGATCATCAGGCCGAGGGTGACGGCCGGGTTCAGGTGGCAACCCGAAATGTGGCCAATGGCAAAAGCCATGGTCAGGACCGTAAGACCGAACGCCAAGGCTACACCGGCATAGGCAATACCCACGTCCGGCAGACCGGCAGCCAGCACTGCGCTGCCGCAACCACCCAGTACCAACCAGAATGTGCCGATAAATTCGGCAGCAGATCGTTTGCTTAAGCTCATTTATTACTCTCCCGTTTTAGTGAATTGACACTCGATTTTAGGGGGTCAGGTTCATATTTTCGCTCGTGATCCAAGCCAGAAAAATGAACCTGACCCCCCAATGCTTAATCGTCCTTCCGACAGATTATAAACCGCTGACATCAGTTTTCAGCCTGCTTGCGCTGCCGGTACATTCGCTGCGCCAGTTTCAAACCCTGCCAGTATCCACCATAGGCCACCACGAACCAGACCCACGTGTTCGTCGTGTCGATACTGCTCATCCAGTAAACCGGCCAGGTCATGGCGGTAATGAAATTTGTCAACGCCTCGATTAAAACGTTGACCAGCAGATCAATATCGAGTTGTTTCAAAAAATCCGTGAAACCACCAAAATTAATCATCGTGGTGGCGATATCTGTCACTTCGACAACGATATAGGTGAAAAACGCCACGATTCCATAGAATCCACCGCCAAATTTGGCCCATTTCTTTTGCAAGGGATGTTGTTTGACCGGGTTTTCCGATGCCCGCTTTTTTCCGGCCTTTTTCATGGCTTCCATCTCGCGCTCCAGCGCTTTGCTGTCACTCGATTCCTGGAAGTGTCCGTTATGCAGGGCCCACCAAACCAATGCCAGTGTAAATAAACCAATGGGTAAACCCGCCAACAGCAGCGCCCGGAAAATTTCTCCCAATAAGTCCACACCCTCTCCCCGAAGAATTGTTCTTTGTGTGCAAGTGTACGCCAAGCTTGCAATTTAGCGCATATATCCCCACTTTTCTTTCACGTATGCAAAAGGAGAATCAGGTGGAACAGTACCGGGGAACGACCATTTGTTCAGTACGCCGGGGCAACCAGGTGGTCATGGGCGGCGACGGCCAGGTCACGCTTGGCAACACGGTGATGAAATCCAATGCCCGCAAGGTGCGGCGCATGTATAAGGACCAGGTCATCGCAGGTTTTGCCGGCGCCACGGCCGATGCATTTACGCTATTTGAACGTTTCGAAGGCAAACTGGAAAAACACTCCGGCAACCTCGTGCGTGCAGCGGTTGAAATGGCCAAGGACTGGCGTACCGATCGCATGTTGCGCCGTCTCGAGGCCCTGCTGGCCATCGCGGACAAGAAAAACTCGCTGTTGATTTCCGGTAACGGGGATGTGATCGAGCCCGAAAGCGGGCTGATTGCCATTGGATCCGGTGGGCCGTTCGCACAATCAGCGGCGATGGCCTATCTCGATAGCACGGAACTGGATGCGGAAACCATCGTCAGAAAATCCCTCGCGATTGCCGCCGATATCTGCATTTACACCAACAACAACATCATTATCGAAACACTGGATATCAGTGACAGTTAAAAGGTACAGGCCCTTAATATGTCTCAAATGACACCCCGCGAAATTGTCCAGGAACTGGACGAACACATCATCAGCCAGTCCGATGCCAAGCGCGCCGTCGCCATTGCACTGCGTAACCGTTGGCGGCGCATGCAGGTCGATGAGAACCTGCGTGATGAGATCACACCCAAGAACATCCTGATGATCGGCCCCACCGGCGTGGGCAAAACCGAGATAGCCCGGCGCCTGGCTGCGCTTGCCAACGCACCGTTTATCAAGGTCGAGGCCACCAAGTTCACCGAGGTCGGTTATGTCGGTAAGGATGTTGAATCCATCATCCGTGACCTGGTTGATTTCGCCATCAACATGCTGCGCGAGCAGGCCGTGGCAAAGGTCGGCCCGCGCGCCGAGGATGCCGCCCGTGACCGGATTCTGGATATCCTGTTACCGAGACCCAACCCGGTCGGATTTGCCAACGAACCTGCACCTGTGAACGACGATGAGCGCCATGCATCAACGCGTCAGAAAATGCTGCGCAAACTGCTGGCGGGTGAGCTCGATGACAAGGAAATCGAGTTCGATGTCTCCATGCAGATCGGTGTGGACATCATGACCCCGCCCGGCATGGAGGAAATGGCCAGCCAGTTGCAGGGCCTGTTCCAGAACATGGGCAGCAACAAGACCCAGAAACGCAAGATGCGCGTCAAGGACGCCATGCCGCTGCTGATCGAAGAGGAATCCGCGCGACTGATCAACGACGATGAAATCAAGCAGCAGGCCCTGGAAGCCGCCGAGCAAAACGGTATCGTGTTTATCGATGAGTTGGACAAGGTCGCCAGGCGTTCTGAGTATGCCGGCGCCGATGTTTCACGCGAGGGAGTGCAACGTGACCTGTTGCCGTTGGTTGAAGGCTCCACGGTCTCCACCCGTTACGGCATGGTCAAGACCGACCACATGCTGTTTATCGCCTCCGGCGCCTTTCACCTGTCCAAGCCATCTGACCTGATCCCGGAATTGCAGGGCCGTCTGCCGATCCGCGTTGAACTGCGGGCCCTGGATGCAGATGACTTTACCCGTATCCTGACCGAGCCAAAGGCCTCGCTGACCGAGCAGTACTCGGCGCTGATGGCCACCGAGGGTGTCACGCTGGAATTCGGTGACGATGCGGTTAGACGTATCGCCGAGATCGCCTGGCAGGTCAACGAATCGACAGAGAATATCGGTGCCCGGCGTCTGCACACGGTTATGGAACGCCTGCTCGATATCATTTCCTTCGAGGCACCCGACCGCGGCGGTGAGACCATCCAGCTTGATGCGGATTATGTCAACGAGCACCTCGATGCCCTGGCGAATGATGACGACCTGAGCCGTTATATTCTCTGACGTTTAGCGCATCTGCGGGTACAATGGTTTTTTTTGCAGCTGATCCGAAATATGCAAAACGCAGACGATAAAACCGGCCAGACAGGTACCACGCATTTTGGCTACCGTGACGTGGCCATCGAAGAAAAAGAACGCCTGGTACGTGGCGTGTTCGATTCAGTGGCCGACAAGTACGACCTGATGAACGATTTGATGTCCATGGGCGTGCACCGCCTGTGGAAGCGTCATTTCATCGCCATCTCCAACATCCAGCCCGGCCAACGGGTGCTGGACGTCGCCGGTGGCACCGGTGATATCACCGCCTTGATACGCAAGCGGGTCGGCTCATCCGGCAGCGTGGTACTGAGTGATATCAACGAGGCGATGCTGAATGTCGGCCGCAAACGGCTGGAAGACCAGGGCCTGGTTGGGAATATCGAGTACTCGTTGGCCAACGCGGAGAAACTGCCGTTTCCGGATGGTGAGTTCGATGCCGTGACCATTGCTTTCGGCCTGCGTAACGTGACCGACAAGGACGCGGCCCTCAGGGAAATGTTCCGCGTGCTCAAACCCGGCGGCCGCGCGATGATCCTGGAATTCTCCAAGGTGGAGTTCGAGGGCCTGAAGAAAATCTACGATGTCTACTCATTCGGTATCCTGCCACGGCTCGGCAAGCTGGTGACCGATGACGAGGAGAGCTACCGCTACCTCGCCGAGAGCATCCGCAAACACCCCGCGCAGGACCAGCTCGCCGACATGATGGTTGCAGCCGGTTTCAGCAACGTCACCTATCGCAACCTGACAGGCGGCGTTGTCGCCATCCACAGTGGTCATCATGGCTAGAACAGCTTCTACCAATTACGTCACACCATTACCGGGCATGCTGGCGCTGACGCTGGAAACAGCCATCAACCACGTGCTGCAACTGGACATGGAATCACCTTCGAGGGTCAGGAAACTCGAAGACAAGTTGCTGCAGGTCAACCTGGACGGTTTGAACATCACCCTGTTCTTCACCTTCAAACACGGCGTGGTCAGGGTGCGCCTGGACGCCGATGGAACACCGGATACCGTGATTTCCGGCACACCGATCGCCCTGTTCTCGATGGCCGAACCCGAAGAGGCCGACTGGGGTTTGCCAAAATCGAAAGTACAGATCAACGGCGACGCCAGCCTGGCACGTGATTTGGAACGAATCTTCCGCAAGCTGGAACCGGATTGGGAAGCGCCTTTGGCCGGACTGCTGGGTGATGTCGGCGGACACCAGGCAGCACACGGTATCCGTCGCGGCCTCGATACTGCCAGGGAAACGGCCCGCACGGCCGGCGAAATCCTGTCGGAATTCATCAAAGACAAACGCTCATGAGGCACAGCCTGCGCCAGTTTGTACGAATCTGGCACATCGGTGTCATCCTGAAGCGTTACCGGCTGGACGAACTGTTCGATACCGCCCGTTTGCCGGGCCCGGTGCGCTGGCTGCGGGTGTTCATGCCGGGCGGCAAGGATGTATCCGGCCTGCCACGCGGTGAACGCCTGCGCCTGGCCCTGCAGGACCTGGGCCCGGTGTACGTCAAGTTCGGGCAGATTCTGTCCACCCGCCGGGACCTCCTGCCACCCGATGTCGCCGAGGAACTGGCGCTTTTGCAGGACCAGGTGCCGCCGTTCCCGGGTGAAGAAGCCCGCGCCATCATCGAGAAAGCGCTGGGTGAACCGGTCAGCGAAATATTCGCCTCGTTTGACACCAACCCGCTGGCCTCGGCCTCGATTGCCCAGGTCCACCCGGCCACGCTACACGATGGGCGGGAAGCCGTGGTCAAGGTCGTACGCCCCGGTATCGGCAAACAACTGCGCAAGGATATAGACCTGTTACTGTCCCTCGCCAGGCTGGCCGAGAAATTCATGCAAAGCGGCGCCAACGTGCAGCCGGTGAAGGTCGTACGCGAATTCGAAACCTTTGTTTTCGACGAGCTGGACATGCAGCGCGAGGCAGCCAATGCTTCGATCCTGCGGCGCAATTTCAAGGGTTCCAAAGACCTGTACATACCGGAGGTCTACTGGCAGTGGTGCACACGCCGGGTCATGGTCATGGAGCGTGTCTCGGGCCTGGCGGTCGGTGATATCGAGAACCTCAAAAAGCACGGCGTCAACCTGAAAAAACTGGCCCGGCGCGGCGTGCGGGTGTTCTACACCCAGGTTTTCCGCGACAACCTGTTCCACGCCGACCTGCATCCGGGCAACATCCTGGTGGACGCATCCATCCCGGATGACCCCACCTATATCGCCATGGACTTTGGCATCGTGGCCAGCCTGTCGGGCAAGGACCTGTACTACATCGCCGAGAACTTCAAGGCCCTGTTCAACCAGGACTACCGGCGCGTGGCGGCCCTGCACATCGATGCGGGCTGGGTGCCGGCAGATACCCGCCTGGAAGAACTCGAAGCGGCAACGCGTTCGGTGGGTGAACCCAATTTCACCCGCCCGTTGAACGAGGTGTCATTCGGCAAGGTCTTGTTTGACCTGTTCCAGGTTGCACACCGCTTCAAGCTGACCCTGCAACCACAGTTGCTGATGCTGCAGAAAACCCTGCTGAACGTTGAAGGCCTGGCCCGCCAGCTCGATCCCGGAACTGGATATCTGGGGGGTGGCCAAGCCGGAACTCGAGGCCATCCTGAAACAACGGCACAGCCCTGAGAACATATCGCGGGAGTTGCGCAAACGCTTGCCCGGTTGGCTGGCGCAGGCGCCGGAAATGCCCGGGCTTGTCCACGATTTCCTGGTCAAGGCCAACAGCGGCCAGCTGCTGACACGCACATCCTCGGAAGACGCGGCACGTGCAAGACGTGAGCAAAAAGCCGCCAACCGGAAAATGCTGCAGGTATTGGCCGGTGGTTCGCTGAGCATCCCCGGCGCCATCCTGACCGGTCTTGAAACCGGTCCCTGGTACCTCGCGGGCTACTCCGTGGCGGGCCTGTTGCTCCTGGCGGCAGGTGGTTGGCTGATATTCAGGGGTCTCAGGCAGCAACGCGATTGAATAAGGAGACTGGTTAATACCGCCATGCTTTCACGCCTCTCCAAGTGGATACTGGGAGCGCTGGGCTGGACCGTCGAGTACAGGTTTCCCGGAGGTCAAAAAATGCGTGGTGATCGCGGCCCCGCATACCAGTAACTGGGATTTCATACTCGGCATCGTCGCGGCCAAGGCGATCAGGCTCGAACCCAGCTGGATAGGCAAACACACCCTGTTCCGCTGGCCATTCGCCTGGCTATTCCGCGCCATGGGCGGTATCCCGGTACGCCGTGGCGAGGGGCGTAACTATATCGAGCAACTAGCGGACATGTTTGCACAAACCGACCGCCTGGTACTCGGCATGGCGCCGGAAGGCACGCGCAGCAAAACCGACCACTGGAAGACCGGTTTTCACTATATCGCGCGTGCTGCCGGTGTGCCGATCCTGATGGCTTATTTTGATTACCCCCGCAAAAGGGTGGGCATCGAAGAGATGTTCTACCCCTCGGAGGAAATCCAGGAAGACCTCGAACGTATACGTGCTTTTTACGCGGACCACCGGGGCAAGAACCCGGAAAAGGAAAGCCTCATCCGGGTGCGTGACAAGCCAGACTGAACCGGCCTGGACGGGCAAGCCTGCCAAATGGTGCAGTGGTCAGATTAAAGCCAATCTGTCAGCGCGATACCAATACCAATCCGGTTCGAGCGTTGGTCATAATCGATCAGACTCTCGCCGTAACCACCGAAATACTGGATATAGCCCTTCAGATAAGGATATTTGAAGAACGGAAAACTCCAGCCCAGTTCAATCGCTCCGCGGTCAAAACCGGATTCGAGGTTGTTGCGCGACATGAAGCTGAACACATGGCCTTTCCACTTGTAGCCGGCACGCCATTCATAGTGGCCTAGATAATCCGTGATATCCGGGTTGTCGTCATCCTCACGGTCTTCGGAAATCCTCAGCCAGGGTTTGAAGCCAAAAGCGAAATTACCACGCTGGAAAACAAAATTGGCGTAGATGCGGTTCCAGCTTCGCGACAACACATCCCCTCTGCCATTGGATTGGTGCACGAAGCCGATGGCATTGGCAGAGTTCTTGAAACCCAGGAATTCCCAGCCCGGTGTGAACTGCAACCATGCTTCCGGCTCATGGTTGGTCTCCCGGAACGGGCTGGAAATATCAGCATTGTAAACCTGCCAGAAAGAGCGATTGGTGTAGGCCGCATAAAGATCGAAAGTGTCGAATAAATCAACCCACAACGGTATTTTCAGACTCACCTGGAACTGGGCTTCGGTGTCGTCGAAATAGATGGACGGGTCAGAAAACTGTTCCTGATACAAGCTGGCATCGTACCCGTGTGCGTTGTATGCAGCCGCCAGGAAATAATTGGGCTTGTGGGCCATCAACGTGAATGGCTGCAACACGTTTTCACGGTCTTTTTCGAGACGGACATCGACCGCCGTGGTCGGCGGCTGTTCACTTGCTTCTGCCTCAAGCAGCGTCTTACACCGGGCGCGTAGCTCACCGATGGTAGCGTCATCACTTGCCTGTTCCACCAATCTGTTCATGCAGGCGGCCGGATCCTCTGCCTGTGTGTGGGCAGGCGCAGCCACGAGCAGCAACACAATGGCCAAGAAACAGGCAGGTAATTCGCGCCCCGGTAATCTCTCAGGATTAATCATTTGAGACTGAAGCCTACCACGCGAATACCGTTTTGACGCACGGCAACGGCTGCAATGGCGCCCGCTGCGGGCTGCACGACGGCCAGTCGCCATGCATCAGGATCATCGTCGCGCATATCCAGCATGGCCGGCGGTTTATCGGGATCGACATCCACGCTGAAACGGCACAGCTGGTTGGCGATACCCAGGCCACTGGCCTTCACCACCGCTTCCTTGCAGGCCCAGGTGTGCATGAAGGCGCGATGCAGGGCGTCGCCCTGGAGACCTGACAGGGCCTCGATTTCGATCTCGCTGAAATACCGCCTGGCCAATGCCAGCGGTTTGCCGGAGCGCCGCGCTGCAATTTCCAGGTCAACACCGATGGTCGCCCCACTGCTGATACCGATCAGGTAACAGTCCTCGCTACGCGCCACGCTGAAATCCAGTTGGCCACCGGACTGGGTGTCATCGAGTTCCGGCCGGCCCTTCAAGCGGCGGCTTATGCGTACGTCCTTGCCCGGCAAGCCTAAGTATGCGCCCAGCAGCAAGCGCAGGTAGAACCGCCGCAGGGCACTTTGCTGGAATACACTGAGGTCACGTATCCGGCTGCCTTCGTCCGGGCTCAGTGGATTGGACAACTTCCCAAAATCCAGGTGCCACAGGTGCACGGAATCGCCCTGTGGTTTTTCCAAATCCCTCAATGGCAGTTGTCTTGGGCTGAACGACCCTGGCCCGACCGTGTTATTGGTAGTTGTAGACAAAAATTCCCGGCTCCTGGAAACCCGCACGCAGCATTGAGCACAACCCCTGAATCAATAATGGAATCAGTCTAATACATACTTGTCCTGACTCGCTACCATGTAGCAGCATCATCGTGCTTAGGCTACAATGTCGGCCTTTACAAATTCTCGCCCCGATCCACGGCGTCATCCTATCAAACCTGGATATACATGCAGTTTAAAAATGTTGTAATACAATCACTTGCCGCAATTGATGCGCCAATAGAAATAACATCCGCGCAGATTGCCGAACGGTTGCAACCGGCCATGGAAAGACTGGGTATCCGCCAGGATTTACTGGAAAGCATCTCGGGCATCGGCGCACGGCGCGTCTGGGACCACGGTACACAGCCCTCTGATGCCGCCACCCTGGCCGCTGAAGAAGCCATCGCACAAGCCGGGATCGAGCGCGACAAGATCGGGGTTTTGATCAACACCTCGGTGTGCCGGGACTACCTCGAGCCTTCGACTGCGTGCCTGGTGCACGGCAACCTGGGTCTGCACGAACGTTGCCTGAATTTTGATATCGGCAATGCCTGCCTGGCTTTCCTCAACGGCATGGATGTCGCGGCCCGCATGATCGAGCGCGGCGAAGTCGAGTACGCATTGATCGTCGACGCCGAATCCAGTGGACCGATCACCGAGGCGACCATCGACCGCCTGCTGGAACCGGGTGTGGGCGAGGAACAGTTCCGCGCTGAATTCGCGTCCCTGACGCTGGGTTCAGGTGCGGCCGCCATGATCATGTGCCGCCGTGAACTATCACCCAAGGGACATTCCTACCTCGGCAGTGTCACGCGCGCCGCCACGCAGTTCAACAAGCTCTGTTATGGCCAGATGGACCGCATGGTTACCGACACACGCACACTGCTGACAGAGGGCCTGAAGCTGGCGACCAAGACCTTTTCAGCGGCCGTGGAAAAACTTGGCTGGGTCGTCGAAGAACTGGACCAGTTCATCATCCACCAGGTCAGCAAGGCGCATACCGATTCGCTGATGAAACTGCTGGGCCTGGACCCGGACAAGATCTTCCGTATTTACCCGGAACTGGGCAATATCGGTCCGGCGGCGGTGCCCATCGCACTGGCCAAGGCCGTGGCCGGCGGCAAGATCAACAAGGGCGACCGTGTCGCAGTGCTGGGTATCGGTTCCGGTCTGAACTGTTCAATGGCTGAAATTGTCTGGTGAAGCTAAGCGGTACAGTCTGCTAAGATCAGGACTCCTGACCCCGTAGCACGACATGTACCAACCGCCTGAAAATCTCTACCCCTTCGAGTCACACTGGTGTGACATTGACGGTATCCGTATGCATTACCTCGACGAGGGCCCACGCGATGCGCCCATCGTGCTGATGCTGCACGGTAACCCGACCTGGTCGTTTTACTACCGCAACCTGGTCATCGCCCTGCGTGACCGCTTCCGCTGCATCGTGCCGGACCACATCGGTTGCGGGCTGTCGGACAAGCCATCTGACGATCAATACGCCTATACGCTGGCACAGAGGATCTCTGACCTGGCCGTGTTGATGGATCATGTCGGAACTGCATCCCCGGTGCACATGATCGTGCATGACTGGGGTGGCATGATCGGTTTTGGCTGGGCGGTTGAGCGCCCACGGCAGATCGCCAGCATGGTCATCGCCAACACCGCCGCGTTCCCGATGCCGGCAGAAAAGAAACTGCCCGTAGCGCTAAAGCTGGTGCGTAATACTCGTTTGGGCGCCACGCTGGTGCGCGGTATGAACGCCTTTTCGGGCCTGGCCGCGCATGTCGCATTCAAGAAACCGGTCAGCCGTGAAGTCCGCCAGGCCTATACCGGGCCGTATGATTCATGGCGCAACCGCATCGCCACGCTGCGTTTTGTACAGGACATCCCGCTCGACACCGATGACCCCGGCTACGCCATCGTGCAGGCCACGGAAGTGCGTTTGCACAAGTTATCCAACAAACCCTGCCTGCTGGCCTGGGGTGAAAAGGATTTTGTATTCGACCGGCCTTTTTTCACGAGGTGGAAACAGATTTTCCCGGACGCCCGCGTGCTCAGCTATCCGGACTGCGGTCATTACATTTTTGAAGATGCAGGTGAGCCGCTACAAAAAGCCATCGGTGAATTTCTCGACGCACATGACGACCGACCACAACACGCCTGAGACCTGCAACATAGCCAAGGCACTGGTCCGGCAGGCGCAACTGCAGGGCGATAATGCTGCCATCCATTACCCGGTCGGTAAAAAAGGCGACCAACTCAGCTACCGGTCAGTCAGCTACCTCGAGCTGGATGAATTATCGGATGATTACGCACGCGGGTTGATCGAATACGGCATCGGCCGCGGGGTACGCAGCGCTTTGATGCTCACCCCGGGCCTCGATTTTTTTGCCATGTTCTTTGCCTTGTTCAAGGCAGGCGCAGTCCCGGTGCTGATTGACCCGGGCATCGGCACAAAGGTATTGAAAACCTGTCTCGCCGAAGCCCAACCCCAGGCATTTATCGGTGTAACGAAAGCCCAGTTGGCACGCAAACTGCTGGGTTGGGCGCCCGGGGCCAAGCTGGTCACGTCAGGTTTGAAACTGGGCTGGGGTGGCTTAAGCACTCAGCAACTGCGCAAACTGGGGCAGAAATCATCCGGAACCATGCTGGCCAACACGCAACCCGATGAACTGGCTGCGCTGTTGTTTACTTCCGGCAGCACCGGTATTCCCAAGGGCGTGGTCTATCGCCACCGGCACTTCATCGCGCAGGTTGAGATGCTGCAGTCCACGTTTGCTATCCAGCCGGGTGAGGTTGACCTGCCCACCTTCCCGCCCTTTGCCCTGTTCGACCCGGCCATGGGCATGACCACGGTGGTGCCGTACATGGACCCGACGCGCCCGGCGAAGGCCGACCCGCGCTTGCTGGTGCAGACTATCGAACGTTTCGGCGTGAGCAACATCTTTGGCTCACCGGCCCTGATGAACGTGCTCGGCCGTTATACCGAATCCAACAACATCAAGTTGCCAACCGTGCGGCGCACGATTTCCGCCGGTGCGCCCATGCCCGTTGCCACCATCCGGCGTTTGCAGAAAGACGCTGCCGGCTGATGCGGGAATTTACACACCCTATGGTGCAACCGAGTGCCTGCCGGTCGCCAGTATTCCCGGCAGTCAACTCAATGCCGAGGTCGAACAACGCACCGCCGCCGGTGAAGGCACCTGTGTCGGCTACCCGGTTGCACCCAACCGGGTAAAAATCATCCCGGTCAGCGACCACGTTGTTGATTCTTTCGATGATACCGTCGAGTTGCCGGTGGGTATTACCGGTGAAATCGTGGTTAACGGCCCGACCACTACGGACGCCTATTGGCAACGGGACGAGCAAACACGGCTGGCAAAGATCACGGACAGCGATGGCTCAAGCTGGCACCGCATGGGTGATGCCGGCTATTTCGATACCCGAGGGCAGGCTGTGGTATTGCGGCCGTAAATCCCAACGGGTGATATCCGGCAACACGATACTTTTTGCCGACCAGGTCGAAGCCGTTTTCAACGTCCACCCCGAGGTGGCGCGCACGGCCCTGGTAGGTATCGGCACCCCGGGCCGGCAAACCCCTGTCTTATGCGTGGAGCCGCTCAACTGGCCCAACGCCCACATGCGTGAACGCATGCGAATCGACCTGCTCCAGATCGGCCGTAATAACCCGCTCACATCATCGATCGAGCAGGTCCTGTTCCACAAGTCTTTCCCGGTGGATATCCGCCACAACGCCAAGATCGGCCGGGAGAGCCTAGCCGCCTGGGCCGCGGAGCGGGTTAAGTGAAGATTCTCGTCACCGGCGGAGGCGGTTTTATCGGTAGCAACGTGTGCCGTCAACTGCTGGCACGCGGAGACCAGGTGACGGCTTACCAGCGCAGCGCAGCCGAACACCTTGAACAAGCGGGCGCCACGGTTATCCGGGGCTGCATCACGGATGCCAATTTGCTGGGTGAATCACTGCGTGGCATGGACGCAGTTATCCACACGGCCGCCAAGGCCGGTTTGTCGGTGCACTACGATGAGTTTTACCAGCCCAACGTCATCGGCACCGGGAATATCATCGCGGCCTGTCTAAAAAATGGTGTCCGCAAGCTCGTGTTTACCTCCTCGCCCAGTGTTACGCACGGCGATGGCGATATAGAGGGTGGCGATGAATCACTACCCTATGCCAATGACTACCACTCGCCCTACCCGGCCACCAAGGCGCTTGCTGAAAAGATGGTAATGGCGGCCAACGGCCCTGAATTGCAGACCGTTTCCTTGCGCCCGCACCTGGTCTGGGGACCCGGTGACAACCACCTGCTGCCAAACCTGCTGGACAGGGCCAGGCGCGGCAAGCTGAGATTGCCGGGACCTGAAAAACTGATCGATACCACTTATATCGATAACGCGGCCCATGCCCACCTGCTGGCACTGGACTGCCTGGAAACGGATGTGGATACCGTAGGCGGCAAAACCTATTTCATATCCAACGGCGAGCCGCGTAGCCAACGGGAAATCATAGGCGGGCTGTTGAAGGCAGCCGGGCTGGATGTTGATATCCAGGCCATATCACCACGCATCGCGATCACTGCGGGTAGTGTTATCGAATCAGCCTGGAAACTGCTCAGGCTCAAATCCGAGCCACCCCTGACCCGCTGGTCAGCCGAACACTTGTCCACTGCGCACTGGTATGACATTTCCGCCGCCAAGCGGGACCTCGGTTATGAACCTGAAATCAGTATTGATGAGGGCCTTAAGAAGCTCGCCGAGTCAATGGATTCGTCATCCCAATCTTGACCCTCCTCGTCATCCCGGAATAAATACCCGGCTCGTCATCCCGGAATTTGCAAAGCAAATATCCGGGATCCATATAGTCTTCAGATTGCATAGGTTCAAAAATGGGTTCCGGATCGCGCTACGCTCGTCCGGAATGACGGGGCATAATGCATCGGCTTACCGCGAAATTCTTTCCGTGGGTTGGCGCCTCACGGCGAATTCGCTACCTAAAGGTTGCTCACACAAGCAAAGACCCCGCCAAAGCGGGGTCTTTTCATATATTACAGATAAGGCTTAATAGTACCTGCGGATCAGTAAACCGCCACTTGCCGCCAGCAACAGGATGGCAAGCAACAAACCCCAGTTACCCAGTCCAGGCACCGGCACCATCACCGGGGCATCAGTTGGACCGCCAAGAATCACCAGCGTGATAGTGGGATCTGGCTGGTTAAATATACCATCGTAGAATTGCAACGCATCTACATAGCTAAATGGACCACTCGGTGCTGAGCCATAAGCATTCCAGCCAGCTGCACAAGTAGAAGCTTCGTCCGGGACGGTCGCCACGACCCAGTAGACCGTATCCGGCGACAGTATGATCGGTGCCGTTGCATAAAACTCATAGTCGGAAATGTCACTGCCGCCGGGACCAGAAAGTACACCAAAAGAACCGACTACCGAATCCCAGCCGCCTTGGACGTCACTGTATATCTTCACATCAAAATTTGAAGGATCACCCACATCGTGCAGGCTCAGCAGGACTCTTTCAACAAAATAGTACGAATCCGAAGGTGTTCGTACAGCCAGGCCAGTGGCATTGACTCCATTATTACCAATACAAGGGCCTCCTGAGTCATCCCATGGCATACTTGAATACAACACTTGGGCCGAAGCTGGTAGAGACAGGGCGGTTAATAGCAATGCCAGGATGGCAAGCGGGGTGAGTTTGATACGGTGAAACATGACGGTCTCCAATTGGTCTGAAATTAGCACTCTCACTCGTGGATCAGTTTATCAGTATCCATGGCCTGAATCACCCATAGCCGGTCACGAAATCTTCCTGTAGGAGGGACCAGCTTCGCTGGTCGCGATTAAGGTCAGACACCTCTGTGGCAGCACCCGGCGCAGCCGGTCGCGAAATATTCCCGTAGGAGGGATCAGCTTCGCTCGCGTCGCGAAATATTCCCGTAGGAGGGACCAGCTTTGCTGGTCGCGAAATAGTCCTGTAGGAGGGACCAGCTCTGCTGCTCCCTCCTACAGGTGATCTATCTAATGCATCGGCCGGCCGCGCAGTCTCCTAATCAGGTACTCGAGTTTTGAATACCGCAACAGTTCCCGGTCTTCGTCCGAGGCATCCTTGTAACGCCCGTGGTACTTGTGCTTGACCCAGGCGTTGATATCCAGGCGTTTACCGTATTCGAACAGGCGGTTGTTAAACGGGTGAAAGCCGTCCTTGTGTAAAAACGTGGTGCCAAAATCGATGATGTAAGGCTTCTGGTCAACACCCACCAGCATATTGGCCTTGGACTTCAGATCGCCGTGGCTGACGCCACGCTGATGAAAGGCGCGGATGACTTCCAACAATCCTGCAAACCAGGTCTCCCTGTCCTGCCACGTCGCCTCGCGGTAAGGGACACCATCGATGAATTCCATCACCAGGTAACGCCCATCCAGAAAACCGTAACAGGCCGGTACACCGACCACGCCGTCCAGTCTTTGATAAGCGGCGTACTCGCGCTCAAGTGTCGCCTGGCGCGCCTTGCGCACTGCGCCTCGACCCATGGCCGACTTGATCACAAGCTTCTGTCCATCGCCTTCAAACAGCAGCACGGTACCCTGGTTGGAGGTCGCCAGGATATTGCTGGATGATTTTAGGTTTGATTCAATCCACGCCAGCAAACCATCCGGCAGACACTGCGATGAACTTTGCATGTTCTGGTTCATTGCTGTTGATGATACATCACCGGCCAGCCCAAAGGGGCCAGAGTAAAGTGACCGGGTAAACTTTTACTTTGACACTTCACTCCGACCCCGCTGCACCGGGATTCCTGGCCGGCAAAAAATGTATCTAACATGAATATAAATCCTCTGCTAACATGCTGTTTTTCTAGTGTGAACTAAGGAGTTTCCCATGCGGTTATTGCGCTTGCTGGCCTTGACGCTGGCACTGGGCGCACCTGCACTCTTTGCCGCGCAGGATGAGCCCTATCCCTCGACCTATAGCCCGCTGCCATCGGCACCGACATTGATTACCAATGCCACCATCCTGACCGGCACCGGCGAACGCCTGGATGACGCCAGCTTGTTGATGGCGGACGGCAAGATCACCTTCGTGGGTGAGGGCGAAGCGCCCGATGACGCGACCGTGGTTGACGCTGCCGGCCGCTGGGTCACGCCCGGTATCATCGACGCGCATTCACACCTGGGCGTTTATGCCAGCCCCGGGGTCAAGGCGCATTCCGACGGCAACGAATCAACCAATCCAACCACGCCCGATGTGTGGGCCGAGCACAGCGTCTGGCCACAGGATCCGCAATTCGCGCTCGCGCTGGCCGGTGGCATTACCACGCTACAGACCCTGCCGGGTTCCGCCAACCTGTTCGGTGGCCGTGGTGTGACCCTGAAAAACGTCTACAGCGTGAGCTACCAGGGTATGAAATTCCCCGGTGCACCACACGGTTTGAAAATGGCCTGCGGTGAAAACCCAAAGGGGAAGTACGGCGGCCGCAATCAAGCACCCAGCACACGGATGGGCAACATGGCAGGCTACCGCGCACAATGGATCGCGGCGCAAAACTTTATCGACGAGTGGCAGGCTTACGAGGACAAGGTCGCAGATGGCGATGAAGAAGCCAAACCACCCAAGCGCGACCTGAAGCTGGAAACCCTGGCCGGTGCACTGAAGGGTGAAATCCTGGTCCAGATGCATTGCTACCGCGCTGACGAGATGATGACCATCCTCGACATGGCGGATGAGTTCAATTACAAGGTAACCGCCTTCCACCACGGTGTGGAGGCTTACAAGATCGCCGACGTGCTGGCTGAAAAGGGTGTCTGCGGTATGTTGTGGGCCGACTGGTGGGGCTTCAAGATGGAGGCCTACGACGGCATCCAGGAGAACATTGCCCTGGTGGATCGCCCCGAGGGCAGTTGCGCCATCGTGCATTCCGACTCGGCCAAGGATATCCAGCGCCTGAACCAGGAAGCCGCCAAGGCCATGGCTGCTGGCAACCGCCTGGGGTTTGGTATCAAACCGGAGCGCGCCATCAAGTGGATTACGGCCAACTCGGCCAAATCACTCGGCATCCTGGACCAGACCGGTACGCTGGAGCCCGGCAAGATGGCCGACGTGGTGATCTGGAACGGCAACCCGTTCAGTGTCTACGCCAAGGCCGAACAGGTCTTCATCGACGGTGCCTTGCTTTATGACCGCGACAACCCGGACTTGCAGCCGGTATCCGATTTTGAGCTCGGCCAGTTGCAGGGGGTGAGCAAATGAGAACTTTGAAAACCATTCTTTCCATCGCCCTGGCCCTGGCCGCAATGACGGCCCAGGCCCAGACCATCATGATCCGCGGCGCCACCGTGCACACCATGGACAAGGCGGGTGTATTGGAAAACACCGATGTGTTCATCTCGGGTGGTGAAATCCGCAAGATCGGTCAGGACCTGCCCGTACCGGCGGACATCTACGTATTCAATGCTGACGGCAAGCCACTGACGCCGGGCTTTTTCGCCGGTATTTCAAGCATCGGCATCACCGAGGTCTCGGCAGTCGACGGTTCAGTCGACGGCAGCCTGGCATTGAAAGAAATGCGCCCGGAATTCGACGTCACACCGGCCTTTAACCCGAATTCGACACTTGTGCCGGTAACCCGCATCGAGGGTTTCAGCTTTACCCTGCTGGGCGCGGGTTCCAAGGGCACGATCTTTGGCGGCCAGGGCCAGATGGTAGCGTTGGACGGCGGTTATGACAGCCAGTTTGGCCAACCCGTGTTATTCATCAACGTGGGCCAGGACGCCAGCGAGCTTTCGGGTGAATCACGCGCCGGGCAGTGGATGCTGCTGGAACAGGCCATGGGCGAGGCGGCCGCACCACCACCTGCCGGAACAAGCGCACTGCTGACCCATGCAGGGCGTGGTACGCTGGCGGCGTTTGCCGATGGTGGCAAGGTCGTGTTCGACGTGGACCGGGCCAGCGATATCCTGCAGACATTGAAATTCGCCAAGCGGCACGGCCTCGACCTGGTGATTTCCGGTGGTGCCGAGGCCTGGATGGTGGCTGATGAGTTGGCCAAGGCTAAAGTGCCGGTGCTGCTCGATCCTTTGAGCAACCGCCCCACCAACTTCGACACGCTGGGCGCACGCATGGACAATGCCGCCATCCTGCATGCTGCAGGAGTAACCGTGGCGATCACCGGCGCCGGCTCACATAACGCGCGCAACCAGCGCCAGATGGCCGGCAACGCGGTTTCCTACGGCCTGCCACACGAAGCCGGCATCGCCGCGCTGACCCGTAATCCGGCAAGTATTTTTGGTGTTGCAGACCAGCAAGGCAGCATCCAGAAAGGTATGCCGGCCAACGTGGTCTTGTGGAGCAGCGACCCGCTGGAAGTCACAACAGCAGCCGAGGTCGTCGTTATCAACGGCAAGTTGATCCCGATGGAATCCCGCCAGACAAAACTGCGTGACCGTTACCTGGAGGAAAACCCGGAGATGCCCAGGGCTTACAACAAACCCTGAATTCATAAACCTGATCCACTACCAAAAGCCCGGCCCCAGCCGGGCTTTTTCATGGGTGTATGATTATTGGACTGGGCTATTATGGAGGCAAACACCATGAAAACCGGTTCAATGTTAGCAATCGTGCTGTTTTCCCTGGTCGCCGTGGGTCACCTGTTGAGATTGCTGATTGGCATTCCCATGACCGTCGGTGAATGGGGTGTACCGCAATGGATCAGCGTATTTGGCGTGATCGTGCCAGGCCTCGTCGCCTACCTGTTGTGGAAAGAGAGCAAGTAACCGCCCTTCTAGCCGGTTGAAAGTGGAACCAGTGATGGGGGCTGCAGCGGGTATTCCTACTCGGAACACGCCGTAGACCCATCCCTGGGGACTCGGTCGCGACTCCCTGTCGCTCACGGTTCCGCTTAGGAACACCCACCCCAGCCCTCAACAGACATGAAATCAGGCAATTACACCGTCGGTTGTCAGGTCGTCAATTTCATCATCGCTGTAGCCGAATTCCACGAGTACCGATGTTGTTGAATCACCCAGCGCCGGTGGTGCGCGGTCGGAACCTGAGTCTTGGCCGCGGTACCTGATCGGTGAACGCACACCGGGCACGCTGCCCAGGTCATCGCGCTCGAGCTGCATGGCGACGCCCCTTTCCTGCACGTGCGGATCGGAAAAAGCCGCTTCGATGGTATTGACCGGGCTGGCCGGTACCCCGCTTTCTTCGAGTTTGTTGAGCCAGTATGCCGAGTTCTGTTTTGCCAGTTCGACAGCGATCAGCGGAACCAGGATTTGCCGGTTCTTCACACGCATGGAGTTGCTTGCAACACGTTCGTCGGTGGCAAGTTCAGAGCACCCGATCACAGTACAGAATTTTTTGAACTGCCCATCGTTACCCACCGCAACCACGATGGGGTCATCGGCCGTTTCGAACACCTGGTAGGGCACGATGTTCGGGTGCGCATTTCCTGCCAAGCCCGGGCTTTCGCCGGACACCAGGTAATTCGAGGCCTGGTTGGCCAAGGTTGCAAGCTGTGCATCCAGGAGGGAAATGTCGATATATTCACCCTGCCCCGTTTCGCGGGCGCGGGTCAGGGCGCCGAGTATCCCGATACTGGCGTACAGGCCGGCGATCAGGTCAGAAACCGCCACGCCCACCTTGGTCGGCTGGTCCTGACCGGTGATGCTCATCAAACCACTCATGGCCTGGATCATGAAGTCGTAACCCGGCTTGTGCGCATACGGCCCCTGCTGGCCAAAACCGCTGATCGAGCAATAGACAATGGCCGGGTTGAGGGCTTTGACCGAGTCGTAGTCGAGGCCGTAGGCTTTCAGGCCCCCGACCTTGTAGTTCTCGATCAAAATGTCAGCTTTACTGGCCAGTTTCAGCACGATCGCCCGGCCGCGTGGGTCCTTGAAGTCAACAGCAATTGATTCCTTGCCCCGGTTGGCGGACAAAAAGTAAGCACTTTCCCTGCCCTCGGCTGATTCCAGGTAGGGCGGCCCCCAGCTACGCGTGTCATCGCCACGCCCGGGGCGCTCGACCTTGATCACCCGCGCGCCAAGATCCGCCAGTGACTGGCTGGCCCAGGGCCCCGCCAGGACCCTTGAGAGGTCCAGCACCAGCGTGCCGTGGAGTGGCCCCATTATTGGCTCTGCAGGTAATCCACCACCATGTGGCTGAATGCCTTGACGCCGACTTCCATGTGCGGTTCATCCATGGTGAAAAACGGTGAATGGTTGGTTGGCTGCCCTGCCGGGTCCACGCCTTCCGGTAAGTTGCCGAGGAAGGCAAACACGGCCGGGGCGACTTTTGCGTACTCGGCAAAATCCTCGGCCACGGTCTGCGGCTGGATCGGGTTCACGGCATGACCGGAGGCCTTTTCAAGCGCAGGCATTACGAAGGCTGTCAGCTCAGGATCGTTGTACACGGAAGGTGTGCCCTGGCCGATTTCTACCTCGGCTTCGGCGCCTGCGGCCTCGGCGATCAAGCGGGCATTTCTCTCAATGGCCCCGTGGATGTATTCGCGCATCTTCTCATCGAAGGTACGGATGGTGCCTTCCATTTCCACCTTGTCGGGGATCACGTTGCTGCGTATGCCACCCGAAATGCGCCCGAAGCTGATAATCGAGGGCGCCAGCGTGACATCCACCTGGCGGCTGACGATGGTCTGCAAGGCAAGCACGATCTGTGATGATACGACGATGGGGTCAATTCCATCCCACGGCCGCGCACCGTGCGTCTGCTTACCCTTGACCGTAATCCTGAAAGAGTCCGCAGCTGCCATCAGCGGGCCAGGCTTGACCGCGAACTGGCCACCCGGAACACCGATGCCGACGTGCATGCCAAACACGGCCGCGGGCATACGCTCGGCAAAAATGCCCTCTTCCAGCATCAGCGAAGCGCCGCCTTTCTCATCGCCGGGCGCGCCTTCCTCGGCGGGCTGGAATATCAGCAGCACGGAGCCGGGCAACTCTGCCTTCATGTCGTTCAGCAACCTTGGCTGCGCCCAGCAACATGGCCATGTGCGCATCGTGGCCGCAGGCGTGCATGACGCCGACTTCCTGGCCGTTGTATTCGGCTGGCCGTTGAGGCATAGGACCGGTCGGTGGATGCTCGTTGTGCGGTGCGACCGGGTGGTTGTGTATCGCTGTGAATGGTATGTGTTTTGTTTTTTCTGAGACACATGTCACGTAGTACTAGACGATCCTGGCGGAGTACCTTGGCCGCACCCAGCAACATCGCCATGTGCGCATCGTGACCGCAGGCGTGCATGACGCCGACTTCCTGGCCGTTGTATTCAGCCTTCGCCGTTGAAGCAAACGGCAGACCGGTCTGCTCGGTCACCGGCAAGGCGTCGATATCCGTGCGGATAGCAACCAGTGGGCCGGGCTTGCCACCCTCGATAATCGCCGTGACACCGGTATGCGCGATACCCGTTTTCGGCTCGAGACCCATGTCACGCAGGATCTCGACGATCCTGGTGGATGTATTGAACTCGCGGTTACTCAGCTCGGGATTTTGGTGAAACCAACGCCGCCACTCCACCACCTGCGGCTGGACATCGCTCGCTGCCTGGTCAATCTGATCCGGAGTAATCCCGGCCTGCGCGGCTGGCAATGTAACCAGCCCAGCTATCAATGTTAGGAATGCTTTTCTCACGCTTTTCTCCCGCTAAAGTATGAACTTTGAAAACTAATGTACTTCTGAGCAGGCAGCGATGGATTTATCCTGAGACACGCCGTGGATACATCCCTGTAGGCTCTTCCACAACATCCCTGTTGTGGAAGGTCTCAGAATAAACCATTCACCACCTGCTTATTGTCTCAGTGGAATACCTGCAAAAATTATCGAACAACAGCCCGCCCCGCATCACTCCGCTTATCCGAGGCGGCACTGACTTCACCCGATTTCCGATCCCACATCACCCCGTGCATATTGCCCCATTCGTATCCCCTGACTTCGACCGTGTGACCCATGGCCTCCAGCGCCGCGATATCTTCTTCCGAGAATGTGCCTGGTTCGGCAGATATCTTGTCCGGCGTGTACTGGTGATGAAACCTGGGCAGCGACACCCAGGATTCCGGACCGTTGCCCTCCACGAAATCCAGAACGCCGAGCAAGACCATCGTGATGATCCGGCTGCCGCCGGGTGTGCCGATAACGGCTTGCTTGTCTTCACCGAACATCAGGGTCGGCGACATGCTGGACAAGGGCCGTTTATGCGGCTGGATTTCGTTGGCGGTAAAGCCGATCAGGCCCCAGGCATTCGGCTCGCCGGGCTTGGTGGAAAAATCATCCATCTCGTTGTTCAACACGAAGCCCGTGCCCGGCACCATGAACTTGGAGCCAAACGGCGTGTTGACCGTCAGCGTGGCGGCCACCATGTTGCCCTCGTCATCCATGACGGAAAAATGCGTCGTATCGGTGCCACCCGGCTGGAATTCCTTACCCGGCAACATGCTGCTGGGGGTGGCCCTGTCATGCCGGATGCTGGCGCGCAGACCGGCTGCGTAGTTGGCGTCTGTCAGCATTGCCTGCGGCACATCGTAAAAATCGGTATCACCCAGGTACAGGGCCCGGTCACGGTAGGCGCGGCGCATGGCCTCCACGAGCAGGTGCGTACGCTGCACCTTGCCCAGTTCCGCCAGGCCATAGGGCTCGACGATGTTCAGGATCTCGGCAATCGCGATGCCACCCGATGAAGGCGGTGGCGCAGTGACCAGTTCATATCCCTGGTACATCGTGCGGACCGGCTCACGCTCCTTGACCTCGTAGTTGGCCAGGTCTTCCATGCTCCAGATACCACCGGCATCCCGCACACCATCGACCAGGCGCTGGGCCAGTTCACCCTTGTAAAATCCATCCCGGCCCTCGCTTGCAATCTTTTCCAGCACCCTGGCCAGGTCCGGATTTTTTATGACCTGGCCCATTTCGGGGAGCTTTCCACCTGGCAGGAACACTTCGGGGCCGGCCGGCCAGCGACGCATGGTCTTTTCCGATCTGCTCAACATGCCCAGGAACTTGGTGTAGACCGGGAAACCCTCGCGGGCAATCCTGATGGCGGGCTGCAGGCTCACCGCCAGCGGCAACTTGCCGTAATTGGTCGCCAGGTGCTCCAGGCCGGCCACTTCCCCCGGGATTCCCGCCGCCAGCGGGCCACTCCTCGACAGGTCGGAATTGGCCGTGCCATCGGGATTGAGATACATGTCCCTGTGGGCCAGCGCCGGTGCCGTTTCACGGGCATCGATCATGGTCTCAAAACCATCTTCGGCCCGATGTATCATCCAGAAACCGCCACCGCCGATGCCACAGCTGGTTTGCTCCAACACCGCCAGCACAGCGCTGATCGCCACCGTGGCGTCAAAGGCGTTGCCACCCATCGCGAGGATTTCGTGCCCTGCCTCGGTGGCCATGTAATGCGCCGTTGCAATCGCCGCCTTGCCGGGCTGGTCGGCGCTGAGCGGCTGGATGAAAACCGCCAGCAACAGAACCATGCACAGGCGCAATTTTCATGGTTCTTTTCCCTGCGATCAGTTGCTGATACTTGTCCCACAATTGCTCCTCTGTTTCCTTGCGCCCGGGGTCCTTGGGAATACATTCCACCGGGCAGACTTCCACGCATTGCGGCGTGTCGAAGTGACCGACGCACTCGGTGCATAAATCAGGGTTGATATGGTAAATCTCGAGGCCCTGGTAGATGGCTTCGTTGGGGCACTCGGGTTCGCATACGTCGCAGTTGATGCACTCTTCGGTAATGATCAAAGCCAAGGTCAGTCACCCACGCGCGCAAACTTTTCTTTCATGGCGGCCTCGATTTCCGGGCCGACGAACTGCGAAACATCCCCGCCCAGCCGGGCGACTTCCCGCACCAGGGTCGAGGAGATAAAGCCGAATTGTTCATCCGGTGTCAGGAACATGGTCTCCACGTCCTCGCACAGGTTGCGGTTCATGCTGGCCAACTGGAACTCGTATTCAAAATCCGAAACCGCGCGCAGGCCGCGCACGATGACGGTGGCGCCCTGTTGGCGCACGAAATCCACCAGCAGGTTGCTGAAGCCGACGATCTCGATATTGTCCAGGTGCTTTTAGCTGTGATTCAGCACAACTCGATGCGTCTTTCCAGGCTCAGGAACGGCTCCTTGTGCGGGCTCTCGGCGATCGCCACGATCACCTTGTCAAATACCTGCGCGGCACGCGTGACCAGGTCGGTGTGACCATGGGTGATCGGGTCAAAGGTGCCCGGGTACAACGCCACAAGTGGGGGTCTCATTGATTATCTATCCTGCTAAATTTTAAGATGTCGTATTCTAACCCGTAAACCCGGGGTCAGAGTAAAGTGCCAGAGCAATTTACTCTGGCACTTTACTCTGACCCCCACCTTTGCAATGGTGCAATCTTCGGGCCTAAGGAGCCTCTGATCGATTCTGGGCTTAGTAGATTCTGATTCAAAATGCCCAGATTTAAGGCGCGGATCGCACGTAATAGCCTTAGCTATTGCGAAGATTCGCAAGCACGGAAGCTGGACATTTTGGGCATAAGATACAAGTCCACGAATCGATCAGCGGCTCCTCTAAAAAAAGGCCGGCACAAGGCCGGCCTCAAAGCAGGGACTGAAAACAGGCTTGGGGCCTGCCTTCAAAGTGTCTGTTAGCTCTTACAAGATCACAGACACTCATATGACCGCAAATTTACCGGTTTTCATTCATCATTCTCTCAAATTAGCAGCTTTATTGTGCGGAATAACTGCATACGCACTTCACCGAGTTGCTGGTCACGCCACACCGACCAGCCCTGTGGCGGCGGGATGGTGGTGGATGCGGGGGATTCGATATATACAAAGCCGCCGGGCCTCACGCAATCCTGCTTGTCCAGGCGCTCCAGCACCAGTCCGCCGAGGTTGCTGTCAAAGGGCGGATCTACAAACACGATATCAAACACCTCGGGCATGAAGTCTTCCAGCATGCTCATCGCACCACCGGTGCGCATATTGACTTGCGTAGCCTGGAGTTGCTCCACGCTTTGCTGCAGGAACCTGGCCGCCAGCGGATGTTTCTCGATCATCAGCACCGAGGCCGCGCCACGGGAGGCCGCCTCGAAGCCCAGCGCACCGGTGCCGGCAAAAAGATCCGCGCAGTCGGCCGCCAGCACCCAGGGCTGCAGCCAGTTGAACAGGGTTTCACGGCCCGGTCAGCCGCGTTGGGCGCAGGCCGGGCACCTCGGCCACCGGCAAACGACGGCCACGCCAGTCGCCGCCGATGATACGCACGCTATTGCTTTTTCCCGATTTGCTCACATCTACACTGATACAACACAATCAAGCTGATAGCATAGCGCTTTTATTACCAAGGGTTAATGATCATCCCATGTTTCGAATCTTCCGTAAAAAAGACAAACAGAGCGGTGAACTGCAGGATGTGCAGTTGCGCCCGGTGGAACAATCCGGTGTCGATGCCGCTGGAAAAACGCCTGGAAGACTCGCGCCGCACCATCGGCAAGCGCCTCAAAACGCTGGTTGGCGGCCATGCTGATATCAATGAAGACCTGCTGGAAGAACTCGAAACCATGCTGCTGACCGCCGATGTCGGCGTCAAGGCCAGCCTGGAGATCATGGATAACCTGCGCACCGCCATCGCCAACGGCGCCATCCGCGACCCGCAGGCCCTGTTGCCGGCCGTGCAGGCGGAACTGTATGAGCTGATCGAGCCCTGCGAGCAACTGCTGGCGGTGGACCCCGAACACAAGCCCTTTGTCATCCTGATGGTCGGCATCAACGGCGCCGGCAAGACCACCACCATCGGCAAGCTGGCGCAGCGTTACAAGGAAGAAGGCTTGTCAGTGATGCTGGCTGCAGGTGACACCTTCCGCGCCGCCGCCGTCGAGCAACTGAAATCCTGGGGTGCGCGCAACGATGTGCCGGTGATCGCCCAGGGCACCGGGGCCGATTCGGCCGCCGTGATATATGACGCCATGGAGTCCGCCAAGGCACGTGGCGTCGATGTGCTGATCGCCGACACGGCAGGCCGCCTGCATACGCAATCCAACCTGATGGAAGAGCTGAAAAAAATCCACCGCGTGATGGGCCGCGTGGATGAGGCCGCCCCGCACGAGGTCATGCTGGTGGTGGATGCGGGCACCGGCACCAACGCGCTGAACCAGGCGCGGAGCTTTAACGAGGCCATCAACTTGACCGGCATCACCATCACCAAGCTGGATGGCACCGCACGTGGCGGCATGCTGTTTGCGATCGCCAGCGAGCTGGGTATCCCGATCCGCTTTATCGGCGTGGGCGAGGCCGCCAAGGATCTCAGGCCATTCGACGCCGGTAGCTTTATCAACGCTATCCTGCCGCTGGATTGACCCATCGTCATTCCCGCGAAAGAACGTCATGCCGGCGAAGCCGTACCCATTGTCCCCGCGAAAGAACGTCATGCCGGGCTAAACCCGGCACCCATTTTCCCCGGATGAAACCACATTGACTCTGCCGTTATTCTCAACACGACTACTGCACTGGTGGGATAAACACGGCCGCAAGGACCTGCCCTGGCAACACCCCCGCACCGCTTACCGGGTCTGGGTTGCAGAAATCATGCTGCAGCAGACCCAGGTCAAGACCGTCATTCCGTATTTCGAGCGTTTCATGCAGCGCTTTCCGGACCTGCAAACACTGGCCACCGCAGCAGTGGACGACGTGCTGGCGCTGTGGTCCGGGCTCGGCTACTACGCCCGGGCACGCAACCTGCACAAGGCAGCCGGGATCTGTGTGCAGGAGCACGGCTGGAGAACTGCCAAAAACACCGGAATTGCTGGCCACCTTGCCAGGTATTGGTCCGAGCACGGCCAATGCCATTTACTCGCAGGCCCATGACGCACCCGCCGTGGTGCTGGATGGCAATGTCAAACGGGTGCTGGCGCGGTATTTTGCCGTTGAAGGCTGGCCCGGCAAATCCGCTATCCACAAGCAAATGTGGGATATGGCCGAACAATTACTGCCCAAAACACGCGGCGCCGATTACACCCAGGCGATCATGGACCTCGGGGCGATGCTGTGCACACGCAGCAAGCCACGTTGTGATCAATGCCCGGTTGCCGATGGCTGCCAGGCCCTGCAGAAAAATGCCGTTGAAAACTACCCTGCCCCACGGCCACGCATCAAGACCAGCAAAAAATCATTTCACATGCTGATCCTGACCGATGAGCAGGGCCGTGTATTGCTGGAACGCCGCCCACCGGCGGGCATCTGGGGTGGGCTGTGGTGCCTGCCGGCGGATGACGATGGCATTGAAATAGCAGACAGGCTTGGCCTGAAAGACGCAAAACTGCAACCGTTGCCCAAGCTGCAACACCAACTGACCCACCTGCGCATGGAAATCCAGCCGTTGATCGGTGATACAGAAATTATGCCGGAAAGCGTAAAATGTGGACCTGACCAGCGCTGGTTCGACCAAGAGGAGTGGCCCAAAGCGGGGCTGCCAAAACCGGTCCGGGCCTTGCTGGAGACATTCCTTGAGGAGAGGAAAACATGACTGAACGTATAGTGCACTGCGCACTGCTGAAAAAGGAACTGCCGGGGCTGGCTTTCCAGACCTATCCGGGCGAACTGGGCAAGAAGATCTATGACACGATTTCCGCCGAAGCCTGGCAAAACTGGCTGGCCCACCAGACCATCTTGATCAACGAACACCGCCTGAGCCCGATCGAGCCGGAACACCGGAAATATCTCGAAGGCGAGATGGAAAAATACTTTTTCGGCGAAGGATCGGCAATACCCGAGGGATATGTGCCCGAAAAGCGACAGAATAAGGCGTAATTTCCTTGACTTGAACCACCTCGCGCGTTTTAATATCGCGCTCCCCGCCTCGGGGAACGCAAGACCCTGGCCAGGTAGCTCAGTTGGTAGAGCAGCGGACTGAAAATCCGCGTGTCGGCAGTTCGATTCTGCCCCTGGCCACCAATCTTTTCAGTTACTTACAACCAACCTCAACTTTCCGGCTACTTACTGATTGTGTACTTTTTGTGTACTCGTTTGTACACACGGACGGTTTTTCGCCTGCTCGATCCGTTTTGAGGCGCTTTTTAAGTGCTCTCCACCCAGGTGTGCATAGCGCAAAACCATCTCCATGCAAGACCAGCCACCCAGCTCCATTAACTCCTGCGAACTGGTGCCGGCCTGGACGTGCCAAGAGGCCCAGGTATGCCGTAAATCATGCCAGCGGAAGTCTTTGATCCCTGCCCGCTTACAAGCCGCATACCAGGCCTTGGTGGTGGTGCGTGCCACGGGTTTTCCCTTGTACGTAAACACGTACTTCGGGTGCATTCCCTTGAGCCTGTGCAAGACGCGCTAGAGCATCGTTATTCAACGGCACCACAATCGCCCTGCCCGACTTGGACTCATCGGCATGAATCCAGGCCACGCCACGCTCCATGTCCAGTTGATCCCACCTGAGGTAACTGCGTTTCTTTGCCTTAAGCCCGGTAGCCAATGTAAAGCTCGCCAGGTCTGCAAGGTGCGTTGGCAGCTCCGTATATAAGCCGTGCCGCTTCCTCACGCGTGATCCATCGCACACGTTTTTTGGGTTCGGGGTACATCTTGACCTTGGGAATATGATCGATCCATTCCCACTCATCCCGCGCCATCCGCAAAATTGCACGAATCAGCGCGAGATAGCGATTGGCCGTTGAGGGCGAGGCTTCGCTTTCTTGGCTTCCCCGATCTTGGAAATCAAGCTCCCGATTAATTTCATCCAGGTACTTACCGCCTAAGAAACTGATCCATCCATTTCAGCTTGGCCTTGTCCTCGCTCATAGTCGCCTTGTGGTCCTTCTCCCTAACCCATTGCACCACGGCTTCCTGCCAGGTGCGTCTCGGTTTCTCACCGAGCTTGTGGACTCGCCACAATTCGACCTTTAAGTGGTCGTGGTACTCCTGTGCTGCTTCTTTGTCTTTAGTCCCAGTAGATCGGCGTATTCTTTCGCCATTGGGTGCCGTGACAAAGAGCCACCAGGTTTCACCGCGTTTGTATAGTGACATAGTGATTTCCTCTCACTTGAGCCACTTAACGGTGTTTGCCCACGGCCAGCATAAAGCGAACGGATATAGGCCACAAGATCGTCTTCCAGAAAGACCCATTGCTTGCCGGGTTTTGCCCCTGGAATTAACCCGGCAATGACCTTGTCCCGAAGTGAGGAAGGGGACATGCAAAGAAATTCGGCAGCTTCTTTCAGGCCCATCGAGCGCATACATCAGTCACTCCACATTTACTCTAATTAAATCATTCACATTCCTCTAGGCGCACCTATCCCGTCAAGCAACGACGGTGCGCTTGCGCATCCGTCGCTCTGCGTTTGCCGATACCTGGGAGTATCCGTCAGGACTTAGACTCAGGTTCAGAGGGCTGATCAAAATAGATCGCGACTCCTGATCCTGAGATTTTTAGAAAAAGATATTTCACCGCCCTTGGCTACATATTTTGAGACGTATCGCGACGCAGCTATTTGATTTTCGACCGGCTTAATCCTTGCGAATCCTGCAACATCATCCAGCTCTTCCCAGTTATCCATCCAAGTCAGGCGTCGTATGTCACCCACACCCGCGAGAAGCGCGTGTAGGTGAACACGCCCTAACTTCTGATACTCAACTGCAACCAGCCAGGCTACTCCGAAGGGTTCTCTTTTATTCCAGCGCCGTCCGTAAATCACCCGATTGATCTTCGAGCACCACAGACAAAATAGTTTCAATGCCCTTTCAGGGTGCGTGTCATCCGTAAATGTCAAAGTTACAAACCACTCCCAAGGCCAGCGAGCAACAAAATCGCCCCAGGCTTCTCTAAGCAATCTCGTTGGGTGCAGTTTTGCCGCTTCTCTTAGTTCGATCTCTAGTGAGTGGTGATTCATTACCCACTATTATGCACAAAAAGAAGGGGTGAATCAACACCCCTCTATAAGAAAATTGCAGATTTAGTTCTATTAAATTTCTGGTGTCTTGATTCCAGGGATCTTACCACGAACTGCTTTCCAGAAGTTTGAAACCTTTTGAAACGCCTTCCACGCCAACGACTTTTCTGCCAAAGGTCCGACAGTTTCGAGTTCAGATCGGGAAATTAATTCCTAGAATTTTTTCGTATTTAGCCAAGGTCTTTACGGTGGTGTACAAGAAACATCACTTTCCAGCCAAATTTTCGCCCTATGATCCAGACGCCAATTGCTTGCTCTAATGCGGGAATTTGTCCACGAAACTCCTTAATTCGTGCATCAATGTTAGAAATGATTTTTTCATCAGGAATGGGCATCTTCATGAGAATAACTCCTATGAAGTGTAGTGGTGATTATATACCCATCGTGAAAAAATTATAGAGTTTTTAGAAATTAAGAAATTGCGACTTTACCTTACCTGAGTTCGCACTGATCATACTGTTCTCTTTGGTATTTATTATGTATGAATTGATATTCATATTAATTGACATTCATAGTAATACTAAGTATTATCCATAACTCATATGATAAGCAAAGCATACTTTAGGAGTGTAGGTATGGCCCTTTCAAATGCTAGATTCAGATTTCGCGTAAAAGAAATTACCCTTATTAAGCATAAGTTAACGGAAGGCGACAGCGTTCTGGTTTGCGGTATACGTCGAATTGGAAAAAGTTGGCTGATGCGTGAAGTGTGCGTACAGCTAGCAGAGGAAGGTCATCAATCTCACTTCATTGATACTCAAGATTTCCAACATCCGCATGAACTTGTTGGAGCCGTTCTAAGCGCATTACCAAAGAAGAAGAAAGCGAAGTTAAATAAGATAATTGCGAAAGGCCAGATTTTACCCGCTCGAATCCTTAGTGGATTAAAGGCCCAAATGACCCGTTTAGGAGCTGATAGTTTTGGTGCTGAGTTTCGGCAAGGAATTATCGATTATTGGCAGCCTCTCAGCGATCTGATTGGAGATATAATTGCCGAAAAAGACCAGCCGTTTATCTTAGTTCTCGACGAACTGCCATTCTTCATCGAAAATCTTAAGAATCAAGGATATGAATTGCATGTAGTCAACCAGTTGTTGGCTAGTCTTCGTAAATGGAGAGAAGCTGGTTTGCCTATGATTATTGGAGGCTCAATCAGCCTAGAGAATCGACTCGAGGTTCTTAAAGTTCCGTCTCAGGTATTGGGTGGCTTATTCCGTGTTGAACTAAACCCGTTCTCAAAAAAGGAGGCCCGAGAATTTCTAACAGAACTGGCATTAAGAACAAGGACGTTTCATGGTGGTCAGAATCAATTAATGACCAAATATTAGAGGTAATTCTCGACTACTTTCCCTTCTTTCTACAAGAGGCATTCGACCGCTTACATATCGAATCATCAGCGGACAACGTATCAACAGTTTTAGCGAATTCAGTCCTACCGAGTATATATCGAGCTTTCTTCGAACAATTTGACGAACGCCTTGGACGAGATAGTGAAGATGATACTAACTACTCAGATAATGAGCGAAGAGCCATAAAGGAAATATTCCATAAAATGTGCGACCACCAATTCATCACTATGGACAAACTCAGCTCCATTACAAATGAACATGGTGTTAATAGTTATCGTCTACTGATCAAATTAAAGCGCGACGACTTTGTTAAAGAACATACTGCAGGCCAAATCCGATTTGGCTTAAATATGCTCTACACCTGGTGGAACAAACGATTGGAGGCTTGAAATGGGAATAATAGCCAAATTTAACCCATACCAAATGGATGCCGATGACGTTCGCTCACTGGCAGTAGGGCGGGCATGGATATTAGAAAACTTAATCAAAACAATTGAAGAAAATGCTAAACACTTGGAACAAACCAACATATTCTTTTGACTGGCCCACGAGGTATTGGAAAGTCGTTTCTTCTAAGGCTTCTCGAAATCGAATTGGCCAACAAGAACAAAAAGGATTTTCAATTGGTTTTGTTACCAGAGGAACAACCCAATTTATACGAGACCTGAAGATTTATTAACTCAAATTCACACTCAATTTACAAAGAACACGAAGACTACAAACACACCGACCTGGCACAAGGATGAAAACAGTTCTTGGCCGCAAAAATTGGAATTTGTCGAAAACCGACGTTCATGAAAAACTAGGTCGAAATGGCATAATAATTGTTGCTATCGAGAATTTTGATGAGCTTTGGAAACGTGCCTTCAAATCAGAAGTCTCCCAGTCGCAATTTCGCAAGATATTGGAAAATGAGCCGTGGCTCATGCTTATTGCCAGTACACTCAAAACCAGTATTGATGAAAATTATGATGAACGGCTTTTCAAAGTATTTCGACGCGTTGAGTTAAACCCTTGGGATGATGACCAACACGCCGAGTATCTGAAGAAAAGAGCAGAACTAACAAATACTGATCTGCCCTCAGAGAAACTTCATCATATCAAAGCATATAGTCACTTTTGCGAGCATTTCCTCGCATCGCAGTCGTCCTCGCGGATTTGCTACTTCGGCAAAGAGATCTTCTAACTGTGGCTCAAACTTTACAGGAAGTGGTTGATTCTCTAACTGACTACTATCTGGACTTACTACGGCGAATTCCCGATAACAGCTTGAAGCTCTTTGATACTATGCTCCGGCAAGGAGAACCTTGCTCCCAGTCGTCAATCGCTATTCGTGTTGGGGCCAAGCAAAACGAAATATCCCGTGCTTTCGATTGGCTGCATACATTTGGTTATATAAAACAGGAACCACGAATTAAGGGTGAAAAACAACTCTTGTATCGCGCGACTGATCGCATCATGGTGCAGTTCTACCGCATGCGGTATTTCAATCAGGATGATTCAAGTGCCATCGCCTGCATGGCGGATTTTATTAAAGACTATTATTCACTTGATGAATTTTACACAAACGCCAAGAACCTACAAAACAAGGGATTCGAATCTGAAGCAAAATCACTGCTAAGAATTTCCTACAAACGCCTTGGGTTCGACATCAAATCTCTGGAAGAACAATCAACGAAATATCTCCTCGAGAGTCTTGAGCAACTTTCATCGCTTGAAAATTCATCGATTACGTCTATTAGTTCTATGAACGATAAAGAAAAAAACACCAAACTCAAGGCATGCCTAAAAGCAGTAGAGCTTTCCAAATCCTCAGGTGATAGCAAGTCCCTCGCCAGACATTTATATAGTACGGGAGTGCTTTATTATTCGCTAAATCAATTATAAGATTCTCTTAAAGGCTCATAGAAGCGCTCTAGAGTACTTTCAAGAACTTGATGACAAAAATCGTCAGGCAAATAGTCTGTATCGGATCGGCTTAAATCTTGAAGGACTCAATCACCATAAAGAAGACAATTCAATCTCATCGTGAGGCTCTCACACTTTACCGGATGATGGATGACAAGGAGGGTCAAGCTCTAAGTCATAGTCAAATCGGCTGGAATTTTGACGAACTCGGTCAAAACCAAGAGGCAATTAAGGCTCATAACAGGGCCGCTGAGTTATGCCATGAAACGAATGACAGGTCAGGGCAAGCTTACAATCTAGGACAAGTCGGATGGAGTCTTGGCAAACTTACTCAGCACCAAGATGCGATTGAGGCTCACCGCGAATCACTTGGGAAAATTTGCCGGGAGTTGGATGAAAAATCAGGGCAAGTTTTCAACCTTGGACAAATCGGGTGGCAACTTTCGATGCTGGATCGGCATCAGGAAGCAATTGAGGTCCATAACGAGGCTCTGAGAATTTGCCGGGAGTTAGATGAAAAGTTGAAACAGGCTTTTAATCTAGGACAAGTCGGTTCGAAAATATGGAAAGCTCAATCAACATCAAGAAGCCATTGAGGCTAATCGTAGGCTCTTAAACTTTTCCAAGAGTTCGGAGACGAAAGCAATCAGGCTTTTTGTCTATTTAGGATAGGCATGAGCCTTAATGAATTGGATCAACACCAAGATGCGATTGAAGCTCACCGCGAAGCTTGAACTTAACAGAAAAATAGGTAATAAGGAGGGGCAAGCTTACAATCTTGGAAATATTGGCTGGAATTTTGCAGAACTCAATCAACATCAGAAAGCGATTAAGGCAAACCGCAAGGCCGTTGAACTTTTCCGAGACCTGGGTGATAAGGATGGCCAGGCGCTCAATCTTGGGCATGTCGGCTGGTATCTTGCGGATCTCGGTTCGACACCAAGATGCGATCAAGGCTAATAGCGAAGCTCTTGAACTTTATCGAGAACTGGATGCAAAGGACAATCAAGCGTTCATGCTTGGGCAAATCGGCTGGAGTCTCGAGGAACTCGATCAACACATAGAAGCGCTTGAGGTCCACCGCGAGTCTCTTGAGTTTTACCGAGAACTAGGTGATGAAGACAATCAAGCCTTCTGTCTAAGCCGAATCGGACGAAATCTTGAGAAACTTGGTGACTTCCAGAGAGGCGATTGAAACTCATCGCCAATCCCTAGAAGTTTACAAATCACTTAACAACAATACCCAACAAGCCTGGACTATTGGCCACATTGGGGCCATGTTAATACTGCAAGGAAACTCAAAGTCAGCATGGCAGACCTTGGACGAAGCATTTACTTCAGAAGACGAACAGTATTACTTGGCGATAAAAGAGTTCGGTGACGCCGTAGTTTTTAGAAAAAACAGGCGGACGAAAAGCTGGTTTTGATGTTGGTGTTCAGTTGCTGCGAGACTTAAGAGAGCGCAAATCTGAGCTCACTATCAACAAAGCATTGCGCTTACTGGTAATCGATTTTTTAAATAGTCAGGCACTATTTTCTGACCTAATCGCTGAAATGGAAGAAATGTTTGATGAGGAGATCAAAGGTACAGTGGAAATTGCTACTACTTGTCTTAAATATTTAGCGAGCGACAAAGACGAGAAATTCCTTCAGATGATTGATCCCGATCTGGCAACTGCAGTTCGCGTAATATGCCAAGAAGCCGAGCTATTACATACTACGAACTAATGAGTAAAGGCTTGATTGCCTCTACAAATCTGCCAAATGAACATGATTTGTAGTTAGAAATATCAGTTTTGAGTTCCTTGGGTCGTAACCTCAGAAACCACAGGTTTGAACCGCACTGTGTACAAATTGTGTACTACCACCCGTTATTTACCGGTATTTACTGGCTATTTACTGGCACAATTGAATCGAGCAAACACCGCAAGCGACTGATTTAGTTAATAATTAAAAGCTGATTGCTCGATCTGAAAATCCGCGTGTCGGCAGTTCGATTCTGCCCCTGGCCACCATCTTCTCTCTATATCTGGTTCGTCACCCCGTAATACCACTTTGCGTGGACTAAGGTGAATCGAACTGCAGCGCAGTTAGATAGTTGTCGCACATCCCTGTGCTCCACCCTTCGGGCACCTTCGGCGACCAAATCCGATCCCGTCGGATTTGTCTGCCCCTGGCCACCATTCCTAACTTGAATCGGTGGATGTCCGTCAAAGTTCGTTGCGTATGGCATTCAATGCATCATCGCTGCTCATGTCGTGAGGCAGTATGCTCACGTACTTGCCATCCTTGCTGATGATGTAGGTTTTCGAGGTATGCTCAACCAGGTATTCCAGGGCCGAATCGCTCTCGACCTTGATAAAAAAACCACCATATTGATTGACAACTTTCTGCACCTCCTCGGGCGTACCGGTGATGCCGATAAAACCGGGGTGGAAATACGTGGCGTATGCGGTCAGTCTTTCACCCTGGTCCCGCTCCGGGTCAATACTGATGAAAATCGGTTGCACAGATTCCATCTCGTCCGGTGTCAGCTGTTTGAGCGCAGAAGCAATAATGCTGAGTGTCGTCGGGCACACATCAGGACAGGATGCAAAACCAAAATACATCACCACCAGCTTGCCGCGGAAGTCGCTTAAACTGACCGGCTTGTCATGCTGGTAAAGCGTAAAGTCACCGCCAAACTTTCCCTCGATGACCTTTACTTTTGTATAACCATCGGTGTTATTTTCAACACCAGGGTCGGTTTGTGGCAGGTAATGCCGCGCAATACCGATACCCAGCACAAACGCCAGTACACCAATCAGGACAATGACCTTTTTCATTTGCGTGCTATTCGCTCAAATTACCAACGGTGGCTGCAACGTCTTTTTGTGAATCATCGGAAAACGTCAACGTCAGCATCTCGCTCGAGCCCGGCTTCATGCTCTTTCTCGAGATCTATCAGCATGATGTGAAAACTGCCGGGTTTCAGCTCTGCAAAACCATTTGCAGGGATATCGACATGACTGACTTTACGCATCCGCATCATACCATCACTCATGCTGGTCTCATGAATCTCCACGACAGCTGCAACGCTGGAACTGGCAGAAGTCAGCGCAGATGCGGTTTCTGAACTATTGGTCAGCGTCAGAAACGCTCCAGTGACGGTTTGTCCCGGCGCCGGTGATCGAATCCAGGCATTGCTTACAGTGATATGGTCAGCTGCACTCAAGGCAGTAACTGGTTTATTGACGTCCGCTTTATCTGTGCTGCTGTCGCAGGCATAAAGCCCAATAATTGCAACGAGCAAAAGTGCTCGCGTCATAGTGTTCGCTAATGGGTTCATTTCAATTTCTCAGCCAGGTTATCAGCAGTAGCTTAACCAGTTTCAGGAGGAATGAATATAGGGGTCAGGCTCCCTTTTCCGCCGCGTCCATCGCCAGCAGCTTGACCGCCAATTGCCGGCCAAACTCCACGTAGCTTTCCTCTGATGGGTGGTATCCATCAGGCGGAAAACTGGTCCGGGTCGGGTTCGAAATCGAGCGGAACATGCAGCGTATTGTGGTATCTGATCGGTAACTTCGTCTGGCGACTTCATCGAGAATTTTACCTCGCATTCCCAACGCGGCGCGCAAGGGCTGGGGCAACAGCGGGAATCCACCCAGCGGCGGCAGGCCGGCGAGGCCGATCAGGGCGCCTGGTGAATGAGCTTGCAGTGCCTGGATGAGTTGCGAGAGATTGCTCCGCCATTCTTTGTAACGATGTCAGGCCGGTGACGTCGTTGACACCGACAGACACGATCATGTAATCAAAAGGAGCACCAGGCAATTTTGGCACCAGGCGTTCCAGCACCTTCGTCGAGTCATATCCGCTGGCGCCGAGCGCCTGCCACGAAACGCAGCAGCTCTTGGAGCTTGCTATCGCCGCTGCCGTCCGGCCGACCAGCGCTTTCGATAATTCGGACGCCCCCACCCCGGCAATGATTGAATCGCCAATGGCCAGCAAGCGGCGTTGCTCACCAGCCCCCACTCGTCCCTCACGAGGCCCAGCAGCGGGCGCGAACCGCGGCGCGGTCCTGCGCACATAGAGCGCCTGCGGAATGAGCAACGGGAAAACGCTCCAGAACAACAGGTTTTTAATCATCAGCATGCTGTTTCGAAGCATGCAGCGCAGGTTCGGATGATGCAAGTGATTGCAACACCATGACTGGCAAAAAGGGGTTAGAACCCATTTTAGCGCTGATACTGTCTCGATTTACTCCGGCACTTGACCCTGCCCCCTTGGTTTAACGGACAGGCTTACTTATCGCCAAGCCAGCCTGTCTTCGTTAGTCCCCACAGGAAAACGCCCAACCCTGCGAAAAAAATGCCGAGTCCGATTGGCGATGCCCAACTTAAAACCATAATTGATCCCATCTTGATCTACCTCCTGTCGTAAACGGTTGCTGCTATTAACCTGATTGTAAATCAGGCTCGGAAGTTAATTCACCGGTTTCCAGGTAATGATTCATCTGTCTTTCCCATACCTGCATGAACGCTTCGTACCATTGTGATGTAAATCCTTCCAGGTACTTGTCACCAAGCGGACCCAGTGAGGTGAACTCGTAAACGATAGTCGCACTGGTAGCTGTTTCGCCTTGCGCGGCCAGTGAAATCTGCAGATGGCCGACGGTAAATGCCGGCGTCACCTTGATCATCTCCACTTCAAAAGCGTCTGCATCGTGGCGTGTGATCACCCATATGGTGGCCTGCCCGCCGCCGCCTGGCCGTGGCGGTGTTTGAAAAATGCAATTTTCCTCAGCGACGCCCGATTCGGAAATTACCCAGTCGGTGGTCCAGCCCGGGATCCAGTCAGCTTCACGCACCGGGCAAAGTAGCGGGAACACCTGCTCAGGTGTGCCTTTGATTGATTGTGTGTAGCTGTGTTTAACCCGCTTGGGCTTGCTTATGCCTTCAAGTCTGTCTGGTTGATTCATGGCTTGCTCCTTTTGCTTGTCAATGGACCTGGATTGTCCTGATGGACACAAACGGTAAACTATGAAGTTATAGTCAGGTCAAGGGCAGGATTTATGGGGTTAGAGTCAGGTGCCAGAGTCGGCTGACACTGACGGGTGCATTTCGCTGACTCGATTTCCGGCTATTGACTTCTATTCTCTATTCAAAGACCCGAACAAAATAACAACATGTCGTGAACATCAGTGTTGGAAGTTACGTTAGTGCCCAGGAGACAAAGATTCTGTCCATGCGATATTCCCGTCCGCGTAATTCAACGCGGTAACAACCGCCAAACGCTGTTTACTTCTGATAAGGATATTGCTGCGTACGCACACTGGCTGGCAGCAGGCGCGGAAAAAATATGACCTGCTCGTACACGGTTAGGTTTTCATGACCAACCATGTTCATTTATTGGTAACACCGAAGCGGGATCATTCAGTTTCCCGTTTGATGCAGTCACTAGCCTGTTCGTGTCAACTAATACTTGACATTTTATCAATGTCAATGAATACTTGACATGTCAAGATTATGTTTCACATTACAGGATGTAACAACCCATGAACGATCCAGAAAATAGTGGTAGACGAACCCTTAATTCCGATGAACGCGAGAAGCTGCGTAATTCAATTAGCAATGCAGTATTAAATTCTGTTTTTTCTGCCGATGAGCACGAGCAAGACAGCACCTCGTACCTGCGCCTGATCAATGCAGCCGACATTGCTCACAAAGAATCTGGCTACCTGTTGGAAGACGCAGTGTATCAAGCGAAGAGAATGAAACATTCCTGGGCTTTGATAGGTGATGTTCTCGGGACCAGCAGGCAAGCTGCCCAGCAAAGGTTTAATCCGAATTCTGCCCCCCTCACCAAGTATGATGAAACCAGGACTCGCCGGATCACTGGCGCCCACGCTTTTAATGAAATGTCATTACTGAGGGTCGAAGGCAAAGCAGGTAACCACCTGGTTGGTTTTGGGCCCCTTTTCTTGTTGGTGCAGGAATCAGAACAACAGTGGGAGCATAAAAGGGTAATCAATTTTTCCTGGCAGGCAAAAGAGGACCTGGAAAGCAAAGGCTGGATCTACGTTGGGGCCTGGTTACCGTTTCTTTATTACAAACGACCAATTGAATAAAGGGATCAGAGCTCTTTTCTACATTAATTTCGCCTGGCCCGCGCCCTGTGCCATGCAAGGGTGTAGATGAAGACATTGATGAGCAATACCGCCAGGCCCAACAGGACCTGCGTACCGGGAGTCAGCCCCGGGGGATAGACCAGCGGCACCAGGTAGTGGTCAATAAATCCGCCGGTATAACCACCACCTTCGGCTGTGATGCGCAGGTCATTCTCCAGGTAGGTCAAGGGGCAGATCCAGCCCCGCAGTTCAATGACAACACCCCACACGGCACAGGGGATATGCAGCCAGGCAAAGCCGGGCCGCCAAAAGGCCAGCGCGCCGCCAAAAACGACAAACAGGATGAATATCGCGTGCAATATGAGGGTCAGGTCTGCGAGCAGGGCGTATGGCATGATCCTAAAGTCCGGCCAGGCGGTATACTATGATTTAACGCCTGGAGACAATAAATCGCAACGGGCATTTAACCCGGCAATCCAGGCAAGTGTTGTGCTGAAACGATCGATATGCGTGTGTTTATCAATATTCTGATCCTGGCGGTCAGCATCTATTTCATACTGGCCCTGGCGCTGTACCTGTTCCAGGGCAGGATGGTTTTTCTGTCAAATTTCCCCGAACGGGCGCTGAGCGCATCACCCAGCGATATCGGCTTGGCGTTTGAGAACGTCGCACTGAAGACCAGTGACAATGAGCAACTGCACGGCTGGTATGTGCCGGCTTTGGGTTCCAGGGGTGTCGTGCTGTTCTTTCACGGCAACGCCGGCAATATTTCCCACCGCCTGGACAGTATCAGGATATTCCACGAACTGGAGCTGGATGTCCTGATCATCGATTACCGGGGTTACGGGCAAAGCACTGGCAAAACGACCGAGCAAGGCACTTACCTGGACGCGCAAGCCGCCTGGGATTACCTGACCAACAGCCGGGGCGTTCCTGCTGAGAAGATCATTGTCTTTGGCCGTTCGTTGGGCGGTGCCATCGGTGCATGGCTGGGCGCCCGGAACAACCCTGCGGGGGTGATCATCGAATCCAGTTTCACTTCAGGGGCGGACATGGCCAGCCGCTTATATCCCTTTTTACCGGCACGTTTGTTAACCAGGCTGCAATACCCGGTATCAGATTACGCCGCCCGTCTGAATTGCCCGGTGCTGGTCATCCACAGCAGGCATGATGAAATCATCCCCTTTGACATGGGCCAGGCGATTTATGCGGCGGTGAAACAGCAAAAACAATTCCTGGAACTCAGCGGCGATCACAACAATGGATTCCTGATCAGCCGCAGGGATTATGTCACTGCGCTGAGACGTTTCACCCAGGCAATCCTGGGTTCTTAGCGTGATCCATGGCTTCCATCGCCAGGCCCATCAGCGGGAGCGAACCTCGGAGCAGTCCTGCGCACGTATAGCGGCTGCGGAATGGGCAACTGGATCCTTGGCAAAACCCCTTCCTCCTGATCAAACCTCCTGATACTTCAGGGCGCCCATATCACCGTTAACGGCTTGCGGCTGAATTGCAGCAAAGCCTCTATCGGGTAAGCGCTGCCACCGATGCTTGCGGATTGGATGACCAAACGCTTGGCCTCACCAAAGATCAACAAGGCGGTCTGTGTGGAGTCGAGTAAAGCCGCCAGGGTCAGGCTGATGCGCGGATGGGGACTGGCGGCCGTGCGTACCAGGGTGCATGCCGGGCTGGCGTTCGGATCAAGCGCCGATTGCAGACCATTGAAGTCCGGAAACAGGGAAGCAAAGTGACCATCCTCTCCCATGCCCAGCAACGAGGCACTGAATGGCCGTGACAAAGCCGCCAATTCCTTTTCAATCAGAGGCGGTGCCTGTTGCGCATCAATACCCGTTCGAAAAAACGATAGTGCTCTGCCCCTCGCCGCCGGACCTGTTAACAGGCGTGCTCTGATCAGGCGCTCATTGCTGTCGGGGTGATCGGCCGGCACCCAGCGCTCATCGCTGGGTACTACGGTGACGCGCGGCCAGTCCAGGTCCTGTTGCGAAAGAAGGTCAAAACAGCGCCCCGGCGTAGAGCCGCCACTGACCACCAGTGAAGCCCGCCTGCCGGGACTTGCGGCCAGGTCTGTCCTGATAAGGCCTGCGAGCAGATCCGCTGCAGCAGCCGAGGCGGCCTCGCGTTCTTCAAAAGCCCGGAACTCCACAACCCCGGTCATCACTCAGGGTGAAACCAGCTGCGATCATCGCGGTCCAGCATCAGGGATGCCTCCGTGGGGCCCCAGGTGCCCGCCTCGTAGCCTTCGACCGGCTGGCCGGCTGATTCCCAACCGGCGATAATTTCGTCGATCCAGCGCCAGGCAAACTCTACTTCGTCACGGCGCATGAACAGGGCAGGATTGCCCCGGATGATCTCGATCAGCAGGCGTTCGTATGCATCCGGGTAACGCGCGCCCGAAGGTTCCATGAAACTCAGATCAAGCGAGGCAGGACGCAGGTGAAAATCACCCGGACCCGGGTCTTTCAGCATCACGCTTAGCTTCACGCCCTCATCGGGTTGCAATCGAATACTGAGCCGGTTCGCATTGTGGGTATCGCAAAGCTCGGGAAAAATCGAATACGGGACTTCCTTGAACTGTATGACGATTTCAGAGTATTTCTGTTTTAGTCTCTTCCCGGTACGCAGATAGAACGGCACCCCGGACCAGCGCCAGTTATCAATTTGCAGTTTGAGGGCAACAAAGGTCTCGGTCTGGCTGGTTTTCCCACCCAGCTCATCGAGGTAGCCATCGACCGCTTCTCCGTCGATCGCCCCTGCCTGGTATTGCGCCCGCACGGTATGGCGTTTGACCTCATTTGCACCAATCGGCTTCAGGGCGTGCAATACCTTCATTTTTTCATTGCGCACCGCGTCATGGTCGCGGTTCGAAGGTGGTTCCATGGCCGTCAGGCACAGCAACTGCATCACGTGGTTTTGAACCATATCCCGCAAAGTGCCGATCTGGTCGTAAAATTCGATACGCCCACCCACACCCAGGTCTTCCGCCACCGTGATCTGTACATGGTCGATATTGCCGCGGTTCCAGAGTGGCTCGAACATGGAGTTGGCGAAGCGCAGGGCGAGCAGGTTCTGCACCGTCTCCTTGCCAAGGTAGTGGTCGATCCTGAATATGCTGTCTTCCGGAAAACACTCACCCACCCGGTCGTTGATCTCGAGCGCCGAGGCATGGTCGTTACCCACCGGTTTTTCCAGTACGATCCGCACCCGCTCATTGATCAGTTTATTGTGGCTGAGACCGGTTGCGATTGCGCCAAACAAGTTGGGCGCCGTTGCCAGGTAGAATACCCTTACGCGGTCTTCATGGCCTTCCAGGGCGCTACTCAAGGCCTGCCAGTTGGACGCATCCAGGGCATCGGCCTCGATGTACTGCAACCTGTCTGAAAAAGACTGCCAGGAATCGGACGAGAATTCTGGCTCCGTCAAGCTGGCCTTTAATGATTTGGCCACCATATCCAGGAATTCATCGTGCGGGAGCGTTCTGCGCCCCACCGATATGATCCGGCTGCCAACCGGAAGCTGGCCATCCAGGTCCCTGTGATACAGGGCTGGCATCAACTTGCGCAGTGCAAGGTCACCCGCACCGCCAAATATGACAAGATCAAAAATATCTACCGGTACAAATTTCGCCATTTCACAACCCGCCAGGCTCTTGCTGATCAAGAGCTACAGTAAGCCACAAATCAGGCATCAAATGAACCAGAATCGAGCCCGGGCTTTGATAGGCATCCAAACTCTGCCCAGTCGGGTTTAGCCCGTATTCTGTATCCCCCGGGCGATGCCGTTCACGGTGAGCAGCAAAGTCTCAAGCAGGCTGTCATCCTGGCGCCCGGTTGCACGCCAGCGTTTCAACAGGTCTACCTGCAACAGGCTCATGGGGTCCACATAAGGGTTACGCAAACGGATGGACCTTTGCAAGGTCGGGTCACGGTCCAGCAGATCGTCCTGTTCCTTGATACTGAGAATCATCGAGCGCGTCAACCGTAGCTCAGTTTCAATCAGTCCAAACACCAACCGGGCGGGTTCGGGGGCCAGTCCGCAGTAGTGCTCGCCAATACCCAGGTCCGATTTTGCCAGGGCCATTTCCACATCCGACAGCATACTGCCAAAGAATAACCAGCCCTTCGACATGGCCCTCAGGGTTTCCAGGCCATACCTGTCATTTGCAGCAGACAGCGCTGTGCCCACACCGTAACAGGCCGGCAGGCCGATGCGGGTTTGCGCCCAGGAAAACACCCAGGGAATCGCCCGCAAATTCTCGACGCCGAGACCCGAACGGCGTGATGCCGGACGTGAACCAATACTCATGCGTTCAATGACATCGATGGGTGTCGCGTGACGAAAATAATCAATAAACTGCGGGTGTTCATAGACCAGTTGGCGATAGGTTTCTTTCGAAGTTTCCGCCATTCCTTCCATCACCTGCTGCCAGGCCACCTCCGGGGAGGGTGCTTCTTTCAGGCTGATTTTTAATGTGGCCGCGGTCGCCAGTTCGAGATTTCGCTCGGCCAGGGTACGGTTGCCATACTTCTGGTTGATCGTCTCCCCCTGCTCCGTCACGCGCAAAAAGCCGTTGACGGTTCCAGCGGGCGCACCCAGGATTCCGCCGACAAAATTACCGCCACCACGGCTGACCGTTCCACCACGGCCATGGAAAAACCCCGGATCAACACCATGTTTTTTGGCAAGCTGGGCGAGCCGGACCTGTGCCGTTGCCAGCGCCCAACGCGAAGAAATCAAACCACCATCCTTGTTCGAGTCTGAATAACCCAACATGATGACCTGGCGTTGATGACGGGCAGCAAGATGCGCCTTGTAGACCGGATCGGTGAACAGGCGCTGCAGGATAAGCTCTCCCTGCTTTAAATCATCAACTGTTTCAAGCAGGGGAGCAATATCAAGCGGTATGGCGCCATCGGCATCGCTCAAGCCGGCAACTTTCGCCAGGAACAGGACGCTCAGCACGTCATCTGCACCCTGGGTCATGGAAATAATGTAGGGCCCGAGTGCCCGCGGGCCAAAGTGTTGCTGACCCCAGCCAATGCTGCGGAAAACCTCGATCGTTTTGGCAACGACCTCATCATCAGGCAACCCGGGCAAGTGGTCGGCCTCGAGCAATGCGGTCAGGCGGTCGGCTCTTGATTCTGCATCGATATCCAACCAGCTATCGTCATTGAGTATCCGCCCGACGACCTGGCGGTGGACCAGTGAGTCCTGGCGAATATCCAGCGTGGCCAGGTGAAAGCCAAAGGTGATTTCCCTGGTTTGCAATCGATTGAGCTGGAAAACACCGGCATGCCGGCCCTTGTTCATTTCCATCGATTGCCTGATCAAATCCAGATCAGCCCGGAATTCCTGCGCGTTGCGATAAGCCCCCGGGCTTGTGTCCAGTACACCCTGCAGACGCGCCATCATCAACTTCAGCAGACAGCGGTAAGGCATATTCCTCACACGCTGACCAATTTTTTCAGCTTCATCCGGCAACAACCCGATATACGCGTCCAAGCGGTTCAATACTTCCTGGCTAACCTCGATCTCGGACAGCGATTGGCTGAGAAACCGCGACAGAGAATGCATCTCGGGCAGGTATTTGCTGATGATCTCCCGGCGCTGATATTCCAGTGACCGCCGGATGGTGTGAGCACTGACATTGGGGTTGCCATCCATGTCACCGCCAACCCAGGAACCAAAGTGCAGCAAGGTGGGTATCGATTGCCCGCCTGCATCCGGCCAGCACGATTCCAGGGCCTGGCGCAGACGCTCATAAAACGGCGGCACGATCCTGTAGAGCACATCGGTGAGATAGAACAGCACGTTCTCCATCTCGTTTCTGACCGAGAGCTGCTGTTCGGGGTACATCTCTGTTTGCCAATTGCTGGTAACCGCGGCCCGTACACGCTCAAGCGTGGCAGACTCTTCTTCCGGTGTTCTTGACGGGTCCAGGCGCTCCACCAGTCTGCGCAGGATGAACTGTTCCTTTTCGAGCAGGGTACGCCGTGTGGGTTCGGTTGGATGTGCGGTCAGCACCGGCTCGATCGTCATCCGCTCGAGCTCCCGCATCACATCAGCGAGAGGCAGATCGCTCAGTTCCTGCATCACGGCCAGCAGTCCACCGGGTTGCGCTTTTATCCCCCTTCTCAGGTAATGCCTGCGACGGCGTATCCGGTGAACTTTTTCCGCCAGGTTGACCACCTGGAAATAGGTCGTGAAGGCGTGCACCAGGTGCCGAGCTTCAACGACATCCATCCCGCCAAGCAAGCCATCCAGCTCGGCTGATGCGCTTGCATCGTTCTCACGCCGCCGTATGGCGGTCGTTCGAACAGCTTCCACCAGTTGCAGAAACTCCGCGCCGCGTTGTTCTGCCAGCACTTCACCTACCAGCGCGCCAAGCACGCGCACGTCATCACGCAGGGCTTTTTCTTTTTCGGAAAAATCGATCTCACGCATACGTTGAGCCCGGTCTTTTCCCCGGAAACCGGATTATGCCGGCTACGGGGACTTTGATTCCATTATCAGGATGCACTTTGGGAATGAAAATAGACATTACCTGAATAATAGCAGGTCAATTCCCAATTCACTTTTCACTTGGCCTGCCCGGTAAATTAAGGGGCTAAAAAAACGCGGCGGGGAGAACCCCGCCGCGTAATTAATAGTTTGTCCAGCTTGTATTACTGGTCAAACTCGAGCGTAGCTCCGGTCAGATCGTTGTCACCGGTGAACAGCTCGTAGGTCGTACCGGCCTTGTTGAAAGGGCCGCCAGCCGTCAGATCGGTTTCACCCGGGTCGGCTGCACCGCCGCCCTCAGAGGTACCGGCCAGGCCGTCCGTCGAATCAACATTGCCGTACTCGATGGTATAAGATCCATCGGCACGCATGGTGGCCATAAACGTATTGTTATCACCCGCCAGGAACTGCGGAACGCCATCAAATACAACCGTAGCGCTACCGGCATCAAACTCAACGATAATCTGACCACCCTGGTTGGGTGAAAGGTCATCCCATAAGGGTGCGATACGTGGCTGATCACTCAGCAAATCGCCCACGGACTCGAGAAATCCGTATCGCCGGCACCGAAAGTCAGACTGCCATTGGAGTTTACGAATACGCTGGTATAGCTACCGCCCTGGAATGGGAAGCTGAAGCCCAGCGGAACTTCGACACTGTCGTCATCACCCAGCGACAGAATAATACCGTCGAGAACTTCGATATTCAGCACATAACGGCCACCGCTGCCACCCTCACCTGTGAACCCAAAGTCCGGGAAGGTAGTAACCGCGAGGTAATAGGTGCCCTTCAATGTGCCGGGTATTGCCAGTGCGGAGAGCACACCGGAACCCCCGTCGTCATCAAAGTATTGAGAGCCATCAGGGGCAAACAGACCGATCAACGTATCCAGCTGACCACTGGCAATTTCAATGGACAGCGTCTTGCCGGCAGGCACCTTGAAACGGAACCAGTCGATATCGGCACCAGCCGGTTCGATCTCGGTGTACTTCTGGATCGAGTCACTGCTGAACGGCAGTCTTACCTGGCGAGCCTTGTTGCTTTTTCCGAGCCATTGGTCGTTATAGTCCGTTGTGCCGTTGAACAACAGGGTTTCGTTGGACAGGTCATTATCAGCGTCATGAATTGCTCAAAGACTGCAGGTGAGTTATGCAGGTTGATACGTCCGCCATCGAGATCGGCCATGTCCTGTAACACCGTCAAATCTGATTCGGTTTCAGAGCCTGAAGTGATGGAACCACCGCAGGAGACACCTGCCAGTCCGTCAGTTGCAGAAATATCGCCATATTCGATATCAATATGGTCGCTGCTTCTTGACAGGGTGATTTCAAAACTATTGGAACCGGTGTCCAAAAACTCCGGCACATTCTCAAAAATCACCGTGAAATCCTTCTTGCTTTGGTCGAAAGTCACCAGGCCCTGCTGCACGCCGGTAAAGAGGTTATACGGACTCAAGTCATCCCACAACGCTGCTATCCTGGGTGGTCCCGTAAGCATTTCAGCCGCAGACTCGGAGAAATCACCCGAGCTGGCACCAAATGTCAGGTTGCCATTGGCATTGACAAAAACAGAATTGAAATCCTGTCCACAAATGCTGTATGTAAACGGCAGGGCAAGCTGCACGAAACCATCATCGCCAACTGGCAGCGGGTCTCCGGGTGCGGGGGAATTGATGATGATATCCACACCGGATGTATCCGGGTTTACGAATGCAAAATCAGTGACCGGATCAGCCGAGGAGACATTATTGGACTCGTCTGCGCCATTGTAATATTCCTCGGGCCCCGGGAAGGGACTTGCCGGAGTAGTGGAGAAGCCGCCATCCAGTATCTGGTCGATATAGACCCGGTAATCAGCGCCTGGCGTTAAACCGAACAGGGTGAACGAGCCATTGCCGGCGTCTTCAAAATAGTCGCCTGACATCGCTGAAACGGCATCTCCGAAAGGGTCAGCTTCATTTCTGGCAATGACGTTTACACCGGCGATCTGGGTAACCCCGTCTGAGGCCAACACCGAACCGCTGATGTTATCGGTCGTGGCCGCAAAACTGGCATCAGGGTACAGGGCCGACAATGAAGACACGTCATCGCGGGCCAGGTTTGCGGTGCCGCTGCCCGGACCAAAATAGAACGGGTACATGGTCTCCAGGTCATCGATTTCATCAAACAATGACTGTGGATACGCCGGGTCCAAGGGGCTTGGTCCGGCGGTGTCACCCAGCAGGATCTGTCCGTTGACCGCTGTATGAGCCAGGTTCGAATAATGCCCGAACTCGTGCACCATCACGTCTTCAGCATAGGTAAGGTCCGTAAAAGCTGGGCCATTCAGGAAGGAATAACCTTCATCAATCGTGCAGGTTAGGCTATTTCCCCATTCCGGTCCTGCAAAACCCAGGATGCCCGAACCGGGTCCGAACAGCAGGTCAAATATTTCGCCCGTGTCATCAAAGACGATGGCAGAGAGGCCATCCGGCGCCGGCGCATCCAGATAAGGTCCAAAATTTGAGATGTCGACATCGACCGGTAATTCACCGCCATTGAGGTAGCTTGCCGTGGATGTGGACACTGCACCCCATGCATCAAAAGCCGACTGGGTCAAAGCCACGGCAGAGGCATGGTCAATCGGGCCAAGGTCACCCTGATCCGGGTTGAACGGGATATTGGCGCCACCTGCAGACCAAAGGTAAGGTTGCCCAGGGCCGCAATTGGCCAAAGGCCCCGCCGCTTCTGCGGTGGGTGCGGCGATCATTGCCAGTGGTAACAAAGAGGCCAACAGGCCGGTTTTCAGAATATTCTGTTTCATGCCTGTGTCCTCAATTGGTTTCTGAATCGATAGCGGCTTTAAAATCGCCATAGCTTATCGGGCCGCTGAAAATCCCCTGGTTACCCAGGCTGTTGGCCGCAAGTTCGCGACCGGTCGCATCATTAAATATGCGAAACAGGCCCTGGTTCAACCCGACCGTGGTGGAAAGACCCGCTGCGCTCGGCGCGGTTGTAAACAGCACGTAGTCGCTGCCTACCTGCAAATCCGGATTCATATCGAGCGCCGCCAGGCGTTTGATATCTCCGCTGGAAATATCCTGCTTGAGGTTGCCCAACATGGTCAAAGTCACCACCGGTTTTGCGCCGAAATCACCCTTGAGTGCATCGTCAACACTGACGGTGTAAACAACGGTTGAGAAATCGCTGCCACCCATGGACACCGTACCCGGTTCCTTGGTCAGCACTGTACCCCGGAAAACCTTGTCGGCATTGCCAACCAGGTCACCGAGACCCATTTTCATTACCATGGCGGCCGAGGCGGCCAGGGTAAAAAAGGTAAGAGCCAGCATCGTCGCAAGACTCAGTGAAAATTTTTGTCGTTTCATCATCTCTCCTGCCATTTTTAAAATGTGAATATCCCCCTTGGCCCGGGGAAAGGCCAAGCATTCACGAAAAGAACCCCCCAATTGAAACGACGTCAGGGCGAATTGCAGCAATTGATAAGAATGATTCGCGTCTGACCGTCGCCTTTTAAATATAGCACATGATTTATAAATTTCTTGGGCCACCAAATGAACGTGAATAACCACGTCACTGACAACCCTTCTTCTTCATGCCCCAGACTGCGCCAACTGGCTGCTACCTGTCGCAAATGGGAGCAGGTTTCTTTCTTGGGCGGATCAGGACGGCTAGAAATGCAACTCGATCGTGTCGCCATCGGAAACGGTATGGTCCGGCCCGACCTGCTGGCCATCGAATACCTCCTGGCCCCACATGCGCGCGAACTTCAGGCTCCTGGCAATATCCCGGTGTACCAGCCTGGCGACGTCATACACCGTACCGCCACGCCGCACCGTGAAGGGCTTGTCCGTATCGGCCGGTTTGCCCGGCGTCTTGGTATAGACACGCACGATCTCCAGCGCATCAAACAGGAACGGCCCCAGTGCATCCAGTCCCTGCCCTGTTTCTGCCGACACGGTGAGTGCGGGAAAACGCAAGCCGAGCAGTTCCTCCAGTGTCTCGACTTCCCCGGGGTCGGGGTCGAGGTCACTCTTGTTGGCGACCAATACGGTTGGCAGGTTTTGGTAAAACAGCTCTTCTGCATCCGCCAGTTCCTGGATCCTGTCCGGGTTCAGTCCCGGCCACGATGCCCTGAGGAAAACTTTTTTCTCCTTGAGCCGTTGCAGGATCGCGGGCACGTGTTCCAGGCAATCGGGATCAGCGAGGTCGATCACCAGCAAGGCCCCATCAGCCGGTTGCAGCGCATTGATCAACCACGGCTCCATGAAGTCACTCGATACCGGGGGCAGGTCGATGAGTTGAAAGTGGATGTCCTCGAACGGGAGCATGCCGGCTACCGGCAGATGCGTGGTAAACGGGTATGGCCCGATATCACTGCGTGACCCGGTCAGGCGCACATGCAAGCTGGACTTGCCGGCATTGGGCGGTCCCACGAGGCAGACCTGTGCGGCGCCTTCCGGGCGCACGACGTGTGACGGCCCGCTACGGCGGCCACCCTTCCTGGGACCCGCAAGTTCCTCCGTCAACTGCTTGATACGGGTCTTGATATCGGCCTGTACGTGCTCCGTGCCCTTGTGCTTGGGAATTGTGCGCAACAATTCCTTCAGGCAATCCAGCCGCTCCCTTGGCTCTCGCGCCTGGCGATAAGCCTGTTCGGCCTTCTTGTATTCAGGTGTGACGTTCGTCGGCATATTAGGGCCTGTTACGCCCAGGCTACGATTGATTCAATATGTTAGCCGATTCAGGGAGACAGGCAAGCGAAGCCGAACCAAAAATGTGAATGCCGGGGCAAGTTGAACTGCAACATTGTCAAGTACTGCTATTATCATAAGAAGAACGACGGGAGGGTTTAACATGAACACAGCAAAACAAAAGACACCGATTCACTTGTGGGTCATTGGCATACTGGCCTTATTGTGGAACCTGGTCGGGGCCTTCGACTACGCGGCAACGCAATTGCGTCTCGAGTCCTACATGAGCCAGTTCACGACCGAGCAACTTGACTATTTTTACGGTTTTCCCGCCTGGATGGATGCCGCATGGGCGATTGCCGTGTGGGGTTCGTTGCTGGCTTCGCTGTTGTTGCTGCTGCGCAAGTCCTGGGCAGTCTCGTTATTTGGCATAGCGCTTGTTGGCCTGGCTGTCAGCACCATCTACAACTTCGTGCTGATGAACGGGGCAGAGGTTATGGGTGAAGCCGCCGTCATGTTCACGGGCGTTATCTGGGTGATCGCATTGCTGCTGTTTTTCTATGCACGCGCCATGGACAACAAAGGGGTTCTGCGTTAACAGGGAACTCCGGGTTCCGCCAGGCTCAACTGAAGCTGGCCACTATTGTTTCCAGCGCTTGTACAGCGAATAAGGGCTCTTTAAAAGAGCCCTGGTTTCTATTGCTCAAATTTACCTGACTTTACATCTCCAGAGGGCCATCGTTTGGCTTGCTGGGCTAAAATCTTCAAGATCATGAATGGGTCAAGATCAAGCAGCCGTTATCATCCCCTGGGCCGGGTCTGGGCAGGCGTATTGCTGTGCCTTTGTTGCCTGTTTACTGCAAATGTGGTTCTGGCTGCCGTGTCCGATGCGGACAAGCGCAAGATGCTGGCCAAGTACGAGGCGGCCATGGCACAGGGAAAGCAGGTCGAAGCGGTCGAGTACCTGCTGGATTACACCGAGAAGGCCTTTGGCGAAAACGACCCGGCCACGGTCAAGCTGACACATCGTTACGGTCACCTGCTCTATGAGAACGGTAAGTATCAAAAAGCCACCAAGGTACTGAAAAAAGCGCTTGAACGCTCCAACGCCGCGTTTGGCGAAACCGGTGGGGAAGCCTTTGAGATCAGCATGAACATCGGCTATGCATACAGCCGGTGGAGCCCCAGCCTGTCAAGCCGCATGAAGTACTTTGACCACGCGCTGGAAATTCTGCGCCAGCGCGGTGAGCATGAAAGCATCAAGTATGTCACCACCCTGGTCAACATCACGGTGAACCTGATGGGTGGGGAGGGTATGCAAGGCGAGTATACCGCCAGTCCCGGTGACTACTTTGACAGTTTAGACAGGGATGACGGCAGTTTTTATTTCGCCTCGATGGGGCAGGAATACACCAGTTATTTTCACCTGGCCGAAAAGTACGTTCTCGAAGCCGCTGAAATCGGCAAGAAACTGGAAATCGAGGATGAATACATGTCCGCCAAGGTCGCAATCCTCCAGGCCAAGCTGAAGGTGATGGAAACGGCAGACCTCGATTCCGTGCCGATGGGTGTCGACGGTTACATTTCCGGCGGCACCGCAAACGAAAATTATGAACGTGAAGATGACCGCCTGGTGACGGCGATCGACAAGCTGGCCGAGGATACCGATGCGAATAAGATCTTTCTGGAAGCGGCCAACAAGATACGCACTGGAAATTGCCTGGCTGGGCAAAGACGGAAACCGCATGGCCACCATGTGCGCTGACGGCGGACTGGATTCGGCTTCCGATTACCCGCCGGAGCGTATATACGAAGTCACCGAAGACGGTGTGGTCATCGCACCGGACGTCAGCATGGGTGTTTCCAGGAAGCTATTTACGCCCATCCGGGTGAAATTGGACAGTAAAGGCAACCGAATCAAACGGCCGCATTTCGTCCCCGTGTGCGTCGACGGGCGCCTGATGGCCGCCCTGACCCATGTGCCCAAGGTAACGATTGAAGAGGTGCGACGGCCTGCCAAGTATTCGAAGTCTGGCAGGCGCTAGCCCACAACGGTTTTTACGTGTATCCGGCTGCTTTTTTTGCATCCGCCCTTTTAATGACCCGGCCATAAATAATCAGCGCAATGGCTGATGTCAGCGCGATGCCGGCAAACACATACCAGATGTAATGCGCATTGCTCGCTGCCGCCTGCCAGGCCTCGTGGCTGGCGAACTTCCTGGGATCAGGACAATAAGCATCCAGCAGGTAACCCGATATACCAAAGCCCAGGATGGAGCTTATAAACGAATGCAGGTGTGAAAAGCCCAGGTACATACCCTCTTCACCCTTTGGCGCCTGCAGCGAGAAATACTCCAGGAAACGCGGCGAAATAAACGACTCCGCAAGACCCTGGAACATAATGCCGACAATCATCATGAAAGCGATCGGGTGGAAACTGATGATGCCGAGGTCAACGTTGCCAGCAAGCAGGTTACCGGAGGCCATCGACAGCGCCGAGATCGGCATGATGAACATACCGACCGTCATCGAAAACAGTGCGGTCCTGTTTTTCATCAGCGATGTGACCAGCCCCACAGTGCACACCACCACGAAGGGGTTAACGTTGGCGTACCACGATGGTGAGGCGCCCTCGCCCGCCATCCTCAATACATATTTTGGCATCGTGGCGTACAGCTGGTGCTGCACCATCCAGAACCCGGTAATGATCAGGATCAGGAAGATCAAACGGCCATTGCCCAGTACCTTCCACAAGGCCTGCATCACCTGCCGCATGGATTTGCTCTCACCGCTGCGTTCCACGTTTCTGAAAAAGAAAAAGATGCTGATCAGCGCGAAAAATGTCATGGCCGCGGCAAAGTAGTTCAGGTTGACCAATCCCAGGTCACCCATGGATTCGCGCAGCGGCTTGACGATCGTCTTACCGGAAAAAGCGCCAATGTTGACCATCATGTAGAAGATCGCATAACCCTTGGCGCGATTCGCTTCAGTGGTCGTTGTCGCCACCGTACCGGTGATCACCGCCTTGATGAAAGAACCGCCAATCATGATGACAACCATGATGGGTATGATTGACCAGCGGATATCCGCTTCCAGCAGGCCGGTGTATGTGACCTTGCGGCCATACTCGACCAGGCCATGCTGCTCCAGCGCCAACGGGAACAGGGCCAGGCTCAGGTAACCGATGGTGAGTAGCGTAAAGGCCAGCAACAGGGCATTGCGGAAACCCATTTTGTCGGCCAGCGCACCGGTAAAGGTCGGCAAAAAATATAATCCAGCCGAGAACATGCCAGAAATCCAGGCTGCCTGGACATCATTGAAGCCGAGGATTCGTGACAGGTACAAGGTGATGACGATAAACACGCCATAGTAGGCCGCCCGTTCCAGCAGTTCGACGAAATTGGCAGTCCAGAAGGTGCGGGGGAACCCGCCGGTAGCGGCAGGAGAATTATTATTATTCATAATTATTCTTCAGGTTTTTTGGGAAGGGCTAAACATACGAGTAATCAGGACTAATTACAATGAGCTTCGTGCCTGTTTTTACACGTTTTACCGATTAATTCTTTCCCGGCAACAGCCCCGGATGATCTGCTGTAGAAACGTGTGAATTAATCGTGTATACAAACGGCTGTTATTCGCAGGAAAGAACCAGTCTCACTTTGAGGGTAACGACGGAATCCCTGCCGGAATCGGAAACGCCGACCGAGATCTCCCGCTCATGCACCAGCGGTTCTGCGCCGGGAGCCGGGCATGCCAGGTACAGGTCTATATCCGTCAGGCCGACATCATTGCGGAATAAATCAACCTCGATGGCTTCGAGCCTGAGCTTGATCTTTATTTCATTGCTGCAATCACCCACCGGCATCTCGACAGGGGCCGGGGGGCCAGGAGGCGCCTGGGTAGTGCCCGATGGCAGGTTGTGTTTTGCGACTTTTAAAATGCCCTGGCCCTGGAGTCCGCGGTTGAATGCCTTTACTTCAACCTGGTATTTCCAGTCATTACCAGCGTTGCCTTCGTGGCTCTCACTCAACACCGAAAATGTGACTTTGCCTTCCATTACTGATCAATCCCCCGGCTATCTTGGCAGTTTGCAGGTAAAACCCTCATCACTCAGGAAGGGGAACATATCACATATCTGCCCACCGGGTTAATGGCCGAAGGTCATGCGTCGAAAGAACTACTTCCAGATTTGCAAATTACTTCACTTCGAATCCACACTGGTTAAGAATGTGTGCCCTGAATGACGGGATTACTTACAAGGAGCGACCCCATGCAGTTATTTGAACGAGCGATTGCGGTAGTGTTGATAAGCCTGCTCGCGACCCCCGGCATCACGCTTGGCAGTGAATACAATACGATTATGAATATCGGTGACGCGATGCCGGTATTTGAAAACCTCCCCACCACCGATGGCGGAACACTGTCTTCAAGTGAACTCGAGAAATCAGTGGTCGTGCTGGTCTCACTGGCCAATCATTGCCCCTGGGTGAAGGGCATGGATGCCGGCCTGGTGGAACTGGTGGACCAGTTCAAAGGACAGGATGTACGCATTGTCGGTTTTGCGGTCAACCATCGCGAGGACGACCGCTTGCCGGCCATGAAAGAACACGCCGCGAAGAACGGCTATAACTTCACCTACATGTTTGATGAAAGCCAGGAACTGGGACGCAAGCTCGGCGCCACCCGCACGCCTGAATATTTCGTGTTCAACGCTGAACGCGAGCTGGTTTACATGGGTCTTCTGACCAATTCCCCGGCCCGCAAGACCCGAAGCGGTGAAATCAGTTTTATCAATGGTGAACCGGTCGATTTTTATGTTGCCGATGCCATTAACGCCACGCTCAATGGTGAAAAACCCGATCCTGCCGAAACTCGTGCACACGGTTGCTCCGTCGAATACAAATGAGGCAGATTCTGCACCTGGTATTTGCGCTCTGCCTGCTGGTACCCGGTACCGGTTGGGCAGAGAGTGCAGGTGAACCTGCAACAGCACCCGCCACCACGCACATGCGGCCGGTCAGCTTTACCCGGTGGGACACGGTGCTGAAGAGCCAGCACGGCAACATCACGGTGGTCGACTACTGGGCCAGTTGGTGCCCCCCATGCATCGAACGCTTTCCGCACATGGTCGAGATGCATCACAAGTACAACGGCCAGGGGGTCCGTTTCATTTCACTGAACCTGGATGAGCAGGGCGACACGGAATCGATTGAGTGGGCCAATGAATTCCTCGCAGAAACCAGGGCTGTCTTTGCCAACTACCACCTGGACGAAAACATGACGCAGGCTTTTGAGCGGCTGGACCTGCTCGGTCTGCCGACGGTGCGTATCTACGCTGCCAATGGAAACGAGGCCTTTAAACTGACGGGTGATAACCCGTACAAGCAGTTCACGGAAAAAGACGTGGAGAACGCGATACTGGAGTTGCTGGGCCAGTAATTAAGGGTCTGGATCAGACGGCAGCGGGTTAATCCAGGCCGTGTTCGCGGTGCAGTAATTGCGAAATCAACGAGCGCGGTATGTCCAGCCCTTTGGCGATGGCATACAGCACCACCAACTCGTTATCGGTGATCTTGCCCTCTGCACGTGCGACCACGCTAAGGTCGTGAACCACCTGCATACGCTGGGTAATGCTGGCGTGAGCTTTGACCAGTTCAATACGCTTGGGCAGGGTGTCGATCAACTTCTCAACGTTAAGGGCCTCGAGTGAAAATCCCTCACCCATGAACTCCTTGAGTACAGCTTTTTCTTCCTCGGAGATGCCTTCACGTGCGTTGGCCACGGCAATGGCGCCGGCGATGAATAACTGGCGCATGAATTTCGCCACGTCGGTCCGTCCTTCGAGATAGGCCGGCTCCATCATGCCCATCATGCCCTGCACGCTGACTTCGAGCTCCGCCTTCGACACGCCTCCCGGGCGCATCAAGTCGGAACGCTGGAAAAGCTGCAGCGCCTTGACCCGCAATGGGCTGAACGGGTGCGTGGAGAACCAGTCCTCCATCGGCGCACCCTGGCCCGGCACCTCGTCAAAGGTCTGCATTTCATCGAGTTGCTTCAGGAAATCGTCGAGATTGAAACGCACGATCTTGTTACTGGTAAGACCGGAAGCCAGTTTGAACAGCGCACGTGCTACGGCTTCGAAGTCATTGGCGCAAAATGCACCCGCCCGGTCAGCAGAAATCTCCGCGTACCGGGTCCAGGCAAATATTTGCAGGGCCAGGCTGGCCGGTGGCCGATGCTCGCCGTTGAGTATGTAACCGACCGGTATGTCATGGTGACCGTAGACGTGATGGCCCAACTCGTGCCCAACCACGAACAGCAGTTCATTATCATCGAACGACTCCAGCAGGCTGGATGAGAACATGACGAACAACCGCCCTTCCTCGGGCTTGAAACAGGCGGCATTAAACTGCGGACTGGCATAGGCGTAAAGTTCAAGGGGCATGTCGACACCGAGCTTTTCGACACAGTGATCCGCCATTTTATGCACTTCTGGCGACATGCTGCGGCTCAGGCGAACAGACGAGGAAAGCAGCTTGCGGCGCACGCCGATAGGACCTTTTTCAGTCAAGCGGTCTATCTCTTCCTTGACCCCCTTGACCATGGAATCTTCGAGCAGGATCTGCCCGAGCTTTACATCGTTCTCACATCGGATGCTGTCTGCATTCATGTTGGTTTCCGCCTTGGCCCGGGACGCCTTGCTCTGCAGGTGAACACTGTTGCACACCCAGTGTTTGAGTATAACGACCACCATGCGATTGGTGAACAAAATGTTCTGTAAAGCAGCCCCTGGCTGCCAGGATCACTTTAGCTGTTGGACAATCGTTTGCTTACCCGATCAACAAAACCTGCCCTGCAGCAAGCGGTACCACGCCAGGGCCTGCTCCACCAACGCAGGATCGGCCTTGAAATCATCCCGGCGGGCCGCGGGTGGTGGTCTGAACATCTGCGTAACTTTTTCAAGGGGTTCCTTATCAGCCTTCAGCCCCAGGCGCTCAAGCAAATTGATCAGGCCGGTTTCCGGCTGTTCACACAGGTTTTCAAAGCTGACAAAACTGAGTCGCGGGTGTTGTGAAACCTCGGTGAAAGCCGCAATCCAGTAGGCGATCCAGTAGTCCAGCGAATCAGGGTTGAGATTTTGGACGAGATCGGTCAATCCGGGAAACCGGATGGCACGGTGCAATTCCCCGAATTCATAATGACCGATATCCGCCATGTACTGCCGGGTAAAAGTATCTTCAGCGTGCTGGCGAGTGAAGTTCTGGTGCTGACGCAGCAGGGAAATAGCCTGTTCAAGCGGGTGGCGTACCGGCACTACAAACCGCGCCTGCGGGAACAGCTTCTGCAGGTAAGATATGCGGGCGATATTGGCGTTGTTCTTGCTGATATAGCGTGGCCTGGATGAGGTATCCACACAGCGCAGCATGATCATCTTTTGCATATGCGCCTTGAAGGCACCTTCAAACTCAGTGCATTGCAGGGAATCCTGCCAGCAAGTTATTCCTGATTGCCCGTAGTGGCCGGGGAAGTACTTTTTCCACAACACCTCTTCAAAGGCCTCGGGACTGTCCTCGTTGATGGCCAGTCCGTCTCCGTGTGCTCTTTCCTCCAGTTTGCTGGTGCGACGAAAAACACGGGAGAGTTTCTGCCAGATCACCGGTGTCAGGATAAACGGCATATCGCGGTAGGTATGTGTCGCCAGGTGAGATAGCCGGTTCAGAGCCTGCAGAACGATGGTGGTGCCCGCCCTCGGCAGAGAAGTGATAAAAATGGGTCTTTCAATTGCGATATCCTGCCATTGGCCGGCATACATGGAGCGTTCCATGTCAGCCAGGATGCCCTGCAGGGATTTCGAATTGAACGCCAGTTTGTGCAGGCCCTTATCCAGCTTCGAGTACGACGATGGTGTATTGATGCTCACGGCCCGGATCTGCGGATCTGCCGGTATGCAATGACCGGGATGAATACCGCTGCCGTGGTAATCAGCAGCACATCCACGCGTAATGCAAACTGCATGAACGTCTCCATGTCTATCCAGCCCAACGCAGCGGCCAGCCACACGGGAAATACCGTCACCAGCAGGATGACCAGTATTTTTACAACAAGCTGCACGGTTTGTTTCAGCATCTCGACCGCGCAACGCTGCACGGTTTTTTCCTTCGCCAGGTCATCCAGTGAATCGTCGGTTATCGTGGAAAAAGCCGTTCCCGCCACCCCGGCAATTCGCCGGACACCCTCAAGGAGATGCGCAAAATAAAACCCGGCGCATAAAAGCAGTACTGCTACCACATACACTGCCGCGATGGCCGACATGGTCAGTGTTTACCGTCGTCCTGTGCGCCGTCGGCGTCTGCCGATGACTCTGCCTCACCGGCAGCAGGACTTTTATCCGGACGCTTAATCAAGCGCTTGATGGGATACCACAAAAATCCAACGATCAACAGCAACACTGCGCCGATAAAAGCGAGCACAGAGCCAATGGCTGACAGGCCCACACCCGGCCCGACGTAGGCGTGCAAGGCTCCCGGGGCAAACGCCGGAATGATCCACAAAAATGTCGGCTTGAAGAGTTTCATAGCGTATCAACCTGCTTTGTTGCACCCACTGCCTATTCACACTGCCAGTTATCGACTTCGAAAAAGTCTACATCCACACGTTTAGCGTAGGCAATCAACGAGGCATAGGTATCATCGTAGGGTTTTATAAAGTCCCACACGATGTCACCCGCGGGATTGATTTCAAATACCCGGCCCGCACGGCTCTCGACGATCAGGCGGTTGCCATTGGGCAGTAGCTCGTGGGCGCCAAGCAGTTCGCTGACAAAGGCGGGCTGGTCCCCGAGCGGATAGATAATGTGGGTTTTGCCGGTGGCGGGATCGAGCTCAATCAGGTTGCTGCCGGGCTTGCGATTGAAATTCAACCAGTAGTTGGCGTTGTTGTAAACGACGATATTACCCTCGGCGGTGATATCAGGATCGTGCTGGTAAATCCACGGGCCGATGTAGTGCCATTTGAGTGCACCGGTCTCGTCATCGAGGATCATCAGCATCTTCATCTGGCGCAGGGACAGCAGCAGGTCTCCGGCCTCAACGCCATCAATCTTCGCAGCCAGTGCATCGGTCACGATTTCTATGTCGTTGAGATGCGTAGGGTCATCGGGCTTGATATACATGGTGTTATCGATGGCCGATTCCAGTCCCGCATCGTACAGGGCCTGCAACACGGAAAAACTGTTGATGATTTTGCCCCTGGAATCGATGCGCAGAACCAGGTTTTCATACTGGTACAACTGCCCCGGTGGCGCATTCAGCAACTTGTCGCGGGTAATGCCGGCAAATATCAGGTGATCCGGTGTGTCTTTTGCTGCGCGGTGTGACGGTATCCAGTAACCGCCATCATTGATCGGCGTGATCGAATGGTGGGTCAGGTGATCAACGGTCCACTCCACTTTGCCGCATTTATCCAGCTTGGCCGTACCCTTGCCGCTGACATTGACCAGCACCGAGGCATCGGGAAAAACAACCATGCCCTGGGTGTGGTAGTTGAAAACGGACTTGGGACGGTACTTTTCCTCGATATGCACCGGGTTTGGCCAGATCTTGAAAAAATCGACCCCCCAACGGTGGATTTCACGACCCTGCATATCAACCAGCCGTAACTGCGGGCCACCGGGCATGGTGCCCTGCAGCACGGTGAGACCGTTTTGAGCCTGGTCCTCGTCATACAGGTAAACACCATCGCCGTTGTAGCGGCTTTCCACCAGCAAAACCGGCCTGACCTGGGTCTGTTCCTCGACCACCGTCACGGTCGCCTTGAAGGCCTCATCAATGAACTTGAATGGCTGCCAGTTCTTGCTCGCAAAAAAGCCGCCCGCGAGGAAAACCAGCACGACCAGCACCGTCTTGAAAACAAGCAGTGCTATATCGATCTTGCCCTTATTCCTTGATGCCTTCATAGCCATGTAATGACTGCCAGATTTGCCGTACTTTACTGCAACTCTGCCAGGGCAGCATCACGTACCGCCTCGAACTCGTCTCCCGGATACCAGGTTGGCGTGGTCTCCGCCTCGGCTATGGCTGCCGCCAGGCGAAAAGCGAGCTGGGCATCTTCCACCAGGCCTTCCAGGTTCCAGCTATCCTCAACTTCATCTCCCGGGGAGTGATATTTGTACGCGATCCAGTCTGCGTACTGCTGCTCACCCCAGCCCGGCTCCCGGCCGATGAAGTCGACGCCCGACTTGAACCAGATGGCTGGCACACCGGCACGCGCAAAGCTGATCTGGTCAGAGCGGTAGAACCAGCCCGCCTTGACGTCCTGTTCACCACGGGTGCTGCGGTTCTGAACGGCGGCGGCCTCAAGCAGCCAGTCATCCAGCTCGGACTTGCCCAACCCATAGATGATCACGTCACGGGTCCGGCCCCAGACATTACCGAGTTCAATATTGATGTTGGCTGCCAACAGGCCCGGGTGCACAACCCCGCTGTTGACAAAATAACGCGAGCCGAGGATGCCCTGCTCTTCCACGGCGGGAAACAACACGAGAATGCTGCGCCGGGGAGGCACGGGCAAGGCGGCAAAAGCACCGGCCACGGCAAAGGTCTGGGCAATGGCCACACCGTTGTCGAGTGCGCCGTTATAAATGACATCGCCCGTATCATCCGGCTCACCGATGCCGAAATGATCGTGGTGTGCCGATAGCACCAGCATTTCCTTGCCGAGTTCAGGGTCGCTGCCATGCAGAATACCGGCCACGTTTGCCGTGGTCTTGGTCGTCACAGCAACCCTTAGATCGATTGAAGTCGTAACACCCAGTGCCACGGGTTGAAAATCACGGGAGCGCGCTGCTTCGATCAGGGCTTCCAGCTCATGTCCGCCGAGTTTTGCCAGGGCTTGGTGAGCCTTCCCAGCTCAACCAGCCATTGAATTGAGTGCGTGGCTCGTCACCGGCCTTCAACTCGAACTGCTCGCCGATATTGGAGGCGCGCACCACGCCCCACGGATAGCCGGCCGATTCGGTGGCATGGATGATGATCGCGCCTGCAGCACCCTGGCGCGCCGCACTGGCGTACTTGTAATCCCAGCGCCCGTAAGAGAGTTTGCGCTCGCCGCCGAACAGATCAGGCTGCCAATCGGGATCGTCATTCAGCATCAGCAGCACTTTGCCGTTGAGGTCGACTCCCTTGAAATCATCCCAATTCTCTTCGGGTGCCTGGATACCGTAACCAACAAACACCACCTCGGCATCCTGAACCGGGATTTCCGGTTCCTGGAGACCGGCCATGATCATGTATTCATCACCGTAGCGATAACTCACCGATGTTCCATCTCGCGCTGCAATTACCAGGTCAGATGGATCCTGCACGGTCAAACCGATGATCTCAACGACCTGTTCATAAGTGCCGTTTTCAAAAAAAGGCTCATAGCCGATTTCAGCCAGGCGGCTGGCCAGGAATGCGCGGGCTTTGGCATCACCCTCGCTGCCCGGACCACGGCCCTCGAATTCGTCACCCGCAACGATGCTCACATCGGCGAGCATGTTTTCCGCCTGGATGGTTTCCTCAGCTGCATCATAGCCCTGTGGAAGGACACGCCCAATAGCAGCTTCTTCCTCGATAACCGGTATCGGTGCCGGCGCGTCACAAGCGACGAGGAACATGCAGATTAAAGCGGTGAAAGAAAAACGCATCGGATACTCCCTGGAAGATTTTCGTGTAGATCGGAGGGCTTGTTTTCGCCGAAAGCCCGATCCTGAGTAGTGCTAAAAAAGTTCGGGATGAGTATAAAGTAAAATCTACGCTCTATTGCCAGAAAACCGACATTTACATATTTCCCTGTGTTATTTTGTCCACGCCAGCAGACAGGTAATTTCACCCTCAGGCCTACCCCACCCGGACAACTGCATTGCCAGAAATATTTTTCACCTCCCTGATTCTTTTTATAGTTGGCCTGATCGCCGGAACCCTTAATGTCATCGCGGGTGGTGGCTCTCTGCTGTCGCTGCCGGTGATGATTTTCCTCGGTCTGCCACCGACGGTGGCCAACGGCACCAATCGCGTCGCGATACTCATCCAGAATATCGGCGCCGCCTGGAGCTTCCACCAGCGCGGTCTGCTCTCCAGGGAGTGGCTGCTGATGGCCATTCCGCCGGCCCTGCTCGGTGCGCTTGGTGGGAACGGTGGCGGCTGTCAATATCGGTGAGCTCGCGTTCCAGAGGATACTGGCGGTGATACTGGTCGTGGTGGCTGCCTGGACGCTGTGGCGCCCCGTCAAACTGCTTGAAGAGGGCAACGCCGCTTTGCCCACGGGTATGAGGCGACTGGGATTTATCGCGGCATTTTTCCTGATCGGCGCATACGGCGGTTTCATCCAGGCCGGTATCGGATTCCTGATCCTTGCAGCAACATCGGTGGCAGGCTTCAGCCTGATCAGGGGCAATGCGTTGAAAGTGACACTGGTGCTGGCCTTTACACCCCTGACATTGGTGCTGTTCGCCTGGAGCGGCAAGGTGGATTGGGCCATGGGTTTTGCACTGGCCGCGGGAAACTTCCTCGGTGGCCTGGCCGGTGTTCACCTGCAAATTCTCAAAGGTCACAAGTGGGTGCGCGGGGTAGTCACCGCAACCATTATTGTGTTCGCAATCCGCCTGCTGTTTGCCGGTTAATAGCGGGTTGAGCCGCTAAAACCTGTTCCGAATCTATTCCGGTTCGACGATAACTGCCGTACCCACCGCCAGCAGTTCGGCTGCACCCCCCAGGATGACCGAGGTGGTAAACCGCGTGGTGACAATGGCGTTGGCGCCCAGGCGCTCGGCCTCTGCGATCATGCGGTCGATGGTGTGCTCGCGGCTCTCAGCCATCAGCTTGGTGTACTCGTGGATCTCACCCCCGACGATGGTGCGCAGGCCTGCAATGATATCCTTGCCGACATGCCGTGCGCGCACGGTGTTGCCCCGCACCAGCCCGAGTGTCCTGACGATCCGGTGGTTCGCTACTGTTTCACTGGTTACAACCAACATGTCATATCTCCACGTCTTTGTATTTATCGGTCTTTCGCTCAATCAGCCTTTGCCTGAGCACCGAGATCAATAATAATGCCAGGCCACCATAGATACCTACCATAATCAGTTTCGTCCACACAGGCATCTCATTGGTGAAAATAAATGCAAACAGGCCAATACCGGCAATGGCCAGCAGGCCGATGATAAAGATCAGCCACCCGATACCACGGGTAATTTGCACAGTCGAATCGTCCATCGTTTCCCTCCACTTGTCTTCACCCACTTCACTGAGCGACGCGTTGCCGATACGCTCACGCAATTCTTTCAACCGGGCCAATTCCACGCGGCACGTCTCGCAGCCATCGCAGTGCAGGTTGACCAACTGGCGTTGTTGCTGGGTCAACTCGCCGTCGATGTAACCTGACAGCAAGGCACCCACATGTTGGCCCGCTATTCCTCTTTCCTCATTCATCGCTGGTCAGCTCCTTTCTCAAGGCCAGGCGCGCCCGGTGCAATTTCGACATCACGGTGCCCTGCGGTACATCCAGCACATCGGCAATCTCCTTGTAGCTCAGGTCCATGTAATCGCGCAATACGATAATCTGGCGTTGCTCGGCAGACAGTCTCGCGAGAGCCGTGTGCAATTCCCGGTCACGTTGTGACAACTCCAGCATTTCTTGTGGGCCCGGACCCGGTTCACTCAAGACATCGATATTGCTATCTGCTGGACGGCGGCGCCTGAGCAGGTCGATACAACCATTTCGCACCACGCGCAAAAACCATGGCGCCAATGGCCCGGTACTGGCGTCGTAACCACCGCGTTTCCCGAGTGTCTTGACGATTGCGTCCTGTACCACGTCGGTTGCATCATCAGGGTTTCCCAGTATCTGCAGGGCCAGCGCGTGTGCACCATTGCCTAGTTGTTGGAGTTGTTGCATTTCGTGCTTTTTCATTGGGCTTGTCCTATATACGCACGAACACCCATTTTATTCCCAACCCGTCGCGACAGGGCCGGGACCGGTTCATTCCTGTTCGTCCGGTGGCACGGATGGCTGGGTCAGGATAAACCCGAACCCGATGGCCACGGTGGCCGTCATCAGGGCCTTGACCCACACCGGTGCGCTTGAGAAACCGAACAGGTAGACCATGCTGAGGGCCATGAACAGCATTGCAATGGCCTTTGCACCTGCGGGAATGACGCGGTGGTCGTGCCACTGCTGCATGGGCGGGCCAAATACCTTGTGGTTGTACAACCAATCGTGAAACCGGTCAGAACTGCGTGAAAAACACCACAATGCCAGCAACATGAATGGTGTGGTCGGCAGCACGGGCACAAACGCACCGACGAAACCCAGGCAGAACAGCAAGCAACCCAGAGTGAATAGAAACGGACGCATAGTGTTCAGAGCAATGTGCCACTACGTGATGAAAAGGCCGCTAGCCCGAACATTTCACCAGTATCCCGGATGATGGCGCCGAACAGGTACGTCCCGGCGCCGGGCTGGACTGAAAGACGTAGCCGTAGCTACGTCTTGAAGGAAGCCCAAGCTGAGGCGTGCCTGGACCAGCCAGGGCCGGGATAGGCCTTGGCTCGGGGACAAACTGTACTTGTTGATGATGCCCGTAAAACGCCATAATCCGCTGATGTTCCAATAGCCTGAGAAGAGAGCCAGCGCCGACTGGTGAAATGTTCGGGCTAAGTATATCAGCACCAACCAGATCCTTGTGCTTTGCCGGCTCTTTTGACAATCCCCGGTTTTTTTGCCGGAATGGAGGTGTTCGCGAGCCCTGGTTCTGAGCTAATATGCACCTATAAAATTCAATAGCAGCGGGCGGTGGTCACACACCCGGACCACCCGGAAAACGAGGGACAAGCCGTGACAGCAGAAGCCTTTGTCGAGCAATTTGGGCGCTTGAAAGCCAGTGCCATTTTACGTACCAACGACCAGCAAAAAGCAGCTCTCGCGATGGAAGCCGCGATCCGTGGCGGGTTCAGGATTATCGAGTTCACGCTCACCATCCCGGGTGCATATGAACTGGTGCAGGAATACTCGCGCCGTGAGGGCCTCATCGTCGGCACCGGCACGGTGATGACCCCTGAAGAAGCACGGTTATCGGTAGAGGCCGGCGCACAATTTATCGTCTCACCGGTCATGGATAAGGCGGTTATTCATGCTGCAACCGATCTCGGTGTGGCCAGCATGCCGGGCACACATACCCCGACAGAGATGCTGCAGGCACAGCGGGCGGGCGCCCAGCTGTGCAAGCTATTCCCTGCCCCGCACGGCGGCCCTGCCTGGGTGCGTGCCGTACTCGGCCCCATGCCGGATTTGAAAATCGTTCCAACCAATGGTGTGGATGAACATAACGCCGCCGAATGGATTGCCGCCGGTGCATATGCAGTTGGCTACGTGGCTACTTTATTCGTACCCCACGACATCGCCCGGGGTGACTGGGATGCAATAGAGGCGCGTTCCCGGCGCTGCATCGCGGCAGTAACCGCTGGCTAACAGTACGTGCCTGTCGCTTATAGGCGCTGCTATTTCTGCGTTGGTTTGATCCGTTTCAGCGCATCCCACACGGGTACTGCGGTCAAACCACCGACCACACCGGAAACGTACGGGGGCAGACCGAAATTGAACATCCAGTTCCAGAGCAGGTTGATAACAAGGCTGATCAGCACGACAACTACCAGCAAAACCAGGAAACGTTTCCAGAAAGACATATTGATACCTCGCAGTATGGTCTCAACTGCATACTAACCCTTCATTGCCAATATGCAAACACGGCTTTTAAGCCGGCCTGCTTGACAAGCCACTTGCATTCGATCAATCTCCCTGCCATGTCTGCAGGTGTCCTTTTGACTGCTCAGTCAAGGGATTAAACGGGAAGACGGTGCACCATCGAGGTTAATTCCCTTGGGGTAATTCCGTCGCTGCCCCCGCAACGGTAGGCGAAGGTATGGGTCAAGGCAGCCACTGTGCTTATGCATGGGAAGGCGACCTGTCACTGGCGATGCAAATCGCTCTTCGCGAGCCCGGAGACCGGCCTGTAGTTTTTCACTTGTGCTTTCGCGGCGGGCGTGGCGTGTGAGAGATAATTCCTCGAACACCCACGGTCACAGTCCCAAGCCCTGCCAAGGCGCACAACCATGCGCGATCGGGTGAGATCGCACTGGAAAACGGCAATGGTCAAACAATTCACCAAGCTTCAGGCAATCCCCGGTTGCTGCATCTTGCTACTGCTGATCAGTCACCAGGTAGTTGCCCAGGAGGCGCTGGAACTCGACACCCTGGTGGTCACGGCGGGTCTGCAACCTCTTTCTGCCAGGGACGTGGCCAGTTCCATTACGGTCATTACCCGGGAGGAAATCGAGCTGAAACAATACCGGTACCTGTCAGATCTCCTGCGCGATGTGCCCGGATTTTCCGTCAGCCAGGCAGGTGGGGCCGGTTCACAAACCCAGGTACGCGTTCGCGGGGCAGAGGCCAACCATCTGCTGGTGTTGATGGATGGTGTACGTGCCAACGATCCAGCCAGCAATGATGAATTCCAGTACCAGCTTGCCCTGACATCCAGTATCGAGCGCATCGAAATCATCCGTGGACCACAGAGCGCGACCTGGGGCAGTGATGCAATTGCCGGTGTGATCAATATCATTCGGAACAAAACCGATAGCGGTTCTTTCGTATCAGGCAGTATCGAGGCTGGCTCATTCGACACGCGCGATGCCAGCCTGGAAGCGGGCTATGCCGGGGATATGTTTCGTGTTGACGCCTGGCTTTCACACCTCGAAACAAACGGCACCAACCTGTCGCGCGACGGGAACGAGGCCGATGGCATGGACAACACGAGTGGCAACATTACACTTGGTTTCAACACCGATGACGCGCTGAGCGGCCGCTTGTCCATCCAGGTGACGGACTCGAGCAGTGAATACGACGACATTGATTATCTTGTGACCGGACTGCCGGTGGACGCCGAGCGCTACACGGATTCGAAGCAGTCCTTTTTGAGTGGTGAACTGAAATATTCACCGCTGCAACAGCCCTGGTCGGGCAGTTTTTCCGTGCACCGGATGGTATCCGATAACGACAGTTACAGCGATAACACCTGGACAGAATCAAGCGCGGCAGAGACCCTTGAGTTCCGTTTGCGCGGTGGTGCAGAACTCGGACAGCAGCAAGGGCATTTGATCAATTTTGCCCTCGAGCGTGAGCAGGTCGATTTTGCGCAGCGGGGTATTGCCACCCCGTGGGGTGACCCGAACCAGGACCAGTCCTACCACGTCAATGGTCTTGCCCTGGAGTACGTCGGCAAACCCGTTGACGGTTTGAGCTGGACCATGAGCGCACGCCACGATGACTACAGCGATTTCGAAGATGCCTCCACCTGGCAACTGGCGGCAGCCTACCAGCTATCCCCTGCCCTGCGTCTGCGTGGCTCCCTGGGCACCGGTTCAAAGGCCCCAACATTCACCGAGCGCTACGGCTATTTTGCCGATCTTTTTGCCGGCAACCCTAACCTGCAACCCGAATCATCAACTGCCTGGGAAGCCGGTCTTGACCTTGCCTGGTCAGACAACCGCCATTCCCTGCAACTGGCTTACTTTAACCAGGACCTGGAGGATGAAATTGACGGTTTTGTATTTGATCCCGACACCTTCATGTTCACGGCCAGGAACAAGCAGGGTGACAGCCATCGCAAGGGTGTGGAGGTGATTATTGATCTGCAACTGAGTGGGTCGTTCACACTCGGGGCCTCCTACACCTACACGGACGCAAGCGAGGAAGACAACAACGGTCAGACGGTTATCGAGGCCAGGCGGCCACGGCACATGGCCGGTGTTTTCTCTGCCTGGTATTTTGCGCAGGAAAAAGGCAGCATCAGCCTGAACCTGGACTACAACGGCACGCAGCAGGATGTGTATTATTCGCCGGTGACGTTTGTATCCGAGCGCGTGGAGATGGATGCCTACCTGGTGGCAAACCTGGCCGTCGCCTGGCAACTGACCCGGTCACTGGAATTAACCGGCAGGGTCAGCAACCTGCTGGATGAGCACTACGAGGAAATCCTGGGCTTTGTCCGGCCCGGGCGGGCCGTGTACGCCGGGCTGCGCGGGAGTTTTGATTTCTGACGGCGTGAAAAGCTGCTATCTATCCACTACCAGGTCTTTTAACAGGCCATTGGCAATATCGTAGATCCAGCCGTGTACGTACAGCTCCTGGCCGCGCTTCCAGGCCGCCTGCACCACCGGCGTATTGCAGACATTACTGACCTGTTCCTTGACGTTCAGCTCACACAACAAATCGAAACGGCTTTTATCATCCAGGTCTTGCAAACAATCAGCGTGCAGGCGGCTGACGTCTTTCACATGGCACAGCCAGTTCTCGATAAACCCGTGATCCTGTGTCTGCATCGCCGCATGGATGCCGCCGCAACGGTAGTGCCCGCAAACGATAATGTGTTTGACCTTCAAGACCTCGACGGCGAAGTGGATCACCGAAAGACAGTTCACATCCGTTTGGCTTACGACATTGGCGATATTGCGGTGAACAAAAATCTCACCCGGCAACATATCGACGATCTGGTTGGCCGATACCCGGGAATCCGAACAGCCAATCCACAGGTACTCCGGACTCTGCTGCTCGGCCAGGCTAGCGAAAAAACCGGGATTGTTTCGCTCAACAGCTTCCGCCCAGGCCTGGTTCCGGTCAAAAAGATGTTTCAGTGTTTTCACAAACCGGGCCTCCTTGATTGCCACTGCTTCAAGATACTACAAGCTGGCCCCGATCAGTAACCCGCGTCAAAATCCACCACGTGCAACAAGGGTTCCTGGTTGATGTAGCGATGGTAATTCTCGATAAATATTGCGCTGATATCCCCGGGAAAGCTGAGAGCAGCATGGTGCGGGGTCACGAACACATTGGGTAATTCCCACAACGGATTGTTTTTCGCCAGGGGTTCCTGCTCAAACACATCCAGCACAGCCCCCCCAATGACACCTTCGCGAAGGGCTTCAACCAGGTCCTGCTCCACGATAGTGCTGCCCCGCCCGACATTGATCAATACGGCAGTTGGCTTCATCAACTGCAGTTTCCCGGTATCGATGAAGCCTTTCGTATGCGCTGTTTCCGGCAAGCTCATAACCAGGTAATCGGGCTCACTCAAGAATTCCCCGATGCGGTCGATGCTAAAAACCGCTTCGACCTCATTGCACGCCGCACCTGTACGGTTCAGCCCGGTGACACGCAGCCCGAGCTGCCGGAGCTTGCGTGCAATGTGGCGGCCGATTGAACCCAGTCCGATAAACCCCACCGTGATATCACGCGAATGGCGGTAAGGCAATTGTTGCCAGCACCGCTTTGATTGGTTCTCCCGCGTCGTGAACACGCCCCGCTCCAGGCCAAACAGGTAGCTGATAACGTATTCGGTCATCTGCGCACCGAACACGTTCCTGACACCCGTCAGGACATAATCCCTGCGTAATCCGCCCCCGCACAGTGTGTTCACACCGGCCCACATGGATTGTACCCAGGTGACCTTGTGCGCTTCTTCAATCACCAGGCTGACCATGCGCGGGTCACCAAGAATCATGTTGCAGTCAGCAACCAGGTCCGCGGCGGCGGCGGTGTCCGTGGCTATGTGGGTTTCGAGCTGTGGCAGATCGGCGGCCTCGACCAGGGCGGCATAATCCGCGGCATTGGCCGATAAAATAAGCAGCTTGTTTACGGGTTCATTTTTGTGGGGATGGGGATTGGACGGCACGGGTTTTGAACTTGAACGCTGAGGGCCGCTAACAGGTGTCCCGGCGGGCCAGTTCCTTCAGCTTGTCCCGGTCCAGGATGGTGACCTTTTTCCGGTTCACCCGGATGATGTCCGCACTCTGGAACCGCGCCAGCACACGGCTGATGGTCTCGGTGGCCAGACGCAGGTTGGAGGCAATGTCACGCCTCGACATGCTCAGGTTGAATTCCTTCGAAGAGTAACCACGGCTGGCAAAACGTCCGGACAGGGAGCACAACAGGCGGGCGATCCTTTCCTCGGCGCTCAAATCAGCCGCACTCGCCTCGAGTTCGGCGATATGCAGACTCATCACGCGGAATAATTCTTCCTGCAGTTTTGGCAACTGCCGTGCCATCTCGGTCACCGAGTCAAAGCTCAGGCCACATACCGAACTGGTATCGAGCGCGACCACGTTGGCCCGGTGGATATTCTCATGAATGGCGTCAAATCCAATGATCTCACCCGGCAAATGGAAACCGAGCACCTGCTCTTCACCGTTCTTGTCGATGACGTAACTCTTGAAGCAGCCCGCTCTCACTGCCGCGATGGTCTGGAATTTGTCACCCGCGCGGAAAATATGCTCGCCGGGCTGGATCGGACGGGACTTGTTGACGATACTCTCGAATTGCTCAGTATCACTGGCATTGAGGTTACGCGGCAGGCACAGGTTACCCAGGGTGCACTGGCTGCACGCAACCTGCACACGGTCTGGAAAATAAGGTTTATTCTGGTTATCCGTGCCCATAAAAAGCCAAACCCAACGCCACAAAATTCAACTAAGCGGTGGATTATAGCCTAACAGAGCATTCAGGGTCTGTTATCCCTTCTAGATGACTTTTGAGTAAGATTTGCCTTGCCGGTCGTTGACCAGGTATTCGTCAAATTTCATGGCTACGGCGCGCAGCAACAGGTGTCCGGTCGGGGTGACTTCCAGCCCGCGGTCCTTTAATTTGACCAGGCCGTCATCCTGAAGTGGTTTGAGCAACTCCAATTCCGGCGCAAAGTGGTTGGAAAAATCAATGTGATATCGCTTCTCGATATCACCGAACCGAACCCTGCCCTGGCACATGATCGCAGAGACAACCGCGCGCCTGATACGGTCCTCGCCACTGAGGCTCAGGCCCCGCCAGATAGGCAAGGCGCCATCTTTGAGGGTTACCTGCCAGTCGCGGATATCCTTGCGGTTCTGGGCAAAACTGTTGCCCACCTTGCTGATCGCACTGACACCCATACCCACCAGGTCTGTTTCGCGGCAGGTGGAATAGCCCTGGAAATTACGCTGCAAGGTACCATCCTTCATCGCCAGCGATAACTCATCGTCTGGCAGGGCAAAATGATCCATACCGATATAGACATAGCCGGCTTCAACCAGCTTGCCGATGGTCGAGGCCATCAACTGCAAGCGGACTTCGGGACTCGGCACGTCATCGGATTTGATCATGCGCTGGGCGCTGAACAGATGCGGCAGGTGTGCGTAGTTGTACACCGACAGGCGATCCGGACGCGCCGTGAGTACCGTGTCAATCGTCTTCTCGAACGATTTGGCGGTCTGTAGCGGCAGACCATAAATCAAATCCACGGACACCGAGTTGAAACCGTTTGCCCGCGCGTCGTCGATCAACTCCAGCGTCTTGTCCCGGTCCTGTTCACGGTTGACGGCTTTTTGCACGGCCGGGTCGAAATCCTGGATGCCCAGGCTGACACGGTTAAATCCAATTTCGGCCAGGAAGACCAGCCTGTCGCGATCCACCGTACGTGGATCGATCTCGATGGAAAATTCCCTGCTCTGAGACCGGCTCAACAGGAAGCTGGCCGACAGTTGCTCCATGATCGCCTTGATCTGCTCGTCATCGTGATAGGTCGGTGTCCCGCCGCCGAAGTGCAACTGGATAACCTGCCGGTCTGCATCGAACAGTTCGCCCTGCATCCGGATCTCCTGTTCCAGGTACTGCAGGTAGGTGTTCGCACGTTTCGTGCTCTGCGTAACCTTCTTGTTACAGGCGCAGTAGTAGCAGAGCTGCTTGCAAAACGGCAGGTGCACGTACAGTGACAAGGGCCTGGGAATCAGGTCGTCGTTACTGTTCTGGACATGACGCTGGTAAGCCTCTGCGTCAAAACCCTCGTGAAACTGTAAAGCGGTCGGATAGGAGGTATAACGAGGCCCAGCCAAGCCGTACTTGCTTATCAGCTCTGTTGGAAATGACTTCTTTATACCCATACCTTGCTTCCCCGACTGCTTAGACGGACAGGGATGCGTCCTCCGTTTTCAAACAGTAAACCCGGTCTTTATGCGGAAAAATCATCGTGATTATTCCGGGTTTTGCCCTGTTAAACCTGTCAAATATGACAACTAACCTGTGCAGCGCACGTTATCACCGGGCCATACGGTCACAAATGACTCAGGTCAAGATTTTCCGAGGAACGCCTATTTACAGCCATTTGCGGCGCAACAAAGCAATATTTTTTGACTTGTGTCAATTTGTCGGCGCGTCATACGCGATAGATGAGCAGCCCTTTCACAGACCTTTTATTCGCTTTGCGGCACGATGAAAATGAAAAACAAAATTGCAGCAACAGCATGCATTTCGGGATCAATAATTCACCTGAATTACCAAACAGGGCAGAATGAAATCGTGTTTAAAAGACCTCAGCGCAACCCTGTCTTATGTAATATAAATGCAGTTTTCCGGGTTATATAATAAATACCGGAACTGGAGAAACTCGAATGAAAACACTCAACACCCTGTTGATTACGCTCGTCTGTCTGGCCCTGCCCTTAGCAGCGACCTCCGCTGACAAGGAACCACCGGCAGTAACCGTGGATGGCCTGCACCTGCTCAAAGACACCAAGATGGCGCGTGTCTATGCCAAGCCGGGTGTGGACCTGTCCGGCTACCAGCGGATTTACCTGGTCAAACCGCAGGTTGCATTTGTCAAGGACTGGCAAAAGACGCAGAACCGCATTCCCAACCACACTATTACCCCTGATGACATACAGCGCATCAAGCTTGGGTTGGCCGACCTGTTTATGGAAACATTCAAACAGGAACTGCAGGATAACGGCGGTTATGACGTCGTTGAAGAAATCGCGGACGACGTGCTGGTTGTGCAGCCCGCAATCATTGACCTGAACATCTTTGCCCCGTACACACCCAGGAATCGCAACGACCGCAGTGCCATGGCCTCGGTAGGGACAATGACCCTGTACATGGAATTACTTGATTCGGTCACCGGCGACAAACTGGTCATGACGATCGATAACAAGTACGACCGCTCCATGACCAGTACTTTCAGGTCAAACAAGGACCGCAATGAAACCGCCGCCAGGGAAATGCTGGGAGAGTGGGCCGAACTGTTGCGCCTGGCGCTGGACGAGGCGCGTGAGGTCGTCACACAGTGACGGGCTGACCCGAAAGGGGCAGCCCCTTTATCAGAAGCTCCCGGCGTTCACCCAGAAATGCACCGCGATACTGGCCGCGTAGCCCAGGGCGACGGCCCAGGTCCATTTGAGGTGGGCAAAAAACGTGTAGATACCACGTGCCTGGCCCATGACGGCGACGCCCGCTGCCGAGCCGATGGACAGCATCGAGCCACCGACGCCCGCTGTCAGCGTGACCAGTAACCACTGGCCCTGGCTCATATCGGGATCCATGGCCAGCACGGCGAACATCACCGGTATGTTATCCACCAGGGCCGAGGCGATACCGACCAACACGTTGGAAATGCTCGGGCCCAGACCCGTGTACAGCAATTCGGACCCCACTGCCAGGTAACCGAACGCACCGAGTCCGCCAACACACAGGATCACACCATAGAAAAACATCAACGTATCCCACTCGGCTCTTTGCAGGTTGCTGTAGATGTCATAGAACCTCTTGTTGGCCTCGGCAGGACCCCCGTGCATCGCGGCAATACCCAGGGCCGAGCTTTCGACCATCTGCTGGGCCGCCATGCTCTGGTCCCTGCGCTGCAGGTAATAACCAAACAGCTTCAGGAAACCCAGCCCTGTCATCATGCCGATCACCGGTGGCAGGTGCAGGAAGTTGTGCATGGACACCGCCATGGAGATGGTGACAATGAAAAGCCCCACCACGACCCACGCGCCGTGTTGCAGGTGCGCTTCTTCGTGCACCGGGTCGGGTTTGCCCGCTGGCAGGGCAAACGACAGGATACCGGCGGTTACCAGCCAGTTGACAATGGATGGCAATACCAGGGCAAAAAAATCGCCGAACTGAATATGTCCCTTCTGCCATACCATCAGGGTCGTGATGTCACCAAACGGGCTGAAAGCGCCACCGGCATTGGCGGCTACCACGATGTTGATACAGGCCAGCGCGACGAAACGGTAATTGTTGCCACCCACTGATATGACCACGGTGGCCATCAAAAGCGCCGTGGCCAGGTTATCTGCAATCGGTGACATCAAAAATGCGATGCCACCGGTGATCCAGAAGACCTGGCGCAGCGAGAAACCCTGGCCGACCAGCCAAACACGCAGCACGTTGAAAATACCGCGCTCCTCCATCGTATTGATAAAGGTCATTGCCGCGAGCAGGAACAGGAATAACTCGGCGAATTCGAGCAGGTTGTGCCGTACCAGTTCCTCTGCCGTATGGACATCACCAACACTGGCGTAGGCAAGGGCAACCAGCATCCAGATGATACCTGCGGCCACGATGACCGGTTTTGATTTTTTCAGATGAATATTCTCTTCGAAAATCACCAGTACGTAAGCGGCGATGAAAATCAGGATCGCCAGGTAACCGGCCCAGTGTGAAGTCATGTCCATATAAGTCTCTTTCCCATCATTACCGTGTGATTGTCAGATACATTCGAAACTATCGGCCCCGGTAGGTTTGCAGCGGTCAGGCCAGCCATATTTTTCCCAGAATTCAACATTACCCAAGGCAGCGGCCCACTCCTTGAAGCGTGGATCACGACGTACCGCCACCGCCCAGTTGTTCCATACCTGGGTATGAATTTGTAACTTGACTATATCGCTGAGCGGATCGATACCAAGGTCGAAAACCCGGGGCGAGCCGAGAATCAGCAGCGCTTCGAATGCCACGATCCTGGACAGTTCACCCTGCTCGACTGCGGCCAGGACTGCAAGCGCTGCCTGCTCCGACCTGGCGGGGTCCTCAAGACCATCAATGATCAAATCAGCCCAGGCCGCCGGCAATACACCCGAGCGCATCTTCACATCGCGCAAAAGCTCACGCGCCTGGTCGAAATGTTTGACGTTTATGGCGCACAGACCGAGGACATATTGACGATAGGTGAAGTTCTCAAGCTGTTTCAGTATCTTCCTCGCGCTCGCCGGGTCACCGGCAAAGTTCAGCGCCGTTGCCAACGACCAGCCGATGTGTTCGTTCAGGGGTTCCAGTTTATAAACCTCGGTTAACGGCTCCAGTAACTCGTCAAAATAGCCAAGCCGGATGTGCAGCATGGCTTTCCAGTGAAGGACATCTGAACTATTCCTGCCAATGGCATTGATTTTTTCATACATGGCATGGGCATTGACCATATCGTTGCGGGTTTCATAAATCAGCGCCAGGGCACTGAGGGCTTCGGTCGAACGGGGGTCGAGTTCCAGCGCCAGGTTGGCGCTGGTTTCAGCGGATTGCACATATGTTTCCCTGTCCAGGGTGTCGTCATAGGAAATCAGGAGCCTGGAGACCAGTGCGATACCCGCGTGCGCCTTTGCAAATCCCGGGTCTTCTGCAACAGCTCTTTCAAAATACTCAAGAGCCTCGTGCAGACCCTTTTCCCGCGTGGAAATGCGGTTGTTCAACAGTTCGCGGCCTTGCAAGTACAACTCAAAGGCCGCCAGATTCCCGGTCGTATTCAGCCTCGAGTCAATCGTGCTGTTTTCATCCAGGGTCAGTTTGAGCGACTGGGCAATACTGGCCGCGATGTCGTCCTGGATTTCGAACACCTCGTCCATGACCCGGTCATAGTTCTGCGACCAGATGTGATAGCCGGTCTGGACATCGACCAACTGGGCGGTGATACGTATTTGTTCTTCGGTATGCCGGACACTGCCCTCGAGTATTTTCGCAACCCTCAGCCTGGGTGCGATCTCTATCGTGGTCAGGCCCGAATCACGAAATGCGAACGATGACGTGCGCGCCGCGACCTCAAGACCGTCCATGCGCGCCAGCAGGTTGATGATCTCTTCCGCAATGCCGTCACCCAGGTACTGGTGGGTCCGGCCATCCGTCAAATCAACGAACGGCAGCACGGCGATCGAATTCTGGTTGGACGGCGCAACCACCGTTGCGGCCGCAGTATCCGCAAGCTGGCCGGCTTGCCGGAATTTGGATATGGTCATCAACGACCCATGGTAAAGAGCCAGCACGGCGAAGATACCCACCAGGCCATACGAGGTATAGCGGACAGTGCGCGCTTTGAAGTGCACCATGTCTTGTTCCGCCGCGGTTTCCCCATTTGTGTCATCAAGCGTGGAATCGACCCGTTCGACCGGGACAATTAACCTGTACCCACTACCGCGGACAACCGCGATGTATGGATCCTCTTCCTGCCCATCGCTCAATGCCTTGCGCAACAGCAAGACGCGCTTGTTGACCGTCCCGCGGTCGACCACCAGCCCTTCCCAGACCTCACTTTCAAGCTGGTCCGTTGATACGACATTGGGTGCGTGCCGCGCCAACGCGAGCAGCAGTTTGAAAGACAAACGTGGAATTGGCACGACAGTCCCCGTCGCGCTTGACCTCCTGCGTGCCTGCGTCGAGCACCAGATCTCCGATGCGGTAGCACTCAAGGCCCACTAAAAATACTCCATGTGATGAGAGTTAAAATCTGTCCAGGGGAGCAATCGTACCCCATCTGGAAACGTTCCGTAAATCTTCCACCAATTTTCCCCCTGGCAAATTTCTTTATACGCCGCACTGATCTATATTGACGTCGTGCACTTGGGGCTGTACTGATGGTTCCTCTCCGGTGCCCGGTTGTGAACTGGTGATTGCTGGGTTTGTGATCTGTAAGTGACCAGGTTTGAGACGCGTGGTTTGTCCTCCGAAATACTGCCACCGGCTTTACCTGATCCAGGCACCACATCCACAGAACCGGGCAAAGGGCAGAGGAATACGTCAGGGGTTGAATAGCAATAATAAAGCAACTCTAGGCCGGGCACTTATTAAAATAATAAGAAAAGTGGGATAACTGCAGGAAGGCTGCAGTTATCCCGATTTTTGGTTATACGCCCGGTTCCCGTAGTCCGGTTTGATTTCTCCCCCCCCTAAAACTGGCTTCTAAGGGAACCGGGTTCTTAAAGCCCTGGCGCAGTCAGTGCCGCCCCTCATCGTCCAATCTGTACAGCATAGAGCCGTATATCGGTTTATAATCGCTGCTCGCAAAAACCGGGCAAAACTTGACGTGAACTTGATCGACAAAAAAATAGTGCTGATTCCATTCGTGCTGCTGTTGCTCGGTGCATGCGCCTCGCTGATGCAATCGGCAACCAGCAGCATGGCCTCGAACCTCAGTTCCGCCATGCTGAACCAGGATGATCCGGAAACAGTACGCGACGGCGCACCGGCATATTTGCTGATGCTCGACAGCTTTATCGAGGGCTCGCCCAACGATGCCGCAATGCTGGCTGCAGCCGCAGAACTATATGCCGCCTACGGGGTAGTTTTTGTCGATGATCCCGAGCGCGCTGACCGGCTCACCAGCCGCGCACTCGCTTATGGCACGACAATCCCTGTGCGCCAGCAACGATCAAATCTGTGCTCTTGAGGACCTTCCATTCAAGGAATTCACCAGCGTACTGGACAAAACGGATAAAAGGGACTCTGCCAGTCTTTACGCCTACGGCCTGGCATCCATCGCTTATGTCAAGGTACACAGTGATGACTGGGGCGCGATGACCCGTTTGCCGCGTGTCGAGGCTGCCCTGAAGCGCCTGCAGGAATTGGATGCTGGCTATAACGCAGTCCAGGTGGAGCATTATCTCGCGGTATTGAACACCATCCGGCCACCAGCGCTGGGCGGGGACTTCGAGGCCGGTAAAGCACACTTTGAACGTGCCCTCGAGTTATCCGGCGGCAAAGACCTGTCAGTCACCGTGGATTACGCGCGCTATTATGCACGCACACTGTACGACCGCGAGCTGCATGACCGATTGTTGCAAGAGGTCATTTCCGCGGAACCAATCCAGGACGGCTACACTCTATTCAATACACTGGCTCAACGTGAAGCGCAGGAACTGCTCGATACGGCAGAAGAATATTTCTAGGGCCTCAAGGAATAAATACATTGATGATCTCCCGTTTTAAAACCAGCTACCTCGTCATCGGGCCTGCTACTGCTTACAATGGCATCGGCGGCCACCGCCCAGACCATCAAACTGGCTACCCTGGCCCCCGAGGGCTCGGCATGGATGAAAGACATGCGGGCCGGGGCCAAGGAAATCTCCGAGCGGACACAGGGCCGGGTCTCATTCAAGTTTTACGGTGGCGGCGTGCAGGGCAATGACAAGCAGGTATTGCGCAAGATGCGTATCGGCCAGTTGCACGGTGGTGCGTTTACATCAACCACGCTCGGAGAGTTCCAGAAAGACTCGATGCTTTATGCCATGCCCATGTTGTTCAGCGACCTCGAAGAAGTGCAATTTGCCAGGCAACGCATGGACGACAAGTTGCGGAATCTCCTGGAGGCGGCCGGTTACGTCAACTTTGGCTTTGCCGGTGGTGGCTTTGCCCACCTGATGTCAAATCGCCCGATTGCGAACCTCGATGATATGCAGGGTCTGAAAGTCTGGATTCCTGACGGCGATCACCTGGCCTACGGCGCCGCCAAGGCCCTGGGTATTTCGCCGGTCACGATGCCGTTAACAGATGTGCTGACCGGCCTGCAGACGGAACTGATCGATACCATCATGGGGCCACCGGCTGGCACGATCGTGTTGCAGTGGAACACCGGGGTCAGCTACATCACCGAGCTGCCGCTGGCTTACATATTCGCCATGCTGGTGATAGACAAGAAGTTTTTTGACCGCATACAGGCCGACGACCAGGCCATCGTTCGCGAAGTCATGGAACGGGTTTACCGGGGCTTCGACGAGCAGGGTAACGAGGACAATGAAAATGCCTTCCAGGCCCTGCTCGACGACGGCATGAAACCGGTGACACCCGACCAGGGCCAAATCTCCGTGTGGCGTGATGCAGCCAGGGCATCCAACCATGAACTGGCCCGCAAAGGCGTAGTGGACAGCGCATTGCTGGATGAAGCTGAGTGCTATATCGATGCCTACCGTACGGGTAAACAGGCAGATGGTTGCGGTTAAATCGTTTTTAGACAAGCTGGAAAAAGCCGGAACCTACGGGGAAGACCTCGTACTGCTGATCATCCTGGTCAGCATGATCCTGCTGGCCGGCGTACAGATTTTCCTCAGGAATTTTCTTGATACCAGCCTGTTCTGGGGAGATGAAATGCTACGCCTGATGGTCCTGTGGCTGACGCTGGCCGGTGGGCTCGCGGCCAGCAGGATGGACAAACACATCAGCATCGAGGTGCTGGACCGGTTCCTGCCACGCGGCGCCCAATTAATCACGAAAATAATCATCGACTTGTTCACCGCTTTTATCTGTGCCCTGTTTGCCTGGCACAGCGCCCGTTTTGTCATGGGTTCCTATGAATTTGGTGACACCCTGATGAACAATACGCCCGCCTGGATGATGCAGATTATCCTGCCTGTCGGTTTTGGCCTGATGGCCTACCGCCACCTGGTACTGGCGGTCAAACGGACCTTAATCCCTGCCGCCGTGACAATCGATAGCGGTTCCGGCCAATGATGATACTGGCGCCGGCGCTGTTGATACTGGTCCTGCTCGGCGCACCGCTGTTCGCCGTTATTGCCGCGGCCGCATTCTGGAATTTTTACCAGGCCGATATCGACCTGCAGGCGATTGCAATCGAGTTTTATGGCATTGCAGAAATGCCGATCCTGCTGGCCATTCCGTTATTCACCTTTGCGGGTTATTTACTCAGCGAGAGCAAAGCGCCGCAACGCCTGGTGCGCTTGACCAGTGCGCTGCTCGGCTGGATGCCGGCCGGCCTGGCCATAGTGTCACTGGTTGCCTGTGCATTTTTCACTGCTTTTACCGGGGCCTCGGGTGTCACCATCATCGCCCTGGGCGCCATACTGTTCCCGGCCATGCAGCAGGCGGGTTACCCGGAAAGATTCAACCTGGGCCTGGTCGCCTCGGCAGGCAGCCTGGGATTGTTGTTTGCACCATCCCTGCCATTGATCCTGTATGGCGTGATCGCTGAAGTTCCGATCGAAGACCTGTTCCTCGCCGGGCTCTTACCCGGTTTCCTGATGCTGCTGATACTGTCGGCTTTCAGCATCTGGAAAAACCGGGCGATACGCACACCGCTGGGCGATTTTTCCTGGGCTGAAGTCAGGACGGCACTGCGTGAGTCCGCCTGGGAAATCCCGCTGCCCATCGTTGTGCTGGGGGGAATTTACTCCGGGTACTTTGCCATTTCGGAGGCAGCCGCGGTCACCGCGCTTTACGTGTTGATCATCGATGTGCTGGTGCTGAAGGAAGTGTCCATACGCCGGCTGCCGTCCATCGTGCGTGAATCCATGATCCTGGTCGGTGGCATCATGATGATACTGGGGGTATCACGCGCCTCGACCAATTTCATGATCGATAGCGGTGTACCCCAGCAGCTACTGGAATGGATCAGCGGTTTTGTGACCGGCGAGATTGCCTTCATGGTCATGCTGCTTGTATTCCTGCTGATGCTGGGAGCCATCCTGGACATATTTTCGGCTATCGTGCTGGTCGTACCGTTGATCCTGCCGGTGGCCACCCAGTTTGGTGTGCACCCAGTACATTTGGGTATCGTTTTTCTGGCCACCATGCAACTGGGCTACATCACGCCACCGGTCGGTCTGAACCTGTTTATCGCGGGCTACCGGTTTGACCGGCCAATCGTGGACATCTACCTGTCCACCCTGCCGTTCTTCGCCTTCCTGATGATAGCCGTCGCGCTGATTGCCTTCTGGCCTGCGCTGTCGTTGGTCCTGATTTAGGAAATAGCACCCAGGCGATTGCCTGAGTGATGCTAGCTGGCGTCCGGGTCCACCGCTGCAGTGATCGCTGCCCACTCATCAAAACAGGCATCCAGCACGCGCAGGTCTTCTGCGTCATCCACGTCGAGGCTCAGGCCGCCAAACGGGGAAACAACCACCTTGACCGGACCGCCCAACACATCGCTTACACTGCGCTCCACGCGCTCGCGGGTATTGCCCTTCTTCATATGCTGGTACCAGCGGCCACCACCCTTGGACAACATCAGGGTGAGCTGTACACGCATGGTTAGCCACGCAGCCCGCCAGCCACCGTGGCTCTTGAAGAAGTTGAACGTCAGTGCCACGACATTACGCCAGTCCTTGGCCTTGCGATATGAAAAACCGGTCTGCAGGAACTCCTGGTGGGATAGCTTACGCGGTCTGCCAACGTATATATTGGCCAGACGCAGACGCCCGAAATCGAGTTGCACAAACGGCCGCTCGATACCCGGCCCGTCCCCCGCCGGGTGAAACGGCTCGACACTGGGTGCGTCGACCACCCCGGCCAACATGGCATAAGGTTCCCTGGCCGCGTTGTCCTCCCTCGCACAACGCGCCACGAAATCATCGATTGCAGGACCCGTCGCCAACGGCAGATCACAGGAAATAGCCAGCAAAGGGCGGTCCGCGAGCGGGATGTCGGTATCATTACGATGGAAATCCTCCATCGCCTCGATACCTGCCCAGGCATTGGTCAGCATCTTGCCACGCTGGGCGATGACTCGGACCCGGGCTGGAAATCCCGCCAATGTTTCCAGCAACTCGTCTGCCGGACCCACAACGAAAATCTGGTCGATGGTCTCGGCCTCCACCAGCGCCTTGACCACGTGGCGCACCAACACCTCACCGCCGACTTCCAGAAAAGCCTTGTTGCGTCCCGCGATCAGCCGCCTCGTGTTCTGATGAGTGCCGGCCAGTACAACCGCATCCAGGGGAAAGGGATAGGCATCCATACGCCGGGATGATGTCTCGACGCCGCCAGCTTCAAGCTTGTTAGTCTGTTCTGTTTCTGGATGCATGATCGTCTGCAGGTTTCCGTTATTCCGGGATTCAACTACCGTCATCATCACTTGCCGGTCATTTTTCAGGCTTGATTACGGTGGCTACCTCCCTGTTCCTGATTTTATAGACTCCTGCTTCAACTTGGAACATCAAAAGTGGTTCGCACCCAATTTCCTGGCAAGAAGATGGCCAGTCACAATTTTCCGGAATGGCAAAACTGCTGTATTCTATTAGCCGGTATCTGCCGACCGGACGGTTAAGCCGTCTGAAAACTTCATTACTGGGATTTCCGAGAGGGAGAAAAAACGTGGAACTTGCCTTATTCAGTGATAATTCTCTGCCATTTCTACTGCGCTGGGTGCACCTGCTCGCTGGTGTTGCCTGGATCGGTTTGCTGTATTACTTCAACTTCGTGCAAGGCGAGTACTTCAAGGAAGCCGATGGTGGCGCGAAGTCAGACGCCATTCAAAAGCTGGTGCCACGGGCACTGTGGTGGTTCCGCTGGGCCGCCATGATCACTTTCTTGAGCGGTATCCTCCTGCTCTACTTCCTGCCCCATCTGAAACATTTCAGCGGAACGGGCATCGTGGTCGGTGCCACGCTGGGCATCATCATGTTCCTGAATGTATGGCTGGTCATCTGGCCCAACCAGAAGATTGTCATCGCCTCGGCCAAGCAGGTCTCGGGCGGCGGCGAAGCATTGCCGAATGCGGCAACGGCGCTGGCTAAAGCCGGCCTGGCATCACGCACCAATACCCTGTTTTCAATTCCGATGTTGTTCTTCATGGCCGCGTCAACTCACCTGGGTGGAAACCTGGTGACCCCGATGTCCCAGACCAGCCCTGCCGAACTAACCACGGTCTTTGGCTTAATTATCGTGTTGGCACTCAATGGACTGTTCGGCAAAACCGGACCATTTACAACGGTTAAAGGCGTCATCAGTAGCGGCTTCTTGCTGACGGCGATCCTGTACCTGCTCATCGAGATGATCTAATTCCGATTTTTAGGCTTGCTAAAAAACCGGGGCGCATACCCCGGTTTTTTTTGTTCAAGACATGGCCTCGGGTAGCGGCGCTTGTGTCAAAAAAAACAAATTGAATTATTTTTGCCCAAAAATGTTCGCTTTGTCGCAAACGCAAAAATAGACAAATCCTGGTGACACGTATTTATTCAGACACTTGTAATTTTTTACTGATGTTTACGATTAGATAAACATTCTAAATAGCACTTTTTGTGCTTTGACAATCGAAACTTCCAGTAGTAACTTAAATCCCCCGTTAGACAGAAGCCCACCAACCGCGAGGTTGGGGTCGCAGGAAGAACGGAGAAGGCTGAGAAGCCGGAAGCGGTCGGAAGAACGGAGAAAGTCGCAAGACTGGGAACGGACGGAAGACTGGAGAGGGTCGTAAGGCCCGAAGCGGGAAGAATGCGAACATGCTGGAAGGCCGACCCGCCGGAAAGCAGAGAGGGTGGAAGAAAACGGACAGCGTCCAGGTGGTACAGGACGCGTCACCCGGACCGGGTTTTGCCAAAAGAAGCGGTCGTACCATAAGGGTGACTCGATAGGAACACGCGGTTCCTTGAGATAGACGCGAAAACGTCGATAAATAAAAGCGGGAAGAAGGCCCGCGACCAGAAACCGAAGGGCAGAACTGATCGGAACTGGACGAAGTTGGAAAGGCCTAGGAGGATCTGCAGTCCACCAGAAGCGGAGTTCCTACACTTCTACGACGAGGGAGACGCAAGTCTCCCTCGTTTTTTTTGCGCCCGAAAAAAACACCTGAATAAACATCGCGCTTCTCCAGTGTGACGTCTGGCACTCTGCCCGCTCCCATTTCGTACTACAATAAACTAAGGGGCTATTAACACTAGCAGTGGGAGACATCACCGGGTGCTGAACAACCAGCGCCCATCCTCCCCAATTGAACGAACTGAGAACAGGGACGAAAGTTTGAACAAGCCGATTATCCATCTGCGTAACGTAAATTTTCAGCGTGACAACAAAGTCATACTGGATGACGTCAGCATGGATATCCGCCAGGGCAGCATCGTGGCGATCATGGGTCCGAGCGGCGTTGGAAAAACCACCATCCTGCGTCTGATCTCCGGACAGCTAAGACCAACCGCCGGCAGTATCGAGGTGAACGGCCAGCAGGTATCCACGATCTCGAGGCGGGACTTGTACGAGTGCCGGAAAGATATCGGTGTACTGCTGCAAAATGGCGCACTTTTCACCGATTTGACCGTGTTTGAAAATGTTGCGACCCCGTTACGGGAACATACCAGCCTCGATGAAGCAGAAATCCATCAACGTGTACTGGACAAGCTGGACTCGGTTGGACTGGCCGGCACTGAGGACCTGATGCCGCACAGCCTTTCAGGTGGCATGGCGCGACGGGTGGCACTGGCGCGGGCCGTGATCATGAACCCGAAAATCGTCCTGTTCGACGAGCCGATGACCGGGCTCGACCCGATCGCGATGTCAACGGTGGGCCAGTTGATCCGTGAAACCAATGACCAGCTCGGGCTGACCAGCGTGATCGTCACCCACAACGTCGAACAGATGAAAAGATTGGTGGACTATTGCTTTATCCTTGCAGAGGCCAAATTGATCGCCGAGGGCAGCCCGCGGGCGATGATGGAAAACACGGACCCGGCCGTTGAACAGTTCATGCAAGGCCGGGTCGAGGGGCCGCTTTCCTTCAAGTATCACAACGTCCCCGGTATTGGCGCAGCAAACTGAGCGGATTATGAACACCTCCCGTATACAAAAATTAACCGGTCCGATCGCTGAAACAGGTCACTGCGGCCTGTTCCTGCTGCGCATGCTGGCCAGCATACGGCCGGAACGAGAACTGTTTATCAGCGTACTGCAGCAGACCTATTTGATCGGCGCCCGCTCGCTGGTCATCATCATGATCTGCGGTTTTTTTGTAGGTATGGTGCTATCACTGCAGTCCATCAACGCGCTGCAGCAGTTCGGCGCATCCGACCAGGTCAGCCTGTTGGTCGGCAAGTCCCTGTTCCGGGAGCTGGGACCGGTACTCACCGCGTTGTTGTTCGCCGGCCGGGCCGGCACATCGGTCGCGGCCGAGATCGGCCTGATGAAGGCCACCAGCCAGATCGAGGCCATGGAATTGATGGCCATCGACCCGGTACAGCGCATCGCTCTGCCCCGCTTCCTGGCCGGGCTGATTTCAATGCCGCTGTTAACCGCGATGTTCAATGCCTTTGCCATCTTCGGTTCCGTGGTGTTTTCAATCGGTGTTATGGGGCTGGATCCGGGCATCTTCTGGAGCAAACTGCATACGGGCATATATTTTGTACAGGACTTCATGGGTGGTTTCTGGAAGAGCCTGTTATTCGGCGGGCTGGTCAGCCTGATTGCCGTTTATTTCGGCTATTACGCAAAACCCACCGGCGAAGGCGTCGGCACGGCAACGACCAGGACGGTTGTCCTGAGTTCAGTGCTGGTGCTGATTTTTGACTTTATCATGACTTCGTTCCTTATCTGAGAAAGTACGGAACATGGTGTATTGACGGAAAGATCATGCGAGCAAATTACAAGGTAGAACTGACATCGGGAATTTTTTTATTGGCGGGCATCGCCGCCCTGTTGTGGCTGGCGACAGAAGCCACCGACTACGGCATGCAGGTCGGCGATGATACCTACCAGATCACAGCCCGTTTTTCCAACGTCGCGGACCTGAAGAATCGGGCGCCGGTCAAGATCGGTGGTGTTACGGTCGGCCTGGTTGAGGGCATCATCCTCGATCCCGTCACTTTCGATGCCGTGGTGACGATGCAGATTGACAGGCGGTTTTCCGACATCCCCAACGATTCCAACGCTGCGATCCTGACCAGCGGTGTGCTTGGAGACCGTTATATCGGCCTGCAACCCGGTGGCGCACTGGACGCGCTCACCGAACGGTGACGAAATTCTGATAACACAATCAGCCATGGTGTTGGAGAGCATGATCAGCAAGTACCTGTTTTCCAGCGCCGGCAAGGAGGGCGCGGGAATGAAAGCCTGGGTCCGGATACTGCCCCTGTTGCTGGCTGGCATTGCCGGCAACCTGTTTGCCGATCACATCAAGGGAGACGACCCGGTTTCGCTGGTAGAGGATGCCACCGTGCACATTTTTGCCGATGTAACGGAGAACCTGGAGCACTACACAGACAACCCCGAAGCACTGCAAACGCTGGTCCGCACTGACCTGATGCCGCTGCTTGACGTCGATTATGCCGCCCGCCTGGTGCTGGGACATGCCGGCCGTGGGTACCGAGAAGGAAAAAATCGATGAATTTGCAGACAGCATGAGTAGAGCTGCTCATCAGCCGCTATTCAAACGGCCTGTTGTATTTCAGTAGCGAGGTCGAATTGACGGTTTTGCCACAGCGTGGTGATCTGAACGAAAAAATGACACGTGTCCGTACCCGTGTTGCCTTGCCCAAGGGTGGTGAGGCCCCGGTTGATTACATATTCCACAAGACCCCGGATGGCTGGAAGGCTTTTGACGTCATCGTCGAGGGTATTTCCTACGTCACCACCTACCGCAACCAGATCATGCCCGAAGTCCAGGCCAATGGTATCGACAGCGTGATCGAGCGGCTCAACAGCGGTCAACTGGAACTGGACGAGTGAAAAAAGCAGCCTTGCTGCACAGATCACGGCCGCTCGTCAGCATCCTGCTGAGCTTGTTGCTGCTCGGCTGCGCCGGTACGCAAAACCGCCATACCGATCCTGAAAATGACCCCTGGGAAGGTTTTAACCGCAAGGTTTATGCATTCAACGATGGTCTCGACAAAGTCGTGCGGCCGATCGCCGTGGGCTATGACAAGATCATGCCCGACCCGTTTCAACGCGGTGTTGGAAATTTCTTCAGGAACCTCGATGCCCCTGTAACCATCGTCAACCAGGTCTTGCAGGGCAAGTTCAAACAAAGTGGCAGCAGCCTCGGGCGCTTCCTGCTCAACTCGACCGTCGGTCTGCTGGGTTTTTTTGATGTCGCCAGCAAGGCGGGAATCCCCTATTACAATGAAGACCTGGGCCAGACCCTGGCGAAATGGGGCTACAAGGACAGCCGCTACCTGGTATTGCCGTTTTTCGGCCCGTCCACCTTCAGGGATGGTACCGGCCGCCTGGCTGACAGTTACGTTCATCCAGTGGGCCGCGCCATCCACGGCCGCAATGAATGGGGCTATTGGATCGTCAGGGGCATTGACCTGAGGGCCCGGTACCTCGACCAGGATGCAGAACTCAAGCAGGCCTACGACCCTTATGTGCTGATGCGTGACGTCTGGCTGCAAAACCGGCAATACCAGGTTTACGATGGTGACCCGCCAATGGCCGACTATGACCTGTACCTGGAAGACTACCCCGAGGAAGAAGTACCCGGATACCAAACAATAGACCCGTTAGCAGAGCCTGGTAGCATTGTGCGGCTACGAACGTATCATCCACGGCTACTCCTGAGGCGGTGTGTAACACACGCCCGTAAGGCGTGTCAGTGGGATTGTAGTCGTCACCTCACCGGACTCGACGTCAATATCGAGGTGATTACAGTCAGTCGCCCTCAGTGTAGCGGTACCCCAATCATGCATTGTGACAGGATCATCCTGGAGAAACACTCCACCACTGGCCTCGCGGATATTCACCGTTCCGATTCCGTTTTCCAATCTACCGGATAATGTGAACCAACGTTTATCTCCGGCATCCGTGTAGGTGTACCAATAGCCGACAGCCCTATTTCGTTCTTCGAGGATTTGTAATGAAAAGCCTTGACCGTTTGTATCGGGGTTGTACCAGGAACCGGTGAACCGACTGTCCAACTGCGGATTCAGTTCGGGCAAGACCCAGGATACCAACAGGGCATCAACGTCCGCACCGCTATGGTCAAAGTTATCTGCCGTGGTAACCACTACCAGGTCCAGCTCAGGTACAACAAAGATAACCTGGCTACCCCAACCAGATGCAAAATAGATATTCCAGCTACGGCCAAGCGGATCGCCAATCGTTGCTATCCACCATTGATAACCATGCCCCCAACCAGGTTCCGGGAAAAATGTTGAGTTTCCAGAATGGCTGTACTTGGTCCACGAGGCATCTATCCATGACCGGTCCAGGATTTGCTGACCGTTGTATGAGCCACCGTTAAGATATAACTCACCAATCTTTAGCATGTCGCGTGCAGTAAGCCACAGGGAGAACCCAAGCGATGCATCCTGATCGGGATTGGGCCAATCCGTAAGCCCGTAACCCAATCCGTCTTCACTGTAGACTTCCCAGTGCACATTGCTTATTCCCAGGGGAGTGAACAGTTCCTGCATCGCAAACTCTTCTGGTCCCATCCCGGTTGAAACCCTCAGTAATCGGCTCATCGTGGTAGACGCACCCGAGCTGTATGAGAATTTTTCCCCGGGTTCCGCATCCATCGGCCGGGTCAGGAAATACCTGTACCAGTCGTCCGATTCAACCATTTGGCGAACCGGGTTCAGGGGATCGCGGTAATCCCGAGAATCCTCGTCCCACTGCACACCATGTCTTTGCTGCAATATTTGCTCGACCGTTATATTAGCCTTGTCCCGGTAAACCGGTTGTGACATGTCATAAAGACCGGAGAAAAAGTAATCCAGCGGCTGATCCAGCTGGATTTTTCCTTGCCGGTGGGCGATACCGACCAAGGCGGAACCAATGCTCTTTGTGACAGACTGGACCTGGTGTAGTTGTTCGGCATTCGAGCCCCGAAAATAATCTTCGTAAATGATTTCACCGTGTTGGGAAATAACCACGGCCTTAAGGTTGCCATAACTACCTTGTTCAATGGCTTCTCTCATACCATCAAACGTTTGAGCTGCCAGCGCGGGTGCCAAGAACAACCCGGCCAGTGTAAGGACACCAGTCAATAGCCTGGCCCTTAGCTTTGCCCTGGCAGCGGCAGTCCTTTTGAGTATGTTTTCTGGAAAAGCGTTCATTTGTATCACCTCGTGTTAATCAAAGACCCTTTTTTCGGGTCAAATTACCCTGACGCGGTCTTCGCGCGACCACGCTATTGCAGAATTGGTCGTGTCTTTTTGCCTAACCCGCTCCCGGCCCGAATGTCCACACAAACCCGAATGACGGGAAGAAAGGCATGTAAGCGTCAAAGTTTGGGGTAACCGATACCGTGGGCTGAACAGTCAGGTTGTGACCCGCCACGCAGCACTGGTTCTCGGTGTTGAACAGGTTGAATATTTCGAAGTAGTAATGGAATGAACCTCTATCGAGTTCGACCGTCCTGGATAACCGCGCGTCCACGCGAAAATAGTCGTCGTAGTTATCCTGATTGAGCTGCGACAGGTCGCCATCGATTCCAAGCAGTGCACCACCGGCATCGAGTATCGGGGTCACGAGCAAGGGCGTCTGTGGCCAGCCACTATGAAACCGTCCGACCAGGCTCAAAGTCCATTTTTTGCCGCGCCAGCTCAGATTGCCGGTCAGCGCGTGACGCTGATCCCAGCTGCGGGGTACTTCGACCCCCTCGATAAGGTCTACGGCTCTTGACCAGGTATAGTTCAGCCACCAGTCAAATCGATCTGCCTGACGATTACGCAAGGTGATTTCCACACCCTTTGATTCGGCGCTCATCGGTTCGATTCGAACCCGGTCGAAATCACTCTCGGGAGCGTAGTCAAAAGTATCCAGTAAATTCTCAAATCGTGGTCTGAGATCGCTATAGCGTTTTTGGTAGATGTCTACCTGCAGATCGAGATTGGATTCAAAATGTTGCCGGATCCCGGCCACCAGGTGCCGTGCCTGGGCGGCGGGGAAATAATGGCTGACACCATCCTCGACCTGCAGTTCCTGGATACCCTGCGGCTGAAAATAGTGTCCCCAGCCGAATCGCAAATCCGTTTGTTCACCAAGTTGGAACAATACGTTTACCCGCGGGCTCAGTTGTGTATCATCCGTGGAATTTGTGTAAGTCTGCTTGTCCCAGCGCAAACCGGCTTCCCAGGTTGAGTTTGCCGTGGGCTGGAATCGGTAACGCAGATAAGCACCAAACTCGTGACCTTTGCTCGAGGTAACGAGATTCCTTTGGATCTCCAGGGGCAGACCTCCGTTGAAGAAATCCGATTGGCGTACAGAGTCAATTCCGTAATCAAAATCGGCGTCAAGGTGCCGATACCGCAGACCGAGCATCCACAACTGTGCCTCACTCACGCGCAGGCTTAAATCACTTTGCAGGCCACTGACCCTGACATCACGATCAAAGCGACGGTCTATGTTTTCAGATGGCAGGTTTCTCGACTCGCCTGCATCCCTGCTTTTAGTTGTTCCCGTTGAAAGGATATTTATCCAGTGCAGCCGTTCATTCGGTTCCACATCGAGAGTCACCCAGGTGTATTGCAGCGAATTGTCACTTTGTCCCTGTTCGCCTTCATCAGGATTGGCGTATTCCACACTATCCGAAGCGAAAAGCACGTGTGCGTCAACGCTGGTCGAATCCGAGATTGAATAGCCCACCTTTGCAAACACGTCACTGTAACGCGGCGTAAATTCCTCGCTCCCCACTGCTGCCGCATCAGCTATCAGGTCAAGGTAGCCACGCCGCGCCGCGAACTGGTAAGCTCCACGATCACTCCAGGCCCCGGCGCCACGGATGAAGGCATTGACAAAGCTGACACCCGTTTCAAACACCGGCTGCGCGCTTGACCAGTCGCTTGAGATGTCGATTACGCCACTCATATGATTACCGTAGTCAGCGGTAAATCCGCCAGATAAAACACTGACATTTTCAATGATGCCCGGGTCGACAATGCTCAGCGGGCTGAACAGGTTACGCATGTGGTATGGCTCAAATAGCTCCAGTCCATCGAGCACCACCTTGTTTTCATCATGGGCACCACCACGCAGATGAAACGGCGCAGAAAAATCAGTAGCGGCAGCTCCCGGCAGTCGATGAAAGGCCCGAAATACATCGTCTGCAATATGCGGAAGCACCTGAATGTCCTCACCGCTCAAAAACTGACCACTGCTTGCACGATGGTCGTATAACTCGTATCGGCTGGCGACGATTTTCACTTCGTCGATTCTGGGTATGAAACGTGGTTCCGGCGCAGACGATGACCCGTCAACCTCGGCTCCTGCCACCAGGGATTGCGCTTGCGGCTGACCTTTTACGATTAACCATTGACCGTGCGGATCCTTTTCCAGCACCAGTGAATAAACTGATAGTACTTCGCGGAGGCCTTCCACGGAATCCGTCACCGACGGTGTTTCTCGCACACGCATCCAGGGTCTGACCAGTCTGTTCGAATAGGTAATTTCAACCCCGTCCTGGCGCACGGATTCGATTGCATCAATCAATGACATGCGATCGTTAATATCCGCAGCAAAGGTGCCGGTACTTGCCAGCAACATGGCGATAATCATGAGCTTCATAGCGGGTTTCACTTGACCTTGACCCACAGGCGGTCATTTGAAATGCGATGTTCAAATGGCGCGACCTGTTTCACAAGCAACAGGCTCTCGTCCAGGTTGGTACCGGCGATTGAGCCCTTCAGCAACGCCGCCCCGGCATTAGACCGGGAAACCTCGTCGTCCCAGACCAGTACCAATCCACGTTCACGTGCATACCACTCCAGGTATTGCTCCAATGATGCGCCCTGGATATCAAATTCGGGGGCGACAGTCTCGATCCAGTCCCAGGCCGGATCGTCATGCCGCAACGGGCGTTCTCCGCTCTCGCCCGTGGTGGCCAGCTCGATGTAACTGCCCTTGTTGACGGACAGGCTCTGCTGTCCGGGCTGCGTGACTTCGACCAGACCCTGCCGCACACCGACAACCAGCATCATCCCCGATACCCTGACCTGGAATTGTGTACCGATATCCTGTGCTGTTCCCAGCGGCGTCGACACCAGAATGGGTGCTTCCCCTGCAGCAAATGCCGTGTCGATGTAGACGGCACCGGATTCCAATGAGACACGGTCCGGTGAATGCACGACGACATGGCTTTCGGTATCGATACGCAACGACTGTCCGCCAGACATGCGCAGTGCAATTCGACCGTTCTCTCCCGTCGTGATCGACGAGTTGGCGCCGATGACACTGCCTTTACCGGCGACCTCATCAGCGATCATTACTTCACCCAGTACCCGGTCGACACTCGCCAATGAATTAGCGGATGGGCCAAAGGACGGGTTCCAGAATACGAATGCTGTAACCGCGGCCACCACAATACTTGCTGCCATTGCGATGGTACGAAAACGACTTGGACGGCCTTCAACACGCTGCTCCGCCACCGCCTGCTGCCAATGCTCCCGGACTTTTTGCCGGGATCGTTCGAATCGCTCATCCGGCACTGCTTCGCGTGCTCCAACGAGCTTTATCAATTGCCCGATATCGTCCATTTCAGGGGTTCCACTGTCACCATTTTCGTTTTGTTTATTCATCGTCCTACTCAAGCACTGCTGAAAGACGGCTGTTGCCGTCGCGGTGTTGCTCATCATCAATCAGGGACTCGAAACAATCCCGGAATGCTCCCCTTGCCCGGGTGAGGATCGATTCGGTCGCTTTTTCCGACTTGCCAATGCGGCCAGCAATTTCCCGAACCGAGAAACCGTGAACGTACTTGCACTCGAGTGAATCAGCATACAGTGCAGGAAGATGATCCAGGGCTACCTGTACCAGGCGGCCCAGTTCGGCCTTGTAGGCTGCAACGCCTGGATCATCAGAAGTTGCTGACAACAGGGATTCCAGTGCGGCACACACCGACGGATCATCCTCCGTCAACTGTGCCGAACCCTGTGCATACCCACGCGCTTTGCGTTGCCTGGAGATTTCATGCCGGCAAAAAGTGCATAGCCATGAAAACAGGGGCGCCTCACCACGGTAGGTAGACATTTTTGATATTGCCTGGCAAAGGACGACCTGGGCGGTGTCCTCGGCGAGGTTGTGGTCATTGTCCAGCCGCGCGAGTGCGAAACGATAGATACGGGGGAAATAGCCGTTGAAAAACACGTCAAATGACCGACTGTCTCCCTGCATGAGACGTGCTGCCAGTTTCCTATCTGCATTTTCCCGCATTTTTCACCAGGCCCAAAGCCGTTCTATGCCTGTAAGAGGCACCCAGGCCCTTAAATCCTTCGCGTTCTATGTAACTCCCTGCAAAAGCCTGGCAGGCACGACCCTGACAATTCTATCAAACTGACATTTCACCTCCACGGGCCGGAAGTCAGGATTGGCGGTTGCTGCTCCACTGGGATAAGCTTTTGCTTCGATCAGGGAAAATGAGCGTATCTTGAGACGTAATGGCCAGGAAAACTCAAATCGGAATTCTGTTGGCACTGTTCATACTGGGCGGTTGCGGAGAACCACCGGCCAGCAACATCGGGACGCCGCTCAAAGTCTACCGTCATGCCATGGATGGTGCGCCCGGCTCGCTGGACCCGGCACAGGCTGCATCCATCTACGCCAATTTCATCGTGCTGAACCTGTACGACACCCTGTACCGCTACAAGTACCTGGCCCGCCCTTACCAGTTGCAGCCCAACCTGGCATCCGCCATGCCGGAAGTCTCCGAAGACGGTTTGCGCATTACTATCCCCATCAAGCAGGGTGCACATTTTATTGATGACCCTGTATTCGCCGGTGGTCTTGGCAGGGAACTCAAGGCACGGGATTTTGTTTATTCCATAAAACGTCATTTCGACCCCGCCACACGGGCCCAGGGTGCTTGGCTGTGGCAGCAGCGAATCGTTGGCCTGGATGACTGGAAAGCACAAGGTTCCGACTACGATGTGGAAGTGGCGGGACTGCGCGCGCTGGACGACTACACGATACAGATCACGCTCACCAGGCCATTCCCGCAGTTGATCCACACTTTGACACAAGGCTACGCGGCGGTGGTGCCCAGGGAAGTTGTCGAACACTACGGACAACAATTTTCAAGTCACCCGGTTGGCTCCGGCCCATTCATGCTGTCCCGCCGTGACAGCGCCCGTGCGATACTTGAGCGGAACCCGGCTTTTCGCACCGAACCCTTTGACCTGGCCGGGGAAGGCTATAACGAGGCCAGCCAGTCGGGGCTTGGCCTGGAGTCATTGCAAGGCCGGGTGCCGCCATTCGTCGATCGCCTGGAATTCGAGTTCATCACCGAGGACGCAGCTCGCTGGAATGCGTTCTCAGCCGGTGAAGTGCATTTCATCAAGGTGCCGGTCAGCCAGTTTGACAGCGTTTTGAGCCAGCGTGACCCGGTCACGCTTAATCCGCAATTTGCCGCCAGCTACCATTTTGCAGCCGTCCCCGACGCCGGTTTCATCTACACCAATTTCAACATGGGCGATGAACGTATCGGTTATCACCCCGACCCGGACCAGGATCAACGCAACCGCGCCCTGCGTTGTGCAATGGTCAGGGCTTTCGACTGGGAAAAACGTAACGAGATATTCTTCTACGATATCGGGCGGGTTTTTCCGGGCATTATCCCACCCACCGTGCCCGAATATGACCCCCACGGGGATACGGCCTATATCCAACGCGACCTGCAAGGTGCGATCGACCTGTTACGGGCCAACGGCTGGAACCCCGACACATTGCCAACACTGGAATACGGTTTTCCCAACAGCGTGACCGAGAGACAGATTTTCGAGCAATTCCGTAGCTTCATGATGCAGATCGGCTACCCGCCGGAGAAAATACGCCCGGTGGTCTTTGCCACTTACGGCGATTACCAGCGGGCCTACTCCCAGGGCAAGATCACCCTGATCAACAGCAGTTGGACGATGGACTACCCGGATGCAGAGAACGTCATGCAACTGTATTACGGTCCCAATGCTGCACCGGGTTCCAATTCCGCGAACTACAACAACCCCGAATATGACCGCCTGTACGAGAGCGCTGCTGCCATGGCCGAATCACCGCAGCGCACCCGGATTTACCAGGAGATGAACCGGTTGCTGATGGAAGACTGCGTGGGGTTTACCGGTATATCCAGGACCCTGCTTTTCCTGTGGGATAAAAAGGCCATCATGCAGCCGGACCGTTCATTTGTCGGCGGATACTTCACGCGTTTCGTGGAAATGGCAGAAGAGACAAGCCCATCACGATGAAAAGCGCCTACCTCGTCCGCAGATTGCTCTACGGTATTCCGCTGGTACTCGGGGTGACCTTTATCAGCTTTTTGTTGATGGTTTATTTTGGCCCGGACAAGACCTATGAATTGCTGGGCAAAAACCCGACCACTGAACAGATCGCCGAGGTGCGGCAAGCACTGGGCTACGACCAGCCATTCCTGCTGCGCTACGCTGATTATTTAAGGGAATTGGCCACCTTCGACCTCGGCCTGTCGGATTCCAGTGGTGAGCCGGTCGCAGACATCCTGCTGCGCACGCTGCCGGTATCAATCGCACTGGTCGTGCCCGGGTTTGTGCTGGGTAATATTTTTGGCCTGGCACTCGGCCTGCTGGCCGCATGGCATCGCGGCAAGTGGCTGGACCGGCTGGTCATGGGCGCCTCGGTGGTTGGCATGAGCATCAGCTTCCTGGTGATTATCATCGGCTTGCAGATTGTCTTGTGTACACCCTACGGATTAAACCTGTTTCCCGTGCGTGGCTGGCAGGTATTCGACCTGGCATCGTATGCCTATTACGTGACGGTCCCCACGTTGGCCATGGTAATGGTGACACTGGGTTACAACACGCGGTTTTACCGCGCAGTCATGGCCGATGAACTGGAACGGGAGCATATCCGTGCTGCCCGGGCATACGGCGCCGGACCAGCGGAATTGCTGTTCAGGCATGCACTGAAAAACAGCCTGATACCGGTGCTGACCCGTATCATGTTTTCCATACCCTTTGTCATCATTTCGGGCAGCCTGTTGCTGGAAAGCTACTTTGGTATACCGGGTATCGGCCTGGTCACCTTCAACGCGATCACCTCCGGTGACCAGCCCATACTGAAAGCAGTGGTTGGTTTGACCGGTGTGCTGTTCGTGCTGGCACTGACCATCAACGACCTGCTCTACAGCCTGGTCGACCCGCGGGTGGCAAAGCCATGATGAGCGGGAAAACAGGCAGTGGGGCAGTAGCAGACATACCGGGTCAGCCAATCTCATCAGCGGCCCAGGACGGGGCATGGCAGCGCCTGGCATCCGACCGCTCTGCAATGGCCGGCCTGGCAGTGGTGTTGGTGTTTTTCATCATCGCCTTGTGTGTCTGGAGTGGTCTGCTTGGCCAGGGCTGGTCAGAGGTCAGCGGCAATCGCTGGGAAAGTATCAGCACCCGGCACTGGTTTGGCACCAACCTTTTGGGACAGGACATCCTGCAGCGCACATTGTTTGGCACAGCAACCGCGTTTGAGGTCGGACTGCTCGTGACCGTTTGCTCCACCATACTGGGCGCCATATTCGGGGCCCTGTCAGGCTGGTTCAGCCACAGTTGGCTGGATGAAATCATCCTGTGGCTTGAAGGTGTACTGGATGCCATCCCGTTTTATTTGTTTGCCGCAGCCATTGCATTTGCCCTGCAGGGCAAGCCCTGGGCCATGCACCTGGCCATGATCATAACGTTCTGGACAACCACGGCCCGTATCATCCGTGGTGAAGTCATACGCATCAAGCAACGTGAATACGTGGAAGCCGCGCGTGCCATCGGTTTGCCGGGCCTGGTCACCGTATTCCGCCACGTGCTGCCAAATACCTTCCACCTGTTGCTGGTACAGGCGACCATCGTGTTCGTGGCCGCGATCAATACCGAGGTGATACTGAGCTTTCTGGGTCTCGGTATCCAGGACGGGGTCAGCTGGGGCCTAATGCTCGCAGAAAGCTCCCAGGAGGTGCTGGCGGGCCATTTTGGCAACTTCATCGCGGCGGGTGGCTCCCTGTTCATGCTGCTGATGGGCTTCAACCTGCTGGCCGATGCACTGCAGGACGCGCTGGACACACGCAGGGCGGGCATATGATCACGCCCGCGCTCAAAGTAAACGAACTCAGTGTCCACATGGGTAGCGGTGCGGCTCAAAGACAGGTGGTGGACCGTGTCAGCTTCAGCATCCAGCCGGGATCAGCAACCGGGCTTGTGGGTGAATCCGGTTGCGGCAAAACCATGACTGCCCTGGCCATACTCGGGCTGCTACCAGCAAGTGCGACTGTCAGTTGCACCGGCATTGAACTCAACGGCAAAGACATTTCCGGCCTGGCTAACAAGCAAAGACGGGCTGTGCTGGGTCGTGACATCGCGATGGTATTCCAGCAGCCAGGCACGGCCCTGGACCCCGTGTTCAGGCTGGGCTGGCAAATCGGGGCCGTGTACCGGCGCCACAACCGGGCTGACCGGGCGCAAACCCGGCAGGCCGTGCTGGACTCACTGCGCAGTGTCGGCTTCAGCCGGCCACAGGAGATTGCAACCGCCTACCCCCACCAGTTATCCGGTGGTATGCGGCAACTGGCCATGATCGCTATGGCGACGATCTGCAAACCAGCCGTGATTATCGCGGATGAACCAACCACGGCACTGGACGCCAGCATCCGGACCCTGGTCCTGCAACAACTGGAGAAACTGCGCAAAAAACACAACACTGCGTTGCTGTTGATCAGCCATGACATGACGGTGGTGCGGCAAAGCTGTGACGACGTGCTGGTCATGTATTGCGGCCGGGTGCTGGAGCGAGCGCACTGTAACGACCTGTTTACCCACGCCCGGCACCCCTACAGCGCCGGTTTACTGGCCTGTATACCCTCGCTCGACGTACAGGGACCAGCGGCGATCCAGGCGATTCCAGGCCAGGTGCCTGCTATGGGTCAGCTGCCACCGGGCTGTCATTTTGCCCCCCGCTGTTCCCGCGCTGATCAACAGTGTCTTGAATCAGTACCGCAACTCGAGGCTGAGCACAGCCACTGCGCAGCCTGTTTCCGGCCCCTGTCATGAACCGCCAGGCGCAACAACAGGTCACGCCATTGCTGGCCGTCCGGGAACTCTCGCTGCACTTTCCGGGACAAGGACGCCCGGCCGTGGACCGGGTCAGTCTCAACATCGCCCCGGGCAACACGCTGGGGCTGGTCGGTGGCTCCGGCGCAGGCAAAAGCAGCGTCGCACGTCTCATCATGCGTTTGCTCAAAGCGGATTCAGGCGAGATCCTGTTCCGCGGTGATGAGTTGTCAAAAATGGATGCACGACACGCAAAGTCATTCAGGCAAAACGTGCAAATCGTTTTCCAGGAGCCGTCCGCTTCGCTGAGCCCGCGACGCACAGTACAGCAAAGCCTGCTGGAGCCATTGAACCACTTTGCCATCGGTGATGCTGCTTACAGGCGAAATAAAATACACGAGACGCTGGCCACCGTCGGGCTGGAAGCGAGCGCCCTGCAGCGCTACCCACACCAGTTTTCAAGCGGACAGCAGCAGCGCATTGCCATCGCCCGTGCACTGGTGACCGATCCGGAGTTGCTGATCGCCGACGAGGCGGTTTCATCACTGGATGTATCCGTCCAGGCGCAGATACTGGAGTTGTTCCGAACCCTTAAGCGGGAGCGCGGTATTGCCTTGTTGTTCATCTCACACGACCTGGCAGTGATCAGACAAATTGCGGACCAGGTCGCGGTCATGTACCGGGGCTGTTTGCTGGAGCAATCACCTGCCGAAACGTTCTTCACAAAACCTGCGCACCCGTACAGCCGCAGCCTGTTGGCCTTTGCCGGAAACCAGCCACCACAGGTAACTCATGACCAATGGCAGTTGGAACGCGGGGTGATGATGGGCGATGATCCAGCGGCCTGTGTATTCTTGCGCGATTGTCCACAGCGTTTTACCATTTGTGAGCAGCAAGACCCCGCCGGGCACTGCATTGGATCGGAAAAACAGCACCTTGTTTCCACACATTACGTAAAATGCCACCTTTACGATGAAAGCCAAGGCAATGAAAGTTAACAAACCCATGTATAAAAAATACCCACATCTAGCCCTCGTTTTTCTGCTGGTGATGTTTTGCGCGGCTTGCGGGCCAAAGCTGATCCGGGGTGAATCCCCTATGGTGCGAATCTCCGAATTAAGCCACCAGGACGATATCATCAAGTTGCAGCTGAGTATCCGCAATGTAAACGGCGAGCCACTCGATATCCTGGAAATTGAATTCAGCGTGTCAACCGGGAACCAGCAATTGCTGACCTACAGCGGGCCGGTAACCGTCAACATCGTGGCCAATGGCACCGAGACCTGGTCGGTCGATCTCGCGGAAAACGCTATCACCCGGGAAAAGCTGGACACACTGCAAAACGGTGAGATCAACAACCTGCCTTACACCCTGGAGGGTTCGATCAGAACCCTGGAAACGGACAAACTGCGTTTCGAATACGAAGGCTATCTGTACACCCTGCCAGGACGCACTGGACATTTTCGCTAATCTGATGGAGGACCGGTATGCCGTTTCAAGTCAACTTTGAGCTCAGTACCCCGGACCTGGAACGGTTTTACCAGGCCATGCTGCGCATACGCGGCTATGCCAATGGCAAAACACCCAGGCAAATAACCGATAGTGCAGCACGCTTGCTGCAGCAGGTGGAGCGTTCTGATTCGACAGATTTCATACGTAGCCACATGCAGCAGTTGGGAACGCTGATCAAAATGGCCACGGACGAAGCCTGGGATTTGAAGGGCGAAGACCTGGATCGCGTTTTGACCGCCCTGTCATACTTTTGCGAGCCGGCCGATTTGATACCCGACAGCATCCCGGCATTGGGCTACCTCGATGACGCCATCATGATCGAGATCATCTGCGAAGAACTGGAACCTGAACTACAGGCCTACCACGAGTTCGTCATTTTCCGTAACGCCGAGACCACGCGCCTGGGTAATGATGCAACGAACTTGCAGAAGGCCGACTGGCTGGTAGAAAGGCGCCAGCAATTGCACTCCCGCATGCGGCGCAGACGTAAAAACGAATCCGGCGGTAAGAAGATCAAGTCGCCGTTTGCCCTGATCTGAATACATGGTATCCACGCGGCACAGACATATCCTGCTTGGCTTGGAAACCGACCCAACGCTCTACCACGGTGAAAATGCCCACCGCCCCGCCCTGCTGGATTCCGGGCAAGCCGCCCGGGTGCTGGCGCACATCGCAACCGACCTGGCGGTATTCTTGCCAAGCTCCAACCGCTGCACACTGAGCATGGCCGGCGCACTGTTCGACCAGGCCCAGGTGCTGCGGCCGCGATTGCCGGTGTTCGGCGCGCTCGAATCCCTGTGGCAGGACGCGTTTGAGAGGCAGACACAGGATCACTACCTGGCGTTCGGCGCCGAGGACCAGAAAATGCCACGCGCAGAATTGCAACCCGAGCGGGATATCGTGCCCGGGTCATTGCAATTGCTACCGCTGTTGCTCAGTTGTCCGGCAGATGACGACGCTGTTGAGGCAACAGATATTGACCAGCTATTTGCCGAACACGGCCAGATCTCCCGGTCCACCGTGAACAGCCTGGAAACACATTTCCAGGTTGCCATCAGGCGCGCCCGCTTCATGAGTGTCGTTCACCTCGGCAAATTGCTACAACGACAACTGGAACATTACGGCTTCCTGGCTTTGTGGGAAATGCTGGACGCGGCCATGAACCAGCCAGATGGTGCATCGGAAGTACACACGGCCCAGGGTCTCAGGTTCAAATGGCAAAACGGCGCAGTGCACGGTTTTTTTGAGTCGTTCGACTGGTGGGCCAACCATGGGGCGGGTGTTAGTAAGGTAGCGTCCGGACAGGGACTGCAAGCCGCCTACGCCGAATGGGTCCGCGAGTACCGCCGCTACCAGTCTGTCCTCGTCTCGCACGGTGTAGAATTTGTCCAGCACTTGCCGGGACTCGAGGATGCCGCGCTGGAAGGCTCATTCCTGCTGGAAGAGTCCACCATGATCCCCACAGCGGATGCGGCCCCTGTGACCGAGCACAGCGTGGGGGAACTGGATGTTGTGGCAGTCACGGTGGTCAAGGGTCAACGACAAATGAATTTTTATCCATTGCAGGCTGCCGGGGTCAACGAACTGCACCGTTACATATACGAACACGGCCTGGGCGGGGATACTGCCTATCCGGGGCATATCCGTTACGATGAGAAAAACCGCCAACTCGTTGCCGAGACCCTGCCCGCTTGACCTTTTTGATCTATGCAGGATTACGATGACAACCCCCTTTGTTTCGTCGCCGACTCACCGATCCACGAACGGGGCCTGTTTGCACGCTGCGACATAGAACGCGGCACCTGGATCGGGCACTACGACGGACCGCGCACAAAAGAAAACGGAATGCACGTATTATGGATAGAGGCTGATGCAGACAATGATGACGAATGGATCGGTTATGACGGCAATAATGAGCTGCGCTTCCTGAATCACGACAAGCAACCCAACGGCGAGATGGATGGGCGGAACCTGTACGCCTGCAAGCCAATCCGCACAGGTGAAGAAATCACCATCGACTACGGCGAAGAATTCGAAGCATCCTGATTTAACTTGATACCGCGGTGCGTACACCCCATGTTATCCGTCATCTGCAAATCCATGAATAAATATTACGGAAACCAATAGACATGACTTTAAGTGATAGCACCCGCGAGAAAATTGAAGGCCTGGTCGGTGAGAACCGCGTGGTCCTGTTCATGAAAGGAACACCAAAGGCCCCCATGTGCGGGTTTTCATCCAAGACGGCCGGCATGCTGGACTCTATCCTCGGTGATTACACCAGCGTTGATGTACTGGAAGACCAGGATATCCGTGAGGGTATCAAGGTATTTGGCAACTGGCCAACCATCCCGCAGCTGTATATCGATGCTGAGCTGGTCGGTGGCTGCGATATCGTCACAGCCATGTTCAACAGCGGTGAATTACACGACATGCTGGGTGTCGAACGCCCGGATCGCACGCCACCCGAAGTGACGATCACCGATGCTGCAGCTGCAAAAATTCTCGAAGCCATGCAGGGTCATGAAGGCATCGGCCTGCACTTTGCGGTTGACGCCGGCTTCCAGTCACAGTTTAACGTTGCACCCGTAGAGGGCCACGAGATCAAGGTCGAGGCCAACGGGGTCACGATGTTGTTCGATGCCGCCTCTGCCCAGCGCGCCCGTGGCGCGGTGATCGACTGGGTTTCCACGATGCAGGGCGAAGGCCTGACCATCCACCTGCCCGAGGCGCCGGAACCGGTCAGGCAAATGAGCGTAACCGAGCTGAAAGAAGAACTCGACAATAACAACGTGATCGTGATCGATATCCGCCCGGAAGATGAACGCGCGCGCGCCAGCCTGGATGCCGCCAGGCCGTTGGACCGCGAGACCATGGCCGAAATCGAGGCCATGCCAAAAGACACCGCGCTGGCTTTTCTCTGCCACCACGGCAACCGCAGCAACATAGCGGCCGAGCATTTCCGTAAAAATGGTTTCACAAATGTCGCCAACGTGGCCGGTGGTATTGATGCCTGGTCAAAGGAGATTGATTCCGATATTCCACTTTATACCGGTACTAATTCAAGCTGATCAGCGCTGAATCTGGCCCTCTTCCAGGCCAGGTGAGTCCCTGCATTTTTTCAGCACACAATGTGGGAGCGGCATCTCGCCGCTATTCTGCTTCAATCAATCGCCCTGTAGTTTGTCGGTGTGGGCTCCCGGCCCCGCAGCCGTGTCGGCTTCCCTCTCCTTCGAGCCGCCTCAACGGGGCCGGCCTTACAGGGCGTCCTGCCCTGGTCGGCCTGAAATGTGCATCCCGCACATTCCTCCCCTAACGACTCTCAGGATTCGGTGCTCAGAGGTCGCCCACACCGGCGAACCACCGGGCGACTTAAGAAGGCGTCAGTTGCGATTGTTCTCAAGGCCTGCGGCGGAGTAATTCGAGCTGGGCCGGGGTGTTCCTTACCCGGGACCGTCATTCGTCGGGACACGAATGAACGAGCGCCCATGGATGGCCTGAGCGTGTCCTGGGAAGGAATACCCGGCGCAGCCAAGGGATGGTTTTTCTGCTTGCGAATTGGGGCGAGACGCCGCTTATGTTCAGGAGAAGGTGAGACCGGGAACCGGTCGAGAGGCCAACCTGGGCTGTGAACGGTATGCCGTGGGCGAAGGGCAGGGATTGTTCCTGACAATCCCCTGCATTTTCTCCATCCCTGGAGGTCAGATGCTCAAGAGCGGCCCCACAGTTTGGACCGCTTATAGATCAGGCCGAGGTTTCAAACTCGGCAATTGCGGGTGCATGGTCCGAAGGCCTTTCCTGGCGGCGTGGTTCCTTGTCGATGTAAGACGCGGTGCAAACATCGGCCAGTGCCTTTGAAGCCAGCACCAGGTCGATGCGCAGGCCCATGTTGCGTCTGAACGCGGCCTGGCGGTAATCCCACCAGCTCCAGGTCCGTTCTTCCTGTTCAAACAGCCTGAAGGTATCGGTAAGACCAAGATCCAGTATGCGTTGAAGCGCCTCGCGTTCCGGGGTGCTGCACAGGATTTTGTCCCGCCAGGCATCCGGGTCGTGAACATCGCGGTCATCCGGTGCAATATTGAAATCACCCAGTACGACGACCTTGTCGTGGACGTCCATCTCGCGTGAGATGAAGTTTGTAACCTGCTCCAGCCAGTGCAATTTGTAGGCGTACTTGTCCGAGCCAACTTCCGAGCCATTGACGACATAGAGGTCAATGATGCGTACTCCACCGATGGTCGCCGCAAGTATTCGCCGTTGCGGGTCGTCCAGCCCGTCGATGTCGGTGACGGTGTTCCCGGCCGGTTCACGGCTGAGTATGGCGACACCGTTGTAGGTCTTCTGCCCTGAAAATACGCTGTGATAGCCTGCCTCGCTCAAGGCATCGGCCGGGAACCGGTCATCGGTCAGCTTGGTTTCCTGCAGGGCCAGGATGTCGGGCCGGGCCGTGTCACACCAGGCCAGCACATGTGGCAGACGAACATTCAGCGAATTGACATTCCACGACGCAATTTTCAGCACTTTTTATCCCCGGATGAGTTCCATATCCGGATTATAAGGTGTCAGCTTCGATTTCTGTTGCACGAAATATGACTCCAGCCGCTTTTCTTTACTTGCAAGCCCATGGACATTGGTTGGAAAATGAAGCTGGTCGTTAACCGGGAGCAGTAACCGTGAAACCAGGATTGGGCGGAATCACACGGATCATCGCCGCAGCAGGGAATTCGATGCGCGGTGTGCGTGATGCATGGCGATTTGAATCGGCCTTCCGGCAGGATACGGCTCTTTCCCTGGTGCTGCTGGTATTATCCTTCTGGCTGGCCCGCACATTCGTTGAATGGCTATTACTGATCATACCGTTATTCCTGCTACTGATCGTCGAGATACTCAACAGCGCCATCGAAAACACGGTGGACCGGATTGGAGAAGAACACCACGAATTATCCGGCCGGGCCAAGGACATGGCTTCAGCGGCCGTGATGTTTTGCCTGATACTGATCGCCATCACCTGGCTGGGTATGGCCTGGAGCCGATTTTATGTCTAGATCATTTCTATCCATTGCCATTATGACACTTGCTGTTTCAGTCCTGTTGCCCGGCTGTTCCATCTCCACACCTGCTGAACCGGAATCACAGGCCTGCAGGGTCAACCCGCCTGCAGAACCGGTCCCCTGCACGATGCAATACGACCCGGTCTGTGGTTGTGATGGAAAGACCTATGGCAACGCCTGCATGGCACGTGGTGCCGGCGTGTCTTCCAATTTACCCGGTGCGTGTGACGCTGAACCCCTCAACTGATAAAGTACCGGGAAGCCGGCCCGCTAGGGTAATGAAACGTCCCCAACAGGAAAACAAACCATGAAATTGATTCCACGCTCACTGCTGATGCTCTTGATGGCAATCCTGCTCGCGGGCTGCCCGCAAACCAAGGAAGATAAGGACCTTTCCGAAACACTCAGCCAGTATGAAGCCGTTGTCCGTTGGGCTGAGTGGGATGCTGCGGCCAATTACATTGCACCTGAATACCTGGCGGAAAACCCCATTACGCGCCTTGAGATCGAGCGCTTGAGACTGTTCCGTGTTACCCAATACGTGGTGCGATCATCCACACCGGTTGACGAAGGGAATGGCCTGTTACAGATGGTTGAAATCCGCATGTACAACAAGAACCAGGCAAGGGAACGCACCATCATCGATGAGCAATACTGGAAATTCAACCAGGACACCAGGCGCTGGTTAATGCATTCAGGCCTGCCGGACCCGACCCAGGGCCGTTGAGCCGACAATACCCGGACTTACACCTACAGGTATCTAAATCTCACACAGGCAATGTGCGGCCAGTGTGAATTTACCCTGCTGCGCGGCGATAAACTGCAGGTCATCAAGCATGCCCTGCAACCAGGAAACCGGGAGGTTTACGGGGCTGCTGACGGATAAATCCAGCATGGCAATGGCATTGGCCAGGAAATCGGTCAAAAACTCGTCGAGTACTGATTTTTCCGGCTCGACCCATTCGATCTGGTAATCATCACCCAGTCCGGCGATCCGCGCGCTGGCCTCGATAGCATCCTGGAACGTGCCGGTTTTGTCGATCAGACCCTTATCAAGCGCCTGTTTGCCAGTGTAGACCTTGCCCTGCGCTAACTTATCCAACGCTTCGAGATCATCGATACCACGGGCTTCACTGACCAGTTGCAAAAACTGCTGGTAGCTCCTTTCCACGTTGGACTGGAATATACGTGCAATACCTTCATCAAGCGGCCGGTCGAGTCGTAGCTTGCCCGCCATATCGGTGGTGCCAAAACCATCGCTGTGCACACCGATTTTATCGAGCGTACCGCCAAACGTGGGTAGCATCCCGATGACACCGATCGAGCCGGTAATGGTTGACGGGCTGGCCCAGACCTCATTCGCTGCCATGGATATCCAGTACCCGCCAGAAGCAGCAACATTACCCATCGATACCACCACTGTCTTGCCCGCATCCCTGACCAGTTGCAGTTCCTGCCGCAAGCTCTCTGTTGCAAATACTTCGCCACCGGGACTATTGATGCGTAATACCACGGCCGCGACTTTTTCATTGCGCGCAGCACGGCGCAATTGCTCCGCCGTGGATATCGAGCCGATACGTCCAGCCGGATGGTTCCCCCTGACAATCTCACCCTCGGCAACCACGATGGCAATACGCCGGTTGCCGCTGGGCCCATGCCGCGGCTTGGTCAAATACAGGTAATCCTCCATACCGACAGCACGATAACCGTCACCGGCCTGGTTGAGTGTGCCACGCCGGGCCAGTTCCTGGCGCGCCTGCGGTGCTGTCATCAGGCGGTCCACCAAGCCCAGGTCCATTGCATACCGGGCAAAATCACCATCCACTTTTTCAATCTCGTTTGGCAGGTCATCGATGGAATCCTGCAGTGGTTCGACAAGACCACGGTGCCTGGTTACGCCCTGCAGGTATTGCTCCCACAGATCGCCCAGCCAGTCCCTGCCCGCTTGCCTGGCTTCTTCTGACATATCGTCCCGGGTGTAGGGTTCCAGGGCGGACTTGTATGTACCAACCCTGAACAGGTTGATCTCGACCGCCAGCTTGTCCAGGCCTTCACGATAAAAAAGCCGGTAGTTCGAATAACCGTCTATCCAGATAACACCGTTGGGATCAAGCCAGACTTCGTCCGCCAGGGATGCCAGGTAGTACTGCTGTTGACCAATGTTACCCGCCAAGGCAATAACCGGCTTGCCGGTGGACCTGAATGTATCCAGCGCGTGTTCGAGGTCTTTCAGGGCAGCCAGGCCAATACCCCACATATAGTTCGGGTCAATGACGAGCTGGGTGATATCGTCATCACCAGCCGCGCGTTGGATGGCCTCCAGCATGTCGCGCAGACGCGTCTCCGAGCGCTCCTGCCCGGAGGCTTCCTGCAAGGCCCGGTCCAGCGCGGTAGTCGAGTACTGTTCAACGACATTTCCGTAGGGGCGTATGACGAGTGCCGTATCCGGCTTTAGACGAAAAGTCTCCGGTGGCTGCAAGGCCACGAAAAGCAGGTACAGGAACAACAGGAATAACAGGTTCAGGAAAACCTTCCTGGCGCCGTTGATAAAATTCCAGGTTCCCAACGCAAATCTGGCCAGGAAAGAACGCTCGTTTGCCATGATGTAGCTCGTTTGTTTAATAGTGAACTATTGTATGGACACACAGCGCTAATCACAATCCGCCGAAGGTCACCCGCATCATGGCACAACGCTGGATGTGATGACGCTGGCGAAAAAGCCAACTGTTTGTCAAACACACCAATACCTGCCCCACCCTGGCCTGACGTCACTTTGCATCTTATTGTTATTACTCATTAATTCATAGTGGCACGGATTCTGCATCTATGTTTGGCAGACACTGAACCAACAGGAGACTGAATCATGGGATCTTTTTCTCGCCTGCGTTATGTAATCGCCGCAAATGTCAATGCACTGCTTGAAAAAGCGGAAGACCCGGAGAAGCTCTTAAAAGCGCTGATCCGTGACATGGAGGACGCCACCGAGGACGCACGCCTTGCAAGCGCCGACTTGCTCGCCGAGCAGGCCCACCTGCAAAGGATGAAAGACCGCTTTGAACGTGAAATCGACGAATGGGAGGCCCGTGCAGAGAAAGCCGTAACCACCCAGCGTGATGACCTGGCCCGCACCGCCCTGAAAGCCAAGGCGGAGCTGGAGCAAGCGCTACAATCCGCACAAAGCGAGTCTGAAAACCTCGATACCCGCATCACGCAACTGGAATTTGACATGGCCACGCTGAAGAGCAAGCTGGGTGATGCCAAGACCAAGTTGAAGGACATCACCTTGCGTCACTCACCTCAAGGGAAAGGACCGGCCCACAAGGCAGACCGTTCCCTGTCAGCAGGAGAACGCAAGGTACGCCGCGCCATGGGCCGTTTCGAACGGCTGCAATCACAAGTGGAAAGGCTCGAGGCCCGGGTGCGTTCCTACGAGGTTGGCGGCACCGCGGTCAACGCCTGGGACAATGGTGAAATGCCCTCCGATCCCTCGATTGACGCCGAGTTGGATGCGCTGAAAAAACGGCTTGAACCGCAAGCCGAAAACACCGAGGTCTGAATCCGCTCAGCCTGAACCCTCGTGGCCGGGACCGGATGCCGTTGCGGCATCCTGTCCCTGGCGCACCAGGTGTCCGCTTTTGAACAGGAAACGCGCCAGCAGCAGGACCGCACCAAAGGAAAGACCCGCGATCATACCAATCCACATACCGGCCGGACCCATGGCCTTGTTGAACGTCAGGTAATAACCGACGCTCAATCCTATGATCAGGTAGGACAGTATATTGATGAACATCGGTATCATGGTGTCCTTCAAGCCACGCAATGCAGCCGCTGCGCAAATCTGGATACCGTCTGAATACTGGAAAATCGCTGAGAAGAACAGCAGCCCTACCGCAATGGTGGTGATCGCCGCGTCATCGGTATAAATCCGCACTATGAATTCAGGGATCAGCAGCATGGTGGTCGCACCCAGTGTTTGTGTAATGAGCACAATGACAAATCCAATCAGGCCCGCATAACGCGCGGCTTCCGGCTCACCCCTGCCAAGCGCGTTGCCCACCCGGGTGGTCACGGCACTGGCCAGGCCCAGCGGCACCATGAACAACAGGGCTGAAAAGTTGATCGCGATCAGGTGGGCGGAGGCGGGCACCGGTCCGAGGCGCGCGATAAGCAGGGCCGCACCGACGAATAAACTGCCTTCCACGAATATGGCACCACCGATTGGCAATCCGATCCTGAGCAGTCTTGAAATTGGCGCCCAGCGGGGCCAGTCCCAGTGTTTGAACAGTTCAAATCCCTGGTAATGATGGTGTCCGCGTATGTAGAAAAACATGACGGCAGCCTGCAACCAGATCACGATGGAAGTGGCATAGCCACAGCCTTGTGCGCCCAACTGGGGCATACCCAGCTTGCCAAACATCAATATATAGTTGAGCGGCACGTTCAGCATGACGCCCATTAAACCGATATACATGGTGGGACGTGTATTGCCACTGCCTTCGCTGAAAAACCGTAGCAGCAACATCAGGCAGATCGCCGGCGCGCCCCAGGTCAACGCCCGCATGTACACGACAGACGTTGGAATGATGTCTGCATCAACTGCCATCCATTGCAGCAGCGTCCCACCAGATAACAGGACAAATACAAACGGCGCCGACACCCCCAGCGCTATCCAGAGACCCTGTCGCGCGGCAACCCCACCCTCAGCTTGGTCACCCGCACCATCGAGTTGTGCAACCACCGGTTGCAGCCCCATCAACACACCGAGGATAAACATCAGTACAGCCGACCAGATCGCACCCCCGGTTGCGATGCCTGCCAGGGCAATTTCCTTGTCGGGCAGCCTGCCTGCCATCAGCGTGTCGACAAAATTCATGCTAAAGCTGGCAACCATGCCCACGATTACAGGGATTGCCAATTGCAATGTGCGCCGAATCTCAGCGGGATGATTTCTATTCAGGCTCGTCATTGTCTACAATCGGATGCGAAACCGCATTGTAGTACATACATGGGTGAAGCAAACGGAATGAACGGCACCAATGAATTCTGAACAACCATCAGCTGCGGAGGAAGCACCACGGCAGGCCGCGACGATTGCACCTGACAAGGCGTTGACGCTGTCGCAAAGGAAATTGGCCGGCTCGGCCCATTGCCTGAACTGCGGGACCGAACTGAAGGGGCCGTTCTGTTATTTCTGTGGTCAACCGGACCGAAACTTCATGCGGTTTTTTCCGGCCCTTTTGCGGGACTTGATGGAGGACTTGCTGGATCTGGATTCCCGCTTCATGCGCACCCTCAAGCCGTTGTTGTTCAAGCCCGGCAAACTGACCCGGGACTATATGAATGGACGCCGCTTCCGCTACGCACCACCGATGCGCGTGTACATATTTTCCAGCATTGTGTTCTTCCTGCTGGCGGCGTTCCTGTCCAGCGATGCGATATCAGTGGGCAATGCAGATGTAGTCAGTGATGACAAGATCGTGCACATCGCTGCAGACAACAACGAAGAGAAAAAGGAAGTCGAGGAAGCCTTGAGCAACCTGCCTGCGGGTCTGCGCGACCAGATTGACGTTGACCAGGCCTTATCTGAAGAAGAACATGAAGAAGGGGATGAACCCGGTTTTGAGTTGGATGATATTCAGTTCAATGACGAACCCTGGGACCGCGAAACCAACCCGGTGGATATCAAGTGGCTTCCAGGATGGCTTAATGACCGTATCAACGACGAGGTTGAAGGGTCACCACAGAAAGCCGAACAGATTAATGAAAACCCCAACCTGATTATTGACAAGGTGTTCGACATCCTGCCCGCCACCATGTTCATCCTGCTACCCGTGGTGGCCCTGATATTCAAGTTCTGGTACCTGTTTGCGAAGCGCTACTACGTCGAGCACCTGATCTTCTCGTTGCATAACCACTCGTTTATCTATGTCATCCTGATACTGATCCTGTTGTCTGGCTTGGCGGGTGACCTGTTGGCCTCGTATGACTACCCCGCGGCAGCGAATGCTATCGAGTGGTTCACTATTATTCTCAGCATCTGGATCCCGATTTACCTGCTGATTTCCTTGCGCACGGTTTATCAACAGAACTGGTTCCTGACCCTGGGCAAGTACTTCGTGATCGGTATCAGCTATGTGACCCTGCTGGCATTCGTAACCACCGGCGTGGCCATCGCGAGCTTCGTATTGCTGTAAACCGGTAAGCTGCAGCCTGGCTGCTAAACGGCCATCCCCAACTGAACCCGTACTAGGAATAGCGTTTTTGCAGGTAACGGAACACCGCTCTCAAGCCCATGGCTTCACCACCCGGCGGTCTGCCGGGGCGTGCGCCCTGGTTCCAGGCCCAGGTGTCGATGTGCACCCATTTGGTTCCTTCCGTTACAAAATGCTCCAAAAACAGTGCTGCGGTGATACAGCCGCCCATCGGGGTCTTGGCCATGTTGTTCAGGTCGGCGATCTCGCTTTTCAGCAATTCCTTGTAAGGCGCATAAAGCGGCATGACCCACATGGGGTCTTCCACGGTCTCACCGGCTGCCACGATGTCATTGGCGATGCTGACATCGTTACTGAAAACCGGCGGCAAGTCGGTACCAAGTGCGATACGCGCGGCACCCGTCAGGGTGGCGATATCCACCACCAGGTCAGGTGTCTGCTCGCAGGCCAGCGCCAGCGCATCGGCCAGCACTACACGGCCCTCGGCGTCGGTATTGCCGATTTCCACGCTCAGGCCCTTGCGTGTGGGGATGACATCGCCGGGACGGTAAGCATTGCCCGAAACCGCATTCTCAACCGCCGGTATCAGCACCAGCAAGCGTACCGGTAACTGCACCTGCATAATCAGGCGTGCCAGAGCCAGCACGTGTGCCGCGCCACCCATGTCCTTTTTCATCAGGCCCATGCCAGCGGAGGGTTTGAGGTTCAGACCACCGGTATCGAAACACACACCCTTGCCACACAGCGCCAGTATGGGGTGATCCTCCTGGCCCCAGTCCAGCCTGAGCAAACGCGGTTCACGTTCTGCCGCCCTGCCCACTGCGTGGATGGCCGGGTAACCCTCGTTCAGCAGTTCCACGCCCTGTATGACCGACATGTCCGCGTCGAATTCTTCGGCTTGCGCACGCATGGCATCGGCCAGTTGCCCGGGGCCCATATCCTCTGTTGGAGTATTAACCAGGTCCCGGACCAGCGCCTGCGCCTCGAATAATTGCCGTGCTGTCACCGCAATATCGTCATCGAGATACAGTGATGGTGTTTCCTTGTCGGGCTTGCAGTACAGGTCAAACTTGTAACAGGCAAGCCCCCAACCCAGACTGGCCTGCAGACGCTGTTCCTTGTCCCAGTCCGATTCCAATCGGTAGTTGCCCGCGGGTAACTTGTCCACCAGCGGAGCCAGTTGATACAGCCAACCCTGATCATTCATGCCAAATACGTAGGCCTGTAGCTCGCCGCCCTTACCCGGCAGACTTCCCAGTTCACCGGTCTTGGCGCTGAAGCCCGTGTCTGCCAGCCATTGCTGCTGATACCCGGGCAAGCCTGCCAGCCACTGTTCCAAGTTTTCTTTTGCTACCGGGTACAACGGCAAGCCGTTATCGGTGTTGTTGAATGGATTGCTCATGAAAAATGCCCCGTGTCAGGAATATATTCAATTGTACGCCTAAGCCCGAGTATTGCGTCAGTCATTTGTCCAGATTTTGGACCAGTGCGGGCTTGGCCCGTACATTGTGCGAGCTCCTAATCTATGCGGGCGATATAAGCCCGGCTGCCGCGTCTGATTTGCAGTAGCAGGCTGCCGTGCCGGGCCTCGATGACCGCCCTGAAATCCGCCAGATCATGAACCCGCTGGCGGTTGACACCGGTGATGATATCGCCCTCGTTCAGACCTTCACGGGCCAGGCGGCTGCGTGGGTCCAGTTTGTCCAGCAGCACCCCACTGGCATTCTGTTGTTTGAGCTTGGCGCCCAAACCGGTAAAACGCGCCCCGGCCAGGCGCCAGTCCAATTCTTCTCCGTCCAGCACCGGTACCGCTTGGATCACCAATGATGCCGTGCGGGCCTTGCCGTTACGCAGGTACTTGAGCTTCAGTGACTCACCCAGGGCAACGCGGCCCTCGGCGTAATGGAAGTCCTGTGCATTAGTGACCGGCCGGTTGGCCATTTCCACGATGACATCTCCGGGTTGCAGACCGGCCGCCTCAGCAGCAGAATCCACCGAAATTTCCGCCACCAGTGCCCCGCGGCCGACTTCCACATCAAAGGCGCCGGCCAACTCAGCCGTCAGGTCCTGTACGAAGATACCCAGGGTGCCCCTGCGTACCTCGCCGAATTGCGTCAATTGGTCCATCACGTAGCGGGCCATGCCGGAAGGGATGGCAAAACCGATACCCACGTTACCTCCGCTGGGTGTGAAAATGGCGCTGTTGATACCCACCAGTTCACCGCGCAAATTGATCAGGGCCCCGCCGGAATTACCCGGGTTGATGGAAGCATCCGTCTGGATAAAGTTCTGATATTCGAGCCCACGCAAACCGGTCCGGCCCAGCGCACTGACGATCCCCGATGTCACCGTCTGGCCCAGTCCGAACGGGTTACCCACCGCGATGACAAAATCACCCACTTGTAACTCGTCCGAATCAGCCAGTGGCAAGGCCTGCAGGTTTTCAGGCGGAATTTTTATGACCGCGAGATCCGTATCCGGATCGGTGCCGATCAGCGTGGCTTCCAGGCTCCGTCCGTCTTTCAGCCCCACGGCGATTTCATCGGCACGCGCAATCACGTGGTTATTGGTCAAAACATAACCGTGTTCGGCATCAACGATAACACCTGAACCGAGACTCTGATAAACACGCTCCCTGGGCACATCCGGCACGTTGAAAAAGCGTCTGAATATGGGGTCATCCAGCAACGGGCTACGCACCCGGACCCGGGTTTGTGTGTAGATATTAACAACCGAAGGGGTCACCTCCTTCAGCACCGGCGCCAATGATGGTAATGGCTGCCCGTCCACGCTGGCCGGCAAGGCGGGCAATGCCTCCCCGGGGGCGGTGACCAGTAACAATAATGTTACGAAAAATGCTGTTTTCACACTCAACTCCAATATCAAACCATGCGCTTGTGACAACACCGGCGGCCACGCAGTTCGCTGCCGGGGCTATGAAACATGGTAAACAATATAAAATCTGCTTCAAATTTTGCTTGCGATTGCCCGGTAAACACGATATACAACAATCAGTAAGTGGGGCGACACAACGAATGTACCTGCGGGTACCGTACTAAAATGGTCATGGATTTACAGCAGCGGGTTCTCCGCACAGATGTATCCGGCATGCCGTTAGAGTGGGTCGGATACCAGGAAGCAGTCAAGCTGATCATACTTGACCAGGTCTCTTACTCTCTCGGAAAAACACTCTACAAAATTCATGGTGGCACCAGCGCGCTCACCGGGCGGCAAAGCGTGGTCAGTGTTGACGCGATCATCGCCACCGAAGGCCAGCACCCCCACAAACACCTGTTTGCCAGCAGCTATGTACCGCCGCTGAGTAACAAATCCCTGTTCCGCCGTGACCAGAACCTGTGCCTGTACTGCGGTGAGCAGTTCCCTAACTTCCTGTTGTCCAGGGATCATGTACACCCCTTGACCCAGGGTGGCCAGGACCGCTGGGTGAACGTCGTCACCGCCTGCAAACGATGCAATAACCACAAGGCTGGCCGCACACCTGAACAGGCCGGCATGCAGTTGCTGGCCATTCCTTTTTGCCCGACACACGCAGAATACGTTTACCTGCAGGGACGCGAGATATTATCCGACCAGATGGAGTTCCTGCTGGCGCATTTCCCGCGTAACAGCGTGTTGCGCCAACGGGTTGAGCAAGGCAAGTCCCTGCTGGCTTGAACCCGGTTACCGCTTGAATAAAAAGCCCGGGCTCATCCCGGGCTTTTTTCATTCCTGTCAAGCGGGTTTTACCAGTTTTCGCCCAGCACTTCGAAATGCGCCTGCGGGTGATCGCAGGCCGGACACATGCGGGGTGCCTCTGCGGCCTCGTGGATAAAGCCGCAATTACGGCAACGCCAGGTGACCTTGCCATCCTTTTTGAATACCTTGCCGGCATTCAGATTGTTCAGCAGGTCCCTGTAACGTTTCTCATGCTGCTTTTCGGCGATGCTGATCATCTCGAAAACAGCAGCAACCTGTTTGAAGCCCTCTTCACGCGCCGTGGCTGCAAAGGCCGGGTAGAGTTCTGACCATTCTTCGTGTTCGCCACTGGCTGCTGATTCGAGGTTTTCCGCCGTGGTGCCGATAATTCCGGCCGGGAAAGTTGCAGTAACCTCCACGCAACCGCCTTCGAGGAACTTGAAAAAGCGCTTGGCGTGTTCCTGTTCCTGGGCCGCGGTTTCCATGAATATATCAGCGATCTGCACCAGACCTTCCTTCTTCGCCGCACTTGCAAAAAACGTGTAACGGTTACGGGCCTGTGATTCACCGGCAAATGCTTTTAGCAGGTTTTTTTCAGTCTGGCTTCCCTTGATGCTTGGCATGCTGTGCTCCTTGGCAAATACTCTTATGCCCGGCTAAAACCTGGGCCGAGGCTGGAATATAAGTAAAGCAAATGCCCGTTTACAAGGAACTGACTCACATCAATATTTGCGGCCTTTTGTCCAATTGACACCGTTTCTGCGTGTTTGGACAAGGCCGTTCACTGCTGGTGTAAGATAGGCAGCTTATGAGCCTGCAACCTGTTTACCTGATCGATGCCAGCATTTACATTTTCCGTGCCTGGTTTTCAATCTCGGATGAATTCTCGAACTCGGCGGGAGAGCCGACCAATGCAGTTTACGGTTTTACCGGCTTTTTATGCAGCCTGCTGGAACAGACACAGGCTGAACATATCGGCGTGGCCTTTGACGAGTCGCTGAGCAAGAGTTACCGCAACGATATTTACCCGGAGTACAAGGCCAACCGGGATCCGGCGCCGGAAGAGCTGAAACGGCAGTTCCTTTGGGCCAGGGACGTGGCCGAAGCCTTGGGTCTGCGCTGTTTTATCGATCAGCGATATGAGGCCGATGACCTGATCGGCACACTGGCGGAACATTGGCGGGAACGTGGCCACCCGGTATGTATCGTCACCAGCGACAAGGACCTCGCCCAGTTGATCGGGAAAAACGACAGCTGGTGGGACTTCACACGTGGCCAGAAGCTCGACCAGTCCAGGATCAAGGACAAGTTCGGTGTCCATCCGCACCAGATAGCCGACTACCTGGCACTGACCGGCGATAGTGTCGATAACATCCCGGGAATCCCGGGCGTGGGCCCCAAGTCGGCGGCTGCTTTACTGAGCCACTTTGAAGACCTGGATGCAATCTGGAAACGGATTGATGAAGTTCAGCACCTGAGTATCCGCGGTGCCAAGTCACTGCATAAAAAACTGGGTGAGCACCGGGAAGCAGCAGAACTGGCACGCCGGCTGACCGGCATCGAGACACGGGTGCCCTCCGCGCTCGAAGATCCGGGTCTGACCCGTGGCGAACTTGACGAAGCCCGCCTCAACCGGCTGTTCGATGAAATGGAATTTGGCGGAATGCTGCGCCGGCGCTGCATCCTGACTGCCTAGGGACGGCTAACAACTGCCAGTCACTGGTCCTTTTCCACTTTTCCCTGCTGCCCGGCAGCCTGTTCCTGCTGTTGGAGGTATAACATCATTTCAGGTGAAACCAGGTCCTCGTTGGAGTCCAATGCCGTACGCAACACGGTGACCGGCTTGGTCTTTTCACCGCTATCAGCCCGGTGGCTGTTGGCAAAATAAAACAACTCTTCACCTTTTTTCGTGCCAAAGCTGGGGAGGTCGAATTCCGGCTGTGCAACCGCCAGCGGTCGGACCGCCTCCACCTTGGTGCCGCTCGCATCCAGCCCCAGGCGCATGACGCGTTGCGGTGTGATGCCATTCTGGATAATGACCAGGTGGTTATTCCACAAGTACATGCCGTCTATCCCGCCTACATTGAGCGTGTCCGGAATGGCCAGTTTTGCAGCCTGTTGGCTGGCAAAATCCACCACCAGTATGCCCATCTCACGGTCGGCGATGTACATGATTCGACCATCCGTCTGCAGGGCGATGTCACGCAAGCTGACCATATCCCGGCGCGGCGAATACTGCCTTGAGCTTCTGCTCTCCGGCTTGCTTGGAGTAGATGATCGGCAAAGCCCTATCCGCGATAAAGATATCACCGGCGTCGTTCATTACCATGCTGCCCAGCACATGGGAACGGCCATCAACCGGCACCGGGTAGCGGTGTACCAACTCCAGCGATTCAAGCTCGAACTCGTACAGGGAGGACCGCCCCTTGTCCGGCGGGCTGAAGTCCCTGAATGCCGGGATGGCTGCACTGCTGACCCACAGACGGTTACGCTCCTCGTCAACCAGGATATCCAGCACCGCCCACATGCCATTTTCATTGTCGGCCCTGATCAGCTCTTCAACCTGGCCCTGCTCGTCAACCGCCAGCACCTGGCCTTCGACGAAGGTCCCGATCAGGAACTTTTTCCGGGTCTGATCCCAGGCCATGCTCCCCGGCATATTCACGTCATCCGGCAGCGTGAATACGGGTAATGCTTCACCCGCGGGTTTTGCTGCGTGCTTCATCAGGTCATTGACATAATCAAACACCTCGGTGCCGCGGATATTCCTGCTGTCGTCGGACAGGGTGAAATCATATGCAAGGCCTTGCTGTTGCATACGCAACATCAGGTCATATGCGCGGGATTTATTATTCTGCAGCGCGTAGGCCAGAACCAGGCGATACATATACTCGCTGTTAAAGGGACGCATCTGGTGCAAACGCTCCAGCGCATTGCCAAGCGCGGCATAGTCCCCGGCGCCGTACGCCTCGTTGGCCCTGACCAGCAGTTCCGGCACGTTATCCGGCACAGCCTGAGCGCCCTGCGCCTGGGCCACAAGCGGCGCATTTCCCAGTGCCAGCATCAGCACCACCACAAAACTCCCTACAAATTTATTCAACTTCGTTGTCCTTCTTTTGGTTGCTCACTATGAACAGCCTGGTGCACTTTGGTTCCACGACCAACCGTTACCCGGGCAGTTGGGCTACAATCGGCGAAGTTTATCAGAGCAAGGGGTGCATCTGTGTCAAAAAGCGAAACAATTCACTACCTCGGGCGCTTTCTGGGACTCAAAGAAGTTGATGGATGGGAATACGCGTTTCGAACCAACGCCAGCGGTGTGATCGTGCTGGTACCGGTTACCGACGCAGGTGAACTGGTACTGGTCGAACAGTACCGCACCCCCGTGAGAAACCGCGTGATCGAGCTGCCAGCCGGACTGGTCGGCGACAACGGTGATTCAAGCGAGGATTTCGAGGTCGCCGCACAACGGGAATTGTTTGAAGAAACCGGCTACCGGGCCGGTTCGCTTGAGAAGTTGCTGACCAGCCCGAGCACGGCGGGTATGGCCAGCGAGATCATCACGATTTACCTCGCCCGTGACCTGCAACGCAGCGGTCCCGGCGGTGGTGACGCCAGTGAAGACATCACCGTGCATCACGTTTTGATCGATGAAGCGGTCACCTGGCTGCAAGGGAAACAGGCCGAAGGAATCATGGTCGACCACAAGGTCTTTGCCGGCCTGTTCTGGGCCGGTTTGCGGCCTTGACCGAACCCGGCAAACTGGCCACCATGTAGCTCATCTCCACCACCTCAATTCCTGGAACAACCATGCATAAAAAAACTTCCACATCCTGGCTGAAGATCAGCTGGATTATTGTCGTTGCAGCGCTGCTGAGCATGAACTGTGTCATGGCGGACAGCAAGCCGGCCATCGTCATCCATGGCGGCGCCGGCAGCATGACAAAATCAACCCTGAGCGATGAGCAGGAAGCCGCGATCCGCGCCAAGCTGGAGCAATCCGTCCAGGCAGGTTACCAGGCGCTGCTGGATGGAGCGCCTGCAACCACGGCCATCACGGTCGCCATCAATATCCTGGAAGACTCACCGCTATTCAATGCCGGCAAGGGTGCTGTTTTTAACGCCGCAGGAAAGAACGAAATGGATGCCTCCATCATGGAAGGCGCGGGACTCAACGCCGGCGCCGTGGCATCCGTCACCCGCATCAGGAACCCGATCAACCTGGCGTTAAAAGTCATGACGGACTCGAAACACGTCATGCTGATGGGCGAAGGCGCTGAGGAATTCGCCCGCCAACAGGGTATTACAATGACAGACCCGGCCTATTTCCGCACCGAAACCCGCTGGCAGCAGTTGCAGAAAATCAAGGCCAAAGAAGCTGAAAAGGAGACTGCCGCCAATCCGGGCATCACGCGACGAATGGTTCTCGACCGTTGGCGCCGTCGCGCTTGATGGGCAGGGCAACCTGGCAGCAGGAACTTCCACGGGCGGTATGACCAACAAGCGTTGGGGACGAGTGGGTGACTCACCGATCATCGGCGCTGGCACTTACGCCAATAACAAGAGCTGTGCGGTCAGCGCCACCGGTCACGGGGAGTACTTCATCCGTTTTGTGGTGGCCTACAACATCTGCAACCGGGTCGAACTCGGTACACCACTGATGGATGCCGCGGACACCGTCATCAACGATGTCCTGGTCAAGGCCGGCGGTGGCGGTGGCGTCATCGCCATGGATTCTGCCGGCAATATCGCCACGCCGTTCAATACGCAAGGGATGTACCGCGCCTCTATCACTACCGACGGTCAAATGACCGTCTCGATTTACCGCGCGGAAGATTCTGATTAATCAATTTATGCTGGAACAATGAAATGTTGAAAAGACTGACAGTAATAACAGTTTTATTGCTTGGGGCTTTCGAAATTAACGCGGCTGAATTGCAGACAGCGCTGGAGAAATCCGGCTGGCAGCAGTTGAGCAGCCATGAACAGATGATGGCCTACCTGGAGCCACTGGCCGATTCCTCGCCCAGGGTTACATTGAAACCCATCGGCACCTCCGTATCAGGCAGACCCATTCCCGCCCTGTTTTTCTCCGAAGATTCCGTCTTTGCCTCCCAACGTGACAAAAAACCGCTGGTCATGATGTTTTGCCAGCAGCACGGCAATGAGCCATCCGGTAAAGAGGCCGCCATGATCGTGGCACGCAGACTGTTGAGCGAAGACGCGGGCTTGTTAAAAAAACTGGATTTGATCCTGGTTCCCCAGGTTAACCCGGATGGTTCTGAAGCCGGTCAGCGTCGTAATGCAAACGACATGGACCTGAACCGGAACCACGTAATTCTCAGTGAGCCGGAATCCAGCGCCCTGCACCAGCTTTTTTTGGACTGGATGCCCGAAGTCACCCTGGATGTACACGAGTACAACGCCGTACTCACGAGGTGGATCGAGGAGGGCTATATCAAAGATGCTGACGAAATGCTGGGCGGAGTCACGAATCTGAATATCGACCCCGGGATCATCCGTTTTACCCGGGATGTTTTCATCCCGGAAACGGGTAAAGGGATTGAAGAAGACGGTTTCCGTTTCCACCGTTACATTGTCGGTGAGCCGTTCGAAGAAAAGGTCGTGCGCTACTCCACGACGGCCATCAATGACGGCAGGCAAAGCATGGGGATCCACAACACCCTGTCATTCATCATCGAGGGCAAACGTTATGGAAATCTCACCAATGAAATAGAAAAACGCACCAAGGGCCAGGTCTCAGCCATGATCAATTTCCTCGAAACGGTAGACCGGCACGCCGGGGACATATTGTCGATCGTGCAGCGGGCCCGCAGGGAAATGGCAGGCCAGCATGAGAGCAATACCCAAATGGAATATTTTCCCGACAAGGACAATCCCACGCTGATGTTCCCGGTCTTCGACCTCAACAGTTGGACCCACACAGAAAGGGAACTGGCATTTTTCAAACCACTGGTTTTGGTCAAGAAAAGTATCGTCAAACCAGCCGCCTATGCTATTCCTGCCACGGAAACGCGCTTGATTGAACTGCTGAAAAGACACCGGTTTGCAATGCTGGTCCTGAACAACGACCAGCAGGTGATGACCGAAACCTACCTGGTCAGACACGTGACCGATGGCATTGACGAGGAAAAACCCACCTTTTTGATCGACCTTGAAAAGACGGTGCAAAATGAAACCTTGCAAGCGGGTACCGTCATCGTTCCCGTCGAAGGCACAGCCTCGAACCTGGTTCCGCTGATACTGGAGCCGGAGTCCACCTGGGGCATCGTATCGACCCGTGCCATGGGCAAATACCTGTTTGACGGCTACCTGGCCGAAGGCAAACCCTACCCGGTTAAACGCCTGGTATCACTTGAAAGCCTGGATACAGAACAAGCGGAATAGCGCTCACAATAACTCAATAACAACATATTGAAAGGCCATGAAACAGACAACGGTTACTGAAAAAACCAAGCCCACCTTTATCCAGTCTTTGATACCGCTTTTTGCCATCGCTCTTTTCCTGGGTGTGGGCTACGGCGTGTTTCATCTGAATGCCGAGGTGCTTCTCATTGCTGCGGCCATCGTCGCCGGAACCATCGCGGTGAAACTGGGCTACAACTACAAGGAAATTGAAAGCGGCATCCTCGAGAGCATGATGAAAGGCATGCCGGCCATGTTGATCGTTATCGTAGTTGGCGCCCTGATCGGTTCATGGATCGCTGCCGGCACCATTCCGATGCTCATCTATTACGGGCTCGAATTGATTTCACCCCGGTTCTTTTTAATGACCGCCTGCGTGGTATCCAGCGTGGTATCGCTGGTAACCGGCACTTCCTACGGTACGGTCGGCACCATCGGCGTGGCATTTATCGGCATTGCCAGCGGGCTGGGTATTCCGCTGGACCAGGCGGCAGGCGCCATTGTGGCCGGCGCTTATTTCGGGGATAAATTGTCACCCTTTTCCGATACCACTAACCTCGCGCCAATTGCCGCGCGCAGTAACCTGTTTGACCACATCCGGCACATGTTATGGACAACTGCACCCGCCTGGATGGTGGGAATGGCCGTGTATTTCGTGATGGGGTTAATGTCCGGACAGGATTTCAGCGCAACGATGGAGCGGGCGGAAAACATCCAGCAGATCCTGAAAGACGGATTTCAGTTCCACTTCTTACTGCTCATCCCGCTGGTCATTACCCTGTTTTTTGCCATGCGTAAAAAACCGGTGATACCCGGCATGCTGTTATCGGCCGGCGTGGCCGTCATCCTGGCCATTTTTGTTCAAAACCTAGAAATGACCACTGCGGTAAAATCATTGGTCAAAGGTTTTGAAGCAGCAACCGGTGATGTCATGGTCGATAAACTGCTCACCCGTGGCGGGATGGTGTCCATGATGCACGTGACGCTGATCGCATTTTGCGCTTTTGCATTTGGCGGTATCGTGCAAAAGGCCGGGATGCTCGATGTTCTGCTCGAGCGCTTGCTGAGAGTGGCGAACACCGTCGGGCGTATCGTGGCTTCCACCGTTGCCTCCAGCATCGCGGTTGCCGTGATGACCGGCAGTTCCTTCCTGTCCATCCTGATACCCGGTGAACTGTTTGCCCCGGCTTACAAAAAATTCAACCTGGCTGCCAAGAATTTATCCCGCACCACGGAAGACAGTGGCACGGTGATCGTGCCCCTGGTGCCGTGGAGTATTGCGGGCGTATTCATGGCCGGCACGCTGGGGGTTGATACACTCGCCTACGCGCCCTGGGCGATCATGTGTTACACCGGGTTTATATTTGCACTCCTGTACGGGTTTACCGGTTTTGCCATCGCGCCCCGTATCAATGAAGACGAGACGACACCGGGAAGCTGAATGAGTAACGAGGAAGTCAACAAAAAAGTGGCTATCGTCATCCATGGCGGTGCTGGGGTCATTACCCGATCGGACATGGAAAGTGAACGGGAAGCCGCTATCCGTACCGTTCTCAAAGAATCTGTACAAGCAGGTCATACGGCCTTGCTGGACGGCGCATCCAGCACCGCTGCCGTGACCGCCGCCATCAAGGTCATGGAGGATTCGCCGCTGTTTAACGCGGGTAAAGGCGCCGTTTATAACGCGGATGGCAACCATGAAATGGATGCCTCCATCATGGAAGGTTCCGACTTGAATGCGGGTGCTATTGCGGCCGTCAAACATATCAGGAACCCGATCGACCTCGCCTTGAATGTCATGACAGACTCGCCGCATGTCATGTTGATGGGCGATGGCGCCGAGGAATTTGCCCGCCGGCAGGGTTTTGAAATGATGGACCCGGCCTATTTCCACACCGATTTCCGCTGGCAGCAATTACAGGGCATCAAGGCCAGGGAGGCCGCCCATGAAGCACCCCCGGCAGATGACGAAGACGACCGGTGGTTTTCAACCGTTGGCGCAGTGGCCCTGGACGGGGATGGCAACCTCACGGCCGGAACCTCCACCGGCGGGACCTCCAACAAGCGCTGGGGACGGGTCGGCGATTCGCCGATAATAGGCGCAGGAACCTACGCCGATAACAACAGTTGCGCGGTGAGTGCGACCGGTCACGGCGAGCTCTTCATGCGCTACGTGGTGGCGTATAACATCTGCCATCGGGTCGCACTTGGCGCTTCGCTGGACGAGGCCGCGAACACCGTGGTCAATGACATCCTGGTCAAAGCTGGCGGAGAAGGTGGTGTCATTGCCATGGACCGGTTTGGCAATATTGCGATGCCCTTCAATTCGGAGGGTATGTACCGCGCCAGCATTGATACCGAGGGGAAATTGACAGTCGTGATCTACCGTGAGGGCGGTGAGGCAATCCCTACCCTGACCGGCAGCGTCGATCACTGATTCCCTGTGTGGAAAAGCCTAATTGTTGGAGCGGCGATCTCAATGCAATCAGTAGGGCAATATCTAACCTTTAATCTATCGCTCGGTGGTTTGCCAGTGTGGGCTCCCGGCCCCGCAGCCGTGCCGGCTTCCCTCTCCTTCGAGCCGTCTTAACGGGGCCGGCCTTACAGGGCGTCCTGCCCTGGGCGGCCTGCAATGGACATCCCGTCCATTGCTCCCCTAACGACTCTCAGGACGCGGTGCTTAGAGGTCGCCCACACTGGCAAACCACCGGGCTGTTATGAAGATGTCAGTTGCGATTGTTCTCAGGCCAGTAGCGGAGTATTTCGAGCTGTGCCGGCGTGTTCCTTACCCGGGACCGTAATTCGTCGGGAAACGAATTACCGAGCGCCCATGGCAGGGATTGTTCCCGACAATCCCCTGCATTTCCTCCATCCCTGGAGGTCAGATGGCTCGAGCATGTCCCGGGAAGGAATACCCGGTACAGCCTGCGAGGTGATCGCTGCAAGGCGCCGTTCCCTCAATGTGCCTGATCGTGTTTTTAGAGATAGTTCAGACGCTGCCACAAACGCATGGTCGTATTGGCGCGGTTAAGCGTATAGATGTGCAAACCCGGGGCGCCGCCGAGGATCAGGCGTTCGCACAGCTTGGTGACGACCTCCAGGCCAAATTCCCGGATAGAGCCATCATCATCACCAAATGAATGCAGTCGTTTGCGTATCCAGCGTGGAATCTCGGCGCCACACATCGCGGAAAACCGCTCAAGGCCCTTGTAGTTAGTAATCGGCATGATGCCCGGTGTAATCGGGATGTCTATGCCGTGGCGTTCACAATCATCCAGGAATTGAAAATAACAGTCCGTGTTATAGAAATACTGGGTGGTGGCACCATCGGCGCCCGCGTCCACTTTTTCCTTGAAGTACTTGAACTCGGACTCGGGCGAGGTCGACTCCGGGTGAAATTCCGGGTAGCAGGCCACCTCGATATGGAATTCGTTGGGAAATGCCTCCTGCACAAAGCGCACCAGGTCGCTGGCGTACTGGAAAGGTCCCGGGGCAATGACACCCTCGGGGCGATCACCACGCAATACCACGACACGTTCGACACCCGCTTCCAGGTAGGACTTCAGCAAACTGCACAGCATGTCGCGATCCTGGGCCATGCAGGAGATATGCGGCGCTACGGGAACACCGGATTTATCCAGCAGGTCCCTGACAGTTTGCAGGGTCGCATCCACCGATGATCCACCCGCACCAAAGGTCACCGACAGGTAACGCGGGTTCAGACGCGAGAGCCTTTGCCACGTAGCCTCCAGCGTCGCACGTTGCGCATCGTTGCGCGGCGGGAAAAACTCGAACGAAATTGGGACTTTGGATTTGACCATGGTGTTGTTACGGCTTAGCAGACCGGCGCCATCCCGGATAACCGGGATGGCTGATTGCCGTTATCTCAATAGCGGTAGTGGTCGGGCTTGTAAGGGCCATCGACTTCCACGCTGATGTATTTTGCCTGTTCATCACTAAGCTGCGTCAAGTGGGCGCCGATGCGCCCCAGGTGCAAGCGTGCGACCTTCTCATCGAGGTGTTTGGGCAAAACGTACACGTCGTGCTGGTAGCGTTCCGGGTATTGCCACAACTCGATCTGCGCCAGCACCTGGTTGGTGAAGGAGTTCGACATCACGAAGCTCGGATGACCGGTTGCACAACCCAGGTTGACCAGCCGCCCCTTGGCCAGCAGGATGATGCGCTTGCCATCCGGGAAGATCACGTGATCGACCTGTGGCTTGATGTTCTCCCACTCGTAATCCGACAGGCTGGCCACGTCGATCTCGTTGTCGAAGTGCCCGATATTGCAGACGATGGCCTGGTCCTTCATGGCGGCCATGTGGTCGTGGCTCAGAACATGGTAGTTGCCGGTGGCGGTGACGAAGATATCGGCCTTATCTGCCGCTTCATCCATGGTCACGACCCGGTAACCCTCCATCGATGCCTGCAGCGCGCAGATTGGATCGATCTCGGTGATTAGCACTGTAGCACCCAGGCCACGCAAGGACTGGGCACAACCCTTGCCCACATCACCGTAACCCGCCACGACGGCGGTTTTACCCGCGATCATCACATCGGTGGCCCGCTTGATACCGTCCACCAGCGATTCACGGCAACCGTACAGATTGTCGAATTTCGACTTGGTCACCGAGTCGTTCACATTGATCGCAGGGAACGGCAAAGTGCCTTCCTTGGCCATTTCATACAAGCGTTTGACACCGGTCGTGGTTTCCTCGGTGACACCCTGGATTTTCGAAAGCGCCCTGGCGTACCAGCCATGGCGTGTTTCCAGGCGTTTCTTGATCGCGTTGAACAGGGCGACCTGCTCCTCGGAGTTCGGTTTATCCAGGATCGACGGATCCGCTTCTGCCTGCGCGCCCAGGTAAAGCAGCAGCGTAGCGTCACCACCGTCATCGAGGATCATGTTGGCAAAGTTCTCATCACCTTCGCCATTGCCCCAATCGAATATCCGGTGGGTGAACTCCCAGTATTCATCCAGGTTCTCGCCCTTGAAGGCGAAAACCGGCGTGCCACCGGCTGCGATCGCGGCAGCGGCGTGGTCCTGGGTCGAGTAGATATTGCACGAGGCCCAGCGGACTTCCGCACCCAGCGCCTTCAATGACTCGATCAGCACCGCGGTCTGGATGGTCATGTGCAGGCTGCCCGCAATACGCGCACCCTTCAGCGGTTGTGATTCACCCAGTTCTTCACGCACCGACATCAAGCCGGGCATTTCTGTCTCGGCGATGGCAATTTCGCGACGGCCAAACGCCGCCTGCTCGATATCGGCAACGTAGTAATCCTGCCGGCTTATTTCTTCAATCACTGCACTCATCTCATTAATTCCTCTGTTTACAGGCCGGCTGCCTGGCGTAATTCATCTGCCTTGTCGGTTTTTTCCCAGCTGACACCCAGGTCTTCCCTGCCCATGTGGCCGTAAGCGGCCAACGGTGTATAGATCGGCTTGATCAGGTCCAGCGAGGTGATGATGCCGTAGGGTGTCAGGTCAAAATATTCCCTGACCAGTTGTTCGATCCGCTCGGCAGGAATCTTCTCCGTACCAAAGGTATCGATACCGATGGAGGTGGGCTTGGCAACACCGATGGCGTAGGACACCTGGACCTCGAGACGGTCTGCCAGGCCGGCTGCAACGATGTTCTTGGCCACGTAACGCGCGGCGTAGGCTGCTGAACGGTCCACTTTTGACGGGTCCTTGCCGGAAAAAGCACCGCCGCCGTGACGGGCCACGCCGCCATAGGTATCCACGATGATCTTGCGCCCGGTCAGACCGGCGTCACCCACGGGCCCACCCACTTCGAAGCGCCCGGTCGGGTTGATGTGGTACTTGGTGTTGTCATCCAGCCAGTTGGCTGGCAACACGGGCTTGATGATTTCCTCCATCACCAATTCCCTGATCTGTTCCTGCGTTGAATCCCTGTGGTGCTGGCTCGACAGCACGACCGCGTCGATACCGACCGGCCTGTCGTCCTGGTAACGGAAGGTTACCTGGCTCTTGGCGTCCGGACGCAAATGGAAACGCCCGTCACTGGTATTGCGACGGATCTCGGCCTGTTTCTTGACCAGCTCATGCGCGTAGTAAATCGGCGCCGGCATCAACACGTCGGTTTCATTCGACGCGTAACCGAACATCAGCCCCTGGTCTCCCGCACCCTGCTCTTCCGGAGATGCGCGGTTCACACCCTGGTCGATGTCACCGGACTGTTTGCCGATGATGTTGACCACGCCACAGGTGTGGCCGTCAAAGCCATACTCGGAAGATTCGTAACCGATATTCACGATCACCTTGCGGATAATGTCTTCCAGGTCTACCCAGGCATCGGTGGTAATTTCACCGCCAACGATAACGACACCGGTCTTGATAAAAGTCTCGCAAGCCACGTGGGCTGCCTTGTCTTCCTTGATAATGGCGTCCAGTACCGCATCGGAAATCTGGTCGGCAACCTTGTCCGGATGGCCTTCAGAAACGGATTCGGATGTAAACAGGTAATTTTTCATGATTCCCAAACTCCACAATATATCTTTCTATTCGGATTAAGAGATATATTTTATAGCAAATGTTTTAAAATTGCATCTTTGAATGCATGAACATGGACAGCGGGCACTGTTTCCATGAGCGGAACACAGGCCCCGCCTCATCCGGTTTACATTGAGAACCGGGTGTAATTCGGTGCATAATATGTGAATGCCTACACGGGTCTGACAGGTCTGACAGACCTAACCCACCGGGAGACGAGAAAAAATGACAGAAACGCTTGTCATGAACGACTCAATGATGATTTCAGGAATCATCCTTGCCATTACGTTCATAGGAATTTTCACGGAAACACTGCACGGCTTTCATCGCGCCAAGTTCGCCATGATGGGTGCGATCATGATGATCGTGGCCGGCCAGTACTATGGTTTCTACGATTCACACCTGGCGGTGCTCGCCATCGACTGGAATGTCGTTTTCCTGCTCGGCTGCATGATGGCCATTGTTTCCATCATGATTCCCACCGGTGGCTTCGAGGCCATGGCCAATTACATGGCCAAGATCAGCAAAGGCAGGCAATTCATGTTGCTGACCCTGCTCGGCACGGGTGTCACCGTGCTGTCATTGCTGCTGGACAACGTTACTACCGTGGTCATTTTCGGTCCGTTGATCATCCTGATCGCGCGCGCCATGAAGGTCACGCCGATCCCGTTCCTGCTGGCCGCGGCCCTGTTGTCTGACACCGGTGGTGTGGCAACACTGGTCGGTGACCCGCCGAACCTGATGATCGGCTCGGCCAAGGGTATCGACTTCAATACGTTCGCGTACCACATGAGCGGCATGACTTTTGCCGCGTGGATTACCGTGCTGTTCGTACTGCGCTTCCTGTTCCGCAAGGAAATGGCTGTCAAACCCGAGGGTGAATACCACGACAAGGATGAGTTCAACGACCGCAAACTGTGGAACCAGTCACTGCTGGTGCTCGGCCTGATGGTCGTATTGTTCATGGTGCACCACTCCATCGGCTGGGAACCGTGGATGGTTTCAGCGGCCGGCCTGACCCTGCTGGTATTCATTGCCCGCAAGGTTGAAATGGACCACGCCATGGAAGACGTCGAGATTCCGTTGCTTATCTTTTTCATCTCCCTGTTCATCGTGGTCGGCGGTGTCGAACACAGCGGTTTCCTGCGTTACCTGGGCCAGTTCATCGTTCCCTTCGTGCAGAAAGACTTGCTGGTGGCAACACTTGTCCTTTTATGGGTGGCCGCGGTACTGTCTGCCGCGATTGATAACATACCGTTTACTGCTGCCATGATCCCCATCCTGCTCGGCATGGAAGCACAGGGCATCCACGTCACGCCCCTGTGGTGGGCACTGGCTGCTGGTGTCGGCATGGGTGGTAACGGCACGCATATTGGCTCAACCGCCAATGTCTACATCGTGACGATTTCGGAACGGCTGGCCAAACGGGAAAACGACCCCTCGCTGGCCATAACGCCTTGGATCTGGTTCCGCTACGGCACACCCGCGATGATCGCAACTCTGATCGTATGCAGCTTCATTTTTTACTTTTTCTTTGATTTCTACAACGCAGCAGAGATCAGCAGCCATGCTGCCAAGGCCGCACCGGTTCACTAGGATCATGAAGAGGATTGCACAAAGCCCGGCAAAGCCGGGCTTTTTTTACCTCGGAAAATGATTACCATTTTTTGATATGACTGATACGCAAGATAGGAAAATACGTAGTTTCGTCCTGCGCAAGGGTCGTCTGACCCCCGCCCAACAGCACGCGCTGGACGAGCTGTGGCCTTATTACGGCATAGATAATGCCACGACGGTGCTGGATTTTGCCGACCACTTCGAGCGCACGGCGGATGTGGTCGTAGAGATCGGTTTTGGCAACGGTGAATCTACCTGGCAGATGGCGCAAGGTGAGCCTGATAAAAATTTTATCGGTATCGAAGTGCACCCCCCGGGCGTGGGCCAGTTGTTGATGGCGCTCGAAAAATACACCCTCGAGAATGTGCGTATCGTCCGTGACGACGCGGTCAGCTTCCTCGAGCAGCGCATCGCCCCGGGAAGCCTTGCAGGCGTGCGTATTTATTTTCCTGATCCGTGGCCAAAGAAACGACACCACAAACGACGCATCATCCAACCCGGTTTTGTGCTTGAACTGGCCCGTTGCATGGCCAGCGGTGGACTGCTGCACCTGGCGACCGACTGGCAACCCTACGCCGAACACATGCTGGAGGTGATCGGCGGCAACCCGGACTTTGCAAACCTGTCAGAGACTGCCGATTACGTTGAGCAGCCCGACTGGCGGCCCCACACCAAGTACGAACAACGTGGTGAACGGCTGGGCCACGTGGTGCGTGACCTGCTGTACCGGCGCTTATGAAGAAATCACCCATCACCCGCCACATCGCTGTAAAATCACTTGTAATTGAAAGCGGTAAATCCACGAGCACATTGACCACGACACGCAGAAATACACCATGGAAGTAGGCCTCACACTCACAGGCGATATGCTGCTCGTGCTGGTCGTGCTGGCTATCACCATTACCTTATTCGTGCTGGAAGTCGTGCGCGTCGACGTGGTGGCCCTGACCGTCATGGTGTTGCTGGGCCTGCTTGGCCTGGTTCCTTCTGGTCAACTGTTTAACGGTTTCGCATCCAATGCCGTGATTTCCATTATCGCGGTCATGATACTGGGGGCGGGACTGGACAGAACCGGTGTCATGACGGTGGTTGCCGCCTTTATCCTGCGTATCGGCGGTAAAACCGCGAACAGGATCATACCGTTAGTCTCCGGCACCGTTGGTGTGATCTCGAGCCTGATGCAAAACGTGGGCGCCACGGCCCTGTTTCTGCCGGTCGTATCGCGTATCTCGGTACGCACCGAGATACCGCTTTCACGCTTGCTGATGCCGATGGGGTTCTGCGCCATCATGGGTGGCACCATGACGATGGTTGGTTCCTCACCGCTTATCCTGTTAAACGACCTGATATCGGCTTCCAACGCCTCCCTGCCACCGGGCGCCGAGACCCTGGGCCAGTTCGAACTATTCGACGTGGCGCCCGTGGGCCTGGCCCTGTTGCTGACCGGTATCGTGTATTTCCTGATCGTGGGCAAGTGGTTATTACCGGAAAACAGGACGGAGCCCACGGCCGCCCCGGCGCGCACCAAGACCTATTTTGCCGATACTTATGGAATCAAGGGCGATGTTTACGAACTGCTGGTCACGGTGGACAGCCCGCTGGTCGGCATGCAGGTCGGTGACGCCGAAAAACTGGAAGGAATCCCGCGCCTGCTGGCCATCCGCAATACCGAGGAACCCCGCATGGCGCCGCCCACGGACGAGATGATCTGGGTCGGCACCATTCTCGGCGTCATGGGCAGCCGTGACGTGGTCGGGCGGTTTGCGCTGGATTACCACTGCCGTCTGCAACCACGCGTTAAGACTTTTGGCGGTCTGTTCAACCCCAGCCGTGCGGGCATCTCGGAGGTCGTTATCCCACCCGGCTCGAAGATTATCGGCCAGTCCATCGGCGAGGCGCGTTTGCGCAAACGGTATGGTATCAGCGTGCTGGCGGTTAACCGGCGCGGTAATGTCATCACCGAGAACGTGCGCGAACAGGTGTTGGAAGCCGGTGATTGCCTGGTCAGCCACAGCACCTGGCGGGACCTTGCCGAGCTGCACAAGGGCCGCAAGTTCATCGTTGCCACGGATATACCCAAGGAAGAGCAGCGTCCGCAAAAAGTCGGCCATGCGCTGGCGTTTTTTGCACTTTCGATCGGTATGATCATGTTCACCGATTTCAGGCTGTCCATTGCATTACTGGTCGGGGCGCTGGGCATGATACTGACCAACGTGATCAGTATCGACGAGGCCTACAACTCGGTCAGCTGGAAAACCGTTTTCCTGGTTGCCAGCCTGATCCCCATCGGACTGGCCATGGAACTGACCGGTACGGCCGCATGGATCGCCCAGCAAGCCATGGTGCTGCTGGGTGATTTCCCGGATATCGCGGTTCAGATCGTGATCGCTGTGCTGGCCACCGTGTTCAGCCTGGTCATGTCGAATGTCGGCGCTACCACCATCCTGGTGCCCATCGCCATCAGCATCGCCCTGGCCATTGGCGCCAACCCGACCATGTATGCCCTGATCGTCGCCCTGTCCACCTCCAATGCCTTTATCCTGCCGACCCACCAGGTCAATGCCCTGATTATCGGTCCCGGCGGTTACAAGGTTGCAGATTTCGTGCGCGTTGGCAGCGGTATGTCGGTGATCTTCCTGGTCGTCATGCTGACGGTGGTCAACCTCATCTTCTGAGACAAAAACATGCCGCATTACATCAACCCGCCACCACAGGGTCCTTTGAGCAGGATCGTAGCCAGCATCATTGCCGTATTCGCGCTGGTGGGCGCTGTCATGCTCGGCATGGTCGCCTTCCTGGTGATCGCCGGCCTGGCGCTCGTGGCCGGTGTCGCCCTCTGGTTGCGGATCGCCTGGATCAAGAGACGCTTGAAGAAAGACGGTGTCAACCTGCATGACAAGGCCGCAGAAAGCACGGGTTCAGGCCATGTAATCGACGCGGAATACACCGTTGTAAACCCTTCCAGCGAGCAAACGGACACGCCGGATAAAAATCAACGTTGAAAAACTGCTATCTCAGGCTAGACTTAACATATCAACTTCTAATCGGTTCTCAACATGTCAAAAGTCTCTGAAATTCTGGACAACAAGGGTGCGATGGTACTTTCCGTCGATATCAACGAGTCCGTACTGGATGCCATCAACCTGATGGCGCAGGTCAACATCGGCGCCGTACTCGTGCAGGAAGGCGATACCATCGCCGGTATTTTTACCGAACGGGACTACCTGCAAAAAATTGCCCTGAAAGACCTGTCTTCAAGAGAAACCAGGGTTGGTGACGTGATGACGACACCCGTTGTCTCCGCCGACCCATCAGATTCCATTCAGCAATGCATGGAAACCATGACAACGTGCCGCTGTCGCCACCTGCCGATTGTCAATGACGGGAAACTGCTCGGGATCGTCTCGATCGGTGACCTGGTAAAGAGAATGCTGGATGAGAAGGAAGCCGAGGTTGAACACCTGAGCCAGTATATTACTGGCACTTACTGAAGGATATTACCGGTTCAGGTATTCGCCCGGTGTTTTTTCATTGCTCTGCCTGCTCCTGCCTGGCCTGGTCCTGGGCGGCCTGCAGCGCTTCGTCAATCTCCGACTTCACATTCGCGCTTAGGCCGGATGTCAGGTATTGCTGTTTCAATGTGTCTTCGAGTTTTGCAAAGAGCGTGTCGATGGATGCAATCGCGTTGGAATCATCTGCCGCTTGGTGACTACCAAACAGGTTTATCCATTTCTCGGATGCACGCCCCATTTCGATAACCTGTAGAAACTCCCGTTCCGGCTCATCACCACCACGTAGCAAACCAACCAATGTAGCGACAAGCGAGATCGGCAGCAGTACCAGGTCGCGAAGACCATCGGCCATCAGCTTGAGCTGAAATACCAGTGCCTCACGTACCAGCTCACCGCGTTTTGATGTTTTTGTTTCACTCATGTCCTGACCCCGCGTCAAATTTGGATTACTGATCTTATGTTAGCCTAGCGCACATGAACCTGTCGCAGGGATTTCCACCGGTATCAAGAGCGGATGCGCGTGTGCTGATACTGGGCTCCATGCCCGGCAAGGCATCAATCGAGGCTGCTGAGTACTACGCTTTCCCACGCAATGTCTTCTGGAAAACCATGGGTGAGTTGTTTGATGCCGGCCCGGAGCTCGATTACCCGTCACGTCTGCAAAAACTGCTGTCTCACCAGGTCGCGCTATGGGATGTCATCTCCAGTTGCCACCGCCCGGGTTCACTGGATTCCGCCATCGCAAAAGACGGCATGGTGACCAATGACTTCAACGGCTTTTTTGCACACCACCCGCACATCAGCCACGTTTACTTCAATGGCCAGACGGCCGCCAGCTTGTTCAGTAAAAAGGTTCAACCCGGCTTAACGCGCGAATTTGTTTACCACACGCTGCCATCGACCAGCCCCGCCCATGCAGCCAGGAGTTACACCGCCAAGCTCAAGGCCTGGTCGGTGATCAAGAGTGGGCTCTGACTCCAGCCTGCAGGGAATGGTCCATACCCAATCGCGGCGAGACGCTGCTCCCACAAAACGATGAATCGCGACCAGCAAAGCTGGTCCCTCCTACACGAAAATATTCCCTGTAGGGGCAGTGTCTCGCCGTGATTATGTACTCATCTTCCGCTTGCGGTAATCCAACCAGCACTCGATTCCCGCGGCATTGAGTTCGATATCCGATTGCAACAACCGTATGCAGTCTGGTTCCGGCAGCGTGACCCCATGTTCGCGAAATCCTGCCAATAACCAATCCGTGATCGCGGTCTCGATTAACTTCCCGCGTGAATCATCGTGTTCATATTGCTCACCGAAGCCGGCCAGCACATCGATGCCATCGATCATCTCCTTGGCCAGCTGCTGCACGTTTTCCACCCGGCCATAGTGGGTCAGGTACATACAATCCGGTTGGTCCACAACCAGGGCCCGTATCGACCGCTTCAATGCATCGGGGTCAAACTGGACCGGGGTCGTGGTGGGGATCATGAACGCGCCGTTATCCGTGTCGAATTCCCGGTAGGATAAACCAAAGGTATCACCGGTAAACCAGCCGTTGGTGAGGCTGTCATGCACGCAGAAATGATGTCTCGCGTGACCTGGTGTATCGATGAAACGCAGCGTGCGTGAACCCAGTTTTACATTTTCCCCATCCAGCATGGCCCGCGTTCGCTGCGTCGGTACCGGAACCAGCGTACCGTATAGCGACTCGAACATCTCATCTCCGTAAACCATGCGGGAACCGGTCTCCAGCTTGCTTGGATCGATCATGTGGCGGGCACCATAAGGGTGCACCAGCAGGGTTGCGTTGGGACACAACTGCATCAGGCTGCCCGCACCGCCCGCGTGGTCGAGGTGCACGTGGGTCACGATGACATACTTGACCTGTTCCGGCGCCCAGCCACGACGCTCGAGCGTTGCCATCAGGCGGGGCGTGCTGGCGTTGGTCCCCACTTCTATGAATGCGACTTCCGAGTCACCTTCCACCAGGTAACAGGCCGCCATATTCTCACGCACGTAGCCGGAGTCGATGGCCATCACACCACCGGGGTATTCGGTAACACTGAAGTCTTCATTATTGGTCATTGTCGAGCTTCCATCATTAGTCCCCTCAAGGCGGCACCATGTTATTGGAATGGGTGAGTACGGGCAAACAGGCGCGGGCACACAAAGTCAGGAACCATTACTTTTGGTATCCTTCAAACGCCTGTTCGAAGTGTAGAATAGGCATCCTGCAACAAGTTCTGAACAGGTGGTTCCCGATGCGTAATTACCGAAAACTCACACCAGTTGTTTTTGTCTTCTTAGTTGTCCTGACAATCTGGCTGATCAGCCCCGTCATGGCTGGTGGCGACCCCGAGGCAGCCCGGCGGGCATGGCCAATGATTGAAAACGGCGCACTGGTAGTCGATGTACGCTCAGCAGAGGAATTCGCCGGCGGCCATCTTGACGGCGCGATCAATATCAACTGGGATGACACGAACGCGCTGATAAAAGCGATCGGTAACGACAAGCAACGCCAGGTGGTGTTTTATTGCCGTAGCGGCAACCGTGCAGGAAAAGCCATTGCCCATCTGAAAATTGGCGGTTACACCAATATTTATAATGCCACCGGACTCGGTGCTTTGAAACAAACAAAGCCTTGAAACGGTCTTTTTTATAGCTATGAAAAAATATTTCTATTTCACCATCCTGTTGTGTGGGTTCACACTGCAGCTAATGGCCAGTGTCCCACCTGGCAGCGAGGTCTGGGAGCGTAATGCGGCCCTGGCTGTAATCAATACCAGCGATATCGATGTTGCAGTCGCGGAAATCGGCGGTATTTCTTCTCTGGGTGACGCCCGCGGGTCGTTGGACAAACTGGCAGAGCTGGAAACCCGGTCTGACTGGCCGTTGCCGGTACGCGAAGCTGCACTCTACCGCTTCACCCGCTCGTTGGCCCGACTGCCACGCGACGCAGTTGCCGGGGAAGTGATGCAATATTTGCGGCGTTACCAGGCCAGGACACTTGTTCCACACGAAGAGCAGCCGGACGCATACGTGCCGTTGTTCAATATCCGGAGTGCAGCCAGTGGTGTTGAAAACGGTTGGAGCCGGATGGAAGCCACGGCCAAGGCCGTGCAACTGTTTGAAAGCAACCCGGCAGCATTAATCGACAGCTATCTGCAGACATCCTCCAACCCGCAACGCTCCGGCTACCTCGACGCCGTTCAACTGGCGCAGCTAAACGATGTGATTGCCGTGCAGGACAATGCGCTGCAACGCCTTGCTGATGAACCCACCCTGACCTCACTGGTGGCTGCGACCAGTACGATCACAAATGACCATCAGGCCATGCAGGCGGTGCTCATCAAGGGCCACGGCGCCGGTCTTACGCAGGCCTTCATCCAGTTTGGGCAACGCCTGGATGACGAGGAACTGGCCAACTTGTTGAACCTTGCTGTCCAGCAGGCGCCCGCCACCAACGCTTCATTGGCAATCGCAGCCTGGTGGCCCCGTTTACGGCACGATGCCCCAACACGTGACCTGCTGATCAGCCTGTTAGATGACAGCGAACTGGGCTCAAGTGCTGTGCTCGCACTGTCACAATCACCCAACGTTCAGACCATCAAGTTGCTCCAGGATACCGCTATGAGTGATGCAAAAGCCGCAGTTCGGGCACAGCAGGCACTTGACCTCAACCGGGCACAGTTGACTGGGGAGTTGCAGCCATGAACCGCTGGCTCAAAACTTTGTTCGCGATTCTGTTGTTCCACACCAGCCAGGTCAGCGCGCAGGTGGTCACAGAGTGGGTGGAAACCAGGATCCCGGGTGCTATCAACAAGATCGAACTGGGCTACCCGGTACCGATACCGGTCAATACCCCCTTGCCTTTTGACGGCTTCCGCACCTACGCCGGGCTGCATGCCCGCCACCAGGACCTTGTCGCTACCACGCCCTGGGTACATCCGGAAGAAGTCGGCCTGACCCGCGCGGGCCGCACCATTTGGGCTTACCGCCTGGGGGATGCGGATATCCTAACCATCGAGGGCCTGCCCGAGCCCGCGTCCCTGACCAATGGCGGCATACATGCGCGCGAGTGGCAGTCACCCGAAACGGTGACCGGTATCATGGAGCTTTTCGCGCTGCACGAAAATGACAATCACTTCTATGACTACCTGCGCGACAACATGAACATGATCGTCATCCCGTCCCTGAATATCGACGGTTTCCTGCAAACGCAGCGTCATCCCGCGCTGAATTACATGCAGTCCGATCCGGATTATCCGGATTATTACCCGCGTGACGGACGCATGCGGCGCAAGAATATGCTGAGCGCCGATGAAAATTTTTACACCACCATAGACCTGCTCAACGGTGTCGACCTGAATCGCAACAACGCGCCATTCTGGGCCACCAACCCCAACCGCTCTTCGTCGAATCCCGAGTCCATCGTCCACCATGGCGCCGAAGCAGCGTCCGAACCGGAAATCCAGGCCCTGGACGCCGCAGCCCAGCTCGGACCCGCCAACCGTTTGCGTATTTACACCGACGTACACTCGTATTCACAGGTGCATTTCTGGGTCAGCAACAACAACCAGGACCTGGCCTACCTGACGGAAAGAGTGCTACGCGTATTCAGCAGACACCACAGCGCATTTCCAGCCGACAAATATTATTACTTCGACAGTCGGAATAACGTGGCCGTCAACCAGGGCATCGGATCAACCGACGAGTATTTCACTTTCTACTACCAGGTGCCCGCCTGGACCCTGGAGATCGAGCCCAGTGGCGGGCAAGCCTACCACTACCCCATGCCGGGTGCCGGCGCGGATTATGGTGGCAGCGCTGAAAACAGTCATGACGGCTTCATCCTGCCCGAATCCGAGATCCGCAGGGTCAGGGAGGAACTGGCCCAGTCATTTGCCGCGGTCTACTACCAACAGGCGGGACCGCCCGTCATCCAGTCCATGCGCGTGCTAGACCTCGATAGCCAAGCGGTGGTGTTCGAAGCCGACTGGGACCTGGTGGATAACCAAACCCGCACGCTGTACCACAACCAGTTGCGCCCGCTGCAACTCGGCAAGGACTACGACCTGTGGCTGGCGTTCAACAAGCCGATGCGCTGGCGGGAAAGCGGGGCAGTCGTACCTTTCCCCGGCCAATCCAGCACTTACCTGAATGTGTTTGCCAGCGTCCTGATCGGTGAATCGGACCTGACCAGCACCATCGGCGAAGCCTCCTGGCTCGACCAGCCAGGACCCGCGCCAGGTGGCTACATGAATTATGAGGATGACGCGTTCAGGACCAGAATCAACCTGCCTGCCGATGAGCAAAATCTCGGGCTCGTATCGGGTAACACCGAAACCGTGTTGAAACTGCTGACCTATGATATGACGGGTTCGAGGACCGATGGCAATCCGGGCACTATCGTAGATTGGCAGAACGGTGCCTGGATTCGTTATGAAGATAGCACCGGCGTTGAGTCTATCGGCGGTGGTTATGACAGCACGCTCTCGTTACAGGTGACCAACGAGGAGGTCCCGCCGCCTTTCGTGCTTGAGCCCGGCACTACCGCGTCGTGGTACGACCCGTCGCACGATGGCGAGGGGTTTTTAATCGAATTACTCGAAAACAATCGTGCGGTGATGTACTGGTTCACCTACGACGGGGACGGCAACCAGGACTGGTACGTCGCCAGCGGCAAGGTGATCGGTAACCGAATCGAGTTTGCCAATCTCAAACAGGTCTCGGGTGGCGAATTCGGGCCCGGTTTTGACCCGGATAATGTCACGCGGGAGGTTGTCGGCTCAGCCAGTTTCATCTGGTCGGGTTGCGATACGGGCAGCATGAGCTACCGCATCGGAACCCAACACGGGCGCATGGACCTGGTCCGTATCACGCGGGTGCTGGGTGTTGAGTGCGGCCAGCCGCGGATGGATCCCCTGCCCGAACAGGCGCTGCTCAGTGGTTCCTGGTATGACCCCAGCCACAATGGTGAGGGTTACCTCATCGAGATGCTGGAAAACGACCGGGTCGTTGTCTACTGGTTCAGCTTCGATACCGAAGGCAACCGGCGCTGGTTTTTTGATACCGGTCAGGTCGTTGAAGGCGGACTGGTGTTCGATAACATGCGCACCACTTACGGCGGTGTCTTTGGCCCGGACTTTGACCCAAACACGGTCGAACGCATACCCTGGGGAACGCTGGAACTGGACCTGGAGTGCAGCAGTGGTACGGCCAGCTACAACAGCATCGAGGAAGGTTTTGGCGCAGGTGCGCTGAACCTTGTCCGCCTGACCAGCATCGACCAGCTCAACTGCCCGCAATAAGCCAACACCCGGCAGGAAGCACCCCGCCCGGGCGGCAAACCCACTATAATCGGCATTATTCAGAATCAGAGGAAAAAACACCGTGAATGACAGAGCAAGCCATGACCACTGCACCCATCAATTCATTGATCTGGCCAACGCGCTGAGAGAAGAGGGCTACGAACCACAGTTAATTTCAGCCGCATTGATGGCTGCATCAGGTATCTACGCGACCTATGTTTCGGCCGGCAACGATGGCGGATTGCAACCCTCCGGTGTGGACAAGGTAGTGATGATGTACCGGCGCAACCTGGAGCATATCCAAGAAAGGAAAAAGGAAGAGAACGAAGCCAAGGCGGACTAAGATACGGGAAATTTGCATGATTTTCGTGCAAACTACTTCTCTGCAAGCACCCGTGGCGGGTACAATTGCAACCCGTTTTCAAATGGGCCCATAGCTCAGCTGGTTAGAGCACTCGACTCATAATCGATCGGTCGTAGGTTCAAGTCCTACTGGGCCCACCATTTATATCACTACACCGCACTCTCTGAGCTTGATGGATTAGTGGGTTTAAGGACGGGATGGGAAATAGACGCGCATCGCAACTAGCGCTTCAATGGCTGGCACTCAGTCCGCCTCGCAAAAAAAGGCCGGTATACCGTACCGGCCTTCTCTGTATTTACTGATGATGAGTTCAATTCAGCCGAGAATTCGCCGCCTCATCGCAACACCTGTAACTACGAGCAGCAGGCCCGCCAGCAGCACGATCGACCAGACCGACATCGCCGGAACCGGCGTGGTATCGGTGAAGATGGGCGCGCCGCAATTATATGCAAAGTTGCGTACTGCAGCATTGTAGGCGCCATCGCCGCCTTGGGTAGTGTCTTCCCAGGAAGGGTGGTTTCCAGAGTTACTGCCACCGGTATACTCGCCATTACTGATGTAAGCAACCTGGCCATCCCCAAGCGTGCGCAGCGACCAAGCGCAGTCTCCAGCTGAATTACCCGCACGTTGAGCCACACACGTCGTCGCCGGGGTCAAGCCCAGCAACGCGTCCGAGTCGCTGTATCCACCGGTCGGCGTTACACCCACGATATTGATCAGCCCCGTGCTCAGCGTGTTGGCCCCAGTGACTGGCCCGGTAATATTGTCGCTCGAGGAGTCGTAAGCATCCGTTCCGCCGACGAACCTTATAAGTTCATCATCAATCGGTGATGCGATTGAGTCGTAACCCGTCACGAACACCGTGCCTCCGGCACTGACGAAAGACTCGAGGTTGTTGATCGTTGTCGCGTTGTGGTCGCTACCGGAGCCTGATCCGCTGGCGGCCCACACGACACATCCGTAGCCAGACAATCCACCCTGCAGGATGGTGTTGTCCTGCGAACTGTCATTGACGTAGTCGTTCAACACGGTCGTGACATTGTGACCATCTGCCGACAACACGCCGGGAATGTTGGAATCGTTGGTGGCGTCTGAGACGAACAGGATTTCTGCCGCGAAGATACTTGCCGAAATTAACGCCAGACAAGCGACAAGGCTGGCTTTGCGAATAACTGGAGCATAGAGATTCTTGTACATGAGGTCCCCTAACATTCAGGTTAAAATTCCCGCCTAATTTACTCCAGTCGTAAGCGTTTTACCACACATGTGCTTTCAATTCTTTCGAATCCCCCCCCTCACAGCAAGCAGGAGGGGAGTCAGATTTTAGAAGCTCTTTGCAGCTATTTTATGCCTCTCACCGAGGGATTAAACCGGTCGAAAAAAGGGTGGCCATATCCACCCGCTTCCATACCCCTCATTAATACTCCAATCAATCGCTTGAATTGCCACTTGTCAGGCAGCTTTTTCCTTCTCAGAGCCATCCCATTTCACAGATGCGCGGATGTTGCCCAGTGCTTATTGCGTTAGAATAAGCCTACATTCCCCAGGACAGAGTTACACGGGGGATGCCTGAGGGGCGGCCGAAAGGCCTGAGATGTCCAAGGAGTGTTACTCCGATGGACGGACCCTTTGAACCTGATCCGGATCATGCCGGCGTAGGGATAGGGCGCAATATTGTTCAATCTCTCCACCTTCCGGGTCTCTTTAATCGTAGGTGCTTTTTACCAGGCGCCAGTTAGGGAGGCTTTAATGTTAAACAGAATTTTCCTGGTCCTGGTACTCGGCTCACTCGCCTGGGCGCCGCCGGCCATCGCCCAGGAACAGACCGAAAACCTTGCAGAAAGTGCTTTGGAAGAAATCATCGTGACGGCTGAATACCGTCCCGTGTCGGTCCTGGAATTACCCACCAGTATTACTGTTTTTGATCAACAGGCCATTGACCGGCGCGGCGCCGTGCACCTGGAACAGTTACTGAACCTCGCCCCAAATGTGAACCTGTCATCCGGCGCCTCACGTGGCCGCTTTGTGCTGATACGCGGTATCGGGGAGCGCAGCCAGTTTGTCGAGCCAGTCAATCCTTCGGTGGGCCTGATCATCGATGGCATGGATTTCACCGGCATCGGTGGTGCGGCCAGCACGCTGGATATCCGGCAGGTCGAAATCCTTCGTGGGCCGCAGGGAACGCTGTTCGGCGCCAACGCACTCGCCGGGCTGATCAACATGGTGTCCAACGGCCCGGGAGATGATTTTAATGGTCGCGCCAGCTTGAGTGTCGGCAACCACGGCCGCCTCGAGACGGCTGTGGCCCTGGGTGGTGAGTTGTCAAAGAGCACAGGTTTCCGCCTGGCCGTACAAAGCAATAAAAGCGACGGCTACATGGATAACGTGTTCCTCCACCGGCCCACCAATAACATCGATGAATTAACCGCCCGTGGCAAACTGAACTGGGTAGTCAATGATGACTTATCGCTGGATTTCACCGTGTTGTACAGCGAAATGGACAACGGTTACGACGCTTTTTCACTGGATAACACGCGCGATACCTATTCGGATGAGCCCGGTCATGACACCCTGGAAAGCCTGGCAACAGCACTTGGCGCCAACTGGCAAGCCACCGACTCGATCGCGCTCGAAGCGCTGCTGAGCCGGGTGGATGCCGATACCGGATACGGCTACGACGAGGACTGGAGCTACCCGGGTATCTGCGATGACACGGCCTGCGATACCGATCTCTGGGGTTTCGACTGGTGGTACGCCTCAACGGATAACTACATCCGCAACAACACCAACACCACCGCTGACATTAGACTGGTTTCCAATCACGGTAATGATGAGGCCGCCTGGGTCGCAGGCATTTACCGCCGTGACCAGGAACAATCCCTGCTGCGTGAATACACCTACAGTACCGGTGACTTTGAAAGCCAATATGACACTGAAAACCTGGCCGCTTACGGACAACTGGACCTGCCGTTTTTCCAGGTCTGGACGCTCAGCGCCGGGCTGCGCTACGAGACCCGTGACTGGAACTATGACGACAGTGTCGAAAACGACAGCCGCTCCTCGGATGACGAGAGTTTCTGGGGCGGAAAGCTCGCCCTGGAGTACCGGACAGACTCCGGCGCATTGCTCTACGGCCTGGTGTCACGCGGCTACAAGGCCGGCGGGTACAACTCCGCCCTGGCCAGTAAAATCCCCGATCTGGAACAGGACGGCATATACGTTCCGCCTGAAAACCTGGTGTTTGCCGCGGAAACCATGTGGAACTACGAGCTTGGCCTGAAGGGTAGCTGGTTCAAGGACGCGATGACGCTCAGTGCCGCTGTGTTCTACCAGGACCGGGATGACATGCAGGTCAAGCAGTCCGTCGTGATTCCTGTAGACCCAACATCCCCCACCTGTCCCTGTTACTTCATTGACAGCCTGCAGAACGCAGCCGGTGGCACCCACAAGGGACTGGAAATTGAAGGTAACTGGCAAGCTACTGAAAATGTGAATGTTTTTGGCAGCCTGGGACTGCTGGACACTGAATACAACAACTACCTGAGCTATGCACACGCAGATGCCGATCTCGACAACGGCATGCCATATGATCTGGGTGGGCGCGCCCAGGCCCACGCACCGGAAACGCAGTACGCGCTTGGGGTGCAGTTCTTTTTTGCCCACAACTGGTTTGCGCAACTCGACATTGAGGGCAAGAGTGATGCCTATGCTTCTGCCAATCACAATGAAAAGCTGGATGGGTACACACTCCTGAATATGCGCCTGGCCTATGAAACCGGGCGTTGGAGCATCGCCCTGTGGGGACGGAACCTGGGCGATGAAGATGTCCAGACGCGCGGTTTTGGTGGTTTTGGCAACGACCCGCGTAAACTCTATGAAACGGAGGCCTATTATCAACTCGGTGAGCCCCGGGTGTACGGCCTGGATGTGAGATATGAGTTTTAACCGCCACCAGAGCCGCCAATGAGCGACTGGCTGCAGTCGTTGATCAACGCAGCGCTTGCCATGTCGCCGTGGGAGGCAGCGGCGGTCGTGTTTGCCATCGCCTACCTACTGCTGGCGGTCAGGGAAAACATCCTGTGCTGGCTGTTCGCCTTCATCAGCACGGCCATTTACACGGTGTTGTTCTGGGATGTCAGCCTGCTGATGGAGTCGGCCCTGAATGTCTACTACATGGTCATGGCCGTGTATGGCTACCACCAGTGGACCCGGGGTGGCAGCAATGGCGGCGGGGAACCGCATGCGTTGGCAATCCAGCTAATGACCTTGCGACAACATGTCCTGGTGATCGCATTGATCATGGTTTTGACCCTGGTCTCCGGTTACCTGCTGGGTGAGCACAGTAGCGCCGCGTGGCCGTTTGTCGATTCCTTTACCACCTGGGCCAGCGTGATCACAACCTATCTCGTCACACGCAAGTACCTGCAAAACTGGCTGTACTGGATCGTCATCGATGCCGTATCGGTGCCCTTGTATATTGACCGTGGTCTGAACCTGACTGCCCTGCTGTTTGTCGCCTATATCATCATTGCTGTTTTTGGTTACTTGAACTGGCGTAATCACCTGCGTCATAGCGGAGGCAAGAATGCAGGCTGAGGCCATACTCGATAGCTGGCGTGCGTGGGACGTTCGGCTGCACACACGCCCCGAGCTTGTGCGCGACCTGGGCGGCGGGCGCAGCAACCACAGTTTTTTACTGGCCTCCGGCAACATGCGAATGGCCCTGCGTATCAATGCCGCGCAAGACCTGTTACCCGATCATGCGCGCACCAGCGAGGCCAGGATCTGGCAGGCGGCCAGCGAGGCAGGGATTGCCCCGCCACTGCTGTACGCCGGCCCGGACGGTGTTTTCCTGGTCAGTGCTTATATTGAAAACGAGTTGCCGCAAAATCCGGAACACAATGAAAAAATCGTCGGCAAGGCGCTCCATTTGCTGCAGCGTTGTCATCAGTTAGATATTCACGCACCCGCCATTGACTATGCGGCCCATATCGATGGTTACTGGCAAATCATCGAGGAGCGTGAGCTGGACATTGCACCGGCATTGCACACGCAACGCGAATCAATGCTGCTGCTGATCGAAGACATCATCAGCGAAAGCACCGCCACCGGTTTGTGCCATCACGACCCGGTGGTCGAAAACTTTGTCGGCGGCCCCGGGAAACTGTACCTGATCGACTGGGAGTACGCCGCCCACGGTCTACCGGTCATAGATTATGCGGCACTGGGGGTCGAGTGGGGGATTGATGATGCCATTATTACTGAGCACGCCGGTACTGATACAGAATTACTCTCCGCGGCCAAAGAGTTTTACCGCTATCAATGCAGCTTGTGGGAAGCAATTAGTCAACGTTGTCATTCCGGGCTTGATCCGGAATCCATTTAAGTCGCCGATCAATCGCGACCGGTTGCTCCTACGGGCAATTGACCCGCTTACTCCAAATCGAGGAAGCTACGCAACTGCTCCGAGCGTGTCGGATGCCGCAGCTTACGCAGGGCCTTGGCTTCGATCTGACGGATACGCTCACGGGTCACGTCAAACTGCTTGCCGACCTCCTCGAGCGTGTGGTCGGTGTTCATGTCGATACCAAAACGCATGCGCAACACCTTGGCCTCGCGTGGCGTCAGGCCCGATAGCACACCCTGCACGGTGCCGGTAAGCCCCGTACCGGTTGCTGATTCGACCGGAGAGGCGATGTTGGCGTCCTCGATGAAATCACCCAGGTGCGAATCTTCGTCATCACCGATGGGGGTTTCCATGGAGATCGGTTCCTTGGCGATTTTCAGAACCTTGCGCACCTTGTCCTCGGGCATTTCCATGCGGATGGAAAGTTCCTCGGGCGTGGGTTCGCGACCGATTTCCTGCAGCATCTGGCGGGAAATACGGTTGAGCTTATTGATCGTTTCTATCATGTGTACCGGGATACGGATGGTGCGCGCCTGGTCAGCGATCGAACGCGTGATGGCCTGGCGGATCCACCACGTGGCATAGGTGGAGAACTTGTATCCACGCCGGTACTCGAATTTGTCCACCGCTTTCATCAGGCCGATATTGCCCTCCTGGATCAGGTCCAGGAACTGCAAACCGCGGTTGGTGTATTTCTTGGCAATGGAAATGACCAGCCTGAGGTTGGCTTCGACCATCTCTTTCTTGGCCCGCCGTGCCTTGGCCTCACCGATGGACATGGCGCGGTTGATATCTTTCAACTCGGCGATGGTAATTCGGTTGGCAACCTGCCGGCGTGCCAGCCTGGCCTGAACTTCACGGATATCGTCCGCATATTCACTCAGCGGTGCGACCCACTTTTGCTTACCCTTCAGAATCGGATCAATCCACTTGGGATCGGCTTCGTTCTCGTGGAAACTCTTGATGAACGATAGCTTGGGCATCTTTGCCTGGCGCACGGCCATTTGCAAAATGGCCCGTTCGTGTTCGCGTGTACGTGAAACGGCATAGCGCAGACGGTCGACCAGGTGATCCACCATCTTGGCCGGCAGTTTGAGATGCATGAACATCTTGGCCATGGCATCCAGGTGTTCCTGTGCCTTGACGTTACCCGCGCCATGCTTGTCACACAACTTGACGAAGCTGGCGTGGTGTTTGCCCAGCTTTTCAAAATGCGCAGCAACCTCTTCCAGATCTGGTCCGGTCGGCCCTTCGTCTTCCTCTTCGTCCTCGTCGTCATCGTTATCGTTGACGTCTTTGGCCTTGCCTTTCGCGTTTGCTTCTTTCTTGACCACGTCGGCCGGTTTCTTTGCAACCGGGATGGGCTCTTCGGGTGCGTCCGGGTCAATGAAATCGATCATGACCTCGGTCAGGCGTTGCCTGCCCTCCTGGTGCAGAACATAACCATTGAGCAGAGTGGCGTGCGTGGCCGGGAACCGGGCCAGCGCGAGGTGAACCTGTTTCAAACCGGCTTCGATACGCTTGGCGATGACGATCTCACCCTCGCGGGTCAGCAGTTCGACCGTACCCATTTCACGCATGTACATGCGCACCGGGTCGGTAGTGCGCCCGATCTCTGTCTCTACCGCGGCCAGCGCTGCCGCTGCTTCTTCAGCCGCCGTGTCGTCATCGGTCGTGGAAGCAGCGTCATCGTTCAGGATCAGGGTATCGGCATCGGGTGCTTTCTCATGCACGGAGATACCCATATCGTTGATCATGTTGATGATATCTTCGATCTGTTCGGGATCAACGATATCATCGGGCAGGTGATCGTTAACCTGGGCATAAGTCAGGAAGCCCTGCTCCTTGCCCTTGGTGATCAGATCCTTTAATTGTGACTGCTGGTTTTGATTCATAAGTTTCGCTTCGTGATGTAACTATAGACTATGAAACCCACTCCGGCGACCCTGAGTGCCGGCAATTTCATATCACTCAATCTTGTTGGCCTTCGAGCAGTTTTTTTAGCTCCTGCTGACGTTGCTGCAGCGCCCTGTACTCTTCATGCTGTTCGATAACATTGCCCACCCGGGATAACAATATTTCAACCCAGCCCAACCGGATACGGTTGACTGCATCGACAAACTCCCGCGCCTGATCTTCTTCCCCGCCGGGGAGGTGCCAAACTGCCAGCTTCTGTAAATGGGGCGATGCCGCGTGTTCGTGCCAGAGCTCAATTAATTGTGCCGTTGTGATATTAGGGCGTTTGGCGCAGAAATCAACAAGTTCTCTGAAGATTTCCACGCCCTGGATGTCGTCGTTCCCCAGGCCATCAAGATCCGCGGTGTCATCCAGTTCGCTCACGAGAGACGGATTCTGCACCAGGTGCGCCAGTGCGGTGCGCATGGGCGTGCGTTGCTGCACCGGTTTGCCCCTGTTACGCAACCCGTCCGGTTGGACTTTTTGATAACCGGAGCGGGCTTGCAAACGGTGCTGTGCCAGCGTTTCGAGACGCTCGGTCATCATGTCGCGGAAAACACCTTCCGGCATGCTTTCGACATAGGGCTGTGCCTGCTGTACCAGCCTGGCCCGGCCATCCAGGTTGCTGATATCGATCACTTGTGTGAAGTGCTCAAAGAAAAACTCAGACAACGGAGTGGCAGCGTCAAGTTGTCGTGAAAACTCATCGGCACCGTGTTTACGCACCATGCTGTCGGGGTCTTCACCTTCCGGCAGGAACAGAAACTTGGCTTGCAGGCCTTCCCGCATCCGCGGCAGCGTGGCTTCCATCGCACGCCAGGCCGCCTTGCGTCCCGCCGCGTCGCCATCAAAACAGTAAATCACCGTATCTGTCGCACGGAACAACATTTCCACCTGCAGGGCCGTAGTTGCCGTGCCGGAGGTTGCCACTGCATATTTGAAACCGAACTGGGCCAAAGCCACGACATCCATGTAGCCTTCAACCACGATAATTTCGTCCAGGCGCCCGCTGCGCTGACGCGCCAGGTACAGACCGTACAGTTCCCGGCTCTTGTGATAGAGATCGGTTTCAGGGGAGTTCAGGTATTTGGGGCCATCGTCTGACATGGCGCGACCGCCAAAGGCGATGACTCTTCCACGGCGGTCATGGATGGGGAACATGATGCGGTCGCGGAACTTGTCATATACGCCCTTTTTGCCCTCGCTGAGCATGCCGGCCTTTTTCAACAGTGCCAGCTTCTTGTCATCGGTCCCCAGCTTTTTGATCAGGGTATCCCAACCGGAGGGGGCGTAACCGATTTCAAAATCCCGGCAGACTTCACCGGACAGGCCACGTGATTTGAGGTATTCAACTGCCGCGGGGTTGTTCTTCAACTGTTCCGCGTAGTACCTGGCGCAAGCAGTCAGCATGTCAAACAGGCCGGTGTCCGGGCGTGGCTGTTGCTTGCCGCTTGTGGGTACCTGCAGCCCGGCGGACCGTGCCAGTTCCTCGACTGCGTCCAGGAACTCCAGGCCCTCGTACTGCATTAAAAAGCCGATCGCGGAGCCATGCGCGCCGCAACCAAAGCAATGGTAAAACTGTTTCTTGGGGCTGACCGTAAATGAGGGGGTTTTTTCATTGTGGAACGGGCAACAGGCCTGGAACTCATGACCGACGCGTTTTAACGGAACACGCCGTTCAATGACATCGACGACATCACATCGCGCCAGCAATTCCTCGATGAAAGAGTCGGGTATCAGGCCGCTCATGGATTTTTAAATTGCTGGATAGTTGCCCTGAAGAGCATTTGTGCGGGGTCATTCAGGCCTTTGGCCAAGGGCATTGATCAGGCGCCGAGTTGCGCTTTAACGGCGTTACTGACAGCCTTCATGTCGGCGCGGCCCTGTACCGCACCACGAAGTTGATTCATGACCTTACCCATATCGCGGATACTGCTGGCGCCGGTCTCGTCGATGGCCTGGCGGATTAATTCAGCCACCTCTTCATCGCTCAGCGCTTCGGGCAGGTAGGTGCTGATCAAATCAAGTTCGTATTTTTCCTGGTTCGCCAGGTCGTCACGGCCCGCCGCCTCGTATTGCTGCAGGGAATCCCTGCGCTGCTTGACCATTTTGTCCAGCACCGCCAACACAGCCTGCTCGTCCAGTTCGATGCGTTTGTCCACTTCGATCTGCTTGATCGCGGCAGTGATCAAACGTAACGCGGTCAGACGTTTCTGATCGCGTTCCCGCATGGCGGATTTCACATCATCGAGGATTTGAGCCTTCAGGGTCATGGCGGCAACTTCTATAAAGAAAGCGTTTTTCGAACTGGGGTGACTCCGGGCTTCACCACCCGAAACGGACGTTCCGGGTTCGTAAAAAACTCGGGAAAATCAATACATGCGGGTACGGCGAATATGATCCCGCGCAAGGCGACGCAAATTGCGTTTTACTGCAGCGGCAGCTTTACGCTTGCGTTCCTGTGTTGGTTTTTCGTAGTACTCGCGGCGACGTGTTTCCGCCAGTACACCGGCCTTTTCGCACGAACGCTTAAAACGACGCAGCGCGTACTCAAAAGGCTCGTTTTCGCGAATTTTTACGCTTGGCATTTTTACTCCGGTTTCTCAATTATGCCCACTTTGGGCGTAGCCGCATATTTTAACCTTTAATTACCAGCGTATGCAAAGAAATATCTTGGGAACCCGCAATCGCAACCGACCCACCCCTGCGCGGGTCACCTGCGGCACTGAATTTGCCATCGGAAAAACGCCTGACGGCGTGTACCCCGCCAAAAAACAAATTGCTTTCCTGCCACTGCTCCGTACCGGGCCATTCGGCCTCCAGCACCGCAAGCGCTGCATCGGAAAAGCCTTTCTCGATACTCAGGTGATTGTTTTCCAGGTGCAGGCGTGGTGCAGTGACCGCGTCTTCCAGCCCCATGCCATATTCAAACATATTCGCCAGCACTTGCAGGATGGCACTACGAATCCGGTTTGAACCGCCAGAGCCTAGTGCGATCCGACCGCCATCCTCGAGGCTGACAATGGCGGGTGTCATCATCGAGGCCAGCCTGACCCCAGGTGGTAGGCGATGAAAGCCAGCAGGGTTAAGGTCTTCTTCACCCATCATGTTATTCAACATGATGCCCGTGCCCGGCAATACGTAGGCCGATCCTTCGCCGTTGGACAAGGTCAGGCTGGCCAGGTTGCCGTCGGCGTCCACCACGCTGATGTGCGTGGTCCCGCGCGAGGCCAGACCGCCGCTGCGTAATGTTTGGTGCCAGGGAGCTATGTGCTCTTCCGACAGGATGGATTCAACGGTTTGATCATCCAAGCCCGCTGGCGAGTCCATGTTCCCGCCGCACCAGGCTGGTGACCTGCATCACCCTGGCCAGCGCCATGGCGTAATCTGGACTACCCCACTGCTTGCTGCCCACTTGCAGCTTCTCCAGAAGGGACAGGGCAAAGGCCGTCAGGCAGCCCCCCGGTGATGGTGGGCTATTGAAACTGATGCTGGAGCCGTAAACTTCAACCTTCACCGGCCGCCGCCGGACCACCTGGTATGAGCGCATGTCCGCCTCATCAATCAGGCCGCCCCGCTGAGCGCAGTCGCGCACCAGTTGCTGCGCCGGTGCGTCTTCATAGAACCACCGTTCACCGTACCTGACCAGGTTTTCGAACATGTCGGCCAGGTCGGGATTGAAAATATACTCACCAATCTCGGCCTGGCGGCCCGGGGCAAACATCGGTGAAGCCATCGCCTGTGCTCCGGCAGAGGCATCGATGATTGGCTGGAGAATCTCGTTAACATATTTCTGCAAGCGGTTGATCCGCACTCCCTCACGCGCCAACCAGACCGCCGGCTCGATGATTTTTTCAAGTGGCAAGCGGCAGTGGGCACGATGCGCTGCAAACAAGCCGGCCACGACCCCTGGCACTGCGATCGAGCCCATACCAATGTGGAATTCCTGGGTGGTGGTGCCAAAGTCTGCCTGGATCGGATAAAAATCCAGTTCCCCGGCGGTCGCTGAAGGTGTCTGTGTAAAAAAATCGAACAACTGTGCGTCATCCGTGGCGGGCTGGGCAAGCAAATACCCGCCGCCACCCAGGCTGGCCAGCATCGGCTCGCATACGCAGGCTGCACACATGGCGCCGAGGGCTGCGTCGAACGCGTTGCCGCCTTCCTCAAGCAGTATTCTGGCTGCCTTCGAGGTCTCTTTGTGCCCCGATGCGACAGCCCCCAGGGGCTTAGTCAAACCTGTCACTCCCAATGATCAACCAGCGAATATGTTAACCCAATATATAAATCACATTTTCGATAAGCCAGGTAAGTGGCTGCATTTTTTCAGAACACTTCTATCTGGCTGTGCCAGGTATTCCTTCCCGGGACACGCTCAAGCCATCCATGGGCGCTCGGTAATTCGTGTCCCGACGAATTACGGCCCCGGATAAGGAACGCCCCGGCACAGCTCAAAGCGCTCTGCGGCAGGCCTTGAGAACAACCGCAACCGATACTCTCATAACAGCCCGGTGGTTGGCCGGTATGGGCTCCCTACCCCGCAGCCCTTCGGGCTACCCTCTCCTTCGAGCCATCTTAACGGGGCCGGCCTCACAACCATTCAGTGCCAAGCCTTACCGGATCGCATCGCACATCCCTGTGCTCCTTGCGATCTACACTCCATCCATGGAGATAAACGACTCTCAGGATTCGGTGCTCAGAGGTCACCCACACCGGCCAACCACCAGGCTCTTATGTAGGAGGGAGCAGCTTTGCTGCTCGCGATTAAAGGTCAAGGGGTTTGCTGGAATTGCTCACGAAGCTGGGTCGGAGTGTTCCTTCCCGGAACCGTGAGCGACACGACTGCAGGGACGCAGGAGGTACGAGCCCAAGGACGGGCGAAGGTAGAACAATGCAGGAGCAATTGTCGAGAACAACGCCGGGAGCAGTTGTCGAGGAGTCGCGACCGAGCCTACAGGGATGCATATACGGCGTGTTCCGGGAAGGAATATCCGGCACGGCCAGAAAAGCGCGTCTCAGGTGGATATACCTTTGTGCCCGTCAAAATTATGGGCGATGCAACAACAGTATGCGGCAGATGCTGTCGGCATGTTTTACAATCCCACTTTCGAAACATAGAAGTAACCCATGATCGTACTTGGCATCGAGACATCCTGTGACGAAACCGGCGTGGCGCTGTATGACAGCGAAGCGGGTCTGCTCTCACATGCCCTGTTCAGCCAGGTAGACATCCACGCCGAGTACGGCGGTGTCGTGCCGGAGATCGCCTCGCGCGATCATGTGCGCAAGTTGTTACCGCTGATCAACCAGTGCCTGGCCCAGGCAGACCTGACCCGCAGCGATATCGACGCCGTGGCCTACACGGCCGGGCCCGGATTGATCGGGGCGCTGCTGGTCGGTACCGCTACCGGCCGTAGTATTGCCATGGCGCTGGATGTGCCCGGACTGGCAGTACACCACATGGAAGGCCACCTGCTGGCACCGATGCTCGAGGACGATCCACCCGAGGTCCCGTTTGTTGCCCTGCTGGTTTCCGGTGGTCATTCGATGCTGGTGGAAGTCCGAACCATCGGTGAATATCGAATCCTCGGTGAAACGCTCGATGATTCCGCCGGCGAGGCCTTTGACAAGACCGCCAAGCTGCTGGGCCTGGGTTATCCCGGTGGCCCGGCATTGGCTAAATTGGCTGAACACGGCGATGCGCAGCGATTTTCATTTCCGCGTCCGATGACCAACCGGCCCGGGCTTGAGTTCAGTTTCAGTGGGCTGAAAACCCACACCCGGAACCTGTGGCTGAACAGCGAGCAGGATGAACAGACCCAGGCGGATATTGCGGCGGGCTTCCAACAGGCCATCGTGGATACACTGTTGATAAAGTGCCGCCGTGCCATGCAACATACCCGCGCCCGGCAACTGGTAATCGCCGGCGGTGTCGGCGCCAACCAGTCCCTGCGCCAGACCCTGCAACAGGCCGGTGAACAGTACGGCTGGAAAGTCTCCTATCCGCGTCTCAAGTTCTGCACGGATAACGGCGCCATGATCGCCCTGGCCGGCTGCCTGCGCTTACAGGCCGGTCAACATACGGGCCCGGAACTGCAGGCCTTTGCCCGCTGGCCACTGGATGAATTGCCACCGCTGCAAGCCTATTAAACAAAGAGATTCTGCATGAACAAAGACATCGTTTTTATTGAAGACCTGCGTATCCAGACAGTCATCGGCGTGTATGACTGGGAACGCGAAATCACACAGACGGTCAGCCTCGACTTAAAGATGGCCTTTGATATCCAGCAGGCCGCGAAGAGCGACGCAATCGACGACACACTGGACTACAAAGCCGTCGCGAAACGCCTGATCCAGTTTGTCGAGGCCAGCGAGTTCCAGTTGGTCGAAGCGCTGGCGGAGCACTGCGCACGCATCGTGCTTGAGGAATTCCCGGTCAGCTGGATACGGCTCAAGCTGAGCAAACCCGGTGCAGTACGCGGTTCCAGCGCGGTCGGCGTGGTCATCGAGAGGAGCAGGCTGTACTCATGAGCACCGCCTGGTTGGGTCTCGGTTCGAATGTCAACGCCGAGGACAATATCCGTGCCGGTATCACCGAACTCAAGCACCAGTTTCAAAACGTCAGCCTTTCCCCGGTATACACCAGCGCAGCAGTGGGCTTTGAAGGCGACGATTTCATCAACCTGGTGGCGCGGGTTGAAACCGATTTGCAACCAGTGGAGTTACGCCAGTACCTGCGGGATCTGGAAGACCGTTACGGCCGTAAACGCGATGTGCCCAAGTTTTCCAACCGTGTACTGGACATCGATATCCTGCTGTATGACGACCTGGTCGTGTTTTCTCCGTTACTGGAGATACCACGCGCTGAAATCCTGAAGTTTTCGCATGTGCTGAAACCCCTGGCCGATCTCGACCCCGACCTGCTGCACCCTATAGTGTTACGTACGATGGCGGATATCTGGGCAACATCCGGTCTGGATGATTCGGGATTGGAATTGCTGGCGTTCTAGACCGTATATTTCGCCAGCCGGAATCGATCCTCCATGCAGACATGTGATTCTGTGAGATTAAGCGCTTTCATCGGCAATAAAGCACAAGATGCGGGTTAAATATTCAGGCTGCGACCGCCATCGACCGCCAGCACCTGCCCGGTAACGTAAGTCGCATCCAGCCCCAGGTAAACGACGGCCGAAGCGATGTCCTCTGGTGTGCCGGCTTTACCCATGACCGTTTTGGCCAGGATTTTTTCCTGCTCCGCACTGGACATATCATTTTCAGGCCACAGGATCGCACCGGGCGCGACACCATTGACGCGAACCCTTGGCCCGAGATCCCTGGCCAGCGCCAGTGTCATCATCTGCAGACCAGCCTTGGCCATGCTGTAAACCGCGTGTCCACGCATGGGTCTGACCGCGTGCACATCGAGGATATTGACCACGCTACCGTTGGCATCTTCCAGTTGCCCCAACAGCGCCTGGGTCAGGAAATAGGGCCCGCTCAGGTTACTGCCCATCAGTTCATCCCATTGCTGGGGGGTCGTGGCACCGATGGTTGTGGGGAAAAACCTCGACGCGTTATTGACCAGCAAATCAAGCTGTCCTGTGCGCAACCTGACCTCGGCTGCCATGCCCTCGATCGATGTGTTATTTGCGAGATCAGCCTGCACGATGCTGGCGCTGTCCGGGCGGAGGTCGTTGAGTTCCGCGGCCAGTTGCACGGCAGCTTCACTGCTGCCGTGATAGTGCAGGATGACCTGGCACCCACGCTGGTGCAGAGCGCGGGCGATACTGGCACCGATGCGCCTTGCCGCACCCGTTACCAATGCAGTACGTGCAGTATGTGGGGCTGCACACACTCTGGACTTTGCTGATTCACTCACTGAAACTACCCGCCATGTGTTCTGAGATTACACCCAACATCCTGCCCGAACCACCCCGGGAGCTCAAGTGCCTCAGTGATGAGCTTGGCGGGTTGATCCGCCAAAAAATCACCGAAAATGGACCAATGCCATTTTCCGGGTACATGGAAATGGTCCTGTATGAACCCGGCCTGGGTTATTACAGTGCCGGTTTGCAAAAATTCGGCCCGGGTGGTGATTTTGTCACCGCACCGCAACTCGGAGATATCTTCGCCCGTTGCCTGGCCACGCAGGTCAACCAGGTCGCCGAAGATCTTGGAGAATATGAGATCATCGAGGCTGGCGCCGGCACCGGGGTGCTGGCCGCTGACCTGTTGCTGGCACTTGAGGATCAATACCCGCCGAAACGCTACCGGATACTCGAACGCAGTGCGCATTTGCGGCAGGTACAGCTGGAAACACTGACCGAGCGGGCGCCACATTGGCTGGGCCGCATCGAATGGCTCGATGCACCACCGGCAAAACCCTGGCAGGGAGTATTCCTGGCCAACGAGGTGCTGGACGCCCTGATCGTGGAGCGATTCTGCATCACGGCTGACGGCCTCCGGCAATTGCAGGTCAAGGACGGGCCGGACGGTCTTGCGTGGCAAGCGGGGCCTTGCCCGCCAAAACTCCAGCAGAAAATCGAGGCCGTATTGTCATCACTCGAAGAGCAGCCTGGCGCGGGATTCCGCTCGGAACTGAATCCGGACATGGCAGCCTGGCTCGAGGCAGTCACCGCCAAACTGACCAATGGCCTGGCGCTGTTCATCGACTACGGCTACACACGTCGCGACTACTACGCACCCTATCGCAACGATGGCACGCTGGTTTGCCATTACCAGCACCGCGTGCACTCCGACCCGTTCCAGTGGCCGGGCCTGACCGATATCAGCGCATCCGTGGACTTCACCGCGCTGGCGGAGGCTGCCGACGATTGTGGCCTGGATGTCTGTGGCTATACGACCCAGGCCATGTTCCTGCTCTCCAGCGGCCTGGATACCATCATGGCCGGTTTCGACAATCTCTCAGAAGCAGAGCACCTGGCCATGAACAACCAGGTCCGGCGCCTGACCATGCCCGGGGAGATGGGTGAACGGTTCCAGATCATGGCGCTGGGGCGTGGACTGGATGCGCAGTTGTGTGATGAATTGCAGGGCTTTTCCGCCGCTGACCTGCGTTACCGGCTCTGATAAGGGCTCAGGTAATTGCCCTTCCACTTATTGAGTTTGAGGCGCTGGGATGGATGTTCTTTCCCGGGACACGCCGTGGACCCATCCCTCGGCAACTGCTCCCGGCGTTGCTCTCGACAATTGCTCCTGCATTGTTCTACCTTCGCCCGTCCTTGGGCTCGTACCTCCTGCATCCCTGCAGTCGTGGGGGCTCGGTCGCGACTCCCTGTCGCTCACGGTCCCGGTAAGGAACACCCGTCCCAGCTTTATCGCCACAACCAGTGACAAACTAACTGAATCTGACCACTTCAGAGGAAACGTTTGGTATTTAACGTTCATTGGAATTCTATGTGCTATCCATTCCGGGTTTGGTGTTTCCTCCAGAAACCTTACACAACAGGGATGTTGTGGAAGAGCCTACAGGGATGTATATACGGCGTGTTTCTGGAGGAAATACCACATCCGGGATGGGTTTCACGCCCCAAATTACCTTCCCGAAGTTCTACTATGACTTTGGGAGTCCGGCGATGGCCTCGGCGCGCGCCTCGTGCAGGCGCTTGCCGACCTCCGGTCCACTCACTGCTTCCAGGGCCAGGTCCCTGGCCAGGACCGCGGCACTGGCCTGGTATGCCCGTTGCAGGTATTCGCCCTGCGGGTAGACCTCGTCGTGGCGTCCTTCTCGACCACGATAATCAGCCTCGCAGGCGGCCGATGAACCCCTTCAAGATATCCGGTTGGCGGAATACATCCAGCCGTTCCAGCAAACGCAATACGGTTTCCGGGCGCATTTCAAACACGCGATGGCAGTTCAGGTGATCAAGGCAAACCTTGCGCGCAAGGTCATGCATCGCATTGGGTGCTCTGAGCCGCCCACACACGGCGTCCACCAAGGGTACGCCTGCCCTTTCATGACCAATGTGCCTGGGCCATTCACTGTTCCTGGTGAGCGCTTTGCCCAGGTCATGCAGCAATACCGCGAATACCACCTCAGCCGAGTTTTCATTCATGCCAGCCGCAACATCAAGCGCCATCAGCAGATGCGTGCCAGTATCGATTTCGGGGTGGTGTTGCTCCGGTTGTGGTACGCCAAACAGGGCATCTACTTCAGGCAGTAATGCCTGCAAGGCGCCACAGTCACGCAGTACCTCGACAAACACCGATGGCGCTGGCGTGGTCATCGCACGCTCGATCTCGCGCCAGGTCCGTTCCGCGGCCAGGTGTTCCAGTTCACCGGATTGCGTGATATCACTCATCAGCGTCATGGTTGCCGGGTGCACACTAAAGCCAAGCGGTGCAAAACGGGCGGCAAAACGCGCCACCCGTAATACCCGCAAGGGGTCTTCTACGAAGGCCCCGGACACATGGCGCAGGATTTTTTTCTCCAGGTCCCCTTGCCCGCCATACGGATCCACCAGCGTGCCGTCTGCATCCCTGGCCATGGCGTTAATGGTCAGGTCGCGGCGTTGCAGGTCCTCTTCCAGGCTCACGCCGGGATGAAAATCTACGGCAAAACCGTGGTACCCATGGCCCTGCTTCTTCTCGGTACGGGCCAAGGCGTACTCTTCCCCTGTTTCAGGGTGTAAAAATACCGGGAAAGAAGCACCAACCTGCCTGAAACCCCTGGCCAGCATCTCGTCCGGCTTGCTGCCGACGACCACCCAGTCGCGCTCACCATCGGGCAATCCCAGCAGTGCATCACGCACCGCGCCACCCACCAGGTAAGTACGCATGACGCTCAAGCAGGCGGCCGCTTTCTGAAAGCCGATAAGCGGCGCTGGTGAACCGATCCGGTCAGGTAATACGGTACCACCAGGTCGATGGTCTTTGGCTCCACGCCAAAGAAGGCAAAGTCATTCTTCTCGCTGGTATTGTCCGTTTGCAGCGATTGGTAGTTGTCCCAGGAAAATGGCTTGCCCGGCACCAGGTTCATGACCGCAGCCATTGCCGCAGAGAGCGGTTTAGGCAAGCCCACGATCAAGCGACGCGCCGCCATGGTGTCCGCCGTCCATTGCACCAGTTCCTTGAGTGTATAGCTCAATGGGCCCGCCAATTCATAGCGCTTGCCCCAGGTCATGGGGTCATCCAGTGCCGTGGCCATGGCGGATGCGACGTCGCCGGCGTATACCGGTTGCAAACGGGCTTTCGGGCAAGCCAGGGGCATGACCGGCGCCAGGCGCAACATCATTGCAAAGCGGTTAAAGAACTCGTCACCCCGGCCGAAAATCACGGATGGTTGAAAAATACTGACATTGAGATCGTCCGCAGCCAGCAGAAGCGCTTCTGCCTGGCCCTTGCTTTGCAGGTAATGGCTGCTGCCTTCACCGGCATTGAGTGCGCTGACGTGCAACAGTCGTGTTACACCCGCCGTGCGGCAGGCCTCGACGACGCCCTCCACCAGTTCCACATGAGCCCGGTTAAAACCCTTTCCACCACGCCCGCTCTCGTTCAGGATGCCAGCCATGCTGATCACGGCATCAGCACCCGCAAACTGACCGGCGAGCACATCTCTATCGTAAATATCGGCCTGTACCAGGCGCACACCGGACAATAAATTGAGTGTGCTGCGGCGGGTCGCGTTTCGCGTCAATACCGTGCAGTAATGGCTGTCATCTATCAATGCCTGCAATACGTACCTGCCAAGAAATCCACTGGCGCCTAGCAATACGATTCGCATATCTTTCCCCGGTGTCATTGTCCATATCATTTTCATTTGGCCTGGTCCCGGCATTCCACGCCGGCAACGCCATCAACCCTTATCTTACCGGATTCGAGGTCAGGCATCCTCGCCGAGATGCGTATCACCGGCTCGCCCATACGCCATGTATACAGGGTGGTAAAAGCCAGCACGCGAGGAATGTAATCGCGTGTTTCAAAATATGGCAGGGTTTCCACCCAGATGGCCGCCTCGCCGCGCGGGCGTGTGTCCAGCCATGACTTCACGGCATTCGGGCCGGCGTTGTAGGCACCTGAGACAAGTACCGGGTTGGCTGAAAATTCCTCCATCAGGTCGGCCATGTAGGCCGTGCCGATGGGCAGGTTGCCGGCTGCCGTTTGCAATTGCGCGCTGCCCTTCCAGCCCAAGCCGTGTTTTCTGGCAACCCGCTTACCCGTAGCCGGGGTGACCTGCATCAAACCCAGGGCGTTGGCAGATGAACGTGCGGCCTCGACCATTGCGCTTTCCGAGCGTATGGTGCCAAACACCCAGGCCGGGTCCAGCTTATTGGCGGCCGCATGGCGTTTGATATCGGCTTGCCAGGCCAGTGGGAAACGCCATTCGTAAAACTGCAGGTCACCACTGTTGCCGAGTGCAAAAATGGCCCGGTCGTGCCAGTCTTCCCGGTTTGCCAACGCAGCCACGACATCGAGGTCGTCCGTGTCCAGCTGTCCGGTCACCAGCGACCACTCGGCCGTGGCCCAGTTGACCAGGCCGGCCTTGCGCAGCTCCAATGCACGCTGAAATCCGTCCATACCGGCAATCCGTTCAATCTCCGCAGTGTCAATTCCGGGCTCCAGAGGACAGATGTTATACGCGAGACCCAACTCATCGGCTGACAGGAAACCATAATAATTGGCCTTGTCCGCCAGCTGCCCGCAAACCCGTGGCTTTCCCTTGGTGAGCTTCACGTAACCGGGCCTGGGCCAGCCAATACTGCCAGCGGTCATCGTTGCGTGTTTCATCCGGCATCTGCTCGATCACCGTCACCAGCGCCGCCCAATCCGCGGTGCTAAGCAGAAACCGCGCCCACCACTCCAACAACTGTGAATCGCGTTGTGTTACCTGCACTCGCGCCATGCGGCGGGCCGTCTCATCCTCCAGGCGCCACGGCTGAATAAAGCGCGATATCCCGCCACAGCGAATCTCTCAAGGTAGCACCCCAGTTGAAATGGTCATCCAGCAATTCGAACTTCTCGGCAGCGACCGATGCATCCCTGCGCGCTAACCGGCGCATGGAGATGGCTGCAATTTCACGTGTTGTCCGGGTATCCTGCCAACGCGTCAGGCGCTGAATCCGGGTAAAACCACCACTACTCAGCCTGCGCCAATCGTCCAGCCATTTCCGCTGCGCTGAAGGCACAAAACGCGCCAGGTATTTCACCAGGCTGCGGTCGTTCTCTGCCATGGCCAGAAAAATCCGTTCCCAGGCCAGGCTCTCAGAAATACCATGGGTCTTTATCAGCCAGGTGAAGGCTACATCGCACTCATCCGGTTGCGAGTGCCCTGCCGTCCACAGTTTCTGTATCTCGGCCGCCACGCCCTCGGTTTGCTTGAGGATGATCCTGGCGCGGGCCTTCTGGCAACTCAGCGCCGTGTCTTCTGCACCATCGGAATACGCCAGCAGATCGGCCCAGCGTCCGCGCTGCGCGAGCGACTTCAGCCAGGCCCTGCGCAAACCGGGTTCAAAAGCCCAATCTTGGTGCGCGTCAAGAAACGCCGCCATTTCACCGCTTTTAACACTGGCACGGCGGTCGCGATAATCCTCGTACTGCAGGTAGGGGTATAACAAATAGCCATTCAGTCCATCCTTGATCCGGGTAAAACTGTCGTGATCACCCTTGTTGGCTGCGGCCCACGCGCTCTTGAACTGCTCAATTTCGTCCGTCGAACCAGGTTCCGCAGCAAACCCCGGAACAGTTGAAATAAACAACATCAACAACAGCACAAGCAGGCGGCCAGTAACCAGGTTTGAGTTGGCGGTCAGGTCAATACTTGATTTTACAGGGCGATTCAAGGACAGTTTCAAAAACGGGTTCGATGGTGGTGTCATGGGAACAATTTATGCAATCGCCGTTCACGCGGCAAGCCAATTCTTGGAAATCCACCGCGAACAATGGCAAACACGTGATCTGGTTTGAGTATGCAGTAACGGGTTTGTTTGCCGGTTTCCTGGCCGGCTATCTCGGTATTGGCGGTGGCCTGGTCCTGGTACCGGCGTTGAGCTGGCTGTTCAGCCGTGACCCGGCCATTGCGGACATGGCCGTGCAGATAGCGGTCGCCACCTCCCTGGCCACGATGCTGTTCACCTCGATGAGTTCATTGCTCGCGCACCACCGGCGCGGCGCCATCATGTGGCAACTGGTCAGACAGATGCTGCCGGGTCTGCTGGCCGGCGCCCTGCTCGGCAGTATCATTGCCGACGGTATCGGCAATACCGCGCTGGGTATCGTATTTGGTGTTTTTGCACTGCTCATCGGCTTGCAGATGCTGCGTGGCTCACGACACATTGGCAACCGCCCGCTGCCGGAACGGGTGCCGGTTGTCGCAACCGGTTTCGGGATCGGCACACTATCCAGCCTGCTTGGCATCGGCGGTGGCAGCATGACCGTGCCCTGGCTTTTATGGCACGGGCAACAGGTCCAGAAATCCATTGCCACTGCCGCCGCCTGTGGCTACCCGATCGCAGTGGCCGGAACTATCGGCTTTGTGCTGCTCGGGGACGGCTATACAGACGCACAAACCCTGGGTTATGTACACCTGCCGGCGCTGGCAGGTGTGGCGCTTTTCAGCGTTTTTGGCGCACCGCTGGGGGTTGCAGCAGTGCACCGCAGTTCACCGCTGGTCGCGAAACGCGTGTTTGCCCTGTTTCTGCTGGTGGTGGCAGTTAAAATGTTGACCCGTTGATTGACTACGTAGGCATCCCACGCAGTTACCAGCTTACTTATTCAGGCACCGGCAATATGATCGTGGTGCAGGCGCCACCAATCGCGCGGTTGTGGATGGTGATACGCCCGTCGTGCTCGGAAACGATCTTGCGGCAGATGGCCAGTCCCAGGCCGCTGCCACTCGCCTTGAATGTCACGTAGGGTTCAAAGGGCTTGGCCAGCACCGCCTCGGGGTATCCGGGGCCACGGTCGCTGACTTCCATTTCCAACCACTTACGGCCAGCCTGCGCGATCAGTCGGGTGTGGATATAGACTTCCGCGTTCTCATCCCGTGGCGCGGCCTCGCTGGAGTTGACGATCAGGTTGTGTAACAGCTGGCGGATTTGCCCGCTGTCTGCAGAAAAACCGGGAGGGCCAGGCATTAATTTCAAATGGAAGCGAACCCGTTGGTCCTCGTGCTTGTATAACTCGACGATTTCCTGCACCAGGTCGTCCATTTGCAGGGGTTTCCGGTCCAGTTGCGGATCCTGGGCGTAATCACCAAAAGCGTCGACCAGTGACCGCAGCGCCTCGACCTGGGCAACAATTGTGCCCGTGGCACTGTCGAGCATGTTGCCATCCTTTTCATTGAGCTTGTCCATCAGCTTCATACGCAGGCGTTCGGCCGCCAGGCGTATGGGTGTTAACGGGTTCTTGACTTCGTGGGCCAGGCGGCGCGCCACCTCCGCCCATGCCGCTTCACGTTGCGCCTGGTTGAGCATTGTCACATCATCGAAAACAATCACCGTACCACCAACGTGGCTGATTTCACCGTCGAGACGGGAACCACGAACCAGCAACACCGTTGTGCGGCCGTGCGCCTGCAGCCCAATCTCCTTTTGCCACTCGGTGGGTCCTCGGTTCAACTGGCGCCCGATCAGTTCCACCAGTGGCGCCAGGAAACGGGCCTGCCGGGCACATTCCGCCAGGCTCTTACCGACAAAAAAGCCGTCCGGCATACCGAGTATTTCCCCGGACGCCGTATTGGCAGTAACCACTTTCCGGTCGTTATCCACAGTCAATACACCGGCCCTCAAGCTGCCGAGCACCATTTCGAGGTATTCGCTCTGTAATTGCAACTGCGCCCTGGAGTGCTCCGCTTCTTCACTGGCGCTGGTCAGGGCCTCGGTCATTTCGTTAAAGGATTGCACCAAAAAACCCAATTCATCACGGGTCTCGGCCTGGATCGCATAGGTCAGGTCGCCGGCCGCGACTTCACGGGTCGCCTGTGCCAGTTTCGATATCGGCGTGACCATCCTGCGAGACACATTGAGCGCCGCGAGTATCGCCAGCAATACGGTCAGCAGCAGTACCAATGACAGGATCAGGATAAAGCTCTGCGTGAGGGGTTCACGCAGGAAATCGAGACGTTGGAAGCGCTGGTGCTCCCGCTGAATCTTTTCTGTCAGCGTGGTGATGGACTCCGGCAACGGGTAAATCGCCTGTAAGAGATATCCCTGGCTGCCCGGTGCGCCACTGGTCAGGCGCTGGATTACCCGGATCTGCAAGACACCCTCGGCAACGGGTTCGACTGCTGCGAATTCGCCACGGTCCCTGACCTGGAGCAGGGTATAATCACTTGGCCGTTCTGGCAGGTCCGCCAGCATGTTGATATTCGCGCTGGCGACTAACCGTCCGTCATCGGTCAGCACCGACAGTTCCAAGGGCCCGGCATTGCTGACATAGGCCAGCAAGGTGCCGCGCACGGCATCGGCATCGTCATCGGGGTTGTCAATTTCCCGACGCAGACGTTGCACCTGGTTTCTGACCTCAAGCGTACGGTTATCCAGGAACTGTTGGCCCAGTTCCAACGAGTCGGCCAGCGCCGTCTCGACACCGACGTCAAACCAGCTGTTGACTGTTTGGGTCAGGAAATAGGCGGAGAAAAAGTACACGATCAGGGCCGGTGGCAATGACAGGACCAGGAAATACCTGACCCAGCGGGCTGACAACAAGGCGCCCGGTATGTGCTCCCGGATATTCCTGGTCAGTGAAATGACCCGGTGCAGGATTGCCGCTGCAACCACCAGTAACGCAAAAATGGTTAAAACCAGCACCCAGACATAGGACTGGTTCAAACCCTCTGCATCCTGCCGGACGTTACTGACCAGGATCAGAGACGCGAGCAATACGACCAACGCCAACGCGATCGGCAGCACCCTCAATACCAAACGTCTCACGCGCTTATTTCGAAAGGCCATACCGACCACTCCGAATCGTGTTGCCACTGTTCCGAATACCAACTCGGCAAGCGCATGGGTGCTGGCAAGCGGCTCTCGTCCAGGTGGATGCGGGTGCGCAATTCATATCCACCCGGCGGTAATGGTCCGGTCGGTAAGCTGACATCCAGCTCCGCCATTGATGCAAACAAATGCCGCAAACGTGAAAACGTTCGCTGTTCACCACTGTCATCATCTAGCAACTGGTAACTCTCATTCAACGGCAGGTAACGCAGTTGAAAAAACCTGGTGTCGTGATGAACAACGATCATGTCGTTGTCATTGCGCAATTCCATTTCCAGTCTGATCGTCAACGTTATGCCATGTTCGAGCGCTTCACGGGCCTGCTCACTCAATTCGAGTCCTTGCCGCAGGTGTATATCGAGGGACTGGTAAGCGTTTCTGACAGACACATCGGTGATCGCGAACCCGTAATCCGGCGTATCCGCCCCGTCACAACCGGCAAGACCCAGCACCATGAAACTAAGCAGACTTGCGCAAAACCGCATAAAAGAACCCATCCATCTGAGCTTCCCCGGGCAATACCTGGCGTCCGAGCGGCTCGACCAGGCCCCATTCTACAGCAGGAGTCTGATCAAAAGCGTCCGGGTGTTGTGCCAGGAAGTGCTGGATTTGCTCACTGTTCTCACACTTCAGAATCGAACAGGTAGCATAGAGAAGACTGCCACCGGGTTTAAGCAAAGGCCACAAGGCTTCCAGCAGCACCCGTTGCGTCTGCACGGCGTTTTCCACCTGCTGCGTTGAGCGTAACCACTTGATTTCCGGATGCCGGCGAATGACACCAGTGGCGCTACATGGGGCATCCAGCAGGATCTTGTCGAATGGATTGCCATCCCACCACTCGTCACTTGCTGACGCATCGGCGACCATGACATTTGCACGCAAACCCAGCCGGGCCAGGGTCTGGTGAATCTTTTCCACCCGTTGCGCCTGCCGGTCCAGTGCAATCACGTCCAGGTCGGGGCAGGACTCCAGCAAGTGAGCGGTTTTACCACCGGGTGCCGCACAGGCGTCCAGAACTCTTTCACCCGGGCTTGGCGCCAACAGGTCTCTCGCCAGCTGGGCCGCCGGATCCTGCACGGAAAACCGGCCATCATTGAAACCCGGAACCTTCTCCACGCCTGCCGCCGGGCTGATGCTGAGAGCATCAGCAGCATAGGGGTGTTCGTCTATAGCATAGCCGGCCGCTACCAGGTCCCGCTGCAAGGCCACCCCATCGTCACGCCGGCGGTTGATACGCAGCCACATGGGCGCTTTTTGATTATTGGCCTCGAGGATCACTTGCCAGTCCTGCGGCCAGTCAGACCTTATTTTCTCCAGCAACCACCCAGGGTGCGCAAACCTGTGTTCGGTATCCTGCAAACGCTGTAAGAGCGCGGCCTGTTCACGCTGGAACCGTCTCAACACGGCATTGATCAACCCTACCGCCCAGGGTTTACCAATCAACCTCGCACACCCGGCGGTTTCATTCACCGCCGCATGGCTGGCAACCTGGTCGTGCCAGAGTTGTTGCAGACCCAGCCAGATCAGCCAAACGACATCCCTGTCCCGTTTCTTCAATGGTTTTTCGAGCAGTTCACCCGCCAACCAATCCAGCGCACCCAGCCAGCGCAACACGCCGTAAGCCAGGTGCCGGGCGAAAGCGCTGTCGCGTTTATCATCAAGATGTGAGAATGCCTGGCTGTCCGCCAGGTTGCTACCGTTATCCAACACCTCTGACAACGCCGCCAGGGCCGCCAGCCGCGGGTTTCGTTGTTTGCTGCTTTTCTTTGACAAAACCCTTACCAGTCCCGCGGTGCGTGGGCACGCAAGAATTCTTCAGCCGTCATGCGCTGACCACCAGCGCGTTGAATCTCCAGTAATTTCATGGATTTTTCCGCCGTGGCGATAACGATTGACTGTCCATGGGTAAAAACCTGTCCTGGTTCGCTGTTGGTGACATCATCCACGACCTCTGCCTGCCAGACCCGCAAGCGTTGATCGCCCACCATGCACCACGTAACCGGCCAGGGGTTGAAGGCCCTGACCCGGCGCTCGAGCACCGCGGCCGGTTGCCGCCAGTCCAGTTCCGCTTCCGCCTTGCTCAGCTTGTGCGCATAGGTGGCCTGCGCATGATCCTGTTCCACCGGTTGCGGAAGTGAATCGTCCATGGCCATGTCGATGCAGTCTTTCAGCGCCTTCGCACCCATCCCGGCCAGGCGGTCGTGCAACAGCCCGGTCGTGTCCGCCGGCCCGATAGGTGTGGCCAGCTGGTGGAAGACCGGTCCGGTATCCAGCGCGGGCTCCACCCGCATGATGCAGACGCCGGTCGTTTCATCACCCGCCTCGATGGCACGGTGGATAGGGGCGGCCCCACGCCAACGCGGCAGCAACGAGGCGTGGATATTCCAGCAACCTAACCGCGGAGCATCCAGCAAACAGGTCGGGATCATCAACCCGTACGCGATGACCACCATCAAGTCTGCCTGCAGATGCAGCAGTTTTTCCTGCCAGGCCAGGTCTTTGAGTGTTTCGGGCTGCATTACGTCGAGCCCGTTTTGCAAGGCCAGTTGCTTGACCGGGGAGGCTCTGAGACGTTTGCCGCGGCCTGCCGGGCGATCCGGCTGGGTTAAAACCCCCACGACATCACAGCCGCTATCGATCAGGGCCTGCAGTGACGGCAGGGCAAATTCGGGTGTGCCGGCGAACAGTACACCTAACGGTTTCGATGGTTTGTTCAAGTGCAGGCCCACTAGATAACCAGGTGATCCCCGGCTTCCTTGGCGGCAGCCTTGCGCTGTTTTTCGAGCTTTTTACGCACCATGTTGCGTTTCAGGGGTGACAGGTAATCGACAAAAAGACGGCCGATGAGGTGGTCCATCTCGTGCTGGACACACACTGCGTGCAATCCTTCGAGTTCTTCCTCGAACACTTCTCCATCGGCATCGTGGGCCCTGACAACGATATTTTCGGCCCGTTTGACGTTGGCATAGATACCCGGCACGGATAAACAACCCTCCTCGTGAAACTGCTCACCCGCACTGCTCAGAATCTCGGGGTTGACGTATACCCGTGGCTGGTCCTGGTTTTCGCTGACATCCAGTACCAGTAAGCGTTTGTGGACATTGACCTGGGTCGCCGCGAGACCGATCCCATGGGCTGAATACATGGTTTCAAGCATGTCTTCGACCAGTTTCCTGAGATCTTCGTCGAAGACATCCACCTCGCTTGCGACGGTTGTCAAACGCAGATCGGGAAATTCCAAAATATTCAGTTTTGCCATGTGTTACTGAGCCTGATAAATAATTTAGGTGAACTTTTGCACCACAGGAATTATGATAGCTAATGACGAACACTGTTCGCCAGTGAAGAATTAATGACCGCATCGGTCAAGATGGCTGGATGCCTACTATATGGGGAAAGGACTGTGATTAAGAAAATTTTTCACCTTATCCTGGTGGCGATGTTGGCAGGCTCGGCGATGGCACAGGATGTGTCAGTACGCTCCGACCACCCTGAAGAGTACCTCGTTGTAGAGGGTGACACCCTGTGGGACATCTCCGGGAAATTTCTGGAACACCCGTGGCAATGGCCCGCGATCTGGCATGCCAACCCGCAAATTGAAAACCCGCACCTGATTTATCCGGGCGACCGGATTTCGCTGGTTTATATCGACGGCAAGCCCCGTCTCGTTGTCAACGGTGACAAACGGACCGTACGTATGTCCCCGGATATGCGTGAACTGCCCCGCGACCCCATCCCTCCAATCGAGTGGGATGCGATCAAGGATTTTGTTACCAATGCCCGTGTTTTCTTGCCGGGAAGTTTTTCTGACCTGCCCTATGTTGTCGCCAATGAAGACAATCGCCACATGGGTGCGGTCAAGGATCTTACATATGTCAAAGGCATTGAAGGACGTATCGGTCAGGAATTTGCCATCGTCCGCATGCGTCATACCTACTACGATGACAACGGCGTAATGAAACGCGGCAAGCACCATAAATTTGCCGAACACCTAAGGTTGGAAGACGAGTATCCGGATAACATCTGGGATGCAACGATGTCATGGCGGCGTATGAATCCGCCGGTGCTGGGATATGAATTCTGGGATATCGCGGTAGGCCGCCTGGTCAAGGATGGCGATCCCGCTACCCTGGAAATCCAGAGTGGTCGCACGGAGGTCAGGAAGGGTGACTTTATATTGCCCATAGATGACTTCAAGTACGATCCACAGTTGTATCCGCATGCCATGGACATGGTTCCGGACGGCATGGAAGTGATCGCCTTGACCCAGGCCAGGTATGGCGTCGGCCACTACCAGATCATCACGATCAATGCCGGCAGCAACCAGGGTGTCGAGCCCGGCCACGTGTTCTCCGCGTTCAGTCCGGGGGAGCGTATACAGGACGAGGTGAAGTATCCAACAGGCAGCTTTGCAGATCAAAAAACGTGGAATGCCGACAAGGTTACCCTGCCGGATCAGTTCAGTGCCCATATCCTGATCTTCCGGGTGTTTGACGAAGTCAGCTACGCCATGGTGATGAATGGGGACCGTCCGGTACGCGAACGCGACATACTGAAGCACCCGGACGAAATACTGTAACAAAGTGGTAGCAAGGGGGCTGTCACGAAACAACGTGATTGGTTAGTCATTCTGAACGCGCCCTCAATCGGGGGCGCGTCGCTTATCAAGGTCATCGAAGCACTGGGTAGCGCCACGGCCGTGGTTTCTGCCAGCGCCCGGGATTTATCCCGCCACGGCCTGTCCGAGGAATCAGCCGCCGCCATTACAGGCCCCGATGAAAGAAAGATCGAGGCAGACCTGGAGTGGCTGTCGCAACGCAACCGCCAGTTGATTTGCTGGGATGACGATATCTACCCGGCCTTGCTGAGACGCATCAGCAATCCACCGGCAGCCCTGTTTGTAGAAGGGGATCCCGGATTCCTGTGGCACCCACAGGTTGCCGTTATCGGTAGTCGAAATCCCACCAATGTCGGTCTTGACCATGCCCGTGACTTTGCCTCCACGCTGGCGCGCCAGGGTATGACGATCACCAGCGGCCTGGCCAGTGGTATTGATACCGCGGCACATATAGCAGCACTGGACGCTGGTGCGCCAACCATTGCCGTCAACGGCACCGGTCTGGATGTGGTTTACCCGGCCAGCAGCCGTGCGGCTGCCAAGCGAATTCGCGCATCTGGCGCAATGGTCTCCGAGCTGCCCCTTGGCTCACCACCCAGGCGCCAGCATTTTCCATCCCGCAACCGCATCATCTCCGGCCTGAGCCTGGCCGTGCTGGTTGTGGAAGCGGGCTTGAACAGCGGCACCCTGATCACCGCCCGCAAAGCCGCCGAACAGGGCCGTGATGTATTTGCCCTGCCCGGCTCTTTACACAACCCGATGGCCAAGGGTTGCCACCGGCTGATCAGAGAAGGTGCACGCCTGGTCGAAACTGCCGCCGATATCCTGCAGGAACTCGGACCGCTGGCTGCTGAATTGAAAATGGAAATCCGCCAACAACTCGAGCAAGCAGGAACCGGCACCAAGCGATCGCCGATTGCGGTCAAGGGCCTGCTGGATGACCCGGAATACAAGGCCCTGTGGGACGTGCTCGCCCATGACGCCAAGCCGGTGGATTTACTCATCGAAGAAACAGGGATCAGCGCCAGCGCGGTATCTTCCATGTTGTTGATGATGGAACTCAGGGGTATGGTCAAGAAACAGGGCACGGGTCACTACCTGCGCGCCTGACCAATCAGAGTGGTTATTTGTCACTCCCGTGGGTTCTGACTTTGACTACCCAACCACAACGGAACTTGAACATCCATGGACACGTCCCAAACTGCAGCATGGTGTTGCTGTACATTTACACTGTTGAGTGAACTTCTCACGGGGTTCTTCACAAAACTGCATTGACGATACGTTCCGTCTCAGCCATGCTGTAAGCACGGGAACGGAGAGGACCCCCGATAGGCAGGACCCCGGTCATTGCCTACCGATGTAACAGAGGTTTAAGAATGAAAGAAAATGTACTCGACGTACTGATGTTCCTTTTTGAGAACTATTTGTACGACGAACCGGAAGAAGCACCCGACAGGGATTCATTGGAGGAGAGCCTGCACCAGGCGGGTTTTACCAATGATGAAATCGACAAGGCTTTTAACTGGCTGGATGGTCTCGCTGAACAGCGCCATCAACCGGATCTGTTCCGGGACAACCACCGGCCGATCCGTGTTTACGTGGATTCTGAAATGGCGCGGCTCGATACGGAATGCCGTGATTTCCTGATGTACCTGGAAAATATTGGTATCCTCGACGCCCAGCGCCGCGAGGTGGTCCTGGACCGCGTACTTGCACTGGAAACCGACGAAGTAACCCTCGAAGACATGAAGTGGGTGGTGTTGATGGTGTTGTTCAACCAGCCGGGCCAGGAAGCCAATTTTGCCTGGATGGAAGATTTGATGTTTGACACCGGGCTCGAGTATCGGCACTAATAAAAAGGAACCTCTGATTTATTCTGGGCGAAGTAGGTTTTGATTCAAAATGTCCAGGTTTAAGGCGCGGATCGAACGTAATAGCTAGCTATTGCGAAGATTCGCAACACAGAAGCTGGACATTTTGAACACAAGATACGCGTTCATGAATATATTAGAGATTCCTATGGGGGGCGCTTTCAACGCGCCTGTTTTGGCAGAATTAAATAGCTGCCCGGAAAAGAGGAATTAACCGTTTGAGCGCTGTACTGCCCGACCGGCGGGAGGCGCCCTGGCTTGACATGGCAAAAAACCTGCTCATCGTAGAATCGCCAGCCAAGGCGAAAACCATCAACAGGTACCTCGGAAGCGATTTCGAAGTGCTGGCCTCCTATGGTCACGTGCGCGACCTGCCGTCAAAAGATGGTGCAGTCGATACCGAAAACAATTTCGCCATGCACTATGAACTCAGTGAGGGCAGTAAAAAACACGTAGACAAGATCATAAAGGCAGCCCGCAAAGCTGAAGCGGTTTACCTCGCGACCGATCTGGACCGCGAAGGGGAAGCCATATCCTGGCACATTTATGAAATTCTGAAAGAAAAGAAGCTGACCGACAAGATCCCTTTCTACCGGGTCGAGTTTTCCGAAATCACGAAACACGCGATACAGGAAGCGGTTGCCAATCCGCGCGAGCTCTCCATGGATCTCGTTAATGCTCAACAGGGCAGACGTGCGCTGGACCACCTGGTCGGTTTCAACCTGTCGCCCTTGCTGTGGAAAAAGATCAGGCCCGGTCTGTCAGCTGGCAGGGTTCAAAGCCCGGCCTTGCGTATGATCGTGGAACGGGAACGCGAAATCGAAGCGTTCGAGGCGCAGGAATACTGGACCATCGAGGCCGACCTACAGAAAGCAGAACATGCGTTTACAGCCAAACTGGTGCGCCTTGACGGTGATAAATACCGCCAGTTCGATATCCAGGATGAAAAGCGTGCAAGCACAGTACGCGAACAGTTACTTGCCGATGCCAACGGCCAGCTGAAGGCTGACAGGATCACCCGCAAAGAACGCAAGCGCCGGCCTGCGCCACCTTTCATTACTTCGACGCTGCAGCAGGATGCGTCACGCAAACTCAGGTTCTCGGCCCAGAAAACCATGCGTACGGCACAAACACTGTATGAAGGTATCGAGATCAACGGTGAAACCGAAGGCCTGATCACCTATATGCGTACTGATTCGGTCATGCTTTCCAATGATGCACTTGCAGACATCCGGGCACAGATCGTTGATCAATTTGGCCAGGACTATCTGCCGAAAAAGGCAAATTTCTACAAGACCAAGTCAAAAAATGCCCAGGAAGCTCATGAAGCTATCCGCCCGACATCCGCCAGGCTGGTTCCCAACAAGATCAAGTCAAGCCTGACCGATGACCAATTCCGCCTGTATGAGCTGATATGGAAACGCACCCTGGCCTGCCAGATGGCACCGGTAAAAATGGACACGGTCGCTGTCGAATTCGATTGTGGTGCGAACGCCAGTTTCCGCGCCAACGGTTCTGTTATTACCTTTCCCGGTTTTCTCGCGGCCTATGAGGTCTCGGTGCCTGAAAATGAGCAGAAATCGGAATCCCGTCTTCCGGACATGCAGGAAGGGGACATCCTCAAGCTCGATGAAATACGCTCCGAACAGCATTTCACGGAGCCACCACCACGGTATTCCGAGGCCAGCCTGGTCAAAGCCATGGAAGAGTATGGAATCGGCAGGCCCTCGACCTACGCCAGCATCATGTCAACGCTGGTCAGACGCCAGTACACCGAGCTCGACAGGCGGCGCTTCAAACCCACGGATACCGGACGGGTTGTGGAACGCTTCCTTGAAAATCACTTCAACGAGTACGTGGATTATGAATTCACTGCCCGCATGGAGGATTCCTTGGATGATATCTCGCGCGGTGAAAAAGACTGGATTCCATTACTGGAAGCATTCTGGAAGCATTTCCAGCAACGAGTGAGTGAGAAAAGCGAGTCTGTTGATCCCCGCGAAGCCAAGGGTACTCGTGTGCTGGGTACAGACCCCAAATCCGGCAAACCGATCTCGGTTCGTGTCGGGCGATTTGGCCCACATGCCCAGATCGGTACCCGGGATGACGAGGAAAAACCCACTTTTGCCGGTTTGAGACCCGGACAAAGCCTGGAAACAATCACACTGGAAGAAGCGCTGGAGTTATTCAAATTGCCGCGCGAACTGGGCCAGACACCGGAAGGTGAAGAGGTCGTTGCAGCGATCGGACGATTTGGCCCCTATATCCGTTATGGAAGCAAGTTTGTTTCGCTTAAGGACGCAGATCCGCACGAGGTCACGCTGGAACACGCGTTGAAACTGGTCGCTGAGAAAAAGGAATTTGAAGCCAACCGCATCATCAAGACCTTTGAAGGCACAGCCATCCAGATCCTGCGCGGCAGGTGGGGGCCATATATTAGCGATGGCAACAAGAACGCGCGGATTCTGAAAGACCAGGATGCCGACGCCCTGACCCAGGCCGAATGCGAAGAATTGCTCGCAGCAGCACCGGAACGCAAACGTGGCCGTAAAAAGACCGCCAAGAAAAAGGTCAGTAAAAAGAAGGCAACGCGAAAGAAGCGCTCTACCAAGAAAACCACCAAGAAGTGACCCTTATATCCACCATCACGATCTGAGCCATGACACGTTACACCAAGCTGGATACTGCAAATGCCGTTGAATGTCTGCGGGATGGGAAGCTTATCGCCTACCCGACAGAAGCGGTTTACGGCCTCGGTTGTGATCCGTACAACAAATCAGCCATACACCAATTGCTGGGGCTGAAAGGCCGGCAGGCAAAGGCCGGCTTTGTACTGATTGCCAGCTGTTTTTCACAACTGGAACCATGGATCACCGAACTCGACGGGAAGCTGATTGAACGGGCCATGCGGACCTGGCCAGGCCCGGTCACCTGGTTGTTCCCACGGGCTGCACATGTATCGGATTACATCGCTGGAACACACCCCACCATTGCACTGAGAATTACCGCGCATCAACCCAGCATTGAGCTGTGTGATGCCTTTGGCTCGGCACTGATATCAACCAGCGCCAACCCCAGCGCGGCCAGCCCGGCCCGTAGCGCCCGGGAGGTAGCAGACTATTTCGGTGAAAACATCGCCGGTATCCTGGATGGTGAACTGGGCCAATCGACAAAACCCAGCGAAATACGTGAGCTGGTCAGCGGCAAGATCATTCGTGCCGGCTGAACAGCATCAGCATTCGGGCGGCTTGATAAAGAGCAGACCGATACTTTTGTCACTACCATCCACCACCGGACAGCGTAATATTGTCCGACTTGAACCAGCCTCAATGGCAGCATTACCAACCTGAACAGGAAACAACATCATGCACAGATTCGTCGCCGCCTCCCTCGTATTACTGCTTTCTGCCTGCGGACAGGACGAAACCGTTACACAAACTGTCGCGGTCAGTGACACCCAGGAGGCACAGAAACATTCCGGACTCCTGCTTGAGAACATGAATACCCAGGTGCGGCCCGGTGACGATTTCAACGCCTACGTCAACGGCACCTGGATGGATACCAACGAGATCCCCGCCGACCGCGCCGCCAACAGCGTTGGCCTGATCGTGCACGAACAGGCCACTCGAACGTCAAGACCATTATCGAGGAAGCCGCTGAAGGGGATTTCCCCCAGGGCAGTGATGAACAGAAAGTCGGCGCGCTGTACGCCTCTTACATGGACATGGAAACCCGCAACCAGCTGGGTGTCTCACCGCTGCAGGCCGAGTTTGCAAAAATCGCCGCACTGGAAAACCACGCAGCAACTGGCCGTGTACTTTGCCGAGGCCAACAAGACCGGTATCGATCTGCCATTCGCCCTGGCCCAGTACGTGGATTTCAAGGACCCCAATACTTACATGATGTACACCTGGCAGGCCGGGCTGGGTCTGCCTGACCGGGAATACTATTTCACCGAGGATGAGAAATCCGTCGAAATTCGCCAGGCCTACGTCGCGCACGTTGAAAAGATGCTGAACCTGGCCGGGATCGCCAACGGCGCAGAGGCGGCCGGCATGATCATGGCGCTGGAAACCCGCATGGCGGCCGAGCACATGAAGAAGGAACAAACCCGCGACATGGTGGCCCTGTACAACAAGTTGCCCCTGGATGAGTTACCGGGTCTGATGCCGGATTTTGCCTGGGACAGCTATTTGTCAACCGCGGCCATCGATGGCATCGACGGTCTCGTGGTCACACAACTCGACTACATGCGGGCGCTGAACGATATCATCAAAGACACCAGCATGGATGACTGGAAGACCTACCTGACGTGGAAGGCTCTGAACGCCAATGCTCACCTGCTGAACGAAGAACTGGACCAGCAGAACTTCGAATTCTATTCAAAGACCCTGCGTGGAATTGAGCAACCCCTGCCCCGCTGGAAGCGGGCCGTGGCCAACGTCAACGGGAATCTCGGTGAGGTTGTTGGCAAGGTTTACGTTGCACGGCATTTCCCGCCGGAGGCCAAGCAACAGATGCTGGAACTGGTCGATAACCTGATCAAGGCTTACGAGATCAGCATCAAGGAGCTGGATTGGATGGGTGAAGAAACCAGGGAACAGGCGCTGGACAAGCTGTCCAAGTTCACACCCAAAATCGGTTACCCGGATAACTGGGAAGACTATTCAAAGCTCGAGATCAAGGATGACGACCTGGTCGGCAACATGCAACGCTCGGCCATGTTCGAGTACGAAAAGAACCTCGCGCGCCAGGGTGGCCCGGTGGACAGGTCCGAATGGGCCATGACACCGCAAACAGTCAATGCCTATTACAACCCGCCGCTGAATGAAATCGTCTTCCCGGCAGCAATCCTGCAACCGCCGTTTTTCGATCTGAACGCGGATGACGCGGTCAATTACGGCGCTATCGGTGCAGTCATCGGACACGAAATCGGGCACGGTTTTGATGATTCCGGCAGCACCTTTGATGGCGACGGTGTGTTGCGTAACTGGTGGACCGATGAGGACAAGGCGGAATTTGAAAATCGCACGGCCAAACTGGTCGAACAGTATTCCGAGTTCAAACCCTTCGAGGACCTGGCTGTTAACGGCGAATTCACGCTGGGTGAGAATATCGGCGACCTGGGTGGCCTCAGCATTGCGCTTCTGGCCTACGAATTATCCCTCAATGGCGAAGAAGCCCCCGTGCTGGATGGTTTTACGGGCGTTCAACGTGTCTTTATCGGCTACGCACAGGCCTGGCTCGGTAAATCCCGTGATGAAGCGCTGCGTGAGCAGATTCAGACCGACCCGCATTCCCCAAGACAATACCGTGTCAATGGCGTGGTCAGGAATATCCCGGCGTTTTACGAAGTCTTTGACGTAGCCGAAACCGATGCCTTGTACCTGGCGCCGGAAGACCGGGTCAAGATCTGGTAAGAAAAAACCCTGCCGGGATCACCCGGCAGGGCTGTAATAGGGTTACGGCATGGGGGAGTTAACCGAACCCAGAGTCCGTTTTAGGGACACGAACCCAACTGCGTGATGCAGTCACTATTAAGACCCGTTTCAGCCGGCCAGGTTCAAATGTGGAAGCAGCGCCTCGCGCGGCTGTGCCGGGTATTCCTTCCCGGGACACGCCGTAAATACGTCCCTGTAGGCTCGATCGCGACTTCCTGTCGCTCACGGTCCCGGGTAAGGTACACGCCCAGCACAGCTCGAAATACTCCGCTGCAGACCTTAAGAGCAATCGCAAAGACCGTTTCATTACAGCCCGGCAGATGTTCTGATTTAATGCGCGGTATCCCAATCAGCACCATGACCCGCGTCCACGACCAGCGGCACCCTGAGTTCTGCAGCCAGCGACATGTTGTCAACCACCGCTTCACGCACCGTGGAGAGCTGTTCTTCGGGTACTTCCAGAACCAGTTCATCGTGCACCTGCATGATCAGCCTGGCACCTGAACGGTTTTGCTGTAACCAATCGTCCACCTTGATCATGGCAATCTTGATGATATCGGCCGCAGTGCCCTGCATGGGTGCGTTGATGGCCGCGCGCTCAGCACCCTGGCGGCGCATCATGTTGCTGGCGTTGATCTCGGGCAGGTACAGCCTGCGTCCAAACAGGGTTTCAACATAACCCTTGTCACGCGCCTGCTCACGGGTGCTTTCCATGAAGCCCTGCACGTCGGGGTAACGGGCAAAATAGGTGTCCATGTATTCCTGGGCCTCACGACGGTTGATATCCAACTGGCGTGCGAGCCCAAATGCCGACATGCCGTACATCAGGCCAAAATTGATGGCTTTTGCCGCACGGCGCTGGTTGGCTGTAACCTGTTCGTATTCCTTGCCGAACACCTCGGCGGCTGTCGAGCGGTGGATATCCACGCCCTCGTTGAAGGCCTTCAACAAGCCTTTGTCCCCGGACAGGTGCGCCATGATCCGCAGTTCGATCTGCGAATAATCAGCCGCCAGTATCACGCTGCCCGCAGGCGCGATAAAGGCCTTGCGTATCTCCCGGCCCAGGGCCGTGCGGATCGGGATGTTCTGCAGATTGGGATCAGAGGAGGACAACCTGCCGGTGGCAGCGACGGCCTGGTGATAAGAGGTATGCACACGCCCGGTACGCGGGTTGATCTGCGCTGGCAGTTTATCGGTGTAGGTGGATTTGAGCTTGGAAATCGAGCGGTGTTGGAGAATCAGGCCGGGTAACTCGTAGTTCTCAGCCAACTCCCGCAGAACATCTTCCGCGGTCGAAGGTTGACCCTTGGGCGTCTTGCGGATCACAGGTAATTCCAGTTTCTCGAACAGGATCTGCTGCAACTGCTTGGGTGAGCCCAGGTTGAACGGTTGCCCGGCGGCCTCGTGCACCTGTGCTTCCAGTTCAAGCATACGGCTGGCCAAATCACTGCTTTGCCGCTGCAACAGGGCTCCGTCAATCAGTACCCCGGTCTGCTCCATCCTGGCCAGCACCGGCACCAGCGGTATTTCAATGTCTCTGAGCACCTTGCCGAGTGCCGGTTCGGCCTGCAGCTTTGGCCACAGGTGATTGTGCAGACGCAAGGTGATATCCGCATCCTCGGCGGCGTAGTGCCCGGCGTCCTCAATGGACACCTGGCTGAAGGATATCTGCTTGGCACCCTTGCCGGCGATGTCCTCGTAATGCGTGGTCTGATGGCCGAGGTACTTGAGCGCCAGCGTATCCATGTCATGCCGGCTGCCGGTGGCGTTGTACACATAGGATTCCAGCATGGTGTCAAAAGCAACACCGCGCACCGTCAGCCCGTAGCGGGACAGGATATTCATATCGTACTTGATGTGCTGGCCGACCTTGCGTGGTGTGTCCGTCTCAAGCAGCGGTCGTAAGGCCTCAAGCACCTGATCACGTTCGAGTTGTGCGGGTGCGCCGGGGTAATCATGCGCCACCGGAATATAGATCGCTTCATTCTCGTTAATCGCGGCGCTCAAACCCACCAGCTCAGCCAGCATCGGGTCAAGCCCCGTGGTTTCCGTATCAAAGGCGATCAGCTCGGCTTTTTGCAGTTTCTCAAGCCAGTGCTCAAACGTCGGCTTATCGAGCACGGTCACGTAGTCAACCACGGTAGCCGGTGCCGATGATGTTTCACTCTCACCGAGTTCCTGTAACCAGCTATTGAATTCGTTGTGCTGCAGGAATTCTCTCAGGGCCTGTTCGTCCACAGCTTCGCACTTCAACTCCCCAACGCTGTAATCCAGGTCCAGGTCCGTACGGATCGTTGCCAGGTCACGCGACAGCGGCAGGATGTCCAGCGCCTCACGCAAATAGCCACCGATTTTGCCACCCACATCTTTCGCATTGGCCATCACGCCCGCCAGGTCCTGCCACTGGTTCAGCCACTTGGCAGCGGTTTTGGGGCCGCATTTCTCCACCCCGGGAATGTTGTCCGACTTGTCACCGGTGAGCGCGAGGAAATCCACGATCTGTTCCGGTCTGACACCAAACTTTTCCACCACGCCATCGGCATCCATGTGCGTATCGGTCATGGTGTTGATCAGTGACACGTAGGCGTTGACCAGTTGGGCCATGTCCTTGTCACCGGTCGATATCACGCAATCCATCTCAGCCATCCCGGCCTGATGCGCCAGCGTGCCGATGACGTCATCCGCTTCCACGCCCTCCACCTGGATCAGCGGCAGGCCCAACAAGCCGACCAGTTCGTGGATCGCTTCGATTTGTTGTTGTAGTTCCCGTGGCATCGGTGGCCGGTTCGCCTTGTACTGCTCGTACATCTCGTGGCGGAAGGTCGGCCCCTTGGCGTCGAAGACCACGGCGATGTGATCCGTCTGTGCGTCCTTGAGTAAACGCCTCAACATGTTGGCGACCCCGAGCAGTGCACCGGTCGGTTCACCGGCAGAATTGGTCAGGTTCGGCAGCGCGTGGAACGCGCGATAAAGATACGAAGAACCATCGACCAGGTAGAGGGTTTTATTTTCACTCATAGCACGAGCCTGTGGATACCGGTTAAGACCGGTTGATGAAACCGGATTCTGTTTTTCGAGTCTGCTATGCTGAGGGTAGCGAAAAACCGGACCACGAACCACCCGCGATCCGCTTTCAAGGGAACGTAACACATGAAGCAAACCTGGATAAGCCTGTCAGCCACTGCCGCCCTGATCTGCAGCTTTGCCACCACCGCGCAGCAAGCACCCATTGATCCCGACCCTGCTGCACCACCACCGATACCGCCAAAGGTCGCCGGTGAACAGGTTGAACCCAGCGTGGTAATTACCGAGCGTGAAGGTGAGCGTATTGAAGAGTACTCCCAGAACGGCCGGGTCTACATGGTCAAGATAACACCTGTCAAGGGACCGGCTTACTATTACCTCGACGAAGACGGCGACGGACAACTCGAACTGAGGGAATCGGACCGGGCCATGAATCCGGTCCGGCCGGTTTTCTGGAAGGTCAAGGAATGGTGACAAACCCTGTCGCTACTGATACCAGGCCACTGGGTATCCTGCGCAAGTTCATCGCCTTGTGCGGCAAAGGCGCCGCCTGGCTGACCCTGGTGATGGTGTTGCTGACATTTACCATCGTTATCCTGCGTTATGGTTTCAACCTGGGCTGGATCTGGCTGCAGGAATCCCTGACCTATCTGCACGTAGCGGTTTTCACCGTGGTCACGGCATGGGCCCTGCAACAGGAAGGTCACGTGCGGGTGGATATCTTTTACACCGGGATGTCGCTACGCAAACGTGCCCTGGTCGATCTGTTGGGTACGCTGCTGTTCCTGGCACCCTTCTGTATTTTTATCCTGGTAACAGCCTGGCCTTATGTCACCAATTCGTGGGCTTTGCTGGAAGGTTCGCGCGAAGCCGGCGGGCTGCCACTGGTCTACATTCTCAAATCGTTGATCCTCATCATGCCGGCGCTGCTGCTGGGCCAGGCCCTCGTCAATACCGTTGATGCGTGGAATACCTTGCGCAGTGAACAGCCCGTCTGACCATGTTTGCTGAACGCAGGGCCCGGCTGGACGAGGTGTTGGCCAGGCGCCAGCCAGATTTGACGGTATTTGCCGAAAACCTGCACAAACCCAGAAATTTTTCCGCGATGGTGCGCAGCTGTGATGCCGTGGGTATCAACGAGATACACGCTTACCAGGAAGAATCCGACCTGCGGACCCACTGGAACACCTCACAGGGGGCGGAAAAATGGATGCGGGTCAGAACCCACGAATCAGCATCCGATGCCTGCCGGTACCTTAAAACCAGGAGCTTCCAGCTGCTTGCGGCACATCTTTCGGATACCGCCCTCGACTACCGGGAGGTGGATTACACGCAACCGGTCGCCCTGGTGCTGGGAACCGAGTTGTTCGGTGTCAGCGACAGCACCTTGTCCCTTGTTGACCACCAGATCACGATCCCGATGATGGGGGTTACCCAATCCCTGAATGTCTCCGTCGCCTGCGCGATCGTGCTGTACGAAGCGCAGCGGCAAAGAACGCTCGCCGGGATGTACGACAGCCCCAGGCTGGATGATAAAACCCTGGCCCGGCAGCGCTTTGAATGGCTACACCCGGTGCTGGCGGAATACTGTCAGCGTCATGAACTGGAGTACCCGGAGCTGGATGAGGAAGGTGAGTTGGCGCAGGCAATGCCAAGAGCCGGTGAGGGCTAGGGTCAGCGGAATATCAAGCAGTTCGCTTACGCAAGACTTCGATGACCTTAGAGGTTTGGGGCTGTTGTCCGGTCCAGATTTCAAAGCTGGCCGCAGCCTGTTCCACGAGCATACCGAGACCGTCAATGTAACGCTGACTACGGGCTTCACACCAGGTTTTCAGCGGTTCACAAGAGTGGTGGTAATTGAGGTCGTAACACACCGCATCCAGCGCAAATACAGATGCTTCGATTGGCGGCGCCAGGCCCTGATGGCCAAGCGAGGTTGCATTGATGATCAGGTCAAAGCAGCCTGCCCGGGATAAATCTGACCAGGAAATGACACTGTTTTCCTGCGCCAGGCCAAAGCGTTTCGCCAGTGTCCTGGCGCGTTTCTGATCACGGTTGACCAGCACCACCTGGCCCGGTTGAGCATCCAACAGGCTGCCGAGGATTCCGGCCACCGCACCACCGGCGCCGAGCACCAGGATGCGTTTTCCAGCGATGGTGATGCCGTGGTTGGCCGTCAAGTCCGTCATCAGTCCAACACCATCGGTGGTTTGGGCAAACCAGCCGGAAGACTGCCAGACCAGCGTATTGGCAGCCTGCGCCCTATTGGTCTCCTGAGAACAACTCGTGGCCAGCCGCCAGGCAAGCCTTTCAATGGCAGGGTGATATTGCAGCCCACGCCACCGTCGTCGCGAAAAGCCTCCAGCGCCCGTGGGAAACCGTCCGGGCCGGTTTCAATAGCCCGGTATTCGATATCCAGGCCAAGCTGGCTGGCAAACATTCCGTGGATGGCAGGCGACAGCGATGCCTTGACCGGCTGTCCGAATAAGGCCAGCCTGGTCAGTTCTGTTCCCTGATCCATGCCGCCGCCTGCAGGGCGTAATAAGTCAGTATGCCGTCGGCGCCGGCCCGCTTGATACCGGTCAGGGCCTCCAAAACAACCGCCTTTTCATCCAGCCAGCCGTTGATGGACGCGGCCTTCAGCATCGCGTATTCACCGGATACCTGGTAGACGAAGGTCGGCGCACCGAAGGTATCCTTGACCCGCCTTACCACGTCGAGATAGGGCATACCCGGCTTGACCATGACCATGTCCGCGCCTTCCTCCAGGTCCAGTTCGACTTCCGTAATGGCCTCATCGGTGTTGGCGGGGTCCATCTGGTAGGTGTACTTGTTACCGCCACCCAGGGCCGCAGCTGAGCCCACCGCATCCCTGAAGGGGCCGTAGAAACTTGAGGCGTACTTGGCAGAATAGGCCATGATACGCGTGTTGATATGACCCGCATCCTCCAGGGCTTCCCGGATGGCGCCGATCCTGCCGTCCATCATGTCGGATGGGGCAACGATATCCGCCCCGGCATCGGCATGTGATACGGCCTGCTTGACGAGCGCTTCCACGGTTTCATCATTGACGATATAACCGCTCTCGTTCATCAGGCCGTCCTGGCCATGCGAGGTAAAGGGGTCGAGCGCAACATCGGTCATGACACCGAGTTCCGGATAAGCCTGCTTCAGGGCGCGTACTGCGCGTTGGGCCAGGCCATCCGGGTTCCAGGCCTCACGCGCATCTTCGGTCTTGGCCTCCGGGGCGGTGACCGGGAACAGTGCGATAACGGGCACACCCAGGCGCACGCACTCACCCGCATTTTCCAGCAAGCGGTCGATACTCATGCGCTCTACTCCCGGCATGGACTCAACTTTCTCTGTCTTGTCCTCACCCTCGATAACGAACACCGGCCAGATAAAGTCATTGGGTGTCAGCACGGTCTCGCGCATCAGGCGGCGGGAAAAATCATCTGCGCGCATTCGGCGCATGCGAGTCAATGGAAAGCTCATATCAGGGGTCCTGTGGTCAGCTGGTTATCCAGGGTGATAATTTTAACTCTCTTTGTCTTCGTACTCATACCAGTCGCTAAGCTTGTCAATCAACTCGTCCAGCCCGGTCTTGTTGTGGGCTGAAAATACCTGTGCGCTGGCGATGGCCGGCAGTTCACGCCGTACCTTGAGCAAGGTGGACTGTGCCGGCCCGCGCTTGAGCTTGTCGGCCTTGGTCAAGAGAACGTGACACGGGATATCTGCCACCTCGCACCAGGCCAGCATTTGCTGGTCAAACTCACGCATCGGGTGCCGGATGTCCATCACCAGCACGACGCCATGCAGGCACCGGCGGGTCTGGAAATAAGCTTCCATGACCGCCCGCCAGTGGTGTTTGAGTTTGGGGGGCACCTTGGCGTAACCGTAACCGGGCAGATCGGCAATACGCCTTCTTTCATCGAGTTCAAAAATGACAATCTGCTGGGTACGGCCCGGTGTTTTACTGGTGCGGGCCAGTGATTTCTGATCCGTAAACGCGTTGATCGCACTGGATTTGCCAGCATTCGAACGACCGGCAACCGCCACCTCGATACCCACGTCGGGTGGTAGTTGCCGAAGCTGGTGGGCACTGAGAACATAGCTGGCGATGCGGAACGGGTTCTTCTTTTTCATAACGGCATTTTCATGTTTTCAATCTTGCGCTGGAAGGCTTGCGTCTAAAACGTGATAATAACGGGCTGTTTCGGTCATTGTACGCAAACATTCCTGGAGAGTACGAAATGAAGCATGTATTGCAATTGACTATTGCCCTGTCACTGCTGGTTTCCCTGCCGGTGCTGGCAGCCGGCGATGCCGGTGCCGGCCAGGCAAAAGCTGCCGTGTGCGCAGCCTGTCACGGTATGGACGGCAACAGCGTGGTTCCGAACTGGCCGAAGCTGGCCGGTCAGCATAGCGCTTACCTGGAACGCCAACTCGGCCTGATCAAGAGCGGTAACCGCCCGGTTCCCGAAATGGTCGGTATCGTTGCCGGTCTTTCCGATGATGATTTCGCAGACCTGGCGGCCTATTTCTCCAGCCAGGCCAAGGCCGCTGGACTGGCGGACGAGGCTTTGCTTGCAAGCGGTGAATTGCTCTACCGCGCAGGTATTGGCGACAAGGATGTACCGGCCTGCATGTCCTGCCATGGACCTGCCGGTGAAGGCAATCCACTGGCTGGATACCCGTCATTGGCCGGGCAACACGCAGTCTATTCGGAAAAAATGCTGAAGGGTTTCCGCGCCGGTACCCTGTGGGGTGATGAAGACGCCAACAGCAAGATCATGGCCGATGTGGCCAACCGTCTGACCGATGATGAAATCCAGGCAGTATCCAGTTATATCCAGGGCTTACACGCAGCCGAATAAACAGAAAAACACAGACAACGGAACATCAGGCCCTTGCCGGGGTCGGAAACCCGAGAAGTTCATCTTGTGGAGAGACTAAAAATGATACGAAAGATATTGCTTGCTTCCATCCTTGTTTTCAGTAGCCAGGTGGCCATGGCCCAGCAGGACCCCGCCACCGCGTTCCAGGAGGGCAAGCATTATTTCAAGATCAACCAGGCATCGGCGCCAACGACCGACAACAACGCCGAGGTCACGGTGGTTTTCAGTTATCTGTGCAGCCATTGCAACACGCTCGAACCCTACGTTGAAGCATGGGCGAAAAAGCAGGACGACAATGTCCGCCTGAACCGGATGCACGTGAATTTTGGAGGCGCCAGCGAAATGTACGCACGCGCTTACATCGTCTCGGAAATGACTGGTGTCGCTGAGCAGAGCCACCCGGCCATGATGAAAGCCATCTGGCAAGAGAGGAAACGCTTCCGGAACGTGGACCAGTTGGCGGATTTTTACACCCAGTTCGGTCTGGAAAAGGAGCGCTTCATGGCCAATTTCAGGTCTTTTGCAGCCGACAGCCAATTGCGACGTGTTGAACGGGATACACAGATTTTTGGTATCACCGGTACCCCCAGCATCATCGTCAATCGCAAGTATCGCGTTCCGAATACAGCGAGTGTCTGGAACGTGGTTGATTTCCTTATTGCCCAGGAATTGGCGGCGTCCGGGCCCTGAGCAATATATATTTACTTTTGCGCCCCGGCATCAGCCGGGGTCGCCACCCTCCAGATTTAAGCAGTTGACTCGCTCGCTCATTGGAGTATTCTGTTGTTTCCTTACCACACTCCGGTGCCAGCGAACCCTGACAGCCTATGCCAAATGCTCAAATTCTGGTCGTTGATGACGAACCTGATATCCGCCAACTCGTACAGGAAATTCTTGAAGACGAGGGTTATGTTGTCCGTGTTGCAAAAGACGGCGAAAGCGCTCGCCTGATATATGCGCAGCAGAAACCGGACCTGGTCCTGCTGGATATCTGGATGCCGGACATCGACGGTATTTCACTTTTAAAGGAATGGTCCGCCTCGGGTGGCCTGGATGCAGAAGTCGTTATCATGTCCGGTCACGGCACACTGGAGACCGCGGTGGAAGCAACCCGCCTGGGCGCATTTGATTTTGTCCAGAAGCCATTGTCACTGGCCAAACTGCTGGCAACCGTACGCAAGGCGCTGGAGACGAGACCGCAGGACAAGGCTCCCGAGACCACCGTGCCGCTCGAGACCACGACCGAGCCACTCGGTCACAGCCAGGTCATGCAGACGTTACGCAATAACGCCAAGCAGGCAGCCGCGAGTACCTCACCCGTCATGATCACCGGTGAGAGCGGTAGTGGGCGTGCCACACTGGCGCGTTATATTCACCAGTTGTCACCCGCAAGTGGTGAGCTGGTCATGCTGGACCACGGCCAGGCCAATGGTGAAGATGCTTACCGGTACCTGTTTGGTTCTGTACACAATGAGGATGCAAGCGAAGGCTTGCTGGACAGGGCGTCCGGTGGCGTGCTGTTCATACCAAAGCTGCACAAACTGCCGGCACAGACACTCGATTTGCTGGACAATGCGCTCGAGGCCAATGGTTACACACCCCAGGGCGGCACCAGTCGAAAACCACTGAACTGCCGGATCATCTGCAGTGCCACGCACAACCTCGAACAACTGGTACAGGACGGGGAAGTGCCGGGTCCCTTGTATTTCCGTCTGAATGTTCTGCCCCTGAAAGTCCCGGCCTTGCGCGACCGGCCCGAGGACATACCGGAACTGATTCGCCATTTTTCCGACTGGTTCCCCAACCAGGAGAACCTGCCCTACCGGTCATTCTCGGTTTCTATTCAGAACCGCATGCGCAACCATTCATGGCCCGGAAACGTGCGCGAACTACGCAACCTGGTTCAACGACTACTGATCCTCGGTGGTGAAACCGAGGTTTCAATCCAGGAAATTGACGACTGCCTGAGCCAGAGTACGGCCAGTATCGAAGTCGCAGATACGGATCGCGAGGGTCTGTTCGAACTCCCGTTGCGCGAGGCGCGTGAACAGTTTGAACGCGACTATCTCATCTACCAATTGAAAAAAGCCGGTGGCAGTGTCGGCAAGCTCTCGGAATCGGTTGGCATGGAAAGAACACACCTGTATCGCAAGCTCAGATCATTGGGTATTGACCCCAAGTCGGTAGGTAATTCATGAAAATCGTCATCCTAGGCGCCGGGCAGGTCGGCTCCACCGTGGCCAGCGCACTGGTCCACGAAGACAATGACATCACGATCGTCGATATCGACGAACGGCGTTTGAAAGAACTCCAGGACCAGCTGGATATACGCGGCGTGCTCGGTTACGCATCACACCCCAGGGTCATGGAACGCGCCGGTATCGAAGACGCCGACCTGGTCATTGCGCTGACCAGTTCCGATGAAGTGAATATGGTCGCCTGCCAGATCGCCTACACGCTGTACAACGTACCCACCCGCGTGGCCCGGGTACGTTCCGCCGAATACACTCGGCGCACCAAGCTGTTCCACCGTGAACACTCGCCGGTAGATGTCCTGATCAGCCCGGAATTGCTGTTAACCCAGTATATCGCCAGCCTGATCGAATACCCCGGTGCCCTGCAGGTGCTGGATTTTGCTGACGGCCGTGCGCAACTGGTCGCGACCGAGGCGGAGGCGGGTGGCCTGCTGGTTGGCCAGAAACTCTATACCATGCGTCACCACATGCCGGGCGGCTCGGATGCCCGCGTGGCAGCCATTTACCGGCAGGGCCAACTGGTCATACCGGACGGCGATACCATCATTGAAGAAAATGACTTGGTGTTTTTCCTGGCGGCAAAACGGCACATACCCGACATGATGAAGGAACTGCGTCCAATGGACAGCCCGATCCGTCGCGTGATACTCGCCGGCGGCGGCAATATCGGCAAAAGCCTTGCCCACCGCCTGGAGCGCGATCATCACGTCAAGATCATCGAAAAGGACCCGGCCCGCGCTGAGGCCATCGCCGAGGATCTGACCAAGACCATTATCCTGGTCGGAGACTGCGCCGATGCGAGCCTGCTCAGGGAAGAAGCCATTGAAAATACGGATGTTTACTGTGTACTGACCAATGATGACGAGGCCAATATCCTTTCTGCCCTGCAAGCCAAGCACATGGGTGCAAAAAAAGTCATCGCCATCATCAACCGGGTTTCCTACGTCGACTTGATGGAATCCGGCGCCATTGATATCGCGGTTTCACCGCAACAGATCACCATTGGTTCGCTGCTGACCCACATCCGCAAGGGCAGCATGGTGCGGGTGCACTCGCTGAGACGTGGTGCGGCCGAAGCCATCGAGGCCGTGGCACTGGGTGACCGCGCTACTTCCAACGTGGTCGGCCGCTCGCTGGAAGAGTTGAACCTGCCCCGGGGTGCCACCATTGGTGCAATTGTGCGGGGTGATGACGTCATCATCGCCCACCACGACACGGTGATCGAAGAACACGACCACGTCTTGCTGTTCGTGCACGACAAGAAACAGATCCACGCCGTGGAAAGGCTTTTCCAGGTCAGCGCAACATTCGTATGAGAAACCGCAGAACGGCAACCATTCAGCGAATACTGGGCTTTCTGCTGGCCGGCGCCAGCCTGATGATGCTGCCGCCGGTACTGGTCTCCCTGTGGTACGAGGATGGCACTGCCAACCTGTTCCTGGTTAGCGCGGCGATATTGCTGGTAACCGGTCTGGCCATTTTTCTGCCAGTGCGAAACGTGCGTGAAGAACTCAGGTTGCGTGACGGGTTCATCATCGTTGCGGTGTGCTGGCTGACGCTGGCGCTGGTTGGGGCCCTGCCGTTTTTGTTATTGCCCCAACCGCAGATCTCCTATGTGGATGCCGTGTTTGAATCCATGTCCGGTCTGACCACCACCGGGGCCACCATCATGACCAATATTGATGAACTGCCGCGTGGAATCCTGTACTACCGCCAGCAGTTACAATGGCTGGGTGGGCTCGGTATCGTAGTGCTGGCTGTTGCCATCCTGCCCATGCTGCGTATCGGTGGTATGCAACTCTACCGCGCGGAAACCCCGGGACCGCTGAAAGACAGCAAGTTGACACCACGCATTACCGAAACCGCCAAGGCGCTGTGGCTGATCTACCTCGGTATTACGGTCACCTGCGCACTGGCTTACTGGCTCGGTGGCATGACACTGTTCGATGCCGTTGGCCACGCATTCAGCACCGTGGCCATCGGGGGTATGTCGACCCACGACGCCGGTTTCGCCTGGTTCGATAACCCAACCCTGGAGTTTATTGCCATATTCTTCATGATCGTTGCCGGCATCAACTTCGCCATTCACTTTACCGCCTGGAAACGCGCCAGCACACAGCCGTATTTCCGTGACCCCGAATTAAAAACTTACGCTTCCTTGTTACTGGGTTTTGCGGTGCTCACCACCATCGCGCTGTACCTGAATGGAACCTATGGTTCCATGTCGGAAGCCGCCCGTTATGCGAGCTTCCAGGTGGTCTCTGCCATGACCACCACGGGTTACAGCACGGCGGAGTTTGCCTTGTGGCCCGGGTTTATCCCGATCCTGCTGATCTGTATCGCTTTCATCGGTGGTTGCGCAGGCAGCACCTGTGGCGGCATGAAGGTCATTCGCATCATGCTGCTGTACCGCCAGGCAATACGTGAAATCCAACGCCTGATCCATCCACATGCCGTGATACCGGTCAAGATCGGTGGCAGGAAGACATCAGCCACCGTCATGGACGCCGTGTGGGGCTTTTTCTTCCTCTATGTATCCAGCTTCGTGATGATTACCATCGCGCTCAACGGTGTGGGTGTAGACCCGGTTACCGCATATGCCGCTGCCGCCGCCTGTATTACCAACCTCGGTCCGGGTCTGGGTGAGGTCAGTTCCAACTACGCCAGTCTGAATGCAACAGCCAAGGTAATCCTCAGTTTCGCCATGCTGATGGGGCGGCTCGAGATCTTCACGCTGTTGGTGTTGTTCACTCCCGCGTTCTGGCGCGCCTGATGTTGCCCTGAAAGCCGGAGGCCAGGCGCAGTTCCCGCATCATGGAGTGTTTCTTGCGGTGGTGACCCTGCATGCGCTGCAGGATATCGTCCAGCATTTCCACCGCCTCGATGAGGTACGGTCCCTTGTTCAACATGACCGCTTCTGCTGCCTGCGCCATGGCTGCATCCGTGATTTCCGCCCGCGTCGCGTGACCATTCCTGGTCAAACCTTCCAGCACCTGCGTAGCCCATATCACGGGTATATGCGCTGATTCACAGACCCACAGAATTTCTTCCTGCAGCTCCGACAGCCGTTCAAAACCGCATTCCACCGCCAGGTCACCACGGGCGATCATGACCCCGCAGGCCGGGAACTTGAGCCCTTCCAGCAGAATGCCCGGCATGCTGGAGAATGCCCTCCTCGTTTCAATCTTCAGAATGACCCCGATATCTTCACGCCCGAGCTCCTTCAGGTGATGGCGCAAGGCACGTACATCTTCCGCGACTGTTGGTGAAAGACAGGCCCACCATGTCCGCGTGTTTTACCGCGAATTCGAGGTCCCGTATGTCCTTGTCACCCAGCGCCGGCAGACCGAGGTTGGTGTCGGGCAGGTTAACACCCCTGTTACCCTCCAGTTTTTCCACCGGGTTCCTGGTATGGGTGATGCGGATCTGCAATTGCGTTGGCTCACATTTCTCGACGATACCTGAAATCCTGCCGTCATCGAAACACACCTGCTCTCCCAGGCGTATGTCACGGTAAACCTCCGGTATCGCGAGACGATACCCGGCCGGGGTTAAGCAAATCGTCGTCGCTGTCGTAAAACGCCGGTTTGCCAGGCTCATCTGATACCGACATGAACAACACATCACCACTGCGTACCAGGCTGACACTCTCTCTTGGCACCAGGCAATCGACGACGGTTTCCCGGGCCTTTTCCCTCTTCCCGTGCTGCACGCGCAACACCGTGCCGTTGGCGATGTAGGCGGTTTTTCTGGCCTCGGCCCAGCAACCAGCCGCATCCACTTCGCGGATACGCCAGCGCCTGCTTGAGCCACGGTTATCCCTGAAGCGGATACGGTCACCGGTTCTGAGCTGTGCAAGCCAGTCCGGGTCCAGCGCCAGGCTGGCATCGGCTGCCGGCATCTCAGTGTATGCCTCACCTGCCGGCGCCAGCCAGATGCGGGCCGGGTCGCAGTACATGCCCGTCCCTGGCCCTGACAGGTTTGATCTTGATAACGGCCGGCATGGGCTCCATTGGCCCCAGGCGTAATTTTGGTCCTGCCAGGTCCATCAAAATCCGGCAGGGCTGCCCGGTTGCCTGCTCGGCATGACGCAAGTGCCTGATCATGCGTAACCAGACGGCAGGATCATCCTTTGCACAGTTGATACGCATGCAATTCATACCGCTTTTGAGCAAACGGTGAACCATCATGTAGTCATCAGCAGCGTCTTCCGGCACCGTGACAATGATGTGTACACGGCGTTTGCCCGGGTATTTACCCAGCAATGCGATGGTATTCAACTCGAGTTGATTCACGAGCCTTGTCAAAGGCACTGTAGGCATCCTGCCTACCACGCTTTGAGGGTGCTTCGCCGCTCAGCAGGTACAGGTTATGTAAAACAGCGTCGATGGTCGGCAGCACCTGGGGTTCGAGCCTGCCCAGGGACGACAGGCCAAGACGTGTCAGCCGGTCCTGCAGCGGCCGGATATCCTGGCTTCTCAGCGCCAGGTAGTGCAACAGGTTTTCCGCGCTCTGGTAACGTTCCGGAGGCAAATCGAGGGTCTGTGCATCGGTCCGCTGTGCCTGTGCCACAACTGATGTGCGCAAGGCTTCTACCTGCTTTATCAGGTCTTTGACGACAGCCGTCGGCGGTCCAGTGGTGTGCATGGTTGCATGCCTCCTGAATATCACTGCAAACGCCAGTGAATAATAGCACCTGCCCCAATTCATACCCGAACAATTTAGGCAAATCGCTGTAGCGGCCAGCAGGCCATCAGGTCAGCTTTTGTCCTTGTAAAACGGCGGTTCCCCCTCCGGACGATTCCTGAAACGCTTGTAAGCCCACAGGTACTGTTCGGTATCCACGCTGATGCATTGCTCGATACCCCGGTTGACGGCCGTCAGTGCCGTGCGCATATCATCGCTGTGGATGGATTCATCCGCCTTGAACATATGCACACGGTAACGGCCTTTCCTGCCCCTGGCACACACACCGAAAAAGACCGGTACACCTGCGCGCCGGGCCATGCGTGGCAACAATACGCCGGTCAATGCCTCGACACCGAAAAATGGTGCGAACTGGCCCTCGCCCCGGGTGGGCTCCTGGTCCGGCAACAAGGCCACCGACTGCCCGCCTTTGAGCAGTTTGAACATGGTGCGCAAACCGGCTGGTGTGGCCGGCACCATCTGCGAACCACCACGACGGCGTTTTTCCAGCAGGGCCTCGTCGATTTCCGGGTGCCGGCCGGGTTTGTAGAGCACCGCACCCATCCCATATCGCATCAGGTACAGGTTCAATATCTCCCAGGCTCCGCAGTGCGGTGCCGCCAGGATCAGACCGGCCCGTCATTGATCGCAGCATCCAGTGCATCCTGCCCCACCGGTTCGTCGAAATATTTCATGACCCTGTCCACTGGCCAGTGCCACAGCATGCCGGCCTCGAACACCCCCCTGACATAATGCGTCATGGAATTACGGCCAATCCGCTTGCGTTGCTTTGGGTCCATATCCGGGTAAACGGCACGCAGGTTCAGACCGCGTTACACGGCGCTTGCGTGGCGACAGCCACCACAGCACTGCAGCCAGGGGTGGTGCAATGTATTCGGCAGCCCCTGGTGGGATCCAGCTGAAAATGCGCATGGCTAAACGCAGTGCAAATAATTTCATTAGCTTGGTTTCTTCCTCAGGGATGAAGCAATGCTACCATTAACCACGTGGAAAATTTTCAGGGCATGATCACGAAATGATTGCATTGTTGCAAAGGGTAATACAGGCCAGTGTGCATGTTAATGAAAACCCGCCTGGACCCACGTTGGTCGGGTGCCATCGGCACCGGCATCCTGGCCCTGGTTGCCGTTGAAAAAGGCGATACAGAAATCCAGGCAGACAGGCTGCTGCAACGCATGCTCGCCTACCGGGTATTCGAGGATGACGATGGCCGGATGAACCTGGATCTGCGCCAGGCTGGTGGACAATTATTACTGGTTTCCCAGTTCACCCTGGCTGCCGATACCAACAAGGGCAACCGGCCGAGCTTTACCCACGCGGCCGAACCGGCGAGAAGGCCGGAGGCTGTTTGACTACCTGCTCGATGCGGCGCGTAATGAACTTGGTGAAGTACCGTGTGGCCGCTTTGGCGCTCACATGCAGGTCAGCCTGGTCAATGACGGACCGGTCACCTTTTCTGGTTGCGTGTTCCACCACCCGTTTAGAAGACCGGGCCGGGATGGTTTAATTTATTGTCGAGTTCGTTCAGTTTACGGGTCAGGGTATTGCGCCCCACGCCCAGCAGACGTGCGGCCTCTGCCCGTTTACCGCCGGTGTAATCCAGGGCGCAGTCAAGAATGATCTTCTCCAACTGCCTGCGGGCATCACCCATCAGTTCGGTCTGGCCATTCAACAGTTTCTTGCGGGTCCAGCTGTGCAGGGCCTTGGTCCAGGCCTCCCCGCCTTCGCTCCCGGCGTTGTCCTGTAAACTCACCGGCAAGTCTTCGGGCAGAATCTGCTCACCCGGCGCCATGACGCACAACTGCTGGCACAGGTTCTGTAACTGGCGCACGTTGCCGGGCCAGGTTTTTGACTGTAATACGCTGATTGTCTCGGGTAGCAGGTGTTTTTCCTCCAGGCCCATATCCTGTGCCGCGAGGCCCAGGAAATGCCGGGCCAGCAAGGGGATATCCTCACGCCGCTCCCTCAAAGGCGGCAACTCGATGGAAATCACGTTGAGACGGTGAAACAAATCCTCGCGGAAACTGCCTTCGGCAATTTTCTTTTGCAGGTCCTGGTGGGTGGCCGTGAGCACACGTACATCCGCGCGTAACAAATCCCTTCCACCCACGCGGTGATAATCGCCCTCTGCCAGTACCCGGAGCAAACGCGTCTGTAGCGGCAACGGCATATCGCCGATTTCATCGAGAAACAGCGTGCCACCGGCCGCCTCTTCAAATCGGCCCGGCCGCCGCGTGTGGGCACCGGTAAATGAACCCTTCTCGTGTCCGAAAAGTTCGGACTCCAGCAATTCTGCCGGTATGGCCGCCGTGTTGATGGCAACAAAAGGTCCGCTGGAGCGCGGGCTGTGCTGGTGCAAGGCACGTGCGACCACTTCCTTGCCGCTGCCCGTCTCGCCGGTAATCAGCACGCTGATACTGGATCGTGACAGCCTGCCAATGGTACGAAACACCTCCTGCATGGCCGGGGAATCACCGATCAGGCGCTTTGAGCCGACCACATCCTGTTGTACGGGTGTTTTGCTTGGAACCGCCGCTGCACGGGCCACGACCGCCAGCACCTGGTCAAGGTCAAAGGGCTTGGAAAGATAGTCAAATACACCCGACTGGAAGGCGGAGACCGCCTGGTCGAGGTCGGAAAATGCCGTCATGGCGATCACCGGCACCTCGATGCCGCGCTCCTCCAGTGCCTGCAGGACACTCAGGCCATCGGCGTCGGGTAACCGGATATCGGTAATGATCACCGTGGGTGAGGCCGCCTCCAGGGCGTTGCTGATCGCGGTGACGGTTTCAAAGCTCTGCGTACGGTAACCGGCCCGGCCCAGGGCCCTGACCAGTACAAAGCGGATCGCCTCGTCGTCATCAACCACCCAGACCAGCGCGGACTCAGTCATCGACCCGCTCCAGCGGCAACCTCAGGGTGAAACGGCTGCCCGGATCCAGCGGCGCATAGCTCAACAGGCCCTCATGGGCGGCTGCGATCTGCTGGGCCAGCGCCAGGCCCAACCCGGTGCCATCGCGCCGGCCGGTCACCAGCGGCAGGAATAGCATGCTGCGCAAGGATTCGGGTACACCACAGCCGTTATCCTCGATATCCAGCCGCACCACGCTGCCGGAGCCCGGCTGCAACATGGCGCTGTCATAATCAACCCGGCTGCGGATAGTGATTTCGCTGGCCCCGGCCTGGAATGCGTTGCGCAGCAGGTTGAGCAGCAACTGGCGCAGCGCTGCGGCATCGGCGGATATGGCCGGGATACTGGGGTCATAATCCGGGATGATGCTGACACGGTCGGCGGATTCCAGTTGCAACAATTGCGCGGTTTCCTGCACCACATAATGCAAATCGACGGCATCACGCTTCAGTTCCGTCCGGCCAAAGCGCGCCAGTAACTCATCGACGCGGTCTACCTCGCGCATGATCAGTTTCGCGAGCGTGCCCAGTTCGTGGTCATCCAGTTCAGCTGCCATCATCTGCGCGGCGCCACGTATGCCGCCTAACGGGTTGCGAATTTCGTGTGTCAGGTTACGCCGCAACAGCTCCATCATGCCTGTCTGTACTTCCCGTTGCTGTAATTTGCTCTGTTGCATTTGCCACTTGAGGTCATAAAACTCCAGCAAAAGGTGGTTTTCGGGCAGTGGGTGAATGGTGCAATCAAACCAGCCGCCGGCCAATTCGCATTCACGGATATGCCGGCCACGCTGATCGTTCGATGATGTTGAAATAGCCTGGATCAAGGTTTCGGGAATACAGTCGATATCGCTGAACCGGTTGCCATATCCGCGCTCCCTGCCAATGGCCAGGCAATGTTCCGCGGCCGTGTTCATCACCCGGATACGGCCCAGTTCGTCAAGCTCTACAACCGCTGTCGAAAGCGCATCAAGCATGGGAGAAGTAACACAGTGTCAGTTACCACCACGCGGGGTCGGGCGGGGCCGGTTATAAAGGCCCGGCCGCCTGACGAAAAAAGTGACCGGCTCTGCAGTGGCTATCCGGCGGTTTTGCGCGTCTGTCAATTCAGCCGTCACCGTGTGTTCACCCCGTTCCAGTCCTGCCAGGGGGATAATTTGCTCACTGGTAGTTGTTTGTGCCACACCGTCCACGAATACGGTGACCTGCATACCCGGTTGTAACTGGTAACGTGCGTTCCAGGCGGCAGTGATGACACCCTCCGGTTGCCAGATGGTTTCTTCGGCTTGTGGGGCAACAATCGCAAAATCTGCGTAATTCTTACGCAGATACCTGAGTGACATTTCCTTGCCACCTTCGCCCTCATCACCTTCGGTCGTTGCCTTGGCAGGTTTTTCGTACGTAGGCGCCTCGATGATACTGAGCGGAGGCAATTCTATCGGAGCGGAGCCATCCTTCGGGGCCTGGTCGGTATACACCACGTTGCCGTCTTCATCGACGGTTTTATAAACCTGCGCCAGTAACGGGCTTGCAACTGTCATTAACAGCGCAAGCGTAAGCAAAATAAATGTTTTACAGCTTGTCAGTTTCATCGCCTGTCTCCATGATCACACTGGTATCCAAAGCCGCGCCGGGGCGGGGCGTAACGGTTTCCCTGGAACTGCCGGATGATAGTTCCCAGTGCTCTGTCAACCTTTTGAGCAGGTCAAAAACTGACCGGGCACCAGTGTAGTGTAGACCCTGAAAGGCAGGATCAGTGGCTATCAGGGTCTACACTACACTTAAACAGAATAATACATATCGAACTCAACCGGATGGGTAGACATGCGGAAACGTGTTACCTCTTCCATCTTCAGTTCGATATAACCGTCAATCAGGTCATCATCAAAAACACCACCTGCCTTCAGAAAATCCCTGTCCTTGTCCAAGGCATCCAGCGCCTCGGTCAGGCTCGCACACACCGTCGGGATATTCTTCACTTCCTCGGCCGGCAGGTCATACAGGTCCTTGTCCATGGCCGGGCCCGGGTCGATCTTGTTAATGATCCCGTCGAGACCCGCCATCATCATGGCGGCGAACATCAGGTAACCATTGCCGGTCGGGTCGCCGAAACGCACTTCGATACGACGCGCCTTCGGGCTGCCAACATGGGGAATACGGCAGGAAGCCGAACGGTTACGAGCGGAATACGCCAGCATCACAGGTGCCTCGAAACCTGGCACCAGCCGCTTGTAGCTATTGGTCGAGGCATTGGCAAACGCGTTGAGCGCCCTGGCGTGCTTGAAGATACCACCAATGTAGTACAGGGCCATGGTTGACAGGCCGCCATATTCCTCGCCGGCAAACAGGTTCTCGCCGTTCTTGAACAGCGACATGTGCACATGCATGCCGGAACCGTTATCCCCAACCAGCGGCTTTGGCATAAAGGTCGCGGTACGGCCCGAAATGTGAGCCGCATTGTGGGTGGCGTACTTGAGTATTAAAAGTTCATCAGCCTTGCGGGTCAGCGTATTGAAACGCGTACCGATTTCGCACTGACCGGCCGTACCCACCTCGTGGTGGTGCACCTCGACCGCCACACCCATGTCTTCGAGGATGTCGCAGATACTGGCCCGCAGGTCATGCAGGCCATCGACCGGTGGCACGGGGAAATAACCACCTTTGACACGCGGGCGGTGACCGTGATTGCCGCCCTCGTATTCTGAGCCGGTATTCCAGGCGCCTTCCTCGGAATCGATGCTGTAGAAAGTCGAGTGCATGTCGGTGCCAAAACTGACACTGTCGAATACGAAAAACTCCGGCTCCGGGCCGAAAAATGCCTCATCGGCCACACCGCTGGATTTCAGGTATGCCTCGGCGCGCTTGGCCAGTGAACGCGGACAGCGGTTATAGCCTTCCATCGTATCCGGCTCCAGCACGTCACAACGCAATATCAGCGTGCTGTGCTCCATGAACGGGTCCATCACGGCCGAGTCGAGGTCCGGCATCAGTACCATGTCTGACTCGTTGATGCCCTTCCAGCCCTTGATCGAGGAACCATCGAACATCTTGCCTTCTTCAAAAAAATCATCGTCAATCATGCTGACGGGCATGCTGACGTGCTGCTCCTTGCCGCCGGTGTCACAAAACCTGAGATCGACATACTCAACGTTTTCATCGGCGATCATTTTCCGGATAAGTTCTACGCTCATGTCATTGTTCCTGTGCTGTTAGCTGTACTGTTTAGTGGAATAGGTCCAAATTGGGTCAGTTAATATATGCAGAAGTCATGCCAAGCAGACGTAGTTGCCCGGATTTGTCAAAATATCAGTATGCATGGTTTTTACATTGTGTTTCAAATAGTTACAAAATACCTGGAAAGTCTTGAACCGCGTGAAAACTCCAGCCACAGATTTACAGCATCAACTACGCACCATTATTGCACCATAAATCGATATTTGCACTATATTGGTGCGTGTGGTGGTTAAAACGCAATCCACAACAGGACAGCACCCAGGGCCAGGCGGTACAACACAAAAGGCACCAGCCCGATGCGCTGCAAAAGCGCCAAGAACGCGGCGATACAGGCCCAGCCCGCCAGCGCCGAGAGCAGGACTGCAAGGCTGAACTGCAACCAGTCCGTGGGCGTGTTATTGGTGAGCATGCGCAGCGACGCCAAGACCGCCGGCAGCGGCGATCACCGGTATTGACAGGAGAAACGAAAACCGCGCGGCACTGTCAGCACGAAACCCAGCGCCCTGCCAGCCGTAATGGTGATCCCCGAACGTGACGTGCCCGGCACCAGTGCCAACATCTGGGCCAGGCCAATCAGCAGGCCGGCTTTCAGGCTCATGTTTTGCAGAGTCTTTATGCCGTGCAAAGCGTGCATCGGCCCACCACAACAACAGGCCAAATCCAATGGTGGTAAAGGCAATGACACGGATATCCCGTAACGAAGACTCAACCACGCTATGCAGCAGGCCACCGGCAACGATCGCCGGGACACTGGCCAGCACCAGGATCAGACCCAGCCTGCGCGTTTTTTCCTCACCCTCGCTGCGGCCCAGCCAGGGTGCGGCCATCTGTGCAAGATCACGGCGAAAATACACCAGCACCGCCAACAGGGTGCCCAGGTGCGTGGCAACGTCGAATACCAGGCCCTGGTCAGGCCAGCCAAAGACCTGGCTGCCCAGGATCAGGTGCGCGGAGGAAGATACCGGGAGAAATTCGGTCAAGCCCTGGATCAGGGACAGCACGATGATTTGCAGCAGGGTCATTGAACGTAGCATATCCGGTAGATGACATCGGCATAATCGTCCGATACCAGCAGAGCGCCATCGGGCATGACAAATACGTCATTGGGCCGGCCCCAGGCCTCCTCGCCCTGCAACCAGCCGCTGGCAAAAACTTCGTGACTCAACACCGTGCCATCTGCATCAACATCGAGTACCAGGACGCGGTAACCGATTTTCTCGGAACGGTTCCAGGAACCGTGCTGGGCGATAAACAGGCGGTTTTTGTATTCAGCCGGGAACATGCTGCCGGTATAAAAAGCCAGGCCAAGGGCTGCGCCATGCGGATCGAGCTTGGCCACCGGCGCCGTGTAGTCGGCACAGTTCTTTCCCTGGCCAAATTCCTCATCCGGCAAATCACCCTGGTGGCAATACGGAATACCAAAATGCATGTCTTTCTGCGGTGCGTGGTTGAGTTCGTCTGCCGGCAGGTCATCACCGAGGTGATCGCGGCCATTGTCGGTAAACCAGAGTTCGCCGTTTTCCGGGTGGAAAGCCAGGCCGACACTGTTTCGCACACCGCGGGCGTAGGTGACCATATCACTGCCATCCGGATTCATATGGCGTATCTCACCAAAGCCTTTTTCATCACAGATATTGCAGGGTATGCCAATCGGGACGTACAGGTGGTTATCCGGGCCAAAACGCAGATACTTCCAGCCGTGGTGTTTCTCGTCCGGCAAGTCGTCGTTTACCACGACCGGTTCGGGCGGGTCGTCCAGCCTGGATTCGATGCCGTCATAACGCAGGATGCGTTGCACCTCGGCAACGTATAACGCGCCATCTCGAAACTCGAGACCGGAGGGCATATTCAGGCCATCGGCTATCAGGCGGACTTTTTCTGCCTGCGCATCACCGTCCTCATCTGAAACGGCCCAGACCTTGCCGGCACGCCTGCTGCCGGTAAATACCGTACCGTTTTCCCCGCGGGCCAATTGACGGGCATTTTCAACACCCTCGGCGTACACCGATATTTCAAAACCGGGGGGCAGATTTACCAGGTCCAGCCGTACCTGGGCATGAACGGGTGTAATTATTAATAAACACGAGCACAGCGACAAGGAATCCGGGAATTTTCATGCCGCTAATGGTAGCAGCAGATCACTTGTCCGGCACCCTTGAAAATACATGAGGCACAATGACTGGGCATGCCATAGAATGTTTGTTTCAATAAAAACGATGGAATCCGTCATGCGTCTTTTTGTCCTTTTCCTCGGTATCGTATTGTCCGCCGCTGCCCTGGCAAAACCATCCGCCGAGTACCTGCCTGCAAACTCGGATTTTGATCCTTCAATCCCGTCACCCGAATCGGTATTCGGCTGGGAACCGGGTGACTGGCGTGTACATCACCCTGACCTGGTTCGTTACATGTACACACTGGCTGAGAAATCTGACCGTGTCAGTATCAAGGTCACCGGCCGTACCTACGAGCAACGGCCCTTGTTGCAACTGGTCATCGCCTCACCAGAGAACCAGCAACGCATCGAGGAACTGCGTGAAGCACACCTGCAAGCTGCGCAAAGTGGCGATGCAGATGCGCCCCTGGTCGTTTGGCTGGGTTACAGCGTGCACGGTGACGAGGCCAGTGGCTCCAACGCAGCACCCATCGTCGCCTGGTACCTGGCAGCGTCGCGTTCCGAATACGTCGATAAGCTGCTAAAAAACACCATCGTGATCATCGACCCGAGCCTGAACCCGGACGGCCTCGACCGTTTTGCCTCCTGGTCCAATTCCAACCGCAGCATGACAGCGGTGGCTGACCGCAACGGCCGTATCCACCACCAGGACTGGCCAGCAGGACGCACCAACCACTATTTATTCGACCTGAACCGCGATTGGTTACCGCTGGTCCACCCCGAATCACGCGCCCGTATCACCGAGTACCACCGCTGGCTACCGCACGTGATTACCGATCACCATGAAACCCGAACCGACGGTTATTTCTTCCAGCCCGGCGTGCCAACCCGGCAACACCCGCTGACTACCGGCGGAAACCTCGAAATGACCCGCGCCTTGGCGGTCTACCACGCCGAGGCAATGGACCAGGCGGGTGAGTTGTATTTCACCGAGGACATGTATGACGATTTCTACTACGGCAAGGGTTCCACCTACCCGGACATCAACGGCAGCATCGGCATTCTGTTTGAACAGCCACGTGTGCAGGGACCGGCACTTAACCGCGACGCTGGACCATTGACCTTTGCAGACGCCATCCAAAACCATGTACGTACTTCCCTGTCCACGCTCAAGGGTTCATTTGAACTCAGCAGTGAACTGAAAAAATACCAGGCCGGTTTTTACAAAGAAATGCAGCAGCGTGCTGCGCAAGCCGGTTTCCAGGCCTGGGTGATCGGCGACGGCAATGATCCGGCCCGTGCCCGGGAACTTCTAAACCTGTTCAGCCGCCACCAGGTGGAGTACCGCGTGCTGGATGCTGACATCGATGCTGAGGGGCAGACGTTCAAGGCGGGTCAAGCCTGGGTCATCCCGGTCAAACAACGCCAGTTCGGTGTCATCCAGGCCTTGCTGGAAGTGCGCACTGAATTCGAGGACAACACTTTTTATGATGTCTCGGCCTGGAGCCTGCCGCTAGCCTATAACCTGCCCATGGCAGAGCTGAAACGCACACCGGCCACGCGGGAATCCCGCACCGGCACCGGCAGGGGTCAGTCCACGGGCAAGTGCCGTTGCCTGGATTGTTCCCTGGCAACAACTCCAGGCTCCACGTGTGCTGCAGCAATTGCTCAGGGCGGGCTTGCGGGTCAGGGCAGCCACCAAACCGTTTGTCATGCAGGACACTGGCCAGCGTTTCGGGGAAGGCAGCCTCGTGATATTGGCAGGCATGCAGGACAAGGGACAGAGCGGACGTGGCATTCACTTTGCTGCAGGAAGCGTCCCGGCAGGGTGTCAACGTGCATTCATTCGACACCCTGATGACCATTTCCGGGCCGGGACTGGGCACCCGGCATGTCGAGCCGATTCCGGTGGTCAAGCCATTGCTGATCACCGGGCGAAATACCCGCATGTACGACGCAGGCGAGGCCTGGTTTACGCTGGACCAACGACTGGGTGTGCCACCGGTAATGGTGGACATGGCCCGTTTGAAATCAATTGACCTGCATGATTACACGCACCTGCTGCTGGTAGATGGCCAGTACGCGCTATCGGCAAGGACGCTGCAAAAACGCATTGCCGCATGGATCACCGACGGCGGCATCCTGGTCGCCATCCAAAATGCTGCCCACTGGGCAGAGTCACTGTGCTTTGGGTCTGACGACTGTGAAAAGCAACAGGCTAAGGAAAAAGCTGACGGAGAAGAAACCGGACCAATGGCTTATGCTGATTTCGATGACCAGTCCGCCCAACGCATCATCGCTGGCGCCATTGTCAGGGCCAGCGTGGACAACACGCACCCCGTCGGGTTTGGATATGGCGAAGATATGCCCTTGTTCCGCAAGGGCACCACGCTATTGAAGGCCAGTGATAATCCGTTTGCCACACCTTTGCGTTACACCGAAAAACCGTTGCTAAGCGGCTATATCGGTGCCCAGCGCCTGGCCGAGATGAGCGGGCAACCGGCCGTCATCGCCGAGCGCCATGGCAAGGGCCTGGTGGTGCGTTTTGCCAATAACCCCTTGTTCAGGGGCTTCTGGCGTGGCAGCGAGCGGCTGTGGGTCAATTCCCTGTTTTTCGGCCCATTGGTTGAAAGACACAGAATTACCTAAATAATCAGAAGGCTGCTGAATGGTCTGTATCATTTTTGTCCGGCATCAACTATAAATAAACATATATATAAGGTGTAGAGCACGAAATATAGCGCAAAGATACAACCTGAAATTTTACTGAAAACAAGCCGGTTTTCTGGCCATTTACCCACTTCAATTGTGCTGTAAATTTCCGGACCACCGGCCTGTCGTTAACTGCGGGGGTAGAAACGACATGTTCTTTTGCGGGGAATTAAATCGCCGGAACGTCTTGCGTTTCGGTTTTGCATATTTGGCTGTCAATCAGGCCTCGGTCCGCTATGGGCGCATATCCGGGTGGGCCGGCTTATGAGTTTCTTCACTGAACTCAAACGCCGCAATGTCTTCCGCGTGGGTATCGCCTACGTGGTCGGTGGCTGGTTATTGTTGCAGCTCACCGATGTGCTTTCTGAGCTTCTCGATCTGCCCGATGTGGTCGGTCGCGCCATTGTATTGGTGGTTGCCATTGGGTTGCCGGTGGCGTTGTTTTTCGCCTGGGCTTTCGAGATGACACCGGAAGGAGTCAAACGCGAAAAAGACGTAGATCCCGCGCAGTCAATTACACCGCAAACCGGCAAGAAGTTGAACAACACGATCATCGTGTTGCTGGCGCTGGCAGTGGCTTACCTGCTGTATGACAAGTTCTCCACTGATATTTCTTCTGCACCAGCGATAACTGCTGAAACCCCCGCGCCGACGGTTGAAGAAGTTACCGGACCTGCACCAGTTGCAAACAAAATAAATCAAGCCGGCAAGTCGATTGCCGTACTGCCATTCACCAATCGCAGCCCGGATGCCAACGATGCGTATTTCACCGATGGCGTGCACGATGACCTGTTGACCCAGTTGGCCAAGATCGATGCCTTCAGCGTGATTTCCCGTACCTCGGTAATGGAATACCGCGACACCGCGAAAAACCTCAGGCAAATCGGTGAGGAACTCGGGGTCGCCAATATCATGGAAGGCGCCGTGCAACGCGCCGGCAACCGCGTCCGTATCAACGTGCAGTTGATCGATGCAGGTTCGGACGAACACCTGTGGGCGGAAGTCTACGACCGTGAACTGACCACCGAAAACCTGTTCGATATCCAATCCGAAATCGCCAAGGCCATTGCGGGGGCCTTGCAGGCCACGCTCACCGATAGCGAAATCGCCGCCGTATCCAACGTACCAACTGACAATGTCGCCGCTTATGAATTGTATTTACAGGGCAAGCGCTTTTCATTGGGTGAAACCGAGATCGGATTTGACACGGCCGTGGAGCTTTACAAGGAAGCCCTGAAGCTGGATCCGCAATTTAAGCTGGCATGGGTTGGCCTGTCTCATGCCTATATCAACAACTACTGGTCATATGGCGGTAATCCGGCGGATCGGGACAGGGCAAGAAATGCAATCGAGAAAGCAAAGGCCATTGACCCGGACTTTCCCGAACTCTACATGGCCGAGGGTTCTTATTATTACTGGGGCCTTCTGGATTATGACAAAGCCCTGCGTTACCTCGACAAAGCCATTGCGCTGATGCCGAGCAATGCCGAGGCATACATGTGGAAAGGCTGGGCTTCGCGTCGTGCAGGATTGTGGGACCAGGCCGTAGATTCAATGCAGAAGGCCATCAAACTGAACCCGCGCGTGGTTATAAACCTGATAGAAACCGGGCAAACCCTCGCTTACCTCGACCGCTTTGACGAGGCCCTGGAGTTAACCGAAAAAGCCTACAAGCTGGAACCGGACAACTATTGGCCCAAATCCTACCTGGCTTTTCTGGAAATCGTTGTTAACGGTGATACCGACCGTGCTGAAACCCTGATGGTGGGCGGGCAGCACACCAATGATATACAGTTTCTCTCGACCTATTGGCTAGTGCAGATGCTCGCCGGGCATTTTGACTCCGCGCTGGACATCGCCCAAAACTGGAAGCAGAACTGGGAAATGGACGTCAAGGCCATCTCCCTCAGGGAAAGCCGCATCGCCTTCAGCCTGGATGCCCTGGGGCGCAATGAAGAAGCCAGGCAGAATGCACGAATCGCGCTGCAGCGCCTGGCACAGATAAAACGCCAGGGTATCGATGATTTCCGGGTTTGGACCTCGGAACTCGAAGCCCATGCAATCCTCGGTGACACGCAGAGAGTTACCGAACTCGCGGAGAAAATCCTGGCCCTGAAGCCAGCCGATGCGGTTGAAGATTTCAACATCCGGTTCCGTTTTGCACAGAGCTATGCCATTGCCGGCATGCTGGGCGAATGCATCGCCACGCTGGATACATTGCTTTCCGGTACCAGCTCTGTTTCGGTGCCCTGGCTGGAACACGACCCGGCCTTCAACGGCATCCGTAGCGAAGGCGAATTTATCGCCTTGCTGGAGCGGCACCGATGAGTTTCTTCACTGAACTCAAACGCCGCAACGTGATCCGCGTGGGTATCGCCTACGTGGTGGTTAGCTGGCTGGTTTCACAGGTTGCGGAATTCGCGATAGAGACCTTCGGCGCGCCGGACTGGGTTTTGAAAATATTTGTGGTCTTCCTGATGCTCGGCCTGCCGGTCGTTGCAATCTTTGCCTGGGCATTTGAATTGACACCGGACGGCATCAGGCGTGAGCGGGATGTCGACCGAAATCAATCTATCGTCAAACATACCAGCCGCAAGCTCGACTACACGATTATTTTTGTATTGGCGCTGGCGTTGGGATACTTCATATATGACAAGCTTAATCACCAGGCACACGATGCGCCGCAAACGGCGGTGCAGGCAGAGGTCCAGACCGCACCGCCGGTCGTTGCCGGTACGTCTTCCGTTGATCCTTCGATTGCTGTATTGCCATTCGCAGACTTGAGTCCGGAGCAGGACCAGGGCTACTTCTCGGATGGCATTTCCGAGGAACTGCTCAATGTACTGGTCAAGGTGAAAGGTCTCAAGGTGGCGTCACGCACCTCGTCGTTCACCTACAAGGGCAGCAGCCTGAGCCTTGCGGAGATTGCCGAAGAGCTCAAAGTGGACCACGTGTTGGAAGGCAGCGTACGCAAAGCTGATAACCGTGTGCGGATTACCGCGCAGTTGATCGATGCGACCACCGACCGCCATATCTGGTCAGAGACATTCGATCGTGAACTGGTGGACATCTTTGCTATCCAGGACGAAATCGCCAATGCCATCGTGGCCGCCTTGAGTGCCGAACTTGGCATTCTTGAAGACACCCCGGCCATAACGGTAGCGACGACCACAGAAAACCTCGATGCTTACGAGATGTACCTGAAAGCCCGTGGTTTGTTCCTGGCCCGCCATCAAATGGAAGAAAGTATCGCTTTATATGAGCGTGCAGTGGAACTTGACCCTGATTTTGCACGCGCCTGGGAAGGCCTGGCAGCGGTCTATTCCGTTGTCGAATCATGGGGCTTCACCGGACGCAACTGGGACAGCCTGGCGATTGAGGCCGCCGAACGTGCACTTGAACTGGATCCGGGGCTTTCCACACCCTGGGCGGTTAAGGGTCAGATTGCGACTAACAATGATGACTATGTCTCTGGCATGGCACATTTGGACCGTGCCGTTCAACTGGACCCCACCAATGCCACGAACTACCTGTGGCGTGGGATTAACTATTCAACGCTGGGAATGCAAGCCGAGTCCATTGCTGACTACAGGCGTTGCCTGGATATCGACCCAGCTTATGCAAATTGCAAGCGTCACCTCGCTTTAAGCTACATGATTGTCAATGATAACGAGCAGGCGTTATCACTGATTGAACAAGTGGCAAAATATGGATTTAGCGTTTTCAGCTACCACCAACAATACAGCCAACGACTTATCTCCCTGGGCCATCGCTTGGCTGCCACGATTATCCTGGTCAACCATTTTGACAGCAACTGGGCTTTTCCGGTGTCCGAGGTGCTGGATGCAATGGAGTTTCCGGAACAGGATCACAGCCGCAGCCTGGAAAAACTGCTGAGCTGGATCGACAGTTCCGGGCTCACCCGCGCCACGTTTGCAGTACCGCTGGTTTCATTCAAGGCATACCACCTCGTCGAGCCGGTTTCATCCATGAACCGCTGGGTGTGGCTGGAAGAAAACGCAGATTTCAGGGTATCTGAATATTTCGTTCCGTTCATGAGAAAAGCTGGTGTGGCGGCTTATTGGCGCGAAAAGGGTTTCCCACCCGGTTGCCGCCCGCTTGGGAAAGAAGGGTTTGAGTGTGATTAGATCAGACGCAACCTGGAGACAGCGATGAGTTTCTTCAAGAACTCAAACGCCGTAACGTCATCCGCGTGGGTATCGCCTACGTGATCGTCGCCTGGTTGATTCTGCAGTTCGCGGACGTTGTGTTGAACAACATCGAGGCGCCCGGCTGGGTGTTCCAGGCCATCATGCTGGTGCTGGGCATCGGACTGCCATTGGCGCTGTTCTTTGCCTGGGCGTTTGAATTGACCCCTGAAGGCCTGAAGAAGGAGAAGGACGTCGACCGCAGCCAGTCCATCGCGCCACAGACCGGCAAGAAACTGAATAACACCATCCTGCTACTGCTGGCGCTGGCCGTGTTTTACCTGTTGTTTGACAAGTTATCAGCCCCAGCCCAGCCGGAATCAGGTTTCTCTTCTCAAGAATCCTCTTTGCCTGAAAATGACGCCATTGATGGGACAAGAAACCTGACCTCTTTCGAAGCCCAGACGGCTGAACAGGAGCCCTCCATCGCCGTCCTGCCTTTCATCAACATGAGCACCGATCCCGAACAAGAGTATTTCTCCGATGGTATCTCCGAAGAAATCCTCAATGTGCTGGTGCGCGTCAAGGGCCTGAAAGTCGCCTCGCGCACATCTTCTTTCACTTTCAAGGGCGAGAATCTCGACATCCCGGAAATCGCCAGGCAGCTCAAGGTCGGCAACATCGTTGAAGGCAGCGTACGCAAATCCGGCAACCGGGTGCGGATTACCGCGCAGTTGATCAACACCAGCGACGACCGCCACCTGTGGTCGGATACCTTCGATCGCGAACTGACCGATATCTTTGCCATCCAGGACGAAATTGCCAATGCCATCGTCAACGCTCTGAAAAATGAACTGAATATTGGCCTGGACGCGGTAAGTGTGGAGAGCGCCACCGACAACCTCGATGCCTACGACCTGTATCTGAAAGCTCGCGGCATGTTCATTGCAAGGCAAAACCTCGATGTTGCCAATCAATTATTCGAGCAGGCCGTTGAACTTGATCCGGATTTTGCCCTTGCCTGGGAGGACCTGGCGGCTTCGCATTGGGTTTCGGGAGACTGGTTAGCGGGTGATGGCATCGATCATGATCAACTGGCAATGTCCGCTGCTGACAGAGCCCTGGCGCTGGACGCGGGTCTTTCGATGCCCTACGCCGTTATCGGTATGATTGCCTCCAGCCAACAACCCCACGATTTCGTGACGGCTCGTGAAAACCTGGACATGGCACTCGCAAACGACCCCAAGAACACCACGGCCTGGCTTTGGTCCGGTATTTTTTACAAGGGACTTGGTTTCGCTGACAACGCCATCGCGCACTTTCAAAACTGCCTGGACATAGATCCGGGTTATCAGAACTGCAGACAACACCAGGCGGAAGCCTACCTGAACAACGGTGATAACGAGCGCGCCATGGCGCTTTTCAGTGAAACGATCGAGGCCAACTTTCACTCACAGGACGGTCCCTTCATCCCGCTGGTAGTGGCCTCCGGTGATCGACTGTTGGCGCTTTACATGGCCGATCAGTGGACCGGCAATAACTACGCACCAGTCATCGGTTGGATCGAAGCACTGGAAAACCCTGATGCGGACCATACCGCCCAATTGCATCGTTTCGAACGTTGGGCGGCGGAAACCGGGGTTGATATCGGAATCTATGCCGGGACCTTGCTGGCATTCAAGGCCTACGACTATTTTGTCGGCCCTAACGCCATGAAAACCAGCGATTTTGCTGAAATATGGAACCCCCATTGGGTAGATTTTCGGCAAACCACTTTTTTTAAACAATTCATCCGTAACAACAATTTACTGGCATATTGGCGCAAGGCCGGTTTTCCAAAACAATGCCGGCCACTCGGAGAAGTTGATTTTGAATGTGACTAAGGTTAATCGGCCATGAGCTTTTTTGAAGAACTCAAACGCAGAAACGTCATTCGCGTTGGCATTGCCTATGCAGTGGCCGCCTGGCTCATCATGCAGTTTGCCGACGTGGTGCTGAACAACATTGCGGCACCCGGCTGGGTATTCCAGACCATCATGCTGTTACTGGGCATCGGCTTTCCGCTGGTCCTGATATTCGCCTGGGCGTTCGAGATGACGCCCGAGGGTATCAAGAAAGAAAAGGACGTTGACCGTAGCCAGTCCATTACCTCGGTCACCGGCCGCAAGCTTGACCGGGTTATTATCGGTATCCTGGTGGTCGTGGTGGCTTACCTGCTGATCGATAAACTTGTGTTGCAGCCGACCATACCCGTTGAAGCGGTCCAGACCATTGCGGCCGAACCCGAGACGCCGGTGGAAACCGGCCCATCAGTTGCGGTACTGCCTTTCGTCAACATGAGCGGTGACGCCAACAACGAGTATTTCTCCGACGGCCTGACCGAGACCCTGTTGCATATGCTGGCCCAGCTGCCCGACTTGCGGGTCGCCGCCCGCACGTCCTCATTCGCATTCAAAGGCAAGGATGCTGGTATCGCTGAAATATCGAAAACCCTTGGTGTTGCGCACGTACTGGAAGGCAGTGTGCAAAAAGCCGGCAACCGCGTGCGCATCACCGCACAGTTGATCCGGGCTGACGATGGTTTCCATGTCTGGTCACAGAATTACGATCGCACCCTTGAAGATATTTTCGCAATCCAGGACGAAATAGCCAACGATGTGGCCCAGGCGCTGGATTCTTCACTGCTGGGTAGTTCCAGCACTGGCATGCATGGCGTAGCAACTCGAAACACGAAAGCCTACGACCTGTACCTGCAGGCTTTGGAGCAGCAGGCCATTTTCTCCTATTCGAGCCTGGCCAAGGCGGAAAACCTGCTCAAGACTGCCCTGGCAACGGATTCGGGCTTTGTTGATGCAAAACTTGCCCTGGTACGCAACCACCAAATGAAATTCGGCACCGGTCTGATCGATGAGACAGAGGCATGGCGTGCCATGGAACCCCTATTGGTACAGGTTGAGAAAGAGCACCCCGGTGATCCACTGACACGTGCATTGATGCTGAACTTCCAAATTCAGAATTCCGCCGTGAGGATGGATGCAGACTCCCGTGGGGCAATCATGCATGAGTTGCTTTCTCTGTTGCCAAGAATCCCCTCGGACACATGGGTGCGTGAAAACGTGGCCAATTCACTACGGTACTTCGAAGCCTTTGATCAATCCCTGGAAGTAATCCGGGCCGGCCTCATGTTGGACCCATTGTCGGCCGACCTGTATTCAAACCAGGCTCAAACATATATCGAAATGGAACGCTTTGAGGAAGCCGAGAGAGCCATCCAGCGGGCGCTTGAACTGGCACCCGATAATCCTAACCATTACGGCGATATGTCGGAACTGGCCCAGAAAACCGGTCACTTGACGCTGGCACTGGACTGGCAACGTAAAGCCATAGAAAAAGACCCACAGGATCATGAACTGGTGGCCCAATTGGCCCGGACCCTGTTCCTGCTCGGCCTCACCGAAGAGGGTGCACGGTGGGCATCACGTTGTTATGCGTTGGCGCCACAGACTGCCGTGTGCCGCAAACTGCAACTGGATGAAAGCAGGGCTCAAAACGATTCAGCGAGGTTGCTGGAACTGGCGCGGGCAATGCTGAAAGACGATGTGGAATTGCGCAGATGGGCCTTTTTCGACGCAATACGCTCATTCGCCGATGTGATGATGGAGCAGGGGCGCGCCAGGGAAGCGTTTGACTTTCTGGTGTCACTTTTCCCGGGGATGGTTGACCACCAGACGCCTCCGGGAAACCTCAAGGAATCACTGGCTCGTAGCACCGGCATCTTGTTAATGACCCAGTTCGAGTCCAGGGAGGATGTATTGGCTGCAATGGACTTGTTCTACAAACACCAGCAGGCAGCTGAAGTGCCATGGTTGAATTCACCCGGTTTCCGGATATTCCTGCTCCTTGTCCGTGGCGAAATCGAGCAGGCAAAGAGCATCGCGCTCAACGAACAACTTTCGGAAGACGTCGCCAGCTCACTTAATCTCAGATACCTTTACCAGAGCAAGCTGTACCGTGAACTCGCACAACAACCGGAGATCTCCGCCCGTCTCCGTGAGAGGGGAAGAGAGCTGGCCGCACTTAAGAGTGAGGTTGAAACCATGCTGCTCGAACCGGAGTGGCACCAGTGACACGAGTAAATACGACACTTTCAGGAGCCGCGCAGTGTAGCGAGATCTCTTGGCAAGTCATGCATTCGCAGCAAATGCATGGCTCCTGCGCTCAATCATGCAAAGAGGTTTCAGATGAGCTTCTTTACTGAATTAAAACGCCGCAACGTATTTCGCGTCGGCATCGCTTACACGGTGGCCACGTGGCTGCTGATCCAGGTAACCGATACTGTTTTCCCCCGCATCGGTTTGCCTGACTCGGCAGTCACGCTGGTCATCGCTTTATTGGCAATCGGCTTTATCCCGGCGTTGATCTTTGCCTGGGCATATGAAATGACCCCGGATGGTCTCAAGCGGGAAAAAGACATCGACCGCACTCAATCTGTCACGCCGGAAACCGGCAGAAACCTTAACCGGTTGATTATCGCAGGACTGGTCCTGGTCATTGTCGCCCTGGGCGTCGAGCGGACCTGGTTTGCCGGGTACGATGAGGCAGAAGACGTGCAAACAGCCACCGGGCAACAGGCAGCTCCGCCAGAAAGTAGTACCGTCACGGCAAGCGAAGAAAATACAGATCAAAGGGAATCCGTCGCCGTTTTGCCATTCGCTGCCATGAGCAGCGGTGAGGACGATGGTTACTTTGCAGATGGACTGACCGAGGAGATCCTGAATTCCCTGGCCAGGCTGCCGGAACTGCTGGTCACCGCCCGCACCTCCTCTTTCCACTTCAAAGGCCAGGATCTTCCCGTGCCCGAGATAGCGGCAATTCTCGGCGTCAACCACGTGGTTGAGGGTTCTGTGCGCCGCTCCGGTGAGCGGGTCCGCATTACCGCCCAGTTGATACGTGCCGAAGACGGCTTCCACCTGTGGTCGGATACCTATGACCGCACCCTGGAAGACGTGTTTTCGGTCCAGGAGGATATTGCCGAAAACATTGCCGAAACGCTGGATGTCGTTCTGAACGAAGACAAGCGGCAACAAATGCGTGACGCCCGTATAGATGATGTGGAAGCCTTTATTGCTTACCAGAAAGGCATGGAGTTAATGGCGCAGGCGCACTCCATCAGTGACCCGATCGATTTGCTTCCAGAAGCCAATGTTTATTTCGACCTGGCCTTGGCAATAAATCCAGCTATTACCAATGCTCAATTGGAGCGAACAGACCTGTTCGGGCACATGATCTATAACAATGCCATAGGCAAAGACACCCACACACAGGTTGAACTTGATGCCGCGTTGAAAGAAATCTCAACTGGACTCTCACTGGCAGCCAGGTACGCACCATCAGATGCCCAACGTGCATACCTTGAGGCAGAGCGTGCCGAATTCTCCGATAACTGGTCGGGTATCCCGGCAAAACTCGATCGCGCTTTCCAGTCCGAGGAATGCTATGCAGTCAACTGGGCCCAATCCCTGGGTGCTGTTTTCGGCTGGGCAGAACAGGTATCTGCTCACTACCGGAGATTAATGCGCTGTGATCCGTTAAGTGGTGTGTATGTCGCCATGGGCAGTCAATTTATGCTTTGGGCCGGACAAGTGGAGAGCGTGATCGATCTGAATACCCGTTACCTCAACAACGTTGGCTACAATGCCTGGGTTGACGATATTCGTTTTTTCGCACTTCTCGCCACCGGCAGATACCGTGACGACCCGAGTATGATTGACGAAGACCCCGAAGGGAGCTTCTTTCAAATGCCCCGGCGTTTTAATGTTTATGCCATTGAAAATGAGGTCGCCAAGGCAAGGGAAATTCTCGAAAAATCCAGAACAGAATCTTCACTAAATGATATGACTTTGTTGATCGCCGAAGCAATGCTTGGCAACCGCGAAGCAGCCAATGCCTATGCCAGCGAGATGGACGCCCGTTTTGCCGGCCCGTTTATCCTGGCCGAAGTGGTTAAAAGTTGTTTTTGCGGGGCGCCATTCGGCCTGGAGGCCACGCCCAATTTCAAAAAGCGCATAGAAGAAGCCGGCTTTAACTGGCCGCCCGCCTCTCCTATCAAGTTCCCGGCCAAGGATTGGTAATGAGCTTTTTCACCGAACTCAAACGCCGCAATGTATTCCGCATGGGCATCGCCTATATCGTGGTCGCCTGGGTATTGCTGCAGGCCATCGATTTCGGCCTGGATATCATTTCAGCACCCAACTGGGTGATGCAGGTATTTTTCCTGGCAGGTGTCGTGGGCTTACCTGTCGTGCTGATTTTCGCCTGGGTGTTTGAAATGACACCTGAAGGCATCAGGCGCGAATCCGACATAGACCCCACCCAATCCGCAACCCAGCACACCGGGCAGAAACTGGACCGCACGATTATTACCTTCCTGGCTTTCGCGGTTGTCCTGTTGCTGGCAGAGCGATTTATCACGCAGGACGATACATCAGCGCCGGCACCAGCACCTGATGTCGTGGTGGAAGAATCAAAAGCCACGGACGACGGCTTGCGTTCTGTGGCTGTATTGCCATTCGTCAATATGTCTTCCGATCCGGAACAGGAGTATTTTTCCGACGGCCTTGCCGAGGAATTGCTCAACAGGTTGGCTCAAAATGACCGGTTGCGTGTAGCAGCGCGAACCTCATCATTCCAGTTCAAGGGACAAAACCAGGACATTGGTGAAATCGGCAAACAGCTCAAGGTGGATAACGTGCTGGAAGGCAGCGTGCGCAAGGCAGCCAACCGTCTGCGTATCACCGCACAGCTGATCCAGGTCGACAGCGGTTACCACCTGTGGTCCGAAACCTACGAACGTGAAATTGATGATGTTTTCGCCATCCAGGATGATATCGCGCTGGCAATTACCACGGCACTGGAGGCAGAGCTTGGTGCAGCTTCAGCATCAACTGACAACCGGCCGACCGACAACCTGGAGGCCTACCAGGTCTACCTGCAGGCCCGCTACCTGCTCGCCAAACGCGGCGAGGTCAATATGCTCAAGGCCCATGACCTGTTCGAGCAAGCGGTTTCCCTGGACCCCACGTTTTCCAAGGCATGGTCAGGCCTGGCATATAACTACGCGCTTTTACCGGCTTATGGTGCAACCATTTCGCCGCGACAGGCCTGGGACAGGATCAAGGTAGCAACTGCCAGGGCAATCGAGCTTGACCCGGGCAACGCGGAAGCCTATACAGCACTCGCCCGTGGCAACATTGAAGATGACTATGAGACGATTTGGGAACTGTACGAAAAGGCTTACGAACTCGCGCCCAATAACACCGATGTTGTTAACCTCTATGGTGATTTCTTAGTGGTCATCGGCGACTTCACCGCCGCTGAGCGAATTGAACAGAAGGCCATTGACCTGGACCCGTTAGCGGCCGTCCACTACTCGGATATGTCTTTTCTGATGGTCATGACAGGCCGAATTGAAGAAGGTCTGAACTTTGGGCGTACTTCAGCCAACCTCGAACCGGACTCGGTAGTCCGGGCCGATCCGCTGGTTACCGGTCTGATACGGAGTGGTGAGTACGACGAGGCCCTCCAGTTGATCAGTCACTTTGAGCAGCAGCCTGAATCAAATGCCGACCTGGTTAATTGGTGGTGGTGCCTGCTGTATTACCAACAGGATGACCAACGGAAACTGCGAGAGCACCTGGCGCACCGGATCGAGGATTACACCAGTGGGCGAAAAGAGTTTGACTTCGTGTTTACTGCCTTCCTGATTGCATGGCTGGACGGCCCCATAGCTGCGCTGCCAATGCTCCGGGAAGCCTACGAAGAGCACGAGTGGCTGCTGGCCTGGCCCGAATATTTTTACCTGCCGGAACACCACTCCGACGATCCGGACTGGTTGGCTTTCTGGCAGCAACCACCGCTGGGCGAATTGATGGAATTGCGCCGCAGCCACCAGCCACTGGAGCGGGTCGGCTACTGGAAAGACAGGCCCCAGCCATGAGTTTGTTCAGCGAACTCTGTCGTCGGAATGTTTTCAAGGTTGGCGCAGTCTACGCAGCCTCCTTTTGGCTATTACTGCAGATCGCTGACCTGGTGATTGAAAATGTCAGTGCACCAACCTGGGTAATGCCTGCATTGATACTGGTGGCGGTGGTTGGCTTACCGATCGTGATAACCGCTGCCTGGATGGTGGAACTCACCCCGGATGGACTCAGGCTTGTGAAAAACGTCGAGCCGGGAGAATCCATCGCCAGCAACACCGGCCGCCAACTGACCCGTGGCTTCATCATGATCCTGTCGATGGCGGTCGTCCTGTTCCTGACAGATAAATTCCGGGATGACATGTGGTTTTCACCCAAGCCGGCTAATACCGAAACTGAGCAAACCAGCAGTGATGAGCAGGATGATTGATCAGTGACTGACAAAACCTGATGGCGCTTCCTCAAGGGATAATGGATGAGCTTTTTTACTGAACTGAGCAGACGCAACGTATTCAAGGTGGGTATTGCATATGCAGTATCTGCTTGGGTTTTGCTGCAAATCGTTGACCTGGTGTTGGAAAACATCGCTGCACCGGAATGGGTGATGCAGGTCTTCATGCTTGCCGTGGCAATTGGGTTCCCCATTGCATTGCTATTTGCCTGGGCGTTCGAGATGACACCAGACGGTATCAGGCTGGAAAAAGATGTTGATAAGACCCAGTCCATAACCCAGAAAACCGGGCAGAGAATCACCCGCAATACCGCTATCGCCCTGGGCATTGCCGTTATCCTGTTGCTGGTCGACAGGTTCTGGCAGCCTGCGGATGCCGGGCCGCCGCCAGTTTCAGATGCCACCAAAAGCACCGTTTCCACCGCACCAGCCGCAAAACCGGAAGAAATATCCATCGCCGTACTGCCTTTTGTCGATATGAGCCCGGAAGGTGACCAGGCCTACTTTGCCGATGGCATTTCCGAAGAAATCCTCAACGTGCTGGTTAAGACCCATAGCCTGAAGGTGGCTGGCAGAACCTCTTCATTCCAGTTCCGTGGCCGTAACGAGGACCTGCGAACCATCGGCGAAGCGCTCGGTGTTGATAACATCCTGGAAGGTTCAATCCGCAAGGCCAGCAACCGTGTGCGAATTACAGCTCAATTGGTTACTGCTAATGACGGTTTCCATCTCTGGTCCGAAACTTATGACCGAGAGCTAACCGACATTTTTGCCATCCAGGACGAGATTGCGCGTTCCATTACCGATGCGCTGGCCATTGAACTCAAGCTGGCTGATAACGAAGAAAGCCTGGTATCGGTCAGCACCCAAAACATGGAAGCCTATGACCGTTACCTGGAAGCGCGTGGCCTGATCGCCCAACGTCTCGACTTCCCGCGTACCATGGCCCTGCTTAACGAAGCCACCCAAATGGATCCGGATTTTGCCGAGGGCTGGGCTGCTAATGCACAGGCCCATTCCCTGTCCATCTATTACCTGGATGTCGACCGTGACGAAACCAAAAACACGGCTGAAGCCATGGCGCTCAAGGCGTTGGAGCTTGATCCGGATCTTTCAATGGCCCATTCGGTGCTGGGCGACATTTACCGGGACCGTTACCAGTGGGAAAAGGCCAGAAAGAGTTACCTGCATGCCCTGTCCCTGAACCCGGATGAAATAGAGGCCAATGAGCAATATACGCAAATGCTCTGGCGTGCCAGCTATTTTGATGAAGCACTCAAATACAGCTCAAGAGCCACCGATCTTGATCCGCTATCCTGGCTGAACCTGACCGTGCACGCCGGACTGCGCTATGCATCAGGTGACCGCACCGGTGGCTGGCGCGATATACAACGGGCGATGACCACCGGCAGCGGCGGAAGTCGTCAGGATTTCCCATTGCGGCATGCCATTCATATGTCCATCAGTGACGGTGAAATTGAGCGTGCTATCGAATTGACCAAATCACTCTCCACAACCGATTGGTCACTGTCGGGCGGCGCTGAAGCAAAGGCTTATTACGATCAATTGATTCCAAACTTAAGCTCAAGGGAAAATACCCTGGCATTTCTCGCGGCACAGCTTGATCAATCCCTCTCACTAGGATTTGCCAGCCCCTGGGCAACCGACATATTTTGGGCCGCCCACTACGGTGACTACGAACTGGCTGAAAAAATCATGGAACAGGGCACTCTGCTCGACGAGAAACTGGGTGTTCTCGATGCGACCTGGTTTAACTACCCGATTACAAATCCCCTGCATAATTCCACGCCCTACAAAAACCTGGTGCGAAGAATCGGCCTGGATGACTTCTGGCGTGAAAACGGCTTCCCGATCAATTGCAGACCAATTGGAGAAGATGATTTTGCCTGTAACTAACAATACCTTTATGGGATCTTGAATGAGCTTTTTTGAAGAACTCAAACGCCGTAATGTCTTCCGCGTAGCAATTGGTTACGTCATTACGGCCTGGCTGTTGTTGCAGGTGGTCGACCTGGTTTTGGAGAACGTTAACGCACCGGACTGGGTCATGCAGGTCTTTATGCTGGCGCTGGCCATTGGCTTTCCGCTGGCGGTTTTCTTTGCCTGGGCATTCGAGATGACACCGGAAGGCGTCAAGCGCGAATCCGAAGTTGACCGTTCACAATCCATAGCCCCGCAAACCGGTCGAAAAATGGACCGCAATATCATCATAGCGCTGTCCCTCGCGTTGGCTTACTTTGCTTATGACAAGTTTTTTGCTTCAGCACCGGACAGCTTGCCTCAATCAACTCCGCCAACCAGTGTGGCTGTTGAGAGAACAGCAGTGCCGGTCACATCACCGACACCCAATCCGGGTGAAAAATCTGTTGCCGTACTGCCATTCGTCAATATGAGCGACGACGCGGAGAACGAATATTTCTCCGATGGTATTTCTGAGGAACTCCTCAACGTGCTGGTGCGGGTAAAAGGCCTGCGCGTCCCATCACGCACATCTTCGTTCACGTTCAAGGGCAGCAGCAAAAAGCTGGCGGAAATCGGCGAGGAATTACAGGTCGATCACATCCTTGAAGGCAGTGTGCGCAAATCCGGCGACCGTATCCGTGTCACCGCGCAGTTGATTGAAGTAAATACCGATACGCACCTGTGGTCAGAGACCTTTACACGGCAACTGGATGACATCTTCGCGGTGCAGGATGAAATCGCCCAGGCCATCGTCAGTGCGCTCAAGGTCACATTGAACAGTGGTGAACAGACACCGATCCAGACACGCTCGACCGACAGTATCGAGGCCTACAACAAGTACCTGCTCGGCCGGCACTTGTGGAATCAGCGTGGACATAAATCTTTAATTGCTGCAACCAAACCACTGAACGAAGCGGTAACTATAGATACCAATTACGGTCAGGCCTGGTCAGCCCTGGCAGATGCCTATGCGCTGATACCGGAGTACGGTGCAGGATCAGTTGATCAATACATACCACTGGCCCACGAAGCCATTGAAAGAGCGCTGGCTATCAATCCGGAATCCGCCCGGGCGTTAACCACCTCTGCCTATATTAAATTCATGTATGACTATGATTTTGAGGGTGCTCACGCTGACATTGAAAAAGCCATTCAAATCGACCCGGGATATGCCACTGCACACCAATGGTACGGTGAGTTATTGGCCGTAGAACGTCAGTTCGATGCAGCGCTTGATCAACTCAGGCTGGCCCGAATTGCAGATCCACTGGCGGTGATCGTGCCTCATGTTATGGGTTGGATTTTAATTTTCTCCGATCGCACGGATGAGGCTCATACCTATTATGAGCAAACCCTGGAGCTTGACCCGCACTTCATTCCCGCCATCGGTAATTTGAGGATTCTCAACATGGTGACCGGCCGGTATGACCAGGCCCGCGCCCGTTGCCTGCAACACGCGACCGCTACGGGAATTGATCAAACGACTCTGCTGGCCGTAATCGATGCGCTTGAAAACCCGGAACTGATTGGCAAAGCGCTAAGCCTCATAGAGCAGGATCCTGCCATGCCGCACGGCGCGCTTGGCAAAGCCTCATACCTGATGATGTTGAACGAGCCGGAACTGGCACTCGACAATCTTGAAATAGGGTTCGCGAAAAGCGATGGCTATATGGTTCACATGAATCGTATGAATATTTACGACCCCTTGCGTGAAAACCCGCGTTTCCAGGCATTGCTGGCAAAAATGAACATGTGGCCATGAGTGCATGAATTGATGCATGTCATTGAGGCGAAACAGTCTGGTTCGTAGAATAAAAGACGAAATAACAAAGTCTAAATTCCTGCAGGTTTACCGAAGAGTACATGCGTATTTTTGATATTTACCAGCACCCTGAATACGGCAATCAGGCTGTTCGCCGCGGGTTTTCATGGCTGGCATTCCTGGCGCCATCGGTATGGGCAGTGCGTCGCGGGCTCGGGTATACCACGGTCCTGCTGGTGGTCACGACCACGCTGATGTTTGATATCGCCCAATTTGCCGGTGCGTGGGTATCCGGTCCCCTCAGCCAGTTTCTGTTACTGGCCGGTCTCGTTATCCTGTTTGGCATCAAGCCGGGATTTTCCGGTTACCGCTGGCACGCACGTGTTCTGAAAGAAGAGAAGTTCTCTTTCCAGTGTACTGTTGCCGCTGAAAGCCGCCGCAAGGCACTTGAAGCAGCCAATGACGATAATTACCGAAAAGATATCAACGTAGCCGTTTAAGGGGAAACAACAGGGATTGAAATCCTAATATTCCCCGGTCTGGTCAACCAGTCTCAATTTGAATTCCCATTTTTTCTGCTTTGGCAAATACAATCTGATACCTACATTATTGTGTTCATAATCGCGCTCAATCTCCGCTGGTCTGGATTGCTTTATTACTTTTCCGACCGGAGAGATGACACGTACCTCGTCAACCTGATCAGGATTAATGGGAATCGAGATAACGATGACATCAGTTTGTGCCCCGCTGGAGCTTGTGCTTTCAACCTCAGCGCCGAGTACGTCGCCTACGTACCCGGGCGTGGCCTCGAGCAAGCCGGTTTCGAGTAATGCAGGTTCAGGTGGTGGGGTTGCCTGAACCTCACCAAGATCTGCAGTTGCAGCAGAACCTGGAAGTAAAAAATGGAGTAATATCAACACGGTATACCATTTTACTCTACTCATCGCAATTTTCCTTTCCCGAAGTGAACAGTGCATTTGCATAAGGACCGAAGTGTGTTTTGCATTGGTTTTGTCGGTTCGTAAGCTGCAATAAGTTCGGCGCTTCTGCCACGATCGTGCGCAATCCATAACCAACCATCAAATTCCCCGCAGCAAGCGTCCCAGCAAGTCCGCCCCGGTTACGATCCGCCTGGTTTGCTCGGTCCACAACAGTACTACATCCTTGGCAATCGCCTGGTCGCTCGACTGCTCCATGCCCTTGCGCAGATCAGCAATGATAAACCCCAGCGGCCTCTCCGGGTCCTCGATAAGAATCGGCCGGTGGCAATAGTGATAGGCGTCCACCGGTCCAGAATCAGCCAGCACCATCCGCAGATAGGCATCCGCATCCAGGATGAGTCTTGGTAAACCGTTCAAGTCCACCAGGATCACCCATTTCATTTCGGAAGCATTGACATCTTTAATGAACTGCTCGTAACCCGCCTCCCCCTCCCCGGGAATTACCGGCAGGTCGACCTTGCATTCCAATCTGATCACGCTGGCCAGGTCCACGAGTTCACCCTCTTCCGAGATGGGTATTTCATCGATATCCAGGAAATTCAACGCGCCCTGGCCCTCGATAAAGTCAATTTCCGCCGTTTCGGACTCAATGTGTTTTTCAATCACACCTTTGAGTTGCTTTTCATGCATGAAAACCATTCCTTCGGCACCCAACCACTGATCCAGCATCCAGGCGCTGGGTTTGGCAACCGGGTATAGCACGTACTGGTAGAAACGTAATACCGGCGCAAGCAGGGAAGCCATTCTCAACGCGCGCCGTGAGAAATAAGCCTGCGGTGCGATCTCGCCGGCAAAGGTAATCAGGACGGTTGAAAATGCAAATGCGGAAACCCCGGCGAGTACCGAATTCGACAACAGTGTCAGCAGAACATTAATGGCGACATTGCCCCAAAGTATGGTTGTCAGCAGAAAATTCGAATCACGCCGCATTACCAACACGCTTTCAGCGGCTTCATTTCCTGCACCCGCTTCCGCTTCCAGCCGCAAACGGCTCAGGCTGAAGAAAGCCAGGTTCAAGCCGGAAAACATGGCTGAATGCGCCAGGCAGATGAAAATGCCGATCCAGGTCAATGTTTGGGTCATGGTTTTTGTTCCTTGTACAAAATAGTTCTTGAAAGCCGGACTTGAATTTACAACAGAAAAGCCAGCAGTGTAGCTGTGCCGAGGAACGAGAAAAATCCTGCTACATCAGTTACCGTTGTCAGGATAATAGACGATGCAGTGGCAGGATCCTGGCCGGCCCGAGTCAACAGTATGGGCACCACCGCCCCGGAGATACCGGCCGCGAGCATGGACAGGACCATCGCTACACCGATCACCAGGGCCAACCCGAGCGACTTGCTCCACAAATAGACACCAGCGCCACAGGTAACCGCCAGCACCGCGCCGTCCGCCAGACCAACAAGCACTTCTTTGCTCAGTACCTTTTTCCACTCGCGCAAGCCAATTTCCCTCAGGGCGAGCCCGCGCATGGTTACCGCAAGCGCCTGGGCTCCGGCGTTGCCCGACTGGCCGGCGACGACCGGCAGTAGAATGGCGAGTGCAGTGAATTGCGAGATGATGTCCTCAAACAGCCCAACCACCGCGGCAGCGAGAAAAGCGGTCAGCAAGTTGATATGCAACCAGGGCAACCGTTTCCTGACTGCGAAGCCGGCCGAAGATAATGCGCGTTCCTCAGGATTGCCGACCATTTTCTGCATGCCGGCTATGGCCACCGCCTTGATAGCGCGGAAAAGACCGCCGTAGCGCACCACGCCCATGAGTTTTCCATCAGCGTCGGTGACGGGCAATGCATCAAGCCGATACCGCTCCAGCATTTCGACGATCTCCTCCCGCTGATCCAATGCGCTGAGCACCGCTTCGGCCGGATACATGATCCGCTTCAACGGCGTATCAGCCTCCTCCATGGCCAGGTCCTGTATGTCCACCCGGCCCGCCAACCGGTTTTTTTCATCAGTGACAAAAAGAGAGCGCGCCCGTTGAACATTCGAACCTCGCAACTCACGCAACGCCTGCTCCACTGTCATGGAGGTCCGGCAAGTAACAAACACACTGTCCATCAGGCGGCCAGCGCTGTTTTCCGGGAAAGACAGTTGTCGCTCCAGATCCTTGCGCAAGGCCTTGTCCAGGCCAGCCATCACGTTGACCCGTGCTTCCTCGTCAAGCGGCGCCAGCAACACCACTGCCAGGCGTGGCGAGGTCAGGTTTAGCACCTCGGCTTTGCGGTCCCCATCCAACGCCGCAAATATTTCACCGGCCCGGCGGGGGGACAAATAATCCAGCAGAGTCACCAGGGCCTGGTTCTTCAGGCCCTCTATTTCATCAAACTGCTCTTCCAGGGACAAAGATTCAATGACACTGGCCGACTGCGCCGGATGCGACATTACATACTCATTCTTGAGCTCTGCCCGGATATTCATCTCGAACTCCTCCTGTCAAAAACCAGCACCAGCATGGCTGCCATGAATTCGAAGAACTGTTTTGAAAGCTCTATGACCGACTGCAGGAAAAGATCACTCTCATCGACGTTTCCCAACCTGCTTTCCAGGCTGGACCTGGAAACATAACCTACCAACTTGCGATCGTAGTCAACGACCGGCAGGCTTGTGAGCTGTGCCCATTCTTCGCGGACTTGCAGCGAAGCCTGCGATGCTTTGGCAAATGCCGGCTTTACCGGGATCAGGAAATCGCCGGCGCGGGCGTCCGGGTCACGATTTCTCAGCAAATAAACCATGTCCAACACACCGCTGACTGTACCGTCTTCACGCAGGACCACGAGTGGTGCTCCTGGCCCACCGGGTTGCCGCTGGATTTCTGTGAAAATATCCGCCACGGGAGTGGAGTCCAGGATGACCGGCGCGTTTGCCTGCACAAGTTCTCCGATGGTACCGGGTTGATACTCAACCAGGCGCCGCAATCCACGGCGTTTCGAACGATCTTCGATACTTGCGATCAGGCGCAGCGATCGCTCATGGCTGATGCGAGCCAGCATGTGCCGCGCGGCATCAACCGAACAACTGCTCAGCCATCCAATGACGACCGCATCTGGCAGACCGTTCAACAGACGGTCAGCGGCTTCCGTGTTGAGCTTTGCCACCACGACACTTTCAAGGCCGTCGGGAATATCCGTCAAAATACCGACCACGTCTTCTGCGTCGTTGGCAGCTCCGAGCAAATGCGCAAATCGCGCGGGATCGTCGCTCGCGAAAGCGCTCAGCAGGCGTTTACTCATCTTCAGTATCTTGGCGGTTTTCGATCACGATGACCTCCGCGAATCTGGCCGCGGGAATGTTCGCCAACCCCTGCGCGGTCAAGAGCACCAGACCGGTGCGGTGAATCTCCTGCACCGCACCCTCAATTCCATCGATCATAAGCCGGTCGCCGGGTTTATAGCGTTGTAACTCACCCTGGGCCGTAAGGTTGGCCACCAGTGTCCTGGCGCCAAGCGCGAAAGCCAGTCCGAGTCCTGCAAAAAATACGAAAATGATCACCAGCAAGATTTGGGTCAGGAAGGTCAGATCAAGACCGAGATATTTGAGTGCAGTAATGGCGGCTATGCAGATAAGTATGCCGTAAGCTGCCCAGGGCAAGGCGTTCTTCTCGGTAACACCGCCCAGGCCACCCAGCAGGCCACGCACCAGCAAACCAAGGAAGTGGCCTAACGACAGGATTCCCACGGCGATCAACAATTGAAATGCGAGCCCCAATAATTCGTCAAGCCATTGGATTGGTTCGTCGCCACCCACCACGTGTAGGCCGAGAATAACGGAAGTTACCAGGATTCCCCAGAAAACCAGGGCCTGCAGGCCTCGCACAATTGGCGCTGTCAATAGAGACCCCGTCTCCGCTCCCCAGCGCACCGACGACTGATTGATCCAAACCACACCGGAATTTACCGCGTGGCGGGCGATCCGGGCGAGTATCCATCCTGCCAGCACCAACAACAGCGCAGCTATTTTAGGAAAATGATCCAACCACCCGGCAAACATTTCGCTTCCTTCCATGTGTCCTCCCAGGGATTTTATCCACCCAAACTGATAAGAGTGTACACCCTGACCCCGAATATTTGGGCAGGATAATTATTTGCCATGATGTTCTCCATACAACCATCCGGAGTAATTCCATCACTCTGACTCTGCTCATTCTGGGCCTGGTACTGCTTATTAACATCCGTTGGCGGTCCCGGCCGGCGGGAGCATTGATATATTTGCCTCACTCGTTCTCAGTGCGTTATTGATACCTGTTTTTATCGTGGGAAGAACGATCATGAGCCGCCAGATTGGCGCAACATTTCTGATTGCGTATGCCTGCTACATGATTGCCAGGCTCTATTTCAGCTGAGGCTCATGACTCAGTCATATCTCTTGAAAGGCCTTTCTGGAAAATATCAAGGATGCCCCTTGCCGGACGTGATGAAACACTTTGCAAAACAATAAGTAGTGAGAAGAAAATCGCCGCGGAACGCGCGTTCCGCGACGATTTTTAGTACCTGTATTCAGTACCTATGTTGAGGATGTGAACTCAGGATAGGCCTCCATACCGCATTCACCGATATCCAGACCTTCATATTCTTCTTCCGCGTCAACGCGGATACCCATGGTCAGCTTCAATGCGAACCAGACCACCATGCTGGCGCCAAATACCCAGATGAATATAGTCACGATACCGGCCAATTGACCGCCAAGGCTGGCGTCAGCATTGGTCACCGGCACCAATAGCAAGCCGAGCAGGCCGATCACACCATGGACCGATATCGCACCCACGGGATCGTCGATCTTCAACCGATCCAAACCGATGATACTGAAGACCACGATGACGCCGGCGATCAGGCCAAACAACGAGGCCTGCAACGCGGTAGGGGTTGACGGCTCAGCGGTGATTGCCACCAGGCCCGCCAGTGCGCCGTTCAGGCTCATGGTCAGATCCGCTTTGCCAAACAATGCACGAGCGGTTAACAGTGCACCAACCAGGCCGGCGGCCGCCGCTGCATTGGTATTCAAGAACACCATGGCGACCGAATGCGCGCTACCGGCATCGGCCAGCTTGAGTACCGAACCACCATTAAAACCGAACCACCCCATCCACAGGATAAATGTGCCCAGCGTGGCCAACGGCAGGTTGGCGCCGGGGATTGCTATGACCTGGCCATCTTTTGTGTACTTACCTTTTCTGGCACCCAGCAACAACACCCCGGCCAGTGCAGCAGATGCGCCCGCGAGGTGTACGATGCCGGAACCGGCAAAGTCACTGAAGCCGAGCTTGCCGAGGCTGAACATGCCGAAGACATCTTTCTCACCCCAGGTCCAGGACCCTTCCAGCGGGTAAATAAAGCCTGTCATGAATACGGCGAACAGCAAAAATGACCAGAGCTTCATCCGCTCGGCCACTGCCCCGGAAACAATTGACATGCATGTCGCAACAAACACGACCTGGAAGAAGAAGTCGGAGGCGGGTGAATACACGCTGTCACCGTCAAAACCATTTTGTGCCGAATCAGCCAGCACGCTGCCCAGATCAAAAGCTTCAATTCCCTGCAGGAACCAGCCACCGCCGTACATGATTGCGTAACCTGTCGCCAGGTACATGATGCAGGCCACGGCATAAAGCGCGACGTTCTTGGTCAGGATTTCAACGGTGTTCTTGGAGCGTACAAGACCGGATTCCAACAGGGAAAATCCGGCGGCCATCCACATGACAAGTGCACCACAGACCAGGAAGTAGAACGTATCAATGGCGTATTGCAACTCAAAAATCTGCGTTTCCATGGATCAATCCTCCTAGACTGCGTTCACGCCGGTTTCACCGGTTCGTATGCGTATCACCTCTTCGAGTTTGTGCACGAACACCTTGCCGTCACCCATCTTGCCGGTTGAGGCCGCCTGCACAACGGCATCAACAACCCGTTCCACCAGTTCGTCTGTGACCGCTGTTTCGATCTTGATTTTTGGCAGGAAGTCGACACTGTACTCGGCGCCACGGTAGAGTTCGGTGTGACCCTTCTGCCGGCCATAACCCTTGACCTCGGTTACGGTAATCCCGCTGACACCAAGCTCAGCCAGTGCATCACGTACATCATCGAGTTTGAATGGTTTGATAATCGCGGTTACCAGTTGCATGTTCACGTCCTCGCAGTTTCATCGTCCGGACCTTATATGCAGGAATCGCGCCAGCGCGTGATTTGTGGACAAAACCGCGGGCATCCGCGCAAACCGGCTTGTTGGCTGGTGCTAACAATGTTTGTTGTTCAGCTTCCGCCTGCCAGGATGCACCGTTATGGTGCGTTTGGAGAAAACGGGCGCGACTTCTGTGCGAGACTTGGGTATTCCGTGCAGTGTAGACTAGCGCCAAAACAGCTTATTCACTGTATTACAAAGGGCGCTGCCTGAAAGCAAACCCGCTTTGAACAATGATTGGTGGAAAATATGCGTAGAGGCAGAAAAGCCCGCAGACAAAATTCACAGAAAGCTGCCGCAATCGGCCCGGGCATGCTGGGCGGGCGCTACCGTCCATTGACCCGGTCAGATGAACAGCAAATCCACAAAACCATCCTCGATGTGCTGGAAAACATCGGTATGGGGGACCCGATTCCGATCGTCAGGGAACAGGCCCTTGAGCGAGGTTGTTTTATCAACGAGCATGACCGTTTATGTTTTCCAAAGGCATTGGTCGAAGACATGATCGCCGGTGCGCCAAAAAACGCCCGGCTTTTCGGGCCGGGATCCGAAATACGATATCGATGTCGGTGATAACCGCGTGCATAACTACGGTGGTGGTGAGGCCGTCAACATGTTGGATATCGGTGCATCCAGCTACCGCCCTTCGACACTGGCCGATCTTTATGATGCTGCCAGGCTGGTGGACAAGATGGACAATATCCACGCCCTGGCACGCCTGGTCGTTGCGACCGAGATCGAGGACCAACTCGCCTGTGATATCAACTCGGCTTATGTCAGTGCCGCGGGCACACTCAAGCACACGCAACTGACCTTCGCCGATGCCTCCCACGTGCAGCCCACGCTGGAAATGCTCTACATGATCGCCGGTGGGAAAGAGAAATTCCACGCACGGCCGTTTTGCAATGGTGGCGGCTGCCCGGTTATCTCACCGCTGCGTTACGGGCAGGACAACAGCGAGGTTTGTGTCGAGTCGATCAGGTTCGGTGCGCCCATCTGGGTCACCGTGGCCCCGCAAGCGGGCGCAACCGCCCCGGCGGCCCTGGCCGGCGCGGTCGTACAGGCGGTCGCGGAAGCCCTTGCCGGCATGTTGATGGTGCACGTGGTTGATCCTGCCACACCAGTGGTCCTGGGACCCTGGCCCTTTGTGTCCGACCTGCGCACGGGCTCCTTCACGGGTGGCAGCGGCGAAGAGGCTGTGGTTTCGGCCGGTGCGGTGCAGATGATCAACTTTTATGGTCTGCCCAGTTCCATCGGCGCGGGCATGACAGATTCCAAGTTACCCGACTACCAGGCCGGTTACGAGAAGGCACTGGCAATAGTGCTGGCGGCGCAAGCTGGTTGCAACGATGTGTCCGAATGCAGTGGCATGCTGGGCAGCCTGATGGCACTGTCACTGGAATCCATGGTCATCGACAACGACCTGCTCGGTGCCGTGCTGCGTACCGTGCGGGGCATCGAGGTCACCGAGGAAACCCTGTCGTACGATGTTATACAACAGGTCGTCCACGGCGAAGGACATTATTTGCGCACGAAACAGACCCTGGGCCTGATGCGCACCGAGTACGAATACCCGGCGCTGGCCGATCGCCTGACCCCGGGAGAATTCGAAGATGCCGGCTCGCCGGATATCCGAATTGCTGCCGGTGAACGTGTTAAATCGATTTTGTCCAGCCATTACCCGGAGTATATCGACCCGATCATTGATGCAAAGATACGCGAGCGATTTCCGATCCTGCTGGAGCCGGAACATATGCGCACCGGTAGTGACCGCTGGTAAGCCACAGGTTTCAAACACTATTGAGAGGTTAAACACCCGATGACTGATGAATACGATGACGAGATTATCCTGTCCCAACTGCCGGACGACGAACTGGTCAGGCAGATGCACGACGACCTGTACGACGGTCTTGCCGATGAAATAGCCGAGGGCACACAGCTATTGCTCGATCGTGGCTGGAGCGCACCGGAAGTCCTCACAAAAGCACTGGTGGGCGGCATGGCCATCGTGGGCGTGGATTTCCGCGACGGCATCCTGTTCGTACCCGAGGTATTGATGTCGGCCAACGCCATGAAAGCCGGCATGGCGATTCTCAAACCCATATTGTCGGATTCCGGCGCCAAACCAGTGGGCACGATGGTCATCGGCACGGTCAAGGGCGACATCCATGATATCGGCAAGAACCTCGTCGGCATGATGATGGAAGGCGCTGGTTTCGAGGTCATCGATATCGGTATCAATGTTGACGCGGATACTTACATCCAGGCAATCGAGGAGCACCAGGCCAACATCCTCGGTATGTCGGCACTGCTGACTACCACCATGCCGTATATGAAGACCGTGATCGATGCGCTGAAAGAAAAAGGCATTCGCGACAACTATATCGTGCTGGTGGGTGGCGCGCCGTTGAACGATGAATTTGGCGAGATGATCGGCGCGGACGCCTATTGCAGGGATGCCGCGGTAGCGGTCGATATGGCCAAGGAACTGATGGCGGCAGCCTCCTGAAACAGATAACGGCCGGCACGGAACATGAAAGACAAGGTCCTGGTTATTGCCTGTGGCGCGATCGCCAGGGAACTGGTGCGCATTCGAAACCTGAACCACTGGGACCATGTCGAATTCCAGTGCCTGCCACCCGAGCTGCATAACCGGCCGGAACGTATTCCTGAAGCTGTCAGGGAAGCGATTGAATCGGCGCGGGATCAATTCAGGGAAATCTTTGTCGCCTACGCCGACTGCGGCACCGGCGGCATGCTGGACCAGGTGCTGGATGAGTACGGCATCGAGCGCATCCCCGGGGCGCATTGTTACGAATTCCATGCCGGTAGTGACCGCTTCCATGCGCTGGGCGAGGACGAACCTGGCAGCTTCTACCTGACCGATTTCCTGGTGCGGCATTTTGACCGCCTCGTCATCAAGGGTCTCGCCATGGACCGCTTGCCACAGTTGATACCGGTCTATTTTTGCAACTACAAACGCCTGGTGTACCTGGCGCAAACTCAATCCGAAGCGCTGCAGGCCTTGGCGCGTAAACAGGCGGACTTCTTGAAGTTGGAATACCATTATCATTATTGCGGCGATGAACCACTCGCGCAGATCCTGAGCCCGATACTCGAAACATGAACTGACATGGCAGCATCAACCCTACTTCCCTGGTCGCTTTCCCAGTTGCACCTGCTACTGACGGGTGAATGTAAGTACGAGTGTGACCACTGCTTTGTCTGGAGTTCGCCCTCGACGGGCAACACGATGAGCCGCGAGACCATTGGCCGCGTCCTGGACCAGGCACAGGAGCTCAGCACCATCGAGTGGATCTACTTCGAGGGCGGTGAACCATTTTTGTACTACGACTTGCTGCTGTGGGGTGTTCAACAGGCGAGTCAACGTGGTTTCAAAGTGGGGATTGTCAGCAATGCCTACTGGGCGGAAGACGAGCATGTGGCCCTGGAAAAACTGCGGCCGTTCAAGGGCCTGGTCGAGGACCTTTCGATCAGCCAGGACGATTACCACGGCAGCGGTGATCAGTCCTGCCCGACGGCCATAGCCCGCCGGGTGGCAAACGACCTGGGTATTCCGGTTGGTTACATCAGTGTAAGTGGTCCGGACAGTTCGGAATCACCCGGAGCAACCCCGCAACTCACCGCCCAGGATACGGGTGTGCGCTACCGTGGCCGCGCGGCAGAAAAGCTTGCACCACTGGTTCTGCACCAACCGTGGCAGCAGTTCACCAGTTGCCCGTGGGAAGAATTGCGGCAGCCGCAACGTGTGCACGTGGATTCTCTCGGCAACCTGCACGTCTGCCAGGGCCTGTCGATCGGTAACTTGCTCGAACGGCCATTGGCGGAAATCATGGGTGGTTACGACCCGGATGCCCATCCAATCATCGGCCCACTGCTCTCCGGCGGTCCGGCGGGGTTGGTCAAACACCATGACCTGGAACACGAGCACGCTTACGCCGACGCCTGCCATCTGTGTTATTTATCCCGGCGTAGGCTGCGGGAGAGATTTCCTCAAGACCTGCCGTTAGACCAGATGTACGGGATAGAAACTTAAGCAGAACCCCGGCGCTTAAGACCGTTGGTGACCATCACCCTCGCTGTTCTCGCCCTATTTTTTCCTTGATGGCACCCACAGCAAGGCGCTGCCGTCGAGCACGGTCTCACCGCCTACCTCGCAGGCAGTTTCAAATTCGACAAAATTCCGCTTGGCATCCAGCCTGGCCACCGTTGCACGCGCCGTTACGGTGTCACCGATCATGACCGGCGCCTTGAAGTTCGATGTATGGCTGACAAAGAGGCAGCCCGGGCCGGGAAGCTTCGTCCCCAGCACGGCTGAAATCAGGCTGGCCGTCAGCATGCCGTGCGCCACGCGGGTTTTCATGCGGGTGGTTTTTGCGAAGTCCTCGTTGATATGCGACGGGTTGATATCACCCGACACACCGGCAAACAGCACCACGTCGGTTTCGGTGACGGTTTTCCCGAAACTGTCGCTCATGCCAACTTCGAGGTCTTCAAAATAGTAGCCGTTTAAATCACTTGCAGACACAGTATTTATCCCTCCGGAAACCAGGTGAATTCAGACTTATTGCGACAGGCCATTGATCCAATCGACCAATACCTTCATCTGCTTGCCGTTCCGCTTGGCATAGTTCTCATCGGTATAACCCCACCAGTCCCAACATCCATATGGGTTCAAAGGAGCAACCACGCTTTTTTCAACTTGCGGAAACAGTAGCACGATGTCATTGGCCTCGGCCCAGGGCAGGTAGCCGCTTAGTTCAATGAAATCTGTCCCAACGAATTCGGTTGACTGGGCACAACCATGCAGCACCAGGTGCAATGCACATTCCTGCTCTCCTCCAGCACAATTCTCTGGAACGAAGACATAAGAAGTCTCGAGCAGATCCGCGTCACCCGCGCCGGGCAGGCTGGTCTCAAGCAAGCCTTCTCCTGTTTCGTTCCCCGATGGTTCAACAAGCCCGTGATACAGGAATTGCAGCATAGTCCCGGCTCCGTCATAGCCACAATCACCGACATAGGGCGGCTCCACCGCAAAACAACTGACGCCACGGCCGTCAGCGGGAAATACATGGTCGGCCTCGAATTCGTCCACGTTGACAATCTGCTCTTCCGCCATGAATTCGGCATAGAGTTCTGCTGCCGCGCCGTGCACCTGGCTGGAAATCTTGCTGTCCTTGGTGCCGCGGAACAACCAGACACGATCATCAGCGAGGTTGGTTGGGTCCGCGAGTTCACCCGCATCAGATGCCTGTCGGATACCGTCCGCGATTGCATCCACATCTATGGGGGTTTCGGTATTCATCATGCACAGACTAAGCCCCTGGTTCAGGGAATTATCGGCGCAGTTGTAAGGGCCGCCGGAAAAGATACCGGCACCGGAGAAAATATCCGAGTAGGCGATGTGCAGCTGATGCGCCATGTGCGCGCCCGCTGAAACACCCGAGACCGTTACACGGCTCATGTCTATGTCCAGTTCAAGACCTGTATCCGGCGTTGAAGGTGTGCAGGCTGAAACCAGCAGTGCGGACAGCAATAGCTTACGCATGGGTGTGCTCCTTGGATGAATTAGTTTCCAGAAAGGCATGAAATACGCGGTTGAATTCTTCCGGGTGGGTGATAAACGGTACGTGGCCGGATTCGGGGATGGCCACCTCTTCATAGAATCCACCTACCGCAACATAATCATCAAGCATCTTGCGAATCTGGTCCATCATCGGCTGGGGCGGATAGGCTTCAGAGCCCGGAAAACCGGGCAAACGCCCGGTCGGGCCCCAGGTTCCGGGGTCTGAGGCCGCAGTGTTCGATACGGCCAGGTCTTCAGCACCGTAGACCCACAAGACATGAGTCTTGGGCTCGGCAGCGAGAATACGTTCAACCAGGTTGCCGATGTACTTGGGGGACATCGCGTTGGTCGCGCCCCACTTACCCGGCCGCACATAGGGCCAATGCGGCGATTCTTCCCTGTCGCCGGGCAGTTCGCGGTCACCGATGTGCACCCTGAACATGGCATCGATCAAAGCATCTTCACGTTGCGGGATGCCTCCGCCACTCCAGACCAACCGCCGCATGATGCCGCGCGGGCTGAAATCGGATATCGAGTCACGGTCATCATCCAGCAATGCCTGGACCAGGTCCGGGTTGATCAGACCGCCACCCGAGCCGGCATAATCCGGCGTGGTCGGCGTGCCAGCAGCGTCTTTCGTGCCACCAAAACCAAAAGGTGCGCCGGGGCCTGCCAGCGTGGCTGACAGCAGTCGTTCGGGCGCATCCGCCATCATCCACCACACGACCAGGCCACCCAGCGAATTGCCCACCAGGTGAAAGCGCTCGAAGCCAAGATGATCCATCAGCGCCAGGGAATCGTCCACGAAGTCGCGCATGCCGCGGGTCGCGTCGATTTTTACTTTGGGATCAGCGCCATGGTAGCCGCGTTGATCGGGTGCTATCCCGAGGTATTGTGGCGGCAACTGGACCAGGGTCTCCTCCCACCAGGTGGCGGAGGAAAAGTTGCCGTGGATAAACAACACGGGAATGCCATCGGCAGGACCCGTGAACAACACCCGTGTCGTCAACCGGTCGGTCGTAATCGTTCGTGCGGTTACACCATCGAGTACTGCAATACTCATGTTGCGACTTCCTGGGATGCCAGCAACTTTTTATCAATTTTTCCGATAGCGGTCAGTGGCAGGGCATCAAGCACAACAATTTTACGCGGGAGCTTGTAACGGGCGAGACGTTCGTTCAAGAAACCGCGCAGGTCCTGCTCGTCATACCCCCCGGAAACCACGACGTAGGCCTGGCCGACCTCACCCCAGGTCTCATGCGGCACACCAACGACCGCCGCTTCCAGTATATCGGGATGGGCCAGCAACACGGATTCGATTTCGGCCGGGTAAACATTTTCCCCACCGGAGATAAACATTTCCTTGGAACGGCCGAGTATCGAGAAACAGCCATCCGCGTCACGCACCGCGATATCACCGGTACACAACCAACCGTCCCGGATCGTTTCCGCAGTGGCTTCGGGGTTTCGCCAGTAGCCGGCCATGACATGCGGGCCGCGGATCAGCAGTTCACCTTCCTGCCCAACGGCACATTCAGTACCGTCATCGAGGATGGTTTTCATATCGATATGAAAGATCGGGTAACCAACCGAGCCGGTTTTCTCCCTGACCAGTTCCGGCGGCAGCCAGAAATTGTTGCCGGAGGCCTCGGTCAGACCATAACCCATTTTGAAGTCAATACCCCGCGCCCAGAATTTCTCCATGATCGGCAGCGGACAAGGTGCACCACCGGAGATCACGAGTTCCAGTTTTGAAAAATCAGCCTCTTCCCACCTGGGGTGCTCCTGCAACATCTGGAACATGGTGGGTACAGCAACGTAATGGGTAATACCGGAGCGCTCCACCAAATCAAAGGTTTCATCCACATCAAAACCGGAACACAGGATGGTCGTGCCGCCGGCGTGTACCATCGGCGCCATGAAAATCATCGGCCCGCCAATATGGAAAAACGGCAGTTGCAGGGCTGCCTTGTGCTGGCCGTTGATGCCCCAGGAAGTGATCGTATTGACACTGTTCCAGGTCATGTTGCCGTGGGTGACCACCGCGCCCTTGGGCAGTCCCGTGGTGCCACCGGTGTAATAAATACCCCAGGGATCATCCATGTCGAGCTCGGGGATGTCATCCAGCACCGGGCTCATGGTGTCACGGTCGTGCAAAATCGCGTTCCCCTTCTGCCGGGTTGCTCATCGCGATGACGTGTTCCACCGTGGTGAAGGTCGGCTTGAGTTCCTCGACCTGCGCCCGCCAGTCCTCGCTGTAAACCAGCACCCGTGGCTCGCCACTTTCCACGATACCGATAAGTTCGTGCACGGTCAGACGCCAATTCAGGTTTTGCAGGATCGCACCGATCTTTGGCGCGGCCCAGAACAGGTCCAGGTACTCGGGCTGGTTCGATGCGTAAACGGCGACCCGGTCGCCCTTTGTCACACCCAGGCGGCGCAGGTAATTTGCGGTCTGGTTAACACGTTTGTTCCACTCAGCATACGTGGTCTGCGAACCGGTCGCATAATCGATCAGGGCGATGCGGTCCGGTGTCAGTTTGGCCCGTTTTTCAAGCCAGTCGGTGACATAGTGTGAAGACTGTTTCATTGTGGTGCTCCCCATTGCACGATGGCCCCGGCCCAGACATAACCGATGCCGGCCGCGATGATCGCCATCGTATCGCCCGGCTTCAGACGGCCCTGCTCAATACCTTTTTCGATATTGATGATGGCGTCCTGTTCACCGATATGACCAATGTCGGACATGTAGACACTTTGCTCTTCGCCAAGCCCCAGGTGATCGAGCATTTCGCGATGGCCAGAGGGTTTGACCAGGGACATGTTGAAGAAATCGATATCGGCACGTGTATAAGCTGTGCCGTCCATTTTTGTCACCTGACTTTTCTAAGCGCCATATCCACACATTTGAGCCAGTTTTTAATCGAAACCTCGCCAAGCCTTGTTTTCATCGCCTCGGGCTCGACCAGCCTGAACTTGAATCCACCGGCAGCCGCAGTTTCGTCGGTTGGGGGCTGCACCGTACCGCTGGCCGGCACGATCACGTGACGGCTCATCAACCCGTCCACGATCAGGTGGTCACCAAGCACCCTGTTCTCGGGCCAGTCGCGCTTGACGATCATGGCGCCGGCACCGGCCCCGATATTGAACAGGAAAGACGTATTCATATCGGTCAGGTCGATGAAATGCGAAATCGCATAACCACCGCCAATCAGCACGGTGTTGACCGACGGGTCATCAGCCATCAGGCTGCGGGCCAGTTTCAGCGCGGCAATGGTGGTGGCGCAGCGCGTGTGGATGTCGAGCCCCCAGGCCCGTTTCGCCCCGATCCGGTAACCGAGATCGATGGCGGTGGTCCACAGCAGGTGTTCCCGCCATTCCTCGGTGGTGCACAGCACGACGTCGATGTCCATCGGGTCGATGCCTGCCTTGTCGATCGCCTTTTGTGCCGCTTTGACCGCCATGTCGTTGGGATGGACATCGGGATCGGCGACAAACTTGCGCTCGATGCCAAGCTTTTCACGCACGACCCACTCGGGCATGCCGCTCTGCTCGGCAATTTCTGCTGCGGTGACATAAGTTTCCGGAAACCAGGTGCCGGTGGAAACGATACCCATGTGCGTCATTTACTTATCTCCGGTCCGATGCCCCTGGCCATCATGTCGACGACGATTTCAGCGATTTCCGCTGCTGGCTGGCGCTCATCCCATTCGGCATATCGCATACCCAGAAAGACTATGATTCCCATGATTGCCCAGGACCAGGTCTCAAAATCCCCTGCGCGAATCTCACCTTTTTGCGCTGCCTTTTCAAGATTTCCCTCGTAGGCCCGGGCAAAGCCCTCGTAGTGATTACGATATTCTTCGGGTGCGATGAACTCAGCCTCGGTGATGATGCGGTAGATGCTCTTGTGCTGGCGGGCGAACTCAATAAAGGCCTCGATGCCCATTGCGTTCGGCTGCCAGGCGATCTGGTGCGCCGGCGACCCGCTCTGCGATCCGTCTCCCGCGTGCAGGCGACTCATGTAACGAACCAGTGCGCTGGAAAATTTCTTCCTTGCTTTCGAAATACGTGTAGAAGGTGCCCAGCGCCACACCCGCCCGGTAGGTGATGCCGCTGATGCCGGCCTCGTGAAAGCCTTTTTCGCCAAATTCAATTTCGGCAGCGTCCAGCAACTTGTTCCGGGTTCTCCTGCCGCGTGCCGTTTTCGGCGCCTTGTGTGAACTTGAAACTTGATTCATGTTTCATAATGTTGCAAACTTTGAGGCAATTGGCAAGTCTTAAATGGCAATTCCGGTGAAAATGAAACGACCAAATAACGTCATTGCGAACCACACCCAGGTCCACCAGAGATGGAGTAGAAGATGAATAAATCTGCACAGAACCAACGAGGCAAACAGATTGCATGGCGAGGGCTTTCCACGGCCATTGCATCCGGACTGCTTGCAATAACCCTGGCACCAACAACACTGGCCCAGTCCGAGCAGGATGAGGCACAGGAGGCTGGACTGCTCGAAGAAGTCATCGTCACGGCGCAACGACGTGAGCAGGTCATGCAGGAAGTGCCCATGTCCATCAGCGCCTTTGGCGGAGAACAGCTGGCCGCAAATGCAGGCCGACAACCTGGATTCGATCCAGGGCGCCGTTCCCAACCTGAACCTGGTCCAGGGCCGCGGCTCGAATTCCAGCGTCAACGCATTTATTCGTGGCGTGGGTCAACCCGATGCCCTGCAGATCTTTCGACCCGGCGGTCGGTATTTACCTGGATGATGTTTACATGTCACGTATCCAGGGGGGACTGTTCAAGCTGTACGACATTGAACGGATCGAAGTACTGCGTGGCCCGCAGGGAACGCTGTACGGCAAGAACACCCCGGGTGGCGCGATCCGCCTGATCACCCGCACACCGGGTGATGAATACGAAGCCCAGGCCGGCGCGCTGATGGGTTCCTACGGTCGCTGGCAGTTGAAGGGCTACGTTTCGAGCCCGTTGACAGAAGATTTGCCCTTGGCTTCAGCGTGTTACACGACGAACGCGACGGCTTCGTCACGGATCCGGCCGACGGCAAGGAATACAACGACGAAGACACCACGGTTGTCCGTATGAAGGGTAACTGGGATGCTTCCGACAATGTCAACGTGGTTTTTTCATGGACTACACCAAGGAAGACGTTCTGTTGACCCTGGGCCGTTCGGAAGCCGCGCTGTATCAGTATCGACTTACCTCCTGGGTGGTTGTTCCGCGCACCGCAGCCCCGACCGAGAGTGGAATTTCAAGACCACGACATCGATGACGGACCGGCCATGGCAGAAAACCGACCATTGGGGTGGAAACGTCACCGTCAACTGGGACATCAATGATCGCACCAGCTTCAAATCGATCACGGCCTACCGCGAACTTCAAACTGATTCCTATCATCGATATCGATGCCACTGAACTGGAACTCGGCGACGTGTTGGTCGGCCGTGGATCAGAACCAGTTCAGCCAGGAATTCCAGTTGCTGGGCGACAATGGCGGTGATATCAACTGGGTAGCCGGGCGTACTACCTGAATGAACAGGTACCTTCCCACCAGGAAGCTTTCGCCGATGATTTCCTGCTGTTTGGTGGTATCCCGATCTCATTCCTGCGGACCATAGACGATGACCTGGAAACCACGAGCTACGCGGTCTTTGGCCAGATCGACTGGGCATTTGCCGACAACTGGAACCTGGGCGTCGGACTGCGCTGGACCAAGGAAGAGAAAGACTACTTCCGCACCACCAGCACCTTCAGCGACATTCTGGGTAATGCCGACCCGGCCTACGCTTTCACCGATTCAGACAGCTGGAGTGACTGGACACCGACCATCACGCTCGATTATGCGATGAACGACAACGTGCGCTTCTACGGCCGCCTGGCCAACGGCTTCAAGAGCGGCGGATTCAATGGTCGCGCCAACAGCGCCAGCCGATGCCAGCACCTTCGATCCGGAAACAGTCTGGACCGCGGAGATTGGCGCCAAGACCACGATGGCCGACGGCAGATTGAGGGCCAACTACACCCTGTTTATCAGCCAGTATGATGATTTCCAGGCACGGGTATCGGTCGCTGACCCGGACGACATTGCAGTTTCAGCTTTCCGGTGCTGAACGCGGCGGAACTGGACATCAAGGGTGCCGAGGTCGAATTGACCTGGTTGCCGATCGATCCGTTGATGCTGTCAACACAGATCGGTTACCTCAAGTCCGAGTACGGTGCGGGTGGCTTTTTGGTGCTGACTTCATGGAAGACGAACCAGCCTTCTCACCGAAGTGGACAGCCCGTTTCGCCGGCACCTGGACCCACGATAATGACAGCGGCTCGCAAATGATGTTCACACTGGCCGCCAACTACCGTGACTGCGATGTGGCTGAGCGTGGAAAACACCCCTGCCCTGACCGAGGATGACTATTGGGTGGTAGATGCCATTGCGACCTGGGTCAGCGAGGGTGGCCACTGGAGCGTCAGCGGCGGTGTCAAGAACCTGACAGACGAGGTATACCGCGTCGAAGGGCAGGAATTCCGCAGCGTCGGCGGCATCCAAACCGCGTACTACGGACATCCACTCACCTGGATGATCGGCGTGGAGTACAGGTATTGATTCTGTGACAAGCACTTTGTGAAAAGTTTACTGAACCATCTCAAATCTGAATTACCGCGGGTTCCGGCCCGCGGTTTTTCTTTTATGAAGACAGGCAAATGATGAAAACAGGTAAAATCGAATCAATGCTCGTGATCGCCAGCGGCGTATTGTGGCTGGTGATGGTCGGCCTGGCCGCAATCAGGTCATTGGCTGGCCGCACTTTATACCTTGCTGCCTATGCTGTTGATTTACGGTGTGCTGGGCTCATCGCACAAGGGACGTTTTGACCTGCGCCTGGTGGCCTTCCCTTCCCTGGTGTGGATCATGATGTGGGCAGTGGCGTTCTGGCTCGGTGACCATTATGCCGTGGCGTTTGCCGGCCAACACCCCGACTTCACGATCCTGGGTTTCCACCCCTCCTTCGCCGCGATCGTCGTCCTGTTCTGGGTCGTGCCGACGCTGTTGATGGGTTTTGGATTCGTTGCGGTCAAGGACCGCTGGCTGTCGCAGGAGCGGTGGGATGAATTTGTTCGCCACGTGCACGAGCCAATGGATGAGATGAAGACGAAGGAGGATCCGGCATGAGTGAGTCAGCCAAATACCTGATCCTGGCCTCGTCTTTCCTGGTGCTGGCCATTTCCTTTGCCATCGGTCTCTGGGCCAAGAAGAAAAGTCACTTCACCGGAGGCGTTTTTCGGCGGCGCCAAGATTTTCGGCCCGCTCACCATCGGCCTCGCCACCATGGCGGCTGTCGGCAGCGCCTTTGCCGTGGTCGGTGTGCCCGGGCTGGTTTACAGCACCGGCAACACGATCCTGTTGTTCATGTTCGCCGCACCCGCATTCGTGTTCGGTTACCTGGTCATTGGCAAGAAACTGCGGGGCATGGCCGAGATCGGTACCGTCGCCAGTCTCGGCGACCTGGCGGATCTCAGGTTCAACTACCACCGCGGGATCAAGCTGATGCTGTCGATCATGCTGTTCATCGGTTGTGCGATGTACCTGTCGGCCCAGGTCGAGGCCTGCGCCAAGCTGTTCGAGAACCTGTTTGACTGGAACCGCTTCGTAATCAGCGCGGTGATCTTCACCATCCTGATCGCCTACACGGTGATCAGCGGTGAGATCGGCGGCATCCTCACCCAGGCCTTCCAGGGTTTTGTGATCGTGCTGGCCGGCCTTATTTTCATCATTGCGTTCTTTGTCGTAACCGGCGGTTTCGGCCCGGTGCTCGAGGCCATTTCAGGCGCCGCAAGGTGCGGCCGCGGGGCTCAATCCGGATGCCATGTCCGCCTGGGGCGCCCTGCCCGGCTCTTTCTCATTCGCCTGGGTGCTGCTGCCCACGCTCGGCATCATGTGCCAGCCACAGGTGCTGACCCGCATACTGATGCTCAAGGATCCGCGCGACATGCCAAAGCTGTCCCTGTACGCGGTACTCACCAATATGGTGGCCGGCATGATGGTCATGGCGGTCGGCTACTGCGCCATCTACCTGGTGGCCAACGGCACGCGTCACGATCGACCACCCCGACAAGGCAGTCTTCAAGGTCGCAGACTACCTGGGCATCGTCGCACAACTGTTCGTCTATCCGGCAGTGCTGGCCGCCGCCCTGTCCACCTCCAGCCTGTTCCTGTCGCTGGCCGGCAATATCATGTCCCGCGACCTGCCAAGCTCGCTGGGGCTGAAAATCAAGCCGGCGAGACAGGTGACTACCTCCCGCATCGCGATGGCGGTTATGGGGGTGTTCGCCATTGGATTTGCAACCGTCAGTGGCGACATGGTGGCCATTCTCGGCACCTATGGTTTTGGCACGCTGACCGCAGCCACCTTCCCGATTTTCATCATCGGTTTGTTGTGGAAAGGCGCGAGCAGCCAGGGTGTCATGCTGGGTATGCTCACTGCGCTGGTGACCACCGTTGGTGGCGTAAGCATCGAACTGCTCAAACGGTTTGGCCTGTCGGACTTTGCCTGGCCGGGTGGCGTTCCCTGGTACGTATTCGTGATGACGGCGGCGGTGGTGGTCACGATCCTCGCTTCCCTGGTGAGCAAGGGTGCCACGGGTGATGATCTCGACAAGCGGGTTGAGATGGCGATGGATTTGTAGGTGTTGACGCTTGATCCGTACAAAAAAGCAGCGTCAGGTCATCCGGGATTTCAAGTTCCTTTCCGGCGAGTCCCTGGACATAGAAATCAGCTATGAGACCTACGGCACACTGAACGACTCCGGCGATAATGCCATCCTGGTTTGCCATTATTGGACAGGTACATCACACGCTGCAGGCAGGTACACAGCCAATGATCCCCTGCCCGGTTGGTGGGATACACTGATCGGCCCCGGAAAAGCCATTGACACCAATCTGTACTTCGTCATTTGCTCGGACACGCTTTCGAACGTACAGGCAAATGACCCCATGGTGTTCAGTACGGGACCAGCCAGTACTGACCCAACAACCGGCAAACCATACGGCAGCTGTTTCCCGATCCTTACTTTCCGCGATATCGTCAAAGCCCAGCACTCTTTGTTGGACCAACTTGGAATCGAACATCTAATAGCGGTGGGTGGGCCATCCGGTGGCGGCATGCAAGCACTGGAATGGGCCGTGAGCTATCCGGATTTCATGGACAAGGTTTTTGCGGTGAACAGCTTCGGGCGCTCCAGCGCCTTTTTCACCATGGCTGTTTATCGCATGTGCCGGGCACTGATCACGGCGGACCCGCACTGGCAGAACGGTGACTATTACGACGGACCGGGACCACAAAAAGGTCTTCAACAGGCTTTGAGCTACATCACGCTGCTGGCCCAGTCACCAACGCGGATCAACAGGTGGCCAGGGACAGCGACGCCGGCTGGCAGCTTATCGACCAGATTTCCCAACTCGAAGAACCTGACAGACTTGCCCCCTTTGAAAACGACTTCAATTCATTCATAGAAGAACGTGCCAGCCTGGCTGATGCCAACGCTTTTCTCACTATAGGCAAAGCCGCCACGTTGCACGATGTCGGCCTCGGACGAGGTGGCTTCGAAAAGGCTCTTGCAACAGTCCAGGCAGAGGTATTGATGGTCCCCAATGAGCAAGATCTTTATTTTCCCGCGATAGACAGCCGGGATGTTGTCGATGCAGTCAACGCAGGGCATGGCAATGCCGAACTTCATGTCTGTCGACAGTCGCTGGGGCCATTTTTCCTGCCTGTTCGATACCGATACGTTTGCAGAACGTTTGCGCCGGTTTCTTTGTCAGTAAAAACAGACTGCGCCCGACAGGATTACCCGTCTCATCCATGAGACTCGCCCCTTTGGGGCCCGCCTGCGGCGGTTCAAAATCGTTCCAGACGATTTTGTCGAACCTCTTAACGGTTCGAACCCTGGTAAGAACATCAGATACACAAAAGCCCCACCTTACAATGGGGCTTTTGTGTATCTGGCGCGCCCGACAGGATTACAGGCTACATCCCTGTAGCCTGCCCTTCGGGTTCGCTGCGCCTTGCGCAGTCTCATTCGAAATTCATTCCTGATGAATTTGTCGAACCCAGGCGCGTTGCGCCAGAATTCAATTCCCAAACCAGACCACCCAAAATTAAAAAGGTCACCTGATGGTGACCTTTTTAATTTGGCGCGCCCGGCGAGATTCGAACTCACGACCCCTGCCTTCGGAGGGCAGTACTCTATCCAGCTGAGCTACGGGCGCTGAAACCTGATTGTATTACCTAAATCCTTCTGTGCCCTCGCGGGGCTTCGCCCCGTGGAGTGCAGTACTCGTCTTTGCGCTCTCGCTCCTGCTCCGCGCTGCAGACCCCGGCCCTCGGCTCCTGCCTCGGGCGCTCGCAGGGATAAAGCTCCTGTGGTCGCTTCATCCGGGGACCTGCTCGCCCAGCTGAGCTACGGGCGCTGAAATTTTGGCGAACGATTATAACCCGCAATTAATGTGCAAGCCGCTAAAATTTATTGAGCGTCTGCCAGTTTCTTGATGTTCTCATGAATTTTGAACAACACGATCATCAATTCACAATATATTCTGGACAATATGCTGCCGCCAATAATTATTCCCAGGCCCATCAAGACAGAACCGTTAAACATGGTTGTAAGTCCTGAAATTACGGACAAAGCCAAAAACAACCAGTAAACAAAAGTGATAATTTTTGGGGTCAGCATCGCATCGAACACAAACAGATCTTTCATGACAAAACTCCTCGGTTGTCGACTGGAAAGTTACCTTTGGAGGCCAGGTATGAGTCAGACAAACTTCATGTGCTGAATAGAAAACACCCCAATCACCCAGACAATTCTCCAAAAGACCTGACTGATATTTTAGTCATTATAGTGAATTTATCCTGTTAACATCACAAATCGCATTGCACAGTAAACCCGGACTGAAGGCTATACATGGGTTTTTCACCGCAAGGAAACGTGCACTAACTTCCGGTAACAGTTTGATACGGCTATACTAAACGCCCTTTTAAACCCGGCCACGATGAGCACCGGGACAAAAAATACCCGTACCAGAGGTGTCGTGTGGAAGAACAGAGCGATAGTACATTCGTCAAGAACATCAGCATCGTGATCGGAATCCTGGTCATATTCGCAATCTTCATTGCCTTTGTTGCCAGGGACATCGGTTTCCAGGAAGAAGCAAAGCAACCCCTCCAGCGTTGCGCTCACCGAGGAACGGATCAAGCCGGTGGCCGGGGTGTATACCGGTGAAGCCGGCGCCGCCGCCATTGAGCAAGCCGCTGCTACCACGAGCGAAGAGCCTGCTGTCGCTTTTGACGGCAGCCTCGATGCTCAAATGATCTACAACTCGGTTTGTGGTGTGTGCCATGCAACCGGTGCTGCTGCAGCTCCCATACCTGGCACAGAGGCCATGGCAGAACGTGCTGCCAAGGGCCTGGATGTGTTGATGCAAAGCGCCCTGAACGGTTTGAACGCCATGCCAGCACGTGGTGGACGAGTTGATCTTTCCGACGAGCAGGTACAGGTGGTCGTTGAATTTATGACGCAATAGGTTCAGTCTATATAACAAGAAGACCTGGAGCGCCGCTTATCGCGGCGCTTTTTGTACCGCTCACGAACTGATCGTGTTTGACTTGTCGTTGCGCCACTCCAGCACTTCCGACTGGATTTGCGGGAAAAATTCCCGGAAAGCGACTTTGAATTGCGGTGCGAGTTCCGGCCACACCTCTGCAACACGGTGTAGCGGGTTGGGCCGCGTCAGGCGGGTGCCCATCCCGGCCAGGCTAAACATGACAACGTCTTCTTCCCGGTAGGCCGTAAACAGGCCATGCAAATCCGCGTATTGCATGAACTGGTCCACACCCTCCGGTACCAGGTGTTTGTTGTCACGCAAAAGATCACGCACCTCGACATCAAAACGCTCCAGGCTGCCTGGCATGTAGCGCCACCAGTTCAAGGCCAGTTCGTGGTCAAAAGCCAGGTCTATGATGATGCCGGAATAACGCCTGAACTCACGCGGAAACCTGCGCCGCAGTTTTTTGACAACCGGTGAGTGATCGGTACAACGGTCGATATAGCGGTGCAAGATGATCCCCTGCCTGACCGGCTCCGGATAAATTTTTAGGGCGCGGCGGCCACGCACAAAATCGCCGATCATACCGCCGAGCATCAAACCGCTATCGCCATTTGCCAAGCACAGGTGAGCCAGGAAATTCATGCATCCAACGTACCATAGAGTGAAGTTGCAGACTGCGGTATGATGCATACCTGCCTATTAGCGGTGAAACAGTAAATGGCGGAGTCTCCAGTCACAGTAAAGCCCGATGCATTTCCGGCGTCCAGGTGTGAGTTTTTCCTGCGCGGGCCGGTAGGGCAACTGGAATGCGTTGCAGATGTTCCTGAACCGGATGATGAGCGCCCGGCAACCATCGTCATCTGCCATCCGCACCCCCTGCATGGCGGCACCATGCACAACAAGGTCGTAACCATCATGGAGCGCTCCATGCGCGAACTCGGCCTGCGCACCATCCGCTTCAATTTTCGTGGCGCGGGTGAAAGCGAAGGTGAACACGATGAAGGTTACGGTGAAACCGATGACCTGTTTGCCGTAACCGAATGGGTCCGTCACACCCGTCCTGACGATGACCTGTGGCTGGCCGGATTTTCATTCGGTTCCTATATTGCGCAACGCGCCGCACAGAACCTCAAACTCGGGCAGTTGATCACCATCGCACCACCGGTTGACCGCTACGAGTTTTCCAAGCTGGAGCATCCCGAATGCCCATGGCTGGTCGTCATGGGAGACGAGGATGAGGTCGTGGCGCTCGAAGACGTCATCTGTTGGCTGGAAGAGGTGGAGCCCAGGCCCGAGTTCCTGGTCATGCAACTGGCTGATCATTTTTTCCACCGGCGCCTGATGGACCTGCGTGGCCTGCTGAAAAACGGCGTCATGCCAAACCTGCCAGAAAAAATCTCTCAATAGCATCGCTATTGGCCAGACGCGGAGTACCGCTGGGTGCGTTAACTGGGCGCAACAGTTCAGTGATAAGTTGGCAAGTTAACCAGAACCCTCGGTCGCCCATGTTTTCCTGAAAATTGTGATCCAGGTGGTGTGAACGGTGGGATTACGCGATGCAGGCAATAGCATCGCTATTGGCAAATCGAGAAATACCGCTGGGTGCGTCAACTGGGCGCAAGGCATGACTGAAAAACGGGGCAACCGAGGGTCCCTAATAAAAGAAAGGACCAGCAAGGGGTCAGCTGGTCCTTTCAGCGAGGTTCGAAGCAAGGGGACCTTCGAAGCCTCAGTACGAAAATGGAGTAAGGGGGAACGCCATTTTCGACTCGGCGGATCCAAATGGATCCAATTCAAATACTTTGGGGGATTTATCACGATCCCCTTACCTTGCAGTCTACTCCAAGTTCATGGCAATTGAAATATGCCCGGGTCAAGCCTTCCCCCTTGATTTTGCACGCAATGCATCAACCGAAAAGGTCGCGACATCGCCCTCGGGGGTTTTTACCGGCTGCCCCTCTTCGGGTGCAAAGGCCGTACCGTAAATAACCTCAAAATTCACTGGATAACGACCCATTGTTCGAAACGGTTCGTACGCATCTGCCAGCTTTTCTGACTCCGCCCCCTGGATCACATCCTGCAGTCCCTCGCCGGCAATAATGCTGATCCCCGTAGCTTCCAGCTCCTGCAACAACGACGGCACATCCGGGTATTCCAGCACCAGGCGCTCAGCATCCATCACCGGTTCGCGAAAACCAGCCCGGACCAACTCGTCACCAACATCATGCATATCCGGGAAATTTTGAACCGGTGAGCTTTTCCTCAGCTGCTGGCATGCACTGTTGAGTTCAAATAGTGTATCGGGTCCAAAACAGGTAAAGACCAGCATGGATCCAGGCCGCATGACACGCCGTAGTTCAGCGAAAATCGCCGGCACGTCCCAACCCCAGGATATGGCCAGGTTTGAGAAGACCAGGTCCACGCTGGCCGATGCGAATGGCAAGCGATGCATGTCGGCACACAGGTCCAGCGCACCACCGTTGCCCGGTTCAGCACTGGCCAACATGGCCTCGGACCAATCAAGCGCGATGACGCCTGCGTTGGGAAACTGCCCTGCCAATGAACGGCTTGCAATACCGGTTGCGCAACCCAGGTCCAGCACGACTGAGGGTTCGTAACGCCGAAATTCGATCCGCTCGAGCAGGCGCGAGCCAATTTCACGTTGCAATACAGCGTATTGCTCGTAATTATCCGCCGCTTGTTCAAAAAAATGCCGGATTGCTTTCCGGCCTTTAAATGCCTTGCTCATACGGTCCGTCCACCTGCAAGAAAATCGCGTACAGCAGACACAAAAGCCTGCTCATGGCTGATAAAGGGTACATGACCGGCCCCATCGATGATCTCTACCCTCGCATCCGGCATCCGCGCCGCAGCCTGCTGCGAGGATTCAGCCCTGATGGTTCGGTCATGGGAGCCGGTCAGAAACAGCGTGGATGTTTTTATGCCGCCAAGGTCTGCCAACAGGTTGCTGTCATACAGCAGTTGCAAGCCGTTACGCAATGTATCACCAGCGGGAAGTTTGTCCTTCAGCGGTGGTCCACCGAGACGGTGGGTTGCTTCCTGTAAATAATCGGTACCGAATGTCTGCAGGGCAAACTGCCCCATGGCCGTTTCGAAATCCGTCTCGAGTCCCTGCATGAATGCCTGCCGGGCACCGGATGGCACACCCCAGTCCCAACCATCGCGCCGGGCAAAACTCGGTGTTGCACCTACCAGTATCATCTTCGCCACGTTTTGCGGGTATTTCAAAGCGGCGGCCATTGACACCAGACCACCGAATGACCAGCCCAACCAGGCCGCTGGCGGAACGGCCGCCACCACCTGTGTAACGATCTCGTCCAGGCTGCACGGTAGAGAGACATCACGGTTGAAACCGTGTCCGGGCAGGTCAAGCAGATGAACGCGATATTCATCAGCCAGGGTTTCAACCAGGCCGCCCCAGATACCGCTGTGCATGGACCAGCCCGGCAATAACACCAGGTCAGGACCTCTCCCGCGTGTACTGATTTTCAAATTTTTATCCATGATCGGATGCCATCATTCCGTTTCCGGGACCCGTTTTGCGGATATCGGTGTGTCCAAGCGCCTACGAATCCACGGGCGGTTTTCCGTCCTGAATCAGGGCCTCCCACTGACTCTTGGCTGTCAGTAAACGAGGTATAACCATCGTCATGCAGTATGAAAACCGCGCTTTAGCCTGTCAATCTGAAAAAGGCCCCGTAACAAAAACTTGCACCACACTGCTGGATTTACTGCTACCGCCACATTGCATTCTGTGTGGCCTGCCATCTGGTCCGGCCTGTATCTGCACGGTGTGCCGGCAGGCGCTGACCTGGGCCGGGCGACGCTGTCGGCAATGTGGCCTGCCATTGGCAGCTGTTGGCGACAGCTCGTGTGGACAGTGCATCTTGCACCCACCGCCATTCACAGAGACGGTTTATCCCCTGCAATACCTGTTTCCCGCCGACCGCCTGGTGCAGGCCTTCAAGTTCAGGCGCCAACACGCAGCAGGCAGAATCCTCGCACAGTTGATGTGCGAGTGGATCGGCAATCAGCAGACAGATCACCCCGATGCGCTGATCCCGGTGCCGCTGCACACGCTGCGCTTGTTCAAACGCAGCTTTAACCAGTCCTATGAACTCGCCACCCACATCAGCCGGGTGCTTGGTATCCCGCTACAAGCCGGATCACTGCGACGGCACCGCAATACCCGGGCACAATCCGGTCTGGACCGCCGACAGCGCAGGCACAATGTACACGGGGCATTCTACTGGCATGGCCGGCAGCCGCCGCCCCGGCACGTTGCCCTGGTTGATGATGTCATGACCACCGGAACGACGGTGACCGAGTGTGCACGGGTTCTGAAAAAAGCAGGCAGCCAGCGTGTGGATGTGTGGGTGGCGGCGCGGGCCATTCCTCCCGGGCAGCGTTAGTGGTCTTGATCCCCGGACAAAATGGCCCAGCGTTCATGGTCACGCCATTCACCGTTGATCTTTAGCAGGTCTTTTGCATAACCTTCGTACCGGAAGCCAACACCCTGCACCAGGGCAATCGATGACAGGTTTTCCGGCTGTATATTGGCCTCGAGCCGGTGCAGGCCGAGTTCATCAAAAGCATGGCGGATGACCTGTAGCATACCCTCTTTCATGTAGCCCTTTCCAACCTGTCCGGTGACACCAAAATAGCTGACCCAGGCACTGCACAGGGCGTCATAGGTGATGGCGCTGAGGTTGATCACACCACAGATGGCATTATCGTCAAGGTGCCTGACCAGGAATCCGGCTTCATTGTCACGTGCAAGACGTTTCATATACCGTTGCCAGCCGGCATGGTCCTTGGGGGCGGTCACCCATGGATAATGCAGGCCTACGCTGTCACGCATGGCTGCGAGGAAAGTCTGCTTCATCCTCCGCGATCGGTACCTGTATACGGGTTCTGAACCCTTGCGGGGATAACATGGGAGATCAAACCAGGGCGTAGGTGATGATCAGACCGAGCCAGATCACCGCACCCACCCAGTTGTTGTTCAAAAAGGCCGCAAAACATGCTGCCCGGTCACGCTTCCTGACCCGGTGCTGCTGCCGCACAAACAGAATGGCAGCGGCACCCACGCCGGCAAACCACGGCCATGCAAATTGCATGATCACACCCAGCCACAAGAGCAAGGCAATCATCAGCACCTTCAATACCCGCAGGATGGTGAGGTCATGACGCCCGAAGGCAATGGCGGTGGATTTCAGACCAATACTGATATCGTCATCACGATCCACCATGGCATACAGGGTGTCGTAAATCACCGACCAGACTACATTGATCAGCAAAATCAGCCAGGCAACGGGCGCGACCTGGCCGGTCTCGGCGGCAAAGGCCATCGGTATGCCCCAGCCAAACGCCACACCCAGCACCACTTGCGGGTAGTGGGTCCAGCGTTTGAAAAAGGGATAAGTGGAAGCCAGCACGGCGCCGGCAAAGGCCAGCTTGATGGTCAGGGCATTGGTCATCAGCACCAGGCCGAATGCCAGCAACATCAGCACCAGGAACGTAAGCAGGGCCTCGCGCACGGTCAATTCACCGGAGGCCAGCGGGCGCATGCGGGTGCGTTCGACATGGGGGTCGAAATCGCGGTCGGCCACGTCATTCATGATGCAGCCCGCAGCACGCATCAGCACGACACCACAGCAGAAAATCAGCACGTTTTTGAGCGACGGTCTGCCGTCACCCGCGATCCACAGGGCCCACAGCGTCGGCCACAATAACAACAGGGTGCCGATCGGCCGGTCAAAGCGCATCAGGCGCCACAGGGCGTTCCATTTCATTCGCATGGGGAGATTATATGTAGTGTGCAAGCACCTGTGAAAAAAAATCATTACAATGCGCGCCATGGAACTGATCGACATCGGCTGCAACCTGACCCACGACTCCTTCGATGATGACCGCGATGCGGTCATCGCCGCGGCCCGTGAAGCCGGCGTGGTGCAGATCATCGTCACCGGCGCCAGCGCTTCAGGCAGCCAGGCAGCCGTGCAAATCGCCAGGCAATATCCCGGGCAGCTCTACGCTACCGCGGGTGTGCACCCACACCACGCTTCGGCGTTTAATGATGAAACTGAACATCTGTTGCGCGCACTGGCAACAGATACCTCCGTGGTCGCTGTCGGCGAAACCGGCCTGGATTATTTCCGTGATTTTTCACCGCGTGACATGCAACGCGAATCTTTCGAACGGCAGATACAGATCGCCATCGACACCGGTCTGCCGATTTTCCTGCACCAGCGGGATGCGCACGGCGATTTCATCACTATTCTCAGAAAATACCGCGAACAGCTGAACGAGGTGGTGGTGCATTGTTTTACCGGCAGCCAGCGGGAACTGCACGAATGCCTGGATCTTGATTGTCACATCGGTATCACCGGCTGGATCTGTGACGAGCGCCGTGGCACCCACATGAAGGCCTTCATGAAGGATATCCCGGCCAACCGCTTGATGATCGAGACCGACGCACCCTATTTGAAACCGCGCAACCTGCGTCCCAAGATCAAGAGCCATCGCAACGAACCGCGCCTGTTGCCATGGATACTCGGCACACTGGCCGCCTGCCGGGATGAAGACCCGGAAGCATTGGCCGAGGCCACTACGCGCAACGCGCGCGCATTTTTCCGTCTGAACTAAGTAGTAAATATGGGTCAGCAGCATCGCCGGTTTTGGTAATTACCACTACAAATACGCCAGCGGCCCGCTGATAAGAGCTTCGACCCACAAATCACTCGACCCAACTTCTTGCACGGTCCAATACGCGTTTTGTAGCGTATGCTTGGCAGTGTCAACAGTGTTGGAAGGTTCATGAAGAGACCCTCGCCGGTCATTGCTCTCATGGCGTTTCTGGTGGCGGGTTGCACCACCCACCAAGCTCAATCCAGGTCGCCGACCAGCCGGCGCCACTGGCGGGCAGTGCTCGCCCGGCCTTGTCGTTCAATAATGGATTGTTCGGTGAACGTCCGGACATCATTCCGGTCGCTGACATTTTCCGCTTGTCCAATGAACAACAGGCGATTTTAAACGGTATTTCGAAAGCCCCATCTTGCAAAACACGCCCTGCCTATGAGCGCGTTTACGGTTACCTGCGCAGCATCACGATGTATTTCGGTTACCAGGGCGACACCTTCACGGCTGAGCGGGCCTTGCAGAATGAGTCGGGCAACTGCCTTTCGCTGGCGATCCTGACTACCGCGCTGGCCAATCTCGCAGGCGTTGAAACGGCTTACCAACTGGTCGATTCAGCGCCGGTGTTCGAATCCCACAAAAGCATCGTATACAGGGGCCAGCACGTACGGACCAAGCTGTTCCCGGCCAAGAGTGAACGCGTGCGACGGATCAAGTTTGTGCCGGGACGCAGCGGCCTGTTGGTCGATTATTTCCCGACCGGGGGCGCCCGTTTTGTCGCTAACATCACCGGAGACCCAGTACATCGCCATGTACTACAACAACCAGGCCAGTGAAGCGATCGCGCGGGAAGACTACAACACCGCTTTTTGGCTGTTGCAGGAAACACTGGAACTGACCCCGGATGACGCCGGGGCGATCAACTCGATGGCCGTCGTGCACCGCAGGGCTGGCGACCTGGAAAAGGCCGAGGAGATATTCGAGTACGGCATCACCCACCTGGACGACAAGATCAGCCTGCTCAGAAACTACCGGGTGCTTCTGGAGCAACAGGGGCAGCATGACGAAGTGGCCCGAATCAACTTAAAACTGGCGCAACTCGATGACCCAAGCCCTTTCGACTGGTTACACGCAGGTCATGGCGCATACAGCGAAGGGAATTTCCGGGAGGCCGCGTTGTTTTACAGGAAAGCTGCAAAAATGCCCCATACCTGCACGAAAGCTATGCCGGCATGGCCAAGGCCTACTACATGATCGGTGATACGAATGGCGCCGAGCGGGAATTCAGAACCGCACTGGAGAAATCCCAGCGTCTGTCCACCGCTCCATGTACGAGGCCAAGCTGTTGGCCTTGAGCCAGGATTCCTGAGCCGGGTATTACTTTCCTGTCACGAAACCATCCGGCCCTCGGGCACGCCGGGACTCAACTCCGTAAACCGATTCCCTTGTGCAATAGCCACAGGCACAGGCTGCCCAGGATCACACCAAACACCGCGATAATGGCGTAGGCATAGGCAATGCTGACATCGGACACACCCAGGATGCCGTAACGGAAGCCGTTAACCATGTACAGGATCGGGTTGAAGGCCGAGACCCTCTGCCAGAATTCCGGTAACAGGCTGATGGAATAGAAAACACCACCCAAATAAGTCAGCGGTGTCAGGATAAAGGTCGGCACAATGGCGATATCGTCAAACTTGTTGGCGAAGATGGCGTTGACCATGCCGGCCATGGCAAACACGATGGATGTCAGTAGCAGCACGGAGATCGTTATGAACGGGTGCTGGATCTCGAGACGCGTGAAAAACAGCGAGACCACCGTCACCACCGCACCGACCATGATGCCCCTGGCCAGCGCCCCGGTCACATAACCGGCCAGAATCACCCAGTTGGGTAGCGGGGATATCAGCAATTCCTCGATATGCTTGCCAAACTTGGCGCCGAAGAACGATGAGACCATGTTCCCGTAGGAATTGGTGATCACCGACATCATGATCAGGCCCGGTACGATGAACTGCATGTAGTCAAAGCCGCCCATCTCGCCGATTCGGCGTCCGATCAGGTTGCCAAAAATGATGAAGTACAGGGTCATCGTAATCGCCGGTGGCACCACGGTCTGCGCCCAGATACGCAGGATACGCGTCACTTCCTTATGCACGATGGTCTTGTAGCCAACCCAGTTCACGCGCATGTTCATTTCATCACCCCCTTGTCCACCAGGCGCAGGAACAGCTCTTCGAGGCGGTTGGCCTTGTTGCGCATGCTCAGCACCCGGACACCGGCGGCATCCAGTCCAGAAAACAGGTTATTGAGTGATTTTTGTTTTGGAAAAGTGGCTTCCAGCGTGTACTCGTCGCGCAATACGATCTCCATGCCCTCGACGACAGGCGCCGCCGACAGGGGTTCGCGAACATCCAGCACCACCGTTTCGATATCCAGCGTGGCGAGCAGGGACTTCATATTCGTGTCCTGGATAATCTTGCCGTGGTCGATGATGGCGATGTTGCGGCACAGTTCCTCGGCTTCCTCGAGGTAATGGGTGGTCAGAATCACGGTCGTACCGCTGGTATTGATCTCGCGGATGAATTCCCACATGGAACGCCGGATCTCGATATCCACACCGGCAGTGGGCTCATCCAGTATCAGCAGCCTGGGTTCATTGACCATGGCGCGGGCGATCATCAAACGCCGTTTCATACCGCCTGAGAGCATCCTGGAAGGTTTGTCGTGCTTGTCCCACAACTGTAACTGGCGCAGGTATTTTTCCGCCCGCTCACATGCCAGCTTGCGGTTAATCCCGTAGTAACCTGCCTGGTTAATAATGATATCAAGCGGTTTTTCGAACTGGTTGAAGTTCAACTCCTGTGGTACCAGCCCGATAAATGACATGGCTATTGAGCGCTGCCTGAGCACGCTGGTGCCAAACACGCTGACATCGCCGGAACTCGCGTTGACCAGGGAGCTTATGATACCGATCAGGGTGGATTTACCGGCACCGTTGGGACCCAGCAGGGCAAAGAAATCGCCCTCTTCCACGCCCAGTGAAATACCTTTCAGGGCTTCGACGCCGTTGGCGTAGGTCTTGGTCAGATTGTCAACTTTCAATGCGTGCATCAAGCACCCGGCAGGAATCAGTGAGCGATTATTATACGGGCGAGGAAAGATATTGTGGAAAAACCTTCGTGTCTTGTCTTTCCGGCCCCAAGGCAGGGCCGATTTGCCCCCTGAAACCGCGGCTTCATGACATATTACCTATGGACGGCAGCGGGCAGGCTGTTTACCCTGAACAATCGGTCAAATGATGATGCCCAAATGCGCAGACTTTTTCTTTTTACAATTCTGATCCTGTCGGTATTACCGGCTTTGGTGCTGGCCCTGCCGGAGGCCAACCAAATCGAATTCAGTAATTGCACACTGACCTTGCCCGGCACCCACCTGACCGCCACTGCCCGCTGCGGCTTTCACGAAGTCGCTGAAGACCCCGCAAACCCGGATGGACGGAAAATCAGCATGCATGTAGCGGTGGCGCCTGCGACCGGGAAAACGGTCGAGCCCGACCCGCTGTTCTTTTTTGCCGGTGGCCCTGGACAGGCAGCTTCCGAGACCTGGGTCATGCTGCAAAGCGTGCTGAACAAGATCCGCAAGAAACGCGATATCATCATGATCGACCAGCGCGGCACCGGGCAATCCAATAAGCTGGACTGCAAATCCGAGATCGAGGAAGACCTGAACCAGGAAATTGACCTGGACCTGGTGCGCACCGAAACCGAAAAGTGCCTGGCTGAACTGGATGGTAACCCGCGTTTTTATACCACCACCATCGCGATGGCCGATTACGATGTTATCCGCCGGGCCATGGGCTATGACAAGATCAACATCATGGGGGTTTCCTACGGCACACGCGCCGCACAGGTTTACCTGAGGTCATTCCCGGAAACCGTAAGATCTGTCACGCTGGACAGCGTCGTGCCGATGCAACTGGCGCTGGGCCAGGAACACGCCCCGATGCTGGATCGAAGCGTGGCGGCGGTCTTTGCCGACTGCGCCGCGGATACGACCTGCAATGAACTTTACCCGCGCCATGCTGAGGAATTAAACGACCTGTTCATACAACTGCGCGCGGAGCCGCTTGAGACGACCTTGATCAACCCGGTCAGTGGCCAGTCCCAACAGATCCGTTTGACCGCCGATACCCTGGCCGTGGCCATCCGTTTTTTGAGCTACGCCAGCGAGACCCAGGCGCTGATTCCCCTGTTGGTCCACGAAGCGCTGACCAGCGGTAACCTGTCACGCCTGGCCAGCCAGGCGATCCTTGTCATGTCGGGCCTGAACGAGATGCTGGCGCGTGGCATGGAGCTTTCCGTTTTGTGTGCCGAGGACTACCCCTTCATCGACACATCTGCCGATTACAGCAACACCCTGATGGGCAACCTGATGCTCGAGATCATCGAATTGCAGTGTGGGGTCTGGCCCCATGACAAGGTTCCGGCAGATTTTCACCAGCCGGTGGTGTCCGACCTGCCTGTCCTGCTGATGTCAGGCGAACGTGACCCGGTGACGCCCCCGCATTACGCGGCGCTGACGGCCGAGACTTTCTCCAACAGCCTTAACCTGGTGGCGCGCGGCCGTTCACACTCCGTGATGAAGCACGTCTGTTTGCGCGATATCACCACCCAGTTCATCGACACCGGCAGTGTTGAAAACCTGGATACTACCTGCGTGGAAGATATCCTGCCTGCCCCATTTTTCACCAGCCTGCTGGGCCCGGACCCATGATCAAAGTAGAAAACCTGCACAAGTCTTTTGGCAAAGTCAAAGCCGTCAATGGTATCTCTTTCACGGTACACGATGGTGAGATCACCGGGCTTTTGGGCCCCAACGGCGCCGGCAAGACCACGACACTGAGAATGCTGTACTCCCTGCTGCCACCCGATGAAGGCAAAATCCTCATCGACGGGCTGGACCCCACCCGCGATGCCATGGCCATCAAACGCACGCTGGGTGTCGTGCCCGACAGCCGTGGGCTGTACACCCGCATGAGCGCGCGGGAAAACATCGCCTATTACGGCAAGCTGCATGGTATGTCCAAGGCTGATATCAATCAGCGGGTAGAGGAACTGGTCGAGACACTCGATATGGATGATTTTATCGACCGGCGTTGCGAGGGTTTTTCCCAGGGCCAGCGCGTCAAGGTCGCCATCGCACGCGCCATGGTGCACAAACCACAGACCGTGCTGCTGGATGAACCCAGCAACGGGCTGGATGTAATGAGTACCCGTGCGCTCAGGCGCTATGTGCTCGACCTGAAGGACGCCGGGCATTCCGTTGTGCTGTCCACGCATATCATGCAGGAGGTCGCAGCGCTGTGTGACCGCATTATCATCATTGCAGAAGGCCGGATCGCCGCCGATGGCACGGCCGATGAACTGCTGCAGAAAAGCGGGTGTGACAGCCTGGAAGATGCCTTTGTGCAGTTGATCGGCAGCGAGGAGGGTTTGCTGGCATGAGTGGTCTTGGCACTGTTTACCGCAAGGAAGTACGCGAAAACCTGCGTGACCGGCGCAGCCTGTTCAACTCGGTGCTGCTCGGGCCCATCCTGTTCCCGATCCTGTTTATAGGGCTGGCCTATTTTGCCGGCTCCAAGCAGCAGGAACGTGCCGAGGAGGTGCTGGAAATCCCGATTATCGGTGCGCAACACGCACCCAACCTGGTGATGTTCCTCGAGCAACAGGGTGTGGTAATCGAAGAAGCACCGGTTGATCCCGAGGCCGCGGTCAGGGCCCAGGATGAGCAGGTCATCATCCGTATCCCCGCCGAATTCGCACAACAGTGGACATCCGGCAAACCGGCCGTGGTCGAAATCATCGCCGATCCATCGCGTCGCGAATCGGATGTCCCGATGCGGAGGGTGCGTGGATTGTTATACGCTTACGGCGCCCAGATCGGGCAACTGCGCTTACAGCTGCGCGGGGTGTCACCGAGCATACAGACCGCCATCATGGTCAAGGACGTGGACCTGTCAACACCGCAGAGCCGCGGCATGCTGGTCATGATCATGCTGCCCTACGTGCTGATGATTACCGCGTTCACCGGTGGCATGCACCTGGCGATCGATTCGACCGCCGGTGAAAAAGAACGTAAATCACTTGAACCACTACTGATCAACCCGGTGCCACGCTGGCAGATCATGCTGGGCAAGCTGTCAGCAACGGCGACCTACGCCTTCGTTTCACTGGCGTTAACCCTGATCGCATTTCGCTTTGCATTCCCGATATTGCCGACCGGTGCGCTCGGCGTGGATTTAAACCTCGGTGCCCAGGCCATTGGCGGTATTTTGCTGGCGGTTGCACCGGTGGTGATCCTGGCCGCCGCCATGCTGACTACGCTGGCGGCGCTGGCCAAGAGCCTGCGTGAAGCCCAGTCCTACATGGGCCTGGTGTTCCTGATCCCGATGATTCCCAGCCTGATTTTCATGGTCAACCCAATGAAACCCGAGACCTGGATGATGACGATCCCGATGTTCTCCCAGAACCTGCTTATTGGAGAGTTCGTACGCGGTGAGGCCGTCAGTACACTCTGGTTGACACTGTCGATGGGTAGTACACTGCTGATAGGTTTAGTTTTTACCGCATTGGCGGCCACCTTGTTCAGCCGGCCCAGGGTCGTATTCTCCTCCTAGGAAATCCATGACATGAAAAACATTTTAACGCTCTTGCTTTTAGCCATCGTATCAATGCCATTACTCGCCGGTGATGCACCGGCTGTCGGTTCCGATGCGCCGTCCTTCAAGCTACAGGATCAGAATGGTGATTGGCACACCCTGGAAGATTACCGGGGCCAGTGGCTGGCGATGTACTTCTACCCGCGCGACGACACCCCGGGTTGTACCAAGGAAGCCTGTAACTTCCGTGACAATATTTATGCCTTCAAGGCTATCGGTGCAGCTGTCGTGGGTGTCAGTGTGGATGATGTCGAATCACACAAGGAGTTCGCTGACAAGTACAAGCTGCCGTTCATCCTGCTCGCCGATGAAGACCATGCAACTGCCAGTGCCTACGGCGTGCTAAAGGATTACAAGCTGGTCAAACTGGCCAGCCGCCAGTCTTTCCTGGTTGACCCGGAAGGCAAGATCGCCAAGCACTACGAAAAGGTTGACCCAGACACCCACACCGACGAGGTGCTGGCTGATATCAAGGCTTTTATGGGCGAAACTGACGCCAGTTAGCTATCTGCAAGAGCCGTAGGAGGGACGGCAGCTTATGGGCGTACATTCAGACAACCGTGATATTGATCGGCCCCGATGGGCCTCCTCACAACCCTTGCGTTATCCCTACGAGCAACGCTTGCGGGGGCCGGCCTCTACACAGGACATCCTGTCCTGGTCGGCCTGAAATGTGAGTCCCACACATTTCTCCCCTACCGACTCTCAGGTTTCGGTGCGGTGCTTAATGTCGCCCACACCGGCAAACAACCGGGCATAGTGAATGCGTCAACTGTAGGCCCTGAGAGCAATCGTCACTCGCAGGGATACAGGTATTCCAACCTGAGACCTTACACAACAGGGATGTTGTGTAACGGGTCCAGGGATGGACCCGGTAGAGCGAAGCAGGACGCCCGAGCCGAGAGCCTACACGACTGCAGGGATGCAGGAGGTAGAACAACGCCGGGAGCAGTTGTCGAGGGATGTATATACGGCGTGTCTCAGGTGGATATACCTGTGTCGCTGCCTAGCTCCATCCAAAGTTCAAATCTCGGCGAGATGCCACTCACACATTATTGACCCACGTCAGTTTTAGCTTCACTGACGATGCGGCGCACATCCGCCAGCAGTTCTTTCGCATCGTAGACGATGCCGTCCTTGATGGTGTACCTGACCCCACCCACGCGCGTCGGCTTGTTGTCCGCACCCAGCTTGAAGTGACCGGTGCCGTAAAGGACTTTGAAGTTGGCCAACGGGTTTTCATCGGTGACCACCAGGTCGGCCAGCTTGCCGGGACGCACTGAACCGATTTGTTCATCCATGCCCAGCGCCTGGGCTGCCAGGAACGTGGCCGAACGCAAGACTTCCAGCGGGTGGAACCCGGCCTCCTGCAACAACTCCATCTCGCGGATATAGCCAAAGCCATACAACTTCCAGATATACCCGGAATCGGAACCCAGCGTGACCCGTCCCCCGTGGTTCTTGTAGTCGTTCAGGAATTCCATCCACAGCCGGTAGTTGTTCTTCCAGGCCACTTCATCTGCCGTGGTCCAGTCGTGCCAATACGAGCCGTGTGAAATCAACGATGGCTGGAAGAACTGCCACAGCTCAGGTGGCGTATATTCCCTGTGCCAGTCTGCATTCATTTCCCGCATCAGGTCACGACTGGCTTCGTAAATCGTCAGCGTCGGATTGATTGTGAAATCCAGCGAGATCAGTTCATCACGAACCTGGTTCCATCTCTCACTTCCCGGTTTCGCCGCCTGCGCCCACAAGCGGCCGGCCTCACCAAAGCGGTGCTGTTCATTAACGTAATTGTAATCCACCGGGTAATCCTGGATAACCCGGTCAACGAACATGGCTTCCGGCAGTCCATACCAGTGCTCCATCGAAGTCAGACCGGCACGTGCGGAATCCATGACATTCCAGTTGACCACGTCGAGCTGGGCATGGTGCATCATCGAGCCCAGGCCCTGTTTACCAGCCTCATCCAGTGCTGCGCGCATGATATTTGCCGGCGCGCCAAAGAACTTGATGCCTGAGGCCCCCTGCTTGGCGATATTTCTGATCCAGGCCCGCGTATCGTCTTCCGTCAATAACGGTCCGTCTTCTCCCTGGCCAAATCCCACGTAGGGAACAATTCTTGGCGCCACAATTTCATTCTTGGCGCTCCGGGCCTTGTGATGGAGCACCCAGTCCAGGCCGTTGAAACTGCCGGGTTCACGGATCGTGGTAATACCGTGCCCCAGCCACAGCTTGGCCGCGTACTCGGCCGTCACACCCTGTTCGTCGCCGCCAAAATGCGCGTGCATGTCAATAAAACCGGGTAACAGGTAGTGCCCGTCCAGTTCTAAAACACGATCACCCGGCCTTGCTGGTATGCGCTGGTTTTCAGGCACTGGCTTATAGATACCCAGGTTGCGGATTTGGCTGATCCGGTTACCCTCGATCAACACATCGGCTGGTCCGGCAGGCGGCGCGCCCTCTCCGTTGACGATAATCACGCCCCTCAAAATCAGACGTTCAAATGGCCCTTCTCCACGTTGCCGGTCAGGTGCAGATAGCGGTTGGGCAACGGCATTCAGGGACAGTATTATGGCTAACAGCTTTATTAAATTTTTCATTAATCTCTTGAATTTGCTGACAGAAAGCGTATTCTTAAATCTGAAGTACTGTACGGGAAAGGATTCCCTGGAGACTTTGTCATGGATGACGCAAACAAGGCATACGCCAAAACGCTTGATTGGTCCGACCCGGATCAATTCCCTGTCGAACCGGAAATAAACCCGGATTTTGACAGTCCTACTGTACCAGAACCCGAAGCAAAAAAGTCCGAATCCACCGATGAAAAGGCGCTTGATCGCTGGTTTCTCGAACAGCGTGGCGGCAAACGTGTTCCCAAACGTCTTGAGGTAGCCAACGAACTTCTAGTCACATCCGGTGGGCCGTTGAAAATGACCGGCAACATCACGCTGATTCATGAAAACGGCAGTGTCACGCATGCCAATAACCTCTCGCTGTGTCGTTGTGGGTCATCAAGAAACAAGCCAATTTGTGATGACAAGCACCTGGACATCGAATTTTTTGACAACGGTTCCATATCACAACTCTCCGACTGGATGACGGTTTCACGGCCGCAAACCATCACGGTGACCTGTGTCAAGAACGGTCCATTGAAATTCCGTGGTTACCTGCGTATCTACAACAAGAAAGGCCAGGAATGCATCACGATCAGCGGCGCGTTGTGCCGTTGCGGCAAATCCAGCAAAAAGCCATTCTGCGATAACAACCAGGGGTGTGCAGGCAGCTGATCCTGCCTGTCGGCTAAATACGGTTCTTATTCGCCGTAGTAAATGCAACCGGCGTTGCAGGTTTCCTGTACAACGATTTTACTGAGGCCTTCAAGCCCGGGTTTCAGTGCTTGCCATATCCACCGGGCGAGATTTTCACTGGTTGGATTCTCCAGACCTTCGATCTCGTTCAGGTAATGGTGATCAAGCTGGTCAAATACCGGCTGGAAAATGCGCCGCAGCTCGGCAAAATCCATAACCCAACCATCCGGTTCCTCAACCGGTCCCGATACGTGCACCTCAATACGGAAAGAATGACCATGCAACCGAGCGCACTTGTGCCCTGCGGGAACATTCGGCAGGCGGTGGGCTGCCTCTACCTGGAAAACTTTGAAAATATCCATGCGTGAATTGTGACCCCAGCCGGGGTTGCACGCAATGTTTGTACGATGACCTGCCTATGCGAGGGGTTCGGGACCGTTTCCTTCCGTTTGCTTGCTAAGCAAGTTCTCACAGACAGAAGCCAGTACACCGGCATGCTCACCCGAGTCATTGAGGGCCGGTATATATTCAAACCTTTCCCCACCTGCCTGGATGAACAGATCCCGGTACCGGATGGCAATTTCCTCCAGCGTCTCCAGGCAGTCTGCTGCAAACCCGGGGCTGATGACCTGCAGATACCGCACGCCGTTTTGGGCCAGTTCCCTGATGACCTCATCCGTGTAGGGCTGTAACCAGGGCTCACGGCCGACACGTGATTGGTAGGCCAGCAATACTTCATCCTGAAGCTGTAAAACCTCACTCACTGCCGTAACGCTTTGCCGGCATTGCTGCTCGTAGGGATCGCCAGCCCTGGTCAGCCGCGCGGGGATTCCGTGCATGGAAAACAGCACCTTTTCAGCCTTGCCATGTTGTGACTGGAAGTTACGGATTGAGCTTGCGATTGAATGTATCCAGCCCGGGTTTTCATGGTATTGCCCCACCAGGTGAAGGTCTGGTTGCCAGGCCATTTCCGCCAAGCCCGCCTGCACGGCATCGAACACGGATTCTGTCGTTGTAAGCGAGTATTGCGGGTAAAGCGGCAGAACAATCAACTTGTGAACACCCGCATCACGCAGTGACACCAACTGGCTTTTGATATCCGGTGTGCCATAACGCATTGCCAGGTTTACCTTGGCCCTGCCTTCCAACAGGTTTTGCACGCCTTGAGCGAGGCCTTGCGAATACACGAGCAAGGGGGAACCACCATCCATCCAGATCTCGCGGTAGGCCGCCGCTGTCCGGCCACTGCGTAAGGGGATGATTAAAAAGCGTAACAACGGTATCCACCACCAACGTGGCAAATCGACCACCCGCGCGTCCGAAAGGAACTCGTCCAAAAACCGTCCGACGCATTTTCTGCTTGGTTCCCGGGGTGTGCCCAGGTTGACCAGTAAAACACCATTTTCAGGCATGGATACACCCATCAAGCTTGCCATTACGGTTGTTGTCAAAATACGACACCAGGGTGGATTCTGACGCCTACCGGAACAGGGTTCAAGCGTAACACCCCCTATTTCGGATGCTAACGCCTTGGCGGGGCTGCCAATAAATCTCCAAACTGCCACAAACCAGGCTGATCTTTCCCGAAACACTGTTGTTGCAGTTTTGCAACAAGCTCTGCTTTCACCCACATAACCCGATATAAGGCTTTGTAATTGCTATTTTTTCTGATAGCATGACCTTCCAGTTGCCGTGCAACGAGGCTGGATGCTGCCTGCAATGTACAAAAAGGTTTTCTACACCCTGATAACGGTTATTTCACTATTCGCAGCCAGCGCGAATGGTGCGCCTATGGCGTACAGCGTTAACTCGGATGGGCAAGTTCCGGCAACCTTTGACAGCCTCTATTTAATCGACCTCGCAGTCAGTGGCAGTGAAGAACGCGTGGGTCCGCTATTTTCAGGCAGCCCCACTTACGATCATTTCGATACCGAAGGCCTGGCCTTATCGCCTGGCGGAATTCTGTGGGGGGTTGATGACGATTCCCGAATCCTGTTCCCGATCAACACCTCCAATGCCACGATAAACTTCCTGGAAATCATTCCTCTGCCGCAGGAAATCCCGGCCGGTGGTGGCAACGACTTTGGTATGACATTCACTTGCAACAACACGTTATACCTGACTTCTGTAACTGATAACCCTACGCTGTATCGTATTAACGAGGGTGAACCCAGTGAAATCGTCGGTAGCCCTGGCGCCCTCGGCGCCAATATCAGCGCCATTGCAGCGATCGGCAACCCGGCCCGACTTTACGGCTTGGGTAACGGTCTGGATGAATCCGACCGGACCGATTCCCCGAACCTTTACAGCATCGATACCGAGACCGGTGTCGCCACTTCGATCGGTCCGTTGACCAATGCCCTGCCCTACCACCAGGGCGGGTTGGCATTCGATGCCGAGGGTAAGCTTTGGGCCATTACTGATCGCAGCGGACTCGATAACCAGCCCAGCCAGATTCTGAGCATCAATATTGATACCGGTTTAGCAACCGTGGTCAGCACAACCAATGAAACCGGTTTTGAAAGCCTCGCAATTACCTCCCCGGCGAATTGCAGTACCGTGAATCCGGTCGAGTATGTGGATCCGTATCACCGTATCCCCACATTGGGTCCACTGGGATTACTCGGGATGATTTTCGGTTTATTTTTTGCAGCATCATTCGTACTTCGCAGACGAACTTCCTGACAACACTCATTGCATTTTTTGCAGCCAACTAAGTTGATTTGGGCTACACTGCTTACTCTAAAAAAACCAGTGGAGTTAACTCATGATTGGTGGAATAAGTGTCTGGCAACTGTTGATCCTGTTGCTAATTGTCGTGCTGGTATTTGGCACCAAGCGCCTGCGTAACATCGGTACTGACCTTGGTAGCGCGGTCAAGGGCTTTCGCAAGGGCATCGAAGATGAGCCTGAAGACAGCGAGCCTGAGAAAATAACCGCGGAAGAATCCACCTCCGCCGAGCCCGCGAACAGCAAGGAACAAGTCAGGACTTCCAAACCCTCTGACACAGATGTTTGATGTTGGTTTTGCAGAGCTTTTCCTGCTGGCCCTGATCGGCTTGCTGGTGCTCGGTCCTGAGCGCCTGCCGAAGGTCGCACGCACCGTCGGTGGTTTTGTACGTAAGGCCCGGACAAGCTGGATCAGCCTGCGTAATACGATCCAGGCGGAACTCGATGAAGCGGATATCTCCGCACCGATCAAACAGGCCGAAAAAGAATTCAAGCAGATCGGTAAAGACCTCACCGACTTGGCCGATGTCAAAATAGGGGAAACACCGTCTGCCACCGCGAAACCGGACACTGAGACCGGGAAGAAGCCGCAACCGGTAACGGAAACAACCACCAGGGACGACAATGTCTGAACTGCCCGAGGACGACCAGGAGTTAAGTTTTCTCCAGCACCTGGTTGAACTGCGCAGCCGCCTGCTGAAGGCTTGCCTGACCGTCGCTATTGTCCTGATCGTATTACTACCCTTTTCACGTTATATCTACGAAGCCCTGGCCGCACCGATGATGGCGCAGATGCCTGCGGGCAGCAACATGATCGCCATCGATGTCGCATCACCGTTTTTGACACCGTTCAAGATGACGATGCTGCTCGCCATCATGATTTCGATACCGATGGTGCTGTACCAATTGTGGGCTTTCGTGGCGCCGGCCTTGTTCAAACACGAAAAAAGACTGGCCCGCCCCCTGTTGTTGTCCTCGGTATTCCTGTTTTACGCAGGTTGTGCGTTTGCCTATTTTGTCGTGTTTCCACTGGTGTTCGGTTTCATGAACCGCGTGGCGCCGGAAGGCGTGGCGGTGATGACCGACATCAGCAAGTACCTGGATTTTGTCATGACGCTGTTTCTTGCCTTCGGCATCACCTTCGAAGTCCCGATCGCAACCATTCTCCTGGTCGCCACCGGTGTGACTACACCGGCCAAACTCGGAAGTTGGCGGCCTTATATTATCGTGGGTGCATTTGCGATCGGTATGATCCTGACACCACCGGATGTGATCTCGCAGACCCTGCTGGCCTTGCCGATGTGGTTGCTGTTTGAAGTCGGAATCGTGATGTCCCGCATCCTGGTCAAGGACCGGGAATGAGAAGACACAGGATCAGGCCACCAGCTGATCGTTACTGCTCTTCTCAGAACTTCTGAAACTTTCGTCCAGACCGAAAATATCCCGGAACGCCAGGTACTGGGTGCCAAACAGCAATAGTTGAAAGAACGGACCCAACACCAGTAACACGATGGCCAACATCGTCGAGGGATCCCCCCCACTGAGGGCCGACAGGTAAAAATATCCGACCAGCATTACAATCGGTACCGCCAGCAAGCCCAGCAGAACGCCAATCAGCAATAACGGCTTCCAGTTCCGGCCCAATGCCTTCAAGCCGAGTAAAATCGCTCTTCCTGCAGCCTGCTTCCTGAACCAGATCAGCGGCACCGAGAAATAGGTCAACATACCGCTGAGTGCCGCTGCCAGGGCCATAGCCAGCAGGGATTTTTCCATCGTCGCGGGATCAATATGCTGCAAGGCATCCAGGTCGCCCTGCTCGACACGGCTCAATACCTGGGGATCGATATCCATCACCTGGCCGGCCAGGAACAACGAAACCAGCAACAAACCCAACACCAGCACGACACCACCCAGCAACAGCAGGCGGCTGACGACATTTTTTGCGGTGAACGGCATGAACAGGACCGCCAGCATGGGTTTATCGCCATTCTCAACCAGGTAAAAGGCATGCAGCATCCCGGCACTGAGCACTGGCAGGCATAGCACCACCAGCAGGCCCAGCAGGTCAGCCTGCGAAAAACTCAGGAAGAACTGGAAAAACAGGCTGATCAGCAGCAGACGCAGCGGCTGCCGCCGGACCAGTTCCCAACTCCCGGCGAGCCAGGCCAGACCACGTGCGGCGGGTAATTTATGTAAATCTATAAGCGATGGATCGTTCATGCGTTGGCAGGTGTCACGTTAGCAAACTGCAGGGCATCGCTGTCCCATCCACGCGCCCCCTCGATCGCGTCCAGCACATCTTCCGGATCGTTGACGACGGACCACATGTCCAGGTGATTTTTACCCATGAAACACTCGGCGACACTGTGGTTCATAAACCGAATCAGGTCATTGTAGAAACCATTGGTATTGACCAGGATAACCGGACCCACCCATTGCCCGAGCCGCTTCATGGTCAGGGCCTCGAACAGTTCCTCGATCGTTCCACAACCGCCCGGCAAAGCCACCACGGCATCGGAATCCTCCAGCATCAGTTGCTTGCGGATACGCATTTCCCTGACCACCTTCAGCCCGGTCAAACCACGGTGTGTCAGTTCGAGCGCCTGCAGGAAATCGGGCACCACCCCAAAAACTTCCCCGTTCCTGCTCAGCGCGCCATCGGCAACTGATCCCATCAGGCCATGCCCACCAGCGCCATAGATGATGGATTTTCCTGCCTCGGCGAGGATTTCACCCAGGCGCCGGGCGGCGTCGTAGTAGACGGGTTGCAATGCCTGGCTTGAAGAAGCATACACCGTCACCCGTTTTACATGATGTGTGTCAATCCGTTTATTTTCAGTCATTGTACTATTGTAACCCGCGTGATTTATGACCGGAGAGGGTTTCTTTGAATCAGCAGCCAAAACCGCAAATTGTTACACGACCACCGATCTCGATCGGGATCATCGTTGTGTGCATCGCGGTATTTCTGCTGAACAATATTTCCGGGCAACTGGCCTTGTGGCCGATGTCCAGCGGATTTTTTCAACCCTGGCAGTTAATCAGTTATGCATTTTTGCACGGCGGCTTTAACCACCTGTTTTTTAACATGTTTGCCGTCTGGATGTTTGGTCTGCCGGTGGAGAGGATGTGGGGCAGCTGGCGCTTTGCCCAGTTCTTCCTGGTCTGCGTACTGGGCGCCGGAATCATTCAGCTACTGGTGCAATACATCAGCGGCGATGTCTACCCGACCATTGGTGCTTCAGGTGGGGTTTTTGGCCTGTTGCTGGCCTACGGTGTGATGTGGCCAAACAACAAGCTGATGTTGATTTTTTTCCCGGTACCGATCAAGGCGAAATGGTTCGTACTGATTTATGGTGGCGTCGAATTGATTTTCGGTGTTACCGGCGCGATGCCGAACGTCGCGCACTATGCACATCTCGGCGGCCTGTTTTTTGGCGCCGGATTATTATGGCGATGGGGTTGGCGTCCGGGCATGACCTGGAACTAACCCTCCTTAAAATCTTAATAGTAAGAAGAGTAGAGAGCGACAATGAGCAAAACTTATCCTGTTATCCCTGCAGCAAGGGAACGAGCACACGTTGATCAACAACGTTATGAAGAGATGTACGCCTGGTCGGTTGATGACAATGCCGGTTTCTGGTCCGAACAGGCCCGCAGAATCAACTGGATCAAGCCATTCAGCAAGGTTAAGGAGGTTTCCTGGGACCGTAGCGATGTCTATACCCGCTGGTTTGAAGATGGCACCCTGAATGCGTGCTACAACTGCGTTGACCGGCACCTGGAGACACGTGGCGAGCAGACCGCCATTATCTGGGAAGGCGACGACCCAGCGCGCGACCTGCATATCAGCTACAACGACCTGCACAAACGCGTTTGCCGCATGGCCAATGCCTTGAAAGAAATCGGCACCAAGAAGGGTGACCGCGTCACGCTGTATATGCCGATGATTCCCGAGGCCGCTGTTGCCATGTTGGCCTGCGCGCGTATCGGTGCGATCCACTCGGTCGTATTCGGCGGTTTTTCACCCGACGCGCTGGCTGGCCGAATCGTTGATTGCCAGTCCAACATCCTGATCACCGCTGATGAAGGTCTGCGTGGTGGCAAGAAGGTTCCGTTGAAGAAGAACGTCGACGCCGCCTGCGAGCGCGAAGGCGTCATGGACATACTCGAGTCAATTCTGGTCATCAAGAACACCGGTAACGAAGTGGCCATGTTTGAGGGCCGTGACTACTGGCTTGATGAAGTTGAAGCCAATGTCTCTGACGACTGCCCATGCGAAGAAATGGGTGCCGAAGACCCGCTATTCATCCTTTACACCTCAGGCTCGACCGGCAAACCCAAGGGTGTGATGCACACCACCGGCGGTTACATGGTGTATGCCTCGTTTACACACGAACTGGTCTTTGATTACCACGATGGCGACATTTACTGGTGTACGGCCGATGTGGGCTGGGTCACGGGTCACAGCTACATCGTTTATGGCCCACTGGCCAATGGTGCGACCACGCTGATGTTTGAAGGCGTACCCAACTATCCCGACACCAGCCGTTTCTGGCAGGTTTGCGACAAGCACAACGTCAATATCTGCTACACCGCACCGACCGCGATCCGCGCACTGATGCGTGATGGTGACGAGCCGGTCAAGCGCACCTCGCGCAAAACCCTGCGTTTGCTGGGTTCCGTTGGTGAGCCGATCAACCCGGAAGCATGGGAATGGTATTACCACGTGGTTGGCGAGGGCCGTTGCCCGATCGTTGACACCTGGTGGCAAACCGAGACCGGTGGCATCATGATCAGCCCGCTGCCTGGCGCCACACCATTGAAACCAGGTTCGGCCAGCACCCCGTTGCCCGGCATCATGCTGGACATCGTTGATGCCCAGGGTAATCCGCTGCAAGGCGCAGCCGAAGGACAACTGGTCATCACCGACAGCTGGCCCGGCCAGATGCGTACCGTTTACGGCGATCACCAGCGTTTCATAGATACCTACTTCTCGACCTTCGAGGGCCGGTATTTCACGGGTGACGGTTGCCGCCGCGACGAGGATGGTTATTACTGGATCACCGGTCGTGTTGATGACGTGCTGAATATCTCCGGTCACCGCATGGGAACCGCCGAGGTTGAAAGCGCGCTGGTTTCTCACCCGCTGGTGGCAGAATCCGCGGTGGTTGGTTTCCCGCACGAAATCAAGGGCCAGGGTATCTATGTTTATGTAACCCTGGTTGCCGGCGCCGAGCCCAGCGAAGAATTGCGTACAGAGTTGAGAAACCATGTACGTAAGGAGATCGGTCCGATCGCCACGCCCGACCTGATCCAGTGGGCGCCAGGTCTGCCAAAGACCCGCTCGGGCAAGATCATGCGCCGTATCCTGCGCAAGATCGCCAAGAATGACTTTGGCGACCTTGGTGATACATCCACGCTGGCCGAGCCGGAAGTGGTCAACGCGCTGATCGAGACGCGTATGAACCGCTGATCGATCGTTAAGGCGTTATAAACAAACGCCGCCGCCCTGCTTAACAGGGTGGCGGCGTTTTTTATTCCCGGATTACCTTAAGCGGTGCTACTTCCCCGCCCCGTGCTGCTTGATTTGCTGGTTTAGCAGCGTGATCCGGTTCTGTGCATTGGCAAGTTCGTCAGCCGATAATTTACTGGCGGCAATATCACGGTTGCTGGCTGCGCCCTCGTCACCTGATTGCGCTGCAACCGCAGACCAGATATACGCCTCGGAGTCACTTTGCCCCACACCCTGGCCCAGGCCATATTTTACTCCCAGGTTCTTCTGTGCACTCGCATAACCATGCTCGGCAGCGCGTCGATACCACCTGAACGCTTCGGTATAATCCTGCGACACCCCGCGGCCAATGTCATACATGGTACCCAGGTTGTACTGCGCCTCGACATGACCTTGTTCAGCAGCTTTTTGCAACCATTTCACCGCCGCTTTGGCATCCTGTCTTGCGCCCCTGCCGGCATCGTGCATTAATGCCAGCCTGAACTGCGCCTGTGCGTCACCCGCCACGGCCGCCCTTTCAATCATCCGCGCCTGCTCGGCATTGGGCCATTTTTCGTCAAACCACTCCCAGTGGGCATCCGAATCCACCCGGACCTGCGGAGGGTTACTGTCTGAGTGTGCAAGAAACCCGGAGAACAGCATCAAGACGGCTGCCACTAACATGAGTAAGTACTTCATTTACACCTCCCGTGCCCCTTCTCGGTATCGCCAGTATATACAAACGTGGATTCATGCTGTCAAGAATCCATCGGCGCTAGCCATGTTTAGCAATAGCCCTGTAATGTGAAGTCAAAATGCAAATACTGGAACGGTAGTGTAAAAAAACTAACAACTAAAAATTAAACCGACGTTTCCGTGACTAAATTCCGCTGTGTTCCAGCGGACGCTCGCGGTGCATCAGGATCCACTCGGCGTCTTCTTCCAGCGCGGCGTTACCCAGTGCCCTGAGCACTTTTCTACGGAACTCCGGATCATCGGAATCATCCAGCAAGTGTCGCGCGTTGGCCAGCACCCCGCTCATGAAACGGTACTGCTTGATCAGTTCTTTTTCCGCTTTTTTATATGAATACGCATCACGTATACCTGCAATCAAGGGAAACGTACCCATTAAAATCAGCAGTGTTTTTTGCTGAGTGTCGGACATGTCCGTACCCGCAAAAGCCAATACGATCGCGATCAGGATACCGACCCACAGGGTGATCCTGCCCAGCATCTTCGTGAGCCTGTACCGGGCGGCCTTTTCCTTTTCCTTGCGCCTGTAATATGACAACTGACCGGTCTGACCGGTCTCATCACCAACCCACTGTTCGATCACCCAGTCCACCCAGGCATCATTGGGCACGTTGTCACGGCTGCGCGCCAGGCTGACATTGCGCATTACGTGACGAATCCACTCCAGGTCCACATCCTGTTTCTGCAGGAAATTATCGTAGGCAAATTCCGCTGATTGCACGTCGATGACACCGGCAAGACTCCAGTAGAACTGTACCCTCAAGCCCTCTGCTAACGCGCGGTAGTCGAGGTGTTTGCGGTGCCATTGGCGCTTTTCACCAACCTTGTAAAGCACGAACCCGGCCAGGAAGGCGAGCAGGAAAAGATTCACCAGGAAATCGAGCCCGTCAATCTCCGAATACACGATGAAAATCAGGCCAATCAATACACCGATGCTGTGAATGGCGATCAACCCCGCCGATATTCTCTTCTGAAAGTGAATCGCCAGCCAGTCGGCAATGCGATATTGCTCCGCAATGGACCTTGTACCAACCGGTAGTTCTATATCCGGGGCATTTTTAAGCAGGTCCGCGCCTTCCTTTTCAATGGCAGAACGGTATTTTGCCGTATCAAGCTCGTAATCCTGCAAACGATGCAGGGTCACCCAGTAGTCCAACGGCATTTTATCGCTGCTTTCAAAACCCCAATGCGCGGTTATCCAGGCCTTTTGCAATGGTTGCAGGTCTTCACGCGGCTCGCCGCCAGGCCGGTTCCTGGAACACACGATTTGATAAACCAGGTCATTTTCGTTTTCCGCCAGCAGGTTCGGGGAATTGTCAGCTATCGAATAACCCGGCATGACACCGGTCAGGTGATAGTTAACCACGGCAGACGTGCCACCCGTGGCGTCAGACGCTTTGCCGTCCCAAAGCGCCAGTAGTATCTGGCTGTGGTTCGAGATGAAAATACCCAGTTGGGCATATTGACGGTCACGGACGTTCTCTAACATCGGCTGCCCCTGGGCTTCGGGCAGCGTGCGCAAATTGATTACCCGCGCGTGTTTCAGTGATTCCCTGAAAACCCCGATTGCGGCTGGTGATGAAAAATCCCGTTCGTAATCAGCCTGCGGCATGGGCAAGGGCACGATCAGGCTGATGCCCATTTCCAGCGCAATATCCGTCACCAGGCGGTCGCTGCCCTCGGCCAGCGGCGTAATCAGTTGCAGGTCAAGATGAGGGAAGTCCGTTTTCAGTTGCCGGAAAAACCCCCGCACCTGCTCTTTCAGGGCGGGAATTTCCTCCGCAACCAGGTCACGGTGACCTGTTACACCTATGGTCAGGCGCATGGTTGAAACCTCCCGGTTTGTTCATCCCCGCCGGGCATTAGCAACCCCTATTAGCGACCGCTTCCGTCATTCTCAATTCTCGGATCCGTGTCGATAACCGAGTCATCACAGGTAGCATAAACCGTGTACCAGACGTCATAGGCGGACATGTTGTTGTTACGTATCTGTATGTGGTTAGCGTTTTGGCTGTCAGGCGTCACCTTGCCGCTCGAGGCGTCCGCGTTAAAATCGCTGGCCGCTTCAGCCGTGAGCCCCCCGGTGCTGCCTTCGCTCATACCCAGTGCCACGTAATCCAAGGTCCAGTTTCCACCGGCAGAACATCTCTTATTACCCAGGTTGAAGTTGATCGGCTGCCGCCCCTGGCCCTTTATACAACCGGTATGGTTTGCGCCACGTGCGCAGTTGCCCGGCGTGCTGACCGTTAACTTGGTTTCACTTTCATTGACCTGCATGTTGACGACAAGCGCCGCCTGCGCGATTGAACTGAATCCTGCAATAAAAAGCACGCAGATCAATCTGGTTAATACCCCTGCTTTAATCATTCTTGCTCTCCTCGATCTTTCATTGTGCGACTTTTGGCCCAAAAAACGCCCGGCGGGTCGCTGTTACCGCCCCTTGCATAAATCATGTTTCTGACAAAACTGCATGAAACTCACTTCAGTATAGTCCTTGTCCAGCAGATAGTTGGTCAACATCTGAGCGCTTGCAGCATCACCCACTACAATGGCCTTTTGCGCAGCCATCCTTGCATCCACGCAGGCCCGGGTCCGGCCCGGGTCGGCTTTATAGTCCGGCAATAAGGCCAGGATATGCTCCGGCAACAACTGCTGTTCCGGCATCCAGGCCTGGTACACTGCCGACATCAACAGGTTCTCCGTATTCCTGTCACCAGGCAGTTTCGCCAGAACCCCGATGATGATATCCGTGGCCTTCTCCAACAGGTCGTTTGCCAGATCACTATTGCCTTCAGCCTCGGCAAACCTTGCCCGGCCCAGTAGAAAGTCCGCGTGGAACCTGATGTTTTCATCCTGTTTTTCTTCGAACTGGAAAAAATCCTGCCACTCATCTGACAACTCATCCAGGGTCACACGTGCACCTTCAATTTCACCTCGCTGGGCTTTGAGCCTGACCAGCCGGTAGCGGCGATCCAGCACAAACCGCTCCGTATTTCTGGTGTCCGGGTTGGCCCATAACACTGGTTCGATCCACTGCAATGCCCGTTGGTAGCTTTCAATGGCGCCATCAATTTCACCGCGGCTTTCCTGCACCACTGCAAAACCACTGAAAGCCCAGGCCAGCCGTTTCATCCTTTCGGTATTTTCAGGATCAGCGTTCAGTATCTCCTGTTCGAGCGTGACCTGTTTCTGCCGTGATAAGAAAGCGCCTTCCAGATCACAGACATCCAGTTGCGCATCCGCAAGAAACGCATGTGATTGCCCGAGTTCAGATTGGTATTGGTTATTGCCGGGATCAAGCACCAGTGCGATCTGGTTGTACTCCAGCGCCGACTGCAGCAACTGCAGGGCCCGCTCCGGGTTACTGGTTAAACCATACCTTTGCAGGCCGCCGAGATTACTCAAGGCGTAAGCCATTTCCAAAACCCATTCTGCATTTTCAGGTTGCAACAGGATCAACTGCCGGGTAATTTCAGCATAAGTGGTCCATGATTCTTCGGCCACTTCCCATGCGCCGAGATCCTTGTAAACCTGTCCAATCCAGAATTCGGCCTGGCCCAGCTCAAAAAATATTGTGCGCTTGCTCTTGTCGCGACGATAGGCTTCTGCCAGCAGGACCCACGAATCCTGAAATATCTCCATGGCTTGCGACAATGCACCAGCGTGCCAGGAATCAATACCCTGGTTGCGCAACTCCATCGCGTGGGCGGTCAGTGCATCGGTCTGCTCACCAGCATCGGAAATCAAGCGGGACAACTGTTGCTGGTCCCACGACTCAAGCCGATAAAGCTCACCCGGATCCCTGGTAACATTCAGAAGCGTGCGCAACTCATTCAGTTTATAGGCCACCAGGGATTCGCCCGAATCCCGCCGTTGCTGGGCCGCTATACGGGAAGTGACGGCCATCACCAATACCGCGGCCAGCACGATGGATGCTACCGCAGTGATGGCCCACACTTTTTGGCGTTTCTGTAGATCACGGCGCCGCAGTCGATCCAGCGGAAGCGCCAGCATGCCTGCCACCAGTTTCAGTTTTGCCAGGTGTTTGCCATCGGCCCACCTGCGGACATCTGCCGCCAATGGTTCATGCATACCGATGTCTGCCAAAGCCGGTGGGAAACAGCCTGAACCCGCTTCAACTGCGGCGGGATCCCCGTCGACGATGACGCAGAAAATCCGTTCCTTTCTGCCGAGGCTGGCGAAATGACGGATTTCTTCGTTAACCCAATGCGAAGCAGCTGAGGCCGGGGAGCAAACCACGATGAGGTTCTCGGATTCCTGCAACGCCCGCTGGACCGTTCTGCCCAGGTTAGACGAAGAAGACATTTCATCGCGGTCGCGAAACACGGGCTTGATGCGCGCCGGTACTTCGCCATGGCCTGTCGATGTACCAATCAGTTTACGTGGCAGACGATAGGCCTCGAGTGCACGGTGCAACCACGCAGCCCACTTGTCATCACGGTGACTGTAGCTGATAAAAGCCTTGTAATTATGTTGTTCGCTCACCGCTTGGTATCGCGCTTCTGGAGCTTCCCTGTGAACAAAGACCGTACACGGTATTGCATATACGCCCCTTTATTCAACTGCAAAGCCCGTGTTTCTTGCAAAACCGGATAAAAGACGGGTCGGCATATCCCTTGTCTTTCAGGTATTTGACCTCTCTTGCCGCATGCTCGCGTTGCCCCTCAATGACAAACATCCGGGCGGCTGAATCTGCCTCGACACAACTTCTGAACTCGCTGCCAGTGTTCTGAGCCGCCAGGTGGATCATTGGCAACGATTCGAGGCCATTCCTGCCTTCAATTTGCCACCACAGGTAACGGGCCATGACCAATCTTTTGATCTCGAAAATATCCACATCCTGGGTGTCCGGGATTTTTAACTGCAGATCAATCACGTTTTGCAGGTGGTCTTTCGCATCATCCAGTTCACCGAGTTTTAACTCTGCATCTGCGTAACCGAGGAGGAGATTTGCGTACTCGGCCTCCGGCTCACTACCTTGTTCTTGCAGACCGTTGATGGCAGAGAATTTGGCCTCAATCTCTTCCAGCGTGGCGAGCGCCAAACCAGGCCGGCCGGTTTCTGCCAACAGCCTGGCGAGCATGATCTGCCGGTATAGGGCTTCTTGGCGGTAGTGGAAATTACTGGGATCAGCGGCGAACAACGATTCCAGTATAGATACCGCCAGTTCCAGGTTCTCAACGGCAGTTGCGGGCTCGCCGGTAAGGGCCTGCACACGGGCCAGGCCGGTCAAGGCGTACGCGTGCTGTTTTCTTAGCTCGTTATCGCCCGGGTCGGCATTGGTGGAGAACTCCGACAGTTCCAATACCCTGTGTCTGAGTTCCATGGCATCTTCCAGGTTACAGGCCTGGACTTGGGCATCCGCCGCCCATGCCAGGGTCGTTGAGTAAACACTGGCAACCGCTTCGTCATCGGGTTTCATTGCGACCACAATCTCCATGAAACGGAGGGCTTCTGCCATGTTTGACAGCGTCCTGTTATCTACCCCTTTGCCACTGTCGAGATGAATGGCGGCCAGGTTATTGTGCGAGTACGACAACTCCAGTATCCAGTCCGGGTTATCGGGGTCCTTTTCCGCCAATGCATGCGTCAGCCGATGGTAGGTTTCTATCGATTCCTGGGCGACATCGTGACGGCCTTGTGCAAAATACAGGTTGCCGATGTAGTACTCCGCGTTGCCCAGTTCGAACAGGAGAGTGGCGTCCTCGGGGTACTTGTCGTACAGGCGGGAAAGCAGGTCACGTGAACGTGCGAAGGCGTCGAGCGCGTCGTCGGGTTTGCCCTGGTACTGGCTGACCCTTCCCAGTTGCCGGAAGGCCAGCGCGACCCTTTTACCAGTTTCGGGTGTAAGTCTGTCCGGGTCCAGGTTTTGTAACTGCCGTGTCGCTTCGCCACTGATCAAGGCAAGTGTTTCAAGATCCGCATCAGACTTGAGCCGTTCTCCGAGATCAACGATAAAGGTGGCCAATTGCTCAGCCTTCTCACGTTCGTGGCGTTCGGAAATTTGAGAAACCACCGTGATGACGGCCAGCGCCAGTACGGCTGCGATACCCAGTCCTGTAAACAGCTGCCGCTTCCGGCGTCTTTGTAAATCGCGCTGACGAAGTTCGTCCAACCGGATATCTAACAGCCCCGCAATCAGCTTGAGCTTGGCCACATGCTTGCCATCCGCCCACTTGCGCGCATCTGCTGCGAGTGGCTCCTGGTGGCCTATCTCTGCCAGTGCGGTAGGGAAACAAGCCGAAACATCTCCATCATCGGCGGGTTCACCATCAACAATGATGCAGAAAATCCGGTCTGCCCGGCCAAGGCTGGCAAATTGGCGGATTTCTTCACCCACCCAGTTCGAAACAGCCGCTGCCGGGCTACAAACCACGATCAGGCTTTCAGAATCAGCCAGGGCCTGTTTTACCGTATCTTCAAGATCAGTGGCAGAAGACAGATCGTCGCGGTCACGAAATACGGGGCGTATTCGCGATGGGACTTCACCCACGCTGGTTTTTTTGCCAGCCAGATGCCGGGGTATACGGTATGACTCAAGCGCGCGGTGGAGCCAGCTGGCCCAGGTTTCATCCCTGTGGCTATAGCTGATATATGCCCTGTATCGAAACTCAGCCATTTAGCTGCAACTCAAATTCAGACCGTCATGAGTGTTTTGCCTACGTAAAAGCTTTTTAACGTCTGCCACCGTTTTGAATCGGTGGATCAGTGGTGTAACAGGTCGTAGTGACCACAGCCGTGGCGGTAGCGGCATCCACGGCCTCGTCCACAGTTTCATCTGTATCGGCCGGGGCAACAGTGCTTCTACATGCTTCAATGGTGTAAAAATAAGTCTTCTTGATTGCGTTCTGGTCAAAGAGGTAAAACTCGGAGTAATCAGCGCCAGGTTTTACACCGGTCAGGTCTATAACCCCGTCTTCTGATGTAAAAAACAACTTTTGCCCCTTCTTTGTATCAGATGCGGCAAATTCCAACCGCTCCCAAACATCAAGACTGCATGGGTGCGTAGGCTTCGTGTCACCTTCACAAATTTCGAATTTTGTTAACTGCCATTCCGGGTCTGCATTAAATTGGAATTTCAACCTGCCTGATTTACCCTTACCGACCTTGAAACATCCCTTTTTGGCGCATCCTGAACCGACGCCGCTGGTTATATCCAATTCACCGTTAGCTTCGTCGACCTCGAATACAACGTCAGCCGTATCCATTGTTTTGGCGAAGTTACTGGCTTTCGACCATGGAGCAACTCTGGATAAATGTAATGTGGCAAGTGCTGAAACTACTGCTACACATATCACGGTGACTAAAACACTACTGGTTTTCATGACTCACTCCCAATTGTTTTAAATTATCTGTAACCCTTTCGGACTCCATTCAGGTAAGTAAAATCACTCGCGTCCCTTCTGGGTTATCAACCCGTAATTCAGGTAATGATGCTTGGGCCGGGCTGGGTTAACTGGTATATACCCGCGCCACCTAACGCTAAGTATAGGTGTTATCTGGAGTTTTTGTCCGGATGTACACTGCCAATAGCTGCCATGGTCATGGAATTGACGGATTGCATATATACTTCGCCTGTTTAAGTGGTGTGGCACCTGGAGGAAATGTCGAATGAAAAGCTCTGTTTTCCGTTCCAGCCTGAAGGACTTCACGTATATCTACCTGGCCGAGGGCAGCGAGTTTGATGACCTGCCTGTGTCTTTGAAAAAAATATTCGGGGAACCTGTATTCGTCATGCGTCTGGATCTGACAACCGAAAGAAATCTCGCTTATGAAGACATCGACCTGGTGAGACAGAACCTGGCAGAACAGGGTTATCACCTGCAATTACCACCCAGCTATGATCCCACCGGATTACTGGAACTACCTGAAAAGAAGGAGACTTTGCTATGAAAGAGAGGATGCTGATCGGCGTTTTATTCGGCTTATTGTTGGGCATGGTATTCGCCCAAAGCGGCCCACTCTCCGCCCAGACCGTGCCGGAAGCTGCCTGCCAGGAAGTCATCACCATCTTCCGGGATTCCTCCCGCTTCAGCCGCCGTGGTGGAGGTGCCAGGAACATGAGCGAAAAACACGACGAATACACCAAGGGAGGCTGGCGGTTCGAGGACATGGAAACCTACATCGAGAACGGTGATCTGGAAGGTTTTTTCCTGACATACAGCCGCGATACTGTGTGTAATTAAGTAACCAGGAAGTCAGTTTCACTGTTGCCTGCCTTTATCGGAAGGAGCGCTGGGGCAGGGTATTCCTTCCTGGGACACACCGTGAATACCTCCCTGTAGGCTCGGTCGCGACTCCATGTCGCTCACGGTCCCAGTAAGCAACACCCTGCCCCAGCGCTTGGAGTTCAAACAGCAAATCAACCAAGACCTGTGCAATAAACGTTGTTAGGGCAATGACCTTTAAACCAGGGGAGCGCCCTGCTTTTTTCAGAACCTTACGAAACAGGGATGTTTCGGAAGAGCCCCCAGGGAAGGGTCTATGGCGTGTTCTGAAAAAAGACAGGCGCTTACCTGGTCTAAGAAGTTCATCAGAATTCAAGTCCCGCCGCTAATTGAAGATTCAATCCCACCAAACACGATTGATTCGCCCTACTGGCCGAATGGTAAGCAAGACCGCAGTGAAAATGAGCCCGGTTTATTGTCGCGTGGTTGCCACGCTGACACTGCCGATGCCGACTGCCTTGGCTGCATCCAGCACGGTGACCAGGGAATTGGTTTCAGCATCCGGGTGCGCTGCTACGATCAGGGGTGAGTCCGGTTTCTCGGCCTTTTCGCGTTCCAGATTGGCTTCCACGGCCATGAACTCGAGCATGCGACCCTTCATCGTGATGTTGCCATTGGCGTCAATCTTGACCACGATCGGACCCTTGCTCTTCTTGACCTCTTTGGGTGGAGCACTCGAGGGCCGGGATACCTCGAGCCCCTTTTCCTTTACAAAAGAAGTGGTCACGATAAAAAAGATGAGCATGATAAAAACGATATCCAACATCGGTGTGATGTTGATTTCTGCCTCATCATTTGCCCGGTGCTTTCTGCGCATTCAATTCAGCCTTCAACGATAGTTCATGACCGGTTCACTCAACCGGAAACACAGCTTACCCAAGCTGGTGGCTCCTGGCTACTCCACCGTCACCGACTTGGCCAGGTTACGTGGCTGGTCCACGTCAGTGCCACGCTGCACGGCCACATGGTAGGCCAAAAGCTGCAACGGGATGGTCATGACCACCGGCGCCAGCAAGGGTCCGCCGGTATCCAGGCCTATGATGCGACCGTGGCGTTGCTGGAAACTGGAAATCACCTCGGTATCTGCGATGACGTACAACTCCCCGCCCCTGGCGCTGACCTCCTCGATATTGCTGATCAGTTTTTCCAGCAGCGTGTTGTTCGGCGCCACGGCAAACACCGGCATCGCGGCATCCACCAACGCCAATGGGCCGTGTTTCAGTTCCCCGGCTGCATATGCCTCGGCGTGGATGTAGGAGATCTCCTTGAGTTTCAGCGCGCCTTCCATGGCGATCGGGTAATGGCTGCCCCGGCCGAGGAACAGGGCGTGGTTCCGGTTGGTAAATGCTGCCGACAGGGCCTTGAATTCCCCGTCCAGGCTCAATGCTTCGTTGAGCAACTCCGGCAGGCGGTGGAGATCGGAAACGTATTTTTCGTATAAAACCTGGTCGACGCCGTTCAGGCGTGCCAGTTCCAGCATCAACAACTGTAAGGCAACCAACTGCGTGGTAAATGCCTTGGTGGATGCAACACCGATCTTCGGGACCGGCCCGGGTCATCAGCACCAGGTCCGCTTCGCGCACGATGGAACTCTCGGCCACGTTGCATATCGCCAAGCGTGGCGATATAACCCGCCTGTTTCGCGTGCTTCAGCGCGGCCAGCGTATCGGCCGTTTCACCGGATTGCGAAATGGCGATAAACAGCGTGTTTTCCGGCACTACCGGTCTGCGGTAACGGTATTCGGATGCGATTTCCGCCTGGCATGGAATACCCGCCAGCTGTTCGATCTGGTACCGGGCGACCAATCCTGCATGGTAGCTGGTGCCGCAGGCGACGATATGCAGTTGCCGTACCTGGCGAAATACTTTTTCTGCACCAACACCGAATATATTCGGCAACACCGCCGTGGCGCTGAGCCTGCCTTCCAGGGTTTCAGCCACGGCCTGGGGTTGCTCGAATATTTCCTTGAGCATGTAGTGCGGGTAATCACCCCGTTGCACTGCGTCGGTTTTGGTTTCGACCTGCCTGGCCGGCCGCTCCACTGGCTGGTCGTTTTCATCCACCACCTGCACCGTATCGGCATCCAGCCTGACCACGTCACCCTCTTCCAGAAAAACGAAGCGGTCGGTTTCATCCAGCAAGGGATATATATCGGAAGCCAGGAAATTCTCACCCTCGCCAAGCCCCAGGACCAGCGGACTGCCTTTGCGCGCACCGACCACGACACCGGGCTCCGCCGCGCTGACCACTGCAATGGCGAATGCGCCACTCAGACGGCCGATGGCCTTGCGAACAGCAGAAAACAGGTCCAGGCCCGAAGCCATCAAGTGGGCCACCAGGTGCACCATGACCTCGGTGTCAGTATCGGAGTTGAACTGGCAACCTGCCTGCTGCAGTTCAGAACGCAGTTCTTCGTGGTTTTCAATGATTCCGTTGTGCACCAGCGCCAACTGGTCGCCGGATACATGGGGGTGGGCATTGATTGTGTTGGGCGCACCGTGGGTCGCCCAGCGTGTATGCGAAATACCGCAGTGGCTATCGACCGGGTCATTCAGCAACAGGGCTTCAAGGTCCCTGACCTTGCCGGCCGTGCGATACCTCGCCAGGCACCCATCCTGCTGCAGGGCGATGCCTGCCGAATCATACCCGCGGTATTCAAGCGTGTGCAGACCCTTGATCAGGATATCCCGGATGTTACGTCTTGCTGAAGCTGCAACGATTCCGCACATATTAGTGCCCAACCGCCATCATTTGTTCTTCACCGGCCGTTTCCAGCCACGAACCGTGACCTGTTTTGCACGGCTGATGGTCAACGCTCCGGCCGGGGCGTCCTTGGTAACGGTGCTGCCGGCACCGATGTCTGCACCTTCCCCGATCTTCACCGGGGCCACCAACTGCGTATCTGAACCGATAAATACATCGTCCTCTATCACGGTCCGGTGCTTGTTGGCACCGTCATAATTGCAGGTAATGGTACCGGCGCCAATATTGACCCGCTTGCCGATGCTGCTGTCACCCAGGTAGCTCAGGTGGCTGGCCTTGGTGCCTGCATCAAGCGTACTGTTTTTGACCTCGACAAAATTACCTACCCGGCTGCCTTCACCCAGCTCGGTGCCGGGACGCAGGCGTGCAAACGGCCCGATATCACACTCACCCAGGCTACGCACGCCTTCCATGACACTGTAGGCATGGACCTTTGTGCCCGCTGCCAGTTGGCAGTTTTTCAACACGCATCCCGGACCGATGTGAACCCTGTCACCGAGATCTATATCACCCTCCAGGATGACATTGACATCGATAAACACATCGCGGCCCACCTTTACTGTGCCACGGATATCCACCCTGTCCGGGTCCGCCAGTTGCGCGCCGGATTGCATCAATTCTGTGGTCTTTTTCATACGGTATCGTTTCTCCAGTGCCGCGAGTTGAACCCGGTCGTTGGCGCCTTCGAGGTCTGCTGCACTGCGGTGCGACAACCCCATTGCACGGGATACCCCTGGCATGGGCAATCGCAAAGACATCGGTCAGATAATACTCGTTCTGGGCATTTTTGCTGGCCATTCCCTGCAGGCAGGACCTGAGCACATCAACCGGTGCCATGATGATGCCGGAATTGACTTCACAAATCGCTTGTTGAAGCTCATCAGCATCGCGTTGTTCGACAATTTCCCTGATATAGTCGCTCTCATCGCGCACGATACGCCCGTAACCATGGGGGTCAGCGACCTGCATGGTCAGCACTTTCAGACCATCCGTGGGTGTGGTGACCAGTTTATGCAGCACATCGGCTTCCAGCAGCGGAATGTCACCGTACAGGATGAGCACATCTGCATCATCGGGGATACCCGGCAGCGCCTGCTGCACGGCATGACCGGTGCCGAGTTGTTCGGCCTGTTCAGCCCAGGTCACGGAAAAACCGGCGCAGGCTTCCATAAGCCCGGGTGCCGTCGGGTTGATAACCACGTGTAAACCGGCCGGTTCGAGTTGCGAAGCCGTTTCGAGTACGTGGATAATCATCGCACGGCCCCCCACAGTCTGTAATACTTTAGGCACGCATGACTTCATGCGGGTTCCTGCACCCGCTGCAAGTATTATGATATGAAGGGGCTTTTGCATAGTATTCATTGGCCGGGTTGATCCGCGATTATACCGGTAACACCGTGCAGGCTCTATGCAAAGAATCGGGCCGAATTATGGCGGATTGCAGACGCCTGCGGTCTATTTGTAGGAATGATGTATACGGATAACAAGGATTTACAGATGCGTTTATGGTTAAGTTGCGTGTTCCTGGTATTGCTGGCCCCCGGTGCTGCGGCCACCGAGGTGCAATACCGCACGGCCAATGACGGCCAGTTGCTGATGGAGGATATTCCTGAGATTCCGGAGGCCCTGCCGCGTATTCTGGGCCGTTACCAGGATATCTACAGCACCCGCCTGGTGGGCTGGAGCAAAGACAGCAAGAGCATTTTCATCAAGACCCAGGCCGTTGAGGTAACCCAGCTGCACCGTGTTGACAAGCCGGGTGGAGAGTACCACCAATTGACATTCGGCGAGGAACCGGTTGGCGAGGTGCTATTGCAGCCCGGCAGCAACCTGATGGCCCTGACCCTGGACAAGGGTGGTGATGAATTTGACCAGATATATTTATTCGACACTCAAAACGGCCAGCTGAACCCGCTGTCCGACAGCAAGGGTCTGAACAACCGGATGGCCTGGGACCGCCAGGGCCGGAACCTGGCCTATCGTTCCACGCGCAGGAACGGCCGCTCAAATGATATCTGGATGCAGAATATCGAATCAGGCGGTGCGGCCACGTTGTTGCTCAAGACCGATGATGGCGCATTGTGGAAACCCATTGATTTCAGCCGTGATGGTAAAAAGCTGCTGATCCAGCAATTCCTCAGCGTGATTGATTCCAGGATCTACTTGAAGAACTTGCCCGACGGGGAACTGCAGTTATTGGCCGGTAACGCCGAGCACCCATCCAGCAACATCGCCACCGGGTTTTCCAGTGATGACGAAAGCGTGCCTGTTTGTCACCAATCAGCGCAAGGGCGCTGCGGAGCTGGCAAAAGCAAGCCTGAACGGTGTCACTGAAACCACCTTCATGAGTGCAGCGAGTTACTGGGATATCACCCAATTCGTTTTGAGTCCGGACCGCAGCCGGGGGGCATTTGTATCCAACGAGGCGGGGATCAGCAAGTTGTACCTGTTTGATCCCCAACGGCTCACGTACAAGCTCGTCAGGAGAATACCGGACGGATTGATATCCGGACTGGTTTTCAGCCCCGATGGTAAAAAGATCGGTATGACGCTGAATTCAGCCCGTAACCCCAATGACGCCTTCGTGCTTGAATCTTGGCCGCAGACCATTGAGTTCGAGCAAGCTTAAGCGCTGGACCTTCAGCGAAACCGGCGGGCTGGACACCAGCAAATTTGTCAAACCTGTCCAGATCAAGTACCCGTCACCCGCTGAAGACCCTGACGAGATCATACCTACACCGGCCTTTGTTTACCTGCCACCCGGCAGAGGACCCCACCCGGTCATCATCCATGTCCACGGTGGCCCGGAAAACCAGTTCCGGCCACGGTTCAATCCCAGTTTCCAGATGTGGATCGACCAGCTCGGTGCAGCTGTCATTGCACCGAATATCCGTGGTTCGCTGGGCTACGGTTCCCGTTACATCACGCTGGATGACGGTTATAAACGCGAAGCCGCCATCAAGGATATCGGTGCATTACTGGACTGGATCGCGGAGCAGAAACAACTGGATGAAAACCGGGTGGCCATCATCGGCGCCAGTTATGGCGGTTACGTGGCGCTTGCCTCTGCAGTTCACTACAGCGACCGTTTGCGTGCCGCCGTGGATCGTTTTGGCATCAGTAATTTTGTCACTTTCCTGGAAAATACCCAGGATTACCGGCGCGAAATGCGCCGTTTCGAATATGGTGACGAACGTGACCCCGAGATGCGCGCCTTCCTGGAGCGTATCAGCCCGTTGAACAACGTAGAGAAAATCAAGATTCCCCTGTTCGTCCAGCAAGGCCGTAACGACCCGATCGTGCCCACGTCGGAATCGGATCAATTGGTCAGGGCTTTACGTGAACAGGGCCAGACAGTCTGGTACATGAATGCCCTCAACGAGGGCCACAGTTATGACAAGAAAGAGAACCGTGACCTGTTTCAACAAGCCACGGTTCTGTTCCTGCAAAAATACCTGCTGGCCGAAGACTGACCAGCCCGGCAGCGTCAGGGCCTGTAAATACTTTAGACCCTGGTTTTACTGGCGCGCTTTCCAGGCCCGTATGGCCTCGTTGAACATGGCGGCAACCCGCTCTTCCATGTCCACGGAATAATTGTAGGCGTTCAACAAGGCCTGGGCATTGCCTTTGCTCAGGTCACGGCGATCAAGCAGCCCATCAAGCTTTTCCTGGGTCTCGACACCCAGGCAGGTGCGATAAACCAACATGTCCGCCTGGAACTGCTTGACATATTTCTGTGCACTCAATAAATCGGCCTTTTCCGCTTCCTCAGGGATGGGTGGCGGTGCATTCGGCAGATCGCACTGTTGGGATTCCAGTGGCAATACGACCCTGCTACCGTCGTCCATCACGTCCTGGGCCATTGCAGCCATTGATACCATCAGTACCAGGCTTGTAATAATCACTTTTTTCATCATTTCACCTGTTTCGAGTCAATCCAAGTATTAAACGGCACTGCAATACACGCTCGCCTGCCGAAAAATCTTTCCCCACCCTGTAATCAGCCATTTCCGGCTGTCCGCGTATGATAAAGCGCATACCTGTCGCATTACCAGTGCAATATCCGGCACATCAATAACCATCGGCGCCGGGTCGCAACACCTTTATCCGCACTCACGTGACAAACAGGCCACCGAGCGGCCTGCCAGTGTCCATGTTTGCCCCTTGTGCTCAACCGGCGCACTGCAAAAAACAATCCCCCGGATCGCTCCGTCCTCAATATCCGGCAGGTGGAATTCCTGCTCACCATCGGCCGCATTGATCAGCATGGCATACCCCCACGTATCTGCACCTGTTTCACCCGGTTCCGGCGCCTTGCTCATCAACATCGTCAGCGCCTGGCCATGTTGCCACTGGCCGGCGTCCAACGCCGCCCCCGCAGGGCTTAGCCAGGAAAATTCACCCCAAGGGGATAGTTGACGACGCAATGCCAGCAGGGTTTGCACCTGGTCGAGGAAATCCGGGTCTGATGCAAGGCCACCCCAGTCCAGCCAGCCGGTTTCGTTGTCCTGTGCATAGGCGTTATTGTTGCCGGCTTGCGTGTTGCCGAACTCATCACCGGCCAGCAACATGGGTGTGCCGCGTGATAGCAACAGGCAGGCCAGCATGTTCAGTCGCTGCTGGCGGCGCACTTGCCTGATGGCTGGATCCTCGACTGGTCCTTCAGCACCGTAATTGCAGCTGAAATTGTGCGCATGCCCGTCCTGGTTGTTCTCGCCGTTGGCCTCGTTATGGCGATGTTCATAGCTGACCAGGTCGTTGAGCGTAAAACCGTCATGGCTGGTGATGAAATTGATACCGGCGGATACCGGCCGGCCCGTGGTGAGATAAATGTCCTCTGAACCATGCAGGCGGGTTGCCAGGTCGCTGAGCATACCTGCCTCGCCACGCCAGAACCGGCGCAATGTATCCCGGTAACGATCATTCCATTCCGCCCAGCGCCCGGGGAACCTGCCCGGCCTGGTAACCGTCCGGTCCCGGGTCCCAGGGCTCTGCAATCAGCTTGGCCCCGGCCAGTTGCGGGTGGTGGCCAATTTGCTGCAATAACTCATGCTGCGGATCAAAGCCACTGGCCGTGCGCCCCAGCACCGTGGCCAGGTCAAACCTGAAACCATCCACACCCATGTCTTTGTGCCAGTACACGAGGCTGTCGGTCACCAGTTGTTGTACCCGTGGATGATCCGTGTTGAGTGTATTTCCGCAACCGGTATCGTTGACATAACGCGCCGGTTCCCCGGCTTCGGTACGGTAGTAGGCCAGGTTGTCGATCCCCCGGAAACTGAGTGTCGGTCCCTGCGCATCGCCCTCTCCCGTGTGGTTGTAGACCACGTCCAGGATGACCTCGATTCCGGCATCGTGTATGGCGTCCACCATTTCACGGAATTCACTCACGGCATCCTGGTCTGCGTAACGTGCCTCGGGGGTGAAAAAGTTGATGGAGTTGTAACCCCAGAAATTCCTCAGGTCACGCCCGGCCAGAAAAGCCTCGTCGATATAGGCATGCACCGGCATCAGTTCCAGGGAGGTGATACCCAGGGCTTTCAGGTATTGCAGAACCTGGCCATTACGCAGGCCGCCAAACCGCCCCCGTTCATGCTCGGGGATATCCGGATGCCGCATGGTGTAACCACGCACATTGGCCTCGTAAATAACCATGTCTGACCAGGGAATTCGTGGCGCGGCGACCCTGGTGCCGGATTCAGCTGTGCTGACCACGCTTTTTGGCACATAGGGAGCGCTATCGGTCAGGTTCTGTTTTAACGGACCCGCGCCATTGAGCGTGGTCAGGTCGTAGTCAAACACGGCCCCTGACCACTGGAACCTGCCATCGAGTTGCCGCGCGTAGGGATCGATCAGGAGCTTGGACGGGTTGTGCCGATGCCCTCGGCAGGTAACCATGGCCCGTGCACGCGGTAACCATAACGCTGGCCGGGTTTACATCCCGGCAGGTAACCGTACCAGTTGCCATCGGATTGTTCTGGCAGGCGGTGAGATTCCCGCTGCCTGCCCTGTGCGTCAAACAGGCAAAGCTCCACCGCCTCGGCGGTCGATGCATAAAGGGCAAACAGAACGCCCTCCCCGTCCCAGTGGCTGCCCGGGCGATCTGCTCTTCCGTTTTGAATCATGAGTCCTGTGTTGCTATCGCTTCGAGATGCCAGATACCGTCATTGTAATCACGCATGGTGCGATCGGTTGAAAACCGTCCTGAACAGGCCGTGTTCAGGATACTCATACGTGTCCAGCATGATTCATCCAGGTAGGTTTTGCCCGCCAGGTTCTGGGTATCGACAAAGCTGCGGAAATCTGCAGCCGTCATCCACGGGTCCGCGGGGTTCCTGACAGCCCGGATGGCATCATCCAGCACACCAGGTTCAAAACGGTTGAAGTGACCGTTTTCCAACAGGCGCATCACGCGAGTGAAATCCTCGTCGGCATTGATGATGGCCTGCGGATCATAGTTCTCCCTGGCCAGGGGGATATCATCGACTGCCAGGCCAAAAAGGAAAAAGTTTTCTTCACCAACCGCTTCCCGGATTTCAACATTGGCGCCGTCCAGCGTACCGATGGTCACTGCACCATTCATCATCAGTTTCATGTTGCCGGTACCCGAGGCTTCCTTGCCCGCGGTAGAAATCTGCTCGGACAGATCAGCAGCAGGACAGATCAGTTCCATCGCAGACACGTTGTAATCCGGGTAGAACACCAGTTGCAGACGGCCCTTCATGGCCGGGTCCGTATTGATTACCGTGGCCACGTTGTTGACCAGTTTGATGATGCTCTTGGCCATTTCATAACCGGGCGCCGCCTTGCCACCGATGATGATGGTGCGTGGTGGCAGGCCCTCGCCATCACCACGCTGGATCCGGTCATAGAGATGCACGGCATGCAGCACGTTGAGCAACTGGCGCTTATATTCGTGGATACGCTTGACCTGCACGTCGAACAAGGACTCGGGATTGACCACGATCCCCGTCTTATCCCTGATATCGGCTGCCAGGCGGTCCTTGTTGGCCTGCTTGACTGCACGCCAACCGGCCTGGAAGTCTTCATCGTCTGCCAGGGGTTTCAGCGCTTCCAGCAACTCCAGGCGGGTCACCCAGTCAGTGCCTATCCGGTCACTGATCAGGTCGGCCAGGCCTGGGTTGCAGGCCGCCAGCCAGCGCCGCTGGGTTACCCCGTTGGTCTTGTTGTTGAATTTTTCCGGCCACAGGCTGGCGAAATCCCTGAACAAGCCCTGTTGCAGCAACCGTGAATGTAATTCGGCAACGCCGTTGACCGAAAAACTGCCGACAATGGCAAGATAGGCCATGCGCACAATCTTGACGGGGGTTTCCTGGATGAGCGACATCCTCGAAAGGATATCCAGATCGCCGGGAAAATGCCGGCTGACTTCGGTCAGGAAGCGCGCATTGATCTCGTAGATGATCTCCAGCAGTCGTGGCAGCATGCTTTCAAACATCGCGACCGGCCATGTTTCCAGCGCTTCGGGCAACAGCGTATGGTTGGTGTAGGCCATCGTGGAGGTGGTGACTTCCCAGGCGGCGTCCCAGCCAAGCCCATGCTCGTCCATCAGCAAACGCATCAATTCCGGCACCGCGACAGCCGGGTGCGTATCGTTCAGTTGAAAACAGTGTTTTTCGGCAAACTCGCTGAGGTCAGTTCCGTATTGCAATTCCCAGTCATGCAGGATGTCCTGCAGGCTGGCCGAGGCCAGGAAATATTGCTGGCGCAGGCGAAGTTCCCGACCGCTGTCGGTCTCCGCATTTGGATACAGCACCATGGTGATATTTTCGGCCTCGTTTTTGGCCGCCACGGCATCCGTGTAACTACCGGCGTTGAATTCCTCGAGGTCAAATTCGTCCGTCGCCGCCGCCGACCATAAACGCAGCGTATTGACGATGTTATTTTTGTGGCCCGGAATGGGCAAATCATAGGGAATGGCCAACACGTCGTGGGTATCCGCCCAATCGATGTGGATATTCCCCATCGAATCCTTGATCCGTACTACCCGGCCGCCAAACTTGATCGTGCGTGCGCGTTCGATGCGCTCGATTTCCCAGGGGTAACCCTCTCTCAACCAGGCATCGGGTTCCTCGATTTGCCGGCCGTTTTCAAGACGCTGGCGGAACATGCCAAAGTTGTAGCGCAGACCATAACCAATGATCGGCAAGCCGATGGTTGCACAACTATCCAAAAAACACGCCGCCAGGCGGCCAAGCCCGCCATTCCCCAGGCCGGCATCGTGTTCCTGCTCATGGATATCTTCCAGGTCTACACCCAGGCGGTCCAGTGCCTCGCGGGCCTGGTCGGTGATATCGAGATTCAGCAGGGCATTTCTGAGCAAGCGGCCCATCAGGAATTCCAGCGAGATGTAGCAGGCCCGTTTTCCATGCCTGCCCTGCAACAGGTTGCTGGTTTCTATCCACCGTTCCATCAAGCGGTCCCGGGTGGCATATACCAGTGCCTGGTAAAGGAAGTGCTCCTGCCTGCGCACCGTGCGCCGGCCCAGCATGCGGCTGTGATAGTGGATGGTATCAGCCAGGATGGCATCCGAATCCATGCCCAGCGAGGACAGGTTCAGCAGTTCCATATCACCGGTGTTTTCAGTCTCGGACCGCACGATCATACATTCATTCTCCATTTTCCCTCATGGCTGTGATTTCCATTTTTAAAATTAAAGTGGCCAGTGGCGGCAAATCAAACTGCAGGGAAAACGGCCTGCCGTGTGCCGGGATACCATTCGATTCGATACCATCCGGGATTCCCACGCCGCCGCCACCATAACGGATGGAATCGGTATTCAGCAACTCGGTATAACGCCCGGCTTCGGGAACACCAAAACGATAGCCGTGCCGAACGAGTGGTGTGAAATTACTGACACAGACGACAAAACTGCCATCTGCAGCGCGGCGCAGCCAGCAAAAGACGCTGCTGTCGGCATCCTGCCAGTCGATCCATTCAAAACCCTCGGAACTGAAATCCAACTCAAACAACGCCGGGGTTTCCCGGTATACCCGGTTGAGATCACGCACCAGCCTTTGTACGCCCTTGTGTTTTGCGTGTTCAAGCAAATGCCAGTCCAGCGAACGGTCGTGATTCCATTCCCGTTCCTGTGCAATTTCCGCGCCCATGAATAACAGTTTTTTGCCCGGATGTCCGTACATGAAACCGTAGTAGGCCCGCAGGTTGGCGAATCGCTGCCAGTCATCACCCGGCATCCGGCCGAGCAGGGAGCGCTTGCCGTGCACCACTTCATCGTGAGACAACGGCAATACGAAATTCTCGTCGAAAGCGTAGATCAGGCCAAAGGTCATCTTGTCATGGTGGTACTTGCGGTGCACCGGGTCCTCGGCCATGTAGTTCAGGGTGTCGTTCATCCAGCCCATGTTCCACTTGTAGGTAAAACCCAGTCCGCCCACATCGGTCGGGCGTGAGACCCCGGGCCAGGCGGTGGATTCCTCGGCATAGGAGGTCGCCTTGTAGCTATGGATAACCTCGTTCAGACCACGGACAAAATCCACCGCTTCCAGGTGTTCATTGCCACCATGAATGTTGGGTGACCATTCACCCTCTTCGCGTGAGTAATCGAGGTAGAGCATGGATGCGACCGCATCGACCCGCAGGGCATCGATATGAAACTCGTCGATCCAGTAAAGCGCGCTACCGATCAGGTAGTTGATCACTTCCCGCCGGCCATAATTGAATATCAGGGTACCCCAGTCAGCGTGTTCCCCTTTTTTGGGATCCTCGTGCTCATACAGGGCGGTGCCGTCAAAACGGCGCAGGCCATGTTCATCCCTGGGGAAATGGGCCGGCACCCAGTCCATGATCACGGCTACGCCTGCCTGGTGCAGACGGTCAACCAGGTAACGGAAATCATCGGGATCACCAAACCGCTGGGTGGGTGCGTACAAACCGATCGGCTGGTAACCCCAGGAACCATCAAAGGGGTGTTCTGTCACCGGCAACAATTCAACGTGGGTAAAATTCATTTCCCGGACATAGGCCACCAGTTCATCGGCCAGCTCCCGATAATCCAGGTAGCGGTCGTCACCGCCCTTGCGGCGCCAGGACCCCAGGTGCACCTCGTAGATACAAACCGGCTGGTCAAGCCGGGGCACGCTGGTTTTGGCATCCAGCCACTTCCCGTCCCGCCAACGGTAACGGCTTTTGTAAACCACCGAGGCATTGCCCGGTGGCCCTTCGTGGTATTGGCCCACCGGGTCAGATTTGAATGGCAACAACTCGCCCTGCTGGTCCAGCATTTCAAATTTATACTGGGTGCCGCTGCCGATACCGGGAATGAATATCTCCCAGATGCCGTTACCCGGGTGCAAACGCATGACGTGGCGTCGCCCGTCCCAGTCATTGAACGCCCCGATCACGCTGACACGTGAGGCATTGGGTGCCCAGACGGCAAAGTAGGTGCCAGCGACCCCCAACAATCTCGTGGGGTGCGCACCCATTTTCCTGAAGATATCCCGGTGCGAACCCTGGCCCAGCAGGTAAAGATCAAGGTCTCCCAACGTCGAAGGGAAACGGTAGGCATCTTCGATATCCACGGCGTTGCCATCGGCAAAACCGATACGTAAGCGGTAACTGCGCTTGTGCGCCGGCATTTCAACTTCGAAGACACCGTCGGGGTGCACCCGCTCCATCGGCAAGGCCCCTGTCATGCCGTTGACCAGCAAGGCTACCGAATGTGCCTGTGGCTGCAGGGTCCGCACCACCCGCCTGCCCCGCTCACGATGTGGCCCCAGCAATGAGAAAGGATCATGGTAGCGGCCGTCTGCCAGGGTATTGAGTACTGCCTTGTCCAATTGGCTAGTCAAAATGATAGAGCCTTTGCATGTATTCCGAAGCTGCAAATTCCCAACTGAACCGCTGGGCAGCGGCATTGGCGCATATTGCCTGCCAGCGTGCCGGGTTTTCCTGGCGGATGGCCAGTGCAGACCTGGTGGAGTTCACGAAATTTTGCGCCTGTTCAGCCACGCTGTCGCCGGCGAATACAAAACCGGTTTCACCATCCTTGACGGTATCTTTCAAACCACCCACGGCGTGAACCACGCAGGGCTGGCCAGCCCGCATGGCCAGCATCTGGCTGATACCACAGGGTTCAAAACTACTCGGCATCAGGAACAGGTCTGCGCTCGCATAAAGAGGATCTGGCAAGGCCTCCACGTAACCGCGCAGGAACAGGAAATTTTCATGTTTGTGGGCAAGTTGGGCAAAACGGTCTTCAAGCACTTTCTCGCCACTACCCAACATGATGAACAGGGCGTCGGGGCCCGCCGCCGCCAGGATGGCTTCCAGTGCAGAACCATGACCCGCCACTGGTTCAAGGAATAACGGCACCTTCTGATCTGCTATCCTGCCAACGGAAAGCATCAGGTGCCGGGGTCGTTTACCCCGTCTCGCTTCGATCCACCGCCCAGGTGCCTGGTTGGTATTGATGATCTGCACCTGCTTCTCAATCAACTGCAGTAGTTCATCCCAGGCCGGGGCCGGATCGATATTGTCCGGGTACATACAACCATTGAGTATCCCGCTAAGACGCCCATCACGGGCCGCTTCGCGCAGTTCCACCTCCAGGCCTTCGCCACCACTGAAGCCCGTTGCCGGGATCGCTGGGCCGCTGGATCTCCCTGGCATAACTCGGCGACACGGTATTCACACTATCTGCGTGACGGATGGCCGTGGCCATGAAATTGACACAATCCTGGTATCTCGGGTCTTTCAGGTGATCGGCAAAAGGAATCAACTCGGGGAACCAGGTTTCAAGCGAAGACTCATCGCCCTGCAACGGCCGGATACCCTGGTAAGCGAGATTGTGGATGGTAAACACGGTCCGGACTTTATTCAGCGGCAAATCCGGGTTGCTAAATACCTTGAGCGCAGCTATCAGGCCGGTATGCCAATCATTCAAATGTAAAACCTGCGGTGGTGACTTGCTGACATTGACCCACTTCGCCACCACGGCGCTGAAAAATGCAAACTTGGCGGCATCAATGGCAAACGGCTTGCCGGGTTCATCACCGACATAGATGTGCCCGGGTCCACGGGGCGACAACAGGGCGTGTTCGATCACAAAGTGGGGAACCGGATGTCCCTTCCACGGGTACCTTGAATATCTTGACGATGAATTGCTTGCCGGCAAACCTGACTGTCAACCTGCGGTACAGCGTGGTTCCCGGCAGCTTGTGAAACATACCGTAGGAAGGTGTTATGACACGCGCATTCAGACCTGAGGCTACCAATGCGATCGGCAGATCACGGATGACATCCCCCACACCACCGATCTTGCCACCGGGGAACGCGCCATTTTCAGTGGCTACTAGCCAGACTTTCTTCATACCCGGGACCTAGCGTGTGTAATGTAAATTCTGATTGAGCATGCCCGGTGTCACCAGGGTATGCCCGCCTTCGGTTACACGAAAACCACGGGCGCGGTCCGCATCCAGGTCGACACCGATCTCGGTGCCCGCCGGGATCTGGCATCCACGATCGATAATGGCGCCTTTGATTGTGCAGCGTTCCCTGATTTCACATTCCGGCAAAACCAGCGTGTCTACCACCGAGGTATGTGAATCTATGCGACAGTTGGAAAATATCACCGAGCGCCTGCACGCTGGCTCCGGAAATGATGCAACCGGCTGAGACCATGGAATCAATTGCCTCGCCTCGCTTGTCCGGATAATCAAATACGAACTTTGCCGGTGGTGACTGGAGTTGGTGGGTGAAAATCGGCCACTCGGTGTCATACAGGTCCAATAGCGGTGACACCGTGGCCAATTCCATGTTGGCCTCCCAATAGGCGTCCAGGGTGCCCACGTCCCGCCAATATGCCTGTTGCCCTGTCTCCGGATCCCGGAAAGGGTATGCATACACGCGGTAGTCATCAATGATCGACGGGATGATGTTTTTACCAAAATCATGATCGGAACCGGGCGTGTCGGCGTCCTTGATCACTTGCTCATACAGGAACTCGGTGTTGAACACGTAGTTACCCATGGATGCCAGGCAATAGTCCTCGTTACCCGGGATGGGTGCGGGGTGTTCCGGTTTTTCATTGAACCCGATCACCCGTCCGGAATCATCCACGGTCATGACACCAAACTGGCCGGCTGCTTCCTTTAACGGTACCTCGATACAACAGACCGACATATCCGCCTTTTTTCCCGCGTGGAAGGCCAGGAAAGGACCGTAGTCCATCTTGTAAACGTGGTCACCGGCGAGGATCAGTACAAAACGCGGGTTATGTGTACGTAAGATATCCAGGTTCTGGAACACCGCGTCAGCGGTACCCAGGTACCAATCATCCCCAACCCGCTGCGATGCAGGCAGGATGTCAATAAACTCACGATCCCCTGCATGTCTGTCAGTCCAGCCGTGTACCAGGTGGCGGATTAACGAATGTGCCTTGTACTGCGTGGCCACGCCGATGCGGCGCACACCGGAATTGATGCAATTGGAGAGTGGGAAATCAATGATGCGTAATTTACCGCCAAAATAGACCGCTGGTTTTGCGCGCCAGTTGGTCATCTCATACAGGCGGGAGCCACGGCCACCGGCCAGGATCAGGGCCACAGTGGAGCGTGTCAGGCGGCTGACAAACCGGCCATGGTCTTTAATGTCTTGAGTACTCATACGGAATCGCCCTCCCGCGACGTTCAATACAGCTGAAGTGTATCGCGAAATCCCTGTGTATCGTTAGGATCAAGGTCACAAACGGGAAGATTCTTGCACCATTTCAGCAACCGCAGCACAAAACACTGGTGATAACTGTTCTTCACTGGCCCGCCAACGCCAATTACTCATAGTGGTGCCGGGAATGTTGAGGCGTGATTCAGAGCCCAGGCCCAGGTAATCCTGCATCGGTGCAACCGCGAGCCTGGCCTTGGTGGAAAACGCCAGGCGGATCATGTCCTGGTGGACCGTATCCGCACTACCTCCCGGTGAGCTGCAAGACATTGCGTTGGGTTCGCAGAACCTCGGCTTCCGGCCGGGTGTCATTCTTACCACCCGCGAACCAGCCCACAGTCGTATCGTTGTCGTGGGTGCCGGTGTAACAGACACACAACTCCTCGATATTATCGAGCCTGAAATCCGGGTCATCCACCATGAATTGCAGTACTTTCATGCCGGGAAATTTTTGACGGTGACGCAACTCGTCGACTGCGGGTGTGATGACGCCAAGGTCTTCAGCAACGATGGGCAAATGACCAAGCGCGGCCCGCATGGCATCAAATATGCCATTGCCGGGACCTGGTAACCACTCACCATCGCGCGCGGTTTCAGCACCAAATTCAACCGACCAGAATGCTTCAAACCCTCGAAAATGATCGATCCTGACCAGGTCTGCCTGGCCCATTGCATGCCGCACACGCTCTATCCACCATTGATAGCCGCTGGCCTCGTGAAACTGCCAGTCATACAAGGGATTACCCCACAACTGGCCGTCAGCACTGAAATAGTCCGGTGGCACACCTGCAACATGTGATGGTGTGCCATTTTGGTCGATCAACAGGATTTCCGGGTGCGCCCAGGCATCAGCGCTGTCCAGGGCAATGTATATCGGCATATCACCGAACAAGCGAACCTGTTTCTCATTGGCATAGCGCCTCAGTGTCTTCCACTGCTTTTCGAACAGGAACTGGGTGATCCTGATGTGTCCGATGGCCTCGTGTTCCTTAGCCCGCAAGGTCTGCATGACGGCATGTTCACGCCGGACATAGGCCTTGTCCCACTCCGGCCAGGGTTTTTCTCCGTGCATGGTCTTGAGGACCCGGTAAACGGCATAGTCATCCAGCCATCGCTGCCCGTGGGTGTGCAGGAAATTTTCATATTCGGCTTTTAAGCTCACCGGAAGCAGTAGTGTGGAAACGGCTGGCTGCCAGTTCCAGCAAGCTGCGCTTTTTGGGTATCAGCGCCCCGTAGTCCACGCTGTTTGCCGGTAAACCCGCCAATTCCGCCACTTCCTCCGGCTTCAACAGCCCCAGCCTGAGCAACGGATCCAGGCCGATCAGCATCTCGTTGCCCGCAAATGCGGACAAGCGGTTGATAAGGCGAGTCACCGTAAGCGGTCGGACCAGTGGGCAGGAACTGCCAGACTGAAAGTCCCATGCTGTTCAGGGTATCAACAAAATCCAGCGCGCTATTGCCGATATCCCCGATACCGTAAGGGCCGGGCAGCGAAGTGACGTGCATGCCGACGCCCGCCACCCTGGTGGCCGGCAGGATCGAAGGGTGCTCTTTGCCTGCTGATGCGTCTTGCAAAGGTGGCGTCATCCCGGTCTGTTCAAGCCCGCTGGCTGGCCAAAAAGTTCACGCGCGCACCAGCTGGCGCCCAGCAGGCCGGGTTGTGGATGCACGATCAGTGATGTGGGCACTTTTTCAACAAGTGGCGGTGCCGGCCCTTGCTCTCGAACCCGGCGCGGAAATCACTGGCTTTCAGCAGGTCCGGGGTAACGTTTAAGGATTCCACCGGCCAGGAAAACACCATCGTAGGCGCCCAGTGTCATGACCAGGTTACCAGCCACCTGGCCCAGGGCTTCGAAAAACAACTGGGTGGCCTCGGTCGCGATCACGTCCTCATCGGCCAGCACACGTGAAAATATCTCCGCCGCCGTGATATCAGCGGCCTGCTGGCCGTGGATCCTGCACAGTGCCCGGTATACGTTCTCCAGGCCGGGTCCGGAAAGCATACGTTCATTGGAAACACGTTCAAAATCCTGGCGTAATTGTTGCAGGACCTTGTGTTGCACCGGGGATTCCGGTGCAAAACCCACGTGGCCGCCTTCACCGACTACCGGGTATACCCCTCCCGTCGCGGCCGAGCAAACCACCAATACCCAGACCGGTACCCGGTCCCATCACCGCCAGCGGTAAATTCTGTCTTGCCTTGCAGTTCACATGGCAGCACACCGATAGCAGAGTATGTCAGTGTCCCCGAGCAAGGGAATAGAATAGGCAATGGCCTCAAAGTCGTTCAACAAGCTTACCCGCGGTGAGGTGAACTTTCGTTGCAATTCGGAACCATCGATCAGCCAGTGGTTGTTGATGACATTGACCTTATCATCCATGACGGGCCCGGCTGCCGCCAGGCAGATCACATCGGGCCGCTCAATGCCACGGCGTTCCAGGTACGTCGCGATACCCAGTTCCGCGGTTTCATAATCTGCGCATGACAGTGTCAACTCGCCAAAAAACCCCGCTTGATCGGGGTGAGCGAGTGCAAACCGGGCATTGGTGCCACCAATATCACCAATTAACAGGCAGGGATCAGCCATTTCTTTTACCTCTTAAACCTGTTGTACAGATATATTATTTACAGTGCACCAGTATGCAGGATCATGGTGTCTTTGTGGAGAGTGCACCGCCCGGGTTCAAAGCGACCATGGCGGAAATCTCCATGACTTGAGGCCTGCTTTTCTATACACTGCTGTGCTTTTCCGGCTAAGGGATTGTTATGAAGGGACTAATTACACTGTTATTCACCGGCTTGTTGTCCAGCGGCACAATCGCCGCACATGATATCGAGAGCGAGCACGCAAAAAAGACACTGGAAATATTCACACGTATCATCGAGGTGGAAACCTCCAAGAACCTCGGCAACGTTCCCGAGGTGGCCAACTACCTGGCCGGTGAACTCCTCAACGCGGGTTTCCCCGCGGAGGATATCGAAGTGGTCCCGCTGGGTGAAACAGCCTCCCTGATTGCAAAATACCGGGGTGATGGTTCATCCGGCAAGGGGCCGATCCTGTTGCTGGGTCACATGGACGTGGTGGAAGCACTGGCCAGGGACTGGGAACGTCCACCTTTCGAATTGACCCGGGATGAGAATTATTTTTACGCCCGCGGCACGGTGGATAACAAGTACGGCGTGGCGCAACTGACCTCCACTTTCATCCGTCTGAAAAAAGAGGGCTTTGTACCCAACCGCGATTTGATCATCGCCTTTTCAGGTGATGAAGAAAGCGGGATGACAACCACCCGTATGCTGGCGAACGAGCGGCCGGACCTGGCCAAGGCCGAATTTGCGCTGAACTCCGACGCCGGTGGCGGGGACCTCAGCGCCGATGGCAAAGCGCTGGTCTACCTGATGCAGGCGGCCGAGAAAACCTATGTGACCTGGGAAATTACTGTGCGTAACCCCGGTGGCCACAGCTCCCGCCCCCGACCGGACAACGCCATCTATGACCTGGCGGACGCCATCAAGAAAATCCAGGCCTACCGGTTCCCGGTGCGCTGGAGCGAAATGACCCAGACATTTTTCGAAGAAACCGGCGAACAACTCGGTGGGGAGCTGGGTGAAGCCATGATCCGCTTTGCCAATAACCCGCAGGATACCGAGGCATCGGACCGCCTGGCCATCGAGTCTTCCTATGTCGGCACCACCCGCACGACCTGCGTGGTGACTATGCTGAACGCAGGTCATGCGGAAAACGCCCTGCCACAATCCGCCACCGCGACCGTCAACTGCCGGATATTCCCGGGTGTGCCCGTGAACGCCGTTGAAGGGGCCCTTAAAAAGGTGGTTGATAATGACAAGATCGAATTCAAACAGCTCGATGAAGCCACCGAAAGCCCGATATCACAGTTAAGGCCGGACGTAGTCGCGGCGGTCAGGAAAGCCGTGCAAACCCGTTACCCGGATGTAAAGGTCATCGCCTACATGGAATCCGGTGGTACCGACGGTATGCACTTCCGCCAGGCAGGCATCCCCACCTGGGCGATCAGCGGGCTGTTCATGAACCCGGACGAGATGTACGCCCACGGCCTTAACGAAAGACTGCCGATCAAGGCCTTCTATGACGGACTTGATCACTGGAGCATCATACTCAGGGAGTTGGCCGGCAAGTAAATACCCGACCGGCTGACAATTGACCTGTGCGATGAATTTTGTTGCTTGGCAGGTTGTGGCCTATCAAATAGTGGCAAAGCTTGAATCCTGGTGAATCTATTTCGCCAGGTAAGCGCCTGTCTTTTTTCAGAACACGCCGTGAATACATCCCTGTAGGCTCTTCCGAAACATCCCTGTTTCGTAAGGTTCTGAAAAAAGCAGTGCACTTCCCTGGCTTGTAGGTCGTTGACATGTGTTTGAGCACCTGGCGCTGGGGTAAGGTATTCCTTACCGGGACCGTGAGCGACACGACTGCAGGGACGGAGGAAATGCAGGGGATTGTAAGGAACAATCCCTGCCCAGCCCGCGGATCGCACCGCACTTGCCTGGCGAAATAGATTCAGGCAGGCATTGAAGCGGGTAAATTTACGAGACGGTTGCTGACGTGACGGGTTTGTCGACGAGGGTTTCCCGGTTACGCATCACCAGCCACCGCATCAGCGCGGGAAGAAGCACGATCGCACCAACCATGTTCGCCAGGAAGATGAACGACAGCAGGATACCCATGTCCGCCTGCAGTTGCAGCTCTGAGAATGCCCAGGTACCTACTCCAACGCCGAGGGTGAGACCGGTAAAGATCACGGCCCGACCCGTGAGCCTGAGTGTCCTGTAATAGGCATCGCGTAATTCGTAGCCTGCGTTCAACAGGATGTTCAAGCGGTTGTAAATGTAGATGCCGTAGTCCACACCGATGCCGACACCAAGGGCGACCACCGGCAGTGTATTGACCTTCAAGCCGATGCCATACATCGCCATCAGGGCTTCTGCCATTGTAGACACGACCACCAGCGGCAAAACGATACACAGGGTTCCAAGCACCGACCTGTAGGTGACGAGGCAAAGAATAATAATAGAGGTGAAAACCAGCAATAGCATGGGTTTTTCCGCTGCCGCGATGTCTTCATTGGTTGCCGCCATGACACCGACATTGCCGGTCGCCAGGCGGAATTGCAGGCTTTCCGGTGTTACAACATCTTCGGAAGCCAGTTCTTCCAGGACTTCGTTCTGTAACTCGAAATGAACATCGCCAAAGTTCAGTTCATCGCGCAATTCCTTGACCCGCTGCACGATACGGGCGATGGTCTCGGCCCGGTGATCGGTTGTGAACACCATGATCGGCATGGCACTGCAATCCCGGTTCAGCAGTCCCGTGTCCGTATCGATATTGCTCAGCGCCTGGCGCAGCACATAATTATCCCTGGGCAGGATACGCCACTTCATATTGCCTTCGTTCCAGCCCGAGTTGACCACCTTGACCACCGTTGGCAGCGTGATGACCTTCTGCACGCCTTCCACGTTGCTCAGTTCCCAGGCAAAGTGATCCATGGTTTCCATGACCCGGTAATTCTCGGTACAGGCATCGGCAACAGTCTCGGCAACCACGGTAAGCAGGTCAACACCCAGGGAGAATCGCTCAGAAATCAAAACGGCGTCCTGGTTATAACGCGCTTCGGGACGTAATTCCGGTACCCCGACTTCTGAGTCACCGATCTTCATGTCCTGTGCCAGCCAGAAGCTCACGGCAAACAGCACCACAGATACCACGATCGCCTTGGCGGCCCGGTCCGGCTTGGTGAAATCCGCCAGGAATTCAAACAGGGGAGACTTACGCGCAGCATTTCGCATCATGCGCGCCCGGTACTTGTCCGGATCCTTCAGGTTCACCCAGGACAACAGTATCGGCAGCAGCAACAGGTTGGTCAGAATGATCACCGCGACACCGATGCTGGCAGTAATCGCCAGTTCCTGGATGATGCGAATATTGATAAAGAGAATGGTCAAAAATCCGATGGTGTCAGATATCAGGGCGATGACACCAGGCGCCAGGAGTTTCTTGATGGTTTCGCGTGAACCATGCATTGGGGAACGCCGGGGAATCTGTTCCAGGGAATCAACCCCGCGCAACAACCAGTAATCCGGCGTGTGGCCGCCAAATTCTTTTTCCACCCGCCAGGCGCTGATCTTTTGCACCCCGTGGCTGACCCCGATGGCGAATATCAGGAACGGGGTCAGGATGTTCATCGGATCGAGGCTGTAACCCAGCAGGCTCAGGATGCCCATTTGCCAGATCACCGCCACCAGTGAACAGCTTAGCGGCAGCAAGGTCAGCCAGATTGAACGTGAATACATGTACAGCAGGATGGCCGTTATCACCAGCGCAATCAGGAAGAACCACACCACTGATTTGGCCCCATCGGATATATCACCGACGATCTTGGCAAAACCGATGATATGAACGGTGAAATCGTCGCCCTCAAACTCGGTGCGGATGGCTTCGAGCTGCGAGGCTACCGCGCGGTAATCCAGTAGCTCCCCGGTCTGCGGGTTTTCCTCCAGCAGGTTGGCCCACACCATGGCACCGGAAAAATCGGCGGAGACCAATCTTCCCACCTCGCCCGACTTGACGATATTCGAACGTACCTGTTCAAACATCTCCGGTGACGGTGCATAGTCAGATGGAATGACATTGCCGCCCGCAAAACCATCTTCAACGATTTCAACAAAACGCACATTGGGTGTGAAGATCGAGCGCACGCTGGCGCGGTCGACACCCGGAATAAAGAACACCTGGTCGGTAATGGTTTCAAAAGCTTCAAAATATTCCGGCGTGAACATATTGCCGTCACGCGCGATCAAGGCGACCAGCACACGGTTGGCGCCGCCAAATTCCTTCTCGTATTGCAGGAAGGTCTGCATGTATTCGTGTTTCAGCGGTAGCTGTTTCTTGAAACCAGTCTCAATCTTTAGCTGCGACATCGCGAATATCATCGCGACAGTTGTGACAATGAACAGGGCAACGATACCGTAACGTCTATTGATCAAAAACGTGGCAATTTTGTGCAGCCGTGACTCAGAGATGCTATTCATCGTCTTCTTCCACTTCCGGATAACGGTGCACACCATCCTCACCGACCAGCAGGAAGCTGGTTCCGCCGAGAGCGATAGCCGAGGCAAAATCGACGCCGCTGGAATGATGATAGACCCGGAAAGGTCCGCCATCATCCTTGGTCAGTATCGTTCCGCTATTGGCTGCCAGCAGGATGAACCCCTCAAATTCGGCCGCCCCGGAAATACTGGCCTCGGTTCCGGTCTCGACCTCGGTCCAGCTCGTACCAAGGTCACAACTTTCCATGACATGTCCGCGCAGACCGAAAAACAGCATGCAATCATCCTCGGTTGTCAGCCCTCCCCACATGGAACCCTGGTAAGGCAGTTCCACCGGCTCCCAGGTTTCACCATGATCGAAACTGCGGTAGGAATAACCGGCCTCCCCTGCGATCAGCCACCGTCCGTTACCCAGGTCCAGCAAACTGTTGAGGTGGTAATCGATCTCCGGATCAACCGTGGCCTCTTCCCAGTTGTGTCCGCCATCGCTGGTTCGCAGGTACAAGCCGTAGGAACCGATGGCCACGCCGTTGTCTTCATCAGAAAAATGGATATCCATGACCGCCTGCTGACGATTCGTGTCAAAAAACTGCCGGGTCCAGGTCTGACCCCGATCGCCGGAGGTGACAATGACGGCGTCATGCCCACCGGCCCACAAGCGGTCACCGGCACTGAACACAGTAGTCAGTGTAGAACGGGTGGGTACGATCTCAGCCTGGGTCCACTTGACGCCATCAAGTAGATGTCACGATATGCCCACGCTCACCCACCGCGACCAGCGTATCCCCGATGCGGGTAATATCGAGCAACATGGATTCGGTAACCAGCGGCTGATGCTCCGCGTATTCCATGTCCAGGTCATGATCGGCATTTGCAGGCAGTAACAACACGCCCATGCCGAGCACGGCACAAAAACCGGAAATGAAACTGGTTAACCTGGTCAGCATGGGATTTTTTTAATCCAAGCGATGGAAAGGCCAGCACGTGCCGGCCTTTCCATGGTTGATTAACGACGTCCGCGCGTACGCAACGCCTGTGGCGTGTACTGGCTGGGATTCATTTCGACGTTAAAGGTATTAACAGGACCCGTGTTGTCAAAACCCTGTGCAACATACCTGCCGGATTGGAGATCCATAGTGGGCCTCAATCGTGGACCAGATAGGTCGGGACGTCGTAATAGTTGATCGCGTGGCATTCGGAAGCACGCCACAACTGGCCACGGCCATCGTAGTGGTCGATCAGCACGATCTGGTAGCTGTCTTCATCCAGGTAGAAGGTACGCTTGGCATTGATATGCCGCATGCCGTCTTTCAGGTTGGCCTCGACGACCCAGACGCGATGCAGTTCATAACGCATCAGCGCCGGGTTCAGGTGCCCCGGCATGATGAATTCATCATTGGTGATGCCTTCTGCATGCGCACCGTAGGAGTTGTATGGAATGTACATTTCTTTCTTGCCGATGACCTTCCAGTCAAAGCGGTCCATGGCGCCGTTGAACATATCGGTCATGTCATTGGTGCGCAGGCCGTCGGAAGCGGTACCCGGGTTGTCATAAGCCACGTTGGGTGCACGCCGCACACGGCGCTGACCGGGGTTGTAGATCCATGCCTGGCGGGGCAGTTCCTTCTGGTTCAGGGTCTCGTGCACCAACAGGATGTTACCGGCCAGCCTGGCGGGAGATTCCACTTCCTGGAAGAAATACAACAGGATGTTGTCGATGTCTTCCACGGTCACGCCGCGTTTGTAGTACAGGCCCAGCAGTTCTTCGCGGATAACGGTCACGGAAAAATTGCCATTCGCGGTTGGCGCGATCTGGGTGTTGTAACGTACACCGCCGGTGCCCTTGTACTTGAGCTTGTGGTTCCACATCAGCTCATAGGCATTTTCCGGGAACGGGAACGGGAAACCTTCTGCCGCATCCAGCACACCCTCGCCATTTTCACGCCAGTGTTGCCGGTGCTGGCGTTCTTGATGCTCATCTCGTAGATGTGCTCCGGGAACGACGTGCTGCGGCGGGATTGGTACACATCCATGTAATAGGTATCGGGATATTTCGCGAAGGTGGCCATCTGGCCAACGCTCAGCTTGTCCGCGTACTCCTCGTAGTTGGCGCCGGTGATACGGAACAGCGGCTTGTCGTCCGGCCACGGGTTCGGGTGATGGTCACCCGGGCTGTAACTCGCAGGCGGTTCGGTAATACCGCCGGTCCATTCGGGAATGGTGCCATCGGCGTTACCGGCCCGCTCGGAACCCATCGGGGTCAGGTCTTCACTCAGACGGTGGATTTGATCAGGTTTGGCGCCGGCAAAAGCCTGGCCCATGAACAAACCCGCACCCAGGGTGAGACCGATGCAGAATGTAAAGTGTAATTTTTGTAAAAGTTTGCATGAGTTTCTCCGGATATCAGAATGAGTAGCGGACGCTGGCGGCAAAGAAATCGCGGTCGTACAGAACATTGTACTGCCCGCCGCCTGAGTAATCGGTATAGGCCAGGTCAAATATCCACTTGTTCAGGTAATTGAAACCTACACCGAGCGTCCATTGCTTGCGTCCATCAACAAACGAGCCACCCGGTCCAGGCGTGGTGCCACTGACATCGTGTGCCCAGGCAAATCTCGGGCTGACCGTTACGGGACCAATCGCGTTGTTGTAATCGGCACGGATTGCCAAGCGATAACCCCAACTGAAGTCATCGGCAAATCCGTCCGGTTCGGTTATCGGGTTGCGGAAGATCACCGGTCAGGTAGTCGTCACCACCACCGGTATCGGTGCCCGGGCCGTTATAACGCTGACAAAGCTTGTTCGGCAGGTCAGATACATAATTGAAACCAACCTCGGTAACAAAGGTGACCGATGTCCGCCTTGAGGAAATTATTGGGACCAAACAATTTGAGCAAAGTTGTCTGCCCCTGCCAGGACTCGTGTTCTGCCCAGCCCACGATCTCTTCTCCGGGCAGGTACCAGCCATTTTCACCCGAACCCTGCAACTGGCTCTTGAAACGCAGAACCGGTGCGCCGAGCAGGGGATTCAACGGTGTCAAGGCAGCAAATAACAGTTCTACGTCGTCAGCCTGCAATGGTAGGTTGGGACGATAGCTGACTTCACCTGACCACGCCCAGGTGCCAATATTGGAGTTGAAGCTGATACCATAGAGCTGGATGTCTTCCGGGTACTCCATGAAGTACTTGGCGCTGGTGAGATGGCGGCTCGATGATCAGGGCTAAGCCGCTGGCCAACGGTAAGCGGGAGTGGTAATTCAGGAAGATAGAAACCAAACTCCGTGCTGTTCAGGGCCTCAACGAAACCAACGCAACGCCACACCATATTGTCCACTGTCACTGGGATCCCGGTTAGCAATTCGCGGTACTGCAACGGTACAGGCACCTGCCGCTGCCGCAGCTCCCAACGGCGAATCGGTCTCACCATAGTTGCCTTCTACACAGACTGTTTCGTAAAGATCGGGATTGATCACCGGTTGGTCCGGGGCGCCAAAACCAAGCATTACAAAGGCAGCACCGGGTGTGCCAAAGTCATTGGTTGCAAAATATGCACCGGCGGGATCGGCGAGGATTTCCCTGTACTCGAACATGTACAGGGCTTCCAGCGACAGGTTCGGGGTCAGGTCAATCGAACCCCACAGCATGTTGACGCCCTCAAAGGCCTCTTTCAGCTCCGAGCCAGCCAGGCGAATGGCGGACACGTCCACGGGATTGATCACGTTGATACCGCCCTGGATAAAGGTGGATTCACCCCAGCTCACAACCTGGCGGCCTAAGCGCCAGTTCAGGTAGCGGTCACCGACTTCGTGCTCTGCCCAGACATACAGGTCCAGTAAGCGAACGTCTGAACCAACACGCTCTTCCGCTTCTTTTGACAAGAAGTCCTGGTCAGCGTTTTCAAAGTCGTAGAACGCCGTAAAGCGGGTGAAAAAACCAAAATTGTCACGGCTGATATCCAGCTCAGATGTGAGCTTGATGTTGTGTGAGACCAAGTCGCCGCCATCAGGATAGTTGCGGTTGCCGTCGTCGGTGTTAACCGACCAGCGGCCCGGCATTTCACGCCGTTCAGCGTTGCTCAATCCGGAGGCCGCTGGATTGTGGTAGGCATGGCCAACGTTGTCCGGATCCAGGTCACTGGCCCGCCAGGATGCGCCATAGCTGATCGTGGTATCGAGACTGCCGGTCCAGTCACCACTGCCAAACTCGATAGGCTGTGACAGCTGGTAGCTGTCAATACCAACAGGGCTGCGGTCAGTACATGTACTTTCATGAGATTCATTGCTCTAGTCATGTTCATCTCCCTACTCAAACCTGTTTAGTTTCTGGAGTTGTTCTCTATCTCCAGGTTCAGGTCGAGACCCGGGTTCAAGCCCAGATCCAATTACGGGTTTGACTACGGTGCCAAGCCCGCGTACCGCCTCCATCAGGTTGGATGGCGGTTCCGGTAGCTTGCCCTTGGCCTTCTTGGACTTGCTGCCTTCGCGCAGATCCGAAACAGGCTGTCTTTCCACCTGTGCCTCCGGCACCATGACCGCGGGATTGCTCACCACCACGGCCGTACCCTTGGATGCTATGAAGGAAGCGAACTGCTTCTGCATCTCAACCGTAGCTGCAGGTGAAGCAGCGGGCTCAGGAAAGATCCGTGATCGGCGGGCGGTATGAATCTACCAGCCAGATTTAACCCCGGCGGGAGCCTGTTGCGTACTGGAGTAAGCCGTCAAACCCATGGCTGCGATCAATGGCTCGGTGCCAGATAACGGCGCCGTGGGTACATAGTTGGGGAACACAGCATCACCCCAGACCTCATGCAATACGACCGAGTTGTAAAGCGCGGCTTCAGCGCCCCAGTTAACGGGATCTGCCGAATCAAACACGGTCTGAATGCGACATGAAAAACAACTCGTAATCGGCTGTGCCCGGTACACTCCCTTGGCTGCCAACCCGGCATGAATTTTTGGCCCGATGGTCGGAGAGGCTTCCAGCCCTCTCATAACACCACCCATCGGAACTGACAGAAAAGCGCTCTTAACCATGGGCTCAATCGCCGCAAAAGCCGTGCCGTGAATGGCACCCAGGGAAATACCGGCATACATGAACGTTTGAACCATCAAGGTCCGGCAATGTGTCACCATCGATATCGATCGAAGGAAGCGTCACTGCGAGCGTGGAGAGATCGGCAATTCCCTGGCGGAAATTGTCACGGTTCGTCAACAGGCTGGACAACTGGATGAAGTGGGTGCCTGAAGGGTCGGCATTTCCATCGGGTCCCGGGGCACCGGTCGAATTATCGATAAAATCAAGGTCAAAAGTGCGCTCGTTCGCTATACGGGGCAAACGGTGTGTTGCCGACATAGCAGCGGTGCCAGAAGTGGGGTCATCCGGGCTGATGCCGTGCAACGGAAAATCGATTGCAATCACCGCAAAACCTGCTGTGCCGCTGTATCGGCCAATGCCAGCATCTGCGAGCGATTGCCCTGCAACGCGTGGCCAAAAATCACCACTGGCCAACCGGCAGCGGGCTTTGTGTGCCCACTGTTGGCATTGGGTACGGTCATCAACAACGGAACCGTCTGCATGTATGTCACCACCGGGAACGGATTGGCGATCGTCACATGCGTGGATGTCTTGTCCGGGCAGCAGCGCATCAAACGGCGCTACGTAGGCACCGGGCGCTGCTGTCCAGAAATCGGTCAACGGCGCTGTCGGGTTTTCCGCGCTCGGAACACCCAGGTAATACGGCAGCGTGATGATACCGGCATAGATATCAGCCGCACCCGCAGCCGCCAACCATCGCGGTATTCATACCGGTCGGACCCACCGTGGTGGGCGCCGGTTTGGCAATGCTGCGAAGGTTTTTCAGAACCGGGGTAATGGACTGGGTCTGAGCGGTCCAGCCCAGGATGATGTCCTCACGGACCATGCCGGCCGCTGCCGCGGCTGCTTCCCATCGAGTTGGTGACAGGGCGGACAACCTTCAACGTCTGCGCGAGAGAATCCGGAACCAGTGCGTAGGTGCTGTGCCCGTCTTCATCTACCCAGGGTTCAGTTTGCTTGGTAAGGTAATAGGTTCTATCCGCCGTGGCGTCATTACCATTGCATATCCTTGATGTCGTTGGTCAGCACTGCCATGTAGCTGGTCATTTCCTGCAAGGGGTTGAGCGGAATGATGGCGATTACACCGCCTGGCGCAGCCGTTGCAACATAATCGACACCCGGTGTCAAGTTCACGGACGATGCCGCTCACAGCGAGGAGACTGACGGTGGTCACATGGAAAACCCTGACCGACTGGCCGTGCACGACGGTATGCAGGGTCAATGCTTCCAGGATTCCGCAGGTCATCAACAAATTTGACGGTCCATTTTTCGGTCGTGCTGAATCCATCGATGGCACTCAGCGCCACCAACGGATCACCGAAATCGTTCGGATCGTCCGCCGGCAGATTCAAAGTAAAATCCGAAATGGCGAATGTCGAAAGATCCAGGAAAAACAGGTTGAACGGGAACGGATAGACGGGACCTTTACCCTCGGTATCCGAGTGGATCGAAACCGGCAGTCAGTACACCCGTGACAACACTGCCGTCCTTGTTGTATGCCCGCAAATCGCAGCATTCAGTGGCAAATACGTTGCCCGTGAAAAGTAATGTGAAGAGAATCAGAATTAATCGCTTATTCATTATTCTTCTCCCTCAGTATTTGAAGCGCCCGCGGGCGGGCCAAATGTGGTTGTCGACACCGCAGCTCCGGCGGCGTCTCCTCACCCAGCGCCATCGGGTGGTAAGTATTGGTCAGCCACAACGGCAACTGGCTCCGTAGATTGGGGTGCAGTGACCACACCGCTCTGGCCACCCGGCAATCATCTGCTGGGCATCGACCACATCGACCGGGCCCATGTCGGCGACAAAACGCCGGTTGGGGCCGTGACCAAACATGAATTCATTCAGACCATCGGCCGTCGCGCTGTGCGGAGATGCATCCAGTGCATCGAAACCACCCTGGCGGGCCAGTCCCGGCAGTTCGGGTGCCAGGTCCGTGAATGGGCCCCAGTTGGGAATATTGAATGGATCGCACCGCAGTGTGATGATCAAACACGATGCGGTGCAATTTACCCCAGGCATAATCCAGCACATTGGTCGAATTGGCAAATGCGGGTGCAAATTCGTCGGAGGCCAACATGTCCAGCGCCATCTGCAGGCTGCCGGCAACCGTCTCTGCCAGACCTGCGAGAAGAACGGCATACCGGAAGCACCTACCCACCAGCGGTCGGATAATTATCGCAGATGGTGTTTGAAAGCACGGTAGGCAGCCCTGCTGCCTGGCAGGTAATCACCCAGGCCGATACGCTCTCCAGCGTCGCATAAATGGTGTTCTGTACCAGCATCGAGCGCCACATCGCCAATACGGTGGCGGCCGCGCTGTTGCGCACTTGCTCGGGCTCGGTGCGACCATCACCGGATCGTCTGCCCGCATCCCAGCCCTCGGCCAGGCCTGTGTGTGTGCTGTAGTCCCAGGTGGAAAGCACATCCAGCGCCTGCGCCATCGGGGATCCAGGTGGTACCGGCACCTGTGACATGATGCCCAGCAGCGTCGGCAGCATCAGTTCCGCGTCCAGCAGCTCGACATTGGCCTGCAGGGCCTTCATGTCATCCAGCGTGATCTTGATGACCGGCATCGATCATGGCCTTGACCTCGCGGTCCAGGCGACCCATGCGGTAGGTCGAGCATAATCCGGATTCAGGTAGTAGAACCCTTGTCCGCTGGGCCGTACGTGGTTATAGCGGCTGGTTATCCAGCGTCACACCGACCGGGTCATTATTGGCGTTGGTCACAAAGCCCTATGCGGGATTGACCAGCTGTGGCATCTCATCAAACGGCAAGATTTCAAAATCCAGCGCCTGGTTGGGTTGCGGGTTCATCACCGGCAGCCACTCGTTGGCCGCGGCGCCCGTGCCGTCGCGGATAACCAGGTCGGTGGCAGACCGTCCACGGTGAAACTGAGCCAGGTCCTCGCGTATCGGTATTTCTGAGCATGGTGAACCAGGCAATATTGCCCATAACGTCGGCCCAGATACAAGTTCTGGCGAACCGATATCAAAATACTGCAAAGCCGCCTTGAATTCATCCAGGTTCCTGGCAAGACCTATCTCCCTGACCATTGGCATTTCATGGGTATCCCGGTGCCCGTGTAAGCCAGGGACAAGACCCGTCTTGCCATCAGAGGCAAAGCCAATACGGGCCATCATTACGGCGTGGTACTACAAAGTCAATGCACCATCCGGTATCAATGCCGATATCCGCGCGCACCAGGTTGTCCAGCACCCCGTCACCGACCACGTTGACAAAATAGGAATTCAAAATCATGTTGTATGGGTTCCGGGTTGCCCTTGTACAGCGTATGTGTCGGCAATCCAAGCGCATTGGTCAGCAATGGCCTCGGTAAAAAAATCGGTGACATCCATCGTAGTTGTATGGTGAAGCCCCAGCAACCCACGTCGTTGCAACCCAGCATCGAGCCGGGTCAGCCCGGTAACGTTAACGCCATTGACTGAATAGCCAGTCCTCACCCATCGCGGTCAAAAATCAGCTGGGTTTCATACCAGATGGACGGTGTATTCAGCGCCATGTGCGGATCATTGGCGATCATCGGATTGCCACTGGCGGTATGTTCACCGGCTACCAGCCAGGCGTTACTGCCAAAGCGTTCTCCCTTCTCCGCCCCTAATCAACTTTCCATCAGCGGAGCATCATCCCAACTTCTGCCTGGTATTTCTTTCGCCAGCTGCCATCGTGTGTTTCGGACACCTCCTGGCTGACCGGTCCATTCGATCCGGGATTTGCCTTTGCCAGCCGCTGGATTCGCTCGAAGATTTCTCGGTAGCTTCCTGCCGCCGGCGCTGCCAGGAAACCCGGCGCCGTTACACGGCCATCCGGCGGGTGCAGAACGGTGTGTGTCCTCGAAAAACAACGCCTGGCCATCAAATCCGACGGCTCCCCCAGTGCCCTGGTAAGTCAGCAGCGTGATGGTGGCATCTATCTCCTAGATCCCAGGATCCAGTCCTTGCTGGGCTGTCATGCCTTTGACGATCAGACATGGTGTGCACCGGTGTCCACGGCTCGACCTTGGTGATCTCAAGCGGCGTGTATTCCGGTGGCAGGGGGTTATTGTCCAGGTAGGTATTAACGCCGTTGGCGTAAGCCTGCAGCCAGCCCTTGGTTTCATCATCCATCGCCTGCCAGGTCATTCAGCGCAGCGCGCTCCAGGCCAAGGTTCGTATCTGGACATCATTGGAAAGTGCGGCCATGCACCAATAATTCGGCAGCGCGGCCCGCGCGCCAGCTTACGGTATCGTCCATCTGGAAGAAACGGTCACGTGCATGCATGTAACCCTGCATGAACACGGCATCCAGCGCGGTCTTGGCCTTGATCGTGGGTATCCCATACTGGTCCTCGTACACGGTCACCGTGTCACTCAGACCGGGGAAGTTGAAGTCCTCGGCCAAGGCCGTTTGGATAAATACAAGGAACAGAGAAAGTAAAAGAGTTTGAAGTAGCAACATGGAACGAATGGGTTTGTACATAATGAAGACCCTCGATGACAGCTATTTTTTTAAAACGCAAAACGGCGAAGGGGAGGCTTTAAAACCCTTTCCAAGCAGGTACAGTGGTTGCTTATTTGGAATAAGAGTTAAGCCCCTCGCAACCGGTTTTCGAACAATCATACGACAAATATGTGAAAAATGGCGAATCAAATTATCTGTTTCTGATCCGAATTGTGTTTTTGAAATGGTAACGATTATCATTCAGGTGGATCGGCGATATTTTCTCAAGGACTTACGTGGAAATCCCCCGCGCAAGATTGTTAAACTTCCGCAACGTTCTGAGGATAAAAATTATCGTGTCCAGTATTGATATCCACGCCCACCACACGCTCACCCACGAAGAGGCGATGGAGGCGGCTGACCAGCTATCAATAGACCTGGCTGAGAAATTCGGCATCGATTACGGCTGGGAAGACGAGGTGATTCATTTTGAGCGCCCCGGGGTGCATGGTCAGATACTGGTGATGGAAACAGAATTGCGTATACAGGCCCAGTTGGGTTTCATGCTGATGATGTTGAAGGGTCCGATCGAGCAGGAAATCATTCGTTATCTCGAGGAGCACTTCGGCTGTAGTTTTTAAGACGCCAGTATCGCTAAGGCTGCGCCGGATAGTCAATCACCCGATGGTTTACCGGTGTAGGCTCCCGGCCCCGCAACCCTGCGGGCTACCCTCTCCTTCGAGCCGTCTTAACGGGGCCGGCCTCACAGCGAATCAGTGCTTAGCCTTACCGGATCGCATCGCACGTCCTTGTGCTCCTTGCGATCTACACTCCTTCCATGGAGATAAACGACTCTCAGGATTCGGTGCTCAGAGGTCGCCCACACCGGCCAACCACCGGGCTCTTATGTAGGAGTAACCGGCGCAGCCGGTCGCGATTAAAGGTCAAGGGGTTTGCTGGAGTTGTCCATGAAGCTGTGCCGGAGTGTTCCTTACCCGGGACCGTAATTCGTCGGGATACGAATTACCGAGCGCCCATGGATGGCTTGAGCGTGTCCCGGGAAAGAATACCCGGCGCAGCCAAAAAGGTGTCTTGTTATTTTGAAATGTTATTCGGACCCATTGCGACGCAGTAGTGAGCCTGACTCTATTGAGGTTCGAATGGATCGTCAGCGCCGGCGAACAAGCGCTGCATGCTCATGCCTTCCCTGCTGCCAGACCGTCTCAATGAATTCCGTGCCATCACCCATCACGCGAAAGGCGTTCAAACCCTGCTCCAGGAATGACTGCAGGCGCCCAAATCCCGCTGCGCGCGCCGGACCCTTCACTGACTTGATCAGCCATAGCACCAGGCGGTGATGTACGAGTTCGTTTAACTCCAGCCCAAGATGCCGGATCAAATCGATCTGCCGTTTGCGGTCAGCCCGGCGGTCGCAGGCGCGGTAGATTTCTCCATAACGTGCGGTATCCAGCTGGTCCCAACCGCTGTGCTGCAACACTGCTGCCATATCGATATCGAGCGACAGGCTCAATGCCTGCAGTTCAAACGCTTCCGCCAGCGCCTGCAGCATGTCATCGCGCAACATCCGCACCATGACAGGTAACACCCGTTCCACCTGCTGGTCGCGTTCCCGAAAGTGCAGACCGCCATATAATTCGGCCAGGAAAAACTCGCCGGCAGCGCGGTATTGGTCCTGTTGTATAAAATCGGCATAAGACCGGGACAGGCGCTCCCGCTGCCAGTCCTGTAATAGCTCCAGCGCCGCCAGCGGGAAACCCGGTTCATCAAGACCGGCAGCCAGGGCATGGCTTTGCGCCAGGGCTTGCTTGAGCGGTTGGGCGTGCTTTTTCAAGCGTCCAATGCCTCCACCACGGCGAGCAGTTCTTCCGCCTTGCGTCTGAACAAAGACAATGCCTCGATATGTGCGTGACGCACGATTCCCGCTTCATCCACCAGGAATACCGCCCGTTTTATACCCAGCGCACCCTTGCAGCCGTAAAGCTTTGCCACCGTGTAATCCGTATCGCTGAGCAATACGAATGGCAGGCCGTGTTTGTCCTTGAATTTGCGGTGGCTGTCCGCGTCATCGGAGCTGATACCGACCACCGTCACACCGAGGTTGGCAAATGCCTCGATACCGTCACGGTAATCACATAGCTGGGCCGTGCATACCGGGGTGTTGTCACCGGGATAGAACACCAACAGCAAACGCTGCCCAAGATGGCTGGACAGGCGGAAATCCCCGCCGTCGTCACCGGGTAGTTCAAAATCGGGCGCCCTGTCGTTCAGTTTTATCATCTGTCACTCCTCCCTGGTTCCGGTCAATGACCGGAGTGCAATTGCCTGCTGGTCAATGACAACGACCACCGGTAGAATTCAACACCTGTCCACAGGCTGTTAAGAATGCTCACAATACACCAGGCCTCGACCCCCAGCCAGAATGGCGCACCGGTGAAAACCGGGCTGGCCATCGCCGGTGGTGGACCGTTGGGTGCTATTTACGAGTTGGGTGCATTGCGCGCACTGGATGAAAGCATCGATGGCCTGAGGCTGCACGAACTCGATGTGTACGTCGGCGTCAGTTCCGGGGCCCTGATCGCCGCCGGTCTGGCCAACCGCATGACCACCGGGGAGTTGTGCCGGATTTTCATGGGCCACAAATATGCCAGCCTGAAGTTCGAGCCGACCGATTTCCTGCGCCCGGCCTACCGGGAATATATCCACAGGGCAGCCCGTTTACCCGGAATACTGGGTGATTCACTGCTGGGTATGCTGCGTCATCCCAGCCACGTGGGCATATCACGCCTGGTCAGTGAACTGGGCAAAGCGATACCCAGCGGCATATTTGATAATGAAACCATTCACGACTTCCTCGAAGATGCGCTCAGGATCACCGGACAGAGCAATCGCTTCGAAGACCTGGCGTGCAAACTGTTCATCATCGCAGTAGATCTCGACAGTGGCACGGTGGTGCGTTTTGGCGATGAAACGCAACGCGATATCACCATTTCCCGTGCAGTGCAGGCCAGTGCCGCCTTGCCTGGGCTTTACCCGCCCGTTGAAATAGACGGACACCATTATGTCGATGGCGCCTTGCGCCGCACCCTGCATGCCTCGGCTGCACTGAACGAAGGTGTCGACATACTGATCGGCGTCAACCCCCTGGTGCCGTTCGACTCCGCTAGAAATGGGCAGAATCCGGAAATCTCAAGCCAGAAATTAACCCTTGGTGGTTTGCCATTGATCATGTCGCAAACCTTCCGGGCCCTGATCCAGTCACGTATGGAGGCCGGCTTCAAAAAATACTACTCAAGCCACCCGGGCGCCGACCTGATGTTGCTGGAACCCGACCGTGATGACGAGACCATCTTTTTCACCAATATCTTCAGGTACTCGGACCGCAAAGCCCTGTGCGAACACGCCTACCAGGCGACCCGCCGGGACCTGCTCGCACGACGCAAACAGCTTGAACCCCTGTTGGAAAAACGGGGAATGGCGCTGAACCTGGACATCCTCGAGGATACCGGGCTCAGCCTCGATGCCAGTATCAGCCGCAACCGCTTCAGCCATGCCACGGTGGCCCGTGACCTGGCCGTTACGCTGGATAAGCTGGATACCCTGATCGAGGGTGGCCGGACCGGCTGAACAAACTTTCCTGGTTTTTTGCACCCTCCCCCTGTCGATCGCGCAAGTGTAGAGAGGTTGGTGTTTTGACGGCCTTTACACATTTTTACAGGCCGGGAACCAAAGACTTCATTGCACGTCCAACCCCTATCATTTATCGTGGGCTTTCACTTCAGGTATGGTCAGGACGAACCTCTCCATGAGTAACAAAATCAAATGGTCAATTGGCCTGGTGGTTGTCGTAGTAGTTGCATATGTGCTGCTGTCCGGTAACGGTACATCCGGAAATGCACAAACACAGCAAATTGAAACCACGCAACTGGACGTCGGTGATATCACCCGCGCCGTGGCCACATCGGGTGCAGTGCGGCCGCTGATAACGGTCGAAGTCGGCTCACAGCTGTCCGGTCAGCTTGCGGATATCTTTGTCGATTTCAATTCAGAGGTCACGGCGGGCCAGATAATAGCGCTGATCGATGACCAGACCTTTGAATCCCGTGTCGTGCAAAGCCGCGCGGACCTCGAAGTCGCCCGTTCCAACGTGATCGTACAACGCGCCGGCATTGACCGGGCACAGGCTAACCTTCGCAAAGCCCGGCTCGAATACGAGCGCGCTGAACCGCTGACCCAGACAGGCACCCTGTCCGCGTCTGAATTCGATACCGCGCTGGCCGGTTTTGAATCCGCCAAGGCCGACCTGACCATGGCCGAGGCGCAGTTACAAAATGCATTGGCCAACCAGGAACAGCGACAGGCGTCACTGGAGTCTGCAGAAATCGACCTGGAGCGTACCAAGATCCGTTCACCGATCGACGGGGTCGTCATCGAACGTGCCGTGGACCAGGGCCAGACCGTGGCGGCCAGTTTCTCGGCCCCGGTCCTGTTCAGGATTGCCCAGGACCTGACCAAGATCCAGATCGAGGCCAACGTGGATGAAGCCGATATCGGCAACGTGGTGGAGGGTAATGATGCGACCTTTACCGTGGATGCCTTTCCGGAGCTTCAGTTTGCCGGCAAGGTGGAGCAGGTACGGCTGTCACCCAACGAAACCAACAACGTGGTGACCTACACGGTCATCATCACAGCTGAAAACCCGGACTTGAAACTTCTGCCGGGCATGACCGCCGTTGTCGAGATTGTCACTGGCAGGGTTGAGAATGTACTCCGGGTGTCGAATGCTGCCCTGCGTTTTAAACCGGCAATTGGGTCTGAACTGGCAGAACAAGCGAAGCAGGGCAGACCACAGCAAGGGGCCGGCCACCAGGGTGGGAACCCACAGGGCGCCGGCAAGAAACCGGCAGACGCACGGCGTGGCCTGCTGTGGATCCAGAATAAGGACGGTATCAACCCGGTACCGGTCATGCTGGGTATCAGTGATGATCAGAACACGCAAGTCATGGGTAAAAAACTGTCGGCAGGTGATGTCGCAGTAACACGTATCCGTGGTGACAGGTAACAATCCCGGTTTTATCACCATGAATAAACTGCTGATTGAAACCCGCTCCTTGTGCAAGGACTACCAGATGGGTGGGGAGGTCATCCATGCCCTCAAAGATGTCAGCCTCGAGATTCACAAAGGCGAGTACGTTGCCATCATGGGACCTTCAGGGTCCGGCAAGTCCACCCTGATGAACCTGATCGGGGCGCTGGATGTGCCCAGCAGTGGCGACCTTGTGGTCAACGGTTTGAACCTTGGCAGGCAGAGTGCCGACCAGTTGGCGGATTTTCGTAACCACACCGTCGGCTTCGTATTTCAGCAATTCAACCTGCTGGCCCGCACCACGGCGCTGGATAATGTCAGGTTACCGCTACTTTATACCCGCGACATGAATCCCGGGGACCTGACCGGCAGGGCCCGTGAGGCCCTGGAGCGCGTGGGTCTGGCGGACCGTATGGACCACGAGACCACCCAGTTATCCGGTGGCCAACAGCAACGTGTCGCCATCGCCCGGGCCCTGGTTAACCGTCCTTCAGTGATCCTGGCGGATGAGCCGACCGGGGCACTGGATTCGCACACCTCCGTCGAGATTCTCGACCTGTTCCAGGAACTGAACGATTCCGGTATCACGCTGATCGTTGTCACGCACGACCCGGAAGTTGCAGAGGTTTCCAAGCGCAAGCTGATGTTCCGCGATGGTGAAATCATCGATGACGTACTCATCAGCAACGGGGTGCAGAACTGATGCATCTCATCAAGATCACCAATATCGCCCTGATCGCGTTGCGTCTGAACAAGATGCGCAGTTTTTTGACCATGCTGGGCATTATTATCGGTATCGCCTCGGTCATCGTGATGGTCTCGATATCCAGTGGTTCCAAGCAGGAAATCGAAGCCCAGATCGACCGTCTTGGCAGCAATATGCTCAGTATCCGTCCGGGCGCGTCGATGCGGGGTGGGCGGCACGGTGGTTCAGGCTCGGCTGCGCCGCTGACTGAAAAACACATCAAGAATCTGAAAAACAGGTTTGCATTCATAGACGGCATATCCGGTAGCATTTCATCCAACGTACCGGCCGTTTATGGCAACACTAACTGGACCACCAGCGTCACGGGCATCCACGCAGACTATATCCCGGTACGCCAGTGGGTGATCGAAGAAGGCCGGAATTTTACCGAGCGTGAAATTCGCTCGGGTGGCAAAGTAGCCCTGGTCGGACAGGAAATAATCGAAAATCTGTTTGATGGCTATTCACCCATCGGTGCCCGGATACGTATCAAGAACGTGCCTTTCACGGTGATCGGCACCCTGGGCAGCAAGGGTGCATCGAACTGGGGCCGCAGCTACGATGACGTGATTTTTATACCGATTTCAACAGCCAGGATGCGTGTCTCCGGCCGCTCGACCCGCTCGGTGCCGGACATCGTCGGCAATATCTACCTGACCGTAAACCTCGACCGCAACATCACCATCGCAGAGGAAGACCTGAGGGAGTTCCTGCGTGAAATACGCAAGATCGCACCAGGCGCCCAGGATGATTTCCATGTCGCCAATTTCTCTGAATTTATCCGCGCGCGTAATGAAACCTCCGCCACTCTCGGTTTATTGCTGGCTGCGACCGCCGCAATTGCCCTTGTAGTAGGTGGTATCGGCATTATGAACATCATGCTGGTATCGGTTACCGAACGGACCCGAGAGATCGGTTTGCGCCTGGCAGTCGGGGCAAGACGCAAGGATATCCTGATGCAGTTTTTGGTCGAGGCTGTGACCTTGTGCCTGGTTGGCAGCCTGGTGGGGGTCGCGCTGGGTATCGGCACCGGGGAGTTGGTCAAACGCATGGTCGACATACCGGTGCTGCTGAATATACCGATCATCTTTATTGCGATCAGTTCAGCCGCCCTGGTCGGTATCTTTTTTGGATTCTACCCGGCCCGCAAGGCATCGAGAATGAACCCGATCGATGCTCTGCGTTACGAGTAAGCGAACCTGGAAATGGGGTCAGAGTAAAGTGCCAGAGTAAATTACTCTGGCACTTTACTCTGACCCCCGCTGCTCTGGCACTTTACTCTGACCCCCGCTGCTCTTGCTTCAGGCCCTGATCTTCGATGCAATGGCGACCGCTTCGGCCGCCAGGTCGGTGATGACCTGGTAATTTCCATCAGCAATCGCCGTCTTGGGTGTCAACCAGCTTCCACCGCAGGCCAGCACGTTGGGCAGGGCCAGGTAATCCGCAAGATTGCCGGCTGATACGCCACCGGTAGGCATGAACTTCACGTCCTTGAAGACCGAGCCAATGGCTTTCAACATGGCCGGCCCACCCGCCAATGAGGCGGGGAAAAATTTCAGGGAACGAAGCCCCATATTCCACGCATTCTGTGCTTCCGATGCCGTCGCAACACCGGGGAAGACCGGCAGGTCCAGTGACTGCGCCAGGCGCACGACAGGCTCATGCAGACCCGGCGAGACGATGAACTGCGCCCCGGCTTTTGCTACATCTCCCGCCTGTTGTTCCGACAATACCGTACCGGCGCCCACGATGGCCTCGGGCACTGCCTTGGCGACTTCCGCCAGGCACTCGAGGGCGGCGGCGGTACGCAATACCACCTCGACCACGCTCAAACCACCCGCAACGAGTGCCCGGGTGGTTTCTATCGCTGTTGCCGGGTCTTCCGGCACGACCAGGGGCACGACCGGTGCCTGTTCCAGCCGTTTGTGTAGTTCAATACTGATGTTCATCTGTTTTAACCTGTTGTAAGAAAGAAAAATTCGTTATACCAAAGACCTTACCAGTGAATACCCCGCATCAGGCTGGCGAAGGCGATCTGTTCCTGTGACACCTTTGGCTGCTCCCCGGTCAACCCCATCGCGGCCGGTGTTTCCGGAAACATCCTGAACGCGCTGTTCATGATGATCTCGGCGATCTTTGGCGCCACCGCATGCAGGGTCTGGGCAAAAATACCCAGGCGCGTAGTGATGCGCTGTGGTTTGTAAATAACCGCCTGCCTGACGAATTCCGCCGCCTCGTCCGGTGTAATGGTCGGCACGTGCTCGTACATCTTGGTCGGGGCGATCATCGGCGTGCGCACCAGTGGCATATTGATCGTTGTGAAAAAGATACCCGTGTCGCTGAACTCGGCCGAGGCGCAACGTGAAAATGCATCCAGTGCAGCCTTCGATGACACGTAAGCGGAAAACCGTGGCGAGTTGCTCAAAACACCGATCGAGGAGATGTTGATGACATGACCCAAATGGCGCTCCATCATGCCCGGCAGGGCCCGCATGATCAGGCGCAGGCTGGCAAAATAGTTCAACTGCATGGTGCGTTCAAAATCGTGGAAGCGGTCACAGGAGTTCGCGATCGAGCGGCGGATGGAACGCCCGGCGTTGTTCACCAGGATATCGATCACACCGTGGTCCTCGTTGATCTTGTCGATCAGTTGGTCACAGGCCTCGAAATCCGTCAGATCGCAGGTGTAGGTCCAGGCTTTGCCACCCATGGCTTTAATTTCATCCAGCGTTTCCGCCAGTTTTTCCTTGCCACGCGCAACCAGTATCACCCGCCCGCCCGCGTTGGCCATCATGACCGATGTGGCACGGCCAATGCCGCTCGATGCCCCGGTGACAACCACGGTCTTGCCACGTACGTGGCCACGCAGACTGCGGTCGATAAATAACTCCGGATCGAGATTGCGCTCCCAATAATCCCACAGGCGCCACGCGTAGTCGTTCAACCTTGGCACCATGATGCCGCTGCCTTTCAGCGCGCGCTCGGTTTCGCGGTTGTCGAACTTGGTCGGGTAATTGACGAATTTCATGATATCCGGCGGCAACCCCAGGTCGTGCATGACCTGTTTTGTAATCCGCCTGATCGGCGGCAGCATACCCAGGCCCTGCTTGATGGTGGCAGGGATGTAGTTAAACAGCCTGGCGTCGATCCGCATACTCATCTGCGGGGCGTGTGCTGCGTTGGCAAACAGGTTCAATACCTCACCGATGCGTTTTGGTTTGGGATCGGTCAGGTGAAAACACATGCCGTCCAGTTTTGGTTTATGGGCGATGTGCACCATCGCCTCAACCACGTAATCCACCGGCACGATGTTGATCCGCCCACCCTCAACACCCAATGTCGGCATCCAGGCCGGCATCATGCGGCGCATTTTCTGGATCAGTTTGAAGAAATAATAAGGCCCGTCGATCTTGTCGATAAACCCGGTCTCCGAGTGCCCGACCACGATACCGGGCCGGTAAATACGCCACGGGGTGCTGCATTCCTGCCTGACCAGGCCCTCCGAATCGTGCTTGGTGCGGAAATAGGGCGTGTCCAGTCCACTTGCTTCTTCAAACATGTCTTCCCGGAAAACACCCGGGTACAGTCCGGCGGCGGCAATCGAACTCATGTGGTGGAAACGTTTGGCCTTGATATTGGCAGCAAACTTGATGACATTCCGTGTGCCGTCAACATTGACCCGCACCTGGCTCTCGGTATCCGCCAGCAGATCATAAACGGCGCCCAGGTGGAATATATGCGCGATCTGCCCTTCCAGTTCGCGTCTTTTTTTCGCAGGGATGCCCAGCATTGGCCGGGTCAGATCCCCGGTGACCGGTATCACCCGCTTGGCTTCACCACCCCATTTGGCCTTCTGGCTGGCAAACTTCTTCTTTGAATCCTTGCGCACCAGTACATAAACACTGGCACTGGGTTTTTTCTCCAGTAGCTCACCAATCAGGTGGTGCCCGATAAAACCTGTTCCGCCGGTAATAAAATAGTTCATCTTTGTCCTCCCACCGCTAGCCCTACTCATGGGCTGGGTATACCATCTTAGCAAAACAATAATCGCATCCCATGCTGTTACAATCCACCTGCAGTCCGCATTATGGAGATGCGTGCATGACACGTCGCAACACGAGGGAACTTGTCCTGGCCACCAGCCTGGCCTTGTTCAACGAATTCGGTGAACCCAACGTCAGCACCAATCATATCGCGGACGAGGCGGATATCAGCCCCGGCAACCTTTATTACCACTTCCGCAGCAAGGACGATATCGTGCTGGAGTTGTTCAAGCGCTACCTGGTTCATATCCAGCCCCTGCTTGAGTTCGAGGAGCACGAAGTACGTGAAGCAGAGGACCTGTGGCTGCGTTTGCACCTCATTTTCGAAGAGATGGGGCGTTTCCGGTTCCTGTTCCGGGATCTGACTGACCTTTACACACGCATCAAGAACCTGCGACACGCATTCAACGGCCTTCTTGGCCGGCAACGCACAACCCTGCTGGCTCTGCTAAAGGGCTTGCAGAGCAATGGCGTCATGCATATCAAGGACAGAGAAAGCGAATTACTGGCCGACAACATGCTATTGCTGATGACCTGCTGGATTCCTTTCGCCGAAGTGCGCGGTGATCCCGGCCTGGCGGATGGTACGGTGCTTTCCGAGTCTGTCGCACGGGTCCTGTACCTGGTATTGCCGTATCTGAGAGAACCGGAAGCCAGCCAGGTTGAGGCCCTGGCGAACACCTACCGCCAAGTCTAGGAGTTTTCGCTGGTAGTGATCGCGACCAGCAAGCTGGTTATGTTCAGGATGAACGGTATGTCGCGGGCGCAGGGATGCGCGTGAGCGACCCCTCCTACATCTAAACTCTCATCCCTGAACATAAAAAAGGGCCGGGATTGCTCCCGGCCCGAAACTCCCATGTTGGGAGGGGCTTAACTACTTGGCTGCTGCTTTACTGGCTGTTTTCTTGACTGTTTTCTTGGCAGTTTTCTTGGCCGCTTTCTTTGCCGGCTTTGCAGCAGGCTTTGCAGCAGGCTTGTTCAACTCGCTGACCTTCTTGGACAGGGTCGCAACACGTTCGGACAGCTTGTTGACATCAGCTGCGGTGGGCACGCCGAGCTGGGCGAGAACCTGGGCAACGCGATCTTCAAACACATTCTCCAGCTTGTCCCAGTTGTCTGCCGCCTGTTGACGAACCGCACCGACTCTGGATTCCACTTCATCCTTGATGTCACCGACCGCCGTTTCTGCGACCTCGCGGGTTTTCTTCTCAAGCTTCGCGCCTTCAGAAACCAGGTCTTTGAACAACTTGTTGCCCTGTTCGATCACCTTACCGCTCTCGGCCTGGGCCACGGAAAATGCGCCCAGTCCGGCTAGCCAGATTTCACGGGCGGATTCGATTACAGGTGCTGCGTATTCAGTGATTGCAGGTTTCGCCTGGGTTTTTTTCGCGAACTTCTTCTTGAGGACCTTCTTCTTGGTGGTTTTTGCTGCCATTTCTGATCTCCGGCTCTTACGAGCATTAATTAACGTTGGGTGTATGTTAGGCGCAAAGATTAGAGTAAACACACTAAAAGACCGACCAAGGCCCGGCCCGGGTAATAATTGATAATCGACACTCTTGTGATAGGCTCATTGGTATCGTCAAGCCAATGGGGATCCATACCGATGCCGAGCTGGAAGCGCTTTCCGTTTGATAATTCCGCTTTTCTCTACCCGGATGAACAACTGTTGCAATCATGGCCGGAATTGCACGCAGGTGACCAGGTCGAATTTCCGGACACCGACTGGGTACAACAATGCCTGGCGCTGGCACCGGAGGCCGCACCGGAATCATTCGACGGCAATATCGATGCACTGGCAACATCCATCCAGGACGCCTGGCGCTGTTTCCACGCCGGTGATTTTGAGGGCGCGGTCACGCTTGCCAATCAATGCGGCCACCTGGCCCATGCACCGGCCAACAAGGCAGCCGGTATCTATGCAACTTACCTGGAAACGGACGAGGCTGCGCGCCAGGCCTGCTACCTGGCTGCCGCCGAACATGCGGAAGCAGTCATCGGGCTATTGCCTGATGATGCCAACAGCCATTATTTCCACGCCTTCAACCTGGGGCGTTACAGCCAGAGTATCTCCGTGATGAAAGCGCTGGGCGAGGGTATCGGCGGCAAGATCCAGACCAGCCTGCGCAATACCCTCGAGGCAGCACCAGACCATGCCGAGGCACACACGGCGCTGGGTATGTACCACGCCGAGATCATCGACAAGGTGGGCAAGATGATGGGCCGGATCACCTACGGAGCCAGCACCGAGGCTGCACTGGAACATTTCGAGCGTGCACTTGAGTTAACACCCGCCTCACCCATCGCCCATATCGAGTACGGTAACGGGCTTTACCTGCTGTTTGGTGATGACCGCCTGGACGAGGTCACGGAGCTATATGTCAAGGCGACCGGTTTGCAGCCCAGGGATGCCATGGAGAAGCTCGATATCGAGGCTGCGCTGGCGGAAATGGAGTAAATCCGTTTAGCCTGGACCCAGAGATTTTTCCAACAGGGTTCTTGCCGTCTGAACATTGGGCCGGCCTTCAAGTGGCAGCATCAGGCCCAGGTACAGCAGTTTTTCGAACTCCTTCTTGAAACGTGAGATGATCTGGTTGGGCTTGGCCACCAGGCGGCGGTCGCTAATCAGGCCAAAGAACACCTTGCCGTTATAGCTCAGAATGCTGATACCCACTCCAACGTTGCCGTTCTGCGGTACCCAAAACATCAGTTCCCTGATCTTCGACCCGGCCAGGTACAACGGTTGTTGGGGTCCCGGGACATTGGTCAGCACGGCACTGGCTTTCTGGCTGAGCAGGTCCAGCACGGGTTTTTGCAATACAGATGGCCCCATACCGAGTGCGGCCAGGAACCCGAACGTCACGGCGGCTTGTCTTGAAGCCTTTAATTCGTTCATGCGCTCGTTGACCAGGTACAACCTCTCCAGCGGGTTGTCCGAACCAAGCGGCAGCGACAGGAACACCAGGCCGAAGTGATTGCCGAGTTCCTGGGCGTGTTCCAGCGGGCGCAAGTTGACCGGCACCGTGGCACGGATGTCCGGTACGGCGGCGGGATCATCCCCTTCATCGAGCATGTATTGCCTGAGCGCACCGCTGACGGCAGCGATCAGCACGTCGTTCACGGTACAACCAAAGGCCTTGCTGACTGCCTTGACCTCATCCAACGGCAGCGGCTCTGCCCAGGCGACCTGTTTGCGGGATCCGAGTTGCCCCTTCAAACGGGTCACAGGATCGTTTTCCAGTGTCAGGGAATTCACCAGTTCGCGCACGATTTCGTTAACTTCCTGCGCGTACCCGCTTGCAATTGACGGGTCCTGCAATATCCTGCTGCCCTCTGCGATCATTTGCTGACCAAGGTGCGTAGCAAAATCCAGGCCGTCTTTAGCTGGTTCAAGCAGGCGTTGAAACACCATTGCCTCGTCTGCGCGCCGCTTCTTCCACACTTCCGGTTTGCGGGCAGATGACCGGCCTTTCGGCGTTGGATCGGTCAGTGACAGAAATACCTGCACCAGGGCAATACCATCAGCGATGCAGTGGTGAATCCGGGCAACCAACACTGGACCATTTTCGTAGTTCTCAACCACGTGGATCTGCCATAGCGGATGCAAGGGATTCAGTGGTGTGCTTGCCAGTTCAGATACCAGCATTTGAAGCTCTGACCGGTCCGCTTTGCCGGGCAAGGCCGTGCGGAGAACGTGTGAGCGAATATCAAAATCCTCATCCAGTTCCCAGTAAGCACCACGGGTACGATCCACTGCTTTTTGCCGAAAGCGTCTAAAAGTGAGAAACCGTTGCTCGATGGTCTCCAGCAACTTCTCATAGTCAAGCTGCTCGTCCATCAGGATGATGCCATTGACCATCATCAGGTTGGTCGGTTGCTCCATGCGCAACCAGGCTGTGTCAACCTTGGAAATCGGTTCTCTGACAGGTTTATTGCTCAATTCAATGGGTTCCCGTTGCTAATCATGCCCTTGGAATCATTGTATTCTTATTTGGGAGGTGAACATAGGGATCAAACTATTGAATTCTGGAGCAATACCCAACAAACTGGTCAGGTTCACCGGGGAAATGAACATGAACCTGTTAGTCATCCTGTTACTACTTGCATTCATTGTCTGGGCGTTTGAACGCTTTTATCTAAGGGGTGGGTCAAGCGCACCCCTGGTCAAGCCTGCCGATGCGGATGTTTACCGGGTTTTTGAATGTAACGAGGATTCCAGTCCGCAACGCGAAGCCGTGATCCGCGTGGTCAGGGACCTGGCCGGACAGATCAAGACCGCGTTGGACAACCACCAGCTACACACCGCACGCAGTGTTTTTAACCGTATTGGCGAGGGCCGTGAATTCGCCAGCAAGATCCACCCGGTGGATGCGGGTGGTGTTGAGGCCGAATGGGTGCTCGCCCCGGGGGCTGACCCTGCGCGGCGAATACTGTATATCCACGGTGGCGGATTTATCATGGGCTGCCCACAAAGCCACCGCACCATCACCAGCCGCTTGTCCGAGGTCAGTGCCTGTGCGGTGCTTTCCATTGACTATCGCTTGATGCCGGAACACAGGCACACGAATTGTGTCGAGGATTGCCGCACGGCCTACCGTTGGATACTCGAAAATGGACCGGACGGGACGGGCAATGCCTCTCAAGTATTCTTCAGTGGTGATTCCGCAGGTGGCAACCTGGCCTTGTCCCTGGCGGCGTGGACCAGGGATGAGCAACTGCGCGCACCGGATGCGGTTGTGGTCATGTCGCCTTTGACCGATGTGACGTTTTCCGGCGCCAGCCTGCGCGAAAACTATCCCACCGATGTCATGCTCAGACGCGTCATGGGCACGCTGAACAAGCTGCCCCGGTTTATCAAGAGCTGGTGGGTGGTCTGGACCTACAAGGTGCGACCCGCCGACCCGAAGGTCTCCCCGCTTATGGGTGACCTGTCGAATTTACCGCCTACCCTGGTACAGGCCAGCGAGGCCGAGATGCTGCTGGACGATGCGCGCCGCTACGTGTTCAAGGCCCATGCGGCCGGCTCACCAATCAAGCTCCAGACCTGGACCGGGATGGTGCACATCTGGCAGATTTTTTACCCGGACCTGCCACAGGCGGAAGAAGCCTTCGTCGAGATTGGCAAGTTCATCAGGGAAAATGCATCAAGTAACCAAGTCGTGTGATGTGCTTTCCGGCTAACCGGCGTATTTGGAGGTGTCGATAATGAAGAGATACTTTTTGTGGTGCATGGTTCTAAGCATGATGATCGCTTTCCAATCCGGTGTTTCAGCCGCTCCCGTTGTCGCTGAGCCCATCAACAAAAGTCCACCAACAGTTGAACAACAAAAACCGGCGATACAGCTCAATGCGCCAAGCAAAGAGATACGCAACTACAAGCAGCTGTGCCATGAATACTGCGCGAAAACCGATAGATGCAGTAAATGTGCGCGCGGGAAAGAATGTGGCCCCGGCTATCGCGAGATAAGACGCTGGGACGGCCCGGGCGGTGAATGGACGGCCTGCGAAGAGGAAAGCTACGGGCGGTAATGACGAAATACGCCCTGATAGTAAGCACTATCCTACTCTCCGCCTGCACCGGGCAAGATTCGGGGAAAGCGTTCCTGGTCACGGTCGATTCTTTCTACGCGGCGGTGAATGCCGGGGACCAGGCTGCCCACGCCGCATTATTCACCGACGATGCCTGGATGTTGCCCGATGGCTGGGATATCTCCCGTGGCGAGACCCTGAAAACATCGATCAGGGACCGCACGGGCTGGGTATTTCGCCTGAAAGATGTCGAGCGTCTCGAATACGGAATCAGCGGTGATCTTGGCTACACCATCAACCAGTATTTCTACACCTGGCACGAAGAAGGCGCTCAACCGGAATGGCACAGAACCAAGAACGTGCATATCTGGAAGCGCCAGGCAGATGGCTCCTGGAAGTTGCACGTGGATATCTGGAACTCGACACCGGAATAATCGGGTTTTCCCACCCCTGGAAACAAGGTCGTGTATACGACATTTGCATTGCTGGCAGGATATTGCATATCCGGGCACCCGGGCAGGGATTTTTACACGATCACATTGGCGGTCATCAAAGGCCGTGGCTTATACTGCTTACCCTTCTCCAGGACAACGGATGATTGGGTCATCCCGAGGGAATCATGACATGACCGCTGACAAGGCCTGGGTCGGGCTGACGACCGAGAATATCCGCGACATGCTGATCGCGTTGATAGGTTTCCGATTCGGCACCGAGCCTGAAACCCGTATCGGGGAAATACGCGCGGAACGCCAGGCGTACGCTGATGGTTTTCTGAAGCTGGTCAAGGTAGGGGCCAATGACACAGTGCTGGAATTGGGTTCCGGTTGTGGTTTTGGCACACGCGCCCTGGCATTGCGCGCCAGGAAAGTACTGGCCTGTGATATCAGCGAGGCCTATCTCACGTTTGCCCGGCAAGAACTTGATGAGATGAGTAACATCGAATTCCACCATGTCGAAAGCCGCGATTTGTCATCCATCCCGGATGACAGCATTGACAAGATCGTGTCGATTTCGGTCTTTATCCATTTCAACCTGTATGACATCTATCTCTATTTCCTGGAATTCAAACGGGTACTCAAGAGCAAGGGCAGAGTCGTGTTCGATTTCGCCGATTCACACCGCCTGAACGGCGGTATTCGTTCAAAGGTATTGATTGACCAGTTCCTCGAGCACGCACCGTATTACCGCGATATGCCATCCAATCTGCCCGGCCTGGTGCAATGGAACTCGGCGAAGGGTATCCGGGGCGCCGCAAAGTTGGCCGGGTTCCGCCAGGTTGGACGCCGGGGTCACCGTTTGTTGTTCGAATCCCGCTAGAGAGGTTTTAATCGCCATCCGGTAACAACAGGAATACCGCTAAACCCAATAATCAATCCTGCGCAATGTCCCTATAGGGGCGATGTGTGCTTGTCGGAGTCATCTTTTGGATCCTGGTGGATGATCACCTCCGAGTCCGGAAGAAATGCCATGATCTCATTCTCTATCTTGTCGGCAATTTCATGAGCCTGTTTCAGCGACATGTTCTCATCCAGTTCCAGGTGCATTTGGACGAATCGTGTGTGACCGGACTGGCGGGTACGCGTGTGGTGTGTACCGGTTACCTCGGGGTGAGCCATTGCGGTGGCCTGGATCCGTTCGAGGATATCCTCGGGTAATTCCCTGTCCATCAATTGCTGGAACGCTTCGTGGCCGATCTGGAAGGCGCTGTAAAAAATGTAGCCAGCCACCACGATGGCAAATACCGGGTCGGCCCAGATCCAGCCCAGTGTCGCCAGGTACAGGGCCACGAGTACGCTGATGTTGGTCAGCAGATCGGTTACGTAATGCAGCGAATCGGCCCGGATGGCCGTCGATCCGGTTTTGCGGATGACATGGCGCTGGATGAGCAGCAACACCAGGGTCATGACAATGGCCAGTGCCATTACCCACATCCCCAGTGGGACCTGCGCCACGGCGTGCGGGTAGCGCAAGCGGTCCACGGCATGGAAGACCAGGAACACTGCCGAACCGGCAATAAATGCCGATTGGGCGAGACCCGCCAGTGGTTCAGCCTTGCCATGGCCAAAACGGTGTTCTTCATCAGGTGGTTGCAGGGCGTAACGAATCGCGAACAGGTTGATCAGCGATGCGAGGCTGTCCATGACGGAATCGACCAGGGACGCGAGCAAGCTGACTGAACCGGTCACGTACCACGCACCCGTCTTGGCAACGATCAGGATACCCGCCGTCAGCACCGAAGCACCGGAGGCCAGTTTTAACAGGCCTGCCCGGTCGAGTTGGTTTTTTCCGTCCCCTTTCTTCATGACGTATTCCTGGGCCTTCATCGATTGCCTGATCAAATGGTAATAGAAACGGATGCCCTGCAGGTAGTCATCTGGCTGTTCCGTGCAGTAAACCGGTCTCGGGTCCCTTGTGAATTGTGATCAGGCGATAATCAGCAGTACCAGCCACGGCACCAGGTTGAAGAAAATGAAGATGATTTTGAAGAACGCGAAGACGGCGTAATACAACCGCGTTAAAAGTTCTCGCGTGAAATATCAAACCAGTAGCTATGTACACGGTAAATAAAATCCGGAAATCAGCATAAACATCAGAATGGCCAAGATCAACATGCCAGCGTTGATGATGGTGCACCACATGAAAAATGAAGTGAGTGTCTGGATATCCATTGCATTGCTCCGCGTTTGAACGTACAGGCAGTATAGCGCGTTGTTTTTGTCCACAGAAAAAAAGGGCCACCGTTGTGACCCTCAAGTGGTTTTCCGACTATTGACTGTAGTCAGTACAGTTTGTTCCTTTCACAATCATCAAGGTTGACGGGTTAACAGGTCGGCCAGGGCATCCACCGCTTCTTCGTCATCCGACTGGGCCAGCCAGAACAGGGCCTGGCGGCGTGCATCACGTGGCGCCTGATTGTCCTGCGCGATATCCAGCAACATCTGGCTGCTGTCCTCACCGGGTAATTGAGAGACCGCAAACACGGCTTTTTCAAGGATATCTTCATCCTGCTCGGTGCCGATTACTTCCTGTAACCAGCCCTCGGCCTGTTGCGGATATTCCTGGGCCAGCCAGAACAAGGCCTCACCACGCTGTTCGGGATCCGGGTCCGACTTGGCAATTTCCAGCAGCAGTTCTGCGGCCTCGGGGCTGTCGTTCTGTGACAATGCGAAATTGATCTCGCGCCGCCGGTCACCGTTGGGCAGTTCATCCAACAGTTTCTCGAGTTGCCTGAAGCCCTGCTCGCCACGCGCTTCACCCAGCCAGAAAACGGCCTCGCTGCCATGCTTTGCATTGCTGTCTTTGGCTATCGAATAAAGACGATTTGCGGCATCATCACTGCGGTGCAGGGCCAGGGCATACAGGGCGCCGTCACGCTTGTGCGAGTGCGGCCACTTCTTCCAGCCAGTCCAGCACCTTTGTTTGATCAACATCACCCAACCAGGTTAGCTGCTCGCCATTGCCATCCACCGGGCATTGTTCACCAAAAACACGCAGGCTTTGCACCTTGCCATCATTGATCTTGCTGTACACGATCACGGAATCCACCTCGGGGGAATCAGACCGGGTTCCAAAACTCGTATGTTTGGCTTTCAAGACTGCAGCCGAGATCGCCCGGTGCCGCCCCACCTGCCTTTCCAGCAACACGGTGAGTGGGTGCCTTCGACGACCGGCATGCTGAACGCCAGCCACTGACCTTCTGCCAACATGATCGCCTTGGCCGGGTTGTTGATATCGGTCTTCTCAGTCAGATCGGCGTTGTAAAGTTCGCCGACCTGGCCCCAGGCCGAACTTGTGGCCAGTGCCAATGCCGTAGCCAATAATTTGCCGTTCATCATTTTTTCTCCAGCAGTTCGAACAGGTACTTATCGGCTTCTTCCGAGTCCATCAGGCTCAGCATTTGCAACATGTCGCGCTTCAGCTCCGGGTCGGTCTCAGTTTTCATCATGCTGATCAGACCCTCGACGTCATCGCTAACTATCGTGGACTGGATAATGACCTGCTTTTCCTCACGTGAGCTTTGTGGGTACAGACTGGCCAGGTACCTGGTCGCTTCGTCATCACCGTTGACGGCCAGCATCTCAATGGCTGCGGCTCTTAATTCCGGATCCTTCTCCGTTTGCATGATTTTCATCAGACCCTGGGTATCGTCTGCAATCATCATGGATTCGATCACTGTCAGGCGCAGTTCTTTTTCCCCGATGCTGGTATAAAGCTCTGCAAGTTCCTGCGTCGCGTCCATGATACCCAGCATGTTGATGGCATCGCTGCGTAAGCCGGTATCGGTCTCCGTGCGGACAATTTTCAGCGCCAACTCGTTCGCTTCGTCCATCATCACCAGGGATTCGAGCACAACGCGTTTCTCTTCTACGCTTTGGGCCTGGTCGTAAATTGATTCGAGCAGTTCGGCCGAGCCCGAATCGTCCTCCATTGCGATCCCCTGGATGGCTGTTTTGCGCAGTTCCGGGTCGGTCTCGGTCTCGAGCACCTGCTTCAGCATGCCGGTATCACCCGCTATAAAGAAGGCTTCCAGGGCTGCAACCCGGGTTTCCTGGCTGGTCAGCGTCGGGTACAGGGCCTGTAAATCCGCGGTGGCATCCATCACACCCATCGCGTGGATGATTTCTATCTGCAACTTCGGGTCCTGTTCAGCTTTCAGTATCTCGGCCAATGGTTTTGAATAGTCACTGACGATATAGGCGTGGATGACCGCTTCCTTGACCTGGTCACTGTCAGATTCCCGGTACAGGTCGGCAAGCAGCTCCATGGACGCCTTGTTGGAGGCAATACCGAGCATGTTGATGGCATCCGCTTGTAATTCGGGATTCTTGCTGTCGCGGGCAAATTCAGCAATGGCCTGTTGGGCACGGGGATCATCACTCATACCCAGCATAAACAGGATATCGGCCCGGGTTTCTTTCGATTCACTGTTTTTCAACGCTTCAAGAACCAGCGGTAAAGCCCGTTCCGGGTCACGGTCCATCAATTGCGCCAATGCAAACATCCGCAATTCTTCGTCCATCAAGACATCGTCATTACCGGTAGCAATTGCCGGGGTAGCGCCATGTTCAATCTGCAGTACCTGTGGCTTCTTTCAGCCAGCGGCTTTCAGGGTAAGTACGTTCGAGCTTACGTAACTGACGTTCCGCTTCCCTGTCACGATTGGCCTCGTACAGTGCATAGGCACGCCAGTACATGGATGCATCGGCCTGGTCCTCGCTGGTCTCAATGGCCTGCTCGAAATACTCAGCAGCCTGTGTCCAGTCGCGTTCGCGCAGGGCCTTCTGGCCGTCGTCGTAGGGTGTTTGTGCCATCGCCGTGACTGCTACGAGTACGGTGGCCAGGATGGTCTTTTTCAAGATGTTGTTAATAGACATGATGTCGTCCTTATACTGAAATTTCAGGTTTGTTAAGTTGGTTGTTCATGACGCGGACCCTGAACAACAAGCTGTCCCTGACCTCTTTTTGCATCCGTTCACGGGTCGCCTGTGAGCCGGATTGAGCTTCATAAGCCAATTCGATAAGCAGCGGTTCGAGTTCCGCCAAAAAAGCAGCTAGTTTATGGTTGCCCTGCGTGGTGGCGGCCTGCCGGTAAAGACGGTTGGACACCAGCATGTCGGTCGCGTATGTCGCCTCATTACTTCTGGAACTCGTGCTGTTGGCGAACTGGGTCAGTACCAGGTTGACCTGCTCCAGGTGACTGGATACCGAATGCGTCAGCAGCCGGTCTGAATCAATATCGGCCATTGCAACCACAGGTATGTTCAAAGGCACGGTTAGCTCTTCAAAACCGTCCTGGACACCGTTGCGGCCAAACATGAACGCCAGCACAGCGACCAGCGCGATTGACAAAGCGCCCGCCAGGCTGAAACGTGGTTGTCCAAGCGCGGCCAGCCATGAGCCGAAACGGCCTGTGGCCTGTTTGCGCTCCCCTTCAAGCCGGGGTGATATCTTTTGCCAGACATCGGCGCCGTAATCGCTGCCCCGATGTGGCGGATGGTAGGCATCTGCCAGCTTCAGTTCCGCGCATAAAGCATCGAACCGGGCGGACAATTCCTCGGATCGGGCCACCTTTGCAGCCAGGTCCGGGTCATCGTGCTCACCGTAAAAAAGCAGTACCAGGTCTTCGTCTGTGATCTTGTTCATGCTGTCACCAGTGGTGCTAACGCAACGCGCATTTTTTTCACTGCGCGAAAAATATTCTGTTTGCAGGCGCCCGTCGTGATATCCATGATCTGGGCGATTTCACTGATCGAGTGGCCTTCGTAATGTTTCAGCAGCAGAGCAGTACGCTCAGATTCACTCAAATCCATCATGGCCGCACGGGTCTGGGTGCTGATATCGATCTGTTGACCCGAGTCCGCGCCCATGGATGTGTGATCGGCCGGCTCCCATTCGGGCTCTTCTGTTTCGAACTGCTTGCGCCGGGAATGTTTACGCAAATAATCCATGGCCGTGTTAACCGTGATGCGGTGCAACCAGGACTTGAAACTGGACTCCATGCGAAACTCGCCGATCTTCCGCCAGGCCTTGATAAAAGCCTCCTGGACAATGTCCTCGGCCGCGTGTTCATCGGCTGTCAGACGCCAGGCCAGGCGGAACATGGCGTGGCTGTGCTCCAATACCAGTTGGCGAAACGCCGACGCGGTCGCCTTTTGCGGCCTTTTGGATGATTTGTTGTTCGGTTTGAGTCATCTCACGTGTATAGACGAAGGGTTAGCAGATTAGGTTAGCCAGACAAAATAATGGGGCATGTATTTACCCCCGGGACACGCCGTTAACCCCTCCCTGGGGGCTCGGTCGCGACTCCCTGTCGCTCACGGTCCCGGTGACAAATACATGCCCCATTATCCAGTTAAGCTATCGTAAAGTAATTACCCTCATTGCATCAGAGAATTGACCGGATCATCGTTGCCAGTCGACAAACTACTTATAAAATACGGTTCACTTGTCCTCAATAAACCTGCTCCCAGTTTCAAAACCCGGCCAATCCTCACTTCGACCCGGTGCAGGGATGTGTGACATTGGACCATCACTCGGCTGTAACCGTAGCTCTATCGGACTGGATTTGATGGCCTTGGTCTTGGGTGGTTTGCCATTCTTCGCTTTCATGATCCAGCGGAAAGTGCGCACGTTAAGACCGTCCATGTTGAACGAGTAGTGATTGACCACATCGTCATCCACGGCATCGATCTCCACGCCCAGGTCAACGTCTTCGAGCACCATGCGGCTATACAGCTTGCCCGGCTCCATCTGCTTGGACTCGCTCCAGGTCTTCTTGCCAGTGTCCTGGGTCCAGATGCCCTCCAGCAGGTACAGGCCATCCCAATACAGGTCTATATCCCGGTAGGGATCATCGGACTTGACCTCGAACACCCATTGATCAGCGATATCGGTATTCACCGCGTGGTAGTTGCTGGTATAGCTTTCCACCACACCGCCCGGGTCCTCTATCGGGAAGGACAGCGTCAGGTAGGGCGTACCGAAGCCCCCAAGATCGAGCAGGTCGTGCCGGTCCAGTCCGTCACTGCTTTCCCCTAACTGCCCCAGCACGTTATTGCCATCCGCAAGGTTTTCAGGCTTTGAAACAGCCGTCAGGCGCAGATACCATTCCTGCTCCCAGCTTGGCTTCTTGGCATGGACGCTGGGGACAAAGAAGTCCAGCAACCTGGCCAACAGGGGTTTTTGCGGTTCAAGCACGTTGTTCTTGAACGGCGCGAGGTGGGCGCCGGGTGATCCTGGCGGGCCGGGGGGTGATCCGGTGGCTGTACCGTATGGGACCAACATCTTGACGGTGGTCTTGTCGGCCGAACCGCCGAGCACCTTGACCCAGAACCCATCATAAATATCCAGGTAACCCACCACGCCCGGTGTACTGTCGCTGTAGCTTTCATAGGTGTTGCCGTTGTACTTCCACAAGGTATTGGCGACAAAGTTGTTGAGTTCAGCGTCGTACGGTGTATACGGAATACCGTCAACGAGGAAGGTCACGCTGGCCCAGTCGGTCTGGATATTGCCCGGGTGGCCGACCATGTTGTAACGCGTGGATGAGGCATCCGCCGGCACCACCAGGGGGATTTCATAACAACCCCTGGGAGACGTGCAATAGGGGTCCTGGGTAAAAGTTGTCATCGCCCCGTCACCGGCATCCCAGAAACCACCGGCCTGGCTGAAAATCCAGTAGCTCTCGCCAATCTCCAGCGGTGAACCCAGGGTCAGCCTGACGTAACGCTCGCTGGCTTCCTCACGTTTATAAACAACCCAGGTCCACAGGTAATCAATGGTGTTGAAATCATCACCCAGTACATCTTCGACTGTATTGGCAGTAGGTCCCAGGTCGCAGGGTATGGCAAACATGGTCCAGCGGCCTGGTGCCACCGAGCCACTGAAGCCGCATTCAAAGCGGTGGAAGATAGGCCGAGCCACTTTGAGACTCGCCAGCATCGTCATCGCTATACGCCCCGACCAAGTACAGTATCACCAAAGAGTGCGGCGGAATTGCCAAACCCGTCAAAGAGGTAGGGGTCTGAGGCGGTTAGCTTAGTGGTTTCGGTGTCTGTCACCCAGCCACCGGCTGGTCTTACAAATAAATAGGCTGAACCACTATTTGTGCCGCCATCATCATCTCCCACAGCCCCAATCAACGCAGTATCATTGAAAAGGGCAACGGAAAGGCCAAACTGATCATGGATAACTGTATCCGAAGCTTTCAGCTTGGCGGTTTCAGTACCGGTCGCCCAGTTGTAAGTTGGCTTGACAAAAATATAGGCTGAGCCACTAGCTGTTCCACTGTCATCATCCCCATAGGCCCCAACCAGTGCGGTGTCGCCAGACAGGGCGACAGAGAAGCCAAAATAATCCGAGGCTTCCCCGTCCGAAGCGGTCAGCTTGGCGTCTTCGTTGGCATCCACCCAGCTACCATAAGGCTTCACAAATACATAAGCAGCACCTTTAGGATCATCTCCCATAAGCCCCGATCAGTGCAGTATCCCCGGAGATTGCGACAGAAGCGCCAAATCGATAACTACCCCCTCTGATGAGGAGGTGAGCTTGGCTGTTTCAGTACAAGTTGCCCAGCCACCAGCTGGCTTATAAACACATAGGTTGAACCAGCTGCCGAATCGTCGTTGGGAGCCCCGACCAGTGCAGTATCCAAGGAAACAGAAACAGATAACCCAAATTCATCGGAAGCAGCACCATCCGAGGCGGTTAACTTGGCTGTTTCAGTAGCGGTAGCCCAACCACTAACTGGCTTGACAAAAATATAGGCCGAGCCACTAGCTGTTCCACTGTCATCATCCCCATAGGCTCCAACCAGTGCGGTGTCGCCAGACAGGGCAACAGCACGACTGCCAAAGAAATCAGAAGCAGCACCATCCGAGGCAGTTAACTTAGCAAGCTGGTTCCAAGTAGCTCCTGAGCGTCTAAATACAAAAGCTGCCCCGCTATTAGTTCCATTGACGCTATCGCCGTAAGCGCCGATCAAGGCAGTATCACCATCAATAGCAACGGAACCACCAAAATACCTGTCTGCCTGGTTGATAACCGCCGTGAGCTTTTTCTGTTGCGACCAGACACTGCCATCATAGGTGAACACATAGGCCGAGCCACTATCAGTTCCACCATCGTCATTCCCAGTCGCCGCGATCAGCGCAGTATCACCAGAGATGGCAACAGAGTCGCCAAAATAATCACCTCCTTCAGCATCCGATGCGGTCAGCTTGGCAGTTTCAAAATTTGTAAATGTAACAAAATCACTCCAACCACCAGCGGTTACAGGCTTGACAAACACGTAGGCCGAGCCGCTTGAACTTCCGCCATCTCATCCATATATGCCGCAACCAGAGCAGTATCACCGGATACGGCGACAGAAATACCAAATTAATCGTAGGAAGTGGCATCCGAGGCAGTCAGCCTTGCAGTTTAAAATGAGTAAAGGTATCAAAATCACTCCAACCGCCTGCAGTCACAGGTTTGACAAAGACATAGGCTGAGCCTTTGTCAGAGTTCCACCATCATTGACTTGGTAAGCTCCGATAAGCGCGGTATCACCGGAAATGGCGACGGATTCTCCAAAATGATCATATATCGCAGAATTTGAGCTACGTCAGCTTGGCGGTTTCAAAATGAGTAAAGGTATCAAAATCACTCCAAACGCTGCAGTCACAGGTTTAACAAAGACATAAGCCGAACCACTGTCAGTTCCACCATCATCATTCCCAGGTCGCACCGATCACCGCTGTATCACCTGAGATGGCGACAGCGTGGCCAAAATAATCGGCCCCATCAGCCATCCGAGGCGGTCAGCTTGGCAGTTTCAAAATGAGTACAAGGTAACAAAATCGCTCCAACCACCAGCAGTCGCTGGTTTGACAAAGACATAGGCAGACCCTGAATTAGTATCACTGTCATTGTTGAAAGGCGCTGACCAACGCAGTATCACCTGAGAAGCGCAACTGCCCAGCCAAAATAATCACCGGACATCAGCATCACTGAGCTGTTAACTTCGTTTGTTGACCCAGGCAAGATCCGGAACGACTGAACACATAGGCGGAGCCTGAGGCATCGACCATTGTCATCGTTCCAGACGGCACCAATCAACGCCGTATCACCCGAGAGTGAAACTGAATGCCAAATTGATCATCGGCCACACCATCGGATGCAGTCGATTTTCGCCTGGAATTCCAGTTCTGATTCGACCGAACAAAAACATAAACAGAGCCTGAATTTGTGCTCCTTATCATCGTCATAGATAGGAACCGATCAGAGCTGTCTCACCATCCAGGGCAACAGCGTAACCAAAATTGTCGTACTGCCTCATCATCGTTGTCCACGCCGGTAATCTTGGTTTCGGTGGAAAATACCGGGTCGATGGTGACGGGCCAGGTGGCTTTGGGTATCCACTTCAAGGACGATATGGCTATCTGCCAGGCGCATCGTGGCGAGCAGCGTTTTGCCGGTGGCATCATGGGCAATCAACTTGCTGTAGCTGAATGCCTTGTGTTGTTCGTCGTCGTAAAAGCCCAGCACCTGGCCTTCCTGTTCCCAGCGGGGCTGGACATTGCCCTCCAGTGCCAGGCTCACCTGTACAGGCTGGTCTGATTGATAGCCTTCAGGCTGGCTGTCCAGGGTAAACCCCTGCTCCAGGCCATATTGCGGTTGATATACCACTCGCTGATATCGCCACGGTTATATGTGATGCGTCTGCCATCAGCTTGCAGGCTTGCCGCTTGCACAGGCTGTGTATGGCCTGTGGCTGGCCGTAAGCCACCAGTTGCATGGTCAGTTGCCAGGGATTGTCCTGCACCCGTTGTTGCAGGGTGAGGCCCTGGCTGTTGAACTGCATGGAAAAGCCATTGCCGTAATTGGACGCACGGAAGGTTTGTTCTGCCTGTTCGTTTTGGACAGGCTCCACCTGGTGCCGGGCATCGTGAAATGCCTGCCACAGGCCCTTGGGTATCTCTTCGCCGGCAGGGTCGCCTGTTGTGGCGCTCGCTGAAGCGGCCATTGTCATTAAGATAATGGCGATGAAACCGCTGATAAGTCTGTTTTTTTGTTTATTCATGACAAAAGCTCCCCTAACCGCGAGGTCGCGATATGAAACTGATTTGTGGGATTGAGTTGGCCCGGACGGGCACGGCAGGCACCCGGCGTACTGATATTCTTGTTTCTGTTGCCGTACGTTTCACCCTTCTTATGCCCGCATGGCTGAATCGCCGCAGTGTGGCAATCCGGAAAAACATTGGTTAACAGAATTATTCTTATTGGAACGAGGGGATTACGTCCTTGTTGACCACCCTGGTTGAGAAACGCTAAAAGCAATGAGCCCTGACATCATTGATCCGGGTACTCAAAATAGCCCATTGATCTTATTACAAAAAAAGATGTGTGACCACAAATTCAGGTCGACGGGCCCTGCTTATTCAGTCAAAAACGGTAGAAGACGGATAATTGGGTTTGCCAGACCATGAATTTAATCAGCCGAAGAAAGAGGAGGGGGTGTCTTGAAATTTTTTACTAAAAAATTTCAAGACACCCCCTCCTCTTCTATTTCTGCCTACTGCATCAGAGACTTGATCTGCTCGTCCTGGCCGGTCAGTTGCCAGCGGATCAGCGAAACCGGAATCAGACCCGTTTCATCAACCTGGCTGAAGAATTCGGAAAGCCTGATGCCATCCTTTGATTGGCTGCCCATTTCACCCAGTAGTTGCTCGATCAGGTACTTGCCGGTGATATAGCTGGTGCCATAACCCGGTTGACGCAGGTACAGCAATTGCTCGAACCCCAATAGATCCAGTTCCTCGCTCATCCAGCCACGCGGGGTGTACTTGACGTGGAAATCACGCGCTTCCTTCAGGGTGAATATATTGGCGTGCGCGTAGAGCGAGCCCAGGCCACGGGCCGCACGCTGGGCCAGCATGATCCACACCAGTTCCCGGGCGCGCGGGTTATCATCAAACAGACCCGCGTGCATCATCATTTCCTCGAAACCGGTCGACATACCCTCGGCACGGCTGTCCCAGATGTTGTACAACAGCGGTCCCCGGCGGATGGGGCTCGGGTGCGGACGGGTTTCCATCATCGCCAGGTCAAACCAGTGGTACCAGTGGGTCCATAGCGCCATTGGCTCATGGTGAGAGACGATATAGAAGAAGTTGCGTGATTCCTCCGGCACAAATTCACCCATGTGCTCACGCAATACCGGTTCGATAAAATCATAATCCGGGAAGATGTCTTCATTCTTCAAAAAGTCAGTAAATTTCACCACCGATTGCTCGGCGTGTTCCCGGTATTCTTCTTCAGTGGCGATGGGTACCAACGGTGGCAGATTTCGATTGTGGTGTTCCTCCAGCACCAGCATCGAATGTGCACGGTCCAGTTCGCGCCTGAGCAGTGCGACCTCTTCCTCCCAACTCAACGGCACCAGGTGCACATTGCGCAAAGCCCAGGTGTAATTTTCTTTGCCAATACCGGAGGGGCCGGTTTTTGAGGGGGCCTGTTGTTCTAACCAGGCCACAAATTCGGCGGTCGCGATTTGCGCATTTTCAAGAGCTGTCTTGAACCCGTCATCGCAATCAGCGGTTTTGGCTGCCAACTCGAGCAATACCTCGTGCTGGTTTTTGAGGTCCCCGATACCTGCCGCCCAAAGCTCCTGGGCATTACCCACCAGGTTGACCCGCGCCTGTTTCAACAGCGGCGGGATGGTACGCAGTTCAGCGGCGAGTTTTTTCTCAGCTTGCGTTTCAAGTGGGAAATCGTAGGTCCACAATTCCACCGGCGCGTGATGCACAGGGCCTTCGTGGGCAGGCGTATCGCTTTGATAGGTCCACACCGAGGTGTAATAGGCCGGGTCACGCACCCAGGGTTTCAGTACGCGGATATTGAAATCCATGCCGTTCATCTCGGCCCTTAGCAAATGCCAGTCCACCTGTTGTGCCACCGGCCATTCACCGATATCAAATGACATCAAGCGGCTCTGGTAGGTTTTCAGCTCAAGGTGGCGGCGGGCAGTCGTCTGGGCCGTGTAATCGGGCGCGCCATCGAGCAGGGGTGGTGACTCGAACTCACGCCAGTCTTCAAAAAGTATTTGTAGATCGTCATGACCTTTACCGTTTCCCACGTTCTGTGTCTCCCCTGTTGCAGGTGACAGGATAAATACAAGAAGTAATACGAGTATTACCGGCTTCATCTCGGTGGCCCCTCGTCATGTTCTGGTAGTGACGCTGCGCTTGTATACCACTCCGGTCTCGATGCACAGAAAATGTTCTTGTCCGGACGGATACCGGGGTCTTCGTCCAAGTGTGCCGGCAGGTACGATGACCACCTTGCCACTCTTGGACAGCCAGGGCAGTGATGAACCGCAGTTTTTACAGAACGACGTGGCAAAGTACCTGGTCTCTTCCGGGTCATAGCGGCCAACTTTTTCTTCACCGTCCAGCCAATGAAAATCACCCGGCGCGACAAAGAGGTTGGACGCGTGTGCACTGCCGGTAAATTTCCGGCAGCGTGAACAATGGCAGTACTGGAAAACCCCCATGTTGCCGGTAAGTTCATATCTGACTTTGCGGCACAGGCAACTGCCGGTAACTTTGTTCTCTGACATGACGTACTCCGTGATTGAATTAATCCGGCCTGATCATAGGCCAATATGTCTATTCCGGATTATAAACAAAACGAAACCAGGCAAATTTTTGTTCACCACCCGCCGGGGTGATGTGCACATCAAGACCCGTGTCGAGCAAATCGAAGCCTGGTCCCAGTTCTGAACACAGTTTTTCAGCATCGTACTGGACGATTTCAAGCCCGCTGCATTTTTTGGGTCCACCGATGGCAAAGGTCATGATGATCGCGTGACCACCGGCTTGCAGGGTGTTCTTTAAAGTCTCCACGTAACCGGTCCGGTCCGCTTTGTCTGTCAGGAAGTGGAACACCGCACGGTCATGCCATAGCTGAAACCGGTGCGGTGGATCAAATACCGTTACATCTGCCTCGTACCACTCGACCTGCTCAGCCCGGTCACCCAATCTTTCGCGGGCATGGGCCAAGGCACTGGCTGACACATCCAGCACCGTGATAGCCGTGTACCCTGCATCAAACAGCGCATCCACCAGCGTGGACGCCCCGCCGCCGATATCTATCAGTGGTGCTTGTCTTGTCCAGCCCCGTTTCACTGATAAGACGCAGTGACAATTCAGGCTCTGGTTGATACCAACTCACTTCCGTCGCCGGCCTGGTGGTGTATACGTTTTCCCAATGATTCTTCCTGTCGGTCATTCTGCTCCACCGTCAAACACCCGCTGTGACATTGTATCTGACAAATTCCATCGCCTGCCCCAGATAATTTGAAACCTGTCGGGCATCTGGTAGTCATAGTCAAGTGCAATCGTTATTATTGTGATTATCCGTATTGTTGAGGAGGCATCAGGAGCAGTTTATGAAATTTTCGAAACTCACTTTAATCACCGCCGTGTTATTAACCGGTATGCTGGCCCTCGCGCCGGCCTGGGCCAAGAAAGACCTGCCCGCGATCAATGATGAAGGCATGGAACTGGTCAAGGATTCCGAACTGGCCACGGTGTACGCAGATCCGGGTGTGGACCTGGGTATTTACAAACGCATCCTGCTTGAAGACGCCACGGTGGCTTTCAAGAAGAACTGGCAGCGTGACCAGAATCGCGGTTATGGCCTGAAGGTCCGCAACTCGGACATGGAGCGTATTACCGAGGACGTGGCAACACTGTTCCGGGAAGTCTTTACCAAGGAATTACAGGATGGCGGCTATGAAATGGCTGAAGAGGCTGGTCCCGATGTATTGATCGTCAAGCCGGCAATCGTTGATCTCGATGTGCATGCACCCGATATTCGTAGCGCGGGTAGCACGTCGCAGCTATTCCGAGTCGGCGGGTGAAATGACGTTGAACCTGGAGCTTTTTGATTCGTTGACCGGTGACAAGATCGTCAAGGCCACCGACCGGAAACGTGACTGGGACAGGGGTTACATGGAATGGCGGACGAGCGTCAGCAACCGTGCGGATGCCAGGCGGATGATGACTTCCTGGGCCAAGGCGCTCAGGAACGCACTGGACGAAGCCAGGGCATCGACAGGCAATAGCAACTGAACAAGGAACGTAGCGGGCCGACAGCCCGGTGCGTATCCTTATCGCTATATTAAAGAAACGAACGCCAGTAATGCCGGCGTTCGTTTTTTATGATCGGGTGGGTTTCTTTAAACCGCTACGACCTTGGTTGCGCAAGGTCCTTTCTGACCTTCGCCAACTTCGTACTCAACCTGCTGCCCGTCACTCAGGGTCGCATAACCTTCGCTCTTAATTTCGGAGTAGTGTACAAACAGATCTTTTCCGCCATCTTCCGGGGTAATAAACCCGTAGCCTTTGGATGCATCAAACCACTTAACTGTGCCTAAACTCATAACTTCATTTCCTTGCTTTGTTAAAAAGGGAACTCCCTCAAAAAACCCTGCCAAAACGGTTCCCAGTAATACTGTTGACATTCTGTGGGTCATGTCGCGCCGATTATAAACCATGTTTTTATTCGGCACCCCGGTTTTCACCATACTGGTGGGCTCCGGAACTGCGCAGTGTACCATGTAAATTGCATCAAAAATAAAATAACGGAATGGGTAAAATCAATTGCAGTAATGACAGCGCACTGATTTGAACCACCGAGAGGACAGATGAAATGCCAATGACACCCCGCGAGCGTGTTTTAACCGCCATCAATCATGAAGAGCCCGACCGCGTGCCGATCGTCATCGGTGTCAACAACGCCACCGGTATGAAGATGAAGCCTTACCAGGGTATCAAGCAGATAGCCGGCATCGAGGCGCCGGATAATTACATTTACGACTGGCCGGAACTGGGTACGGCCGAGATCGACGAGGAAACCCTGCTACGCCTGCGCTCCGATGTGCGCGGAGTACTGGACCAGGAACCCGCAGAGATACTGAAAACCCGTCGTGAACGTGAACCCCACGGTGACTGTTATGACTCATGGGGTTGCGGACAAATGGAAATCACCCCGGGTGACTGGTTCCCGGGTATCCACCCGCTCGCGGATGCTCGCACCATCGAAGATCTGGACGCCTACCCGAACTGGCCGGATATGACTGACCCGAGCCGTGTCGCCCATGTGCGTGAGCACGCCCGCCAACTGGCTGCAGACGATCAGTACGCCATCATGGCAACACCGTGGTTGTTGTTCCCCTTTGAGCGCGCCCACGCCATGCAGGGTATGGAAACATTCCTGCTGAACATGGCCATGGACCCCGAATTTGCACGTGCTTTTTTGGAAAAAATTGCGGATCACTGCAAGCAGCTGATGGGGCACTTCCTCGATGAACTGGGTGATAACGTGGATATCATCAAGATCGGTGATGACCTGGGTATCCAGAAAGGCCTGATGATTTCACCAAAAATGTACCGAGAGATTATCAAGCCCGTGCATGCCGATTTTATCGACTTCATCAAAGCCAGGACCCACGCCAAGGTGCTGTTCCACTCCTGTGGAGACGTGGCGCCGCTAATCGGGGACTTTATCGAGATTGGTGTGGATATCCTGAACCCCATACAGACCTCGACCGGTTCGATTTCCGACCTGCCGGCACTGAAAAAGCAGTACGGCAAAAATATCGTTTTCTGTGGCGCCATCGACAGCCACCGTATCCTGCCTTACGGCAGTGTCGAGGAAGTGCGGGCGGAAGTTAAACGCGTGATGCAGGTTTTAGGCCCGGGCGGCGGTTACCTGCTGGGCGCGGTACACACGGTGATGAATGATGTGCCACCGGAAAATGTGCTGGCCATGGTGGATGCCGTTGAAGAATTCGGTCATTACCCACTTTAAATTCAAATATGACACGAGTATTTGTCAGGCAAGTGCGTACATTTTTTCACGACACTTCTTTTTGGCTGTGCCGGGTATTCCTTCCGGGGATTGTGGGAGCCCGCTTGCGGGCGATGCTCCTTCGCACATTTCTCCCCTAACCCCTCTCAGGATTCGGTGCGGTGCTTAATGTCGCCCACACCGGCAAAACCACCGGGCTGTAATGAAACGGTCTTTGCGATTGCTCTTAAAGTCTGCAGCGGAGTATTTCGAGCTGTGCCGGGGTGTTCCTTGCCCGGGACCGTAATTCGTCGGGATACGAATTACCGAGCGCCCATGGATGGCTTGAGCGTGTCCCGGGAAGGAAACCCGGCACAGCCAAAAGGATAAATTGTGCTCTTTTGAGAAGTTCCTTCATGCTGAAAATAATCGCGACCAGCTTCGCCGGTTATGTTCAGGATGAACGGTATGCCGCGGGCGCAGGACGCGCACGAGCGGCGGCTCCCACAGGTTACGAAAAAATGCAGGCGCTTACCTGATAACCGACACGTCGTGATCCAAATCTTCTTACTTTCTAGGAAATGCTGCCTCCTGTTGGAAGCACGTAGGAATACACCGCCACAAAGTGACAAAAGCTTCCTAGCAAGACAAACATGTGGAATATGGCGTGATTGAGCGGAATCTTCTTGATGCCGTATATAACCGCACCGACCGTGTAGGCAACACCCCCAATAATCAGCCACCACAGACCGTCTGCAGAGAGGTTATTGATCAGCGGTTTTATCGCAAAGATGATCATCCAGCCCATAAATACATACATCAGGGTGGATAGAACGTCGTACCGCCCGGTGAAGAACAACTTCAGGATGATACCGGCCACGGCGATGCCCCAGGAAACACCAAAAATCACCCAGCCAACCCAACCATTCAGCGTAACCAGTGTGAAAGGAGTGTATGTGCCCGCAATCAGGACATATATGGTGGCGTGGTCAAACACGCGCAAACGGCTTCTTACTTTCGGGTCTTTGGCTGAGTGGTAGAAAGTCGAAGCGGCGTACAGGCAGATTAAACTTGCCCCGAAGATGCTGACGCCCACGATATGCCATGCATTGCCGTGCAGGCTTGCTTTAACGACCATCAATACCAGCGCAACGATACCCAGAAAGAAACCGATGGCGTGAGAGACGATGTTGATCTTCTCTTCCAGTGGTGAGTAGTGCTTCATTCAGGCGATTATCCCTGGATCAGATTTTACGGGCACGGACATTGCGGCCCTTGACCTTGCCATCGGCAAAATAATCGAGTGCCTGGCGCAAAGCCGATCGCTCAATTGCTACAAAACTGGACATATCGAATATATCAATTTTACCTATCTGCGACCCGGCCAGACCGGCATCACCGGTCAGTGCGCCCAGCAGATCACCGGGTCGTATTTTGTTTTTTCTGCCTGCATCCAGCTGTAGCGTGACCATGGGTGCCTGCAAACTGTAGTCGGGGCTACGATCCAGTGACTGGTAAACATCACAGATACAGGGTTTCTGCTGGTATCCCTCTATTGCATTTATCCTCCACTGCTCGGACTCGGTGAAAATACTCAGGGCCATGCCTTTCTCACCCGCCCTGCCGGTCCGCCCGATACGATGAACAAAAATCTCGGGGTCACGCGGTAATTCATAGTTGATCACCACCTGCAGTGATTTGATATCCAGGCCACGGGCGGCGACATCCGTTGCCACCAGCACCGGGCAGGAGTTATTGGCAAACATGACCAGCACCTGGTCGCGCTCACGCTGGTCCAGGTCACCGTGGATGGCGAGTGCATCAATTTTATTGTCACGCAGCAGATGGGCAACCTGGTCGCATTGCTTCTTGGTATGGCAAAAGATCAAGGCATTATCGGGCTGATAATGTTCAAACAGGGCCAACAGGGTATTGTTGCGTTCGTGTTTTTTTACCTCGTAAAACAATTGCTCAATGACACCGGGTTTGTGTTCGGCCTCAGCCGTAACGGTGACCGGGTCGCGTTGAATGGAACGGCACATCTTCCTGATTGCTTCCGGATAGGTTGCCGAAAACAGCAGTGTCTGGCGGGACCTGGGTGTTTGCGTAATGATCTCGGTCATCACATCAAAAAAGCCCATGTCCAGCATCCGGTCTGCCTCATCCAGCACCAGGGTTTTGAGTTCATTGAGTTTTAGATTCTCTTTGCGCAGGTGATCCTGGATTCGGCCCGGCGTGCCAACAACGATATGCGCCCCGTGTTCCAGCGAACCCTTTTGCGGTCCGAACGGTTTGCCGCCACAGAGTAAAATCAGCTTGATATTGGGGATGCTGCGAGCCAGCCTGCGAAGCTCCTTGCCTACCTGGTCAGCCAGTTCCCGTGTCGGGCATAACACCAGTGCCTGCACGCCAAAGAAGCGGGGATTGATCTGTTCCAGCAAGCCAATGCCAAATGCCGCGGTCTTACCACTACCCGTCTTTGCCTGTACGATCAGGTCCCTGCCCTTCAATACATGCGGCAGGCTCTGCGCCTGGACAGGTGTCATTTTTTTATACCCAAGCGATTCCAGGTTCTTTTGTTGGGCGCCTGATATGGGTAGAGATGAAAAACTGTCACTGGCCATATTACGTATCCTTTCCGGCGTGTTTGGCCAGTAATTTATCCAGGTGGTCCGCAAAAGTTTTGCGGTCAGCCTGGTTGAGTGCCGGCGGACCACCAGTATCAATTCCGCTACCACGCAAGGTATCCATGAAATCCCTTATGTTCAGACGGGCCTTGATGTTTTCGGTGGTATACATTTCCCCGCGCGGGCTAAGTGCATGACCGCCTTTCTCAATCACCTCGTTCGCCAGCGGTATATCAGCCGTGATAACAAGGTCACCAGCGCTGGTTCTCTTGACAATCTCGTCGTCTGCGACATCAAAACCCGCTGACACCTGGACAGAGTGGATAAAACGTGACGGTGGTACGCGTATGGGTTGATTGGCGATCAGAGTGACAGGCACACGGGTACGCTCAGCCGCCTTGAACAGGATTTCCTTGATCACTACCGGGCATGCGTCTGCATCCACCCAAATTTTCATGTTATTGCTTCACGTCGCCGCAGCCTTTTCACTCAGGTAAAAATGCCACAGCATCCTTGCCGCCGTAGCACGATGGGGTTTCCAGCCTTGTGTAAACTGTTCCAGTTCCGATTGCGTGGGTCTGCGTGATAACCCCTTTAATCTCTGGTATGCCGCGGCCAGGGCAATGTCTCCAACCGGCCAGGCATATCCGGCCGGCACAGTGCCATTAACAGGTAAATCCTGGCTGTCCAGGGTCCAATACCTTTTATTGAGGTGAGTTTCTCAAACACAACCCCGTCGGTTTTGTTTCCCAGTTCATGCAGGTCGAGCGCACCACCCTCAATTGCCCCTGCAGCATTGATGAAATACATGGCTTTTTGCCGGGTAACACCAAGAGACTGTAGAAAATCTACGCCATTAACAAGGATTTTGGCTGGCGTCAGTGGTTTACGCAATTGCAGCCCTTGTCGAACACGATCCGCCAGACACCGGGCGCTTCCAGTCTCCAGATGGAAGTGAATGTTGCGACCTGGTTCCCGGCGGGGTCAAAGACGGGACCCGAGCTCAAAGCCAGTGTGCCTGAATCCAGCACCACGACGGTTTTCGGTGACCATGAAAATGGTACATTTTCGGCGGTATAAAATGGCTGCCACGCATCAGCGACTGCCTGTTTGCCGTTTAGCGGTTTTTCACCGGCAAAAAACACGGCTTCATCCGCTAAAAACGAAACAAAGCCCTCAAAATCACGCTCCGCCATGGTTTTGGCAAATGCGCGTTCTGTCTCCATGACCTGTTGCCGGAGTTCATCCGGGTTGATGCTCAACGCGGTTGTACTGGTCAACATCAGCCATACCAGGCTGGCCATCACGGTGATTCGTCTAATCACGGTTACTCTCCTCGTTCAACACAGCAGCAAATACATCCCGGTCAACATTACCGCCGGTGGCGATGACCGCGATCTTTTGCCCGGCAATTTTTTGTTTTTCCTGGATCGCGGCCGCCAGTGCCGCCGCGCCAGCACCTTCACAAACATTGTGTGTACATTCGAACATCATACGCATCGCCGAGGCGACTTCGGCATCAGTGACCTGCACGATGCGATCAACACCCTCGAGGATAAGTTCAAGCGCCGCAGGCTCGGGGGTGCGGCAGGCCATGCCGTCAGATAACTGCGTGGTGACCGGGGCATCTATTGCGTGCCCGGCACTGAACGATTGTGCATAGGCGCTGGCCTGGGCCGAGACCACGCCAACCACACGGGTTTTGAGTTGCAGGGCGTCACGCACCGCCATCATCCCGGAGATACCGGAACCCAAACCGATGGGGACATACACGACATCGATATCCGGCACGGCCTCGTGTAACTCCAGGCTATAAGTGGCCACACCGGCCACCAGATGCGGGTGAAACGCCGGCACCATGTGTAATGACCTCTCAGTGGCAAGTGCCACTGCAAATTCACGTGATTCCTGGAAATCTTCACCGTGCTCAATCAGTTCCACACCCAGTGAACGCATGGCGGCATTTTTCTCCACGCTGTTGCCATGTGGCACCACGATGGTGGCAGGTATACCGTATCGGCTTGCGGCATACCCCACCGACTGGCCGTGGTTACCACGCGTGGCGCTGATCACCCCTGCGGGTATATCGCCGGTCTTTGCAAGATTTGCAAAGTAATTCAGACCACCACGGATTTTGAAAGCGCCGACCGGTGTGTGGTTTTCATGCTTGACCCAGACCTCGGTACCGAGACGCTCGCATAACAATGGCCAGCGGTACTGGGGTGTCGGACGCATCTCGGTATAAACGACAGATGCCGCTGAACGGATGTCATCGAGGCTGATATTTTTCCAGTGTCCCATATCGATCCATTATTCCTGTTGGCTGATATAACGCAGGTGTTCAGTATTTGTCCCGCAACACCCACCCAGGATTTGTACACCGTATCTGTGATGTAACTCGAGCATCAGCTCTCCCCATTCCACGGTGCTCTCCTGGTGTAACTCATCGGCGCCGTCAAGATCGCAGTGATCCATTGAAGACGCGTTTGCCTGGTAGCCGATCAGTCTTTTAAATACAGCTGGCGGCTGGCTTGATGCGCATAAGAACGACGGATAGGCACAATTCACCATGAAACCAAGTGGTTTTTCGTGGCTTGCAGCATCGATGGTCCTGATAGCTGTTTCGAGATCGGTGCCATCCAGCACATATCCGCTGCGTGATATGACAAAACTGATGATATACGGCAGGCCGGTGTTGGCCATCGCCCTGGCGATACCGATGGCTTCATCGATTGCCGGCAATGTTTCCGCAATCAGGAAATCCACACCACCCTGTTTTAACTGCTCCAGTTGCCAGCCATGAAACTGCTCCGCTTGTTCTGCAGACAAACCCTCTTCCGGTTTGTAGCAATCATTTTTGCAGCCGATCATGCCGCCGATCCTGATATTGTCCTTCCAGCTACTGTTGGCCTCGCGTATTCGCTGCAGAAAATGCACGGCATCGATATTGATGCTGGTTTTAACCCCTGTCTCTATTACCCTGGCGTGGTTGGTCCTCCACGTGGGCGTACACATCAGGAATGGCCTTTTCGCCCCAACGGCGATATCGATGTAAGCCTGGTACAGCCGGGCCAGGGCATTTCTTCCGGCTTCTTTATAGATCAACGGTGCGTTGACGAGGACTGGGTCGAGATTGACATCTGCATTTCGCCGCAGGGATTCGACGATCGATGCTTCCATCAGGATGAGATCGTTATTCTTCAGCAGACGATGCATGGCTACCTGCCAGTTGTATGAGGATCACGTCATCGGCAAACTCGATGATATCGCCCCTTGTGATCTTCTTGCGTTTGCGGGTTTCCACCTGTCCGTTAACCAGGACATAGCCATCGGCAATGACCTGCTTCGCCTCGCCACCACTGGCAACCAAACCTTCGAACTTGAGAATTTTATAGAGCTCGACCGGCTCCGAGGTGATCTCGACGGTCCTCACTTAACCGTCCAGTGGCTTTCCACCAGCAGTTTGTCTGCAGCAAGTATTTTTCCGTGCAAGCGGTCACCGGTATTGACCGGGCCGACACCTTCTGGTGTACCCGTCATGATCACGTCACCATCTTCGAATGACAGGAAACTGCGGGCCTCGGCCAGGATGGCTCCGGGCTTGTTCATCATCAGGTCATATCCGCCCTGCTGCACGAGACGGCCGTTGATAAATAACTCCAGCTTGAGATCCTCCAGCTTACCGCTGATTCTGACAAAGTCACTGAAAACGGCCGAACCGTCAAAGGCTTTTGAACGCTCCCACGGCAGACCCTTGTTCCTCAGAGCGGTTTGCACTTCCCTTTTTGTCAGGTCCAGGCCAAAGCCCACCGCGGCCAGTTCACCACCCATGACGATGAATGAGATTTCAGCTTCGTGATGGATGAGGTCTGTTTTGTGTGTATGAACCTCGGTGGAGATGGCCGAGTTGGGTTTCAGAAAGAAAACCGCTTGGCTGGGTATCTCGTTGCCCAGTTCCCTGATGTGCTCAACGTAGTTCTGGCCGATACAGACGATCTTCGACGGATATAGTTGTTTTCCTTCCAGATTGATGGATTTCATACCCAGCGTTCCTATTTCATTCCAAGTTTCTTGTTTTCTTCGAGGAGATTGATCAGTTCCTTCAGACGTTTTTCCCGGGTTTCCGGTTTTTTGGCGCTCTGTAGCCAGCCAATGTAATTTTTCCGGTAAGAAGGCGCCAGCTTGTTGAAATTGCTCCAGGCCTTCCCGTTGGCCTTCAACGCCTGTTCGAATTCCGGTGCCAGGGTCACCTGTTGAGCCTGTTTGGTTTGCAGGAATTCCTCGTCATAGGTCTTTCTTTCCCTGAACGCAGCAAGCCCCACTTGGGTCATGGCCCCGGTCTCGATCAATTCCTTTGCCAGGGCGATATTCGTGGGCGACCATTTACTGCCCGGTCTGCGTGGTGTGAAGCGGTGCATGTAACGCTCGTCATCAACGCGTTTCTTGATCCCGTCTATCCAGCCAAAACACAGTGCTTCCTTGACCGAATCGATGTAACTGACGGATGGCTTGCCCGTGTGTTTCTTGTAATAGACCAGCCACACCTCGGTCTCCGTGGCGTGGTTTTCTTCCAGCCAGGCGCGCCATTCATCACGTGATTTCGCTTCAACCATTGAGTACGACCACCAGGTCGAAATCAATGGGAGCAGGCAGATAGCAATCAGTATCACGAGAAACTGGATGACACCGGATGTCTTGGCCAGGTTCAGTGTCACAGCCCATCCACGGGATTTGTTTGGGTACCCAGGTCCTGCTGTCCTTCTTGCTGAAGTAAACCGATATCCACCGTGGCCCACCCCAGTTGTCGGGGTTTGACCATTCAGCCTGGTTAATGGCCTTCTGATCGGGTATGCGGTTTTTACGATGTCTGCTCATGATACCAGTGCCTATTCTAGCCAGGTTTCGGCCGATTAAGCGTTCCGGGTTTCAGCTTACCTGATTATCCGATCTCGACCATTGACGGATCAAGACGATTTCTTGACTTTCGATGCCGATGGACTCGAGAAAATCCTGGTGGGCCTCGGGCGAGGTCTTCTCAAACTCGATATGCCAGTTTTTCATTCCGTCCTCATCCAGACCGGACGCTCTCAATATGGACACCCATGTTTCCTTGGTCAAAACCCGGGTATTCGGGGCGAGATCCTTGTTTTCCAGTATTTTCAGGATGACCTGCTGCTGGTTCCTTAGCCCCTGGATTTCATTGTTGATGGCGGACAGTCTTTGTTCCAGCGATGTGTCGAAATTACCACCTTGCCTGTCAAGTAATTCCCTGATGGTCTCCAGTGACAAACCTGCACTGCGAAACAACATGATCCGCTCCATCTTTTCCATGTCATTAGCCGTGTACAGCCGATAGTTGGCTTCGGATCTGCCACTGGGTGTCAAAACACCGGCCTTGTCGTAGTAGATCAGTGTGCTTCTTGATAAACCGAATTTTTTTGCGACCTGTCCGATCGTAAACATAATGCTCCTTCCCGTCTGACAGAAAAGGGTGGCCGGCCAGGCCGGCCACCCCGGTACTGGCTGTTACAAGGCCCGAATCCGATTGATTTCATCAGCCGGGATATTCAGCCATTCCAAAAACGACTGGTGCCCATCCGGGTATTTCGTTTCAAAAAGCTGGTGCCAGCGGATCATCGTGGCTTCATCGAGCCCGATTTCCCGAAATAATGTCACCCAGTTTTCCTTGTTCATCACATTACTCATTTTCAGTCTCCTATTACATTGATATAACGGTCCATTACCGCTGAGACCGATTCTGAAGTATGAAGTTATAGTCAGGTCAATGGCTTTTCAAATAAGAACATGAATTATTTATGCACTACACGCGGTCCCTGAACGATTCGAACACCACCGGCCAGGTATATCCCTTGTCTGAATTTGGAAGGATGGCAATACCTATGATGGCGGCGCCGTTAAGCGGGCCGTAAATGTGTGGAAATACCTGCGCACTGGCCAGGTGTGATGTGCCGCCATCTTCGATGGGTGCAGCGGATTCATACTTCACCTCGGATTCGAGTTTGTCGGGGTCAATCTCCAGGATCAGTAAGCTATCCGTATTGTAGAAAAGAAATCATTGGCCACCGGAAGCACCGAGACCTGCAAAGCGCAATGGATAAACCCGCATTCGGCCACGAAGGCGGGATATAGACATCACCATTGAAACAATCCAGAAATTCCGGCTCAGGCACAATATGGTAGATCATGGTTTTCCCTGTTTATTCATTATATAACAAATACTTACATTATGGCTGGTATGCCGTACAGGACTGCGCCAAGCAAAAAGCAAAAAGTCAGAGCCAAAGATGCTCTGTCTTTCAGTTTATAAAAAATCACCTGTTGCACTGCCCGGAACAACCATAAGCAGGCTATTAACGATAACAACGAATGCCCCAGCCGTGTATTCAATAACTCATCAGTGTGGGCAAACGATACATAGGCGAAAATAAAGAATATAAACGTGATACTTATATTCAAAACCTGCATCGTGGATCTGTTTACGACACTCAATGACATTAGTGTTTCTGGCCACTTGAATATGCGCCAGAACAATACATGGAAAATGATGAGTAAAACCGTGTAGACCCCACCCAGGACGACAAGTACTTCATTCATCATTAATTTGCTCACGAACAAGACCCTCTAGACTGGAGAAAAACCGGTCCCTGATTTTCTGCAGATGAAACGCTTCAGCATAATCAATTTCAGCTTGATCCTGAAAAGCAAACCGAGATGGTTCGACCTGCAAAGCAAAAGAGTTGACCTGCCGTTCCCAAAACCACCAAGGAGATCCAAACTGCACGTACTCCGGGGCAATAGATGGAACATTTGCCAGGGCTGCATAAAGTCGTCTCCCTGACACATTATTTTTAATACACAGGGCTATATAAGCAATTCGGTACCGAATAACACCCACGTCATGCGCCGGGAGAGGAATAAGGTTATCAATGGAAGGCGCTTCGCTATGAACAAAATGACCAAAACAACTCTGAAGTGTAAAACAGTATGGTAACTTCGCAAATCCTGTGATCAAGTCACGAATCGGGGCGTCAATTTTATCTAATGTAAGCGTCCCAAGAGTACGTTTCCGTTCTGCGTCAAACTGTGGGTCTCCAACGAACTGCCTGGGTTTTGTAAATGTTTCCATTCTGGTCTCCAGAACCAGTGGAGCCTAGCATCCGGGGTAAATGGCAGACAGACATCAGCCACCCAAGCCGGATCCCCGGTCCACTCACTCTTCACCGACAATACAATCCATTTCGGTCTCCACCAACCAGTCGGGATCGATCAATCCTTTTACTTCCACCAGGGTCGAAACTGGCTTGATACCGGCGAATATCTCACCGTGAGCCTTTGCCGCTTCAGGCCAGTCACCGACATTACACAGCATGGTGCGGGTGCGTATTACACCGTCGATGGACCCGCCAAGCGCCTCGATAGCGCGCAGGGATATTTCGAAGCACCGTTTCGCCTGGCCGTAAGCGTCCCCCTTGCACACGGTTTTTCCATCATCTCCCAGTGGAGCCGTGCCGGCAACGGCAATCGTATTTCCGATCCTGCAAGCCCGGGAAAAACCAAAGGTCTCTTCGAACGGGGATCCGGAACTGTATGTTTTTCTCTTCATGATTCCTTATCCTGCCATGTCATTTTATGTGGTTCTTTCTTCCAACAACTGCCTTAACGGCGCAGGAAGATACGTTCTTACCTTCTGTGTAATTCGCTGTTCATTTCTTTGCCAGATGACACCCAGGTAAATAATTCCCAGGCCGATCGCTGTCAGCGCGATGGGGAATAACCAGCTATCTTCAAATACCTCGTTGGCCAGGTGACCCAGGTACATCGCGCAACCGATAGCACCAAAAATCACGAAGACATTGCGCACCAGGACGACACCCACCCCGATAAGCAGCAGGTTGATACAACAATAAAGGAACCGTAGCCACTCACTGTCAGCGTGCTGAGACGTCAGCCCACCCCAAAAGGCCATGACGCCGAACACATATAGCCAGAATGCATAGTCACCGGATTTCGATGAACGAATATCCACCCAGAATGCGAAAAGCGTCATCGCCAGGCCGAAATACATGGACACCAGGGCACGCAGCTCAAAATCCGGTCTGCCGCCGACCAACATCGAAGCAATATCCATCGACATATACCAGAGCGTCACGGCAATGGGCATCTGCAGGAATGGGTAACGGTAGATCCACGCAATAATGGCCCCGATGGCCAGCGTGCCCAGCTCCAGAAAGATCCAGTGCCACTTTATGTATCGGTGATATTCGCGGTAAACGGTGTCATCCGGCCACCACCCCATGGCCTGTTGCAGTCCGTATATTGCCAATGGCGCCAGCGCCACGACAAAAGTGGCACAAATACCGGCAGGTATTGCATGGCCTTTGTTCTGGAATTTGTTGGCCAGTATCAATCCGATTCCCGCATAGGCCAAGGAGATACAGAGGATGCCCCAGCCTCCAAATTTTTCCCAACCCAGGTTCATGAACAAGGTCATCGCACCGATGGCGACCAGGCCACCCATGTAATAGAGAACATTGGTGAAATCAAAACCAGGGCTTGTTGAGGGCTGGGCTTTCAGGAAAGCCAAGAGATCACTGGCCTGCTGTTGGGAAATGATTTTTTCATAAACGGCTAAATCGAGTTTTTTCCTGGTCACTTCCATTACTACTCTCCCGTCTGTATTTACAGTATCGGTCTATTTCAAGTCCTTCGCCTGGCTTTCAACCCCTCGTACAGTTGCTGGCCTTCCGTATTTGTTACCTGGATTCCGAACTCGTCAACGAGTATGTCTGTCAACTGGTGAGGTGTGGCAACGGTTTCCGTCACAGTATTTTTCCAGGTGATCACCTTGTATTCCAGGTCACGCAGGACACGTGTTTCTTTGGCCAGCAGACGTGAAACCACCAGGTGATTTACAAAAGACGCGTCGGGGTGGCGGTGTGAATAAAAGTGCCCCAGTCTGCAATCGGCAGGACCATAAGACGCGAGTTCAAAACGGTACAGGGAATAGAAATCCCCGTCTTTTAACACCTGCACGTGGTATTCGCCGGTCTTTTTTTGCGTAATGCGAAAGACCTTGTCTCCATCCTGTGTTTCCTCCCCGGACATGGGGATCGGAACCCTCGGGCCCAGAGGACCAAAACCAACATCCAGCACATACCGGCGACCCTCGTAGTCCACGATGGAAATTCGATGGGTCAGGCCGGGGTGGGTGTCCTGGTTGTAAATTACACGCGCCAGGTAAAGTTCGGGTGAAAACCCGAGCACCTCCAGGATCTCATAAAGAAGACCGTTTTGTTCGAAGCAGTAACCGCCACGCCGCCGGGTAACAATCCGGTCAAATAAGGACTCGAAGTCCAGTGGCAAATCCTCACCCAGTTGAACCCCAACACTACTGAAGGCGAAAGTGGCTACATGGCGCGCAACAACATCGCGCAGGAAGCTGAGATCAAGCTCACGGCCATACAGGTCCAGGGCTCTCAGATAGCCATTAACCATTTCCTGGCGTCGTGTATCAGCCATGTTCTAAAGCCATTTACCAGTGACCTGACGTGTGTTCCCGATGCCAGCGCTCACCATAGCGCAATAGTGATTGCCATACCTATTCCAAAGCACAGGTGGTTAACCAAACTGGATAAAGGCGCCTTGATACCTTCGGGAGAGCGCCTGCCAAACACACCAAGTCCAATTGACGGAAAAACCAAAAATTGGGAAGCTAATGTTGTCGCAGCACCAAAGACCAGTGCCCATATCGCCGACACAGGGCCATCAATCAAAACCTGCCAGCCGAGCACGTAGATGAGGGCAAACAGCACGCTGATCGCGTAATGCGTGATAAAACCCAGGATCCGCTCGTGTGCGACCTGTTCCATTTCACCGGGGTCGTTATAACAAAAACGTCCGTGCACCCAACCTGCGGACATTCTCCCGAGCATACTCATGTCGATTTTCAACAAGAAACCAATTCGAGCCAAAAGAAGATTTAAAGAATCCATCACCAATGTACCAACGACACCGGCCATGACTGCCATCAGGACAGAGTTCATCGTGTACGCACCCTTGGAAAAAAACGCCCGGTTTTCAACGAGTATTCCTCGTATTCGCCCGGAAACGCCTGTGCCATGAGTTGTTCCTCACCACGTATCATCCAATGCCAAACAGGGTGCTGGATCACCGCCCAGAAAACATAAATCCAATTGTTTAACAGAAAAGCCAAACCAAAATTGAAAAAAGACAGAAAGGCGCCGTACAGGGGATGCCTGAAGTATTTGAATGCCCCGGTGGTTGTCAACTTGCGACCCCTGTCAGTTGGAAGCAGGGATCTGAAACTCCGCAGCACGATGAAGACGGTAACGAGCGCCAACAAGGCGAAAACGGTATACCTCAGGGTATCATTGGCGGTTATTCGCAGATAGTTCAGTTGCTCCTCGAGCAATATTGCAATGATCAGTAACAGTAAGCTGACGAATAATCCGGCCGGTCCTGCACCAAATATCTTCTGATAGCGGTTCATCGTTTATTCACCGGATTTCTTTAAGATCAGCAAGTGCGATCCGACTCCTTCAGTACGACACGCCCGGTGACTGGTGCACATAAATATTGTTGGCAAGTTGAGTCAACATGAAATCCGCCAGGTCAGCACGCGAAATCCAGCCCTTGATGTCCCTGTACCTGACTGCAAAACCATGTTGGTAGACACCTGTACGCGGGCCGCCCTTCAGGTGGGGTGGGCGCACAAGTGTCCAATCCAACCCGCTGTTTTTCACCACGACTTCCTGGCGTTCGTGGTCTGCAAAGGCGTGACGCAGGAATATACCAACGATAATGTACTTGGTAAAAAACGAAAGGTTGGCCTTGCTGTCACCCACACCTAGCGAGGAAAGGCAGACAAGACGTCTTACCCCTGTCTGTTGCATCGCGTTGATGATGGTTGATGTGCCCTGTTCCCGGATGGTGGTGCGCTGCGAACCTGCACCAATGGTAACGAAAACAGCTTGCTGATCCTGCATGGCGTTTGCAACGCAAACGGGATCCAGCACATCTCCACGAACGATGTTTAAATTCGAATGCTGCACGTTATCCATTTTGGCCGGGTCGCGAACGTATGCCGTCACCTCAAATCCCTGGTCGAGGGCCTGGCCGACCAGTTCCCGGCCCGTGCCGCCTGATGCGCCAAAAACCAGAATCTTCATCTCGTCCTCCTTTTTTCCTGTTTACCGAAATAAACCGGTGGTACTGATTTCACCGGTCTTCTTCAAACTGCTTCACTTCGATACCAACGGACTCCAGCAAATCCAGCGAACAGGTTTTTCTGTAATCGTTCTTGTAAATAACCCGTTCGACATTACCCATGTTGATCAGGCGCTTGGCACAGGCAGTGCAGGGAAGGTGGGTGACAAAGACAAACTTCTTTGTCGCACGCGGGGCATCGCAATTGATCACGGCGTTTTCTTCTGAATGCAGGCAGCCACAGTTCCCGGGCTCATCCCTGTCGCAGCTGTTTTCAAGACCGGATGCATTGCCGTTGTAACCGACCGCCAATACTTTCCTGTAATCGGTGGTAGTAATGACCGTGCCAACACTTAACCGCTGGCACGTTGAGCGCCGGGCAATGGTCTCGGCAAACTGCATATACACTTCTTCAAATGAGGGGCGTTCTTTCATTTTTTTGCCTTTAGTTGTTATTGCACGTTTTACCACGCCATACGAACAAATTCCCGGACCTGGTACGTAGTTTCACCGCTTCCAGGGCTTTTTCCAGGCGATACGAAAACATCCAATCACCAAAATCACAAGGAAGGCTGTTGTTAAACCGCTTTTGCCTATTGTAGTCAAACTGGACACGACAACCCGACGCTCCGAAATATCCGGATAGCTAACAAGCATCAGGATAATTTGGATGTTTTCCAGGTAGTCAAACAACCCCGCAAGAATTGGCACCAGGCACAAATAGTACACGGCCGGAGTCTGGACTTTCCCCTTGGAAAACACCCAGGCCAGCAATAGACAGGATGAAATCGCAAAAAACACCGGATACACAAAATCCAAGGGTAATTGTCTGTACAGGTAAGTATCCCGCCCCGCAATACCAAGTGTTGCCAGCAATTGCATGGAATATTCATACGAATATCCGCCGGGTGACAGATCAAAAATTTTTATTCCCGGCGCGTACTGCTCGACCTGGGGTATGGAATACAGGAGCATCGTTAAGTAGACAATGGATGCGGGAACCAGGAATAGCAGGACATTCTTTCGCCTTTGCGGCAGCTTTCAGTTTACCCACGAAGTCTGGCGTCATCGCTCAATATCTTTTCGGCTAACCATATTGTTAAGCGGTGCGGTGCAATCGCGTGTGGTTAAGCCAGCTTGCTGGCAAAATGCATATGGACACTTTGCTTTGAATATTCATTTGTTGATTAGCGTTTCGCGGATTTTCTCAACCTGTCCAGGGTTTGCAACTCGGCAAGAGCCCTGAGTAGCTTGACCTCGGCCTCTGCAATGTCCACTTGACCCGTACTGCTGGCCAGCTCCCGCTCGGCTTCTGCCTTGGCTGCCTCGGCAGCCGACCTGTCGAGCTCATCGCCACGCACGACGGTATCCGCCATGATGGTAACGATGTGTGGCTGAACCTCGAGGATGCCGCCGGAAACAACAAAGCACTGCTCTTCACCACCCTCATCCTGGACCCGGACGGTCCCCGGCTTGAGTTGTGTGAACAGCGGTGTATGTCGGGGGTAAATACCCAGTTCGCCGGATACACCGCTGGCAAAAACCACGGTGACCTTCCCAGAGAAGATTTCCCGGTGGGCGCTTACGATGTCACATTGGAATGTCGTGGTCATAATGATGGTTTCAAACCGATATTACCGTCCACAAATTTTAACACCGCTGATGACTGTATTCGTGACTTATTGGCCTACAAAAAAGCCGGCTCATGGCCGGCTTTCTGTTTCAAGATATCCAGGCTCAACGCCTGATGTTTTTCCGCAATCGTTCCAGGGCATGCAGCTGGGCGACCGCCTCGAGCAGTTTGCCCTGTGCTTCTGCCACTTCCATCTCCCCGGTACGGTCTGCCAGTTCCCGCTCGGCCTCGGCCTTGGCGGCTTGCGCTGCAGCCTGGTCGAGATCTTCGCCACGCATGGCAGTATCCGCCATCACGGTCACGATATGCGGTTGTACTTCGAGGATACCGCCTGAGACAAAGAAGAATTGCTCTTCGCCATCGGCTTCCTGAACCCTGACGGGTCCGGGTTTGAGCTGGGTAATCAGCGGTGCGTGACGCGGGCTGATACCCAACTCGCCGGCAACACCGGTGGCAAATACCATCGTAACCTCACCCGAGAAAATCTCCTCGTGTGCACTTACGATGTCGCAATGAATGGTCTTGGTCATGTGCTTTCTCTCAAAAGAGGCTGCTTAAGCGGCTTCTTTCGCTGCCAACTCCGCACCCCTGGCCACGGCTTCTTCGATACCACCAACCATGTAGAACGCCTGCTCCGGCAGGTGATCGTATTCACCTTCCAGGATGCCCTTGAAGGCACGGATGGTCTCTTTCAGTGTGACGTACTTACCCGGTGAACCGGTAAAGGTCTCGGCCACGAAGAACGGCTGCGACAGGAAGCGTGCGACCTTACGCGCGCGGGCCACGACCTGCTTGTCTTCTTCCGACAACTCGTCCATGCCGAGGATGGCGATGATGTCTTTCAGTTCCTTGTAGCGCTGCAATACCCCCTGTACACCACGCGCGACGTCGTAGTGCTCCTGGCCGATCATGTTCGGATCGAGCAGACGCGAGGTGGAATCCAGCGGATCAACGGCCGGGTAGATACCCTGCTCAGCAACCGCACGGCTCAGTACCAGGGTTGCGTCGAGATGCGCGAAGGTGGTGGCCGGTGACGGGTCGGTCAGGTCATCGGCAGGTACGTACACTGCCTGGAACGAAGTGATCGAACCGGTCTTGGTGGTCGTGATCCGTTCCTGCAACAGACCCATTTCAAGCGCCAGTGTCGGCTGGTAACCCACGGCTGACGGCATACGGCCCAGCAGCGCGGATACCTCGGTTCCCGCCAGTGTATAACGGTAGATGTTGTCGATGAACATCAACACGTCGTTGCCCTGGTCACGGAATTCTTCGGCCATGGTCAGACCCGTCAGCGCAACACGTAGACGGTTACCCGGTGGCTCGTTCATCTGGCCATAAACCAGCGACACCTTGCTCAGTACATCGGCGTCCTTCATCTCGTGGTAGAAGTCATTACCTTCACGGGTACGCTCACCCACACCTGCAAATACCGAGAAACCGGAGTGCTCAATAGCAATATTACGGATCAATTCCATCAGCGTTACGGTCTTGCCAACACCTGCGCCACCGAACAGGCCAACTTTACCGCCCCTGGCAATCGGCATGATCAGGTCGATAACCTTGATACCGGTTTCCAGCACTTCGTTGCCACCGGCCTGGTCTTCATATGAGGGCGGTGTGCGGTGAATGGGCATACGCTTTTCTTCACCGATGGGACCTGCTTCATCAATCGGCCTGCCGAGCACGTCCATCACGCGGCCCAGGGTTTTTTCACCCACGGGAACCGTAATCGCTGCCCCTGTGTTGGTGACTGACAGTCCGCGTTTCAAACCATCGGTAGAACCCAGTGCGATACAACGCACCACGCCGTCACCCAGCTGCTGCTGTGATTCCAGCACGATATCCGTTCCGTCAACGGTCAATGCGGTGAAAACCTTGGGCATCGCATCACGTGAAAACTCCACGTCCACAACTGCGCCGATTACCTGAACAATTGATCCAGCACTCATTTTACTTAGCTCCTAATATGCCAATGGCCTGCCTTAAACGGCAGCCGCGCCACCGACGATTTCTGAAATTTCCTGCGTGATCGCTGCCTGGCGGGCCTTGTTGAAAACCAGGTTCAACTCGGCAATCAAATCACTAGCGTTATCCGTGGCGCTCTTCATCGCGATCATGCGCGCGGAATGTTCCGATGCGAGGTTTTCCAGCACCCCCTGGTAAACCAGGGCCTCGATATAACGAACCATGACACTGTTGAGCAGTGCCTCTGCATCCGGCTCATAGATGTAGTCCCAGATGTCCCGGACTTCCGTATCATCGGTCTCGGGCAGCGGTAACAATTGCTCGATGACCGGTTTTTGTACCATCGTATTTACGAATAGGTTGTGTACCAGGTACACGCGATCCACCTTTTGATCACGGTAGTCTTCCAGCATGCCCCTGATGGCGCCGATCAAGTCTTCGATCTGTGGTTTCTCACCAAGATCACTGGCGGCAGCCATCATTTCGACTTTTACATTCTTAAAATAGCCGATGGCCTTCTTACCCAGCGCCACCAGGCAGACGCCCACGTCTTTTTTCTGCCATTCCATCATGTCCGGCAGCATGGTCTTGAACAGGTTGTTGTTCAGACCGCCGCACAGGCCGCGGTCGCTCGAGATCACGATGTAACCGACTTTTTTGACATCCGGGTGCTTGATCGTAAACGGGTGGCGGTATTCCGGCCTGGCCTTGCCGAGGTGACCGATCACACGTTGCATCATGCGCGCGTATGGACGGCTTTCCTTCATCAAATCCTGCGATTTACGAATCTTGCTGGCCGAGACCATCTCCAGCGCGGAGGTCACCTTCTTGGTGTTCTCCACGCTGCGGATCTTCGTGACAATCTCTCTTCCACCTGCCATATCAGATTACTCCGTCAGAGCCTGCAAACACTTACCAACTGCCCGTAGCTTTGAAATCATCACAGGCGGTTTTCAACTCGGCATGCAGTTCGTCGTTCCAGTCGCCGTGATTGAGCCTGTCCATGAATTCGGTATGTGTATTGTTCATAAAGTCCAGTAAACCGGCCTCAAAGGCGCCGATCTGGTTCAGCTCGACCTCATCCATGTAGCCGTTGTCAACGGCGAACAGAGAAACAGCCATCGCCGCCACACTCATCGGGCTGTACTGGGCCTGCTTCATCAATTCCGTTACACGCTGTCCACGTTCCAATTGCGCACGGGTTGCATCATCGAGATCGGAGGCAAACTGCGCGAATGCAGCCAGCTCACGATACTGGGCCAGGGCCAGGCGCACACCACCACCCAGTTTCTTGATGGCCTTGGTCTGCGCTGCACCACCCACACGGGATACAGAAAGACCGGCGTGAACCGCCGGGCGGATACCGCCGTTGAACATATCGGTCTCGAGGAAGATCTGGCCGTCGGTGATCGAGATCACGTTGGTCGGTACGAACGCCGATACGTCACCGGCCTGGGTTTCGATGATCGGCAGCGCCGTCAAAGAACCCGTCTTGCCTTTTACTTTACCGTCGGTGAATTTTTCTACGTATTCTTCGTTGACCCGCGCAGCGCGCTCCAACAGACGTGAATGCAGGTAGAAAACGTCACCCGGGTAGGCTTCACGGCCCGGCGGACGACGTAACAGCAGGGATACCTGGCGATAGGCCCAGGCCTGCTTGGTCAGATCATCGTAAATGATCAGGGCGTCTTCACCGCGATCACGGAAATACTCACCCATGGTGCAACCGGCGTACGGCGCCATGTATTGCATGGCCGCAGATTCGGAAGCGGAAGCATTGACCACGATGGTGTGTTCCATCGCACCGTGCGCTTCCAGGGTGCGGACCACGTTGGCCACGGTGGACTGCTTCTGACCGATGGCGACATAGACGCACTTAATACCGGAACCCACCTGGTTGAGGATGGTATCAATCGCGATGGCGGATTTACCAATCTGGCGGTCACCGATAATCAGTTCACGCTGGCCACGTCCGATCGGTACCATGGAGTCGATGGATTTCAGACCCGTCTGCACCGGCTGATCAACCGATTTACGCCAGATAACACCCGGTGCAACCTTTTCGATCGGCGCAAAACCATCGTTCTCAATCGGGCCCTGGCCATCAATCGGCTCACCCAGTGCGTTCACAACCCGCCCTAACAAACCGTGACCGTGGGGCACCTCGAGAATACGACCGGTACATTTGACCGTGTCACCCTCGGTGATGTGTTCGTATTTACCCAGGATTACCGTACCGACGGAGTCACGCTCGAGGTTGAGCGCCAGCCCGTAGGTGTTGCCGGGGAATTCGATCATTTCACCCTGCATGGCGTCTTCGAGGCCGTGAACACGGGCGATGCCGTCAGAAACACTGACCACGGTGCCTTCGTTACGGGTTTCAGCTGAAATATCCAGCTCTTCAACACGCTGTTTGATCAGCTCAGAGATTTCAGATGGATTCAATGTAGTCTGCATTGTCTTTTTTCCTGTCAGATCACCCTGTTTCCAGGTAATCGGTCTTTATTCAATTAACTTTTAAAATCTAGTTCAACGAGGTTTCCAGCCGTTTCAGACGACCCGAAACTGAACCGTCGATAACCTGGTCACCCGCATAAATAATCGCCCCACCCAGAATGTCCGGGTCAATATCGTTATCCAGGGTGATTTCGCAATCAAATCGTTTGGCCAGGGCCGATTGCATGCGTTCGGCCTGGGAATCCTGCAGCGGTACCGCAGATACCACCCTCACCTCGAGACGTTTTTCAGCCTGTTGGCGCAATTGACGGTACAGGCGGGTTATCTCACCACACAATAACAAGCGCTTGTTGTCCGCGAGCACACCCAGGTAAGCCTGGAAACGTGCATCCACCTCTCCGCCAAGCGCCTCGATGATGATTTCCACTGCCCTGTCAGCCGTGGAATGCGGGCTTTTCAGCAACGCGACCATGGCCTTGTCGTCAGTCACCTGTGTAACCGCTCCCAGCATGTCGTCCCAGCCGGCGAGATTGTTATCGCCCTGGGCCAGTTCAAATGCCGCTTTTGCGTAAGGTCTTGCCAGTGTCGTCAGGCTGCTCATGTTCAGATCTCGGCGATCAGCTTGTCGAGCAATTCGCGGTGGGTGTTTTCGTCAATTTCCTTTTCAAGAATTTGACGTGCGCCCAATACCGCCAGGCTGGCAACCGTGCCACGCAGTTCCTCGCGCGCCTGGTTGGCAGATTGAATAATCTCCGCCTCACCGGCCGCGACCTGCCGCTGGCGTTCGCCGCTGGCGTCATCCTTGGCCTGGTCGAGAATCTGGCTGTGACGCTGGTTCGCCTGCTCAACGATCTCGTGAGCCTTGTCCCGCGCTGTCTTGATCTGTTCCTCGACTTCCTGGTTGGCATCGGCCAGCGCTTTTTCTGCGCGGTCGGATGCGGCCAGTCCGTCAGCAATCCTGGCACGCCGTTCATCCATGGCCTTCAATACCGGTGGCCAGATGAACTTCATGCAAAACCAGACGAACACCATCATGGCGATCGACTGCAGGATCAGGGTGGCATTCATATTCATGCCGTTACCTCGCTATGTCGTGTCTGCTTAAAAGCTCTTTGCTCACGAGTGGCACTTATCCGCCAACAGCGTTTTGCAACTGGCCGATGAACGGGTTTGCGAAAGTGAAGAACAGCGCAATACCAACACCGATCATGGCGACCGCATCCAGCAGGCCAATGGCCAGGAAGAATTTACCCTGCAACATCGGCGCCAGTTCAGGCTGACGTGCAGAACCTTCCAGCAGGCGACCGCCCAGGATACCAACACCAATACCAACACCCAGTGCGCCCAGGCCAATCAGCAAGGCGACGGAGATAGCGGTCATACCAATAACAATTTCCATTACTTAACTCCCGTTTCAGAGATAGATCATCAAAAAATCAAAAATAGCCGTATTTATTACTCAAAACCCATTAATGATGTTCGTCTAGTGATGCTCGGTGGCCATACTCAAATAGACGACGGTCAACATCATGAAAATAAATGCCTGCAGCGTGATGACCAGGATGTGGAACACGGCCCATCCGAAGTGCATCAACTGTCCGCCCAGGAAGGCGAGACCGCCCACCAGTAACAATTCTGCAAAAACGAACCACAGGGTTTTCTTGTTATCGAGTTTCCCTTTCAGGTTCAGCCACAGGGTTGCAAAAACAGCCAGCACAGCGAGTGTCCAGAACCACCATGGTATATGTTCACCAAAGACAGAGCTCAAGCCCGCACCCACGATGCCGGAGCCCGCGGTGAATACCAGTGCGATCAGGATAAAGATCAACTCACCCGCGTACATGTTGCCAAACAGTCGCAGACCGAGTGAAACCGGCTTCGCCAATAGCGATACCGTTTCAAGTATCAGGTTGAATGCCATCACAAACGGCCAGACCACTTTGGGCATGCCCAGTTGTTTGGGATTCAGCGGATTGAACACCAGTTCACTGACAAACCCTTTCACACCCTTGAAGCGGATGCTGTAAACCAGGATCAGCACAAACACGGTGATCGCCATACCCATCGTCGCGTTGACGTCGGTGGTCGGCACCACCTTCTGGTACGACACCCCTGCACTGCTGGCCACGAACGGAAGCCAGTCAACCGGGATCAGGTCCATCAGGTTCATGAAGAAGATCCATACGAACAGCGTCAGCGCCAGTGGTGCAATGAGCCGGCTGGTTCCATGGAAGGAGTCCTTGACGCTGGTATCGACGAATTCAATGATCGATTCGATGATAGCCTGGAAGCGTGAGGGCACGCCCGAGTTGGCCTTCTTGGCGATATTGCGAAACATCAGGTAAAAAACGACACCGAGCACCAGCGACCATACCAGTGTGTCCACGTGGAAAGCCCAGAAACCCATGGCTGCGGCTTCCTGGGCGCCATGGGCGATACCCCAACTACCGTCAGGGTGTTGCCCGAAGGTCAGGTTTTGCAAATGGTGCTGTATGTATTCACCCGATGTGGGTGCTTCGCTTCCGCTCGCCATCTATTAAAATCCGTTAGTAATCAGTCCGCAATTTACCGTGGCCTTCCTTACAGGGAAGGTGTGTCCAAACCGCCTGGAATCAAGCTTTTGACGCCATCCCCAGCCATCCGCTGAAGATTGTCAATAACATTCCGGCAAAAAACCACTGCGCCGCCAGGGGTTTGACCCATACAAATACCGCCACGCAAATCATGGCAGTCAACAAAATCTTTCCCGCTTCAGCAATGACCGCTGCGCGTAGAAAAGCGGCACTGTCCGGCCCGAATTTTGACGTCACATACAACGCAAAAAACAGGGCGGGAATAAACGCCGCCAGACTTCCAAACATCGATGAGTATGCTGCTACCGGCCCAAGCAGCAACAGGCCACCAGCCAGGAACAGGGATGTGATTGACTGAATCCTTAAACCTCGGCCTATCAACCGCTTATCAGGAATCGTCATCTACTCCCCCACCTCATTCATTGGCGGCTCATGTTTCCACAAGCCGTCACCAGCCGATCATTTTAACATTCGGTTCTTAAGCTGAGCAACGCGAATATGAGGTTTTTTTAATATATGGACTTATCAGGACACCCTTATTTCCGTCGTTAGCACGGTTTCCGACTTCAACGAAGCGGTGATCAGGCAAATTTTCTCCGCCTTCTCCAGCAAGCGTTCAGCCATTTCCACCTTGGCGCCATCGGTGACGTCCAGCACGGCGTGGATATTAAAAGCCGTGAAGTACGTGGCCCGTTCCGGACGGTCCAGGATGCCGTCAACATCAACCTGGAGTGATGACCACTCGAACTTGGAGGCCCGCGCAATGGCCCGGAAGCTCAATATGAAACAGTTGGCAACCGAGCCTGCGAGCATGGTTTCCGGTGACCAGATACCCTCGGGCCCGCCAAACTGTGGTGGTCCCTGTGTATCGAGGTCCGGTAAACCTTCGCCACTGACCACGACGTTGCCTTCGGTCCCGCCAGATGCGCTGACGAGATAATGATGGGGAAAACCCTGCATTTTCTGACTCCTTGGAAATAGAACCTGGTGCTATGATAGCCCAAAGCACCGGTATGTGAACTGACCCCGGTCAAGCGCATTTATCCGGATGGGAAACGACCCCGCGCTAGTCCGTTTTGAGACCCATTTGCTCCAGAATACCTTCCAGTTCATCGGCCGAGTTATAGCTGATGACCATTTTGCCCTTACCCTTGGTGTTGTGTGTCAACTTCACTTTTGCACACAGTTTTTCCGACAGGGCATCCTGCAAACGCCGGACATCAGGATCGAGTACATTGCTGTGCCGTTGTGGCGGGTTTTTCATTCGCCTGACCATGTTCTCGGTTTCCCGCACGGACAAATCCCTGGCAACCACTTCACGTGCAGCTTTGGCCTGCAACGATGCATCCAGTGACAACAAGGCGCGTGCATGGCCCATTTCAAGGTGCCTGGCGTCCACCAGTTCGCGCACCTCTTCGGATAATTCCAGTAAACGGAGCAGGTTGGACACGGCGGACCGTGAACGGCCGACAGCATCACCGGCTTCCTGGTGTGTCATCTGGAACTCTTCCACCAGGCGTTTGAGCGCGGTTGCCTCTTCGATGGGGTTCAGGTTTTCACGCTGGATGTTTTCGACCAGCGCCATGGCAATCGCGATTTCATCCGGCACATTGCGGATAATTGCGGGAATTTTCTCGATACCAGCCAGTTGCGCCGCACGCCAGCGGCGTTCACCGGCAATCAACTGGTATTCATTGTCACCTGTTGCGCGAACCACCACGGGCTGGATAACACCCTGGTGACGGATGGATTCCGCCAGTTCTTCGAGTCTCCCGGGATCAAATACAGAGCGTGGCTGGTAGGGCCCCGGTGTGATCAAATCCAGTGGCAGGTCGCGCAGGGTATTCTGCCCGGCTGACCCGGAATGTGCATTTTCAACAGCGTGTTGCAGTGTTGATTGGCTGAGCATCGAGCTCAGGTTACGGCCAAGGGGGCTTTTTTTTGCTGACATTTATGTGTGTTTCCAAAATAGACATTTAATAATATCAGTCTTTGCACTTCACAACTTCAAATCGAATACGTAATCGAGACCAGCAGAGCTGGTTCCCCCTACAGGAAACGCACTTGGTTGTCACGGGGATATGGATTTCACTCACTGAGACCGTGAGCAACACGACTGCAGGGATGCAGGAGGTACGAGCCCAAGGACGGGCGAAGGTAGAACAATGCAGGAGCAATTGTCGAGAGCAATGCAGGAGCAATTGCCGAGGGAAGTTGCGACCGAGCCTACAGGGATGTATACACGGCGTGTCTCAGGGAGAGAAACCCATAGCGCCGCTAATTCGCTAATAAATCCGCGGCATACCGTTCGTCCTGAACATCGCCGCTCCTACATGGGAATGTCTGCTTGAGCGTGCGTCAACCGGCCTGTCTTCTACGGTGCCGGCGCAATAACTCACCCGCCAGGCCGAGATAGGCCAGCGCACCCTTGGATGCCGGTGCATATCGCAATACCGGCAGGCCGTAGCTGGGTGCTTCGGCTACCGTGACATTACGCGGGATCAGCGTACGGTAAACCTTGTCACCAAAGTGCTCGATCAGTTGCTCGGAAACAGCACCGGACAGGTTGTTGCGGCTGTCGAACATGGTGCGCAGCAGGCCCTCGATATCCAGGCCCGGGTTGACACTGCCGCGTACCTGTTCGATGGTTTCCAGCAAGGAGGCCAGGCCTTCAAGCGCGTAGTATTCACACTGCATCGGTATCAGCACGCTGTTGGCCGCGGTCAGGGCATTCAGGGTCAGCATATTCAGTGACGGCGGGCAGTCAATGATGATCCAGGCATAGCGGTGGGCGACTTTCTCGAGCGCTTCCTTCAAACGGAATTCACGCCCGTCAACCTGCAACAACGAAATTTCCGCAGCGGTCAGATCGGTATTCGATGGCAACACATCCATGTTGAGTTTTTCAATGTGCACCACGGCATCGGGAATTTCGCATTCCGCCTGCAGTACTTCGAGTGCCGAGATTTCCAGGCTGCGCGGGTTGATCCCGCAACCCACCGAGGCATTGCCCTGCGGGTCCAGGTCGACCAGCAGGGTGTTGTAATTCATGTCCGCCAGTGCAGCGGCCAGGTTGACGCAGGTGGTGGTTTTTCCAACCCCGCCCTTCTGGTTTGCGATTGCGATGATTCTTGCCATGAATTCCAGTCTTGTTATTACTTAGGGCCTGTTAACACTTACCCGAAACCGACATGATGACGAGGTGCCGTTCCGCGTGCAAATACGGCACCGTCAATGTTTCCACTGACTGTACATTGACCCACCCGGGCAACGCTTCAAGTTCCTGCGTGGGATATGCACCCTTCATGGCCAGCAAACGCGTGTGTTCGTCTGCGTACAACCGTGCGGCGCCGGCAAACCCCACCAGGGAAGCAAATGCCCTCGACGTGATACTGGTAAAAACTTTACCGCCGGATGCCTCACCCGCGCGTTGGTGCAGGGGGTGAATATTGGTCAGACCCAGGCTGCGTGCCACGTGACGTATAAAACGGATTTTTTTGCCGGCGCTATCCAGCAGACTGACCTGTATTTCGGGATGCACGATAGCCAACGGCAAACCGGGCAGCCCCGCACCGGTGCCGATATCAAGCAGGGAATCACCTTGCAGCCAGCGTGCGATGGAAAGCGAATCAAGAACATGCCTGGCCAGCAGGAAATCCCGTTCCCCGGGCGCGACCAGGTTGTAAGTACCCGACCACTCCTTTAACAGGTCCATGTAATCCAGCAGCTTGTCAACCGAATCTTCCGGCACATCCAGGCCCAGGCGGGCCAGGCCTGAAGCTAGCTTGGGGTGGTCATTACTCATTCAGCTTGTAGTGTCTGGCCAGTGAGCCAACACGCGAGCAGCAGGGCTGCTCGCTGCTACAGCGTACCCGTGGATTTCATCTTGGAAACAATTTTCTTGGCAACTAAATTTGCGGAGTCGTTGTATTCAAGGTCTTTTGATCGCGTGATCATGCTCCACTTGACACGGTCATCAACGATATCGAAGTAGGTGGATTCAACGTACAGATAATTTTGCTGGTCATAGAACCCGGCGCCTTCACGAATCGTGTAAACATCCGTGTATACCGGGTTGAACCAGCCATAACCACCGCCGTAAAAGCCCGAATCTACCTGGACGGCGTAATAGTCGTTCCGTTCCAGTCTCTCACCCTTTTCGCCACCGGTTAAGAACACGACAATCAAGGCATCCACGCTGGCAGCTTTAAGAGCCGGCTCGGCCGTTTCCCTGGTCAAACGGCCGGACAGACCCGGGATATCACTGGACACCAGTGCGTTTCGTCCCGACTTGCGCAGCACCTCGACTATTTCCTGTTCCACGGTCAGACGCTGCAAAGCCTCGGGCATCATCGCGGCGACAGCGATCCTCTCACGGTTGTCGATGTTATCGCGGCCGGCATCCCACTCGGAGATGACTTTTGTCGATTTATTACACGCACTCAATAGCAATACGAGAGCTATTACCGCAAGAGATCGAAGAGTTATTCGGAGCATTCAAGCTTCCTCTGTTTGTTTGGTGTGAACTAGTAGCGCGTATTCTAACCGCTTTTCTGTTTAACAGTGACACCGGTACCGATGGTTAAATCAAGTTCCTCCGCCCGGTGGCAGGCGACCCAGTCATTGTTTTCCATCCGGCGCAACGGTGGCACTTCTAGCTGGCACCGCTTGACCGAATACGGGCAACGGCTATGGAATACGCAACCCGGTGGCGGCTCGAGCGGCGATGGCATGTCGCCGGTCAGACCGGTATCAACCCGTGCGCGGGCCAGCCTGGGGTCGGGTATGGGCACGGCCTTTATCAGGGCATTGGTGTAGGGGTGTAAGGGCCGCCGGTACAGGTTGTTACGCACTGAAATTTCCATCGTGCGCCCCAGGTACATGACCATGACGCGGTCGGAAATATGCCTGACCACGGACATGTCGTGCGCAATAAAGACCAGCGACAACCTCAGTTTTTTCTGCAGGTCTTTCAGCAGGTTGATGATCTGTGCCTGGATAGAAACATCCAGCGCGCTGACCGGTTCGTCACAGATCACCAGTTTCGGATTCAGCACCAGCGCGCGGGCGATGCCGATCCTCTGGCACTGGCCACCGGAAAACTCGTGCGGGTAGCGGTTGACCTGGTTGGGCAACAGGCCGACCATCTTCATAACGCCGCGCACCCGTTCGTCCACCTGGACGCGGGCGATCTTGGGGAAGAAAGTCCACAACGGCTCGGCGATGATGTCACGTACCGTCATACGCGGGTTCAATGCAGCCAACGGGTCCTGGAACACGATCTGCATGTCCTGGCGTTTTTTCCGCAAGGCCTCTTCATCCAGCTTGTTCAGGTCTTCACCGAGCCACAGCACACGTCCATGGGTGGGTTTGACCAAGGCCAGTATGGCGCGCGCCAGGGTTGACTTGCCACAGCCGGATTCACCCACGATCCCCAGTGTTTCACCGGCAGCCAGGTCAAAACTCACACTGTCAACGGCTTTCAGAACGAGTGTTTTGGGCCGTATCAAGCCGCCTTCGCGCACTTTGAAATGCACACCGAGATCCTGCACCCTCAGCACGCGGTCATTCATGTGTTTTCACCCAGGAAACAGCGCCAGGCATGACGTTCCTCGTCGAGTTGCATCGGCGGTTTTTCCCTGCAGGCATCATGCGCCGCGGTGCAACGGTCACGGAACTTGCAACCCTCCGGCAAGGACAACAGGTTGGGTGGATTGCCCGGGATCGAATTCAGACCCTGGTCCTCAGGTTGATCCAGGCGTGGAACCGATTCCAGCAGACCTTTCGTGTACGGGTGTTTGGGGTCGTAGTAAATCTGCTCGACAGAGCCGCACTCCACCGCCTCGCCTGCGTACATCACCAGTACCCGGTCACACAGACCGGCCACCACACCGAGATCATGGGTGATCAGGATGATCGCCGTATTCGAATTATCACGCAGTGCACCCATCAGGTGGCTGATCTGTTCCTGTACCGTGACATCCAGCGCCGTGGTCGGCTCATCAGCGATCAGAAGGTCCGGTTCACATAACAGGCCCATGGCGACCATGACCCTTTGCCGCATACCCCCTGAAAACTCGTGCGGGTATTGGCGGATACGCCGTTCCGGATCGGGTATACGCACCGCGCGCAGCATTTCCACGGCGTGTTTCCGGGCCTGGGTCTTGTTCAGGCCCTGGTGATGCATCACCACCTCGATCATCTGCTTGTCGATTCGCAAATACGGGTTTAGTGATGTCATCGGGTCCTGGAATATCATCGCGATCTCGCTACCGCGGTGTTTGTTCAGTTCGGCCGCACTCATCTGTAACAGGTCATTACCCTTGAAAATCGCCTGCCCACTGGCGTGACCGTTCTCGGCCAACAACCCCATGACCGCCATCACCGTCTGGGTCTTGCCGGAACCTGATTCACCAACGATGGCCAGCGCGTCACCGGGCTTGATTGAAAAATTCAGGCAGTTGACCGCGTGGACTTCGCCTTCCGGTGTGTCAAACCCGACGTTCAGGTCCTTGATTTCCAGCAGCGGGGCCGGTGTTTTTGCGGTATTCACTACAGACGGTCCTTCGGATCGAGTGCGTCACGCAAACCATCACCGATAAAGTTGAAACAATACAGGGTAACGGTCAAAAACACCGATGGCACGATCAATGTCCACGGCGCGGATTCCATGTCCTGGGCCCCGTCGGAGACCAACCCGCCCCAGGAACTCATGGGTTCCTGTACACCAAGGCCAAGGAAACTGAGAAACGATTCGATCAGGATCACCTGCGGTATGGTCAGGGTGACGTAAACAATGACCACACCCAGCAGGTTCGGTACGATGTGCCGCCTGATGATGGCCCAGTCCTGTACACCACAGGCCCTCGCCGCTTCGATAAATTCCGTGTTCTTCAAACTCAGGGTCTGGCCACGCACGATACGCGCCATGTCCAGCCAGTTGACCGCGCCGATGGCGACGAAAATCAGCAGGATATGCCGTCCAAATATTACCATCAGCAAGATCACGAAAAACATGAAGGGCAGGGCGTAGATGATATCCACCACCCGCATCATGATGCGGTCTGCCGCACCACCGAAATAACCGGCCGTGGCGCCGTAACTGACACCGATCACCAGGCTGACGATGGTGGCCACCAGGCCTACCAGTAACGAAATCCGGCCACCTTCAAGGGTACGCACCAGGATGTCCCGGCCCACCGCATCGGTGCCAAACCAGTGGCCGCTCTCCAGGCTCGGTGGGGACGAGGTGTAATCCCAGTCGGTGAAATCCGATTCCCACGAGACCACCATCGGTCCGAACACGACCATCAGGATCATGAAGCCCATGATGAAGGCGCTGTACACCGCTGCACGGTTTTTCAGCAACCTGTGCCAGGCATCCTCCCACGGCGAACGGCCCTTGACGTCACTGACACCCAGCGCCGCTTCGAAAGGGTCGATATGCTGATTGTCAGCGTTTTTCGTCATAACGTATCTTGGGATTCAGCCAGGCGTAGATCAGGTCCACCAGAAAATTGAGTACCAGGATCAGCACACCGTAAAAAATGACCACGCCCATCACCAGCGTGTAATCACGGTTCAGGGCCCCCTGGACAAAATAACTGCCGAGACCCGGGATGGAAAATATGCGTTCAATAACTACCGAGCCGGAGATCATCCCGGCAATTGCCGGGCCGAGGTATGAAATTACCGGTAGCAGGGCCGGACGCAGTGCATGCCGGCGGATCACGACACTCTCGGGCAAACCCTTGGCACGCGCGGTTCGAATAAAGTTGCTGTGCAGTACTTCGATCATGCTGCCGCGGGTCAGACGCGCGATATAGGCGATCGCCGGTAGTGACAACGTCACGATCGGCAAAACCATACTCGGGATACTCCAATCCCAGCCACCGGCCGGCAACCAGCCCGCATACACTGCCAATAACAGGATCAATATCGGTGCGATAACAAAATTCGGGATGGAAATACCCAGCATGGCAAAGCCCATCAGCGAATAGTCAACGACCGAGTTCTGTCTAAGCGCGGCGGCGATCCCCAGCGATGTACCCAAAAAAAACGCCAGCACAATGGCTGTCAAACCAACGGTCATTGATACCGGGATACCCTGGGCGATCAACTCGTTGACCGTCCAGTCCTTGTATTGGAAAGACGGGCCAAAATCCAGCGTGGCCACCTGGCCAAGGTATCGGAAATATTGTTGTAGCAAGGGCTCGTCGAGGTGGTACTTGGCGTTCAGGTTGGCCTGGATTTCCGGTGGCAGGGTTTTCTCGGCGTCGAACGGCCCACCCGGTGCCACGCGAATCAGGAAGAACGCCACCGTGATCAGCATCAGCAGTGTCGGTATCAGCCCCAGCAGACGCTGCAGGGAGTGTTTTGCCATGCCTGAATCCTGCATCAACCGCCTGGCCTCCCGCTGGTCTCGGTATCAATATTCTCTGCCTCTGCTACGTCAGGTTCATTGTCCACCGATGGTGTTTCACCTTCACCCACAAGCTCATCAGCATCTGTGCCGATATCGGCCTCACCCACGGTTTCGGCAGGTATTTCTGCGCCAGGGACGGGCGTGGGCTCCTGATCCTGCTCCTCGTCCTGGTCCAGTTCATCGATGGTTTTCAGCAGAAACATATCCTTGCTGTAGTGATGGTCCAGGACATTGTTTGCCCAGCCCTTGAGGCGCGGGCTGACCATGCGCTTTTTGACATAGGTGTAAACGGGTATGAACGGTAAATCCACCTGCAGTATACGCTCAGCCTCGTACATCAGTCGTCTGCGTCTTGAGGGTATGCGTTCATCCGCGATCTCATCCAGCAAGGAATCATACATGGGATTGGAATAACCGTAATCGTTGAGCCCGTTGCCGGTGCGGAACAGGTTCAAAAAGCTGTAGGCGTCCGCATAATCACCAATCCAGCCGGCCCTGAACACCTGGGTCAATACCTTCTGCCTGCGGTTCTGCAAGAACACCTTGGTCTCCTCGTTGACCAGGGTCGCCTGCACACCCAGCACCTGCTTCCACAGCGACGCTACGGCCAGCGCCATCTTCTTGTTGTTCTCTCCGGTGTTGTAGCGGATTTCAAAGCGCAACGGTTTGTCTTCCGTGTAACCGGCATTGGCATACAGGCGTTTTGCCTCAAAGTTGCGCTTGACCTGGGTCCATCCCGCCCATTCCGGTAACGGCGAAACATAATCCAGGATACCCGGTGGCACCAGGTTATAGGACGGCAGTTCACCAAACTGGGTCACCCTGTTGGTGATCAGGTCACGGTTAACCGCCAACGCCAGCGCCAGGCGCAATTCCGGGTTTTCGATAAACGGCTCACGCTCCAGGTTGAAGCCGAAATAATAGGATCCCAGCCAGGGGCTGATGACCAGTTCGTCAGGGTATTTTTTTTGCAGCCATATGAACTGGTTGGCCGGCACCCCATCGGTCCAGTGCAGTTTTTCGGCGCGGAATTGCTTCAGCGCAGTGGACTGGTCCCTGTAGGGGTAATAATTCACCTGTTCCAGGACCACATTGTCGGCATCCCAGTAATGTTCATTCCTGACCAATTCGATACGCGAGCGCAGCACCCAGTCCTTGAGCACATACGCACCGTTGGAAACCAGGTTACCCGGCCGGGAAAAGGACGGGCCGTGTTCGTGCACGCTTGCTTTATGTACCGGGTAGGTTGACGGGTGGTTCAAAAGCCCGAGGAAATAGGGCGTCGGTCCGCTCATGTTGATTTGCAGCGTGTATTCATCAAGCGCGGTGACCCCAAGCTCGGACAAGGGCAATTGACCGGCCAATACCTCCGCAGCATTGGCGATCGGCAGCAACACTTCGGCGTTGTTTGACGCTGTCGCTGGATTGGCGCTGCGTCTTAAGCCATAGACAAAATCCTCGGCCGTGACCGGGTCGCCATTTGACCAGTAGGCGTCACGCCTGAGGTAAAAAGTGTAGGTCTTGCCGTCCCGGCTGATATTCCAGCGCATCGCGGCACCGGGGATGATGTGGCCTTCCGGTGATTCCGCAGTCAGGCCTTCAAACAGGTCACGCAGGATGCGGTTAGACGGTATACCCTCGGCAATGTGTGGATCCAGTGTCTGTGGTTCGCCGCCATTGTCGCGGAACAGTATCTGTTCTTCTGCCAGCACCGCCGGGTGTGGGCGCCCATCGTCCCTCAACACCAGTTCAACCGGATAGATATGGATCTCACCCAGGCTGTCCAGTGCTTCTTGGTCGTCATTGCCACAGGCGCCAAGTAACGCGGCAACGGCCAACAACAGGAATGGTCGCAGAAACAACTTCACGGGCTTGTCGTTTTCACTCTCATGTAACGCGACAGGTGGATATCACTGATATTGGACTCGAAACCCGTCACCGTGTTTTTGATCAGGTGCCTGGATACATAAAAATAAAGCGGTATGACCGGCATGTCAGTCATTAACTGGTTCTCGGCACGCTGCAAGCGCTGCATGCGTTGCGCCCCTTTCAGCACCTCGGCCTGGCCCATCAGGCGGTCAAACGATTCACTACTGTAAAACGTGGTGTTGAGTTCATTATCGCTGCGGAACAGGTCGAGAAAACTCGATGGGTCGGCATAATCGGCAATCCAGCCACCACGGAATACCTGGGTGATCACACCCTGGCGGCGGTTATTCACGAAGACCTTCCATTCCTCGTTGACCAAGTCCGTCTTGACTCCCAATACCTGGCGCCACATGGATAAGACCGCCTGGGCAATTTTCCGGTGCTGGCTGGAGGTGTTGTAACGTATTTCGATCTCCAGTGGGTTCCGGTCACTGTAACCGGCCTCGGCGTACAGGCGTCTTGCTTCCTGCTCACGTGCTCCTTTTTCGAGTTCACTGCCCTCGAATGCCTGTGGCACATAGCCTCCCATACCGGGCGGTACGATACTCCAGGCAGGTAATTCACCCGCACCCACCACCAGGCGCGCGATGATCCTGCGGTCAATCGCCAGCGACAGGGCGCGGCGCAGACTGGGATTGTCCTTAAATGGTTCGTGTTTCAGGTTCATCCCCAGCCAAAAGCTGCCGATATACGGGCTCACCTGCAACTCGTCACCCATATAGGTTCTCAGCCAGTCGTGACGGCCCGCGGGAATGGTTTCCGTGATATCCAGTTCACCGGCCCGGAATCGCGACAACTCCGAATTCGGATCCTCGATGGGCAGGTACTCGACGACATCCAGCGCAACACTGCCGGCTGCGTGAAAGTGTGGGTTTTTCTTCAGACGAATCATTGCGTGTGGAGACACGCTGTCAATCAAAAACGCGCCATTGAGGGGGGCCTCAAGCGGCTTGTCCATTGCCTCGGCGTGTAAGGGGTAGGTGACCGGGTGGGCAAGGATCTCCAGGAACCAGGGTGTTGCAACATCCAGTTTTATTTCCAGCGTATCGGCTGACAGGGCCTTGATGCCGACCGATGCGGGTTCGGCGGAACCGTCCACCGCCTCGTGCGCGTTGACCACCGGTGATAACAGGCTCGCAGTGCGCGCCAGTGTTTCCCTCGACAGGGCCCGCTGCCAGGCCCGCACAAAATCCTCAGATGTGACGGGGTCACCATTGGACCAACGGGCATCAGCGCGCAACTTGAACCGGTAGGTCGTGCCCTCGTCCAGGATTTCCCAGGATTCTGCAACACCGGGAATAACATTGCCCGCAGCATCAAAAGTGGTCAGGCCTTCACGAACCTCCCGCAACACCTGGATACCCGGCAAACCCTGTGCCTGGTGTATATCGAGGGAATCCGGTTCCGGCCCGAGACCACGGTGCAGGGTGGCCGCATACAGCCCCTGGCTGAACAGCACTGTCAGAAAAATCAATTTTGCAATTTTCATGGGTGATCTGTTATCCGGCTTGTGTTACCAGGCCCTAAAGACTCGTGCTCGCTTACCAGAGCATTGCAATAAAGGTCCAAAAGGGTCCAGGCAAGGCATGAGGAGCGCGGTCTGCTTACATCCAGTCGAGAAACGTTCGACGCCGCCGGTAACCGTCCGGACTGGCTGTCCGGAGGGACGGGACCCTTTCTGTCCATTGCCGCGTCTCGTCTCATCAAAGTATATATAATACATTACGGTCGTCGTTCCTTGCACTGGACAAAATGTAAGCCTTTCACATCGTTCCGGTCAGTACACAGGCCCCGTTCCTTTCAGACCAAAAACAACATGGAGTGTTTCGTGAGCGCATCCGATAAGTTGATCAATATCGAAAGCCGCCAGCAACTGGTTGAATACCTGGAATCCGGTTGCAAGCCGGAATCTGAATGGTCCCTGGGTACGGAACACGAGAAATTTGGATTTACCGTCGATGACCTCAGACCCCTGCCATATGAAGGCAAGGCCAGCATCCGAGCCATGCTGGAAGGTCTGGCCGGGCAATTTGGCTGGCAACCGGTCGAGGAACAGGGCAAGATCATTGCGCTCATCGATGACAGCGGCGCCTCCATTACACTCGAACCCGGTGGCCAGTTGGAGTTGTCCGGCGCCTTGCTGGACAACGTCCACAAAACCTGTGACGAAGTGTATACCCACCTGCGCCAGGTCAAGACCATTGCCGAACCACTGGGTATCGCTTTTCTGGGTATGGGATTTCAGCCCAAATGGACGCGCGAGGACACCGAATGGATGCCCAAGGGGCGCTACGGCATCATGCGCGAATACATGGCAAAAAAGGGTAAGCTGGGCCTGGATATGATGAGCCGCACCTGTACCGTGCAGGTGAACCTGGATTTCAGTTCTGAAGCCGACATGGTCAGGAAATTCCAGGTCGCGCTGGCCCTGCAGCCGGTCGCCACAGCCTTGTTCGCCAACTCCCCCTTTGTCGACGGCAAACCCTGTGGTTATGTCAGTTACCGCTCACACGTGTGGGAGGATACCGACCCCGACCGCACCGGTATGTTGCCTTTCGTGTTCGACACGTCCATGGGGTTTGAGCGCTACGTGGACTACATGCTGGATGTGCCGATGTATTTTGTCTATCGCGACGGGGTCTACATCGATGCCTCCGGCCAGTCTTTCCGGGATTTCCTGGACGGCGCGCTGCCGGCGTTACCGGGTGAGAAACCCCGCTTGCAGGACTGGGAAGACCACCTGACAACCGCTTTTCCGGAGGTCAGGTTGAAACGTTACATGGAAATGCGTGGCGCCGATGGCGGGCCGTGGCGCAAGCTGTGTGCATTGCCGGCATTCTGGGCCGGCCTGTTATACGACTCCTCGGTGCTTGATGCTGCCTGGGACCTGGTGCGTGACTGGAACATGGATGAACGCGAACAACTGAGGGTCGATGCACCGAGGTTGGGCTTAAATACGACGATCCGTGGCCGCACACTGCAATCCCTGGCACTCGAAGTGCTGGAAATGGCCTCCAGTGGATTGAGCGCACGCAACCGTTTGAGCCTGTCGGGTGAAAATGAAACCGGTTTCCTTGAAACCCTGTTTGTAAATGCGGAGATGGGTGTTACACCCGCTGAGAAGAAATTGGCGTTTTACCACGGGCGCTGGAACGGCTCGGTTGACCCCCTGTTTACAGAGGCTATCTACTGAACGGAATCGGGGTTGGTCAGCAGGCTGTCTGCTGACCCATCCGCGGATATTTGCTCCACCTTCCATACCACCAACCGCCATTCAGTGCTGTCGGTGTGGCTGCGGTCATAAGCGATGTAGTAGACATGGCCCGCCTTAAAATCCATTGCCAGATCAGCTGCAGGCGGGATACGCTGGTCGGTCTCCAACGGCCGGCATTTGGCCATATCAAGCACGGCCCTGCCGTTGATGCGGTGCAATCCGGCTTCGATTAAAAATCCCTGTGCCGGAACCGCCCGGCTTTCACCGTCAATCCGGCTGATCGCAACCGGCGCCAGGCACTCATGGGGCAAGCGGTCGAGGGTCACCACCCTGGCCATCGGGGTATCTTCCATGGCCTGCCCGGCCGTGAAAACCTCTTTGGCCAGGACTGGACCCGCCAGTGCCAGCGCAAAACCCGTGAACAGTCCCGCCGTTCGCCGCCACATGGGACCGCTGATCAGAACGGCAGTCTCAATTCGTTGTTGATGGCGAGCATCTGCTGCTTGAACACCAGCTTGATACGCGCCAGGGCTTCTTCGCTGTCTGCTTCAAAACGCACCACCAGAATCGGGGTGGTATTGGATGCCCTCACCAGGCCCCAGCCATCGGCATAATCGGCCCGCACACCGTCAATGGTGTTGATCTTGGCATCGGGAAAACGTGCTTTTTGCTGCATCTGGGTGACGAAAACGTGGTTTTCACCCTCTTTCATCTGCACTTTCAGTTCCGGTGTGCTTACGCTGTTTGGAAGGCTGCCGAGGATTTCCTCCACGCTGCGATCATCAGCGGCCAGAATTTCCAGCAGCCTGGCGGCGGCATAAATACCACAGTCAAAACCGTACCAGCGTTCCTTGAAGAAGAAGTGGCCGCTCATTTCACCCGCGAACGGTGCATCGACCTCTTTCATCTTGTTCTTGATCAGCGAGTGACCGGTCTTGTACATCATCGCTTTACCGCCGGCCTCTTCGATCACGTGCTGCAAATGGCCCGTGCACTTGACATCGTAGATGATGGTCGAACCCGGCACCCTGCTCAGTATATCCTTGACGAACAACATCATCAGGCGGTCTGAGTAGATGATTTCACCGCTTGGTGTCACAACACCCAGGCGGTCCGCATCACCATCGAAAGCCACACCGATATCCGCATCCATCAGCGCAACCGATTCGATCAGGTCTTTCAGGTTCTCTGGCTCGCTGGGATCGGGGTGGTGGTTCGGGAAAGTACCGTCCACCTCGTCATACAGGGAGATGACCTCGGCGCCGATATCGCGCAACACATCGGCAGCACACACACCACCAATGCCATTGCCGCAGTCTGCGACCACTTTCAATGGTTTGCGTAACTGGATGTCACCGGAGATTCTTTCCCGGTACTGACCGAGCATCTGCTCCTCTGTGATCTTGCCTTTACCCAGCCGCAGGTTGCCGCTCTGGATACGTTGATACATGTCTGTGATCTGGTCACCCGCCTGGGTAACACCGCCGATAACCATCTTGAAACCATTGTAATCCGGCGGGTTGTGGCTGCCCGTGACCATCACGCCTGTGCCATTGCCGAGTTCATAGGCAGCAAAGTACAGTACACCGGTTGGCACTGCGCCGATATCCACCACGTCACAGCCGGTGGAGGCAATGCCTTCGATCATGCCCTTGACCAGCTCCGGGCCGGAATCCCTGCCGTCACGGGCGACGATGACCGGTCCTGCTTGTTGTTCCAGTGTCAATGTGCCAACGACCTGGCCCACCTGGCGGGCAACGCTTGCATCCAGCGTTTCACCGACAATCCCCCTGATATCGTATGCTCTGAAAATACTCTCGACCAGTTCCACGGCTGGCTGACTCCTCTTTCTCGGTGTGGTGGGTTTTTCCAATCTGAATCCAAGGTCGGGCAAGTCGATGGCGCCCAGGCCATCATCGGTGTCCGAACCAGTGCCCATACTGATACCGTCTGACAGGCGTTCTTTCAACTCCATGTCATCATCTGGATCGGATCGGGATCATCCGGCGCTTCGATTTCTTCCGGGTCTTCTTCCAGCACCAGGGGCGCTTGTAACGGCCGCAGTTTCAATGCCGCGCCGAGAACCAGCAAAATAATTCCCAAAACAAGCAATACCGGTCGCAGGATTCCCATGGAACTGCTGGCCTGGGCTTCCTGTACAACACCCACCCTGAACAATGACGCCGGTACACGTAGCCATACCAGGTGTTCTTTTGAAGATATCGGTGTGGCAAGTGCGGAGATCATGGTCGGTGTAAACCGCCCATTGTATTGATCGAGTACAAGGCCGCCCGGTTCCGGCAAGGACGCTTTGAAAGCTGATAAAAATGCGGACGGATTAGCCTTGACCAGCAAATAAGCCAATGGTGAATCTGCTTCTCCTATCTTGACAGTCATGGCCAGGTAAGCCTGCGCACCGGTACCGTGTATCTGTAACGGGGCAATACCGGATTCCGTCTGCAGCAGCATATTGAGCACAGCGTAGCCGTATGGGTCCAACTCTGTCGCACGCAAACCGTCCAGTTGTGGGTCAAACAAACGGGCATCGATGAGTTCAGGGATACGGCCGCTTAAATATTGTCGCAGGTTATCGAATTGCTCGGGATTGGCCACGGCCATCGCGGCCAGTTCCTGGACCTGCTGATCCTCGAGGACACGCCTGAAATCCTGCACCAGGGAGCTGACCTGCCCCATGGTTTGGCTGGCCTGTTCCAGCGCTGCTTCATTGTCCTTGTGGCTGACGCCACCCAAAAACAGGGTCAGCATCAACAGAATCAGCAACACAAGCCCGGTTATCATCAACAGCAGGGGATTAAGACGCTCGAGATGTAATTTCTGCACCCAGGGCAGGCTGTTCAGGTCTGTTTTTGCACTAATCGTTGGGGTTTTCATTGGCGGCCCGTATGTCCGAATCCACCCGCGCCGCGTTCGCTTGTTTCGAACGCTTCCACGACTTTGAAATCAGCCATGACCACGGGTACAAAAACCAGTTGCGCGATGCGCATCCCGGTTTCAATTTCAAAAGCCCTGTCAGAACGGTTCCAGCAGGAAACATAGACCTGGCCCTGGTAATCACTGTCAATCAGCCCCACCAGGTTTCCCAGCACCAATCCGTGCTTATGACCCAGCCCGGAGCGGGGCAAAATGACCGCAGCCATACCGGGATTCGAAATATGCATGGCAAAACCGGTCGGAATCAACAGTGTTTCACCGGGCTGAATCATGGTATTGGTATCTACACAAGCCCGTAAATCCATGCCTGCAGAACCATCGGTGGCATGCTCCGGTAAGGGGATTTCCTTACCCAGTCTCGGATCCAGTATTTTCAGTTGGACGTCTTTAATCCCTTGTTTGTCCACGCAACATCCTTTTTCAGTACGTATCAGCCGTGCGTTTCCATGTGTCAACGCGACAACACGGGCTTCATCAGCCAGCAATCATACCAAGCATCACGCTTGTAGTCTGCAACACCCGGATGTGGCGGGGTTTTCCTACGTCCTTTAAGTATCCATACCGATATACGAAGCCTCATCCAGACAGCAACATGACAAGCGATACAAGGATATGGGCAGAACATGACTACAGATCAACATGCCGTGGATGGCACCCGGCGACCAGGTGTGGCTGCTTTTAACCCCGCAGCGCTGTCAGACGCAAAGTTGCTCGGTCAATTGCTATACCGCGATCAATCGGAAAAACAGGGTGAGCGGCACGCCGGACAGTTATTGAGAAAATTCGGGGGGCTGCGCGGCCTGGTGATCGCCAGTCGCCAAGCTGCGGATGCCCGTAATGGTCTCGCTGAGCAAGACGCTGTGCAAATCCGCCTGGCGCACGAGTTGGTACGCAGACAGCTGCGACAGTCGCTGCAAAGAGGAGCTGCCCTGACCAGCCCGGCGATGACTGTGGAATACCTGCAGACCCTGTTACGGGACCGGCAAAGGGAAATATTCACCTGCCTGTTCTTGGACACCCGCCACCGGGTCATCGCGGCGGAAGATCTTTTCCAGGGTTCAATCGACGGGGCCTGTATCTATCCCAGGGTTGTCGCGGAAAGGGCATTGCGCTTGAGCGCCGCCGCAGTCATCGTGGCCCATAATCACCCGTCTGGCGTGAACGAACCAAGCCTGGCCGACCAGGCGATCACGCGCCGTCTGAAAGACGCCCTGTTGTTGTTGGAAATCCGCCTGCTGGATCATTTTGTGGTCGGTGACGGCCCGCCGGTTTCCATGGCGTCCAGAGGAATGTTGTGAGCAAAGTGATTCATTTCACGACAAATCAGTAAAATGAAGCGTTTTAGGTGGAATTTGATTGCATATTTGCGCTTATTGCGGTATAAAGTGCGGCTCATTTTTGATAGCACAGTAATGGAATAGTCCAATGTCCAGAGTTTGTCAGGTAACGGGTAAACGCCCGGTTTCCGGTAACAACGTGTCGCACTCCAACATCAAGACCAAGCGACGCTTTTTACCCAACATCCACCACCACCGTTTCTGGGTGGAAAGTGAGAACCGTTGGGTTCGTTTGCGTGTCTCCACCAAGGGGCTGCGTATCATTGACAAGAAAGGCATCGATGCCGTTTTGACCGACATGCGCGCACGTGGCGAAAAGGTCTGAGGAGCTAAATCATGGCTAAATCAGCAAGAGATAAAATCCGCCTGGTATCTTCTGAAGGTACCGGTCACTTTTACACCACGGACAAGAACAAGAAGAACATGCCCAAAAAGATGGAGATCAAGAAGTACGATCCCGTTGCCCGCAAGCATGTGATGTACAAGGAAGCCAAGATCAAGTAAGACGATTTTTGGTACTGATTGAGAAAACCCGCTCTTGCAGCGGGTTTTTTATGTACAGGATGTACGGTAGATCGCAATAGAGCACAGGGAAGTGTGGTGCGATCCGCGGGCTGGGCAGGGATTGTTCCCGACAATCCCTCGCATTTCCTCCGTCCCTGGAGGTCCGCAGGGATTGTTCCCGACAATCCTCTGCATTTCCTCCGTCCCTGGAGGTCAGATGCAATGGAGCGGAGAAAGATGAGAGCTTGATGTTCCGTTGCTTTTCTTCAGCGCTTTAACTGCAAAAACAGGTTCCCCCATTCATCCGCTTCGACCACCCAACCCGGCTTTATCCATGCGGTCGCAGCTGATTCTGTTACCAGTAGCGGCCCCGGTATCGATTCTCCGGCCATTAAGGCGCCACGATGATACATCGGCACGTCTTGTGCCAACTCGGGCATGTAAATCATTTCACCCGGTAACACTTCCCCATACACCGGCTTGATGTCAACCGATCGCAAAACGGCCGGCGCCCGGGCGCCCAGGCGGATATTCACCAGTTCAACCACCTGCGGCAGTCTCAATCCACTGGCTTTTTCGTGCGCCTCATGAAAAGCCTGCGCATGTGCGCTGCCACTCTTCCAGTTGACGGGAATGGTCGCGCTCTGACCCTGGTAGCGCAATTCAAGCTGGTGTCTGAAGCGGATGTCCCCCGGTGCGCAACCTTCTGCAATCAATTGCGCCGCCGCTTGTGCCTCCAGTGCCTGGAAGTTGTCTGCGATTTCCTCATCGGCCAGGCTGTCCAGGGGTTTCAAAACAGCCCTGGACAACTCCCGCCCCGGCTCACTGACCAGCATGCCAACGGCTGAGAGCACCCCGGAGCGGGCCGGGATGATAATCCGGTTCATGTTCAGCAATTCGGCCAGGTCACAGGCGTGTAAACCACCGGCGCCGCCAAAACATAACAGTGCGTAGTCGGCCGGGTCGTAACCGCGCTCGACCGATATCACTCTCAACGCCCTGGCCATGTGCTCATTGGCCATACGCACGACACCGCGGGCTGCCTCCAGGACATCACAATCCATATCCTGCGCCAGTTGCACCATTGCTTTTGCTGCTGAGGGCACATCCAGTGGCAAATATCCGCCCAACAAGGTCTGGCCCGGTATCCGGCCCAACACCACGTTAGCGTCGGTGACGGTGACCTGTTGTCCACCCTGGTTATAGCAAACCGGTCCGGGACTGGCGCCTGCCGATTCCGGACCCACCAGCAGCATGCCGGCCCGGTCCACACGGGCAATCGAACCACCACCGGCGCCGATGGTATGTATATCCACCGAGGGGATCGATAACGGCCAGTCACCGATCCTGCTCTGGTTCGTCAAGGGTATGTCACCATTGAGCAGGGCTACGTCAGTCGAGGTGCCACCCATATCAAAGCTCATCAGCTTTGGTGTTTCGGCCTGCCTGGCCAGGCTGCGTGCTGCCGCCAGGCCGCCCGCGGGACCGGACAACAGTAGTCGCACTGCCTGCCCGGCCGCCTGCTCGGCCGCAATGGTCGTGCCGGCGCTTTGCATAACCGCGATACCGGCCTTGGGTAAACGGTTCTGCAGGCGTCCCAGGTAGCCTGATATTACCGGACCCACACTGGCGTTCAGCCAGGTCGCCATACCCCGTTCATACTCCCTGACCTCGGGCAATATGTCGCTGGAACAGGAAACAAACCAGTCATCACCCAATTGCGCGGCGATATTCTTTTCCTCCTGTGGACGCAGGAATGAGAACAACAGGTTGATGGCCACGGATTCAACCCCCTGGGTTCTGAGATTGGCAACGAGTTGTTCCAGCTCGGTTTCATCCGCCTGGTTGAGCAAACCGCCATCGGCAGCGATACGTGTGGAAACCTCGAAACAGCATTCGTGGGGTACGGGCGGGCTAAGTTCCGGCTGTTGCAGTTGGTATACCTGCTGGCGTTCCTGTCTCCCCAGTGTCAGTACATCGGAAAACCCCGTGGATGTGACATAAGCGACCCGTGCCCCCTTGCCTTCCAGCACCGCGTTGGTGCCCACCGTGGTGCCGTGAATGATCTGCAATGGAACATCCTGCAAGCCGAGCTTTTCCAGGCCTGCGACGATCGGCCCTGACGGATCAGCCGGATCGGACAGTATCTTGCATTGCCGGATGCCTTGCGTCTCGCCGCTACGTTCAACCACGACGATGTCGGTAAAAGTACCACCGGTATCGATACCAATGAGTGTCATGTCGTCCATAAAGGCGGATGCTACCACTAGTTGTGGTACGGGACAGTACACCAGGTTGACAATGCTGCTTATTCGACAGCATGCTTGGCGCATGCCTGAACTACCCGAAGTCGAGACCACCCTCAGGGGGATCCAGCCATATCTTGTGAACCAGCAGATCAGCCGCATCAACGTGCGTGAAACGAGGTTACGCTGGTTGGTGACGGCCGATATATCCAAAGCCGAGGGGCAGGCGGTCACCCACTTGAGCCGACGGGGCAAATACCTGTTGTTGCACCTGACTCACGGTGGGTTGCTGATACACCTCGGCATGTCGGGTTCCCTGCGTGTACTGGCGGAATTTGCGGTGCCGGGGAAACACGATCATTTTGATATTGAACTGGAAGACGGTTGTTGTATTCGCTTCAATGATCCACGTCGTTTCGGTGCCTTGTTGTGGGCCGAAAAAGACATGCAACAACACCCCTTGTTGAGAAACCTGGGACCGGAACCCCTGTCCGCGGATTTCACCGCTGATTACCTATACGCTCGCTCAGGCGGAAGACGCCTGGCAGTCAAGAATTTCATCATGGATGGGCATGTCGTGGTGGGTGTTGGTAATATCTACGCATCTGAAGCGCTGTTCATGGCCGGTATCCACCCAAACCGCCAGGCCGGGCGTATCTCCCGTCAACGCTACGCGGGACTGGTAGAGGCCATCCGGGATGTGCTGGAACGGGCCATACACCAGGGCGGTACCACCCTGCGTGATTTCACGGGTTCTGACGGTGCACCTGGTTACTTCGCCCGGGAATTGCTGGTTTACGACCGTGCCGGTAAGGGTTGTTTTCAATGCAACTCACCCATTAAGCAAAAGGTGATCGGGCAGCGGTCCAGTTATTACTGCGCGGTTTGTCAACATTAAACAGGTCTCTTAATCACATTCGCGACCAGCAAAGCTGGTCCCTCCTACAATTACCACACGCATAGGACTATGATGCGGAAAACGAAATCCGACAGGGAAACAGCCGTGAAAAAATCAACGCTGTGCGTGCGCGCCGGTACCCAGCCTGACAAGAATATGGGTGGCCTGAACACCCCGTTACAACCCTCCAGCGCGATCGAATACCTGGATGACGAGGTCCGTTATCCACGATACTTCAATACTCTCAACCACCAGGTCGTGGCGGACAAGATGTGTGCATTGGAGGGCGCCGAGGCTGGACTGGTGACCAGTTCCGGTATGGCGGCCATTGCCGGTATCCTGTTTGGCCTGCTCAATGGCGGCGACCACGTGGTTTTGACCGAAGGTCTGTACGGCGGCACCTATGCGCTGGTGGCCGGAGAACTGGAAAAACTCGGTATCGCTTACAGTTTTGCAGCACCGGATGCGGCCGCGCTCGAAGCCGCGGTGACCACGCATACCCGCATGGTCTTTGTCGAGTCCCCCAGCAACCCCTTGTTGAGCGTGGTCGACCTGGCGGCCGTCTCGTCGTTTGCAAAAAAACACGACATCATCACGGCCATCGACAACACCTTTGCCTCCCCCGTGCTGCAGAACCCGCTGCAGCACGGCTTTGACCTCGTTATGCACAGCGGCACCAAGTACCTGGGCGGACACAGTGACCTGTGTTGCGGAACCGTCAATGGCCCCGCAGAACTGATCGCCCGGGTGCGCGACTACTCCACCAACCACGGCGGGTGCCTGAACGCACAGGCCTGTTACCTGCTGGAACGCAGCCTCAAAACCCTGGATTTGAGGGTCAGACGCCAGAGTGACAACGCCACTGTCATCGCCGCTGCGCTGGACGCTGCGGGGGGCATCAAGCGGGTCTATTACCCGGGTCTTGAAAGCCACCCGGGGCATGAGGTTGCGCTGCGCCAGATGTGTGGTTTCGGTGGCATGTTGTCCTTTGAACTGGCTGACAACATCGATCCCATGCAATACCTGCGCCGGCTGCGCATGGTCACCTGCGCGATCAGCCTCGGCGGGGTTGAAACCACGATCTGCCAACCGGTCATGACCTCACATGCAAAGATGGATGATGTTGAACGTCAGCGGTTGGGTATCACGGACGGATTGCTGAGGCTATCGGTTGGTATCGAGGATACCCAAGACATTCTCGACGATCTGTTGCAAGCGTTGGGTAAAAAGGACGGATAGGAAGTATAAAGCACAGATTTACCCCTCGCCAAAAGCACCTGCCCCGGTTGAATGGCTGCAACATGCCTGAAATTGCCATCGGCCGTTACCAGCATGCCTGAATAATACAATCCAGGGGCGGTTGATCCTCTCCCCAGACACCTTCATGACACCACAACCGGCCGCAGGCCGAACGCCACCCCGGGGATTCCTCCTCTGCCCCACCATCAAACCAGTTCCAACACTCCCGCGGTCCGTGGCGGCGGGCCACGCGCCTCCGGCTCCGCACCTTCTTCTCGCCCCCGCACATGCCGCAGGATTCTTCGGATCAACTGCGGCTCCTCGATACAGGCAATGACCCGCAGCTTCCCGCCGCAATCCGGGCACGTCTCGATATCGATGGCAAACACCCTTTTCAGACGTTGCATCCAGCTCAACGGCGCCGGTGGTTTGTCGGCATCCACCCGATGTTGCCTGTGGCGTGCGACGACCCCTGCCCGGTGTTTGAAATTTGGTGCAAATACCCCGTGGAAGCGTGTGAGGTTTAGTCGGGGTCTTGGTACCAGCGCCGCCAGGCGCGCCAAAAAATCCAGCGGTTCCAGCACCACATGGGTCGAACCGTCCCGGAACGGCTGGCGGTAACGGTAAACCACCCGCCCGCTGTTATCAGTGGACAGGCGCTTTAACGCAATGGGCGGACGCGCAATGTAACGGCACAGGCGTTCCAGTTTGCCTCGTTGCCAAGCTTCGCAGACCGTACCCGCGTGTAGCGAAAAACCAACGATCGCGGCCACCAGCCCGGTGCCAGCCGCCTCATCCAACGGCGGCACACTGTACAGTGTCAGCGCCTGGCGCCCGGCGTGTGGACCGATGGCGATGCGGTAGTTGATCGAGGCTGCCTGGAGTTGGTCGAGGGCGGAACCCATTTCCATATCCAGGAAGGGTTGTGGCTCATCCGCAATCAACAGACCGCGCCGTTCCAGCAGCCGCGCCACCCGGCCGCTAAGCGCGTGCAGCAAATGCACCAGGTCGTCGCGGCACGGGCGGCGGGCGCGGTGAAAGGCAGCGCTGCATCCGCTTGATCTTCAGACGGGTAGTGGGCGAGGCCAAGCTGTCAGACATTTGCATCCACGATATCCGGCGCACTGCGATCACGAATGCGAGAAAGGAAGGCCGGCGGGACCAGGAGTTCAGTCTACACATAACAGACTCAGAGGCCAATACCTACGTGGTTGAGATTCCGAAGGTGAGGCCGTTGGAGTCCATGAAGTGAGTATGTCGAATATCGCAATTTCTGTAATGAGCTTTAATTTACGAATCAGAATCCAAGCACTCAACCTTACAAATATGAGAATTGCACTTGTAGTCACACGATGCAGGCGCATATTCGTCCCAATTCCCTGTCACTTCAAACCCAAACATGTTTACCAATTCCTTCCACTTTTGGAAGTTGCTTTCTTTGGCTCCGGCTATTATCAACTCACCCGAGCTGTACCCCAAAGACTCACGGGAATAGGGCATACGGTTTCCATCTGAATCCATCGGTGATTCCACAACGTACTCTATATCAACGGTTGTCTCTTCAAGTTTTTTGGGAAATACCATCTTGTACCTGGCCGTAGATCTGTCAGGAAACATGGTTTCAATCTCAATATTCTTTGACCGGGTGTAGTATTCACTCGCCGCAAATGCCATGAAAGAGGGTGAATCGGAAATGAGTTCATTTGGGAAATTGAGGAGTTCACCCTTTATCTCCAAGAGATAGGCTGCAACCAGCCATTGATTACGACCAGACCTGATCAGGTCCAATGCTGAAGCCACACCAATTTTGACTGGTATCTCGACCTGCGTGGAGTCATGGATTTGCTTGACCCTCAGCCAATCTTCAAAAGATTTCCTTACCACGTGATCAACTTCAACCGGTGATGCATCCTGGCTGGAGACTCCATCCACTACAGTGGACTTTACGTTGAACCTCCATAAAATTTCCGTTTCAAAATTTGCCACATAGACGAAATCTTCTCTATTTGGGCGCACAGCCTGGCCAGCCCTCCAAGCCGCTTCGTCAAGCGTGCATTTTGAGCAACTTATTACTACATCGGAAGTATCGCTGATGGCCAACCCCGCCCAAACCGTCAAGGCAGAGAAGCAAGCAATTGAGGCTAGTTTCTTGTTAACCATACTAAATTCACCTTTTTTCAATATGTTTAAAAATGAATGCCAGACATGTGTCTGGTATTCATTCGGGTTTCTAGGGCTGACTGCAGACGACACCGCACACTGCTGTCGCATAGTCGCAGGAACCAGTACACTTATATCCTGCTCCGCCACGGGAGTAAGTTGGAATAGAGTATCCCCAGCGTTCCACCAGGTCCTCCCAATTGTCTAAGTTCCCAAAACCTGCGCCATCCGCATTAAAGTCTGGATCATTGTCATCTGCTTCAGTTGAAGTCTCAGGGATCAAGTTTCCTTCTGAGTCTCTTGAAGTTCCAGGCTTAAAAAAACTAAACAGTTCTTTGTCCTCGGTGAAAGAAAATTGCAGCTCTACCATTGAACCGTCATCAAAATCTAAATCTATTTCAAACGGTGTGAATTCAAAAACAAATACCAGCTTGTCAGATAGATAATTAGCAACCGCTCCAGAATGTCCTAACACGTTATACATTGATACACCAAGAATATTTGCGTAGTTATCCTCCACATAATCAAAAACCAATTGCCGAGTACTAGCCCGGTTAGGCCCCCAAAGATCATAAGCGGATCCAACCCCTGTTGACGCAGGTATATCAAATTCTACGACTGACAGGGGATTTGCTTTGGCTGACATCGTTTCATCGAATTCATCCTGTTCAGCAGTTTCTACCGCGATAGGAAGTACGGTGATAAGAGTCTCCCCCTGTTCGTAAACTTTGGTAACACGATAACGTCCAAGCTCTTCTCCCTCCCAGTCCACAACATAAACCAACACCATCGTATCAGGAACGGTAGTGCCAGCAGCGGCAGAGCTTGCCTGGCTGGAGGTACAGCTTTGACACCCAACAACATCTGTTCCTACTGCTTGTGCAGTACTTGAAAAAACTAAAAGCACTATAATGAATGTAGCTCGAATACCTTTCATTTTAAAATTTCTCCTGACATCACTAATCATCGCAACAGACTCACGTTGGATACGTGGTATCAATACGGCCGAAACAAATCTATCTTTATATTCGACCTGTTCTGAATCCAGCCTCCCGCAAATCTGGATGCTGTTTCACTACAGCGTCATTATTTATAGTGATGCCTATGAGGAATCCCTCTCACATTCAAAGTTGTTCTTCGGAAATCATCTGATTGGGCCGTGCGCAATAACTAGATTCTTTGTAGAAATTTCAAAAAAAATCCGTAAAAAAGGACTCACCAAAAGTTCGATGAGTCCTGATTTAATTGACGGATAGGAAGTATAAAGCATAGATTTACCCTTCCCCAAAAGTACCGGACCCTATCTGTGGGCTGCGAAATGTTCAAAATGCAGCCCTCGACCGCGATTCTTCACCCATGGACCGACTGCTTAGGACGTGACTGGCTTACCAGGACATCTTAATCGCACCAAAACCACCCACGGGCTGAACACCGCCCTGGGAACCTTTTCTTTCCCCACCTTCACACCAATTCCAACACTCCAGGGATTCTGGGTGGACCGTGCGCTTCCACCTCCGTACCTTCCTTGCGAGCCTGCACGTGCTGCAGAATCTTCCGAATCAACTCCGGTTCCTCGATGCAGGCAATGACCCGTAGCTTGCCGCCGCATTTCGGGCATGACTCGATGTCAATGGCAAACACCCTTTTCAGACGTTGCATCCAACTCAACAGCGCCGGTGGTTTGTCGGCATCCACCCGATGTTGCCTGTGGCGTGCGACGACCCTTGCCCGGTGTTTGAAATTTGGTGCAAATACCCCGTGGAAGCGTGTGAGGTTTAGTCGGGGTCTTGGTACCAGCGCCGCCAGGCGCACCAAAAAATCCAGCGGCTCCAGCACCACGTGGGTCGAGCCGTCCCTGAATGGCTGGCGGTAACGGTAGACCACCCGCCCACTGGTGTCCGTGGACAGGCGTTTGAGCGCAATCGGTGGGCGCGCAATGTAGCGGCACAGGCGTTCCAGCTTGCCCCGCTGCCAAGCCTCGCAGACCGTACCTGCATGCAGCGAAAACCCACCGATTGCAGCCACCAGCCCAGTGCCCGCCGCCTCATCCGGCGGCGGCACACTGTACAGTGTCAGCGCCTGGCGCCCGGCATGGGGTCCAATGGCTATGCGGTAGTTGATCGAGGCTGCCCTAAGATGGTCCAGGGCAGAACCTGTCTCCAAATCCAGAAAGGGTTGCGCCTCGTGCGCTGCACCACTGCCAATACCTCGTTTAGCACCCGGGGTTGTGCCGCCAGCAAAAACCGCAGCGGAAAGGGAAATGTCAACACGAACTGCCTGACCGGCGCGACTGGGAATACTTGATCAACCAGGTGCGCGGCTGACTCCACCATGCGCCGCGCACCGCAACTGGGACAAAACCCGCGCCGCTTACAACTGAACGCAACCAGGTGCTCGTGCCGGCAACCATCGCACTTCACGCGCAGGAAACCATGCTCCAACAGCCCGCACTTCAGATAGTCCTCGAATTCCTGGCGAACAAAGCCGGGTAATCCATCGCCAGTCTGTTCAATCGTTTGGATAAATTGTGTGTAATGCTCAGAGACTATCGAGTGCAGGCTGGTTTGTTCAGGCCGATGCCGGCAATAGGTCGGTAAAACTGCTGGCGGGGTTGCTGCGTGCACTGGGCATGACTGGTGTAACTGTACCAGTCATGGTTGAACAAGAACGGTCCTTTTGGCTGCGGCAAATCGTCGTCTGGTTTTGTCAGTGTTTTGCGCGCAATTTCATGTTTGCATTCTCCATTCGCGAGAATCCAGAATGGGGTCGGGCCAAACCATGTTACTGAAATATCGATCTGAACATGGTCCGCGCCGATGTCGTTGAGCACCCTGCCCAGTGGAAAGATTCACGGTCGGTGGGCATTTAACCGCCACCAGAGTCTTTTTCGATTTGTTCTTCCATCTGTTTCTGGCGCTCGGCAGTCGCATCCAGGTAGGACTCTTCAAAACCTTCGGCTTTACGCAGGGCTTTGACGGGTCCACCGATGAAGCTTTCTTCCGCCGTGGGCGGTGGTTTTTCCTCGATCCCGCGGATAAACCACAGCACCGCCAGTATCACGATGAATATCAACAACCAGCGCATGTATTACCTCCCGAAGCCAACTGACGGCCCAGATTCACTTACAGCAACTTGTCATCCTGCGTTTGACCCAGTGGGCCATCTTCACCGGCGGTTTCACTCTTGACCGGCTCGATGAACTTGATCCGCCGGCCTCCGATAAATACGTTTTTGAACTCTGCCCGGCTGACCGAGACGTAGCGCTCATTGCCACCGATCTCGACCTGGGCGCCTTCTTTCAAGGCATAACCTTCATCGTCGATCCGTACCACCATATTGGCCTTGCGCCCGGTATGGCAGATGGTCTTGATCTCGTTCAGCTCATCGGCCCAGGCCAGCAGATACTGGCTGCCCTCGAACAACTCACCACGAAAATCGGTACGCAAACCAAAACACAACACCGGTATATCCAGGCGATCCACGATTTCGCTCAATTGGTAAACCTGGTCACGGGTCAAAAACTGCGACTCGTCTACCAGCACACAATGGATGTTGATCTCTTCCAGTTTGGCCCGGGTGGCCTCAAACAAGTCATCCTCGGCCTTGAAGATCGTGGCCCTGGCTTTAAGACCGATGCGGGACTTGATCCAGCCCACGCCATAACGGTCATCCAGTTTCGGGGTGAATAGCAATGGGGTCAGGCCACGTTCGCGATAGTTGTGCGCAGATTGCAGCAAAATCGTGGTTTTGCCTGCATTCATGGAAGAGTAGTTAAAGAACAGTTTTGCCATCAGGGTTTCAGTTTACAGGGCTTTGCCTGCCAGTCACAAATTCGCGAACAAGCGCCAGCACCTCATCACGTTGGGTAAGGGCGAGCAGCACCAGGCAATCGCCGGGCTGCGCCTCCGCCAATGCCTTTTTGACACCCTCCACCGGACTTGTAAGCAGGGTAACCGCTTCCCTCGGCACACCTTCGTCTATTGCAAACCCGGCGATCAATTCCGGCACTTCCCCAGCCTGGCGGCCGCGCTCATATCCCGGTAGTTCACATATCAACAAAGGATCGGGGTTCAAACCAACGGCGGCTGCAATAAAATCACCAATATCCCTATCGGCACGATCGCCCGCCTGACCTATCAACACGATGTGTCGCTGCGCCTGAAAAGCCTTGATGGTCTCCCTGACAGCCTTGATACCATGCTCATTGTGGGCGAAATCGAGGAAAATCCGGATGCCGTTCTTTTCAAACAGATTGCCGCGCCCGGGGTTTTCATCGGCATCGCCGCTGAAGCTCACGAGACCCGCGGCCAGGGCCTCGTCGGGAGCCCCCAGTACATGGCATAAGGCCATGGCGCCCAGGGCATTGCTGATGTTGTATCGCGCTATACCGCCGAAGGTGACCGGAATTTTGGCAGCTTCAACAATATTCCCTATACCGCCATTCGCCGCCAGTACGAGCCAACCGTCAGCGAGGTAGGCGGCCTCACCCTGTTTTTCCAGGTGCGCTTTTAATACCGGGTTGTCCCGGTCCAGTCCGAACCAGATGATCCTGTTGGAAAGTGTCGCGGCCATGCGGACACTTTCGGTGTCATCGACATTCAGGACCAGTGGTGCATTTTCACCAAGCGCACGGCGCACAATAAACTTGGCCTCGGCCATGTCCACGACCGAGTTGATGCCGTATTCGCCCAGGTGGTCGGCCGCGATATTGGTAATCATTGCACCATCGGCACGTTCCACGCCAATACCACGCCGCAGCAAGCCACCACGTGCGACTTCCAGTACCACCGCTTCGGACTTTGGGTGCCGCAGCAGTGTGCGGGCACCACCGGGACCTGAATAATCGCCTCGGTCGAGTATTTCTTCACCGACACGTATGTAATCCGTGGAGGTGATGCCAGCCCGCAGCCCGGCCGCAGCCAGTATGGATGCCGCCAACCGGACGGTGGTCGATTTGCCATTGGTGCCGGTCACGATACCCAGTGGAATTGAACCCACTTGCTGCCAGTTGACGGTCTCAGGCGCAGGAACAGACGCCGCCGGCCAGACAACGGCTGATTTTCCAAAACCAACGGAGACTTCGTCATCATCCCAGAGAAAGGGTACACGGTGGTCTTGCGCAGCATGTTGCATTGCCAGCAACGCCTGGTTCTGTTCCTCAGCCATTTGCGCGGTCAGTGCGGTTATTGATTCATCGAAGCCTGGTAACGGTTCACCGGCGAGTCGCGAGGCGGCCCTGTTCAAGGCAACTTCATTGAGTTCACAGGCCGTGTATAAAACATCGATGGGTGCATTGATGACCAGGCTGACGCCACCTTCAAAAGCCCGTGAATAAATAAGGTCGGGACACCAACCCATGGGCTCCATCAGTTGGCTGACTTCGTCACACCAGGCAGAAATCAACAGCTCTGGCGGAATACCCTCGACAGCAACATCCAGCACGGCGCCCGGTTTATCCCAAAATAGGTTGGGACCGGTAAGCCGGCGGCTGTCCAGTAACCGGATACTCATACTGGAAACTCAGTCGCTCTCTTCTTCTTCCCGGGCCAAACGTACACCGCGCCCGTCCCTGACCAGGCGGGCACCGGGATCGAGTGAGAATGCTTCCGGGTCTTCCTCGACAAAGCTATGAACCGGCCTCAATTCATCGGATGCGCTGCTGGTTGCGCTGTCACTCTCGTAATGAATCACCTGGTTCCAGCTGCGGCGCACGTCGTCGACAAATAACATGACCAGGTCGCCTTCCTGGGCCAGTTCGAGTGCCCTCGCGACGGCCGGTTCTTCATCCTGCACAATCTCGATCGCACCGTCTTCAATTCCATTGGCCAGCAACTGGCCACGCAACATTTCCGGTACTTCGGAATCACCGCGTCCACGACGGCGGTCATCAGCCCGGCAAATGTAATGATCAAAATGGCCGCTGGTTTCATCGGCGATAGCCCGGATATCTTCATCCCGGCGATCCCCGGGGGCCGCCAATACGCAGATCCGGCGCCCGGTCATTTCAAGCCGGTCGACCAACTGGCAGATGCTGTGAATGGCGGCAGCATTGTGACCATAATCCAGGATGACCCGGAACGGGTGCTCATCGAATACATTCATCCGTCCCGGAGCCTGGAAGATGGTGGAGTTGAACGAACGCAGACCGTGGCGGATATCGTCCAGGGATTTGTCCATGGAATATGCCAGGGCCGCAGCAAACATCGCGTTTTGCACGTTATGCGTGGCCTTGCCGTCCATGGTGGCCGGTATCTGGTGGGTCCAGACCAGCTGGGAATGGGTGCCATTGTCATACAGTGTGATCATATCCCCGTTGAAGCCCTGCTCCAGCACCATCGCCCGGCCACCGGCACGAATGTGTTCTTTGACCAGTGTGTGAGCCGGGTTCATGGTGACGTAACAGACGTGTTGGGCCTGGGTGTAATCCGCCATTTTCAGGCATAGCTCATCATCGGCATTCAGGACCGCCGTATTTCGGGCCACTTCGATTACGATGCGTTTGAGTTCTGCCAGCTGCTCGAGTGTATCAATGCCCTTTAGCCCAAGATGATCCGAGGCGACATTCAAACAGGCCGAGACGTCACAACGCCGGTAACCTAGACCTGCACGCAGCAAACCACCACGGGCTGTTTCCAATACGGCGATGTCCACGGTCGGATCACGCAGGACGATGTGGGCCGATGTCGGCCCCGTCATGTCACCCTTGACGGTCAGTCGCCCATCGATATAAACACCATCCGTGGACGTCATACCAACCGTATGGCCGGCTGTCTTCAAAATGTGGGCCAGCATACGCGAAGTCGTTGTTTTGCCGTTGGTGCCGGTAATACTGGCCACCGGAATGCGGGTTGGCGTCCCGGGCGGGAACAGCATGTCCATGACCTTGCCGGCCACGTCTCGCGGTTCACCTTCTGATGGCGCCACGTGCATCCGGAAACCGGGCGCCGCATTAACCTCGACAATGGCACCGCCAACGTCCTTGTAAGACTCGGTAATGTCCGAAGTCAGAAAATCCACGCCACCCACGTCCAGACCCACGGCCCGAATGGCGCGCACGGCCATTTCACGGTTGTCGGGGTGAATAACATCGGTCAGATCGATGGCGGTACCACCGGTAGACAGGTTGGCGGTCTTACGCAAATAGAAAATCTCACCTTCCGGCAATACCGTATCGGGATCAAAACCGGCTGATTCCAGTACTTCCAGGGCAGGACGGTCAAGTTCAAGCCGGGTCAATACTTTCTCATGGCCAATACCGCGTCGCGGGTCCTCGTTAACCTGGCCCACCAATTCTGAAACCGTGCTTTTTCCATCACCCACAACATGACCGGGGACACGTTTGGCAACAGCTACGAACTCGTTGTTGACCACCAGTATCCGGTGGTCGAAGCCCTCGACATAACTTTCCACCAGTACAGCCTTGCTGGTGCCGTGTTCGCGGGCAAATGCAAACGCGCTTGCAACCTGCTCATCGGTGGTCAGGTTGATTGAAACACCACGGCCGTGGTTGGCATTGAGTGGTTTGACGACCACCGGGAAACCAATGCTGTGTGCCGCGTGTACTGCAGCGCGTTCGCTGTAAATCATCTGTTGTGACGGTACCGGTAAACCGAGGTCGCGCAACAGGTTGTGGGTATCTTCCTTGTCACAGGAAATCTCCACGGCTATGTGCGGCGTTTTACTGGTAATGGTTGCCTGTATGCGTTGCTGGTAGACGCCGTGGCCGAACTGCACCAGTGAATACTTGTTGAGCCTGAGGTAGGGAATTTCCCTTTCCTCGGCTGCATTGACCAGTGATGCGGTACTGGGGCCGAGTTCCTTGCGCTGGGCGAATACTATGAAGTCTTCCCGCTCCTGCTTAAAATCAAAACCGGTTTCGATTTCACCTGAGAATTCCTGCCGCAGATTTGCGGGTAACAGGCTGAGCAAAAGCTGGCGTGCAATACGCGCGGCCTCCAGGCCCACGTCGCGTTGCTTGTACTGAAACACCATGTTGTACTCACCAACCGGCCCGGCGCTGCGCGTGCGGCCAAAGGAAACATGTGACCCTGCCTCGTTTTGTAACTCAAGCGCGGCATGCTCCCAGATATGCGCCATCCAGGTGCCTTCATCTTCGCGCATACGGCGTATGAAACCACCCGCTTCCCCATAAGAACAACCGTGGTTCTGCAAACCCGGTAAGGCTTCTATCAGTTTGTCGATAAAGGCATTGCCCAGCCGCGCCGAGGGCCATTCTTCCAGAATACCCAGTTCCACCTGGTGACGGATAACCGGGAAATGCGCATACAGGCTCGGGCCAACATAAATATTTGTGGAGAGAATTTTCATGGACAAACCTTGATCAATTTTTCAACAAAATAACATATGTGCTGCGGGTGCGGGCCGCTCGAGGGCCCTTCAACTCCCCTTATCCAGCCACGCCTCACGGGTTTCCAGATTAAATTGCGAACCATGTGCCAATACATGCAGTTTCAGACCGATCATCGATACGGCCTCGGCTTTACCTACATAGCTCATGGAGGAGTGTCGCAGGTCCGCGGGGTCGACCACGGTCACCGTACCATGCCCAACCACTTCCATGACCCCGTTTGGCGCTATGAACGCCGCGGTATTTTCATCGATACCCAGACCGCAGGCAAAGGGATTAAAGGACAGGGCCGCCAGCAAGCGGCCCAAACGGCCCCGCCGGTTGAAATGCTGGTCAATAATGGCACGGTTGGTCAGACCAAGCCCGGGCGCCAATACCACACCGCTTTCGCGTGGTGAGGGCCCGCTACGCCCGCCCGCAATCATGTGTTCCGAGATAATCGCGGCACCGGCCGAGGTCCCTGCCATGTGTACACCCGTAGCATTGAGTCTGCGTATTGCGCTGGCCACCGGTGTGCCACCCAGTATGGTGCTCAGACGTAACTGGTTTCCACCGGTAATGAATATTCCCGTTGCATTATCCAGTTTCTCAAGTATGTTGGCCCGGTAACAGTCGTCGCGTTCCTCGATCGGAATACTAATCGCCCTGGCACCCATGCCTTCAAACAGGTCCCGGTACATGGGTCCGGTCTCGTCCAGCTGTGACGCGGTTGGAATAACCAGTATGCGGGCATTCTCTGCACCACACAGCTTCACAAAACGCTGCAGGATTAGCGGTTCCTTGCGCTTTGCTTCCGCGCCACCGATGGGGATGACATAACCGCGGTCTAGGTCTTGAACAGGTGCTGACGGTGTCATTGACATATTACCTTCAAAAACGGGCGCATATTGTAGATGTTTAGCTTCCGCTTTGAAATGCAGAACCTTAATTAATTTCCACAAAACATACTGAAATCATTGCTAAAACACGAAGGTCGATTGATACGGTTTTGCGTATAATGGCCGCTCACCAAAAAAGGAATAATTATGAGCCTGCAACAGGTCCCCGCCGGATCCAGCTTGCCCGATGAAATCAACGTGATCATCGAGGTGCCGATGAACAGCCCGGCCATCAAGTACGAGGTGGACAAGTCCTCCGGTGCAATTTTTGTTGACCGGATGCTGAGGACCGCCATGTACTACCCGTGTAACTATGGTTACGTGCCACACACGCTGTGTGGCGATGGTGACCCGGTCGATGTGCTGGTAGTGCTGCCGTTGCCGATGCTGCCCGGCACCGTGGTGCGCTGCCGTCCGCTCGGTGTGCTGCAAATGAAGGACGAGGCCGGTGAGGATTACAAGGTCATCGCCGTACCAATTCCCGAGGTTACGGATATATACCGCGACATCAGGGATGTTCATGATCTGGACCATACGCTGCTGGACCAGTTGGTGCACTTTTTTGAGCACTACAAGGACCTGGAAAAAAACAAGTGGGTCAGGACCGGTGACTGGCAGGGCGTGGACGCCGCCCGCAAGGTGCTGATAGAGGCGGTAGAGTGTTTTGAGTCAACGCCTGAGAAACCCAATTTCTAGGCTTCCTTATCCGGTATCAGGGTTTTTTCCGGCCGTCTAGCCGTACCCAGCCATCATCGCTGGTAACAGACAGCGCCGCCATGGACGGTTGATAGGCGGCCATGACTTCATCCGCCTGCTCTTCGAGGATACCTGAGAGCACCAGCGAACCACCGGGTTTGAGTGAAGCTGCCAGCAAGGGGGCCAGTTCTATCAACGGTGCGGCCAGGATATTTGCCAATACCACGTCAGCGCTACAGGGCGCATATTCTTCCGGGGGTATTGTTTTCATGATATGCGCCACGTCATTGCGACTGGCATTATCACGCGTGGCAATGAGTGCTTGCGGATCGTTGTCGACACACAAGACCTGGTCTGCGCCCTTGATCGCAGCAACGATACCCAGCACACCGGAGCCACAGCCATAATCGACCACCGTAAGGGTCTCGAAATCGAGGCTATCCATCCATTGCAGGCACAGGCGGGTGGTTGGATGGGTACCGGTGCCAAAAGCCAGGCCCGGATCCAGCCTGAGCACGTGCACCGCTTGAGCGGGAACGTCCTGCTCGCCGGGTACAACCCACAGATCACGGCCAAATTGCATGGGCTTGAACCGGTCCAGCCACAACCGCTCCCACTGGCAGTCGTCGAGTGTGCGGAAACTAACCTGTTGCGGCCGGTCAATACCCGGTACAAGGCACAGCAACCGGGTCAGTGGTTCCACTGGGGTATCGCCATCAAACAGGGCCGTGACACGCAACGATGGCCATAAGGGGGTTTCACCAACACCCGGTTCAAAAACCGGGTCGTCTGCGTCATCCGTCAGTGTCAAAGCCAGCACCGGCTGATGCTGTAATACGCTTTCCACCAGCGGCGCGTTGTCACGTGTCACGCGTACACTGATTTCCAGCCAGGGCATGTGTCACGTTGTCCCGCTGTTAATCGGTCGCCCGGGCCGCGAGCCGTTTTTCAAGGTAATGGATATTGAAACCACCCTTGATAAAACCCGGATCCAGCAATAACCACCTGTGCAAGGGAATATTGGTCTGGATACCGTTGAGTACCATTTCATCCAATGCCATGCGCATACGCGCAATGGCCATGCGACGGTCTTCACCATGTGCGACAAGCTTGCCAATCATCGAATCATAATTCGGTGGTACCCGGTAGCCATCGTAGATATGTGACTCAACCCTGATACCCGGACCACCCGGTGCATGGAATCCCTCGACGATGCCGGGACAAGGCATGAAGGTTTCCGGGTTTTCGGCGTTGATACGGCATTCGATCGCGTGACCACGTATGACGATGTCATCCTGGGTATAGGAAAGTTTTTCACCCGCAGCCACGCGGATCTGTTCCATGACCAGGTCAACACCGGTGATCATTTCACTAACACAATGCTCGACCTGGATACGGGTATTCATCTCGATAAAATAAAACTGTCCCGAATCAAACAGGAACTCGAAAGTACCGGCGCCACGGTAACCGATCCGCTTGCAGGCCTCGACACAGATATTACCGATCTCTGCACGTTGCTCTGGTGTGACACCCGGCGCCGGTGCTTCCTCAATGACTTTCTGGTGACGCCGCTGGGTCGAGCAATCACGCTCACCGAGGTGGATGGCGTTGCCGTGCTGGTCGGCCATGACCTGTACTTCCACGTGTCGCGGATTTTCCAGGAATTTCTCCATGTAGATGGTGCCATCACCAAAATACGTCTGCGCTTCCTGCTGGGTCAGTTGCAGGGCATTGGACAAGTGTGCTTCGGTGCGCACGACACGCATGCCCCGTCCACCACCGCCAGCGGCAGCCTTGATGATGACGGGATAACCGATACGGCGTGCGATGGCGCGGTTTTCCACCAAATCACTGGACAAGGCGCCATCGGAACCCGGTACGCAAGGCACACCGGCCGTGCGCATGGCCTCGATCGCGGAGACCTTGTCACCCATCAGGCGGATTGTTTCCGGCCGGGGGCCGATAAAGACAAAACCGCTCTTTTCAACACGTTCGGCAAAGTCGGCGTTTTCCGCCAGGAAGCCGTAACCGGGGTGTACTGCGACCGCATCGGTCACCTCGGTCGCTGCGATGATGGCGGGAATGTTCAGGTAACTGTCGGTGCTTGGACCTGGGCCGATACACACGGCCTCATCGGCCAATGCAACGTGTTTCAGGTTGCGGTCCACGGTGGAGTGTACCGCCACGGTCTTGATACCCATTGTGTGGCATGCGCGCAAAATACGTAAGGCGATTTCGCCGCGGTTGGCGATGACGAGTTTTTCAAATACGGCCATATCAGCTCAACCCAGTATCAGCGGATGATGAACAGGGGTTCGTCATACTCGACCGGTTGGCCGTTCTCCGCCAGGATAGCCACCACCGTGCCGGAAATATCGGATTCGATTTGGTTGAACATCTTCATGGCCTCGATGATACACAGCGTATCACCCACACCAACCGTCTGGCCCAGCTTCACAAAAGGCTGCGCCTCGGGGCCAGAAGCCACATAGAAGGTACCAACCATCGGAGATAACACCGGTTCACCCGCCGGCACCTGGTCAAGCTCCTCGGCAGCTTCTGCAACAGGCTCAGCTGCGGCCACCGGGGCGTGTGGTGCAAGGGCTGGCGGTGCACCCACAGGCATTGCCTGTGGTATACCGTCACGTATCAAGCGTACGGATTCTTCACCTTCGACAATCTCGATTTCCGTCAGGTTGGATTCTTCCAACAGCTCGATGAGTTTTTTGATCTTTCTGATATCCATGTGCTGTCGCTCCCGGTTCAGGGTTCAATTCGGTTCAAAATGGCCTGTAAGGCTAATAAATAGCTTTCGCCGTGAAATCCGCTGATCACACCGATGGCAATATCGGAGAAATAACTGACCTGTCTGAAGGGTTCACGTGCACCCACGGCGGACAGGTGGACTTCTACAAATGGTATTTCTACTGCTAACAGGGCATCACGTATGGCTACACTGGTGTGGGTATAACCCGCCGGATTGATAATGATGTAATCAACGCCGTGCTCACCCGCGCTTCTGGACCAGGTCAACCATGCCACCCTCGGAATTGGTCTGGAAGTGTTCCAGTTCCACACCGCAATTGACGGCGAAATCCCCGAGTTCCTGCATGATGTCAGACAATCTTCGCTGACCATACTGGCCGGGTTCCCGTTGACCCAACAGGTTCAGGTTGGGGCCATTGAATACATGTATTTTGACCACGGCTTGCCACTCCTTGCCAAGGGGCGACAAGTCTGAACCAAAAAACTGCAGTTGTCTACCGTTCGCGACCGTATTGAAGAAGTTCGCAGAAATTAGATGCAAGGAAGGAGAATGTATCCTTGCTGACTTGTTTACAGCTGACAGGTATCCTGTGTTGAGGACAACCGCGTAGACGTGTAGCGGTTACAGGTAGGCTTCCAGCAAGGTGGTGATTTCCGCACGTGGAATTTCACCGATGTACTGCCAGCGTATGATGCCACTCCTGTCCACCAGTACACTGTATGGCAGCACGCCGTCCACGTTGCCGTAGGTATGGCTGGTTTGCATGACATCGCCACCACCCACCAGGATCGTGTAGCTGATAGCGTATTCACGTGCAAAGTCACGGGCGTTTTGCACATCATCGAGTGCGATGCCCACGACCTGCAGACCCCGTGGAGAATATTGCTTCTGCAATTCCATCAGCATCGGCATCTCGCGCTTACAGGGTTCACACCAGGTAGCCCAGAAATTGATCAGCAGCACCTCGCCGTCAAAATCGTTCGCGGTGACGAACTCACCCGTGCTGCTGCCGAGACGAAAATCCGGCCGCTCACTGCCGACCACGACACCGCCGGGTGATACAGCGTGAAGCGGGCAGGGGTTCATCGAAATACAGGAAAGACAGGTAAAAACCCGCCAGGGTCGCTGCCAGGGCGATCAGGCTGATACCCAACCAGCGCATCAAGGTGTTTCCAGCACCCGTTCGAGGTGCCGGGCAAACTCCTCGGCCTTGTAAAAGCCCACCAGGCGGAATCCTGGCAATTCCTTACCCTGGCGGTCAAAAAACAGGATGGCCGGCGGACCGATAATGTCGTACTTGGCCATCAGCGCCTTGTCCACCTCATCGTTGGCCGTCACATCAGCCTGCAGGGGCTGGATTTTTTCGAACAGGGCCTGTACCGGTGGTTCCCCAAAGGTGTTGCGCTCCATGCGCACGCATTCCACGCACCAGTCTGCGTAGAAATCCAGCATGGCGGGTTTGCCGGAAGTATTGGCAAGTTCAACCTGCTTATCCAGATCGTCCAGTGATTTGATGTGTTCGAATGCTACGTGTTGTTTTTCTGTGGCAGTGCTGGCAGAACCTAATTTATCCAACGGTTTCATCCAGTCATCAGCACCGGATATGGCCCCGACCACCTCGATAGCACCCAGCAACAACAATACCAGGCCCAGCGACTTCCACAGACGCCGCCAACCTGAAGCCCCCTGGGGAATGGACTCCAGGGCGCCGAGGTATACGCCACTGGCAATGGCCAGTAAACCCCACAACAACAGGATGACCGGGCCCTGGACGATACGTTCCAGCATCCATATGGCCAGGGCCAGCAGACCGATGCCAAATACTGCCTTGATCGCATCCATCCACGGACCCGCCTTGGGCACCAGTTTGCCCGCCGACACACCAAACAGTATCAGCGGCAAACCCATACCGATGGACAGGGCGAATAACGCCGCACCACCTAGCAAGGCGCTGCCAGAGGCGCCGATTACGATCAGGGCCGCTGCCAATGGCGGGGCAACACAGGGTCCCACGATCAATGCGGACAAGAATCCCATCACGGCGACACCGGTCAGGCTGCCGCTTTTTTGCTGGTTGCTCGCGCTGCTCAGGCGGGTCTGCAAGACCTGCCGGTATTTGCAGTTCGTAAAAACCGAACATGGAAAATGCCAGCGCGATGAATATGGCGATAAAGAAGCCAAGGATCCACGGATTCTGGAATAGAGCCTGCAGATTCTGCCCGAACAGACCGGCCAGTACACCGGCGATCGTATAGGTCACGGCCATGGCCAGCACGTAAACCAGCGACAGCCAGAATGACCTCGCGGTCGTCATGCGTTCTCCCTGGCCAACGATAATGCCGGACAGGATGGGCACCATCGGAAATACACAGGGTGTAAACGCCAACAACAGGCCGGCAACAAAAAACGCCAGCAAGGCGCCTGCCGGGTTACTTAAAAGCATCTGCGCCAGGGCATCCTGCTCCGAGACGGCCACGCCTGGTGGCTCAGCCGATTGGACAGCCGTGTCTTTGCCCGTGATGGTCTGGGCGATGGGTTCAGCCGATGCTGACATCAGCAGGTTCACGCCGGATGTTTGCGGTGGATAACAGATATCACCGTCCCGGCAGCCCTGGTAGTCGGCTTCCAGGGTGATGGTCTGCTCATCACCTGCCGGGCGGTTGACCTCACCGGTATCTCAACCTGGTCAAAATACACCTCGACCGGTCCGAATTCAGGATCATCCTTGATGGTGCCCCTGGGCAGGGCGGCTTCACGGACCTGGAACCCACTATCCCCGGTCACCCTGAAGGCAAATTTGTCCCGGTACAGGTAATAACCGCGCTGGGGGGTAAAACGTACGAGTATGGTTTCGGCAGACAGGCCGATTGCTTCATAGCTGAATGCTTCCTCTGCCGTCAACGCCGTGTCTTGTGGCACCCCGAGCAAGGATGTGGTGGACCGTGGTGACGTTGGCGGTAATCCGGCCTGGCTTGCTGCCGGCAACCTGACCGTCACCAACTGGGTGGACGGCGGATAACACAGGACGTTTTCGAGGCAACCCTGGGAGCGCACTTTCAAGCTCACCGTGTCAACGTCAGCAGCAATGGATATGAGCGGAATGCTTACGGTCACGTGCTTGTAGAACTTGATGACTTCCTTAGCCAACAGCTCATCATATGCGCGCTTGCCTGCGGGTATTTCCGGCTCCCCTAGCACCACACCGGGCGTGTCTGTGCTGAATTTCAGGAACTTGTTGTGATACAGGTAATAATCTTCTGCGATATCCCAACTAACTTCGACACGCTCTCGGCCGTCCGAGCTGGCCGAGATGCTGAAGACATCGTTAAAATCCCTGATCTCATCAAATTCCAACGCTGATGCAATCAACGGAATTATCAGCAACAGGCTTGCCAGCCCCCATGTTTTTACATTTTTCATCATCGGATCAGACCGTTGTGTATTTAGTTTGCTCTGCGCCAGGCAATAGACGCCATACATACCTGTAAGTTTCACCTACCAGTGCGCGGATTTTACCTGAACAACCCAACCAGAACAGGGATTGTCCACAATGCGTATCTGCAGTTACTGCGCTCTCGAGCGTTGTATATTCTCAAAAAACTCTCTGAACTCGTTACCCATAGCCCGCTGGTTTGCCAGTGTGGGCTCCTGGCCCCGCAGCCCTTTGGGCTTACCCTGCTCCTTCGAATCGTTCACGCGGCCAGGCCTATACAGCAATCCAGTGCTAAGCCTGTACCGGATCGCATCGCACATCCCTGTGCTCCATGCGATCTACACGTCCATCCATGGAGAGAACATTTCTCCCCTGACGACTCTCAGGATTCGGTGCGGTGCTAAGTCACCCACACTGGCAAACCAGCGGGCTATTATGAAGGGGGCAGTTGTGGTTGTTCTTAAGGCCTGCAGTGGAGTATTTCGAGCTGTGCCGGGGTGTTCTTTAGCCGGGACCGTAATTCGTCGGGACACGAATTACCGAGCGACCATGGCAGGGATTGTTCCCAACAATCCCCTGCATTTCCTCCATCCCTGGAGGTCAGATGGCTAGAGCGTGTCCCGGGAAGGAATACCCGACACAGCCATATAAAAAGCCGGCCCGAAGGCCGGCTTTTCAGTACAACTTGCTGTCAAAGATTACAACAGCGGCACGATCAGCAGTGCAACGATGTTGATGATCTTGATCAGCGGGTTGATCGCAGGACCAGCGGTGTCCTTGTACGGGTCACCCACGGTGTCGCCGGTAACCGACGCGGCATGCGCCTCGGTACCCTTGCCACCAAAGTTGCCGTCCTCGATGTATTTCTTGGCGTTATCCCACGCACCACCACCGGTGGTCATGGAGATCGCCACGAACAGACCGGTCACGATGGTGCCGATCAGCAAACCACCCAGTGCCTGCGGACCTAACACCACACCAACAATGATCGGTACCAGCAACGGCAGCAACGAAGGAATAATCATTTCCTTGATGGCCGCCTTGGTCAGCAGGTCGACCGACTTGGCGTAATCGGGCTTGGTCGTGCCTTCCATGATGCCGTCGATCTCGCGGAACTGGCGGCGGACCTCGGTGATGATTGCGCCGGCTGCACGGCCCACGGCCTCCATGGCCATGGCGCCAAACAGGAACGGGACCAGGCCACCGATGAACAGGCCGATGATGACCATGTGGTTGGACAGGTCGAAGGTCATCCCGGCGTAAGCGGTCTTGGACAGGCTGTGGGTATAGTCAGCAAACAAGACCAGCGCCGCCAGACCGGCGGAACCGATTGCATAACCCTTGGTGACCGCTTTGGTGGTATTACCCACCGCATCCAGCGCATCGGTTGTCTTGCGCACGTCTGCAGGCAGTTCAGCCATCTCGGCAATGCCGCCGGCGTTGTCGGTAATCGGGCCGAAAGCGTCCAGTGCCACGATCATTCCGGTCATGGAAAGCATGCTGGTCGCAGCAATAGCGATGCCGTACAGGCCGGCCAGTTCATGGGCGCCCCAGATGGATGCGCACACGGCCAGCACAGGCAGTGCGGTTGCTTTCATTGAGACACCCAGGCCGGCGATGATGTTGGTAGCGTGACCCAGGGTCGATGCTTCGGCAATCAATTTGACCGGCTTGAAATCGGTGCCCGTGTAGTACTCGGTGATGAATACCATGGCAGCTGTGAGCACCAGGCCAATCAGGGCGGCGAAGTACAGGTTCATGGCGTTTTCACCCATCATCATCATGGTGACGGGGTAAAACGCGATTGCAGCCAGTACACCGGATACGATGACACCCTTGTACAGCGCGGTCATGATCTTGCCGCCTTCCTTGGTACTGACGAAGAAAGTACCCAGTACGGAAGCAACGATTGACAGGGCACCCAGGACCATCGGATAAATGATCGCGTTGGGGCCCAGTGCCGACGCCGTCAGGCTGCCCAGCAGCATCGTGGCGACCAGTGTTACCGCGTAGGTTTCAAACAGGTCAGCCGCCATACCGGCGCAGTCACCCACGTTGTCACCCACGTTGTCAGCGATCACCGCTGGATTGCGTGGATCATCTTCCGGGATGCCAGCTTCTACTTTACCCACCAGGTCAGCGCCCACATCCGCACCCTTGGTGAAAATGCCACCACCGAGTCGTGCAAAAATGGAAATCAGGGAACCACCAAAAGCCAGTCCGACCAGTGCGTGCAGGGCATCCTCACTACTGGAGCCCATATTCTGCAACAAGGCATAGTAGCCAGCCACACCCAACAGGCCCAGTCCGACTACCAGCATGCCGGTGATGGCGCCACCACGGAAGGCGATTTGCAATGCCGGTTTAAGACCGGTGCGCGCAGCTTCGGCAGTACGTACGTTGGCGCGCACGGATACGAACATGCCAATGTAGCCCGCCAGAGCTGAAAAGATTGCGCCAATGGCGAAACCGATCGCCGTGGCCCAATCCAGGAAAAAGCCGACGACCACGAAAAGCAGTACACCGACGATGCCGATCGTCGAATACTGGCGATTCATGTAGGCGTTGGCGCCTTCGGTAATCGCTGCAGATATTTCCTGCATTTTTTCATTGCCAGGAGATTTTTTGACGATCCAGCTGGCCATGAAAACCCCGTATAAAACAGCCAGCAGGGACGCTCCCATTGCCAGCCATAGTGCAATTCCACTATCCATTGATATCTCCCTCAAATTTTATAAAAATTAGCAGCGCTAAAACCGCGATATGGTAGCACAAATCGGTGTTACCAGAGCGCGGTTTAGGCTGTTTATAATTCAAATTCCGGCAGCTTTTTCGGCACCAGTATTTTTTTCATTTCAACGTACTTTGGCAGACCATCACGATCATATGGCGGATAGTCTTCACCACGGATCAAGGGCTTTAAATAACGTCGTGCGGCAGCCGTGATACCAAGGCCATCCTTGCTGATAAAACGCCGCGGCATCATCTTTTCACGGTTAGCCACCCGTGACAGGTCTGCCTCGCCGACTTTCCAGCGATACGGTTCATTGGAAACCCTGACCACGGTGGGCATGACGCCGGTCTTGCCCTGCAAGGCGAGTTCGACTGCCGCCTTGCCCATCGCATAGGCCTGCTCGACATCAATCCTGGAGGCCAGGTGACGGGCCGAACGTTGCAGGTAATCGGATACGGCCCAATGGTTTTTGTAACCCAAAGCATCTGTGATCATGCCGGCCACTACCGGCGCCACACCCCCGAGCTGGGCATGGCCGAAGGCATCGCGCCGACCGGAATCAGCCAGGAACCGCCCATCCTTGTCCTTGACCCCTTCGGAAACCACGATGGAGCAATAACCGTACTTCTTGACCGAGCGCTCTACCTTGGCCAACAGGGCCTGCTCATCCAGGGGTAACTCCGGGAACAGGATGATGTGCGGCGGGTCGCCTTTTTTACGTTGTGCCAATCCGCCTGCTGCGGCGATCCAGCCTGCATGCCGGCCCATGACCTCAAGCACGAAGATCTTGGTGGAACTCGACGCCATCGAAGCGACATCGAGGCTCGCTTCCAGGATGGAGACGGCGATGTACTTTGCGACCGAGCCAAAGCCCGGGCAGTTGTCAGTAATCGGCAGGTCATTATCGATGGTCTTGGGAACACCGATACATTGCACCGGAAAACCCATTTTCTTGCCGATTTGCGAAACCTTGTAAGCGGTATCCGCCGAGTCACCACCACCGTTGTAAAAAAAGTAGCCTATGTTATGAGCCTTGAAGACTTCGATCAGTCTTTCGTACTGGGCGCGACTCTCATCGATGCCCTTGAGCTTGAAACGACAGGAACCGAATGCACCACCCGGCGTATGACGCAGCGCGGCGATATCCGACTTGCGCTCCTTGCTGGTATCGATCAGTTCCTCATTTAGGATGCCGATAATACCGTCCTTGCCGGCGTAGACCTTGCCCAGTTTGTCCCTGTTCTGACGTGCGGTTTCGATCAACCCACAGGCCGTGGCATTGATAACCGGTGTAACACCGCCGGACTGTGCATAAAGTAAATTTTTCTTGGCCATGATATTCCTTGGGTTTTCTATCTGTTCTGCATTGACTTGCTTGTGATGAGGGGTTAGCGTTGACGCCTATTTTAGTGGACGGGAGCCGTCTCATGCGAGTTGTAATTTTAGGCCCACCGGGCTCAGGAAAAGGCACCCAGGCAGCCATGCTGGTCGAACACCTGGGTGTACCCCATATTTCGACCGGTGCGCTGTTGCGCGACGCGGCAAAACAAGGCACCGAACTGGGTATCAAAGCCAAGATCATTATCGATAAGGGTGAGTTGGTCCCGGATGAAATCATGTTGGGCCTCGTCGAGGAACGCCTTGGCCAGGCTGATGTGGCCAACGGGTTTATCCTGGATGGTTATCCGCGTAATGTGTCGCAAGCCAGGTCACTGGACCAGATGCTGGAGCGTCTCGGCCAACCGGTTGAAGAAGCCATCCACATCGACGTTGATCCGGAGGTGATCATCGAACGCATCGCCAACCGGGCAAAACTGGAAGGACGCAGCGACGATAGTGAAGAAACCGTCAAAAACCGTCTTCGGGTGTATGCCGAGCAAACCGCACCCGTGGCCGATTACTACGAGGAATCGGGTCTGCTGACCCGGGTCTGGGGACACGGCGATATCGACGAGATACTGCAACGCATCCTCAGCGTGCTAGACATAAGCACCCAGCTCGACTGAGTCACAGTTTGAATGGTTCTCACCCGGTTTAGCTGCAGGTCATGACCGGTTTTCCTGTGCAATCTGTCTTCTTGAGCCTGGCAAACCTGCTGTTTTTACGCGGGGGGCCCCAGCACCTGCCTGCATCCTGGCCGTTGACAATATTCCTGCTGGCAGTCTACGTGGTACAGAACCTCCTTACCGGGCAGCAATTTGAAGATGAATCTGCCGCGGCAAAAAGCCTGGTGGCAATATCCCTGCAAATTGCGATCGTGGCAGGTTTACTCAGGTGGCGGCATTTCCAGGAACGATTTGCACAAACCCTTGGCTCCCTGGTTGGTGTCGGTATTGTTTTCAACTCGATCACCTGGGTGCTTTTGAACCAGTCCGACCCGACCCAGTCCCAGCCGGGATTGGCATTGGCCTGGTTTGGGGTTTTTCTGTGGAGCCTGTTTGTTGACGCCCATATTTATCGTCACGCACTTGCAGTCAGTCTGTCTCTGGGTATGCTGGTGACAGTGATGATGCTCGCGGCAAGCTATATTTTTATCGATTTACTGTTTTTGGGGGGGTAATGAAAATTCATATCCTGGGTGCATGTGGCACCTTCATGGGCGGTGTCGCCATATTGGCCCGGCGGGCGGGCCACGACGTGTCCGGCGCCGACCAGCACACCTATCCGCCGATGAGCACCCTGTTGGAACGTGAGGGTATTGCGTTACACGAGGGTTACAGTGCCGAGCCCATGCATGACACCCCGGACCTGGTCATTATCGGCAACGCCCTGAGCAGGGGAAATCCGGCGGTTGAGTACGTGCTCGACAAACGCCTGCGTTATACCTCTGGCCCGCGCTGGTTGGGGGAAAATTACCTGCGCGATCGCAAGGTTATTGCGGTAGCCGGCACCCACGGTAAAACCTCGACCGCAAGCATGGTGGCATGGATGCTGGAATTCGCCGGTTTGAACCCGGGTTTTTTGATCGGTGGCGTGCCCCTGGATTTCAATGTCTCCGCACGAGAAGGAAGTGATTTCTTTGTCGTCGAGGCAGACGAATATGACACCGCTTTTTTTGACAAGCGCTCCAAGTTTGTCCATTACCGGCCCCACATTGCCACCCTCAACAACCTGGAATACGACCACGCGGACATTTTCCCGGACCTGGCGGCCATTGAAACCCAGTTTCACCACTTGATGCGCACCATCCCGGGTAACGGGATCGTCATCAGCAATGGTGATGATGCGAATATCGAGCGTGTGCTGGCGCGGGGTTGCTGGAGCCGGTTACAACGTTTTTCCTTCGAGGCCAAGCATGACTGGCAAGTGGAATTGGTGGTTGCTGATGGCAGCGTGTTGCGTTTTCTTTACCAACAGCAGGAAATGGGTGTTCTGGAATGGTCCCACTGCGGCAGCCACAATGCCCTGAATGCCGTAACGGCGCTGGCTGCTGCCGTCGCGGCAGGGGTTTCAGCCGATGTGGCTATCGATGCGCTGGCTTCATTCAAGGGCGTCAAGCGACGACTCGAACTGATCGCCCTGCACAATGATATCCACGTCTACGATGACTTCGCTCATCACCCAACAGCCATCAGGCTGACACTAGAGGGTTTGCGGCGCAAAGTCGGAAATGCGCGCATCCTGGTGGGCCTGGAGCCACGTAGTAATACCATGCGTGCGGGTGTGCATGCAGATGAACTGGGACCGGCCTTGATTGCCGCAGACCGGGTCTGGCTGAAAACCAGCGAAGGTATTGACTGGGACCCGCAGGTTGCCCTCGCGCCACTCGAGGGCCGCTGCAAGGTTGTCACACGCGTCGATGACATGCTGCGCGAAATGCAAGCCAAGCTGCGCCCGGGCGATCATGTCATTTTTATGAGTAACGGCGGATTCGAAGCGGCCCCGAAACGGCTTGCTGCTCACCTGAAGGACGGGTGAGCAACATCGATATACCGCTGTTCCCGCTACCCGTCGTGCTGTTCCCGGGTGGCCACCTGCCTTTGCGAATATTTGAACCACGTTATCTCGACATGGTGCGTGAATGCAGCGCCACGGATGGGTGTTTTGGGGTTTGCCTTCTCAACAACCGGCAGGATGCAGATCGCCCGGCCACCCACCTGCGTGTTGGAACAACGGCAAAAATTATTGATTTCTCAAGTCTCGATGGTGGATTACTTGGAATTGTTGCCCGTGGTGAGAAACGTTTTATCATCCGCTCAACACAGATGCGTGACAACGGTCTGCTGATGGCAAAGGTCAATATACTGGCTGAAAGTGCGCCTACTCGAAGTACCTGAACAATTCTCGGTGTTGTCCCTGATCGCCGCACGCATGATGGAGCAGGTGGGTGATCGTTATCCCTCGTTCCAACCGGCTGATCTCCAGGACGTGGTCTGGCTCGGTTACCGGCTTGCGGAGTTGTTGCCGCTGGAAAATACCGAACGTCAATCCTTATTACAGCTCAGTGATCCATTGCAACGCCTGCAGGTCCTGCTGGAGTTGCTGCCGCGTTTTCAGGAACCCGGTGGAGGCTGAGGGCTCTTGATCAGCAGCATGTCGTCGGTGGTGTGTTGAACCTGGAACACCCCGGCTTCCCTGGCCAGGCGCCGCAATGTTTCATCAGCGGCGGGTCGCGCGCTCCAGAAACTGAAAAGCTTCATTTTCTGAACCAGCAATTCCTCCGCCACCAATCCTAAATAGACGGCATGCCCACCAGGTACCAGGCGTACACCGGAATCCCAGATACGCACGGTTTCCTGCTTCATCGGATCACCACCCAACCTGTGCAACAACAGGCTGTCGGCATGACCGATAAAATCCCTTTTCAGGGGTGGCAGGGTGGTTTCGGTGGGCTCGGGGTTCATTGACAGAACGACCCAACGCCAATTGGCCGGTTGCGCCTGCTGCCAACCATGGCTTGCCAGAGCATCCGCGAACTCCCGTGGCTCACCGGCAAACTGGAAATTGAACTCTCGCACTGCAACCCGCTTTGACTGGGTGCGCTCACGCGGCAGGGTCTGCCAGGCATCGTTCCACCAATCCTGCTGAGGGATTTCCTGTTGTGACAAGGGCTGCCTTAACGCCTCGATGTCCTGGTCCAGGTTTTGATCCACCTGCCAGGCGAAAGTCACACCCAGCATGCCAAAGAAGATCAGGCTGGCTGCCAGGCCGTTGAATGGTCTTAAGGCGCGCTGGCGGTACGCAATACCCACCACGAATGTCCAGGCCATACCCAGCCCTACACCCATCAGGGCCCCGCTGAGCCAGTCAAGGCCGAGGTACAGCCTGGCCAGGATCATCAATACCAGCAGCAAGCCCGTGATCACGTACGGCCATTTGCGTTTCCGGCGGCGTAACTCCCTGGCCACCATCACGGCGAAATAACCCAGGATCACGGTGGCCAGTGTCAATGCTGCGCTCGGGTCATGTGGTGCATTGACGCCTTCCTCGGTAAATATGGGGGTTGCCCGCAGCGTCCAGCCCAACAGTAATTGCAGCACCACGCCACCGCCCATTGCCACCAGCCAGTGCAGGGCCGCCTTTTGCCGGCCCGCGCCGATCAGCCACAACAACACCGCCACCGATGTCGGTATCAACACCCACAGGCGTGATAACTGGGTCAACGCGACCATCAACGGGTCAGTCACGTGGTTCCTGAGGCTTAATGCGTAATCCTGGACGGCCTGGTCTATGGTCTGTGGATGAGTCGAGAAGGGTGACAGGAACAACAACAGCACCGTGCCCCAGAAAATAAGCACCAGCAGCAAACCCATCATCGTGATGGATAACACTTCGGGCTGTGATGAATCCAACAAGGGCCCGACAATACGTCCAAAGGCCGGGTGGCGGCGCAACCAGCGTATGAAGTGTCTCAACCAACGGGCCGAACGGCTCGCGAGCAGTTCGTAAAGGGTCCAGATCAACCACCAGGTAAACCACAAGGCCACCACCGCGATCACCAGCACCAACGACATCCGGCCGGCGTACTCTGATGCAACCTCCAATGAAGCGCCAAACAACATGCCGGGCACCAGGTAAGCAGGTGTCCAGACGATACACGCCGGTATATCCACCAACAAGAAACGACGTGGTGACAGCCCCAGCATCCCGGAAGTGATCGGGATCACCGGTCTCAATGGCCCGATAAAGCGACCGATCACGACGCTCTTGGGACCATGTACACGGAAATAGTCACGCCCCCTTTCCAGCATCCGTGGAAAACGGTTGAATGGCCAGGTTTCAGCCAGGTGTTCCCGGTAACGGCGGCCGAGTGCATAACTGGAAACATCACCGGCCAGTGCGCCCAGCGTGCCCATCAACCAGATCGGTAACATGTCCATTGCACCCAGGCTGATAAAGGCCCCCAGACCGAACAGGATGATGATGCCCGGCACCAGGATACCCACGAAAGCGAGTGACTCCACGAAGGACATGATGAATACCCAGAAACCAGCCCAACCGGGGTTGTTCCCGAGCCAGTCAAGCAGGTTTTGTGTCCAGGTGGTGTCCATTGGTAGTCGTATTAACCATGGTAATTCAACAGGTGGTTATAATACGGGATTGATCCGGCGCCTGCCCGTTGCAGGAATAATTGATAACAACAATCCGTAACGGACATGAACAACAACCATTACGACCGAACCTATGTCGAATCATTAACCGGTTTACGTGGTGTTGCAGCCCTGTTCGTTTTCATATTCCATTATGGATCGCTAAATCCGGGTATCCGGCTGGATTTGACCGTTCCGATCATCGGCACAGCACTGCAATTCCCGCTGGGCTTTGGTTTTGCCGGCGTGGACCTGTTTTTTGTTCTAAGTGGTTTCCTGTTGACATTGCCTTTTGCACGCGCTGCATTGACCGGGAAAAAACACCCACCACTGGGGCGTTATTACAAGAGACGGTTGTTACGGGTCTTCCCTGCCTATTACACACAACTCTTTATCATCCTGATCATCGGTGGCTGGTTTGTTACCTGGAAATCGCTGGATGGTGTTTCCCTGCTGGCCCACTTGACCATGTTCTTCAATATGGGCTGGAACCAGGTCCGGCCGATGGTGGGTCTCTGGTGGACCCTGCCGGTTGAATTGTTGTTTTACCTGATGCTACCGGCGGTCGCCTTGTTCCTGCGCCCGAGACGCTGGGTCTTTTTCCTGTCGGCCGGTATTGTGCTGAGTATCCTGTACCGCTACTGGTCATCAGCGCAGCTCGGCACGGTAACCCCGGCAGGTGTCTTTCTGCTCGCTTCACAAATACCCGGGTCTTTACCCGAGTTCCTGCTCGGTGCGACCGCTGCACTCATCGTCCAATGGTCTGATGTCAATACCAACGGGAAACCACCGGCCTGGTTGCTCGAGGTCATGTTCCTGCTCGGTGCCGTGTTGACCGTAATGTGGCTCTGGGGTGTATTACTGCCAAATGTTTCGGCTTATTGGAGAGGTCACTGGAGCATGCTGGTCGCCCCGTCGGTGCTGGGTCTACCGCTGTCACTAATGGTGATAAGCCTTTACTGGGGCAGCCGGATCGGCCGGGTACTTTTTGCCAACCCGGTGATCTACTACCTGGGCCTGGTCAGCTACAGCCTGTACCTGTGGCACTTTGTCGTCCTGCAACAAATCCCGGTCGTGCTGGGTGAGGCCGACGCAAACCTGACCGGTTTGAGCAGGTTCATGGTTTCGTCAATCCTGGTGGTGCTGGTATCGAGTGTTAGTTATTTCCTTTTTGAACGGCCTTTCTTCCGTTTGAAAAACAAGCCCCGTTAGTTGTTCTTCCTCACCCGGCACACAATCGAAAAGCCTCCCTGGCGGCCGTGAGTGTCGTTGAAATATGCTCTTCAGAATGGGCCGATGAAACAAAACCGGCCTCATACGCCGATGGCGCCAGGTACACACCCCGTTCCAGCATGGCGTGGAAGAAACACTTGAATGTTTCGATATCGACGGCGCCCGACTGTTCGAAATTGACGATCCGCTTCTCCGCGGTAAAAAACAGGCCGAACATACCACCGACCCGGGTGGTGGTAAACGGCACACCGGCATTATCCGCTTCGGTCTGCAGACCCTCGGTCAGTGTTCGGGTCGTCTCAGCCAGATCCTGGTAAAACCCCTCGGCGGTCACCTGGTCCAGTGTCGCCAGACCCGCGGCCATGGCCACCGGGTTCCCTGACAGGGTGCCAGCCTGGTAAACCGGTCCGGAAGGCGCAACCAGTTCCATGAACTCGCGTTTACCGCCAAAGGCCCCCACCGGCATGCCACCACCAATGACTTTTCCAAAGGTCGACAGGTCCGGTGTGATTCCATACAGGGCCTGGGCACCACCCAGCGCTACGCGGAAGCCTGTCATCACCTCGTCAAAAATCAGCAATACACCGTGCTGGTCACACAACGCCCGCAGACCTTCGAGGTAACCCGCCTGTGGAGGAATGCAATTCATATTGCCCGCTACCGGTTCGACGATGACGCAGGATATTTCATCGCCCTGGGCAGCAAAACAGGCGCTGACCGAATCCAGGTCATTAAAGGGTAGCGTCAGGGTCAGATCAGCATAAGCCGCCGGTACACCGGGGGAATTGGGTACACCCAGGGTCAGGGCGCCACTGCCCGCCTTGACCAGGAAGGCATCGGCGTGACCGTGGTAACAACCTTCGAACTTCAGGACCTTGTCACGACCCGTTGCTGCACGCGCCACACGTATTGCGCTCATGGTGGCCTCGGTACCCGAATTGACCATGCGCACCATGTCCATGGCCATCGATCAATTCACATAACCTGTCCGCCATGGCCACCTCGGCGGCCGACCGGTGCACCAAAACTCAAACCTTTGGCGGCTGCCGCGTGAACCGCCTTGAGCACGTCGGGGTTGGCGTGACCCGCGATCATCGGACCCCAGGAACCCACGTAATCGATATAGGCTCGACCGCTGACGTCATACAAGATAGGCGCCTTCGGCACGGTCAAAAAATACCGGGTCACCACCCACACCATTGAAAGCGCGAACCGGGGAGTTGACCCCGCCGGGTATGTGTTTACGCGCCTGCTTGATCAGGGCTTCACTGCTGGTCATTGTCTGGCTCCCGGTACATGAAAAGTGTCATTTTAACCTGCAAAACGGTTTAAGCGCTTGTCTTCACATGTCAAACTAGGTGTGGTGTTTGCGGGAATTGAAAAATGCCGGATAACGAATACAAAAGCTGGTCCGCAACAGGAAAAATCAGATGAATCAATCAAGCGGTGTACAAGGGATAAACGCAACGGGATATTTGGCGGTGTCTGTGCCGGGCTGGCACGGCATTTTGGCTGGTCGGTCACGGGAACCCGGGTCGTTTACGTGCTGGCCTCGGTACTTTCGGCGGCGTTTCCGGGGATCATCGTTTACCTCATCCTGTGGCTGATACTGCCTGAATCCGATTGAGTAGTATTTACCCTGTCTTACTCAATCTAGAGTAAGCGCTGGATCAGGCATTCCTTCCCGGGACACGCTCAAGCCATCTGACCTCCAGGGATGGAGGAAATGCAGGGGATTGTTGGGAACAATCCCTGCATAGGCGCTCGGTAATTCGTCTCCCGACGATTACGGTCCCGGTAAGCAATTCCCCGCCCCAGCGCCAGGTGTTCAGTTGGTAATTCAACTACGCCTTCAACTTCAATCAACTGTCAGGGCAGCGACCTGTAAGCCAGGGGAGTGCGCTGCTTTTTTCAGAACCTTAGGAAACAGGACGTTGAGTAAGAGCCCCCACGACTGCAGGGATGCAGGAGGTAGAGCAACGCAGGGAGCAGTTGCCGAGGGACGGATCGCTCCTGCGCGTCCTGCGCCCGCGATCTGCCGTTCATCCTGAACATAACGGCGTGTTTTGAAAAAAGACAGGCACTTCCCTGGCAAACTCACGAATTAGACGCTGACGATACGGCTTTTCAGGCTGCCGTCGCCACGTAATTCCAGCCAGCGGCAGGCGGGACCGAGGGTATCGGGGGTGAATTTCTCCGCCCCGGGAACACCGTTGATCGCGCTGGACGGACCGCCCAGCATGGCGATGCCGTTCCGGTGTGACTCAAATTCCTGGTGAATATGCCCCCAGACCACTGCCTTGATATCCGCGTATTGATCAAGCAGTTGCAGGAATGGTTCCGGTTCCAGTAAACGGTACTTGTCTATCCATGGGCTGTTCGCGATCAGTGGCTGGTGGTGCAGGACAAGTAAGCGTGGCCGGCCGGAATCCTGTGCCAGGGTATTTTCGAGTTCCTCTAATGTCCCGTCAGAAAGCCAACCATGCGGTTTGTCGGACTCACAGGAATTCAGACGGATGATCTGCCAACTGCCGTGGTATGAAAAGCGCGGTGTATCCGTGGGACTGCTGGGAAAGAAGCGTTCTACGAGCTCTGCATCATCGTGGTTACCGGGCAACGCCAATACCGGCACCCGGAGTTTCCACAGCAGGTCTCGAAGGCCGCGGTATGACGCCGGACTTGCATCCTCGCTAAGGTCACCGGTGGCCAATATCAGGTCAGGTTTATCGGTCTGTAGAAGGGCCAGTAACCGCTCCAGGTTTGCCCACGGATCGATACCACGGTAGAGCGTTTCCCGTTTGGCCGATAGATGGCAATCCGTAATCTGCGCGATATGAATACTGCCGTTCATGGTATTGCTCCGTCTGCCCCTGCTTTGGCATGTTTGTGTCTTGGTACCGTCATATCAACCTTGTAAGGTGCACTCCGTAACGCAGGAGAAGAAATGTACGTATTCATACCGATCACTGATGAAATGTTAATGGAGGGTATCATCCCGGATGAACTGGTGACCTACCATCCCGGTATGCCGTTTTTGGCCCGACATCCAACACCAACTGTTTCTCAATCCAAGTCAACAGTTAAGCGGTCGCCCACCTCAATCCCCAGTTCCGAGGCGGTACCCGCATTCAACTCAAGTACAAATTTGGCCGGGGCCTTGCTGGGATAGGAAGGGACAGTACCTGACCCTGCACGGTGGTGTGTCCGCCGAGATACTGACCAGTTCCAGGTCCTCGTTGAAATACATGATATCCAGCGGTATGCGGGTGTTCTTCATCCAGAAAGACCGCGGAGCCTCCCGTGGGAAAATAAACAACATACCCTGATCGGGTGGCATGGAGTCCCTGAACATCAAACCGAGCGCCTGTTTTTCAGCTGTATCAGCGATCTCTACACTGAAGCGCTTGCCACCGAACTCAACGCTGGGTTCGCCCGAAGCACAGGCCGTGCAGGTTACCAACATGAATATACAGAGCAAGAATCGCATGTCATAAATCCGATCACAGGGTTAACCGGATAATAGCAGGCAATCAGGGATGGTTTGTAAGAAAAGTATCGGGGTTCATCAACACTGAGAGCGTTAACAGGAATAACCGGGGATCGTACCCCGGTTAACCCGGAAACATGTAACTAATTCACTGCGGCAACCTGCACTTCAGGTGCATCTTCAACATTCAATGCCATCATCACATCGCCGTAATGCACGGGATCAATGTCACCCATGATATTGACCACCACGACCTCATCGTTGGATGCGGAAACGATTGTTAGTCCCCGCAGACCCGTAGCGGAAGCCTTTGCGTACATCTGTACGAGTTCGCCTTCTTCACGTAATAGCATGACCGGATCCCAACCATCATCGCCCAGCTTGTGACCCATATGCTCGAAGTTATGTACGACCTTTTCGTGGTCACCGTGAACCTCGTAAATTCGCACACGTACACCATCCAGGCCCTTCAACAGCGCCTGTGTCTCGGGATCGTCGTCCACGAAACGCGCTGCAAAACGCAGCACGGTCGGGCCCAGTGATATCGACATGACACGGTCGGTATCCGCCATGCCCGGAGAATCCAGGTTGGCAAACCCTTCATTGCTGCGTGGGGCTGTAAGCCCGCAGGCGCTAACCAAAATCACCAGGACCACTGTCATAACAATGGTCCTGGCTGTTCCGAAGGTACGTTTTAAACCTAAAAACATCCCTGTCTAATCCAAATCTACGTCGGCATCGATATCGACGTCAAAGCTTTTCATGACTTTGCCGACCTGCCTTGGATCGATTTTGCCAATGATATTGATAAACATGACTTCTTCGGTATCGACCGTCATGACCGTCATGCCTTCCATCACCGAATCCTTGAGTTTCATGTAAATCAACACTTGCTCGTCATGCTCATTAACTTGCACCACGGGCTCCCAGCCATCGGATTTCAGCGTCTTTTTGACCTCGGCGAACTTCTGCTTGGCGACTTCTGGATCATTGTCGGTCTGGTAGCCCAGCACCCTGACACCCTTCAGATCGGACATGATCTCATGCGCTTCCGGGTCGCTCTCTTCGACAAAAAGTCCTGCGAATTGCAGCAACGCGCCGCCAATGTTGATCTGAATGGACGGCTCGCCATAGGTTGCGGACAAATCACCGAAGTCGATGTAGCCATCGAGTTTCTTCAGTTCGTCCTCCTGGGCTAGCACCGGAACTGCGAACAGGGTGCAAAGCAGACCGGTCAATATGGTTTTCATAGTAGGTGATTTCATGCTTTTTTCTCCTCGGGAGATTCATACTGTGATTTGATATTCCTGATAACGGTGCCGGTAATGGCATCCGACATCGTGTGTCCGACTGTCATCTCAATTTCATTGCCGGCGCGCTTGCCCGCACGGTCCAGGTAAGCAAAGGCCAGCGCCAGTTCATAGCGGGCTTTCTCGATTTCTTCGGCGGTCGGGGTATCCGGTTGCATCAGGCTGGCCACTACCAGCACCAATGGAACAACCGCTGCCGCCATGACCCAGCGTGGTTGCAGGAACACGGGTGTTCTCACAGCGCGGTGCTGGCGTGGGATGGCCTGTAGCTTTTTCCGCAGGCTCGCCGGTGCACGTTCAACCCGTACATTGTCCATCGCTTTTTGCAACTGGTAGGCTTCGATAATGGCGCGTGCCAGGACCCTGTCGTCAGATGCCTGTGCCTTAAGTTCTTCGGCATCGGTATCGCTCAACTCGCCATCCAGCAACGCGTTGATCTGTTCTTCCCATTTTTCGTCATATTCATTCATGGTCTTACCTCGGCCAACTGTTCTCGCAGTTGCTTCCTGGCCCGGTGCAGATAGGTTTTTACCTGCGCCAGGCTCAATTCCAACATCCCGGCTACTTCCTCGTAGCTGTGCTGGTTAACATCTCTCAATACCACCAGTGAGCGGTAGGGTTCTTTTAACCCGCCTATGGCCCGCTTCAGCCAAACTCCGGTTTCCTGGGTGCTTGCACCCTGCAATGGTCCGCTTTCATCTGCTGACATATAGCTCTCATCGAAAACCACGCTTTCTTTTCTGCGCCGCAAGCGATCAAGACATCCGTTGCGTGTCACTTTCATCAACCAGGGGCCAATCCGCTCGGGGTCAATGCTGTCCTGGTTGTGCCACAGCTTCACAAATGCCTCCTGGGTTGCATCCTCCGCCTCCTGTGCGTCCTTCAGGATGTAGCGGGCTACCGTCCAGGCTTGATTCTGGTATTGCTTGACCCACTGGCGGTATCTTCTGCTCATGACACCAGAATAAACGCAAGCCAGTGGAAATAGTTACAGAAATTGACAAAAACCGGATTCGTTAAAAATCTGGCGGTCATGCTCTTGAAATGTGGGCCACATATCCCCAACTCTGCAGGCAGGCTGGGAAGCACCGCAAAAGTGTGTCCCCAGGTACCAATACAGGCCGAAACAGCAGTACCGTGGTGGCTTAAATATTTACAATTTTTTTTGGGAGAACTTCAAATGAACCTTCGTCCTTTACACGATCGCGTGATTGTGAAGCGAATGGAAGAGGAACGCTTGTCCGCTGGCGGCATCGTTATTCCAGACTCTGCTACAGAAAAACCTATCCGTGGTGAAGTACTCGCCGTGGGTAATGGAAAAATTCTCGATAACGGTGAAAAACGCGCACTGGATATCAGTGTGGGTGACACCATTCTGTTCGGCAAATATTCGGGAACAGAAGTCAAGGTCGATGGCGAGGAACTGCTCGTCATGCGCGAAGAAGACATTATGGCGGTTATCGAAAGCTGATAGCCCCCTAACATAACTGAACAACGAGGATTAGATGATGAGTGCGAAAGACGTACGTTTTGGCGAAGACGCCCGCGGCAAGATGCTGCGCGGTGTCAATGTTCTGGCCGACGCGGTCAAGGTAACGCTGGGCCCCAAGGGCCGCAACGTGGTGTTGGAAAAGAGCTTTGGTGCTCCTACCGTCACCAAGGATGGTGTTTCCGTGGCCAAGGAAATTGAGCTGGAAAATAACTTTGAGAACATGGGTGCGCAGATGGTCAAGGAAGTTGCTTCCAAGACGTCTGATGTCGCCGGTGACGGAACCACCACTGCAACCGTTCTGGCCCAGGCCATGTTGCGTGAAGGCCTGAAGGCCGTTGCCGCCGGCATGAACCCGATGGACCTGAAGCGCGGCCTGGACAAGGCAGTCGCTGGTGCGGTTGAAAAACTGCATGAGATTTCAGCCCCTTGCACTGACAGTAATGCCATTGCCCAGGTCGGTTCAATTTCTGCTAATTCAGATACCGAAATCGGTGAGTTGATTGCAGAAGCCATGAACAAGGTTGGTAAAGAAGGTGTTATCACGGTTGAAGATGCCACCGGCCTGGCCAATGAGTTGGACGTGGTTGAAGGTATGCAGTTTGACCGTGGTTACCTGTCACCCTACTTCATCAATGACCAGGCAACCATGAGTGTTGAGTTGGAAACCCCCTACATCCTGTTACACGACAAGAAGATCAGTAACGTTCGTGAACTGTTGCCAATCCTTGAAGCCGTAGCCAAGTCGGGTAATCCGTTGTTGATCATCGCCGAGGATATCGAGGGTGAAGCACTGGCAACATTGGTGGTGAACTCCATCCGCGGTATCGTTAAAGTCTGCGCGGTTAAAGCACCGGGCTTCGGTGACCGCCGCAAGGCCATGTTGGAGGATATCGCCACACTGACCGGCGCAACCGTCATTTCCGAGGAAGTTGGTCTTTCACTTGAAAAAGCAACCATGGAAGAACTGGGTTCCGCCAAGAAAATCCAGATCACCAAGGAAAACACCACGCTTATTGACGGTGCCGGCAGCAGCGACGACATCAGCGGCCGGGTTAACCAGATCCGTGCCCAGATCGAAGAGGCAACTTCTGATTACGACCGTGAAAAACTGCAGGAACGCGTTGCCAAGCTGGCAGGTGGTGTTGCTGTAATCAAGGTGGGTGCCGCAACCGAAGTTGAAATGAAAGAGAAGAAAGCCCGCGTTGAAGACGCACTGCACGCAACCCGTGCTGCAGTTGAAGAAGGTGTTGTACCTGGCGGTGGTGTTGCCCTGGTGCGTGCACTTGAATCCGTCAAGGGTATGCAGGGTGATAACGAAGACCAGAATGTTGGTATTGCTATTGCCTGCCGTGCCATGGAAGAACCGCTTCGCCAGATCGTCATCAATGCCGGTGAAGAAGGCTCGGTTGTGCTGAATAACGTTAAACAGGGTGAAGGCAACTATGGTTATAACGCGGCTACAGGTGAATATGCCGACATGATCGAGTCCGGTATCCTGGATCCGACCAAGGTCACGCGCTATGCCTTGCAGAATGCGGCTTCCATTGCCGGTCTGATGATTACCACCGAGGCCATGGTGGCCGAACTGCCGAAGGATGAATCATCTTCTGGTGCGCCGGATATGGGTGGTATGGGTGGTATGGGTGGCATGGGCGGCATGATGTAAATCAGCAGGCCCAAATGCCCCGTGGGGGTGTTGCCGCTTGCCTGCTTCACCGGTCATTACCTGATTTGGTAACTCCCGGCTCGCAGACACCGGCGCCTACCCACGGACCATTTGTTCTCACCTGATTAAGACAGGTGAAAGAAAAACCCCGCTTCGGTGGGGTTTTTTTTACGTCTATTGGTAACTCCCGGCTCGATAACAGCCCGCGCCTAACTGCGAATCAAAAATCCTCACCCATACCCATGGGTGAAAAAGAAACCCCACTTCAGGTGGGGTTTTTTTTGACCGTAAAATGGGGTCAGAGTAAAGTGCCAGAGTGATTACTCTGGCACTTTACTCTGACCCCGCTGTTACCGATGCCTGCCGGTAATTACACAACACCCCCTGAATTGAGCCCGTTTTTGCAGCGGCTGGTCTCGAATCATCCCGAGTGGCTGGAACAGTTAAAGGTCTCTGGTCGCCTGGATCGCCATGACCCACCCGGTGCCGGTGACCTTGCCGCCGGGATCAGCCAGCATGGACTGGATACGGCACTGCGCCATTTTCGTAACAGGGAAATGCTGCGTCTTATCTGGCGTGACCTGCGGGGACTCACCCCGGTTGAAGAAATCCTGTCGGATCTGAGCGTGCTTGCAGAAATCTGCCTGCAGGCCGCGGTCGTCTACCACGCTGATGTTCTGGAAGATAAGTACGGTGTGCCGAAAAACACTGATGGGCAGACACAGAAAATGGTGGTTATCGGTCTCGGCAAGCTGGGTGGACACGAGCTGAACCTGTCATCGGATATTGACATCGTTTTCTGTTACCCGCAGCAGGGCAGTTGTGATGGCCGGCGCGGATTGGCCAATGAGCAGTTCTTCACGCGCCTGGCCCGTAGCATCATTCGTAGCTTGTCCGCGGTGACGGTGGACGGGTTCTGTTTCCGCGTCGATACCCGTTTACGCCCATTCGGAGAATCCGGCCCGCTGGTCAGCAGTTTCTCAGCACTTGAACAGTACTACCAGCGTGAAGGACGTGACTGGGAACGCTACGCACTGATCAAGGCACGGCCCGTTGCTGGTGATCTTGCTGCAGGGCAGCGCTTACTGGAAATACTGAAGCCTTTCATCTACCGCCGTTACATCGACTTCGGCGCCATCGAAGCCTTGCGTGATATGCATGCGAGTGTACGCGAGGATACCTTCAACAAGAATCGTCTCGATGACATCAAGCGTGGACCGGGTGGTATCCGGGAAATCGAGTTCCTCGTGCAGGCTTTCCAGTTATTACGCGGCGGACGTGAGCGCATACTGCAAACCCCGTCTGTCACAAAAGCTGCAAATGGTTTAAAGCAACTGCAACTGCTGCCCGGTGAAACCGTTGATAAATTGCTTGATGCCTACCGGTTTTTACGCAGGGTGGAAAACCGCGTGCAGGCACTACATGACCAGCAGACCCACCGGGTTCCCGCGGGTGACGATGGTATGCGGGTGGCAAATGCAATGGGGTTTGAGGTTTTCGATGACTTCCAGTTTGCCCTGGAAGCCGTCAGAAGCGATGTGCAAAACCTGTTCGAGAACAGCTTGCCACAACCCATTGGCGAGATCGATGATAACCCGTGGTATCCCACCTGGCGGAATGCACGCAACGCCACGCAGCCGGATACAGTAGATGTTGCAAATCCCGGGCCCCTGGCGGCCTTTGTCAAACGATTGAACCGCCTGTCATTGAGCCAGCGTGCTTCAAATCGTCTTGATCAGTTCATGCCATTGTTGCTGCAACGCATCGATGCTTTGTCACTCGCCGATGCGGTGGTTCACCGGGTGTTGGACCTGGTGTCCGCCATTTGCCAACGCAGCGCCTACCTGTCATTGCTGGTGCAAAATCCACGGGCGACCGACCGCATGCTGGAATTGTTCGCCATCAGTGAACGTGTTGCCAGGACCGTAACCCGGCACCCCGCATTACTGGACGAGTTGATTGATCCCAGCCTGGGCGCCAGGCCGCCGGAAAAAGAAGGTATCCAGGCAGGATTGGACCAGGCCCTGGCTGGTTTGACTGATACTGAAACCGCGTTGCAGGCCTTGAATGACTTCAAACAGGTCATCACTTTGCGAATCGCAGTCGCCGTATTGCAGTCCACGATGACCGCGACTGAGGCCATGTCGGTGCTAAGCCTGCTCGCCGAAAGTGTCGTTCAAGCTGTATTGAAACTGGCGCGGGGAGACATGGAAACCCGTCATGGGGTTTTGCCCGGACAGGAGCTTGCTGTTATCGCCTACGGGAGCCTGGGTGCCGAAACACTTGGTTTTGATTCTGATCTCGATCTCATATTTTTATACCAACCCACGCCAACCCTGTCTGACGGTCCGCGACCGATAACGGCTGAGCGCTATCACACCGGTGTTGCCCGGCGCATGCTGAGCCTGTTGTCTGCCAGCACACCAGCAGGAGGCTTGTACAGCATCGATGCGCGTTTACGGCCGAATGGACGTGCCGGTTTACTGGTTTCCAGCTTGGATGCTTTTTCGCGCTACCAGGCCAAAGAAGCCTGGACATGGGAGTTACAGGCCCTGACCCGGGCCAGGCCCATTGCCGGGAGCACCGGTATTGCCGACAATTTCATGGGTATACGCCGTTCGGTTTTGACAAGTGCGCGTGATACGAAGCTGATCCGTCAGGAGATACCCGCCATGCGGCAACGCATCCTTGCCGAGCATGGTACCGGAGACTCGCTCAAGTACGCGCCTGGAGGCTTGCTGGATATCGAATTTATCGTGCAACTCGGCGTGTTACTCAACGCCAGGCAGTACCCGGTAGTGGTGGAATCCACGCGCTGTGATGAACAACTTCGCATGCTGCAGGATTGCGGTTGGCTCAACGATGCTACAGGCAAGACATTGCAAAGCGCTTTTACCCGCTTACAGGACATCCGCTTGCAGTCAACCCTGCTCGATCAGGAAAACGGGCTTGATCAAGCGCCACTGCTGGATATCGCACGGGCATTATGTGACGACATATTGAGGTAGAATACAGCAACTATTTTTGTGGAGATGGTAACTTGACACATCATTCCGGTGCCCAGGACGAACAACTGGGACAAGCAAGCACCAAAACCATGGTTGAGGTCAGCCGCAGCGAGTTGCCGCTTTCCTGTCCCATGCCCAAGCAGAAGTTGTGGAATGCACATCCACGTGTTTTTTTACCCATCGAGGATAGCGGTCAAGCCGTTTGTCCATATTGCGGTACACATTACACGTTAAAAGACCTCTGATTCATCATGCACGTAGTACAAGCCCTGGTGTCCCTCGGCATTGGCGGCTCGGAAATGGTCGCCGTCGAAATCACCGAGTACCTGCGTGCTAACGGTCATCGCGTAACGGTTATTGCGGCCAGCGGCCCGCTCGAAGAGCGTGTCAATAATGCCGGTGCACAATTCCTGGACTGGCCGATCGGGCGCAAGCGGCCGGGTACATTGCGTTATATCCGGCTGTTACGTTCATGGATCATGGAAAACCGGCCGGATATCGTGCATGTGCATTCACGTCTGCCGGCCTGGGTCTGTTACCTCGCCATACGCGGAATACCCGTTTCCCAACGGCCGGTTTTTATCACTTCGATGCATGGGCAATATTCAGTCAGCTCCTACAGCGCCATCATGGCCCGTGGTGATCACGTTATCGCGGTATCCGGGCATATTCGCAACTACACCCTGAAAAATTACCTGCCGGCCTACCACCCGGACCTGCACACCATTTACGGGGGCACCAGCCGGCGCGATTTCCCTTACGGTTACCAACCGGATGATGCCTGGCGTGCAGCGCTTTACCGGGAGTTTCCAAAACTCGAAAACAAGCGCATCCTGTTATTGCCCGGCCGTCTGACACGCTACAAGGGCCATGCGACTTTTATCGAGTTGCTGGCCGTTCTCAAGACCGAATTTGACGATATTCACGGTGTTATTCTCGGCCAGGCACGACCCGGTTCGCGTTATATCAACGAGCTCGAGGGTCTTGCCGAGCGCAATGACGTCAGCGACCGCTTGACGTTCTGCGGTGTGCGAACCGATATGCAAGACTGGATGGCGGCATCCTACCTGGTGTTCAACCTGTGCAGCGATCCACCGGAAGCATTCGGCAGGATTGCAACCGAGTGCCTGTCGCTGGGTGTGCCACTGGTTGCGTGGAACCATGGTGGTGTCAGGGAAATATTGCAGCAGATGTTTCCCCGGGGTGCAGTCAACCCGGATAATGTAATGGCCCTGATTGACAGGACACGTGACTTTCTGCAGGAGAAACCGGTGGTGAAACACAGTGATGCTTTTTCATTACGGGACTCCATGGAACAGACGCTGCGACTGTATCAATCTGCCCTGGAACAGAAAGACAGATGAAACTACTGATCAGACGATTACAGCTCGAATGGCCCTGCTGGCTGGCCGTGTCATTTTTTGCCTTGCTGCCATTCAGACGCCTGGCGGAAATTCCATTATCTATTTTCGCCCTGTCTTTACCCTTCCTGCTGCGTAACCCACAGCACCGGAAACGTATTCGGGGTGTGGCATTGATTGTTGTCCCCATATTTTTGTGTTTCTGGATACCCATGGTGGTATCCAGTTTTGATTCCTATATGCCGCAAAAAAGCTGGTTCACCTCGATAGCTGCATTGCGGTTCCTGGCGGCCGTGCTGAGCCTGTCCGTGCTATTACAGGCTGATTCCGCACGGTGGCGCGTCATCCGCTGGACTTCATTCCTGCTGGTGTTCTGGGCGGTCGATGGTTTTATCCAGTTGATCTTTGGCAATGACCTGTTTGGTATCGCCATGCACCCGGATCGCCTTAATGCCCTGTTTGTCCAGAAATACCAGTTTTTCGGACCGACACTGGCCATGCTTTCCCCGTTATTGCTGGAGCATGCCCGCCGCCACTGGCCTGCCTGGGCGTGGGTGGCTGCTTTCAGCCTGACCCTGGGCGCCGTACTGATCGCCGGTATGCGTGCCGGGTGGTTGATCATGGGCCTGGTGCTGGTGGTTTACATGTGGTTGATGTTCAGGCGTGACAACCGTGAACTGAGAAAGGTTTCTCTCTCCATACCGGCATTTGCGGTGACCGTGATCATTGCCAGTTACCTGGTTTCACCTTTATTCCAGGCTAGATTGGACCAGTCACTGGTCCTGCAACAGGGTTCGCATGCCGCACTCGATAACGCCACCAACTACCGCATGCCGATTTTCAAAACCAGCCTGGTGATGTTCAGGGAGCACCCGGTCAATGGTGTGGGTGTCAGGGCATATCCTGCAGCCTACATGGAGTACGCCGGGCCCGATGATTTCCACATCCGTAACTCGGGTGGTGTCTCCGGTGCAACACATGCGCACAACCTTGTTCTCGAAGTCATGTCGGACACCGGCACGCTCGGCCTGGTAGCCATGGTTGGTGGTTTCATCCTGATACTCAGATTATGGCGTGGCATGAAGCCGGCTCTGCGTAACGAGGCCTTTCCCTTCGCCCTGGCACTGGCGCTGATGCTGTTCCCACTCAACTCGCATTTCGCCCTGTACGGCACTTACATGTCATCATTGATCTGGATATTGTTTGGCCTGTGGGCGGCCTGTATTGACACCTGCCCGGCCCCGGTCAACCGGGATGCCTGATGCGTATCGTCTACTCCATCCTGATGGTCATCGGCACACCGTTTGTGTTGCTGTATTTTGCCCTGCGGGGTTTGCGCGATAAGTCCTATTGGCAGCGTTGGCCGGAGCGTTTTGGTGTCATCCCTGCACATATAAAACCTGGTGGCATCCTGGTGCACGCTGCTTCGGTCGGTGAAGTCAATGCAGGCCAGGCGCTGATCAAGGCCTTGTCGAAATCATTCCCCGATTATGCAATAACGGTCAGTACATTAACCCCCACCGGTTCTGCACAGGTACGCAGGGAATTGGGTAAGCATGTCTCTGCCTGTTATATCCCCATCGATATCCCGTGGGCCGTTGCCGGCTTTCTGAAGCGTCTGCAACCACGCCTGATCATCATCATAGAAACTGAAATCTGGCCCAACCTGTATTTCCATGCGCAACAGCAGGGGATACCCCTGGCGATGGCAAACGCCCGGCTTTCTGAGCGCTCCACCCGCCGTTACCGTATCGCATCAGAGTTCATTGCACAGACCCTGCAAAGAGTTGCCTGGATCGGGACGCAAAGTGCAGATGATCAACGACGACTGGTTGAGTGTGGCGCCAGGCCGGACGGTATCCGTATGACCGGCAACCTGAAATTCGATATGGAAACCAGCGCCAGTCTCAGGGAAAAAGGTATGGCCTTGCGCTCACACTGGGGAACTTCACGGTTTGTACTGGTTGCCGGCAGCACACACGAAGAAGATGAAAACGTGGTGATCCCCGCGTTCCAGAAACTGTTACAGAAACACCCCGACACCCTGTTGATTCTGGTGCCACGTCACCCCGAGCGTTTTGGACGGGCGGCCCAACTCGCCAGGGAAGCCGGCTTAATGACAGAGCTGTACAGCCAGGGTGAGGCTTGTTCCACGCAGGCACAGTGTTTTGTCATCAATACCATTGGTGAGCTGATGACCTATTACGCCTGTGGTGACGTTGCCTATGTGGGTGGCAGCATGGGTGAGCAGGGTGGGCATAATGCCCTTGAACCTGCCGCGCTGGGTATACCGGTACTGTTGGGACCCAACATGGACAATGCCCGGGAAATCGCTGAGCAATTACTCGCCTGTCATGCCGCGATGCGTGTCAACAACGTACAGGACTTTTGTGCAAGTACTGAAAAAATCCTGGGTGATGCCGGTCTGCGTGACCGGATGGGCTTAGCGGGCAGGGCACTGGTAGAACAAAACCGGGGCGCGCTGGACGTGACCCTGGAAGCCGTCAGTAAACTACTTTAGCCACATCTTTTTCGACGAATCACCCCCGTTTTCACGGGGATGACTGTCCGTTAAACCTGTCAGCGACCTGACAAGCCTATTGCAAAATAGTGTTAATCTTTTGCAGGTCTTCTTCAGCCAATACACCAGCCGCGGCTTTTAACCGCAGGTGATCCACGACATAAGTGTGACGCGCCAGCGAGTTGTCACGCTGGGCCTGGAAATACCGCTGCTGCGCAATCAGTACATCCACGATAGTGCGGGTACCAACTTCAAACCCGGCCTGGGTCGCCTCCAGCGCACTTTCCGCCGAAATCATTGCCTGGCCAAAAGCACCAACCTGCTCAATTCCGGCGATCACGGCACGGTAGGCGTTGTTGGTCGCTCTTACGACCGCTTTTTGCTGTTGATCCAGGTCCTCGTTGACCGCGTTCAGTAAGTACCGGGCCTGCCGGGTCCTGGACGAGACCGCGCCACCCTGGTAAATCGGCACACTCAATTGCAGGCCGATACGAGTGTCGTCATTAGTCAGGTCTGTAGTAAAGGCTTCTTCGGGAGTCGGCCGGAAAACAAATTCATTATTGGTAAAATTGCTATAGCTTGCTACCAGGTCCAGGGTTGGAAAGTGCCCGGAGCGTTGTAGTTTGACCGTTGAATCTGCAATCTCTACAGCCTTCTGTGCGGAAACGACTGTCGGATTGTATTGCATCGCGATATCAACCCATTCTGCCGGGCTTTCCGGTGTTGGTTTGACCAAAGGCAGCACTTCCTGCAAGGGGTCGATATCATCAAAATATTGACCGGTCAGCTCATACAGGGCTTCCTTGGCATCGGCCAGTCTGTTTTTTGAAACAATGGCGCGGGCGCGGGCGTTGTCATAACTGGCACGGGCCTCGTGGACATCGGTGACGGCTGTCAGACCGACCTCAAAACGTTGCTCGGCCTGCTCAAACTGTCTTTGCAGGGCGCGCTCTTCCGCGTCGGCGAAAATAACCCCGTCCTGGGCGGTCAGGACACCAAAATACCCGCCTGCGACCCTTACCAGGAAATCCTGGTAGGCGAGGTTGTAAAGTGCCTCCGCTTGGCTGACCTGTCCTCGCGCAATATCCAGGTTTTCGTAGTTACTCTGTGCATACAGGGACTGACGCAAATCCAAGCCATAGGATTCAGTATCAATATCACTTTTAGAAACTTGACCCTGAATGGTTGTTTCGCTATCGCCTTGTACATAACCGGCTGATCCGTCTAACCTGGGCAACAGGTTTGACCAGGCCTGACGTTCGTTCTCACCGGTGGCATCCCTACGGTATGCCGCCGCCTGTAATTGCGGATCATTCTTGACGGCCAGGTCGTGTACACCGACCAGGTCAACGGCAAAGACCGGTGACGAGACAAAAAACGCGGCGGCGATCAAAAAGCTCTGGTTCCTGGTATTGAACTGCATAACCAACTCCTAAAATTCCCTAAAATTCAAATTCCGGTGCTTTCTCAGCATTGACCAATCTTGCCAGGTCAGTTTCGAACAGGCTTTCTTCGCGCCATTCGGTAGCGTTCAGCTTGCTCAGTAATTTCGCTTCCATGGCGGGTGAATCACCACATACCACGAACAGGCGGCCACCCGGGTTGACCCAGCCACGAAAATGATCCGGAATATCCTGTACCGAACCGGTGACCACGACCACGTCATGGGCCTGCTCAGGCTGCCAGCCACTCATGACGTCACCCGTTTCAAACTCGACGTTGTCGAGCTTGATCTCATTCAGCCTGGCAGCAGCTTCCGTGGAAAACTGTTCGTGTATATCAACACTGACCACGCGTTTGGCCATTTTTGCCAGGCAGGCGGTTATGAACCCGCTACCGGTCCCGATCTCGAGCACCGTTTCATCATTCTTCAGTTCAAGAGCCTGCAATAAACGGCCTTCCACAACCGGTTTCATCATGTTTTGATCATGATCCAGCGGAATGGCTATATCGGCAAACGCCATTTTACGGTACCTGACCGGAACAAAATCTTCCCGGTGGGTGGTTTCCAATAACTCAAGAACACGTGAATCCAAGACCTCCCATGGCCTGACCTGTTGTTCCACCATGTTGAAACGGGCTTGATCGAAATTCATACTCATCCTCTTTTGCTCCCACCAAACGGTGTATTTACCTGGCTGAAATAACAACTAAACAAGGTTAAGACTTGCCCGTTAGGCGAGACAAGGCACAGACTGCCGTGTTTATGGGACGTGCTTTAAGTGCCATTAGTCACAACGGGAATTATCAAAAAACCAACCCGGGATTAAATATTTGACGCTCCGTATGTAAAACCGGTTTCCTTATATAATCATTATTATCCCATATGTGGACATCCGTGCCTTAAAAAAGGTTTAAGAAGAAACTTTGTTGATATTTGAAATAAAAATCCCGGAAATCCGGTCATGAGCCATGAAACGGACCGAGCCAAGCTGTTTAATCAGCTGGCCGAGATGTATTCGACGGATCTGTATCGATACGCGATGTGGATCTGCGGTAACGACGCGCTGGCCAAGGACCTGGTCCAGGAAACTTTTTTAAGGGCCTGGCGGGCCCTGGACAAGTTGAAGGACGTTGGTGCCGCCAAGGGCTGGTTAATCACGATCCTGCGACGGGAGTTTGCGCGCACGTTTGAACGCAAGGTGCCCAAGTTTACGGACATGGACAAGGTTGTCGTGGCAGATGAAACCGAACTGGAGCCAGATGAGCGTACAGAACGAGCATTATTGCGAGCGGGTATCATGCGATTGGAACCAAAGTACCGGGATCCCCTGCTGTTACAGGTAGTATTCGGACACAGTTGTGCCGAAATCGCACAACAGCTCGGAATCAGCACCAGCGCCGTGATGACCCAGTTATTCAGGGCGCGTGAAAAACTGAAAAAACGATTACAGACCGATGGGGTAACGGGCAATGTCCATGAACTTTTCTGAGTTCAAAAAAATGATAGGTGCAGACCCGAGAAACCGGGAAAGCGGCACTGTCGAAATTCGTAAATCGAATCCGGAATTCGAGGCACGAGGCACAACAAGCCGAGATATTCGAGGACAAGCTCGAAGCAGCACTACACATCCCGCCACCGGCAGACCTGTTGGATCAAATAAAGGATATCAGCCAGACGGGTACGCAACGCCGGAACTGGATCCCCATGGCGATGGCCGCCAGCCTGGTCATCGCCATCGGTGTAGTGGGCCTGGTCTGGAAACAGCCCCCCCAGTGGGACAGTATCGAGGATTACCTGGCTGATCATTATTCCCATGATGGCGCCAAGCTGGTGGCAAAGGCCGTGGAGACTGTCGACAAGGCGGATATCGACCGCATCCTGGCCAGGCTGGATAGTTCTGCGAACCGGCAACTGGCCGAAAATATCCGGTTCATCAAGTTCTGCCCCACACCGGATGGGCGTGGGGCACACATGGTGATCAATACCGGGCAGGGCCTGATGACGGTGATCCTGATGCCGCATACGGATGTGGCTGATGGTGAGCTCATCGAGTTCCAGAATATGCAGGCATTGCTGGTCAGTCTCGGGACGGGTTCTGCAGCCATCATCGGTGAACAAAACCAAAGTGTTGAAACCCTGCAAACCATGGTCCGGCAGTCCTTGATAGACAAATATTTTAAGTATTTGATTTATAATTGTTTTTATCTGTCTCTGCTAATGCATTGAACGGCAAATCACTTCCGGCACATGATTCTGTTAAAAAATCTGTTATCTTCTGCACCATGAAACGGAAAATCCTGATTACGACCCCCATCGTATTGCTCGTCATTTGTGCCGGTGATGATGTTCTGGTTCAACGATGAGCCCGACATGTTCGATCCGATTGAGCGCACCCAACTCCATGCCCAGGCCCACAATCACGCCGATGTAACCGGCATGACCACGACATCGACCTTGCTCGAGGTCGTCAATACCATGCTCAAAAAGCGGGGCGGTTACATGTCCAACGACATCATGCCGCCCTGGATATTCCTGGATAACGTGCCCAACTGGGAATTTGGTGTATTGACCCAGGTGCGTGACCTGGCCCGGATTATGCGTAACGATTTCAGCCGTTCGCAAACCCAGTCTGCCGAGGATCCCGATCTCTCCGAGGCGGATCCGGCATTTCACTACACCAGTGATCGCTGGTTGTTGCCGGCTACCGAAGGTAAATACGAAGAAGGTATGAAACACCTTGAGGCTTATTTGTCACGTCTTTCGGACCCTGCTCAACCCAATGCCCAGTTTTATGCACGGGCCGATAATCTGTCGCACCTGGCTGGAGTTGGTTGAGAAGCGCCTTGGTGATCTTTCCCAGCAGTTATCAGCCAGTGTCGGACAGGACCGCTTGAACACCGACCTGGCAGGGGATTCAGCCGCCACCCAATCCACTGCTGCACCCGGTGAAATGGAGGTAAAAACCTCCTGGACACAAATCGATGACGTTTTTTACAAAGCCCGTGGCAGCACCTGGGCCCTGATCCATTTTTTGAAGGCCATGGAAGTGGATTTTCATGAGGTGTTACGTAAGAAAAACGCCTTGATCAGTTTCCGCCAGATCATCCGTGAACTGGAATCAACCCAGGAACCATTGCACGCGCCGATGGTATTGAATGGTGACAAGTTTGGCGCCTTTGCCAACCACTCACTGGTCATGGCCAATTATATTTCCCGGGCCAATGCAGCCATCATCGACCTGCGTTTTCTGTTGCAGCAAGGTTGATTCGTGACTTACGTGTTTGATCACCCGGCAGCATTCCGGGACAAGGTGAGTACAGGATAAGGGTCACCATTGAATCCCGATATTCTTCAACACCCGTTATCCTATGTGCAGCGCCTGGATAAACGCAGCACGTTGGATATCGGTTTGGTTGTTATTCATTGCACCGAGTTGCCGGACCTGGCCACCGCCAGGGACTGGGGCGAAAAAATCATTTACCCGATTAGTTCAACCGGTAACAGCGGTCACTTTTACATTGATCGTGACGGGCGTATTGAGCAATGGGTGCCCCTGGACCGTGTTGCACATCATGTCAGATCTTACAACCATGACAGCATAGGGATCGAGCTGGTCAATAACGGCCGTTACCCGAACTGGTTTCATTCCACCCACCAGCAGATGACCGAGGTTTATTCACCCGGGCAATTGCAGTCATTGACTTGTCTGCTGGATCAACTGGTGGAAACCCTGCCCGGTCTCAAGAATGTCGCCGGGCACGCCGACCTGGATACGGACATCAGGCCCAGCGAGGATATTCCTGATGTGATGGTCAGGCGCAAGCTTGATCCCGGTCCGCAATTTCCGTGGAAAGATATTCTCAAACACACCCGGCTTGAGCGTTTAGACGTGGAAGAAAAGTGAAAATAAACAAGATCTGTGTGTACTGTGGTTCCAGCCCGGGCAATGACCCGGCTTATTCCCGGGCTGCCAAAAAACTGGCGGAAGAACTCTGTCAACGTGGTATTTCACTGGTTTTTGGTGGTGGTGCGGTGGGTATCATGGGGGTTATCGCTGACGCGATGCTCGACAACGGCGGTGAAGTCATTGGTGTCATCCCAAAAAGTTTGGCTGTCAAGGAAGTCGCCCACGAAAACCTGACCGAAATGCACGTCGTTGCCTCCATGCATGAACGCAAGGCCATGATGGCTGAACTGGCCGATGGATTTATCGCCCTGCCGGGTGGTTGGGGCACACTCGAGGAAATCTTTGAAATGCTGACCTGGGCGCAACTGGGTTTTCATGAAAAACCATGCGGTCTGTTGAATGTCGAGGGTTATTTTGACAGCCTGGTGGACTTTCTTGAAAATTCATTTACCAGGAAGTTTGTCAAGGAACTGTACCGGCCCTTGCTGATGACATCGGAACAGCCGGCGTCATTATTGGATCAGTTTACGGTTTACCAGGCGCCCAAGGTGCGTAAATGGATGGGTGAAGATGAATTGTAAGAACGGAGTATGAAATGAAATATGTCATATGTCTTGTATTGCTCGCGTTGTTATCCAGTCCCGTGCTGGCCAAGGAATCCAGGGAAGATAAACAGGCGCAGTTGGATGGCAAGTGCGAGGTTGCCCGCCAGAAAAAACTGGTGCCGATACGTAAGCAATTGGTGGATGAATGTGTGGCCAACAAGGAATTTCCAAGCCGTGAAGAATGCACCCGGTTTTATGCGGACTACGGGGCGCGCACGGGTCAACGGGCACCCTTGTTCTATGACTTACCGGAATGTGTAAGCGCGTTTGAATACCAACAAAGTGCGCGTAGTCCGGACTGATTTACACCCTGATCAGTATGGCGGAGCGCACCGGCGCCGGGTGACCTTCGATAGTCAATGAGGCATCAAGCGGGTCCAGGTTTTCCTTCAGTGATTCGAATGTCATCCACTCGGTGCTGCGTTGCTCGCCAGTGCTTGTCCTGCTGACATCGAGCACCTGTATATCAGCCAGACCCGCCTGTTCCAGCCAGTCCAGCAGCAGGGGCAGGCTCGGCACGGCATGGACATTGCGCATACGTGCATAACGGCCTTTGGGCTCCAGTACCTTTTTCTCTTCATCTTCGAGTATCAATGTCTCCAGCACGATTTGCCCACCCGGGCAGGTCAATGATCTCAACCGTCGTAAATGTGCCAGCGGGTTGCGCCGGTGATACAGAACACCCATTGAAAAAACGGTATCAAACGGCCGGCTATCATCCGGTAAGTCCTCGACCCCGATGGGGAGTACATAATTTTCCAAACCCGGACAGAGCTTTTGCATGGCCAGCCATTGCATGACAAAAACCAGCGTCGGGTCTATACCAAGTACCAGCCTTGCGCCCGCGGCCAGCATACGTAAGCCAAAATATCCGTTGCCACAACCGATATCGAGGATTAGCTGGTCGGCAAGATCCAGTTCAGCTTCGAGCCGTTGCCATTTCCAATCGGAACGCCATTCCGTATCGATCTTAATACCGGCCAGTTCAAGCGGACCTTTACGCCATGGGTGCAGTTTAAGCAGTTGTTCACGCACGGATGCCGGGTCTTCTGTTTCCCGGCCAAGCACCGGCGCAGACCGGTCCAAATTCGCAAAGCTGTCACCTGAAGGCAGGCGGTCGATCGCCTGTAACCAGGCAGCCATATCCCCGTGTGGGTTGTTCCTCAACCGGTGCCAAGCAAGGTCAGCCAGTCGCGGCCAATTCGATGTAGCCAATGGTTGATAGGGGTTTTTCACTTGAAAGTTATGTAGCTGGCAAAATTGAAACACTGGAACCAGCGGCGTGGCCTGCCAAGGCCTGCCTGTTGAAAACGCTTGAAGTGTATTGCCTCGGTATCCGGCCTCAGTACATCCTCCAGTGCATCGCGTTTCTGGGCAATTTCAAGTTCGGAATAACCTTGAGTGCGTTTGAAATCATGGTGCCAGGCGGTCTGCTCCGCTTGCTCGGTTTCGTCTTCAAAACAGATTTTTTCAGAAATGATCAGCACGGCATTTTTTCTCATGCCTGCCGAAATTCGATTCAGCAGGTCCTGGCGTTCCCGCGGTCAAGGAATTGCAGGGTGTAATTGAGCACCACGACCGAAGCGTTTTCTATCGGTGTTTCCAATATATCCTGCTGGAATATGCTGATCGGAATCCCATCGTTACGGCCTTCAAGTAATTTGCCAAACTGTGTCACCATCGCCCTGGAATTATCCACCGCGATGATTTGCACACCTTGGGTGTGTACTGCACCGGCCATGGCCAGGCTGGTGGCGCCCAGGGAACAACCCAGGTCGTATATGTGTGAATCCGGCTGTGCATAACGCCTGGCCAACAGCCCAATCATCGGCACGACCAGTTCATAACCCGGCACCGAACGGGCAATCATGTCAGGAAACACCCTGACCACCTGGTCGTCAAATTTAAAGCCGGAGGTTAATGCCCGGCTACCGGCAAACAGATTATCGTGTTCTTTATTCATGACTTCGTTGGCCTTTTTATTCTTCCAGTGACTTCTGGCGCATCCGTTTTACCATCAGAGTGCTATCCTTTGTAATCGGGGAAAGTAGTTAGGTCCTGATTATGCTGAGTTAAGCAGCCTTGGTTCAATGAAAAAAGAGGGTTCGAAATGTTCAGTAACACATTAATCTGGGCGATCATCGTTGTATTCCTGGCGGTGGTCATTGTTCGCAAGGCCGTTATTATCGTCAGGCAGGGGTATGAATACACGGTCGAGCGTTTTGGTAAATACTCCACCACGTTCCGCCCCGGCTTTCATTTCATGATTCCATTTGTCAACCGTATCGGCCAGCGCGTCAACATGATGGAGCGTGTGCTGGATGTACCCTCCCAGGAGGTCATTTCCAGGGACAACGCCGTCATGACGGTCGATGGGGTGGTGTTCTTCCAGGTGCTGGATGCCGCCAAGGCCGCCTACGAGGTTCTACCGCCTTGAACACGCCACCCTGAACCTGACGATGACCAATATCCGTACGGTACTCGGTTCCATGGACCTTGATGAATCCCTGTCGAAACGCGATGCCATCAATGCCCAGTTGCTAAATGTGGTCGACGAGGCCACCACGCCATGGGGAATCAAGGTTACCCGTATCGAGATCAAGGATATTTCCCCACCGATGGACCTGGTCAATGCCATGGCCCGGCAAATGAAGGCAGAGCGTGAAAAGCGCGCCAACATCCTCGATGCCGAAGGTTTCCGGCAGGCTGAAATTCTCAAGGCTGAAGGTGAAAAACAGGCCATCGTGCTCGATGCCGAAGGCCGCAAGGAGGCCGCATTCCGGGACGCTGAAGCACGCGAACGCCTGGCCGAAGCCGAGGCCAGGGCAACCACGATGGTTTCGGAAGCCATCGCTGCAGGCGATATGCAGGCGATCAATTATTTCGTGGCTCAGAAATATGTTGAGGCGCTTAGTGATTTCGCCAGCAGCCCCAACCAGAAAACCCTGCTGTTGCCGATGGAAGCCACCGGTATTCTGAGCAGCCTGGCGGGCATCGCCGAAATTGCAAAGTCAGCCATGGCTGACAACAAGCAGGGGTAATCCTGATCATGACCGAATGGCTCGAACACATCGTATTCTGGCACTGGTGGATACTCGCCGGTTTGCTGCTGATACTGGAGTTGACCGCGCCCGCCTTCTTTTTCCTGTGGCTGGGTATTGCCGCAGCTGCCGTTGGCTTGATCCTGCTGGTTTTCAAGGATATCCCGCTGGAAACCCAGTTGGTCCTGTTTGGCATCGCTTCAATCGTGGCGGTGCTGGCATGGCGTAAATACCGTGAAACACGGCCCGTGACGACCGATCAACCCAATTTGAACCGCCGTGGCCACCAGTATATCGGTCGGGTGTTTTCACTTGATGCGGCCATTGTCAACGGTGTCGGCAAGGTGACCGTGGATGATTCCACCTGGAAGGTCAAAGGACCGGATTTGGCGGCTGGAACACCCGTCAAGGTCACTGGTGTCGATGGTGTTATTTTCACCGTCGAGGCAGCTGAAGGGTAATTCAACCAGGATTTGGCTTACGACTTCAGTCAGGGCCCTGAACACTGGCAGCACCGAACGTGCCTGTGGGGTGTCTGTTACCTGTTGCAATAACTGCTCTGGGTCCAATCCCTCGTCACGCAATACTTCTGCCCGGTGACGGATGTATTCAGTTGTCACGGGTACTGAAAACTCCGGGTGAAATTGCACCCCCCAGGCATGGTCCGCGAAGCGAAGGGCAAAGTTGTCATCCCGCGGGCTGCGCGCGAGCCTTACAGCGCCGGGGGGTAATTCAAGCACCGCTTCCACGTGTGAGGTTTGTGCAGCGAACGACGCCGGCAGATGCCCAAGTAAGTGGTCCTTCTCTCCTTGCCCGGTTAATTGTGCTTCTACGGTGCCTATTTGACGCCCGCGTGGATTGGGTCCTACCTGGCCACCCAGTGCGTGGGCCAGCAACTGGTGTCCATAACAAACCCCCAGCACCGGAACTCCGATGTCGATGGCCTTGCGCAACCAGGCTGCGGTGTATTCACTCCAGTCCTCGCGGTCTGAAACCATGGCTGCGGACCCTGTGATGAGCACACCGGCCAAACTTTCTGGTTTTGGTAGTGCTTGCCCGCGGAATACATCGACCTGCAAAAAATCTGCCACAGCCATATGGTGGGCAAACCAGTCTTCGAAATCTTCATACCGTGGTGTGATTTTTTTTATCGTGCCGCCAGCTTTTACCAACAGGAGTTGTTTCGAGGCTTTTTGTTCGTTCATCTTCTGTCTTTGCGTCCCCTTGGCTATACTAGCGTACTGCATTGGGTTAATTTGTCAGGCCATCCGGCTTGTTTTTGAATTACGGGATTTTCATGACTTTTCAGGATTTTATCAACTGCCTGCAATCTTACTGGGCAGAACAGGGCTGTGTCTTGATCCAGCCACTCGACATGGAAGTGGGGGCAGGCACCTTTCACCCCGCCACATTTTTGCGTTCCATCGGACCGGAACCCTGGAATGCCGCCTACGTCCAGCCAAGCAGACGCCCCACTGATGGGCGCTATGGTGAAAACCCGAACCGTCTGCAGCATTATTATCAATACCAGGTGGTGATGAAACCCGCACCGGCCAATATCCAGGAATTGTACCTTGGCTCGCTGAAAGCGATCGGTATTGACCCGGCGGTACACGATATCCGTTTCGTGGAAGATAACTGGGAATCACCAACCCTGGGCGCCTGGGGCCTGGGTTGGGAGGTTTGGCTCAATGGCATGGAAATCACCCAGTTCACCTATTTCCAGCAAGCTGGTGGTTTGGAGTGCCGTCCCGTGCTGGGTGAAATAACCTATGGCCTGGAACGTTTGGCCATGTACCTGCAGAACGTGGACAGTATATTTGACCTGGTCTGGACCGATGCCGGAAACCGCAGGGTGACCTATGGAGAGGTGTTTCACCAAAACGAAGTGGAACAATCCACCTATAATTTCGAACACGCCGACACCAGCGCTCTTTTTGGCTGGTTTGACACCTGTGAATCCGAAGCCGGCAAGCTTGTCGAACTCGGTCTGCCATTACCGGCTTATGAGCAGGTACTGAAAGCCTCCCACACCTTTAACCTGCTCGACGCCCGCCGGGCGATTTCGGTAACCGAACGCCAGCGTTTTATCCTGCGGGTCAGGAACCTGGCGCGCCGGGTGGCGGAGGCCTATTTTGCCCGTAGAGAGGCGCTTGGCTTTCCGGGATTGAAGGAGAACGACTGTGAATAAGCCCACCCGTGCGGACCTCCTGATTGAACTGGGTTGCGAGGAATTACCCCCAAAATCCCTGTCCCTGCTAGCCCGGTCATTATTTGACGGCTTTTTACAACAACTCGACAAGGCGGAATTTGAGTTTGACCGCTCTGCAAGCCGGTTTTTTTATACCCCGAGACGCCTGAGCTTGCTGGTTGCAAGGCTCGCTGAAAGCCAACCTGACCAGTTACTTGAACGCCGGGGTCCCGCGCTGGCTGCCGCATTTGACGCTGACAACCAGCCAACCCCTGCCGCGATGGGTTTTGCACGCTCGGTCGGCAAAAATGTTGATGAGCTGGAGACACTCAAGACCGATAAAGGTGAGTGGCTGTATTGTAAAGTCGAAAAAAGCGGTGAGAAGCTGGAAAAACTGTTGTTTCCGATGCTTGAACAACGCCCTCGCCGGGCTGCCGGTGGCAAAACCCATGCGTTGGGCAGACCATGATTTTAGTTTTATTCGGCCCGTTCACTGGCTGGTGGTCCTGCATGGCACGAAAGTCTTGCCGGGCAAGCTGTTTGAGCTGGAATCCTCCAGGCTGACACGTGGCCACAGGATACACAGTCCCGGGCCACATGAGATACCTGCTGCGGGCGACTATGAAGATCTCATGTACGCCGCTTGTGTTTTGGTGGATCAAAGCAAGCGTCGTGCATTGATTGAACAGCAGGTTATTGACCTGGGTGAATCAAGCGGTGGTAAAACCGTAGTGGATCCCGATTTGCTCAACGAGGTGACCTGCCTGGTTGAATGGCCACGTTCTGTCATTGGCAGCTTTGATGAAGAATTCCTCGAGGTACCCGCCGAAGCGTTGATCGCCAGCATGCAGGATCATCAGAAGTTTTTCCCTGTCATTGACAGAAAAAGCGATGCATTGCAGGCCACATTTATTGCTGTTGCAAACCTGGAAAGCCAGGATTTTGATGCCGTACGCTCCGGTTTCGAGCGGGTCATACGGCCGCGCCTGGCAGACGCACGCTTTTTCTGGGACCAGGACAGAAAATCCCGTATTGAGGACTGGTTAACACAGCTTGATAGTGTTGTGTTTCAGGACAAGTTAGGATCAATTCGTGATAAATCACGACGAATAGCGTCAATATCCCGTAAATTAGCGGAAGAAATTAATATTGAAGACGGTGCGGCGGAACGTGCCGCCCTGTTAAGTAAATGTGACCTTGTCAGCCAGATGGTGGGTGAATTTCCGGAACTACAGGGCATTATGGGTGGTTATTATGCTGTGCAAAGTGGGGAACCCACGACCGTCTCACAAGCGATCTCCGAGCACTACCGGCCGGCATTTTCAGGGGATGATTTACCTTCATCCGTGACCGGAAAAATTGTGTCCTTGGCCGACCGCCTGGATACGCTGAGCGGGATTTTTGCCGCCGGTCTTAAGCCAACCGGTAACAAGGATCCCTTTGCCCTGCGTCGTGCGGCACTGGGGCTGGTACGCATCCTGCTGGATGGTGAGGTGGATATCAGCCTGGACCGGGTCCTGCAAATAGCAGCACAGGTGCTTGGTGAACAACTTCCGGTCAATGAGAACGATACTGCAGATTTACGCCAGTTCATCCTCGAACGGTTGAAGCATTATTTACGTGACCAGGGTTTCGATACCGGTATGGTCAACGCAGCACTTGATGCACCACTCGGGACCCTGCCCGACCTGTTGGCCCGGCTTGAAGCGCTGCGCGAGTTCATGCAACACGATGAAGCTCCGGTCCTGGTTGCCGCAAACAAGAGAATTGGCAACATTTTACGTAAAACGTCAACTCCTGATACAAACGCGATCAACGAAGATCGTTTAATTATTGATGAAGAAAAACATCTTTTCGAAGAAATTAACAACATTTCAGTTGAGCTCGAAAAGCATGTTTCAGGATCGGACTACAAGGCCTCTTTAAGCCTGCTGGCCGGTCTTTCAACCGCCATTGAAGCCTTTTTTGACAAGGTCATGGTGATGGATGACGACAAAGAAATACGCAGCAACCGTCTGAACCTGTTGATCAGGCTGAAAGGCCTTTTTGACCAGGTCGCAAACATTGCCCTGATCGGCTGAGTATGGTCAACCCCCCCGGCTTAGCCGGGTGGTATTCAGATATCCAGGTTGGTTACCTGCAGGGCGTTGTTTTCGATAAACTCCCTGCGCGGTTCAACCTCGTCACCCATTAAGGTGGTGAAAATCTCGTCGGCAGCGACCACGTCTTCGATGGTGACTTTCAGCAAGCGTCGTGTTTCAGGGTTTACCGTGGTATCCCAAAGTTGCTCTGGATTCATTTCACCCAGGCCTTTAAACCGCTGGAAGCTGCGCCCCTTGCGGCTTTCAGTCATCAGCCAGTCATGTGCCCCGGCAAAACTCTCTATAGCCTCTTCCGAGTTACCCCGTCTCACCACAGCGCCCGGTTGTATAAGATCATGCAGGGTGTCAGCCAGCTTGGCGGTCAACCTGTATTCAGGCGAGCGGAAGAAATCACGTCTCAAGGCTGTCGCCTCGACAACCCCGTAAGTGGTTTTGCTCAGAACCAGTTCAACACCCTCTTCTCCCTCTTTAGCACGCAGATCGTAGCTGACACTGGGTGGCGTGTTGGCGTTCATTTTAATGAGTATGTTGTCACACCAGTCCTGTGCTTCCTGGACAGTCCAGTTTTTATTAAATGCTTTATTATCAATAAGTTGACTCAAAAACAATGGGTCATAGCGTAACGCTAGCCGGGTATTGGCCGCCTTGACTGCGATGTAATCACCTAACAGGCCTTCCAGCGCCTGGCCGGACAGCGGCGGTGCATCCTGGTCAAAAACAAGTGCAGCATTTTCCACTGCACGGGCCAGCATGTATTCGTTCATTTCTGCATCATCCTTCAGGTAATGCTCCTGCTTGCCCTGCTTGACCTTGTACAGCGGTGGCTGACCGATATAGATGTGCCCGCGATCGATCAATTCGGGCATCTGGCGGTAGAAAAATGTCAATAAAAGCGTGCGAATGTGTGATCCATCCACATCGGCATCAGTCATGATAATGATCGTGTGGTAGCGCAGTTTCTCGATATCAAACTCATCCCTGCCAATACCACAACCCAGTGCCGTGATCAGTGTTCCGACCTCGGCCGATGACAACATTTTATCAAAACGCGCTTTCTCCACATTCAGAATTTTGCCCTTAAGTGGCAGAATTGCCTGTGTTTTCCGGTTTCTACCCTGCTTGGCGGAACCACCAGCTGAGTCACCCTCCACGATAAATAATTCAGACAAGGCCGGATCTTTTTCCTGGCAATCAGCCAGTTTTCCAGGCAGGCCGGCGATATCCAACACCCCTTTACGACGGGTCATGTCACGGGCCTTACGGGCTGCTTCCCTGGCACGGGCCGCATCCACGGCCTTCATCGTGATGGTCTTGGCCTCACCCGGGTTTTCCAGTAAAAAGTCTCGCAGATGGGACGCCACCAGTGACTCAACCACGGGTTTGATTTCCGAAGAAACCAGTTTATCCTTGGTTTGTGATGAGAATTTTGGATCCGGTGCCTTTACCGACAACACCGCGACCAGCCCTTCCCTGGCATCATCGCCGGTCATTGAAACCTTGCTTTTCTTTGCCAGTCCGGATTCTTCTATGTATTGATTCATGGTGCGTGTCAACGCAGCCCTGAAACCAGCAAGGTGCGCCCCGCCGTCCCGCTGTGGAATGTTATTCGTAAAGCAGAAGACACTTTCCTGGTAGGCATCGGTCCACTGCAGGGCAACTTCCACCGAGATGTCGTTGGACTCACCCTGAAAGTGCATAACTGTTTGATGTAAGGCGTTTTTCTTACGGCCCAGGTGCTCTACAAACGATCGTATACCACCCTCATATTCAAATACATCCTGTTTGCCTGACAACTCATCCCTTAGTTCAATCCTCACCCCGGAATTCAAAAAACTGAGTTCCCTTAAACGTTTGGCGAGAATGTCGTAGTGGAAGTCGCGATCGGAAAATATCTCCGCACTGGGTAAAAATCTTAACTCGGTACCGGTTTTCCTGGTTTTACCAATCTTTTTAAGTGGCTCCAGGGGCACGCCCATCTGGTATCTTTGCTCCCAGACGTGTCCATTACGCCTGATGATCAGTTCCAACTCCTCTGAAAGTGCATTGACTACCGAAACACCCACACCGTGTAAACCACCTGACACCTTGTACGAGTTATCATCGAATTTGCCACCAGCGTGCAGCACCGTCATGATGACCTCGGCCGCGGAGCGCCCTTCTTCCTTGTGTATATCAACCGGCACACCACGGCCGTTATCAGAAACCATGACATAGCCACCGGTCTCAATGACAACCTTGATGGCATCACAGTGCCCGGCCAGGGCTTCGTCAATCGAGTTATCCACGACCTCGAACACCATGTGGTGTAAACCGGTTCCATCATCGGTGTCCCCGATATACATGCCGGGACGTTTACGAACTGCATCAAGCCCTTTTAATACCTTGATGCTTGTTGAATCATATTCATGCTTACTCATATAGCCTTTTTACTCCGGCCTAAACCCGCCACCTACTGCCTTTATCAACAGCAATATTGTTTAAATTGTGGCGGGTGATTGATGCTTGGAAACACGAGGTATTATACCATTTATAACGATTAAACACCTGTTTTTTAAACTTTTTAGACGGTTTAAACAGATACCTTTGTAACCCGGCCATGTTCCACGTGAAACATCGAATAGTTACTATTGTAATTTCTTATAGCCGGTGCCGATTGAGTGCCTGTCAGCCACAACTGTACACCCAGGCCCATGCCGGCTTCGAGCACCCTGCCCAGGTGCGCCTCGTCAAATTCTGAGAACAGATCATCCAGCATCAATATCGGTTTTTCACCCGTTTCACATATCGTATGGGCCTGTGCGATGACCAATGCTGCTGTCATGGCCTTTTGTTCACCCCGTGACAGACGTTCCTTGGCAGGCGCGCCCTCCAGGGCCAGGTACAGGTCTGCCTTGTGTGGGCCCGGGTTGGTCATGCCTTTCTCCAAATCCCTGCGTCTGGAGTGGTCTATGGCCTCTTTCAAGCTGTCGCCCGACCACCCCTTGCGGTATGACAGTGTTATTTCCACAAGTGCTTCGCTGATGCCAGGTAAACGGGTCTTCAATAAGGCTTGCAGGGTATTTACGTATTTCTGCCGTTCTGAGTGCAGCTTCTCACCCAGTTCTACAAACTGTGGATCGAGACTCTCCACGACACCTTCACTGGCTTGACGTAACGCGGCATTTCTCTGTTTCAGAACACGGTTGTAACGTCTCCACAGTTCCAGGAAGCCATGTTTCACGTGAAACACACCCCAATCCAGAAATTTTCGTCTGCCATCCGGTGGTCCACTGATAAGCGTATGGCTGCTCGGCTCGAGCAAAACAAAGGGTAATAACCGGGTTAATTCAGAGATCTGGTTGACATCCTGTCCCTGGTGACGGGCCTGCCAATAATCTGATCCACGCTCCAGACCAAGTTGATGGGAATCCCCTGCATGGCTTTCAATACGGCTGACTACCTTGAAATTTTTATCTTGAGGACCGATGAGCGAGGAAATATGACCCGGTCTGAAAGAGCGTCCCTTGGACAACACGGCCAATGCTTCGAGGATACTCGTCTTGCCCGCACCATTGTCCCCGGTGAAACAGTTGAGACACGGGTCAGCTTCTATTTGTGTCGATTTTATGTTTCTTAAATTACTGATATTTAGGGTTTTTACCCTCATATCACTGTATTGATGCCACTACAGTTTTAATGGCATCACCACGTGCCGGTTATCGTTGGAATCCGGGGCGGATACCAGGCAACTGCTGTTGGCGTCCTTTAACTCCAATGAAACCTGCTCCGTATCGATGGCCATCAGGGCATCGAGCAGATAAGTCACGTTGAAACCCACTGCCAGGCGCTCGAAGTTGAGCTCCGCTTCGATCTCTTCCACTGCTTCCTCGTGCTGCGGGTTATGCGCGATGATCTTGATCGTAGATCCTGCCGCCTCGAGCCTGACTCCCTTGTACTTTTCATTTGACAGGATTGCGACACGCTGCAGGGCGTGGATAAAGGTTTCCTTGTCCACCAGCATCTGCTTGTCGGCACCGATCGGGATGACGGCCTGGTAGTCCGGGAAGCGGCCATCGATCAATTTTGATGTAAAGGTCATATCATCCTTGACCAGCCGGATGTGGTTGCGCCCGATAGCCAGCGTGACTTCACCGTCATCGGCAGACAACATACGGGTTAATTCAAGCACACCTTTACGCGGTACGATCAACTGGCGTTCGCCACTGATTTCAACAGCACCCTCAAGGTCACAAACCGCCAGCCTGTGTCCGTCCGTTGCAACTGCCCGTAATTGTTGGCCTCTGAAATCAAATAGCAGGCCATTCAGGTAATAACGCACGTCCTGGTTAGCCATCGCAAAAGCGGTTTTATCCATCATTCTTTTCAGGTTGGATTCAAAAACTACTATATTTTCAAGGGCTTCCACTTGATCAGTGGCTGGAAACTCGGAAGCCGGCAGGGTTGATAGCGTGAACCGGCTGCGTCCTGCAGAGAGCGTTGCCTTGTCACCGCTGACAGTAAAGGTTATAGCGGAGCCGTCCGGTAATGCACGGATGATATCCACCAACTTGCGGGCTGGAACAGTGATATCACCATCCTGGGTAACATCGGCCGGGATCTTCGAGATCAGTTCGACCTCCATGTCAGTTCCGGTTACGGTCAATTGACCGTCCCTGGCTGACAGCATGAAGTTTGCCAGTACCGGTAATGTCTGACGACGCTCAACAACACCGACGACCTGGCTGAGTGGCTGAAGAAGAACTTCCCTGGAAATCGTGAATTTCATGCTCTGTTCCTTTGTTACTATTATTTATTATATATATAAATAGTAGTAGTAATAAGCCTTGTTGATAAGTATAAAAAACAAATAAAAATATTTAAATTCAGTTGTTTATATTACACGTAACCATGTGTAAAGTCGTATTGTAAACCTGTGGACAATATGGGGGTAAAAGCACTTTGTCCAATTACTGAGGACTTATACACAGTTTATTCAGGTCTTGTACCGACATTGTTCCACAATTTACTAGGTGGTCAATGATCGCAACAGTTTAATCTTGTCTTCGCGTAAACGGCCATCCGTTTCACACAATTCCCCAATTTTACGACAGGCATGCAATACCGTCGTATGATCCCGCCCACCAAAAGCCTCACCGATTTCCGGCAGACTGTGCTGGGTTAATTCCTTGCACAAGGCCATGGCCATTTGCCGGGGTCGGGCAATACTGCGTGGCCTGCGCTTGGATAATAACTCCGACATGCGAATTTTGTAATATTCACACACCGTTTTCTGGATATTTTCAATTGTAATCAATCGGTCGTGCACGGTCAGCAAATCGCGCAATACCTCACGGGTAAAGCTCTCGGTGATTTCCCGCCCGCTAAAACGTGCATTTGCGATCAGAGTGTTCAGGGCGCCTTCCAGGTCACGTACATTGGAACGCAGGCGCTTGGCGATCAGGAAAGCGACCGGTTCACCAAGTTGCACCCCTTTTTCCTGCGCCTTGTTCATCAAAATCGCTACACGGGTCTCAAAATCCGGTGGTTCGATGGCAACCGTCAAACCCCAGCCAAAACGTGACCGCAACCTGGCCTCGATGCCGTCTACCTCTTTCGGGTAACGGTCACAGGTTAAAACGATTTGTTGTTTGCTATCCAGCAAGGTATTGAAAGTATGAAAAAATTCTTCCTGTGAGCTCTTCTTTCCGGCAAAAAACTGGATATCATCAATCAGCAATGCACCGGCAGAGCGATAATGTTCTTTGAAGCTGTTGATGGTTTTGTGCCGCAAGGCGTTGATCATATCGCTGACGAAGCGCTCTGAATCGAGGTACAGGACCTTTGTGGAAGGGTTCTGCTCGTGTATGAAGTTACCGATACCGTGTAACAAATGGGTTTTACCCAGACCGGTGCCACCGTACAGGAGCAACGGGTTATAGGCATCGCCTGGTTTCTGCGCCACGTGGGACGCCGCAGCGAAACCCAATTCGTTTGATTTACCCTGGACAAAATTATCAAACCGGTAACGGGCATCAAGACCGGTCTGCACGCGGTTAATTTTCCTGCCCGGTTTTTTTGTGGTTTGTGCTTGTGATTCGGCCGGCAAACCATCCTCGATACTGATGGAATCCCTTGTCTCACCGAGATGTTCAAATATGTCACGAATTCGTTCCAGGTAGTGCGCCGCGATGTGGTCACGCACATAGGTATTGGGTGCAACCAGGCGCGTGCGGTTCCTGGTGGTCACCACTTCCAGCGGACGGACAAAAGTATTGATATCTTCAGGCGGAAATTCCCGTTCCAGGTGCTGCAGGCAAAGTTGCCAGGTATTTTGCGTCATGGCGCGTTTAAACCGATTGAATTATGTTAAATAGGGAATTGAACATTTCAAGGTAAAATATAGATATTTATTTATTTTTCAGTGATTTATTTAAAAAAATAATCATGCTTAAGTAAGCTTCAAAACCCGTTGTTGGGTACATGCCGGAACAGCGCTTAGTCTAACGCGCTGTGGATAACTTGGCTACAGTTACTGAAGGAACAGCAAATAAACCAAATCATCCCTCCAATTGCTTGAAAGATATGCGAATACGGGCTACCATTCGCCTCTTGTGTCGGCTGTCTGCTGTTGCAGAAAATCAGCCTTAAACGAATTTACAGAGGTTCTAGACAATGAAACGTACATTTCAGCCCAGCAATCTGAAACGCGCTCGCCGACACGGCTTTCGCTCCCGTATGGCAACCCGTGGCGGACGCGCAATCATCAATGCCCGTCGAGCCAAGGGACGTAAACGCCTGTCAGCCTGAAATTTGTGGTTCTGACAACTTCCCGGTAATCGGCGGCCAGGTCTGGTGAAAAACAGGTCTGGCAGGCCGGAATCGAAACAGGCAACCAAAACACGCGAAAAACACCCAAAGGCCAGGAATAATGAAGTTTTCCAGGCAATCCCGCTTGCTCAAACCGGCTGAATTCCAATTGGTTTTCAAGGACCCCATCCGTTCGGATGACAACTACTTCAGGGTCCTGGCACGGGAAAACAGCAAAGACCTCCACCGGCTTGGCATGGCTGTTTCAAAAAAGGTCTGTGCAAGAGCGGTTGAGAGGAATCGAATCAAGCGTGTTATTCGTGAGTGTTTTCGTAACCGTATGACTGGCCAGGCGGGATGTGAGTCACTGGATTTCGTTGTTCTGCCAAAACACAATGCTGTTGGTGAAACCAACGCAATCCTGGACAATTCACTTATCAACCACTGGCAAAGACTGACCAGGAAAGCCGAAAACCGGCAAACAAGGACACAGACATAATGGCAAACCTTCGTCCGATTCTGTTCATGGGCCTGCTCGTCATTTCTTACCTGCTGTGGGTGGAATGGCAGAAAGACTATGGCCCCCAGCCAACCGCACCACAACAGTTGACAGAAGTCATCAACCCGGCCGCACCGCTCGATGCACCCGATATGTCGGATATCCCCAGCACCGTGCCCGGTGAAAAGGGTGATCTCCCATCGGCAGAAACAATGACTGAAACCGGTGGCACACTGCCAGCTGGTACAGAAGCGGAAATGTCGGGTGCCAGCGATTTGATTACGGTCACGACCGATGTGCTGGAAGCAGAGATCGATTTAGTGGGTGGCACCGTGGTGACAGCCCGCTTGCTCGACTACCCGGTCAAACTGGAGGTCGCCGAGATCAAAGTTGGTTTGCTGACACGTGACGGCCCGGAAATGTTTATTGCACAATCCGGCCTGTTGAGCCGCACAGCAGCGCCCAACCACACCAGTCATTATCAATCCGATAGATACGAATACATTCTGGGCCAGGGCGCTGACGAGATCCGCGTGCCGTTAACCTGGGACGACGGCAATGGTATTCGCGTGACCAAGACCCTGGTTTTCAAGCGCGGTAAATACGATATCCTGGTGCGTCACACGCTGAGCAACCAGAGCGGGGAAACCTGGACCGGCAGCCGTTATGAGCAGTTGCAACGCTCGGTCATCCTTGACAAGGACGATGGTGGTTTTACCAACCCGGGCCGCTACAGCTTTTTCGGAATCGGCTTTTACAGCCCCGAGGAAAAATTCGAAAAAGTGGATTTTGATGACGTGGCGAGCGAGCCGTACAAGCGCAGCTTCAGTGATGGTTGGCTGGCCATGATCCAGCACTATTTCTTTACCGCGTGGATTCCGCCAAAAGATCAAAGCAACAGCTACTCGACCCAGGTTTATTCACCCAACGGATTCCCACGCTATATTGCACGCGCAGTGTCACCTGCGGTCAGCATCGATAACGGTGCAAAACACGAGTTTGAAAGCCGCCTATATGTCGGCCCTAAACTGCAGGATGATCTCGATGACATTGCACCAGGTTTGGGACATACGGTTAATTACGGCATCTTCACGGTGTTTTCAAAACCGCTGTTCTGGTTGCTTTCCAATATCCACAAGCTGGTTGGCAACTGGGGCTGGGCCATCATATTACTGACGGTGCTAATCAAGTTATTGTTCTTCAAACTGACCGAAGCACAGTACCGTTCGATGGCGAGGATGCGCAAACTGCAACCGCGTATCGAACAGCTCAAGGAACGCTATGGTGATGACCGCCAGCGTATGAGCCAGGCGATGATGGAGATGTACAAGACCGAAAAGGTCAATCCATTGGGCGGTTGTCTGCCAATCCTGATCCAGATACCAATCTTTATCGCGCTCTACTGGGTATTGCTCGAATCGGTTGAACTACGCCAGGCACCGTTCATTTTGTGGATCCACAGCCTGACAGCACGTGACCCGTACTTCATCCTGCCGGTACTCAACGCGGTGTTCATGATGGCCACCCAGCGCCTGACACCGACTGCGGGCATGGATCCGATGCAACGCAAGATCATGCAGTTCATGCCGATCGGCTTTTCGTTCATGTTCGCGTTTTTCCCGGCCGGACTGGTGCTTTACTGGGCGACCAACGCCGGTCTGTCACTGGCTCAGCAGTGGTATATCACGCGAAAAATAGAAGCCAGCAGTTCATACGAAACGTCAGGTTCATTTTAAATTAGCTAGTCCAAAGGAGAGGGGCAGGCCTGCCCCTCTCTGTAAGCCAGTGGAAAATGAACCTGATCATATTCATAAACAACTCTTTCATGAATATCCCGATGATTTGCCGGTGTGGGCTCCCGACCCCGCAGCCCTTCGGGCTACCCTCTCCTTCGAGCCGTTCCAAACCCGCATATTGCACCAGTCGGAATTCCTATCCCGGCCCTGGCTTGTCCATACGCGCCCGGACTTGGTCTTCCCTCAACCAATAGCTACGGCTATTGCTTTCGGTCCAGCCCTGCGTCCAGTCATATCTGTTCGGCGCCAACATCCGGGATACTGGTGCAATTTGCGGGTTTACGGGGCCGGCCTCACAGGGCATCCTGCCCTGGTCGGCCTGAAATTTATATCCCGCAAATTTCTCCCCTGACGACTCTCAGGGCTTGGTGCGGTGCTTAATGTCGCCCACATCGGCAAACCACCGGGCTGTTATGAAGAGATCAGTTTCGACTGCTCTAAAGGCCTGCAGCGGGGTAATTCGAGCTGTGCCGGGTGTTTCCTTAGCCGGGACCGTAATTCGTCGGGATACGAATTACCGAGCGCCCATGGATGGCTTGAGCGTGTCCCGGGAAGGAATCCCGGCACAGTTAGCATAATACAGGCTTGTCAATCTCTATTAGATAGTCGCTGAAAACATGAAATTGCCCCATTTCTTTAGTCGGGATTTACGCGACTGGCCGTATCAAATAAGCTAAGGCCATGTCCAGAGGCAACCAACACCAGGCTTCCACAGATACCATTTGCGCAATCGCCACACCGCCCGGTGTTGGCGGTGTCGGCATTATCCGTATCTCCGGGCCGTCCAGTATCTCCATTGCACAAAAAGTACTGGATACCGAACTGCAGCCGCGCCAGGCGCATTTTTGCCGGTTTTTGGGTGACGATGGCATAACACTGGATACTGGTATTGCCATCCTGTTTTCGGCACCTGCGTCATTGACCGGTGAAGACGTCGTCGAGTTGCAGGCCCATGGTGGACCACAGATCTTGCAGATGTTATTGACAAGGGTCTTATCCCTGGGTGCCCGGCCAGCGCGTGCCGGCGAATTTTCCGAACGGGCTTTTCTGAACAACAAGCTTGACCTCGTCCAGGCCGAGGCGATTGCTGATTTGATCGAATCCGCGACCGAGGCCTCAGCCAGGGCGGCGCAACGCTCACTGGAGGGTGTGTTTTCAGAGCAGGTCAATGACTTGCGCATGGAACTTGTCGAACTCCGGGTGTTTATAGAGGCGGCACTGGATTTTCCTGACGAGGAAATCGATTTTCTGGGTGGTAGTGATGTACTGGAACGACTGGACAGGGCCGGTAGCCATTTAAAACGGTTACTGGACCAGGCCCACCAGGGTCAATTGTTGCGTGATGGTATCAATATCGCCATCGTCGGCTTGCCGAATGCCGGTAAATCGAGTCTTTTGAACGCACTGGCCGGACGCGATACCGCCATCGTCACCGAAATTCCCGGCACCACCCGCGATGTCTTACGCGAATACATATCACTTGATGGCTTGCCGGTGCATATTGCCGATACTGCCGGGATCCGGGATTCCGACGACCGGGTTGAAGCGGAGGGCGTGCGAAGAGCCCGGGCGGCCTTTGCAACGGCCGACATGGTATTGCTGGTATTGGATGCAAGCCAGGACAGTGATGCGCAAGCGGCCCTGAGAAATGAAATTGCACCGGGCATCCCCTGCATAGAAGTACACAACAAAGTGGACCTCAGTGGAGAAAAGACCGGTGTGGACGAGGGCGGTCTGAAAGTCTGGTTATCGGCAAAAACGGGACAGGGACTGCCACAGCTGGTGCAACTGGTCAGACAGGTGGCCGGTGTGACGCCCACGCAGGACGGTGTGTTTTCAGCCCGTACCCGGCACCTGGATGCCCTGCGCCGAACCCGTGAGCATATCGATACAGGACGAGAGCAACTCACACATTACAATGCTGCCGAAACCCTGGCGGAAGAGCTCAGGCTGGCGCAAAAATCACTGGGTGAAATTACCGGCGAATACCTGCCGGATGACCTGCTCGGGGATATTTTTTCCAGGTTCTGTATCGGAAAATAAAAAGGGCTGAACCAAGCAGTTCAGCCCCTCAGTTACTTGTCGGCCGGTCAGCGACCGCTTCAGCGCTTGCGAATCAGATAGGTCCAGATACCGTCAGCCTCGGTTTCTTCGAGCATCTCGTTACCCGTGGTGCGGCAAAAAGCAGCAAAATCAGCAACGGAACCAGGGTCCGTTGACAGGACTTCCAGCGTGGTGCCGGCGGCCATGGATTTTAACGCCTTTTTCGCTTTGAGAATGGGTAGAGGGCAATTAAGCCCTTTTGCGTCAAGTACTTGGTCTGCCATAAATAATTCCTTGCTTGATAGTTGGTGTCAGATAAACAGGTTGATGTGACTCTGGGTTGCGACCTCGATATAGGTTGCGGCGCCACCGAGCTCGATCCCCTCGATCATGTCATCCTTTGAGTACTCAAACAGATCCAAAGTCATCTGGCAGGCGATCATCCGCACATCAGCCTCAACGGCGAGTTCACGTAACTCGGGAATCGAAGCAACCCCTTTTTTCTTGATCAGGTTCTTCATCATCTTCGATGCCGCAGCGTCAATTCCCGGCAGGGCGGAAACGATATTCGGCATACCCATATGCATACCCATCATCGGCATTTTCATGGCCGGGTTGCCCAGTGAACTGATCTGCAATTTATCCACGTCTTTCAATAACAGCGGAAGCCCGTAGAATGTAAAAAACATCGTCACATCGAGCCCCATCGCCGCCGCCGTGGTGCTCAGGATAAAAGGTGGATAAGCCCAATCAAGCGTGCCCTTGGTGACAATGATTGACATCGTATTGGGATTGATACCCGGCTGCATTTCAGATGAGCTCATTTCTGTTATGTTACTCATGATTAAAAAACCATCGTTGTTAAGAAGTTAGGATTAATCAGTATATATAAACATCTTGTATTAAGGAAATCGAATATTCAACAAGGGGCGGGCACTACCCATGCCACGACACGCCGGACAAAGCCGGTTGGCACCTCACAGGAAAAACCATGAAAAGACTTGATATTGATTTTGTACGCAAACAATTCCCGGCTTTTTCCGAGCCGTCACTGCAGGGTTTTACACATTTTGAAAACGCCGGTGGTTCTTTCGCTTGCGGCAAAATGATTAACGCATTGCACCATTATTACCTCGCCAGCAAGGTGCAGCCCAATTACTGCTTTGAGCCCTCACACACGGCCGGGGTCAGGATGGAACAGGCGCGTGAGCGGATGGCCGGGTGGTTGAACCTGGCCACGGACGAAGTGCATTTTGGCGCTTCAACCTCACAGAATACCTACGTGCTCGCACAGGCGTTACGCCAATACCTGAAGCCCGGTGACGAGATCATCGTCACCAACCAGGATCACGAAGCCAATGTCGGGGCCTGGCGCAGGCTGGAAGACGCGGGCATGGTTATCCGTGAGTGGTGTATCAACCCCGACAGTGCTGAACTGGATATTGAGGACCTCGATGCCCTGTTGAATGAACAGCACACGCGTGGTGGCTTTCACGCATTGCTCCAATATCGTTGGCAGTATGCACCCGGTGCGGGAATGGACCGACAAAATACACGCGGCCGGCGCCATTGCGATCGTTGACGGGGTCTCCTACGCAGGGCACGGCCTGCCGGACATCACAGCCTTGGGCGCGGATGTTTACCTGTTTTCCCTGTACAAGGTCTATGGTCCCCACCTTGGCGTCATGACGATGCGCAGGGAACTCAACGAACGCCTGCCCAACCAGGGTCATTTTTTCAATACGTCCTACCCGACAGCCCGGTTTACACCGGCCGGCCCGGACCACGCCCAGATCGTATCGGTCAACGGTGTGATCGATTATTTCGAGGACGTATATACACACCATTTTGGTACCCAGGCAGTGGAGCCCGGCAAGAAAACCAGCGCGGTCAGGGCCCTGTTTCAACACGCGGAACGTCGTAATCTGCAACCACTGCTGGATTTTCTGTCACAACGTAAAAACGTGAGCCTGATCGGAAAAACAGTGACCAAGAACCGCGCACCCACGGTTTCATTCACGGTTGATGGCCGTGACCCGGGAGAAATTGCTCGAGCCCTGGCACAACGCAATATCGGGATCGGTAATGGCCATTGTTATGCCTATCGTCTGATTAAAGCCCTGGGTATCCCGCAGGAAATGGGTGTGGTGCGGACTTCATTTGTACATTACACACGCAAGGATGAGGTTCAGCGCCTGTGCGAGGCACTGGACGAGATCCTGTAACCCGGCTTTATTTCTACAGGTTTGTTACCTAAGCTTAATCGAGTGGGTGGTGAATAAAACGCAGATGATTTGCCTTAGCAAAAAAGTATCCTTGCGCATCGCCCGGGCAGCGTGGTCGGGAAAGTGGAGATAAATAACATTGGGAACAAAGCCCACCAATACCAATAATCCGGATTATTTCCACAAGGTCGTCGATTGCCAATGGGCCTGCCCGGCACACACGGATGTGCCCGAGTATATCCGCCAGATTGCCCAGGGCAGGTTTACCGATGCGTACATGGCGAACCGGGAAAGCAACGTTTTTCCCGGCATCCTGGGGCGTGTTTGTGACCGGCCCTGTGAACCGGCCTGCCGGCGTGGCCGCACCAACGAAGAACCGGTTGCGATTTGCCGTTTGAAACGGGTCGCGGCAGATCATCGCGAAGATATTGGTGGACTTCTGCCATCAATCCCCACAAAAAAGAATGGCAAAAAAATCGCGCTTGTCGGGGCAGGCCCCGCATCACTCACCGTGGCCAATGACCTGATGCCGATGGGTTATGAGTGCACTATTTTTGAAGCACTGGGAGAACCCGGCGGCCTGATGCGCAGCAATATTCCTGCCTTCCGCTTACCGGAAAAAGTCCTCGACGAAGAAATCGCCTACATCACCGATATGGGTGTTGACCTGCGTCTGAACCACCCGGTTGAGAGTATGAAAAACCTGTTGGGTGAGGGTTACGACGCGATTTTTGTTGGCAGCGGTGCCCCAAAAGGCAAGGAACTGGATATTTCCGGCCGCATGGAGGGTGATGCCAATATACATATCGGCATCGCCTGGCTGGAATCGGTTGCGTTTGGCCATTGCGACCGTATCGGCAAGCGGGTCCTGATCATCGGGGTTGGTAACACTGCCATGGATTGCTGCCGCACCTCTTTGCGCCTGGGTGCTGAAGACGTCAAGGTCATGGCACGCAAACCACGCGAGTACTTCAAAGCCTCCGACTGGGAACTGGAAGACGCCGAGGAAGAGAACGTCGAGATCATGGTCAACCATGCGCCCCGGGAGTTCGTGATCGAGAAAGGCCGCTTGACGGGTATGAAATTCCACCAGGTGGAGTACGAGATCGAACACGGCCGGATCGTTAACCAATTGACCACCGGTGAGGTTTTCATTGCTTGCGATGACGTGATACTGGCCCTCGGGCAGGACAATGCGTTTCCGTGGATAGAACGTGACCTGGGCATGGAGTTCGACAAGTGGGATGTACCCGTCATTGATAAAACAACCCTTGAATCAACCCTGTCCGGGGTATTTTTTGGCGGAGATGCCGCGTTTGGACCCAAAAATATCATCTGGGCCGTTGAACACGGCCACCAGGCAGCCATTTCGATCCACCGCCATTGCCAGGGTGAAGATATCAATCAACGCCTGCCGGTGATGATGAACCTGGGCAGCCGCAAAATGGGTATGCATGAGTGGAGCTACTCCAACGATTTTGATCCCGCGGCGCGACGCAAGATGGAACATGTATCACTCACAGAGCGGTTCAAGGATCTGGTCACCGAGGTAGAGCTTGGTTTCACACCTGAGCAGGCTCAACAGGAAGTGGAGCGCTGCCTGAACTGTGACATACAGACGGTATTTACAGATTCCGAATGTATCGAATGCGATGCCTGCCTGGATATCTGCCCGGCGCAGTGCCTGACCATCACGGCCGATGAGGATATGCCGGATTTACTCCACGCCCTGAAAGCACCACGCATGAATAACGAGCAGGGTCTGTATGTTTCCGGGGAACTGGTGCAGACCAAACGCATCATGGTCAAGGATGAAAACCTCTGTATACACTGTGGTCTGTGTGCCGAGCGATGCCCGACATCAGCCTGGGATATGCAGAAATCAACATTCAAATTTCCACGCGCCATTGACCATGACGGGGTGCAGACATGACACAGGACCAGGTCAATGACTTTGTCATCAAGATCGGCACCGTTAACGGTACGGGTTCCGCCAGCGCCAACAGCCTGTTGTTAAAAACCCTGTTCCGCATGGGTATACCGGTCACAGGCAAGAACCTGTTCCCGTCCAATATCCAGGGACTGCCGACCTGGTACGGCATACGTGCGAACCGGCATGGTTATATGTCCCGTTCCCTGAGGGTGGACATACTCGTGGCGCTCAATAACCAGACCTATCAACAGGACATGGAAAACCTCTGTCCGGGTGGTTTCCTGATCTATGATTCGACCTGGCCACGGGGAGACCAGTTAAACCGTGCTGACATCACGGTACTGGGTGTGCCATTGGCCAAGATGTGCAATGAAAATTTCAGTGATGCCCGGGTCCGCATCCTGATGAAAAATATTACTTACGTGGGTGTCCTGTCTGCCCTGATGAATCTTGACACCGGGATATTGCAAGACCTGATCGAGGAAACATTCGCCAGTAAACCCAAGCTGATAGAAAGCAACCTGAAGGCCATTAACCTGGGTTATGACTATGCCATGGACAATTTCACCTGCCCGTTGCCGGTCAGGGCTGAGACCATGGGGGACAACAGCAAGCACATCATGATCGATGGTAATTCAGCCGCCGCGCTTGGTTGTTTATACGCCGGTGCCACGGTCGGTGCCTGGTACCCGATTACACCATCAACCTCGATGATGGATGCGTTCAAAAAATACTGCAAAACCTATCGTATTGATAAGGAAACAGGCAAAAAGAACTATTGCATCGTGCAGGCAGAGGACGAACTGGCTGCTGCGGGCATGGTGGTCGGTGCCAACTGGGTTGGCGCCAGGGCCTTTACACCCACGTCAGGACCCGGGATTTCATTGATGAGCGAGTTTATTGGCTTTGCTTATTACGCCGAGATTCCATCGGTGTTTTTCAATGTGCAGCGGGTCGGGCCGTCCACCGGTATGCCGACCCGTACACAGCAGTGCGATATCATGGCCTGCGCCTACGCTTCTCACGGTGATACGCAACACCCCCTGCTGCTGCCGGCCAACCCACATGAATGTTTCGAAATGGCGGTCAAAGCCTTTGATCTTGCAGAGCGTCTGCAAACACCGGTGTTTGTACTGTCCGACCTGGATATCGGCATGAATGACTGGATGATTCCCGAGCTCGAATGGGATGACGCCTACCGCCCGGACCGGGGCAAGGTGTTGAGTTCTGAAGAGATAGACGAACTGGATAAATTCTGTCGTTACATCGACACCGATGGTGATGGAATTGCCCCACGCACACTCCCCGGTGTCAATCCCAAAGGTGCTTATTTTGTACGTGGCTCAGGGCACAACAAACACGCGCTGTACACGGAAAACTCTGACGAGTACCTGGAGGTCATTGATCGTTTATTGATCAAGTGGAAGACCGCCAGGAAGCTGGTTCCAAAGCCCGTGCAGAAGCAGGCTGCCCGGGAAACCAGCATCGGCATCATTGCCTACGGCAGTTCGGACGGCGCGGTACTCGAAGCCCTGGACGGCCTGGTGGCAATGGGAATACATGCAAATTATATGCGTGTACGTGCGTTTCCGTTTGATGACGAGGTGACCGGGTTTGTAAAAGACCACGAGACCATATTTGTGGTCGAGCAGAACCGCGACGCGCAACTGCGCTCCCTGCTTATCCTGGAAACCAATACCGATGCGCGGAAACTGGTGCCGGTGTTGCATTACAACGGTATGCCGATTCCCGCCCAATGCGTGGTTGATGGTGTGTGTGAACATTTGCGTGCGGGAGTAGACGTATGAGTTTTATCAAGAAGCCCAAGCTTGAATTGCCCGGCCAGAGACGTAACAAAATTGGTTTGCTTGAGCGTGATTATGAGGGCCCGATGTCAACGCTGTGCGCGGGTTGTGGGCATGATTCCATCACGGCAGCCATCGTGCGGGCTTTTTGGGAGTTATCGATTCCCCTGGAAAAAGTGATCAAGTTATCCGGTATCGGTTGTTCATCGAAAACACCGGCGTACCTGCTTTCGGGTTCGCATGGTTTCAATTCAGTGCATGGACGCATGCCTTCGGTGGCTACCGGTGCTTTGGCCGGTAACCGTGACCTGATCTGCATCGGCATATCGGGTGATGGTGATTCACTTTCAATCGGTTTTGGACAGTTCGGGCATGTCGTCAGGCGTAATCTGAACATGTTATACCTCATTGAAAATAATGGTGTTTACGGGCTTACGAAGGGTCAGTTTTCAGCCGCCGCCGACAAGGGTAGCAAGGCCAAGGGGGGTGATATCAACCAGTGGAAGAACATCGATCCCGTTTCGACCGCGATTTCGATGGGCAGCAGCTTTGTAGCCAGGGGTTTTTCCGGGGACCGCGAGCAACTGGTCACCCTGATCAAGGCAGGTATCATGCACCCCGGTTGCGCCATCGTGGACGTGGTCTCACCCTGTGTCACTTTTAACAACCACCCAGGCTCGACCAAGAGCTATACCTACACCCGTGATCATTACCATCCGGCCTCGCAGACGGATTTTGTGCCACCGGCCAATGAGATCAGGACGAGCTACGCAGAGGGTGAGAGCACAGTCGTAGAATTACACGACGGCTCGAAATTGCTTTTGAAAAAAACTGACAGCGGTTATGACGCCACCAACCGCAGCAGCGTCATGCGCTACCTGGAACAACAACGTGCCCGCGGGGAAGTGGTGACCGGTCTGTTGTATATCAACGCGGAATTACCGGAAATGCATGATATCTACCGCACCTCGGACACAGCAATGAAGGACCTGGAGTTTGAGGACCTGAATCCGGGTAGTGAAGAACTGGCAAAACTGCAGGTTCGTATGCGGTAAAGGGTCACACTCCCGGAAACCGGACTCTTAAAAAATTATTGTTGTTTCTGTCTTGCCTGTTCCAGCATTTCCTCGCACAATGGTGTCGCGGTACTCATCCGGTCCAGCAAGCCCTTTGCAAGTATCGAAATACCGGCGGTGCCCAGTGCTGCCCCGCCGTATAACAGGGCCTTGCTTGGGTCCAAACCAACGTTGGGATCAGCGAGTGTGCCGCCGATACGGATATAGGGATTGAACAATTCTCCAGCGCTGATTTTCAGGGCTTTGGTGGGTGTTGCGTTGAAGTTGAAGTTTAGTTTTTCCGTCTTCAGGTCCAGGGTTCCCCTGGCTATCAATATCAATTTATTGGTCGAATAGGCAATCGCGGGATCGGTTTTGACAAGACCATCAGTGATTTTGAAGGCAGAGGCATAACAGTTGACTTCCAATACCTCATCTTTTGTGGATTTCGGCATGATCAGGCCAAAGATCTCATCAATAAGAAATATGTCAAACATCCCCAGGTTGACCTTTCCCAGTGAACCACCACCACTTTCCATGGTAAGCAATCCATTTAACGAAGCTGCCAATTCCCGCAGGTCTCCACCCGAACCGGCGGCGTGAAACTCAAGATCGTACAAGGGTAACGCTGACAACTTGTCTGGTGTTTGGTTGATGAGGTTTAAAAGCATTTTCTTGGCGCTGATATCAATTTTTACATCAGCATCATCAGCACCTGTCGGGTTAATGGTCAGTGACGACTGGTAGTGACCTTGTCTTACTGTCATGGAATGACACACCGGGAATACTCAGGTGGCCGTCGAGCACATTGGCCTCGAGGACCAGGTTCCTGAGGCTGTCGTTCATACGCCTGATTTCTTCAGCCTTGAACGAGAGTGCAACATCAGCTGTTTTCAGAGCTTTCAGCGGTAGTGGTATTGCGGGGATCAAACGTTCCCGGTCCGGAACCTCAATTTCTTTATCGTCGTCGTCAAACTGACTTAAGAAAGGGCGAAGGTCCACAAGTCTGGATTCTGCTGTCAAATCCACTTTTGGCCTCGGCCCCTCTAATGATACTTCCATAGTTCCGGAAATATCAGTTTGTCCCAAGTTGACCGAGATATTTTGAAAGGCAAAATGACGGGTACCACCGGTAAAATCTGCTTTGATATCCAATGCAATGGCCGGCAGGGGTTTGCCATTCACCCCCCCAAGGCTGGATAAATTATTTGATTGCGCGTTAAAGGTGATTGCGATGTTTTCATCGACCTTGCCTTCCAAGGCAACATGGAGATCACCGATTACTGCATCAAAATGTTTAAAGGAGATAAAGTCGTCCCGCTGATGACCGATGGCATTAATCCTGTAGGCAGCCATTGCCGGCTCAAACATTCCTGACCCTGGTATTAAGTGGCGTATGTCATCACCCCGGATATTGACATTGAAATCGGCATCGACAGGGCCACTGATGGGCCAGCCAAATTCAAGCTCTGCTTCGCCACCGGTTTTATCGGTTTCAAAGCTGAAATCCCTGATGCTCAGCCTGTCCTTTGCAAGAATCAACCGGCCGCTGGATTCAAATGCCCCTATGGCAAGATCGGATGCATCCTGGTCGACAAGAAAAGCATGCAAATCAATTCCCTTGATGGAAAAATTGATATTTGACCCGGACCAGTCCGCTTGACTGCCTATCTGGCCATCGATGGTAATGTCCGTGTTACCAATCCTGCCCTTAATGTTTTCAAGCCCCCATCCGGTGCTGGCAATCCCGAAACGACCAGCGGCATGGTACGGCTGACCCGGAACAAAGATAGCCAGTGAATTGCGCAAGCCGGGAATCTCATTCAAAGTAGATAGGTCTTTGCCGTCCAGGTCGAAATCGAGACTTGTACCCACGAGATGATCGCCCAGGGATATCGAACCTGCCAGGTCGAGCTCGATATCAGCAAACGCGGCTTTGACATCATGTAGCTGAACACTCTCCTCCATCACACGAACATGACCACTGAGGTCATACGGCAGATCGGGAACCTCCAGACCTGGAATAAAACGTTGCAACGCCCGGCGCAGATGCTGGCCGTTCAGCCTTACATCGACGGAGGTGTCCTGGCTACCCGGTTTATAGGAGAGGTAACCACCGATTTCCAACCGTTCGTTTTTTGAGGTCAGCAACACGCAGCGCTCAAGGTGCAGACCGTTCTGGCTGGTTTCAATTTGTGCATCCAGGTTAAATGAATCTTCCGGCAATGCATCAATATTGAAAATGGACATCAGGCTGTGCGCATTATCGCCATCCACGCGCAAATGCAGTTTGCTGCCATCATAGCTTGGCCCAGGACCCAGTGTGCCGGATAAGGTAAGGTGGCCAAGGGATGTTTTCACCTCAACCTGGAGCAGCTCAACGCCCTGTGGCGAAACATCAAGGCTGCCCTGAACTGCAAATGGTCCGGTAGCAACCCCGCGAATACCCAGTAATTCCCGAAACTGGGCGGCGTCATCTCCGACCACGGAAAGCCTGATACGGCCGGCATCAAAGGCAGGGAAGTTGCTGAGCAGGGCATCCAGTACCAAGCCGGTACCACCGATATTCAAGGTCAATTTGGAAACGTTCAGGGTGCTGCCAACACGATTGACACTCCCCTCGATGTTAAAGGGTTTATCCGGCCATTTTTCCAAACCTAAAGTTCGCATGAATGCACCCAGGTTGGGACCATTGGCGGCCAGTGTCAGATCCAGCTCATTCAACTCCAGGAGGTCGGAAGCCTGTGCCGAAACATCCAGCGAAATGTCACCGATTCTGCCCTCTATACCCGCTTCGTAGTGGTCATTGACCGCTTCACCCCGGGCTTGCAGTGAAAAAATACCACTACCCAGATCATCGATACCCAGCATGGTGGTTATTTCGTCGATATTCTGGCCCATTATTTGCAGGTCAAATTGTGGACGCCGTGGATGCTTCAGGTCATCGATCAGGCCTTTACCACGAATATCGAGGTTACCGAATTGACCGTTACCGTCAAAGACAACATCCCGACCCTGCAGCAGGTTTGCAAAAGGCCCAATATCACCGTTGAATTCAACCGGACGGCCATTGAAGCCGCCGTTGAGACTGATACCCAACATACCGCTTTCCCGTTGCTGCTGGCTGAGGGTGTCGATTTGAAGTTCCCATTGCCGGTCGATGACCTGGTTCAGGTGGTTCACGGTGATATCGTTGAGCCGTATATCGATAGGAATGACAGCGGCTGGTGTCTTGTTTTCATCCGGTGCATTTTTGTTGGAACTCGCCCAGTTGTTTTCACCGTCGCTGTTGATTTCCAGGTTTACCTGCAAGCCGCGTATTTGCAGGGAATCAACGATGATGTTTTTTTTGAACAGCGAAGCGGTGTCGAGGCTTACAAAAAGCCAGTCGACAGCAGCGAGATCGGCCCGGGTGGACCACGCCGGTGCTGCGATATGGAGACCGGCAAACGATAATTCGGTGACCTTTCCGATGGAAAGTTCAATATCACCGCCCAGGCTGACCGGATAACCGATCAGTTCACTGACCTGGCGCTCCAAGGGTCCCTTGGCGAAGTTTGGGTTGTATAACAGGACAACCACCACGGTTGCCAGGATGAGGACTACGACCAGCAGCCATTTAAAGACTTTTTTCATACACCGTAAGCATAACGTTTTCTGCTGATTCCGGGGTGATATTATCAATCACTCGATTAGGTGGTTCCATGCATTGCGTACTGAACGTATGATGCAATACAGGCCACGTTTTGTTCTGCCAACCCGGGCGCCAGTGGTATTTTACTGGCAAGTGGTGATTGAATGAGACCGGTTGGTATTCAACAAACAACAAAATAACCAATTAAACAAGTAGGTACAGTACATGCTCGTACAAAAATTTGGCGGTTCGTCACTGGCGGACCTGGATAGTTTCATAGCCGCCGCTGAGATCATTTCCAGGGCTGCACAAAAAGAAAAAGTCGTGGTGGTTTTGTCCGCCATGTTTGGTGTCACAAATTTACTCGAGAGCGCGATCAATACGGCCATGCAGGGTGGGGATTTCAGGGTTGATCTGGACAGCATCAACGAAATCGAGCAACAGGTACTGACCGCAGCCGGTGAAGTGGGTTTGGATTGTCCGCAGGCCAGGACCTATTCAGAGCATCAGAACAAGCGCCTGGAGTCCAGGCTGGAAGGGATCGCGCTTTTGGAACAATGCCCGGTGGATGTTTGGGCCGAGTTACTTTCCACGGGTGAGGGTTTCAGCAGCCGCCTGATGAGCGATTTGTTACAGGCACAAGGACATGAAGCGCGATGGTCTGACACCGATGTCCTGCCGCCAGCCAATGACAGTTACGACGATAGTTTGGTGGATATCGAAGCGGCGGCGCCTCTTTTGCAACGGGCAATGGAAGGTGAGCACAACATCCTGGTGCTACCCGGTTTTTACGGTGTGAACCCGCTAGGTAAGCCACAGTTGATGGGGCGTAATGGTTCCGATTATTCGGCCACCTGCGCGGCAGCGGCATTGCGTGCGCGCAGTTGCGAAATCTGGAAAGACGTTGACGGTTTTTTCACCGCCGACCCGCGTGTTGTCGTCAGCGCCAGGTGCCTGGATGAAGTTTCTTACGAAGAAGCCATGGAGTTGTCTTTTTTTGGTGCCAAGGTCATCAGCGCCAAGGCCCTGACACCCCTGATGAGCGCCGGTATTCCATGCGAAATCAAGAACACCTTCAAGGTTGACCAGGCAGGTACGCTGATCCACGGACACACTGAAAAACCTGCGGTTGTACGGGGCATTTCACACCTGGATGACGTGGCCAGCATCACGCTCGAAGGTGGCGGCATGCGCGGCCGGATCGGTATTGCACGTCGCGTCATGGAGGCCTTGGCAAGCGAGTCAATCTCGGTATTGCTGATCGTCCAGTCTTCTTCCGAGTACAGCATTACCCTGTGTGTCAGGAGTGGCGAAGCGGACCGAGCCCGCAAGGCGCTTTCAGAAGCCTTCCACTTCGAATTGTTGCACGGTTTGATTACGACGATCTCGGTCATGGACCAGCGTTCAGTGATCACCCTGGTCGGCGATGGCATGAAACACTACCGGGGTGTTGCCGCACGTTTCCTGAGTGCAATTTCCGCCGCTGGTGTAAATGTCGAGGTGATTGCCCAGGGTTCCACCGAGTGCGCCATCACCGTGGTCGTCAAACAGGCTTCTGCGCGTTCCGCACTGCGAGCCTGCCATACCGCTTTCTTCAGCCACACCAGCCACATGGATGTCATCCTGCTGGGTTGTGGTAATGTCGGCACAGCGCTTTTACAACAATTCCAGAATCAGGACAGCAAGCTGGCTGCGGGGCACAAGGCACTGCACGTACGTGCGATCGCCAACAGTGAAAAACTCCTGGTCGGTCATGACACGGTAGCGCTGGAGAACTGGCAGCAGGATCTGGACCAACACGGTAAAGCCTGGACGGTTGATGACGTGATTGCCATCCGTGAACAACTGGGTTTGCTGAATCCAACGATCATTGATTGCACGACCGATGAAGAACTGGCGATGCAATACTGCAACTTCCTGGCCAATGGTTTCAACGTGGTGGCCGCCAACAAGAAGGCCAATACGGCCAGCCTTGATTATTACCGTGAAATGCGCGCTACTGCAGCGCGTCATTTCCGTAAGTTCATGTACGAGACCAACGTGGGCGCCGGGTTGCCGTTTATCGATACGCTGCAATCGTTGCTCCGTTCCGGTGACCAGCCAAAAACGTTTGGCGGGATACTGTCCGGGTCATTATCAATGATCTTTGGCCTGTTGGAGGATGGTGTACCGTTTTCCGACGCGGTTGAAAAAGCCATGCAACTCGGTTTTACCGAGCCTGATCCGAGGGATGACCTGTCCGGTATGGACGTGGCCCGTAAACTGCTGATCATTGCCCGCGAAGTGGGGCTTGAACTCGAACTCGAGGACATCGAGGTCGAACCGGTCATTGCGCATGAATTTGCAGCAGATATCGATCATTCAGAGCTTATCTACCGCTTGAGGGAGTTGGATGAGGAATACGCTGGCAAGGTCGCAGCCGCGAAAGCTGAAAACAAGGTATTGCGATATGTCGGCCGGGTTGAAGATGGCCGTTGCAGCGTGTGTGTGGACGCAGTTCCATGCGACCAACCACTCGGCTCGATCCGCGACGGTGAAAATGCGCTGGTATTGCACAGTCGCTATTATCAACCCATTCCCCTGGTATTGCGTGGTTACGGGGCCGGCGCTGACGTCACCGCGGCCGGTGTTTTTGGAGACTTGTTGCGCACGGCGTGGAGGCCATTGGATTTGTGAGTGAGCACATGGAAAAACGGGCAGACTTAACGGTATATGCACCAGCTTCATCTGGCAACCTGTCGGTGGGTTTTGATGCACTTGGTTTGGCCCTGGCCCCGGTCGATGGCCAGTTGTTGGGTGATTTGGTCAGTATTATGCGGGGCCAGGTGGACGACTGGATGCTGTATATGGATGGCCCGTTTGCACATGCTCTGCCGCAGGACCAGGAACAGAATATCGTTATTGCCTCGTGCCGCCGGTTCGAGGCAGCGGCCAGCTCCAGGGGAATAAAAATACAGCCTTTGAGCATAACCCTTGAAAAGCGCTTACCGGTCGGTAGCGGGCTTGGATCAAGCGCCAGTTCCATTGTCGCGACCCTGGTTGCGTTGAACCAGTACTTCAATAGACCACTGGACCGTCCAGCCCTGTTGCACCTGATGGCAGAAATGGAAGGCAGCATCAGTGGTGAGGTTCACCTGGATAATATTGCACCAAGCCTGCTGGGTGGTTTACGCCTGTGTCTGCCGGGTGGGGCGCGGCAATACGGTCTGCCCTGGCCCGGGCACTGGCAATCCGTCGTTGCCTGGCCGGGTTCACGTCTTGACACACGGGCTGCGCGTGAAGTCCTTCCCGGTCAATACGATCGTAGTACCGTTGTTGCACACGGCGCCCAATTTGCCCTGTTTGTACATCATCTGCACCAGGGAGAGACGATTGCCGCGGCATCCTGCTTGGTTGATTTACTGGCGGAACCCCACCGCAAAACCCTGTTACCCGGATTTGACGAGGCCCGTGTTGCGTTGGACGGGCTCGGTGCACTGGCATCGGGTATTTCCGGCTCAGGCCCGACCATTTTCAGTATCGTGGACGACAGTGATATCGCCCGCCAGGCAGCGGATTGGCTCCGGCAGAACTACCTGCAAAACGAAGACGGCTTCGTGCACATTTGCAGGGCAGACCTGGCTGGCGCGAGAAGGGTCTGAAAACAGTCATGACATACATCAACATCAACCACCCACAACAGCAGGTCAACTTTGCACAAGCCGTGGTTATGGGTCTGGGTAAGGATCGCGGCCTGTTTTTTCCACGGCAACTGTCCCGTCTGCACGACATACCCGCGTTGCTGGAAATGGATTTCATTGACCGTAGCACCACTATCTTGCAGCACCTCATGGGTGATGTGACCAGTAAAGGTGTACTGCGACAGTGGCTTAAAAACGCCTTTGATTTTCCGCTACCGCTAACACCGGTATCAAACCAGGTGTACGCCCTGGAGTTGTTCCATGGACCGTCCCTGGCTTTCAAGGATTTTGGCGCCCGCTTCATGGCGCAATGCCTGGCGGAATTCAGTACCGGGCAAAAAACCACGATCTTGACGGCCACCTCGGGTGATACCGGCGCGGCAGTCGCACAGGCGTTCTACGGGCAAAACAACATTGACGTTGTGGTCCTGTATCCACGCGGCAAAGTCACGCCGTTACAGGAAAAACTGTTCTGCACCCTGGGTGGCAATATACGCACGATTGCGGTCGAAGACGATTTCGACGCCTGCCAGGGACTGGTCAAGCAGTCATTCGATGATCCGGATCTCGTGAAGACACTGGGACTGAACTCAGCGAATTCCATCAACGTGGCGCGTCTGCTGGCGCAGGTCTGTTATTACTTTGAAGCAGTGGCCAGGCTCCCACTCGGGACCAGGCCCGTATTCAGTGTACCCAGTGGCAACTTTGGCAACGTAACTGCGGCATTACTGGCTTACGTTATCGGTCTGCCAGCCAAGCGGGTTATTGCCGCGACCAATTGCAATGACACCGTACCGAGGTTCTTCAAAGAAGGACACTGGGATCCAAAACCGACCGTGGCCACGCTGACCAACGCCATGGATATTTCCCTGCCTAATAATTTCCCACGGGTTCTGGAACTGCAAAAACGTCATGGCTTGAACCTGCAACAGATGCTGACCTCATTCGCCATCGATGATGCAGAGACCCGGGTAGCCGTACGTGAACTTAATGATATGGGCTACCTGGCTGATCCACACAGCGCACTGGCCTGGAAAGCGCTTTCAAGCAATCTGGGTAAAAATGAAACCGGTGTGTTTTTGTGTACCGCGCACCCAGCCAAGTTCAGAGAAACCATCGAAGAGGTACTGCAAACGCCCATGGTACTACCGGAAGAACTCGAACGGGTGGCCCAAAAAGACGTGCTGAGCAGCGTTATACCCGCAGATTTCGACCTGTTACGTAAAATATTACTGGCCGGGTAGGAAATACAAAGGTGCCCCGGTCCCCAAGGGTGGATGAAGGAGGACAATATCACCATAACCAAGGGAGCCGAGGGCTTGTGTGCAAACGTTAAAGCCCTGTTTGTCAACTGGATTCCAACTTCGAATGGCTGGTTTTCCGGTTAACTGCTTATCCGGCCGGTTGCCGGCCTGCACAAAAAAGTGCCCCGGTTTCAATGCTGATAAATGGGGGAGGTATTCATCAGAAATAGAACGAAACCGGGGCATTACCGTGGTAGCAGGAGTTGACTACCAAAATTCCCAAAACCCAATAAATCCTAGGTGAGTAACAACTGCATATTCACAGCGATCACTATGATTGAACTGATCACAACCAAGCGCATGATGTTTTTCATTAAAAGGTTTTCCATCGTCACGCTCCCGTTTATTGCCTGGTTTCGACAGGCGGTAAATGATCGGTCATCAGCATCAACTTTCTCTCGGCGAGTTCACGGGCATTTTCCATTCGCTCGACAACCTGTTCAGAAACAGTTCCTCTCCGGCTCTGAATCATGTGGCGCCAAAATTCAATTTCTACCCGTATCATTTCCTCATCGACCCACATTGTTGTTTCACCCGTCAGGCGGTGTTTTTGTTGGGGGGTATTGTGGGTATTGCAAAGCTCCTGTGCTTGACCAACGTGGACAATCAGTTGACCGAAGCTACCGGGTGCATAAGAATGAAAAGATGCCCCTGCGCAAGCCATACAGGTAATCACCCCAATGTCCGTTTTTGCCCCAAGCGTGACCATCCTGTGGAAGTCCATAGAATCCTATGGCATTGACCCCGAACCAATATTCTCTGCAGAGGGGATCCGGATCAGCCTGCCCATCGATCCCTGTCTGCGTCTGCCATATGCAAAGGTTGATCGCCTGCGGGCGGAAGCGGCCAAGATATGCCAGGACGAAGCATTCGGGCTGCGTTCGGCCAAGGTGTATTTGCCATCGCAACTGGGGGCGCTGGGATATGCCTGGCATGCCAGCCTCAGTTTGAGAAAAGCCTGTTTACGCCTGGAGCGCTTCATCCGGGTGGTGAATGACAAGGCCAAGGTACGTGTTGAAGACCAGGATTCCTGCATGGTTGTGACACTTGAAATTAACCTGGAAAGCGAATGTGAAAGCGCCAGGGACGACGGGGCGCTGGCAATGGTCACCAGGATGTGCCGCCTGGTTTACGGTGACAAATTCCGTCTCCAGGCCGTCAATTTCAAACACGCTGAGCCCGGTGATATGCAAAGTTACTACGAATTTTTTGCCTGTCCGCTCAATTTTGACCAGGGTGAGAACCAACTTTGTATTCCGCTATCGATGGCTGATGAAATATTGGCCGGTGCCAACCCGGAACTGGCCTTGCTCAACGACCAGGTAGTTACCCGCCATCTGGCCAGGATTGACAAGAAAAATATTGTTGCCAGGCTCCAGGCGGTGTTAATGGATCAGCTACCGGCTGGCAACGTCAGTGATGAAACGGTTGCAGCGGCCCTGCACATGTCAGTACGCACCATGCACAGGAAACTTGCCGAGGCAGACAGTAATTTCAGGACAGAGTTGATGGAGTTGCGGCGCCACCTGGCAGAGCAATACATACTCGACAACAGCCTGACGCTGACAGAAATATCCATGTTGCTCGGATTTTCTGAGCCCAGTTCTTTCTCCCGGGCTTTCAGAAACTGGACCGGCACCAGTCCCAGCCAGGTCCGCCAATCACGCGGCTAGCTGTGCTGTCCAATCGTTCCGGCTTCAACAAGTTCGGCTGCCGCCTGTCTTATTTCTGGCCAGGCAGCAATAGCTTGTGCAAAACCCATCCAGGTGTTTTTCCAGAACTCAATGAGTTCATCCTCTCCCAGGGTGTCCGGCGCGCCCTTGACCGGAAAATCTTCCAGGCTGGCGGCATCCAGACCGACATTCAACTGCCTGATACCGTTACGTAAGTAGTTCTGCCAATCCACCGGGGCTGATTCTGCTGTTGCAAGCAGGGTATCCAACTTGTTGAGTTTCACTGATCCGAGTTCCAGTGTGTGATCACAATACATGGCAGTCAGTGTTTCAGTTGGTGCTTCGGCCAGGTCCTTGAACCAGGCCGAGAGGGTTGCCAGGCGGCCTTGTGGAGCTTCCGATCGGCAAACGGACTTGTGTTCCAGCAGCTCGTCGAAAAAGAAAAACGGAAACAACATACCGGCTCTGAATTTCAGGTCTTTGTGTTGCCATGCCCTCTCGGGTATGGGCAGGTGTGGTAGCGCCCATGGATAATCCAGTATGACTGCTGTCGGGAACACAAAATCCACCATGTGGCCAAACAAACGATCTTCACCACGCGTGATCGGCAGGTAGGGCGGCAACATCTGGCGGTTATCAAGACCGGTCATCTGCGACATGTTGGACCTGGGAGAAAAATGTGGATTATTGCGTCCAGTCCAGACCTTGCGCGTGGTCAAGGCCTGGGTGGTTTTCTTGGGTGAAGCCAACATCTTGTTCAGGGATTGCGGAGCCATGTTTGGCAACCAGGTGTTGGAACCTGTACCCGGACAACCCAGTGACCCGCACTCTGTTACCAATACAGGTGAACCTGCTTGCAGTTCACTGGCTGACAACGAGGTCGCGTTTTCCAGTGCGGCTGGTTTCAGGTGTTGCTGGCCCAATACACCGATTGCTTCAGATAACGACAGACCCAGGCATTGCAAATGCCGGTTAATAGGATCGGGATTGAGTGGCTGGTGCAAATACTTCCATTCATCCCCGTTGGCAAAGAAATCCGCTTCGCGCGGATTATCCGAAATGGTGATGTGGGGCTTAGGATTGGGCGGGTTATAAACATCGCAAATAACATCATCATCCATGACCACGAGACGTCGGCCACTGGAAAGGAATAGCGCCCAGTTGCGTGCCAGGCCACAAGTCCATTGATCGGTCCAGAGATTCTGATCGATCAGAAAACGGACGGCCGCTTCATGTTCGGGTCGTTTCTTGACCAGCGCTTTAATGAAAACCTGTTGTTCGGACTGGCCAAAATAACGAAGCGGTGTGGCAAATTCTGCGGTGAATTTTTCCACCAGGGCTTGGTTTTGCCTGATATTTTCGCTATTGCGGGAATCATCTATCACGTAGAAGCACTGGAATGCCCTGGTCTCGCAATTGGCCGCGATTGAGCTCAGCAGCCGATCCAGTGCCTGTGGCCGTTCCCAGGTAATCACGGCAACGACAGGTTTGGTATTTTCGTCTGTTTCAGCTCCTGTTTTGGATTTAAGCCCTTCAATAAGCTGTTTTGCAGATCGCATGATGCCGTTGGCGAGCATCTGTTTCAGCACACCACGGATATCGTCCTGCTGCCCCTGCAATGCAGGCTGTCTTTCCATGATGTTTTTGATATGGGTTTCCGGTGTCTGGAACGAAGTGCAAGCCATCAAGGTTGCATAAACTTCGGGTTTGACCATAGCCCGTTTACCATTGCACGTGTTGTGCAATAACAGGTTACCACCCGGCACGACATAGGGTTTGCACAGGTCAAAAGCGATCCAGTCGGGCAGTGGCTTGAAGCCCGATGCCGGGTTGATATTGATATCGAGCGAAAAATCCGTTTTGTCAATCATAAGCTGTCAAAAAGCTCCGGCAGGTCCCGGGAATACTACCGGGCTTTCGTTACCACACCTGGCAACATCAAAGAAGTAATTGTCGATAACGATGTTTTCCAGTGTGAACCGATCAACCTTTCGGACCCAGCGGTCGTTGGTCCACTCCGGTCCGGTGGTCAGACGCCAGTACACGCGGTAGCCGGCCAGTAACAGTATTTTGGGCATTATTTGCTTGCAAGGTTTGCGTACCAGGCTTGCAACTTTAACATTTCCGCGTAACGATTGGGTGGGGTTGTACACTACGTAGAGACTGTTAATTTGTCCTGAACATCATCACTCCCGTGTACCCCTGTGATAAAACCAAAGGCAATTCCGGACAAACACATAGAATCAAGAATCCATGCAACAGCTAAACCTCAAAACACCAAGCGGACCATTGCAATACACCATCACGAAACGCCCACGGGTTACCAGGCGCTTACATATGGAACTGGATGAAAATGGTGGCCTGGTCGTGGTCGTACCCGCTCATTGGTCAAAAACATTCGTTGCTGCAACCATGGCGCGGAACGTCCACCGAGTTGAGAGATTTCTCGCCAGATCGCGCGCCCGGCACACGAACCCCCTGCAGTATGTCGAAGGTGAGAAACACCTGTACCTGGGCCAGGCCCATGAACTTGTCATTCACGTTGCCACAGCGAACAAAAACCGGGTTGCTGTTATCGATGGGGAAATACACGTATGGGTGCCGGCACCGTTGCCAGGGAAAATTCACAATGCGCTGCAAAATTGGTACCTGTGCCAGGCCAAAGAGGTTTTCAGGAAGCGCCTGGCGATAATCTCCCACCGGGCGCCCTGGACAAAGGATAAGAACATCACGCTCAAGTTGAGACGTATGAAGCGTACCTGGGGCAATTGTTCATCAAAAGAGGTCATCAAGCTGAACACGCACCTGATCAAGGCGTCTGTTGCCACCATCGATTCGGTCATCGCACACGAGTTATGCCACCTGCAAGTCATGAATCACAGCCCGGTGTTTTACACACTGCTGGAAAAACTGAACCCTGGCTGGAAACAGGATCGGGCCAGGTTGCGCTCAGAGGGGTTTATTTACCTCCTGACATAGACACCGTCAAACCAAACGGTCCATTCATTATTCTCGGGGTCGTGTTGTTCAAAAAATTGCCGCACACTGCCGTCCGGCCTGGGTGTCCAGGTGCCGCGAAATTGCTGGCTTTTACCGGTTTTGTAGTAATTGATTTTGCCGTTCAGAACCACCGAACCAGTATCATCCAGGCCCCCGGTGTAATCGATCGAATAACCACCAGCTACCCATAGTTGCCGCCATTGCTCCGTGACCGGGTCGTAGTAGTTCATGCTACTGCCGGTACCACCCTGTGCACTGGTCCAGTTTTCCATGAGCAGGCAGTTTTTATGGTGCCGGGTGATCGAATTGGTGCCCTGGAAGGTTCTTTCTTCATCATTGGAGTACACGTTCCACTCGCCCACCCAGAAATCAAAGTCGGCAAAATGTTCATCGGTTTCGCATATGGATTTGGGCGGGATTGCGGGTTCGGCGGCTTGTTCCTGGGCCATGGACAGCGTGGCAAAGCACAGCACAAAAATAGCTGATAAGGTATTAATTAATAATTTATTCATATAGATATACTCGTTACTCATGGTCTCCCCGGGGTGTCACTCTTAAAGAAGTATAGGAAAGAACCACCTATACACACTTCAAATACGTTAAGCCGTGATCTATCCATGCTGGTTGATTGAGCAAAAATGTAAAACCGGGGTTCAATCTCCTCATTTTGCCTTTAAACAGTGCTTTTCAAAAAACCGCTACCGTGTAGGATAGTCGTTTCATCCCACGTGAGAACACCTGGGCAACGGTAAGCGGACGGCAGGAACAGATACACGGCAGACAATGATTCATCGCGACCATATCAAGGGTTTGTACAGGCCGGAACAGGCGAAGGAAAGCTGTGGCTTTGGTCTGATTGCCCACCAGCACGGCCAGCAAAGCCACGAACTTGTGAACACGGCCTGTGTTGCACTGGCGCGCATGACACACCGGGGGGCTGTCGATGCCGATGGTAAAACCGGTGACGGTTGCGGCATATTGATGCAGTTTCCACAATCGTTTTTCCGCCAACTGGCAGAAGATCAAAACCTGCACCTGGCCCGCATGTTTGGTGTCGGCATGGTGTTCTTGAACCAGGACCCGGCGATCGCCGAGCGGTCCCGGAAAATTCTCGAAAAACACATCGACAATGAAATGATGAGTATCGCGGGTTGGCGCCGGGTGCCGGTCAATACATCGGTTTGCGGTCCGGTGGCGTTGGAATCGTTACCGGCTATCGAGCAGGTATTTGTCAATGCGTCACCCGGTTGGAGTGCCCACGATATCGAACGCCGCTTGTTTATCGCCAGGCGCATGGCCGCGGCTGAGAACATGCAGCTTGATCAGCCGGATGAGTTGTTCTACGTGGCCACGCTATCCAACCTCACCACGGTCTACAAAGGCCTGGTGATGCCGGAGAACCTGCCGGCGTTCTTCCCGGACTTGCAGGACCCGCGGCTGGAAACCGCCATTTGCCTGTTTCACCAACGATTTTCAACCAACACCCTGCCCAACTGGAAATATGCACAACCGTTCCGTTTCCTGGCGCACAACGGTGAAATCAATACCATCGAGGGCAATCGCAGCTGGTCGGAAGCGCGTACGCCGAAATTCCAGACACCGCTATTGCCCGATCTGCAGAAAATACGCCCCCTGGTCAACCAGGTGGGTTCAGATTCTTCATCGCTCGACAATATGCTGGAACTGTTCCTGGCCGGTGGTATGGACGTATTCCGGGCCATGCGGATTCTGATTCCGCCCGCATGGCAGGCCGAGCCAAATATGTCACCGGGGCTCCGGGCATTTTACGAGTTCAATTCAATGCACGTGGAACCATGGGACGGTCCCGCGGGCATAGTCATGACCAATGGACGTGTCGCCACCTGCAACCTGGACCGGAACGGGCTGCGGCCCGCGCGTTATGTCATAACAAAAAACAACTGGATCACACTGGCATCCGAAGTCGGGGTATGGGATTACGAGGAATGCGACGTCGTTGAAAAAGGCCGGGTTGGGCCAGGAGAGATGTTCGTCGTTGATACACAGCTCGGCAATATCTGGCGTTCGCGCGAGATCGACGAGGCCTTGAAATCACGTCATCCCTACGGTGACTGGCTGGCAGAAAACATTATTCGCATATCCAGTAACGATGAACTGGAAGAAACCGCGGCCCAGGTCTACATGAAGGAATCCATCCGGGATCTTCCGGTCTATCAGAAGATGTTTGGCATCAGCAACGAAGAGCGGGAACACGTCATCCGCGTCATGGCCGAAAATGCAAACGAGGCGACCGGTTCGATGGGGGATGACACACCTATCGCTGTCATATCCGACGAAGTACGCCCGGTCTACGATTATTTCCGGCAACAGTTCGCCCAGGTCACCAATCCGCCAATTGACCCGCTACGTGAACAGAATGCCATGTCCCTGGAAACCCTGATTGGACGCGAGCACAACATTTTTCATGAGACCAGCACCCAGGCACGCAGGGTCGTGTTGCCATGGCCGGTGTTGAATGTTGTCAAGTACAGAAAATTGCTTGATCTGAATCCGCGGTGGTATGAAAACCGGACATTCCAGCTGAACTATAAAACACAGGAAGGTTTGAAAACCGCGCTCGGGCGGCTCTGCACCGAGGTTTCCGAAGCGGTTGCCAACGGAGTGGTAATCGTCGTGCTGACGGACCGGGACATCAGCCCCGGCAAGCTGCCGATGCCGGCAGCATTGGCCACAGGAGCCGTACACCAACGCCTGATCCGCGACGATCTGCGTTGTGACTGCAATATCATCGTTGAAACCGGCAGCGCACGCGACGCACATCACTTTGCCGTGCTGTTTGGACTGGGCGCCACCGCGGTTTACCCCTACCTCGCTTACCAGGTGATCAACGATCTGCATGGGCGCGGCGCGATCAGGGGAGACCTGTTACATTTTCGCAAGCAGTACCGGAAGGGTGTACGCAAGGGTTTGCTCAAAATCCTGTCCAAGATGGGTATCTCTTGCATAACCAGTTACCGGGGCGCCCAACTGTTTGAAGCAGTGGGCCTGGGCAGCGAGATTACCCGGCTGTGCTGCCCGGGTGCTGCGGGTAACATCGAAGGTGTCGGGTTTCGGGAAATTGAAGCCGAGCAACAGGTTTTGGCAATGAAAGCCTGGGATCTTGGCAAGGCGGTCTCCCAGGGCGGAATACTGAAGTTCACCAGCAACGGTGAATTCCATGCCTACAACCCGGATGTGGTCACCACGTTGCAAAAAGCGGTTCGCAGCGGACAGCAAAGCGATTACGAAATATTCGCGCAACAAGTTAACCGGCGTAAACCCGCCGCCTTGCGTGACCTGTTCAGGTTGAAACCGCCCGGTGATCCCTTGCCGATTGAGGCAATAGAGCCGGCCGAACAACTGTTCCCGCGTTTTGATACCGCGGCCATGTCCATCGGCGCACTTTCACCCGAAGCCCACGAAGCACTCGCGATCGCCATGAATACATTGGGTGGATACTCGAACTCCGGCGAGGGTGGTGAGGACCCGGTGCGTTTCAACAGCCCGCGTAACTCGCGGATCAAGCAGGTGGCATCAGGCCGTTTCGGAGTAAGCGCACACTACCTGGTCAATGCCGATATCCTGCAAATCAAGATTGCCCAGGGCGCCAAGCCGGGTGAGGGCGGACAACTGCCGGGTCACAAGGTATCAGCCCAGATCGCTGCACTACGTTGCTCAACACCGGGAGTAACACTGATATCGCCACCGCCACACCATGATATCTATTCCATTGAAGACCTAGCTCAACTGATATTCGATCTCAAGCAGGTCAATCCACACGCCAGGGTGTCGGTCAAGCTGGTGGCGGAGCGTGGTGTTGGTACCATTGCCGCTGGCGTGGCCAAGGCTTACGCCGACTGTATCACCATCTCGGGTCATGATGGCGGTACCGGCGCCAGCCCGTTAACCTCGGTGAAATATGCGGGCTCCCCGTGGGAGACCGGTTTGCCCGAAGCCCATCACGCGCTGGTTGATAACGGCTTGCGAAACCGCGTGCGCCTGCAGGTCGATGGTGGCCTCAAGACCGGTCTCGATGTGATAAAGGGCGCCATGCTGGGTGCCGACAGTTTTGGTTTTGGCACCGGACCGATGGTGGCGCTGGGTTGCAAATACCTGCGTATCTGCCACCTGAATAACTGTGCCACCGGTATTGCTACGCAGGATGAACAACTGCGCCGTGAGCATTATCACGGTTTACCGGAAATGGTCATAAATTACTTTCGCTTCATAGCCCAGGAAGTGCGCGAACACCTGGCATACCTCGGGTTTACCAGGTTCGAGGACATTATCGGGCGCAGCGACCTGTTGGAAGTCATCAAGCCATTGAATGACAAACAGGCCGGGATAGATCTGGCGCCGATACTTGCCAGCGCGGGTGCAGCCGGCCCCAACAGGGGTGGTTACCAGGATATCCGTAACGACCCGCATGATACCGGTCAGTTGAACCAACAAATCGTTGCCACCTTCAAGCAAAACCTGGACCAAGGATCGAGCGCCAGGCAGTTGTTTAATATCCGTAATTCCGATCGCTCGGTCGGTGCGGGTCTGGCTGGAGAAATTGCCAGGCGTTTTGGCCGCGACGGGTTGGTGGATTCAAAACTTGAACTCGAGTTTACCGGTTCAGCGGGCCAGAGTTTTGGTGCGTGGAACACCAGGGGCATGTATCTACGCCTGTTTGGTGACGCCAATGACTACGTGGGCAAAGGTATGAGTGGTGGCCGGATCGCCATTTCGCCGCACCAGGATTCATCCATCGTGGCCAAACGCAGCACGATTGCCGGCAACACCTGTCTTTATGGGGCAACCGGTGGAAAGTTTTTTGCTGCGGGGCAGGCCGGTGAACGATTTGCGGTGCGGAATTCAGGGGCGGTGGCGGTTGTTGAAGCCGTTGGTTATCACGGTTGTGAATACATGACCGGCGGTATCGTGGTGGTGTTGGGGCAGACCGGCTCCAACTTTGCCGCCGGTATGACCGGCGGCAGGGCATTCATACTGGACATCAGTGGTAATTTTGAGCGCTGTTGCAATACGGAGCAGGTCAGTGTCTCAAAAATGGATATCAGCGAGGACAGTGCTGACAAGGCTCTTTTGATCGAGCTGATCGAAGCACATGTGCGGTATACGGGAAGTGAATGGGGGCAACGGATACTCAATAACCTGGAACACTTCATGTTGAAGTTCTGCGTGGTTCAGCCAAAGCTGGAAACACGTGCGAAAACCATGCCGCTAAAGGTGGTGGTATGAAGAAACCGGTAATCCGCACCAATTTCGAGTTTATTGATCGAAGCCGCCTGGAACCCCACAAGCGCTCGGCCCGGTCACGCAGACAGAATTTTCTCGAGATTTACGATCCGTTTCTGCGTTTGCACGGCCAGGCGCAGTCAGAGCGTTGTATCGCCTGTGGTAATCCTTACTGCCAGTGGAAATGCCCCGTGCATAATTACATCCCGGATTGGCTCAAGTTGGTGGCCGAGGATCGTATTATCGAAGCGGCTGAACTCGCCCATCAAACCAACAGCTTGCCGGAAATCTGCGGTCGGATTTGCCCACATGACCGTCTCTGTGAAGGGGCATGCACATTGAACACCAATTACGGGGCGGTCACCATCGGCGCGGTAGAACGGCATATCGTGGACACCGCCCTGGAACAGGGTTGGCGGCCCGACCTGTCAGGCGTCACGCGCACCAATCACACGGTAGCGGTCATTGGTGCCGGACCGGCGGGCCTGGCTTGTGCGGATGTGCTGACCAGGCACGGCATCCAGGCTATCGTCTATGACCGGCACCCGGAGATCGGCGGTTTGCTGACCTTTGGTATTCCCGAGTTCAAATTGCAACACGAGGTGATCCAAAAGCGCCGCCAGGTACTGGAGGACATGGGGATACGGTTTATCCTCGACACCCATGTTGGCAAAGACATCGGTTTTGACACGCTACTGGATGAGCATGACGCGGTATTTCTGGGTCTTGGCACCTACACACCCATACAGGGTCACATACCAGGCGAAGGTGCCGGCGGTGTTTACCAGGCACTGGACTACCTGATTGGAAATACCTGCTCAGTACTGGACAAGTACACGGGTCAGTACGACTTCATCGATCTTCACGACCAGCGGGTGGTGGTACTGGGTGGGGGTGACACGGCCATGGATTGTGTCAGGACGGCCGTCCGCCAGGGCGCCAGCGAAGTTCACTGCCTGTACCGGCGGGACCGCGACAATATGCCGGGTTCACAACGCGAGGTGGACAATGCCCTGGAAGAAGGTGTGCAATTCCGCTTCAATGTACAGGCCCTGGAAGTCATCACACACGGCAAGCAGGCAAAAGCGGTCAAGCTGGTGGAGACGCGGCTTGGCCCGGTGGATGAATCCGGCCGCCGTCGACCGGAGGCCGTGGCTGGCAGTGAATTTGATATCGAGGCCGATGCGGTGATAGTGGCCTATGGTTTCAAGGCTTCACCGCAATCCTGGTTTGAAGAGTTTGGGATAAAAACGGATCAATGGGGCCTGGTGCGGGCTGGCGAGGACGGGAAATGTGCATTCCAGACCACCAATCCCAAGGTGTTTGCCGCCGGCGACATGGTGCGTGGCGCGGACCTTGTCGTAACCGCGGTGGCCGATGGGCGTAAAGCGGCGCTTGGCGTAGTGGAGTACCTGGGTATTGGTGACGGCAAGTATTATGATGAATCTACATAAGTAATTTGGCAGTATGGTTGTTTGGCACCAACAAGGGGTCCCCCGATAACATGGAAACCAGCAAGCTTGAGCAGTTGAAAATCGAGCGTGAACCGGAAACGGAATCCCGTCCCAGGCGCTGGCCATGGTTGTTTGGCATCGTGCTGGTGCTGGCGGCGGTGGTTTACTGGCTGTTCCTGAAACCGGAAACTGCGGTCGAGGTACGGACCATCACGGCCCGTGAAATTTCCACGCAGGCGGCGAACACCGTGCTCAATGCATCCGGTTATGTCACCGCCAGACGCCAGGCGACCGTGTCATCGAAATTTACCGGCAAGGTCATGGAGGTGTTGATAGAAGAGGGTATGGTGGTTGAAAAGGACCAGGTGCTCGCGCGGCTCGACGACTCAAATATCGCCACCAGTTTTGCGCTGGCCGAGGCGCAATTGGAGTCTGCACAAACCTCGCGCAAGGAAACAGAAGCGCTTCTGACAGAAGCCCGCGCCATATTTAAACGGACCGAAAACCTGCTTGGGCGCGGCCTGGCCTCTGAGGCCGAAATGGACAGTGCCCGCGCGGGCCTGGAGTCACTGGCGGCGCAACTGGAACGCAAGCAGGCGGATGTAAGGGTGGCAGAAAAACAACTGGATGTTTACCGGCAACAACGCGAAGACACCGTGATCCGTGCCCCGTTTGGTGGTGTCGTGGTGGCAAAAAACGCGCAACCGGGTGAAATGATTTCTCCTGTATCAGCGGGTGGCGGTTTTACCCGGACAGGTATCGGGACCATCGTGGACATGGCATCGCTTGAAATCGAAATCGATGTGAACGAGGCTTACATCAACCGGGTTCAGGCGGGTCAAAAAATTGTCGCGACCCTGGATGCTTACCCGGATTGGCAAATCCCCTGTCACGTTATTGCGATCATTCCGACCGCTGACCGGCAAAGGGCCACCGTGGAGGTGCGGGTCGGTTTTGACGAACTGGATGAACGGATACTTCCCGACATGGGAGTAAAGGTCGCTTTTCAGCAGGAAACAGAACCGGATTCTACCCCTGTTGCCGACCGCGCCGGTGTACTGGTCCCGCAATCGTCTATTCTTAAACAAGGCGACAGGCAATATGTGTGGCTGGTGGTCGAGGGCATGGTTGAACGGCGTGCGGTCGCCACAGGGAGTGAACGTGGCAATGAGATACTACTGACTTCGGGTGTAGTCCCCGGGGATAGGGTTATTATCAACGGATCAAAAGACCTGGAAAACGGTATGCGCGTGAGGGAAACAAAAGGATGACAAACAGCAGTGAAAATATCCTGGTTACGGCGCGGGGTGTCGACAAGGTATTCAAGCGTGGATCGGAAGAAATCCACGTACTTGGTGGCCTGGACCTGGAAATCCCACATGGTGAATTCCTGGCCCTGATGGGGCCGTCTGGCTCAGGCAAATCCACCCTGTTGAATCTGGTCGGTGGGCTCGACCGACCCAGCGAAGGTGTGGTGGAGGTTGGCGGCAAGCGTATCGACAAGCTTTCGGAACGAAAACTGGCGGCCTGGCGCGCCCGTCACGTGGGGCTGGTTTTCCAGTTTTATAACCTGATGCCGGTGCTCTCAGCGCAAAAGAACGTTGAACTGCCATTGCTATTGACCAACCTGTCCAAGGCCGAGCGTAAAAAGCGCGCAACTGTTGCCCTGGATATTGTTGGGCTGGCACACCGGGCCGGGCACTATCCGCGTCAGTTATCCGGTGGGGAACAGCAAAGAACCGGCATTGCCCGCGCCATCGTGACAGACCCGACACTGTTGCTCTGCGACGAGCCTACCGGTGACCTCGATCGTAAATCCGGCGATGAAATCCTCGACCTGTTACAGGCCCTGAACCAGGAACAAGGTAAAACCATCATCATGGTAACCCATGACATTCATGCAGCGGCGCGGGCGACCAGAACCCTGTACCTGAACAAGGGTCAGCTCAGCACAGAACCAGTTGATTAATGAGCCTCATAATGCACCAGTATCTGGAATACCAGCACCCGATGAGGGCTCAGGGATGAAATATTTCTACCTCATATTCAGCAGCCTGAAGCGCAAAAAACTGCGCACCGGGCTGACGATACTGTCGATTATCGTGGCCTTTTTATTGTTCGGTTACCTGACAGCGATCCGCCAGGCTTTTAACGCCGGGGTCGAGGTCGCGGGTGCTGACCGCTTGATCGTGCGGCATAAAGTGTCCCTCATTCAACTGCTGCCACAGAGCCATGAAGCAAAAATAGAGAGCGTTGATGGTGTGGAAAACGCCGCTCATCAAACCTGGTTTGGCGGGATCTACCAGGAACCCAGGAATTTTTTCGCACAGATGCCCATTGTCCCGGAAGAACTGTATGACATGTTCCCGGAATACATTATCAGCGACGAACACAAGGCTGCCTGGCTGGCAACCCGTAGTGGTGCAGTCGTAGGACGTGGTCTGGCTGAGCGGTTTGGCTGGAAGGTGGGTGACCGTATTCCCATTAATGCCACGATCTGGACACAAAAAGGTGGTGGGCGGACCTGGGAATTCGACCTGGTGGGTATTTATGATGGTGCTGAAAAGGGCACGGATACCAGCCAGTTCTTTTTCCGTTACGACTTTTTCGATGAATCCAGGGCCTTTGGTGAAGGCCTGGTCGGTTGGTATTCCGTACGCGTATCAGATCCGGACAGGGCAGGAGAGGTGGCAGCGGCCATCGATGCTGAATTTGCCAACTCGGCTACAGAAACAAAGTCCGAACCCGAAGGTGCATTTATCCAGGGTTTTGCCAACCAGATCGGGAATATCGGTTTTATCATCATGTCCATCATGTCGGCCGTGTTTTTTACCATCCTGCTGGTGGCTGGCAATACCATGGCTTACACGGTCCGGGAGCGCACCGCGGAACTGGCGGTGTTAAAAGCCATCGGGTTTACCGACCGCGGCGTGTTGTCACTGGTTTTGGGTGAATCACTGGCACTGACAATGGTCGGTGGCGTGATCGGGCTTGGCCTGTCATGGCTGCTGGTGTCCATGGGTGATCCCACCCAGGGATCGTTACCGGTGTTTTACATCCCCACGAGGGATATTTTCCTTGGCCTGGTTTTGATTGCAGCCATGGCCTTTGTTGCTGGAATCATCCCGGCTTTGCAGGCGCAAAAACTGCAAATAGCAGATGCCTTGAGGAGATAACAGATGCTTAACTGGATATCCCAGATATTTTCGGTCACCCGGTTCAGTATGCGGTCTATCCCGCAGCGCAAGGGTTCATCGATAGCCGCAATGCTCGGTATCGCAGGCGTAGTGGCCGTGATGGTGGGTGTATTGTCCATTGCCCAGGGAATTGTCAGGACCATGGAAAGCTCTGCCGGGGATGCAAACGCGGTCGTGTTACGCAGTGGTTCGGATTCGGAAATGATGAGCGGGCTCGGTGGTGATGACACACGCATCATTGGCGAAGCGCCAGGCATTGCCCGGGATGAGTCAGGTGCACTGGCCTCACCCGAGCTATTCGTCATTATCAACCTGCCAATGCGTACCACGGGCACCGATGCCAACGTGCCATTGCGCGGTGTACAGACCCAGGCGCCGAAAGTCAGGAGTGGTTTCAAAATCGTCGAAGGCCGCATGTTTGAATGGGGGCTCAACGAGGTAATTGTCGGAGTCGGGGGCCGCGATCAGTTTACCGGCCTGGATATCGGTTCCCGTATCGAAATCGGACAGGAATACTGGCCGGTGGTCGGTATATTCGAAACTGGTGGCGGTGTGGCTGAGTCGGAAATCTGGGTTGATGCTTCAGTACTACAATCCGCTTACCGGCGGGGTAACTCTTACCAATCCGTGTACGTGAAGCTGGAATCTCCTGATATGTTCGATACGTTCAAAGACAGCCTGACCAGTGACCCGCGGTTGAACGTCAAGGCGATGCGGGAATCCGATTACTATGCCGCGCAATCGGAGATGGTTTACAACCTGATTACCGGCCTTGGCACCCTGATCGCAGTGATCATGGGTCTGGGTGCTGTTTTTGGCGCCTTGAATACCATGTACACAGCGGTGTCTGCCCGGACCCGGGAAATTGCCACGCTGCGCGCACTGGGTTTCCGTTCCGGACCGGTCATCATCTCGGTGCTCAGTGAATCGCTGTTACTGGCGTGTACGGGTGGTTTGATCGGCGCCGGGCTGGCCTGGCTGGCATTTGACGGTTTCCGAACGGCAACGCTGAACTGGTCCAGTTTCAGTGCGATTACTTTTGCTTTTGATGTCAATATCAGCCTGCTGTTGCAAGGCATCGTTTTCGCCCTGGTCATTGGCCTGGTCGGTGGCCTGTTCCCTGCCGTCCGGGCAGCGCGGCAACCGGTTGCACTGGCCTTGCGTGAACTCTGAATTCATATCTTCCTGTAAAAAATTAGATTTATCCTATACTGGTAATGCCAACCATTCGCAATAACTGTTGCGAGGGGTTTTTAATCACAGGGAGAATTCAAAGATGCAATTGAAGAAAATGTTTTTACTGTTCGTTTTGATGGTCTTGATGACCGGTATGTCGCAGGCCATTGCAGAAGAAGAGAAAAATGACGGCTTGGCACAAGTCGTTTTGATCACCGCCAAGGATGGACAGGAAAACGCGCTGGAAGAGGCGATCACCAAGTACCACCATTACATGGCGGACAAGAAAGGCGCCTGGCGGTACCACTGGTATTCCATTATCACCGGGCCCAATGCAGGTAAGTACATCGCCCGTTCAGGTGACCACAACTGGGCCGATTTCGATACGGAATACGACTGGGACGAGGAAGCAGGTAAAAAGTTTGAGGAAGAGGTTTCACCCCATATTGCCAACATGGTCCCGTGGATTTCAAAAACCGATGACGAGGTGGGCATCTGGCCCGATAGCATGGAAGGCTATCAGTACATTTCAGTGACCGACTGGAACATCCAACCGGGTAAAGGCCGGGAATTCAACGAAGGTCTGAAAAAAATTGATGCGATCCTCAAGGACAGTGATTTTCCGGGCTATTATGCCTTTATCGACGCGGTATCGGGTGGTATGGGTAACACAATAACCATCGTCAGTCCGCGCAAGAATTTTGCTGACATGGCGCCCAAGGAACCCGCCTTCATGGATATCATGACCAAGGCCATGGGCGAAGAAGAAGCCCAGGCTTTCATGGTGGCTGGGGCCAAACCTTCAAATCAGGCCAAAATCAGTTATTGAAGTATCGCCCCAAGCTGAGTGACTACGGCGACAAGTAACGAGCTGTAATATCTTCATAAAAACCCCGGCAACGCCGGGGTTTTTTTTATCAAAAAAATTATTTCGAATAAACTAGAAATATCGTTGTAATGAAGGTGAAAGCGCGTTATGGTTTGATTTATGAATCAACAAACCGTGGTAAAACACCTCGAAGCAATAGCGAATACCACTCGCCTTGCAATTTTCGAGCAACTGGTAAAAGCAGGTGAGAATGGTATAAAAGTTGGCGAAATCAACAATATACTTGGTATCCCGGCGTCAACCCTTTCACATCATTTGGCCAAACTGGTCAATGCCGGATTGGTCCACCAACAACGCGAGGGGCGCACACTCATGTGTCGGGCACAAATGGATGCCATGGACGCCCTGGTCATGTACCTGGCAAATAATTGTTGTGGTGACGATTCAGGTATATGGGCCTGAATAGATATTTAGAATATAATTCATTAATTCTAGAATAATCAAAGTAAAAGTGTTTTAAAAATTATTGCTTATTTAAAGAAGCGATACCGATCACTTGGCAAAATAACATCGCCTGCAGGATTTCAAAGACACCAGCCAGTATTGTAAGTAGCGTAGAAATACGTATTGAAACACCAGGACCAGCCATTGACGTGATTTCTAATACCACGTTTTTCCAGTTAACCGTAAACGCGCCAAACAGGCTTATTTGACGTAAAATGGCGGGATGAAAAACGGTTGCCCGTGACCGGAATAAAGCGACCAGGCACACCGGAAAAAATGGAGAAATCACCATGTCATTCAACCTGAAGAACCGAAGTTTTCTCAAGCTGCTCGATTTCGAGAAAAGGGACCTTGTTTACATCCTCGACCTGGCGCGGGACCTGAAACGGGCGAAGTACGCCGGTAATGAAATCCAACGCTTACGTGGCAAGAACATCGCGCTGATATTTGCCAAGGCGTCAACCCGTACCCGTTGCGCATTCGAGGTGGCGGCCTATGACCAGGGTGCCAATGTCACCTACCTGGATCCGGCGGGTTCCCACCTCGGTAAAAAGGAGTCCGTCAAGGACACCGCCCGTGTGCTGGGACGTATGTATGACGCCATCGAATACCGAGGTGATGGGCAGCAGATCGTCGAGGAATTGGCTGCGTATGCGGGTGTGCCGGTTTTCAACGGCCTGACGGATGAATACCACCCGACCCAGATGTGCGCCGACCTGATGACCATGCGTGAGTATGCACCGCAACCATGGCATCAGTTCAAATACGCTTACGTGGGTGACGCGCGTTCCAACATGGGCAATTCGCTGATGATTGCCGGTTGCCTGATGGGAATGGATGTGCGGATCGGTGCACCCAGAAACCTGTGGCCAAGCGAGGAACTGGTTGCTCTGGCGCGTAAACTGGAAAAGGAAAACGGGGGCAAGTTGACCCTGACCGAGGATCCGCAAGTGGCCGTCAAAGGTGTGCAGTTCATCCATACCGATGTCTGGGTTTCGATGGGTGAACCGGACGATGTGTGGGAACAGCGTATCAAGCTGCTTAAACCGTACCAGGTGAACGCTGAATTAATGGCTGCCAGCGGTAATCCACGGGTCCGGTTCATGCACTGTCTGCCAGCGTTCCACAACCTGGAGACCGAGGTGGGACGGCACATACATGATAAATTCGGTATGGACGCCCTCGAAGTGACCGAGGATGTATTCGAGTCGCCTGCCGGTATCCAGTTTGAACAGGCGGAGAACCGCGTACATTCGATCAAGGCCCTGCTGGTTGCCACGCTGGGAAGCCAGTGATCACGCGAATTTCACAAGCATGAAGACAATGCGAGTCGTAGTGGCCCTGGGTGGTAACGCGCTGTTGCGGCGAGGACAGGCTCTGAACGCCGAAAATCAACGGGACAATATCCGCATTGCGGCCCAGCACCTGGCCGTTGCCCATGAACAGCACGAACTGGTCATTGCCCACGGCAACGGCCCGCAAGTTGGCCTGCTGGCCTTGATGGATGCCGCCTATACAGCCGTGGACCCTTATCCGCTCGATGTTCTGGGTGCGGAAACCGTTGGCATGATTGGTTACATAATCGAGCAGGAACTGGGCAACCTCGTACCGTTTGAGGATCATATCGTAACCATCCTGACCCAGATCCTGGTGGATCCCGATGACAGCGCTTTTGACAATCCCAGCAAACCGGTCGGCCCGATATATGACCGGGAACAGGCCGAGTTGTTACAACGGGAAAAAGGCTGGGTAATGGCGCCGGACGGCGAACACTATCGCAGGGTGGTGCCTTCACCGAAACCACAATGGATCATCGAGATGAACGTGATACGGATGCTGGTCGATAGCGGTATCACCGTGATCTGTGCCGGCGGCGGTGGTATTCCGGTTGCTTACGATGACAACAACAAGTTGTTCGGGGTTGAAGCCGTGATCGACAAGGACCTCGCAAGCGGTCTTTTGGCCGAGGGACTGGATGCGGACATGTTCGTGATGTTGACGGATGTTGCCCATGTTTATACCGATTACGGAACCAGCAAGCAGAGGGCCATCCGCGCGGCCCACCCCGATGCACTGGAAGCGCTGGATTTTGCCAGCGGCTCGATGGGCCCAAAGGTGCTCGGTGCCTGCAAGTATGTGCGCGAAACAGGCAATACCAGCGCAATTGGCCAGCTTTCTGACCTGGTGAGCATCATCGATGGTGAGGCTGGTACGCTGATATCGAACGAGATCGAAGGTATTCACTACGCGTAAAGCCTGGCTTGTGGCGTAAGCGGATGAGCTGTTGGGCAAGGTGGAGCGTTCACCGGTATAAAACCACACGGAATCGGACAAGTTTTTTGGTGCGATGGGTCTCAAACAATATAGAATATGAAGGCCCGGGCATTTGCTTTTCAGGGGAACATTATGAAACACGTTATCTCGGTACACGACCTTTCGGCAGAGCAGATTGTGACAGTTCTTGATAAAGCCGAAAACATGGTGGATATCGCCAGGGGGAAGGCCTCATCGGACCTGCTCAAGGGTAAGGTCCTGGCATGTATCTTTTTTGAACCATCGACCCGGACACGGTTGTCTTTTGAGACCGCCATGAATCGCCTGGGCGGTGGTGTGGTCGGTTTTGCCGGCACAGAAGCAACCTCCGTTGTGAAGGGTGAAACGCTGGCTGATACCATCCGCATGGTCAGCGGTTATGCCGACGCAGTGGTCGTGCGTCATCCGCGTGAGGGCGCGGCCAAACTGGCCACCGAGTTCTCGGATGTGCCGATCCTGAACGCCGGTGACGGTGCCGGTCAGCACCCGACCCAGACCCTGCTCGACCTGTTCACGATCAGGACGGAAAAAGGTCGCCTGGAAAACCTGAATATCAGCCTGGTTGGCGATCTGCGCTACGGACGCACCGTGCACTCATTGGCATACGCCCTGTCCAAGTTTGGCAATACGATCAACCTGGTTTCCCCCGAAGGGCTGGAAATGCCGGGTGAAGTGGTCGGTTACCTGAAGGATAAAGGGATGTTTGGCAAGGCTTGTCATACTCTCGAGGAAGTTATCACCGATACGGACATACTTTATGTCACCAGGATTCAGAAAGAACGCTTCCCGGACCCGGTCGAATATGAAAAAGTAGCCGGGATTTACCGGGTCGATCCAAAACTGGTATCCCAGGGACCCGATGACATGATCATCATGCACCCCTTGCCACGGGTCCAGGAAATTGTGCCGGAGGTGGATGCCCTGCCACAGGCCAAGTACTTCATACAGGCCTTTAACGGTGTACCTGTGAGGATGGCGTTATTGTCAATGGTCATGGGAGGTGAATGACATGTCCGAAAGATACATGAAGGTCGAAAAAATCGAACACGGTACCGTGATTGATCACATCGTGGCCGGTATGGCGTTTGACGTCATCCGGGTGCTGGGTCTGAAAAATGACCGCAGCATGAGTATTTTGATCAATTCCCACTCAAAAAAGGGTGGTAAGAAAGACATCCTTAAAATCGAAGATGTAGAACTGTCAGTCGAGGAAGCCAGCCGTGTCGCACTGGTATCCCCGTTGGCCACGATCAATATCATTGCCAATGGCAACGTGGTGAAGAAGTTCAATGCCGAAGCGCCAAAGGTCGTTGAGGGTATCCTGACCTGCTCAAACCCCAACTGCATATCCAACCAGAATGAACCTGTGATCTCCGAATTCCATCTCGGTACGGACAAGGAACACCGCTATATCTGTGTGTATTGCGAACGCGATATCGTTGACCTGGCGAGTCAGATACGCCGCTAGGAAACCAGACCAATGAAAACCCCCATCGTTTTAACCATTATCGCGGATGATCAACCGGGCATCATCAACACCGTTTCCGAAGTGCTGTACAGGTACGATGGTACCTGGACCGAGAGCAGCATGGCCTCGTTGGCCGGACAGTTTGCGGGTATCCTGTTGGCATCGGTATCCGCGGACAAAGCAGATGCCTGTGTCGAAGCGTTGCAGGGGCTCAAGAACCAGGGTTTGCACGTGATTGCCCACGTCAGCCACCAGCAGGCAGCAACCGGGGAAACACGCGAATACACGCTGGACCTGGTGGGCAATGACCGCAAGGGTATCGTGCATGACATCACCACCATCCTGACCCGGCATGATATCAACGTGCATGATCTCGAGACGGTGGTTGAAAGCGGTGCGATGGGTGGTGGCGAGGTATTCAAGGCAAAAGCGAAGTTGATCATTCCCGTGAGTGCGGATATCGATGTGTTGGAAACCGAGCTTGAAGATATGGCCAATGAACTGATGGTGGATATCCGCCTGGAACACTAAGCTCGCTGATAGGGTGTCCCGAGTACAAGTAGCGCAATAACAACAATAAATCCTAGGACTTTCCAGATCATGAACCGGGCCGAAAAACAGCTTGAATCCAGTCACAAACTACTACTGATTTCCTTGCTGGTAGTGCTGTTTGCCAGCTTGCTCGCCTCATTTATCCAGAGTTCCGGTACACGGGTGAAGGTGCAGGATATCAAGATCCCCACGCACAATGGCCAGTGGGTGGTCGCGGACCTGTACAAACCGCGCTCTGCAACCTCCGATAATCCGGCACCACTGGTAGTGGTTATTCCGGGTTTTCAACGCTCCAAGGAAGCCCTGGCCAATATCGCCATCGAATTATCCCGCCGCGGAATCGTCGTCATCCTGATCGATCCCTACGCGCAGGGTTTTTCCAGTGCCTCGATGAGCCGATTGGCTGCCACCACGGAAGGCTACGGAATGTTCGCCGTGGTGGATTACGTGGCGGGTACAAACAACCTGAACTACGTCGATCGCAGCCGGATTGCTGCCACGGGCCACTCCGCCGGTGGCAACGCGGCCATCCGGGGCGCCAGTTATTTTGGTAAAGAAGCGATCGCGACGGGTAAAGCCAGCAAACTGCACTCGGTGTTCGTTTCCGGTTACGTGCTGACGCTCAGGGATGACGTTTTAGATCACGTGCGGTCCAACGTTGGTGTCAGCTATGCCTTTTACGACGAAGGCGCTTACCGCAACGAGCTGAAGAACGGCGACATGCGTCGTGCGCCGGAGGCCTTACGTGCAGTAAATTCCGGGCTTGCACCTGGTGATCACATTAGCGAGGTCGAGCTTGGCCATTATTACGGCAGCAAGGATGAGCGGACCCTGCGCGTGGTGCACAACGAAATGGTCCTGCATCCGTTTCAGCCTTACATCAAGGAAGCGACGGCCAACCAGATAGAATATTTTGAACGCGTGTTTGATCTTGACAGTGCTTATTCCAGCAATGACCAGGTCTGGTACTGGAAGGAACTGTTGGGACTGATCTCCCTGATCGCAGCGCTGGTGGCAGTGGTGCCCATGGGCCAGCTGCTGTTGGAGGTTCCGTATTTCAAACCACTGGTTCACCCAATACCGCCGGCCCCGGCAAAACCCACAGGCAAGGGCCTGTTGTTGTTCTGGGGGTTGTTCATCATCGGCGCCCTGATCGCCTGTTTTACCTATATCCCGATGGCGGAGTTGTCACAGAAATTATTCGTGGCGGCCTCCACTCGTCAACAAACGTGGTTTTTCCCGCAACGCATGAACAACGCCGTCATGCTGTGGGCGGTATTGAATGGCAGTCTCGGTTACCTGATGTTCTGGTTGAGTTACCGGTTTTTTGGTAAGAAACGTGGTGTGGTGCCGGAAATGTGGGGTGCGGGCACGAACCGCTTGGAGCTGTGGCGCACCTTTTTGCTGGCCATGGCCCTGTTCCTGTTCTTCTTCATGGTGCTGTTCGTGGTCTACTACTTCCTGCACGTGGATTACCGCTTCCTGTTTATGGGTGTGCGCACCTTCCAACCGCCGTTGTTGGTGCTTCTGGTCATGTACGTGCCGTTCTTCTTTATCTTCCTGTTGTCGAATTCGTTGCGTATCAACGGCGCGATGCGTTTTGAAGGGCAGGCCGAATGGAAAAGCATGCTGGTTGGCGGTTTTGCCAATTCACTGGGCCTGATGTTGATCGTGGTCGTGCAGTACCTGACCTTCGCGGTGACCGGGACGGTTTACTGGACGGATGGCTGGTTGTACGTGAACCTGTTGTTCGCGGTGGTGCCGATGATGTTCGTGCTGCCTTACTTCAACCGCTTCTTTTTCCGCATGACGGGCAGGATTTATCTCGGGCCCATGACCACGGGCCTGGTTTTCATCATGATCCTGATTTCGAATACCGTGATCTATATCCCGCTATAAGGGTTTTGGGCTTACAAATCCGCCACGTCGTGAGAGGTCATCCCATTCATCGAGTGCCAGTCTCAGCGCCTTGAGTTCGTTACGGCGCTCGATTTCATGCCTGGCATTGATACGTGCCTGGATCTTTGGATCAACCCTTTCTTCTGATTCACTTGAATCATCATCCGGGTCATCCACATCGACGTCATCATCAAAATCATCCAGTGAATCCAGATCGTCGTCTTCGAATGACACTTGATCTTCATCGCCCATCAGCAAGTCTCCAGCCAAAGGCACCATGCCAATGTGCAGATTAGAAATTCACTCTTGAGTATTGTCAAGAATTTTCATGCGGCTACAAACGCGAAAAAAACCCGGAAACCATCTTCAGAAATATCGATTCAAACCCTCAAACCGCTTGCCCGGCCACAAAACCCGAGGACCAGGCCCACTGGAAATTGAAACCACCAAGGTGACCGCTTACATCAACCACCTCACCGATAAAAAACAGCCCCGGCACCTCTGATTCCATGGTTTTTGATGACAGGTCACGGGTATCGACACCACCCAGTGTAACCTCGGCGGTGCGGTAACCCTCGGTGCCAGCGGGCTTAAGTGACCAGTTTTCCAGTTTCCCGGCAACATCCTCCAGCCGCGTGTTCGGCCACTCGGCAAGGGCTGTTTCGGCCAACTCCGGCCACCATGATTCCTCCAGTGCAAGCACCAGTTTACGTGGCAATTCCTGGTCCAGTTGGGTGCGCAGCAAGCCCCTGGGGTGTCGTTGTTTCCAACCCAGCAACAATTCCATTGCACCGTGGTCCGGTAACAGGTTTACAGCCAGGGACTCACCGGTGTTCCAGTGACTGGATATCTGTAACGCAGCTGGTCCGCTCAGGCCCCGGTGGGTGAACAACATATCTTCGCGGAAAGCCTGCCGGTTACTGGTGATATGGACTTCAGTGGAAACCCCGGACAAACCGGTGCACACAGCATGCATCACACCGGTAAAGGTAAACGGCACCAACCCCGGGGATGTGGGTTGCAGGCGCAGACCGAAACAATTAGCCAACTGGTAACCGATACCCGACCCTCCAAGACTGGGCACGGACAGACCACCAGCGGCGACGACCAGTATCTCGGATTCAAAACAACCCTGGCTGGTTTCCAGGTAGAAACCGTCACCCTGGTGAGTTGTTGCTCCACTACCGGGTTTTAATTCCCATTTGGCCGCCGGGTGTATGACGGTCTCGATCTCACAATTCAGTTTGATTTCAACACCACCCAGTCGACATTCCTCCAATAACATGGCGAGGATCAGTTTGGATGACCGGCGGCAAAACAACTGTCCACTCAGCCCGTTGACCGTCTCTTTTTCGAAGTATTCGACACCGTGTTGTTTTACAAGGTCGATGAAATCCCATTGGGTGTAACGGCTAAGAGCTGATTTACAAAAATGTGGATTGGCCGAGACATAGCGCTCCGGTGTCACGTGCAGGTTGGTGAAATTACAGCGTCCGCCGCCCGACATCAGGATTTTCTTACCCGCCTTGTTGGAGCGCTCCAATACCAGCACGCGTTTACCACGCCCTGCTGCCGTGATGGCGCACATCAAACCGGCAGCGCCCGCGCCAATAATGATCAGGTCCGGAGACTTCATGGATAAACATTATGGCGGTCAGTGAGTGCGGATGCACCGCTTAATAACAGGCACACTTGATTGACCCCCAGCGCACTTTTTTGCCAGTCACCTATACTTTTACAGAATCCTTCTCTGGCAATGTAATCCCGGCTGTGGATGTACCGGGGTGATGAATGCCAGCAAAAAGGATCAGAAAAATCGAGGAGAGAACCCATATGATTAAAGGTATTTTTTCAAAATCCATATTGGCCGTGGCAGTACTTACTGCCGGAACCGGCCTGGCCATGGCTGGCAGTGACCATGATAAATTGGTTGCGCACGCCCGTGCGGCTGCACCTGCAGCCATCGGGGCGGGTGCGACGATTGTGATCGATGGTGAAGTGGTGGTGAAAGGTGATAACGGCTGGACCTGTATGCCGGACACCATGCCGGGCGATCGCGCCGCGATCTGTATCGATGCCCTGTGGGGGGAAATGATGGCCGCGGTGGGCGCCAAGGCGCCATTCAAGGCCAACGGCATCGGTATTTCCTACATGTTACTGGGTGAGCCCGAAGGTTCAGGTGTCAGTAATTCAACGCCCTATCATGAACACCCACCGAGTGCGCACGACTACGTTGAAACCGGCCCTCACCTGATGGTCATCGTGCCGAAAGAAATGATGGAAGGGATCACCACTGACCCGTCAACCGGTGGCCCGTACGTGATGTGGAAGGACACCGATTACGCACACATCATGATACCGGTGGATAACGGCCAGTAAATTACCAGGCCACTGATTTTCTATTTAATCTAAGCAAGGCGCTGGGTTGGTATTCCTTCCCGGGACACGTCGTTATGTTCAGGATGAACGGTAGATCGCGGGCGCAGGGATGCGCAAGAGCGATCACATCCCTCGACAACTGCTCCTGCATTGCTCTAACTCCTGCGTCCCTGCAGTCGTGTCGCTCACGGTCCCGGTAAGGAACACTCCAACCCAACGCCAGATGTTCAAACGCTGTATCAAATTGATACTTGGTTATTCAACCACCAAGAAAACCACCTGCACGCCAGGGAAGTGCGCTGCTTTTTTCAGAACCTTACGAAACAGGACGTTGAGTAAGAGCCCCCAGGGAGGGGTCCACGGCGTGTTCTGAAAAAAGACAGGCGCTTACCTGGTGAAGCAAAATAAATTCTCTTGGTGATTTATTAAACCTTGCTATTCTCTGGTACGGGTAAAAAACAGGTAGGAAAACAGTATTACCCCCACCACGGTTCCCGCTACGGTCATATCCATGACCGGCCCGATCTTCGGTGCGAGTTCCATGTTGGATAACAGGAAGTAAAGCAGCGTCAACCCACCGGCAACTGAAATGGTATGCAATAAATAGTGCACGGTGGCCAGTTTCCCCTCCCGCATCTTCGGCCAGAGGTGATAGCAAAGTCCAAACAGCGTCATCAGCACAAAGCCAAGCAGGTTCAGGTGCGCATGCAAACCGTGCAGTGAAAAATTCTGCGTCATGGACATTTTCAAACCCAGCAACATACCAATCAGCAGGAATACCAGACCCGTCAGAATAAACAGGCGATCTATATTCTTCATTATCTCTCCTCGTTGATATATGGCCCGTTTAAATTGAACATTCGTCCTGAGGCCATTAGCACAAAGTATAGGCGGGTGTTGAGAAATTGCTGATTGCCCCCTGTACAGCCTGCTGCAGGAGCCTTAAAGTACGCCATTCACCATTACAAGGAACGGCAGTGAACGAACTGGAGGAACTGAGGTTAAGAATCAGTGAATTTGCCCGGGAGCGTGACTGGGACCAGTTCCACTCGCCCAAAAATCTCGCCATGGCGCTGATTGTCGAAGCGGCTGAACTGGTGGAACAATTCCAGTGGTTGAAACAGAGTGAGAGCCGTGCGCTTGCCGGGGAAAAACTCAAGGCCGTGGAAGATGAGCTCGCGGATATCCTGGTTTACCTGGTGAGGATTGCAGACCAGCTTGATATCGATCTGCTGGCTGCCACCCGGCGCAAGATGTCATCCAACGAGGCCAAGTACCCGGCTGAGAAGGTGCGCGGCAGTTCAAAAAAATATACGGAATACCAGTAACCGCCTTAGCTGGGCGAAAAAACTGGTTGAGTTGTCGTCAGTTGACTTCCACGAACCGGTCAAGCAAGGGGAAGTAAAGTGCCGTTTTGATCGGCCGGGCCTCGGATAGTGCCATGGCATCCCTGTAGCCTTGCAGTTGTTCCCGGTAACGATCGGCTTCATTGTCCAAAAAACCTTCAAGATCACCACCGGTGTGGCTGGAGGTTTTGTAATCGATAACCCAGCGGATCCCACTTTCAATAAAGGTGCGGTCAAGAACCAGGTTTCTGGTTTGTCCATTCAGCACGGCGGTGATTTTATGCTCGCACCGGGCTTCCTGGTGATCAGCAAGAATCCATTGAGCCCGCCTGGATACCATACAGGTTTCTATCGCCTGGTCCGTCATACCGATGATTACACGGGCTTTATCACCCTGCACACCGCGTTGGCGCAGGTAGTGATGACACCACTTGCGGACTGTGTTCAAACCACCAGCGCATAACCATGTATCCAGACCTTGTTCACCAATCACCTGCAACACCCGGTGCACGAGATTACCGATCAAACGTGCGTCCTCGCCCGCCCAGTTGAACTCGATATAGCCATGCACTTCTCCCATGTCTGGTTCAGGTAATCGAACCGGATCGGGCGGGTCAGGCAGGTGCCACCAGGAAGATAGCCTTGTGTAAACCTGTGGCAGGGCAACAGCGGTTGATCCTGTTTCCTTATCTCCATCGGTGGCTGGCAAGTCGCCGGCGGCGCGCAGGATCAACGGTGTTTGTTGCTCGCGTATCGCCGGCCAAAGGTTAGCCATCAGGCTGGAGGGATCGGGTTTGATATTGTCTTTGGCGTCGGGTTTGATTGCCGCAAACAGGTGGAGTTTTTGCCTGGCACGGGTGGCGGCAACGTATAACAGGCGGCCATCTTCCAAAGACTGGCGCTGTTTTTCGACAATGGTAATAAACTTGATCAGGTCCCCTGCTTTTTTCTGTTTTTCCTTTTCTTCATTGTTGCGCATTGGAGACATCACGATCCGGTCTTCACCCACGAGTTCAAACCAGTGCAACAGTTTGTTTTTGTCACCGCCGGGCCGGCGATTGAGCCCCGGCAGTATGACCGTGTCAAATTGCAGGCCCTTGGCTTCATACATGGTCAATACCTGGAGCTTTCCATTGGCGTCGGTGTCCGGTTGGGCATAAAGATTTTCAAGACCCAGGTCGAGCGTATCGCGGTCGATCGGCAGGTTTTCATCCTCCAATGATTCGAGCAGCTTGAAGTAGGTCGCGGCATCATCCAGTTCACCGGCATTACCCAGGCAGGCGGGACCACCCAGTGTGATCCAGGTCGATTCAACCAAAGATCTTACGGATTGACGGCCACGGCGGTTGACGGCTTTCAGCAACACGGAGCCTGTTCGTTGAAGCCGGCGTTGTCCATCGTCGGAAATACCGGTGTCTATACTCAGCGCGTCGAGGATGATGTTTTCGGAATTACCGGCCACCAGGGTGTCCAGGTCGGCCAGTTCAAGACCGATGAAGGGTGCACGCAAAACGGACAGCCACGCCAGGCGGTCCGCAGGCTGTATCAGTGCAAGGGTCAGGGAAACCAGGTCCCTGACCAGGGTCGTTTCAGCCAGGCGGGTGAATTTTATGGCCTGGTAGCGAAAACGGGGCTGATCGGTTTTCAGCTTGTCGAGTTCCGCCAGGATCGTGCTGGCGTGCTTGCGTGCGCGTACCAGGATAGCGACGGATTCCTCCCCGGCGCATTGGCCGATGCGTTCGATCACCTGCCTGGCTTCTTCCTCATCATCCTGCTCCGGCAGTATATGTATCGTAACGCCGCCCTTATCAGGGACGCCGGGCCGGGTGCTGGCCTTGCTGTAACAAACGGCACTCGTGACCGGGTCATTGTCCTTTGGCATGATCAGCGGAAACGTTTGGTTAACCCAGTTCACCACCGGCCTGGTTGAACGGAAGTTGACCGTCAATTGCAAGGGGACCAACTGGATGTGGCCAAGCAGTTGCCCTTGCCAGGCCTGGATGAACAGGCTGACCTCCGCCTTGCGGAAACGATAGATGGATTGCATCGGGTCACCGACCAAAAACAGCGTGTGCCCGTCGCCGTCACTCCAGCCAGCGGTAAGCCCTTCCAGCAGACGGATCTGACTGGCCGATGTATCCTGGAATTCATCCACCAGCAGGTGCTGGATACGGTAGTCCATGCGCAGCGCCAGGTCCGTCGGCGCCCCCTCGAAACCCAGCGACTGGATGGCGCGATAGGACATTTCGCCGTAGTCTACCTGCCCGTTTTCCGCCATCACCACCTTCCACTCGGCCGCGGCCCTCAACAGGATGCGCATCAGTGATTCGAGTGACTCCCATGCCTCGTCTTCGTAACCGGGCCTGGGCAGAGTGCGGACGATATTGAATGTCTCCAGCAGTTTGTCGTTTTCACGATGCTCATTGAGCAGGGCCGTAAATTCTTCCTTGAGTGTCTTGAAGCGGATCTTATCTTCGCCGTTTGCATTCGATGGTGCGGGGAAGCCGGCGTTCTTGTCGGGCGCAGAACGCCATTTCTTACCGTCGGCGGTGAGTAAGCGGCCGATCATCGTTTGCCAGTGCCCCAGCGCTTGCGCGTGCACGGGCAGGTCAAGAGAGCCACTATTGCTGCAGGCCTGCAACAGATCTCTTAACTCGGGTTCATCAACCGGGTTGTTTTCCAGTGCGAATTCAAAAAAGCGAGGCAGGTCACGCAACAATTTGCCGGGTATATCAGTACGTGCCGCCTTAAGTTGTGCCTCGATCAGGATACGTAACGAGGACTCCAGTGCCTGGCGGTCAAAATCATCACCTGAACGTGAGGCCAGGATGTGGCCAAGCCATTGTTCGCGGTTTGCCAACATGCTGGCCAGCAATTCCACGAGACGGTCGTATTGATTGTTGTAACGATCCAGTACCCGGGTAATGTCGTCTTGCAAGCTGTCCTTGTCATTTTCGATCAAGGCCATGGTGCGCTCAGCCGCGAGGCGATACAGGGCGCTCGCGTCCTCGACAATTTGCTGACCGCCACCCAAGCCGGACAGCACCGGTAATTGTCGAGCCAGTTCACCGCACAGGCTGTCGATCGTACGTATGCGCAAACGGCTGGGTTGTTCCAGTAAGCACCAGTCACGCGCACTGTCATTTTCAAGTACCGCCAGCGCAAGTTCGTAGCTGATCCGCTCGTGCGGTTTCAGCTCAACGGTTTGAACCGGGGGTGTTTGCGCCGCGGCCTGCAACCATCCGACCAGGCGATTACGCATTTCTGCTGCTGCTTTACGGGTAAAGGTAATGGCTACGACTTCTTCGGGGTTTTCCACCTGGGCCAGCAAGGCCAGCGTGCGTTGAGTCAGCAGTTCGGTTTTGCCGGAACCGGCGGGTGCTTGCACGATACAGGAGTGATCCAGGTCACGCGCCTGTTCCCGCGCTTTCCAGTCGGACGGGCGGGTCATGCGGATGCCTCCTGGCGGGATTTCTGAATCTGTTCCAGTTCTCCGATCCGGCACAACGATTGCAATTCGCAATAACTGTTCCCACAGGTGTTACGGCCATTTTTCGGATCGATAGCAGCAACACCGGCCAGGAAATCAGACATCAGCTGGTGTAAAACCTGTCGCCAGCTGTCGATGGTCTCCGGCATCTGGTTTCCGGCTTCGACCAAATATCGTGTTGAGTTGGTTTCTTTTGGGGGTAATCCCGGGAACAGGCCCGATTGTGTGACGACACCCTTATACTCACATCCATCTTCACGGATGATGCCAAATACGACCGCGGCAGGTGTTTTTTCCGCGCTGATGGCATAGAGCGGTAATTGTGGGTCTTCCGGCCGGTTTCCAAACCATTTTTTTGGTTGTTTCTTGCCGGTTTTGTAATCAATGATGATTTCATCGCCATTTGGCAGGCTATCCACACGATCAATGAAAAGACGAATCGTCTGACCTTCGATCTGTGTGTGAACTTCTCTTTCAAAACCGACCGCCTCGAAAGGCTCACGGTCCTTTTCAAGCTCCAGGTAGGCACACACATGACGTCGGATACGCTCGGCTTCTACACGGCGAAACGCGGGACGCTGTTTTAGTCCGCGGTCCTCATTGCTTACGTCATTCACGTGTTTACGAATCCGGCCCTCGAGGTCCGCAGCGGCCAGTTGTAACAACTCCGCCTGGGTTTTTGTTTCTTTCCAGAATTGCTCAAGTACGCTGTGTACCAGGCTGCCATGCAATATGGGGCTGATGCCATCGGCCGGTGTTTCCAGGCCCTCTGCCCCCAGGCGGTTGCTGGCGAAAGCGCGAAATGGGCACAATGCCTGGTTTTCGAGGATGCTGCTACCGCCCCTGGCTGTAGCATGAACGAGTTTGCCCGGCATTTTCAGTGCTTCGAAAAGTGGCTTGTCGGCATCGGTAATGGCAATGCGCCAGGTGTGTCCCTGCCAACCCGGCACACAGTTTACTGTGCTGATGTCGGGCGTATCGAGTAGCGGACTGGGTAATACGTCTTCACCGTCGAGTTTTGCCGGGTAACTGAAAACGCAATCAGGGGCGGTCTTCAGTAAACGCTGCGTAATCGTTTGCGCCACGGCCAATTCACGCTGGGGGCTGGAGCGTGGTGTGTCCGCTGCGATTTGCAGCTTGCCGGGAATAAAAGGGTTGGGCCTGGCGGTGGATGGCCAGGTGCCAGCATGCATTCCAAGCACCCACAGGTGGTCGAAACGCAAGCCGTTGACTTCATACAGACCCAGTACCTGGACTGAAGCCGGTGGTGTCCTGGCCTGGAATGTTTTCTCATTACAGATTTGTTTCAGCTGGTAGATGGCCGTTTTGAGGCCAAACGGGCCAGTGGCAGCATCCAGCGAGGCGAGATCATGCAAAGCCTCGCGCCAGGATTGAAGCGCCTGCCAGTTTTCATCGTGTTCCAGGGTGGTGGTTTCCGTCTCACCGGCAAAAGGCCAACCCAGGCCAGCCAACAGGTGATCAAAGGATTCTGCCCAGACCGAGGCCGGTCTTAAGCCCCGGTTCCCGGCTTCAAACCGTATTAGTGTTTTCAGAATGATGGAAAATTCCGGGCTGCTCCAGGCCTGGGCCGTGTGTTGTTCTTCGGGCAATTCCTTGTGATAACGGTCGTGCTTTTTGAGTTCACGTGCACGGTACTCGACCTCGGAAAGCTTCAATTGCCGGGGGTATTTGTCCCGCAGGCGTTTTTCGAGCAATGCGCGGTTGTTGCGTTCTTCCATTGCACCCTTCAGCCAGGGAGAGCGCAGGACGCGTCCGATATCCTGTATATCGACCCTTTTTTCCAGCAACTTCAACAGGTCAAAAGCCGTTTCGATCATGGGCACGCGTACGAGTGGCGTACCCATGGAAATATTCCATGGTTTTGCTTTTCTGTTGTCGGTGCCGCCGGGTACCAGGATTTCCGCCAAATACCATTCCAGTTCCCGCCGCTGCGATTGAATGTCCGGTGCCACGATGGCAATCGTCGAACCGGGATTCTCCTCCAGGTAATGACGCACCCAGCGGGCCGCCTGCCGGAGTTCTTCACCACTGTCCTTGCATTCCAATAACACGGCATTTTTTTGCCGGGAATCGATTTCCAGGCAAGATACCGCGCTGCCACGCTCATTCAACACCGATAGCAGTTCCGCCTGGCTGGGGTTGAATTCATCAAAACCAAGCAGATCGATGTTTTCAGGAAGGGATATTCCGATGTTATTGATAGCGTTTACGAGCACGCCCAAACGGTCTTCCGGGCTTATCCAGCGATGCTTTTCACAGTGTTTTTCAAAGGCCCGGTTCCAGGCGCGAAAGGCCGCGAAATTTTCGTTATCGTCAAACCAGGCGGGGTGTGATAAATCCAGTTGCCATTCAATGACCAGTTTGCGGGTATCGCGCAACTGGCCGGCGAGTGATTCCGGTTGTAATAACTGGTGGGCCAGCGGTTCGGTTTTCAGGGTGTTTTCCCACAGGCTGAGTAACTGCCTTTCTCCAGGAACCGCATGACCGGTACCCTTAATGCCCCGTATGGCCGCATTTTCCCACAAGCTGTCCAACCAGGCTGTCCAGGAAACCACGTCCGGGCTTTGCCACTGGCTGTCACCCCTGCTGATACACCACTGGTTGTACTGGCCGGTTAATAGCCGTGCCAGGCGGTTGTTTGCGGTGATCAGGACATGGCCGTCCCGGAGGCGTGCAAACAACGTCTCGTAACTGAGCGTTTGAGTCAAAAGCCCTGCTATCCGGGCTGAAGGATCTGAACCGGTCGTCGTCATGGGGCTATGATACCGTTTGGGTTCTCAGAAACTGAGACTGAATTGAAAAATCTGACAAACCGGGTTTGAAAATCAGGCCTGGGGTGTTGTGCTGAACTGTGATTACGGTATCGTGGTCCAGAATACAATTTGGTGATTGCATAAAGGCTTATTTATGGTTATTGGCATCAGGCGAATTTGGCACGCAACAATGGTCTTGTGTGTCGCCCTTTGGTTGGTCGGGTGTGCAACGCAACGGCCGGACAACTTAAAACCACCGCCCTTGCGCACCAGCGAGCCCGCGGTATACGCCGCTGATGTTGATGTCCTGGAATTATCCCCCGAAATGGAGGCATTCCTCGAGCAATATGTCCTGCAATACCCGAACATTCATACCCGTATGACACTCCTGATGGATGCTGTTTCGGCCAATGGTGTGCTGGGTTTCGAGTATGACGATACCTTCACATCGACCTCTGTGGATACGTTCAATACCCGCGCAGGCAACTGCATCGGTTTTGCCAACATGCTGGTTGCGATGGCACGCAGGGCAGGGATCAAGGCGCAATACCAGGAAGTTCTGAGACGTCCCGAGTGGTCAACCCGTGAGGAAACCGTGCTGCTCGTCAAGCATATCAATGTCATCCTGGAGGGTGTCGGTTACACCTACGTAATGGACATCAGTGGTATCAGAATCAGCCCGACAGCACGCCGCCAGCCGATCAGTGACAGCTATGCCAAGGCGCTTTACTACAACAACCTCGGTGCGGATGCGTTAATCAGGAATGACCTCCCCACCGCTTATGCCTACATGTCCAAGGCGATTGAAACTGAACCGATGTTGACGGATTCGTGGATCAATATCGGTGTAGTGCTGAGTCGTAACGGGCAACTGGATGATGCCGAAACCGTGCTGCATAAGGCCCTGGAAATCGATAGCAACGAGTACGCAGCTCTGAGCAACCTGTACGAGATATATGTTACCCAGGAAAACTGGGAAGCCGCCGCTGCGCTAGAAGGCAGGGTTGAGAGATACCGACAGAGGAACCCCTATTACCTGATGCAATTGAGTGAGGAGGCCCTGTTGCAGGGTGACGAAGAAGAGGCGCTGCGGTTGATAAAGCGTGCGATCAAGAAAAAGGACGATGACCACCAACTGTACTTTGCATTGGCCAAGACGCAATACCTGGCCGGCCAGGTCGAAGCCGCACATATCAGCCTTGCACGGGCACGTGAACTGGCGCCTGCAAGCATGGATGTGTATTACCAACGACCGCTGGATGAACTGGTAACCGAGACGATGACAGAAGCCGAGGCCAGGATGACCAGAGAATTAAAATAAATGCATTCCTGTACCGGGTCAGAGCAGGGGCACATTCCATGCGTGCGCTAGACGAACACACCTTTCCGCAACACAGGCTTAAAAACAGCAGTGATCCGCATTGGCTGGTCATGAAATTTGGCGGCAGCAGCGTGTCGTCAGCAGATTGTTGGGCCACCATTCGGGATCTTGCGGCGGAGCGCCTGGCATATGGCTTGAGGCTGGTCATCGTGCACTCGGCCCTGGCGCAGGTTTCCGATCACCTGGAGGCCATTATCGATACCGTGGCCAACGGGGATTTTCAGCAACAGCTGAACGACATTCGGGCCCGGCACCTGGAATTGGCTGCGAGCCTGGGTGTGGATAAAAAAGGGACCCGGGCATTGACTGCCCGGGCCACTTCTTCTCCGGAGGTGAGGAGAGTAAATAAGGTGGCCCGGCCATTGCTGGCGAGGCCACCTTGACTCCGGAAGAACTATGGAGTCTGGTTCTAATAATTCTCCGCTGTGCCTACCTGAGGACAGGCGCGTCATTGACGCTAAGCAGGTTGGAGTTGTTTTCCGTCGGTACAACTGTTGTGTTGCGGACGCCGCCCTCCAGTGGATCAGCAGTCCAGCCAAGGGCTTCGAAATCAACGCTATCGGACTGGTGACAATCCAAGCAGCCTTCAGGCATGATGCCGGCGCCCAGCGCTTCTGTAGCTGGTGCAACTTCATGGTTGACCGTCAGGAACGCATTGGTTTCTGCAAAACCAAAGGTGCCACTGTAGTCTTGACCGGTAACGGCTGCGCCGTCCTGCAGGGCGAGATCCCAGTCATACTTGCCCCAGTAGGGGTTCGGGCCACCGGCCGTACCAAACAGGTGTGGAACCAGGATAGTCTTGGTAACCGGATCAACCGGCTGATTGCCAACCATCATCTTGAAGGGATAGATCATTGCTTTGTGGTCGGTGTAATCACCAACCGGGTTGGCCAGCTCAATAGGCTCGGAGCTGTACTTGTCAGAAGCATTGATGACTTTACGCTCCCACATACCGTTGAAGTAACGCAGTTGGGGACGAACATTGAGACCCCAGACGAACTCACCTTTCATCTTGTCATAGTCAGGCTTACCGGTAACCGGATCAGTCACGGGCACACGGGTCGCATCACCAGCCTCTGACCAGTACCACTCCGTCTTGGTGGGGATCTTTCTGGCGATCGCAGGAATATGGCAGACCTGGCAGGCCAGGCGTTCGTGCCATGTTTCGGCGACCAGCCATGCTTCGGCATCGGTGCCGGTATGAATGGATTCAACGCTGCCGTGGCAGTCTTTACACTGCTTGATTTCACCTTCGTGAACGGAATGCAAAGGCATACCGGCGATACCGTGGTTGTAGTCACCGGTCTTGGGATCGTGGTTTGCGCCATGGCAGGCAACACAGGTCAGGTTGGCGCCATCGGTGCCCATGTGCACGTCGTATTCACGGGTTGTGGAAACCAGGTCGGTAGAAATATCACCATGCTTGACGTTGTCACCACCACCGGCTTTTGCATGACAGAAGATGCAAGCCTTGCGGGTTGGCACTGAACCAATCCTGATGCTGCCGGCAATGGCAGTTAGTTCTTCAGCACTATTCGCAGGATTACCAGCAGTCTTCGGTTCTTTGACATAGGTGCCGGACTGGTCGTGGCAAACCAGGCAATCGATGTTTTCAGGATTGCTGAAGTCGTAACTGCCGTCTTTATATCCATAACCGGCGTGGCACTGTGTGCAACGGCCTTCATTGGTCGGGACCGCGATACAGAAGTTGTTCAGCAGGTCGTTCTTGCCGTGGGTCGTACCTTCGAGGCCAACGATATTTTCAACTTTGCCTTCCCACTTGAAATGCGCAGAGTCCAGCATCTGGGTGCCGTCTTCTTCGTGGCACATCAGGCAGGTTTTGGTTCCTTCGTATTCACGAAGCTCAAAATACAGTTCGTGAATGTCGATTTCCTCGCTGGCTGCATGTTCGATAAAGTCAGCAGGGGTAATCAGGGTTGATTTTTCAAACTTACGAAAATCATCGGTAGCAACAGATTTTGACAGGCCAACCAACGGGAAGACCATCAAACTGAATGCAATTGCCAATGAGACTAGCGACACCGCACGGTTGGCGGTGAGTGACTGGAGTTTCATTTTTCTCTCCTCAAGTTAACATCAAAACAAACATAAACCCCATCCTTTTTCTCGAGCCGCCGATGGTTGTGTATATCAACGGACTCTTATGGATGGTGGCAGTGCGAAGAATATTGGAATAATGATTACTCTTCCATTAAAAAAATTTTAAGCTTAGGTTAAGGTTTCTTAATAAAGGTTTTTATAATCAAGGGTTTTCTAATGTATAACCACAATTTTTGGTTCTGCTATTAGACATAAATCAAAAGAGTAATTGATGTAGGTCAAATAGCAGAATACTTGATATGGACCAACAAGCAGCGCATGATTCGTGCACGCGATTTTGGCGCCAGGTTAATTGGGAGAAAAGACATGGCCGATAGTACTTACACAGTTTTCAACGCAATGGTGGATATCGTTGCCTCACCGGGTAAAGCCCTGGATGAAATCAGGCACCACACGTCCTGGTTATGGTGGCCATTGCTGGTCAGTATTCTGCTGGCGGCAGGCATGTTCATTTATTATTACAACTGGGTGGATTTCACCTGGTTCGTGGAAGAAACCATCCGTCAGATTCCGGCCGAGAATCGGGCCGAGAGCGCTGAGGCCACCAGGCAGTACATGCAACCGGGTATCGTCATGTGGTTCAGTGTGCTCATGGTGGTGGTTATGTCCTTTGTTATCTACACCATCCAGGCCACGTATTTGCATCTTGCCAACAAGCTGGTGACCGGTGCGGATATCGGCTTCGGAGGCTGGTTTTCCCTCACGGCGTGGGCCAACTTTGTAAACGTGTTTGGTACATTGGCGGCGTTCGCAACCATCCTGATGGCGGATTCCAACCAGTTGTCGAGCCAGGCCCTGGCGGCCCTGTCGCTCAATTCTCTGCTGGTGCATGCCAGCTTCGATAGTCCCTGGTTTACCTGGGCCAATAGCCTGAACCTGATCCATTTCTGGACCATTGCGCTGATATGTATCGGCATTGCCCGCTGGACCGGTGTCAGCATGGTTAAATCAGCAGTTATAGCGGCGCTGCCCTGGGTGCTGATCTTCGGTATCTGGGCATTGAAGATTGCTATCTAGGCGCTGAAGAACTGACTGGAACTGCAAATGAAAAAAATCCTGATATTTTCAGGACTCACGGTATTGCTCGTGGGTCTGCCGCTGATTGCCAAGCTGACCGGTGGCGAGGACACCAAGCAGGTCGAGACCCAGGCAGTCGAATTCAAGCTTATCAAGAGTTCGATCCTGGCTTCCGGCACCCTCGCCTACCGTGAACAGGTGCAATTGCGTTCCGAGGTCATCGGCCAGGTTATCGAACTGCACGTTGAGGAGGCTGATTATGTCAGCAAGGATGACCTGGTCATTACACTGGATCCAAAGACCTACCAGGCCCAGCTGGAACAGGCCGAGGCCCGGGTGCGTATCCAGCAGATCGCGATCGAGCGGCAATCACTGCTGATCAAGACCCTGACCGACCGTTTCGAGCGTCAAAAGACCATGTTTGCCAGGAACCTGGTTGACGAGGACAGTTACGAGGCGCTCGAAAGTGAACTGTCCCTGGCGAAAGTAGACCTGCGTTCCCTGCAGGAGTCTCTCGCCCAGGCCCGTGCAGCGCAGGACCAATCCCAGGAATTGCTGGGTAAAACACAGATCCGCTCCCCGATCGATGGCGTGGTGATCCAGGTCGATATCAAGGAGGGTGAAACCGTGATCGCCGGGACCACCAACATCCCGGGGTCAACGATGATGGTGATCGCCGATCCTTCGGAAACCCTGACCGAGGTGCAGGTCGATGAAGCGGACATCGCCCAGGTCAGGGAAGGGCAACGTGCTGACGTGTTTGCCGCCGCCTATCCCGACACCCCGTTGACGGGCACTATCCAGTCCATCGCCAGTGTAGCCCGCCAGACGCAGGGCCAGGCGAGCCTGTCGTTCCTGGTTAAAATACTGCTGGATGAGCAGGATGACATGTTGATCCGTACCGGCATGAGCGTGCGTGCAGATATCTATACCCAGAGCAGCGCGGAAACCCTGGCTGTGCCGGTGCAGGCTGTGTTGTTTGACGAGGAAGCCGAAGACGGCGAAGGCGGGGCAGAAACGGCCTATGTTTTTGTCATGCAGGGTGACAAGGCGGTGCGCAAGGACGTGGAAGTTGGTCTTTCCAGCGACAGCGATCAGGAAATCATCTCAGGCCTGGATGAAGGGGAAACCGTCATCACCGGGCCCTTCAGGGTTTTGCGGCACTTGGTAGATGGTGAGGACGTCGAACAGACAGAAGAAACGGACGAAGACGACGATAACGATGTCGCGGTGGAAATCTCCAACTGATGCACCCGGGTGATGCAGATACGCCGGTTATCCGTTTTCGGGATGTGTACCGGACCTACGAGATGGGTGACCAGGTTCTGCATGCCCTGGGCGGTGTGGACATGGATATCCAGCGCAACGAGTACGTTGCCATCGTGGGTGCTTCCGGCTCGGGCAAATCAACCATGATGAATATCATTGGTTGCCTGGACCGCGCGACAAAGGGCGATTACCTGCTCAATGGCACCAATGTTGGTGATATGAGCGAAGCGGAACTGGCCAGGGCCCGTAACCGCGAGATTGGTTTTGTGTTCCAGAGCTTTAACCTGTTGTCACGGGCTTCAGCACTTAAAAATGTCATGCAACCACTGGTTTACCGCGGTGTGCCTGGTGCGACGCGCAAACGCATTGCGGCCGAAGCGCTTGGACACGTGGGTCTGGGGGACCGTATGGATTCCCGGCCCAACCAGTTATCCGGTGGTCAACGACAAAGGGTCGCCATTGCCCGTGCGCTGGTTGGAACCCCGGCCATCCTGTTGGCCGATGAACCGACCGGCAACCTGGACAGCAAGACCAGCCGGGAAATCATCTCCCTGATCGACCAGTTACACAAGCAGGGTCAGACCATCATCATGGTGACACATGAACCGGACATTGCCGGCCACTGTGAGCGGGTGATCCATCTTGAGGATGGCAAGGTATTTTCCGACACGCGCCAGGGGGCTCTTGCAGGCTGATGTTCACACTACTTGAAAGTTTACGGTCTGCACTTGAATCCATCCGGGCACACGGTTTCCGTTCATTGTTGACTTCACTGGGAATCATCATTGGCGTGACATCGGTTATCGCCGTGGTCTCCATCGTGCAGGGCCTGTCCCACACCATTAACGCCCAGTTCGCAGGCCTGGGTGGCAACTCCCTGACCATACGTTCCTATACCCCGTTCAAACAGCAATTGCAGGGGCGTTTAGCCAAGTTACGGGACAGCGATTTGCAGGTCATTTCGCAACGGGTTGATGGCATATCCGACATCACGCCTGTGCTGTTTACCCAAACCGGCGCCCAGGGTGCCATCTCCTACCGTTCACAGGTTTCGTTTTCACGGGTGATCGGTATCGGTTCCAGTTACATGGATGTCAACAGCGTGTATCCGCAACAGGGACGGTTCTTTACTTCCGATGATGATGCCAGACGTCGCCTGGTCTGTGTGATTGGTGTCGACATCATCGAGAATCTGGAAATGCCGGATGACCCCATCGGTGAATATTTCCGCGTTGGCAACGAATGGTGCAAGATCGTTGGGGTCATGGAGAAACGTGGAGAGTTACTCGGTTTTTCACAGGATGATTTTGTACTGCTGCCTTATGGTACGGCCAAGCGCATCATGGGGGCATTGCGTGACCTGGACATCCAGATCCAGGTGCTGGTAGACGATATGAACCGGCAGGACGAGGTTAAAGACCGTATACGCCGCGTGCTGCGTGCGGAGCATGGTCTCAGGGCAGGTGAACCGGATGACTTCAAGGTGCAAACGGCCGAGCAATTGACCGAGTCTTTCAATACGGTTATCAACATGGTCACCGCGGTATCGGCGGGTATCGTCGGAATCTCCCTGCTGGTTGGCGGTATCGGCATCATGAATATCATGCTGGTGTCGGTCACAGAACGTACCCGTGAAATAGGCATCCTGAAAGCACTGGGCGCGACACGCCAGGACATTCTGTTGCAGTTTCTGATCGAAGCACTGATGTTGACCATGATCGGTGGTCTGCTGGGTGTGATCATCGGTTACGGGCTGGGCGCCCTGGTGGCGGCGCTTTTACCGGGTTTCCCGCCGGCCCATGTGCCGCTGTGGGCAGTGGCCCTGAGCTTTGGTTTTTCTGCTGCCGTGGGTATCATCTTCGGTATCGTGCCGGCCGCCAAGGCGGCACAGTTAGACCCGATCGACGCTTTGCGTTACGAATAAGCTCCGGGCTTACCAGGCGTGACCGACCTGTATATACCAGGCGGTTTCTTCCGGGCCCCTGGCGATGTCAATACCCACCCAGATATTCTGCGCCTCGAAAATCTTGTAGCGTGCACCCAGGCCGTAATTGTAGATATCCTTTTCGGTGTCGATGAAATCTATATCACTGGATACCCAGCCGGCACCGGTAAAACCGATCAGGGCCCACCTGGGTGAAAACATGTAACGGCCTTCGATTTCAGCCATTGCAACCTGTTCACCCTGGTAACGCATGGCGGGAATGCCACGCAGGGTCACCCAGGGAATGGCAAAAAATGGCGCCCGTCCATCAATGGCTGAGACTTCGAAGCGCGCACCCAGTACAAACTTCTCGTGCAAGGGATGGAAGGTCAACAGCTTGAGCTTGCTGTTCCAAAAATCATAATCCCCACCGAAATTCTCGTCATAACGCCAGACCGCCAGGTCAATCAGCTGACCCTCGTTGGGCATTGAAGTATTATCGCGTGTGTCCCAGGCCAGCTTGGCGGCCAGGCCGGCATTGGTCAGTTCACTGGCGAACAGATCAACGGGTGTATCTTCCGGAAGATCGACCTTGAAGGTGTTGGTGGCATCGAGGTATGACAGGCCGACACCCAGGAACCAGCCGCTGTCAGCAAGCCGGAAACGCGTTTCCTGGTATACCAGCACACCCTCCAGGTTGAATTTGAACGGCCTGTCGAGAACATAGAAGGTGGAATATACATCGGCCATTGCCGCAAGCCCGGTAAAACGAATATGGTCATCTTTGAAAGAGTTCATATGACCAACACCGATCACGGCCGTTTCGTTGCTGGTATAGGCACCAAAAACCCCGCTAACCGTTGGCGGCGCTGCCTGCTCCCTGGACGCGTGACCAATCGAGGTCGGTGAAGCCAGGCCAGTTCCTTCGGGTTTGTCCTTGGTGCGGTGAAAATAGGCCAGTGCCAGGCCGAGACCTTCACCGATTGCGGGTTCGGTAATAAAAACCGGTATTGGCAGGAAACGTCCCCGGTTTGGATCCTTGGGTTTCTTTGCTTTTATTTCGTCATCTGCCCGGGAATCCGCATCACCATGTGCTGTTGCAGCCGTTTCCACCGTGGCGCCTGGCCCCGGTTTATCTTCAGCATTTGACTGATCAGCAAACACGGGGGTCAGATTCATCATGAACAAGACCATCATGGACGTTGCTATAGGTTGAAAACGAATCATATTTCCCTTCACCCCGGACTTACTCCAGAATCTATCTTCTCATTATCGGATACATCTTTGAAGGTACGTCAGATGCGTCCCGGCTTTCGCCGGGAAGACATCTGTCTCGATTGGTGCCCGAATGAGGTCTGTTTCAACGGGACCGTGATGGCTTTGTTATGGCCAGTTGGGGATACGACCCGGTGTCCAGGGTGCGCCTTCTGCCTGCAGTTCGGCTTCCAGTGTTGCCAGATCCGCCACGATGGACTTCAATTCCCCCAGTGCGCCACGGAACTGTGTTTCTGCGATGGCATAGGAGTCACGCAGGTTGCCCGGAACATCAGATTGGCTGTCCCAGTGCGAATACACGATGGTACCGATCCGGTTGCTGATGGACATCGGCACCTTTTCTGCACGGCTGGCAATTGTGCGGTCACCGTTGAGCTTGACATCAAGGTCCTGCATGCGTGCGTTCAAGGCCCGCAGTGACTGGGCCTGGGCCTCGCCGGCTGATGGCGTATCGTCCACGGCCTTGAGCAGGTGGTCGATCCGGTTCTGGACCTCATCCCGGGCCTGGTTGGCGCCGGTAACAGCGCGGTACAGGTCATTGGTCTGCATCTGGAAATCAAGCAGAGCCTCACGGTCGTTCGTGACCAGGCCACCCTCAAACAGGGGTTTGAGGACAAAGCTTTGGCTTGATCCCAGTTCCGTCAACTGACCGCCGACACGCTTGGCCAGGCTTACACTGTAAGTACCGGGCAAGGCCATCGGGCCCTGCGGTGCGCTTTCCCAAGGTGCGAGGTTTGTATCGGGTTTCAGGTTAACCGGGTCAGGCGCCGGGTAACGCATGTTCCAGGCTACACGGTGGAAACCTTTATCGGTGGGACCGGTTAAACGCTGCACGACCTTGCCGGATTCATCCTTTACTGTAAGTACGATGGCGGGTGCCTCTTCGCGGTCTTCGCGGCGTAGTTGATCCCAACTCGGATACGGGGTATCACCACCTTCTTTCGCTATTTCCTGCTCGGCTTTTTGACGTTGCTCTTGCATTGACTGCAAACCATCTGGCAGGTAGTAGGAGAATACCGCGCCATAGGGTGGGTTATCAGCGGTGTAGCGGCCAACACCCCAGTCACCCTTGCCGCCCCAGCCACGCCGGTTGTCGGGCACATACAACCAGGTGTCACGCACGCCAAAAAGGCTGGCTTCGGCTTTCAACTGGCCATTGCTGGCACGCAATGGTGAATAATCATCGAGGATGTAAATACCACGCCCAAAGGTGCCCACGACCAGGTCGCCTTCACGACGCTGGATTTCCAGGTCGCGCACGGCAATGGTCGGCAGCGAGGTCAGCTCAAACCAGTTGGCTCCGCCATCATTACTGAAAAACAGGCCGAATTCAGTACCGACAAACAGCAGGTTAGCATCCACGTGGTCTTCGATAATGGTGTGCGCAGTGCCACGCTCCGGCAGGTTGTTGCTGATCAGGGCCCAGCTTTTGCCCCTGTTTTCCGTTTTCAGCACATAGGGTTTGTCATCGCCGCGTTTGTGGTTGTCGATCACGGCATAAGCGACATCGGCATCATGTTGTGACGCGATGAGGTCTTCGATCAATGACATATCGGGTACACCACGGAAGGTATCCGTCGTGCTCCAGTTGGCACCACCGTCGCTGGTGACGTGGATCAGGCCGTCATCGGTGCCGGCATAGATCAGGCCTTCGGTGACTGGACTTTCATCCACCGCAATCAGTGCACCATAGGTCGAGGTGGACACATTCTTGGCAATGGCGTCCACACTCCAGACACGTCCCATTACCTTCAGCTTGTTGCGATCGATATCCCGGCTCAGGTCACCGCTCACCGCCACCCAGTTCTCACCACGGTCATCGGAGCGGAACAGGCGCTCAGCACCGTAATACAGCCTGTGGTTATCGTGCGGCGAGATGATCAATGGCGCGTTCCAGTTCCAGTTGTAGTCGTTTTCATCTGCACCCGGCATCGGGGTGATCTGCAGACGCTCACCGGTGATGCGGTCAAAACGCCCCAGCGATCCATACTGGGCCTGGGCGTAGACGATGTTGGCGTCCTTGGGATCGATCTGGGCCTTGAAGCCGTCACCAAACTGAGCGATCCACCAGTCGGTGTTGGTGATACCGTCGGTGTAGGTATTGCGGCTTGGGCCACACAGCGTGAAATTGTCCTGGGTGCCGGCGCAGACGTTGTAAAACGGAGCGTCGTTATCCGGCGTGGAGCGGTAGAACTGCGTGACGGGCAGGTTGCGCACATGGCGCCACAGTTCACCGCGGTCCCAGCTCTCGTAGACACCACCGTCACCACCGATATACAGGTGGTTGTTGTTGTCCGGATCTATCCACAGCGCATGGTCGTCCACGTGGCGGTTTTGGAATGAAATCCTGTTCCAGGTTTTACCCGCGTCTTCGGAAACATGGGTAAAGGTATCAACCGAGTAAACACGATCAGGGTTTTGCGGGTCGACATACAGCTCGTTGTAGTACTGTGGGCTGTTGGTCATGTGATCGGATTGCTTGTCCCAGCTCTCGCCAAAATCCGTGCTGCGGTAAATACCCTTGTCCTTGTCGTTCGCCTCGATGATCGCGTAGATCACGTTCGGCGCCGATGGCGCTGCGGCCAGGCCAATGCGCCCCAGGTCACCGTCGGGCAATCCCCCCTTCACCCTGTTCCAGGTCGCACCACCGTCGGTGGTCTTGTGCACACCACTGCCCGGGCCGCCGTTGATCAAGGCCCACACGTGACGGCGGCGTTGGTAGGAGGATGCCACGATGACATCAGGATTGTTTGGATCGATAACAAATTCGTTGATACCGGTGTTTTCATCGATATCCAGGATGCGTTCCCAGTTGGCGCCACCGTCGGTGGAGCGGTACAGGCCGCGGTCACCGCCCGGGTTCCACAATGGCCCCTGGGCCGCCACGTACACGGTATTGCTGTCTTCAGGATGGAAGCGGATCATGGAAATGTGACCGGAGTCTTTCAGACCCATATTCTTCCAGCTCTTGCCGCCATCGACGGACTTGTACACACCATCACCATAACCGACGCTGCGCTGGGCGTTGTTCTCACCGGTACCCACCCAGATGATGTTCGGGTTTTGCGGATCCAACTCAACAACGCCGATGGCGAATGAACCCTCGTTGTCAAAAACCGGCTTCCAGGTGATACCGTTGTTCTCGGTTTTCCACAAACCGCCGCTGGCAAAGGAGACATAAAAAGCCTGCTTGTGATCGGGGTGGAAAGCAAAATCGGAAACACGGCCTGAAGTCAGCGCCGGGCCGATGTTACGCAGCGGTATGCCAGCCAGTGGGTGGTCGGCAGCCATCGCGGTGATGGGTAGATTAAACAGCATGAAGAAAAGTAGTGTGAACAGCAGTTTAATGCGCAGCATTTGAGAGTTCCTGTTGCGGGTGAAGATGGCCAGTTTACGCAAAATGGGCGGTCTTGGCACGGGGCATTTTCTCAGGCGCCATCTTGTTACCCAGAAGCTGCCTCAGACGCCGGATGACAAGGCTTCATAGCCAGAATGCACCATGGCAAAGTGTCTATAGCCAAGATGGCAAAGTGTCTATAGCCAAGATGGCAAAGTGTCTATAGCCAAGATGGCAAAGTGTCTATAGCCAGAATGGTACAGCGCATGGAACACATGACCGGTGCTGTGAATCAACAGCCAGTCATCCCGACAAGCTTGTAAATTCATTGCGTTAGGAGTGATTAGATGCCTATCATGTCCATTAATCGAGATGTATCTCGAATACGGGGCGATGCGTAGCAGGATGGTTTTGGGCAGGAACATATGGGACAGCTTGAAGACCGGTGATATGGCCGGCCTGGTACCCTGGCGCGGGGTGGCACGTGATATCGAGAACACCATTGATATCGATAGTTTGCTGGAGCACAAGACATCCATTGCGGTTTTGCCGTTTACCGACAGGAAGGGTAAAAGCAACCAGGCGCATTTTTGCGCAGGCGTCGCGGAGGAAATCCTCAATACCCTGAACAGGGTGGCGGATCTCAGGGTCGTTCCACGCCAGACGTCTTTTAATTTCAGCAGTGATGATGAGGCCGGGACAGCCGGGACGAAACTCGGTGTAGATACGTTGCTGGTAGGTTGGATATTGAATACCGCCGGTGGGCTGCAATTGAAGGTACGCTTGATCGATACCCGTACCGGCCGTGAACTCTGGTCACAACGCTTCGATCGCGCGGCAGGGGATATCATGGGTATCCAGCAGGTCATCACCGAAAAGGTGGCCCGGGTCCTGGGCTTGTCTTTAACGGATAATCTTCCCGCCGGGCAACTGCCCGTGGACCCCAGGGCGTATGACTTTTTCCTGCGCGGGCTGAGCTATTTTTCCCGTCACACGACTCAGGATATCGTTTACGCGCGGCAGATGCTGAAACAGGCTATCGAGATCGAACCGGATTATGGCCGGGCCTGGGCCGGGGTCGCCTACACCCACGGCTTTGAGTACATGTACTTCAATGCCAGCAATGTGAACCTGGCGGAAGTCCAGCGCACCAGCGCCCGGGCCCTGAAGCTTGCGCCTGACCTGGTCCAGTCACATATTACATCCGGTATTGCGCATTGCATGAATCACCGCTACAGGAAGACCCAAAAGGCGTTTAGCAGAGCGATCCGCCTTGACCCCGGGAATTTCCACGCGTGGTATTTTTTTGGGCGCGCCAAGGTCCACGAAGGCGACCTCGCGCACGCATTAAAGCTGTTCGACTGCGCCTCCAGGGTGCGACCGGAAGATTTCCAGAGCGTGTTGTTGCAGGCCCAGCTGTATATCAGCCGGGATGAGCAGGACAAGGCCATCGAGGTTACCAGGAAAGGTATCAAGCGGGTTCGCTTCGCACTCGATCTGAACCCCGCGGACAACCGGGCCCTGAACATGGGCGCCTTTGCCCTGCTGCGGCTGGGTGAGTCGCAGGAAGCCGAGCAATGGATGATGCGTTCCTTGCAGAATGCACCCATGGATTCCATCATCCAGTACAACGGTGCCTGTTTTTATTCATTGGCGGGGGATGTCGAGCAAGCCCTGGATTGCCTGGAAAACTGCCTGGTCAAAGTTGGCAGCATCAACCGTGAATGGCTCGTACATGATTCTGATATGGACAATATTCGCCACCATCCAAAATTTGAAGAAATTATAAGAACCTTCCCCGGTTAAACACGCATACAGGTATGATTCCCGGATGCACCTGCTTATAGCCCTGTTATTGCTGGTGGCATTGATATTCGGACCCGGTTGGTGGGTGCGCAATGTCATGTCCCGTTACAGCAGCCCCGAAAACCGTTATGACGGAAGTGGTGCTGAACTGGCGCGTTATTTGCTGGATCAACTTGGTCTGCAGCACGTCGGCGTGGAAGAAACCACCGATGGTGACCACTACGACCCGGCGGAGAAAAAAGTTCGCTTAACACCTGCCAACCTGAACGGTCATTCCCTGACCGCCATCACCGTGGCGGCACACGAAGTCGGTCATGCACTGCAGGACGCCAGTGGTTTTGCGCCCTTACGGTTGCGTACACAACTGATCAAGCTGGTCAGGCCGGTAGAGAAGCTGGGTGCAGGAATCTTGATGGCGGCGCCATTGCTCGGTGTCCTGACACGTGCCCCGATGATCAGCGTGGTGATGGTGGTGGGTGGTCTATTGAGCCTGGGCACCACCACGCTGGTGCATTTGTTGACCCTGCCGACGGAATTGGATGCCAGTTTTACGCGCGCCATGCCGATGTTGGAGAAAGGCGAAATCCTCCATCGGGTCGACGTACCGCATGCCAGGCGTCTGCTGAAAGCTGCGGCCCTGACTTACCTGGCAGCATCGCTGGCCAGCCTGCTGAACATTGCCCGTTGGTGGAGCTTGCTAAGGCGCTAGATTACAGTGGCCAGACCCACAAAATCATCGGAACACCGGTTGCGATGACCAGGATTTCCAGCGGCAAACCCATTCTCCAGTAATCACCAAAGCGATATCCCCCGGGGCCCAGGATCAGGGTGTTGTTTTTGTGTCCGATGGGTGTCAGGAAAGCACAACTTGCGGCCACCGCCACCGCCATCAGGAATGGGTCCGGGTTAACCCCAAGCGTGTCGGCAATGCTGACCGCGATGGGTGCCGCGATAACGGCGGTAGCAACATTGTTCATGACATCCGACAAGGTCATTGTGACAATCATCAGGATGACCAGCACCATGGCTGGAGAAAGCTGCGAGGTCATGGCCACGATGCCGCTTGCAATCAATCCAGTCCCCCCGCTGGTCTCCAGCGCGATCCCGATGGGAATCATTGAGCCCAGCAACACGATCACCGACCACTCAACCGAATCATACAGTTGCCGCACCGGTATAATTCCGGTCAGCACCATCAGTACCACCGCAATACCCAGGGCAACGGGTAAATACAAAACACCAAAACTGGCCAGTAACACGGCGCCGGCGAATATCAATACTGCCAACCCGGCCTTTTTACGTTGCGTGACCTGCAAGCCACGCTCCGCCAGGGGCAGACAACCCAGCCAGTTGATAATGTCCTCCAACTCGTCATTATTGCCGAGCAGTAACAGGATATCGCCAGCCTGGATTTCCAGTTCCTGTACCCGCCTGGTGAAGCGCTTACCGCTGCGTGATACGCCGAGCAGCGTAACACCGTGACGGTACATCAGGCGCAGGGAACGGGCCGAACGGCCGTCGATACGGGCACCTTGTGGCACCACGACCTCGAGCAAGGCGGTATCGTTTGCTGCAAACACGCCTGCTTCGGAATTTTTCTTTCCGGCGTATTGCAGCTTGAGTGCTCCAACGATGCCCTCAATCCCCTTTGGTGCGGCTCTGAGTACCAGCACATCGTTTTTGCGGATTTCAACACGCCGCGCCATACCCGGCTGACGTTCACCGCGCCGGACCAAACCTATGATCTCAACATCATTTTCGCGCGCCACATCGTCCAGGTCCCGCACTTTTTGGCCAATCGCGACAGATTCTTCAGGTACGGTGACCTCGGCAAGGTAGTCTTCCAGCGCGGAAAGTTCGGTGGCGGTGTTATGTTCGCCACGTGCAACCGGGATCAGGCGCCACCCGATCAGTGCAACATAGGCTACGCCCACCAGGGCAACCGCAAGACCAACCGGGGCAAAATCAAACATCGCATAGGGTTCACCCAAAACACTGCCACGGTATTCGGCGATCACGATATTGGGTGGGGTACCGATCAGCGTGATCATGCCGCCCAGGATCGAGGCAAAGGAAAGCGGCATCAGGCTCAGCGCCGGGCTGCGTTTAGCCTTGGCTGCAGCCTGCACATCCAGCGGCATCAGCAAGGCAAGTGCGGCCACGTTGTTCATCATGGCTGACAGCGCAGCGGCAAAACCCGCCATGATACCGATGTGCGCACCCAGCTTACGCGACGCATCCAGCATGTAACGGGACAGAAATTCAATGACCCCGGAATTGGACAATCCCCGGCTTACGATCAGCACAAGGGCAACAACGACAACGGCAGGATGGCCGAAACCCGAGAAGACCTCTCCGGCGGGAATAACACCGGTGAAAGCGGCGATCAACAAGGCGGCAAATGCGACCAGGTCATAGCGCCAGCGCCCCCAGATAAGAAACACAAAAACAAAAAACAACAACGTAAAAAGAATACTCTGGTCAGTCATGTCCCACCCGTTGTTTAGCCGAATACAGATTAGCTCTGCTGAAGTATTAGCCTACTCCATTTACTATAATTATTTCAGGAGTCCATGTTTCGGTCTTCGATTTGCGATAATGTGGTAACCAATGGATAACTGGAGAATCAGATGAACAGATTTCTCGTCAGCTTTGCTCTTTTTATCACCATGTGTTGTTTTTCATCCTCAGGCTTGAGCAAGGAATTGATCCAGGAGTTCAAGGGCTCGGAAAGCAAGGTGACAGCCGATTTCGAAGTCAGTGCGCCATGGGTTGTAGACTGGCGCGTTACCGGTGACTACCCGGGGCAAATGGCCCTGAATGTTAACCTGTTGAACGCACCGACGGGCGAGTACGAGGGCAAGATCGTCACTACCAAGTACGTTGATAACGGCGTCAAGTTATTCCTGGAGGAAAGTGGCACTTTCCGTTTCCAGGTCGATGCAACCTTGATCAGGACCTGGACCTTGCGCGTTGAGGAACTCACTCGGGAAGAAGCCAACCAGTACAAACCGAAGGATCCTTACAAAAAACAAACCAGGTGACATTGCACCGGGCTGACGGACAGGGTCCTGCGTACTGGCCGGGATCGGCCCGGCGCGTGTACGTGGGTTGACGATCAACAGCTATTCTCAGAAATACAGGCGCACGGCGCCAAACCAGGTCCAGCCACGGTATTCGCCACCATCATTTGCGGCGTCTTTCATACGCGCGTATTCACCACCCAGCATAAACTTGAACTTGTGGTCATAAAGAAAATAGTTCAGACCGAAATACAGGGCTTGGTAACGGTCTCCTGCACCCGTGGCCACCTCCCTTTCATAACGTCTTTGCAAAACCAGACCGTTATGCCTGCTGGCATGCGCAAACTGGTAACGCATGGCGAATTGCAAGGGGTCATTGTTACCGCTTAGTGCGTTGAGCAATTGCCAGGTCGGTTCCAGCGTCAGGCCAAGTACATGTCCGTCGTTGTCCAGGGCCTTGGCATACGTCAGGTCGGTGGCCAGGCCCAAACGTCCACGTTGACCGCTATGCCACACCGAAACGGTGTGACGGTAGGATCTGAAAGCATTGTCTTGGTTGTTCCCACCCGGGTTGTACAGATAATCCAGGTGCAATCTGCCGTTATCGAGCCACCGGGGTGTTGCAATACTGGCGCCGGCCACCGCGGCCGCCCCGGAGTCGAAATCATCGAACTCTTCCCTGATGCTCCGGCTGAAGACACCGGCATGCCAGGAAAAACGTTCCTGTTTGCCACGCATATGCGCCCCGACAACTTCTCCCGGCATCACCTGGTTGACCAGCAGGCCACGCTCGATCGCATTGATTCTTTTCGAGGAGGTGCTGCGTTCATAACCGGTAAATAGATAATCCAGACGCCCGACACTCAGTGAATAATCGCTGTCCGATGGTGACCATTGCACAAAGGCTTCATACAGACCGTTGTACAGCGACCCGTCACCGGTATCGATAAACATCTGTGCCTGCAGTTTGAAATCCTGGAACCACAGGGAACTGAATCCGATGATCCTGCGGCGGTTTTCCCAATCGCTTTCACTATTGTCATCAGCATGCGCGCTCCAGTACTGGCCGTGGTAACGTCCGATGATGGAAAAAGACTGCATGATGGAGTTGTCGCTGTTTTCGTACAGCTTCGCTGTCTCCCAGATCCGGTCATAGATACCCGGCGTTTGCCCGTCTTCCTGCTGGGACCAGGCTGGCAGGCTCATGCCGACGAAGACAATGACGAGAAATCTGGTGAAACGAAGCCAAAACAGATTTTGAGAGGTAGGCAATATTGCGGTTTCCAGGTGGTAATATTCACTTCATAGACAAGCAATATAGCAGACCCGTGGTCGGTCGCAAGGTTGCTAATCTGGCACTTTTGCTGAACTGCCAAGGTCCTGCCGGGGTCACAATCAATACACGGAACATCCGCTGGCGTGAAACCATGAAAAAAGCAATTCCCATCCTGTTATTGATCATCCTGTTTGCCGTTGCTGCCTGGTATTCCCTGATTCGTGAACCGGACCCGGTACACGAGTTGCCACCACCGACCCTATTGCCCGAAACACCTGCCGTGATACAACAGCGCGACCCGGGTCTGGACGATAAGGCGCCAGACACCGAACCGGTGCAAGTCCCTGATCCGTTACCGCTGTTGAATGAAAGTGATGCAGATGTCAGCGGTGCCATGGCGGAGCTGACCGGTGCCGACCCGCTGGCCGTATACCTGGTCAAGGACCAGGTTATCAGCCGCATGGTGGCTACCATCGATAGCCTGACCAGCCGCCAGGTGCCGTTGCCCATCAACCCGGTCAAACATCCGGAAGGCGGGTTTCTGACCACAAGTGATGGTGAAAAGACGGTCCTTGACGAGGAAAACTTTGGCCGTTACAACGCTTATGTCAGCCTGTTCCAGGCGCTTGATAACGATGCATTGCTTGGTTTTTACCAGCGGTATTACCCGTTGCTGCAACAGGCCTGGGAGGAAAATGGCGGTGAAGGTGTATTCGATAACCGTCTGCTGGAGGTCATCGACCACTTACTGGCTACACCGGAGATCGAGGGTGATATTTACCTGGTCAAACCGGAGGCCGTTTACCTGTTCGAAGATCCCAAACTGGAAGCGCTGACGGCCGGGCAGAAAATCCTGTTGCGCATGGGGCCCGACAACGCGGCAGTGGTCAAGGCAAAGCTCGTCGAAATCAGAGATACACTTTCGAATTAGCGCACGAAAAAAGGATCACGACGGTCAGAGCTTGCGGTGAAGGTAGCGCAGCACACGCTTTGCGAACGTGCGCACTCGCCGCAGGTTGAGCAAGGAACCGGGCCGCTCACGCCGCTCCCAATCGTCCATGATGTCCGAGGGCAGATACGGCCGGATCATGTCGATGTGGTCCGGGTAGAGCAATTCGATCGTCCTGTCCACCACGTACGGTTGCCAGAATTCGTTCTTCATGCAAGAGCCTGGCCGCGCCTTCCTGAATACCGCACTCCGCGGTGGGAAATCTTTCTCGAGCCGCCATTCTGGTTCCCTCAACAGGAACTCTTTCAGTACGTGCACGGGCCAGAGTTGTGTATCGTCCAGGATAAGCAGGCCACCGACCTTCAGCCGGTCGGCGGTGTAGTACCAGTCGATAAACGGTACGGGAAAACCGTGAGCACCGTCGATAAGGACGAGATCAAGAGTCTCGCCTTCGAGGCTGGGCAGGACCCGCTCCGATGTGTCGATCAGGAAGGTGACGGTGTCGAGCGGTAGCGTTTTCTCATGTGCAAAGTCGCGTACGCGCTCGACTTCGTCGGCGAGCGGCGCGATGCACGTATGAGCGCACCGGTTCATTGCAAACAGCAGTGTCGAGACGCCTATACCCGTCTCCAGCGTATGCATTTCTGCGCGCGCGTGCTCGGCCAGGAAAAGTAATACCTCGTCCATGATTTGGTACGACTGCGCCTGCCCCTCGTTCACGTGCAACCGGGGCCCTTTGCCCCACAACAGGTCTTGAACGTTCATTGCCGCCTCTGCCGTTACGGTATAAAGAGAATAGAGCACATGTTGCCTGTTTCGAGCAAGTATAGGAAAGGGGTCACGTTCAATTTTACTAATGTCTCGCTTGTTCCGTGGCTTGCGCCGGGGAGGGTATTTCTTCCCGGGACCGTAATTCGTCGGGATACGAATTACCGAGCGCCCATGGATGGCTTGAGCGTGTCCCGGGAAGGAGCACCAGGCATAGCCGTGAGGGCGCCATGTTTTGGAGCCTAAACTCCCTTATCAGGCAATATGCTTGCTGCCGATCTCAGTAACACTTCGACAACCCAAGAGCCCCATATCCCGTTCGATTTCATCCCGCAGCAACTCGAGTGCCCTGGTCACGCCAGCCTCGCCACCGGCGGCCAGGCCATACAAATAAGGCCGGCCAATCGAACAGGCCGTGGCTCCACGGGCCAGTGCTTTCATCACATGGGTACCACGCCGGATACCACCGTCACAGATGATTTCACATTCGCCACCGACCTCGTCAACGATTGGGCCAAGCGCCTCGAACGCGGACAGCGTGCCGTCGAGCTGGCGCCCGCCGTGGTTTGAAACCGAGATGGCCGTGACACCTGCATCCACTGCCCTGCGCGCATCCGAGGGAGACAAAATACCTTTGACGACAAACGGCCCGCCCCACTCACGAACCATCCACGCCAGGTCGTCCCAGGTCACAGAAGGGTCGAACTGATTGGCGATGTATTCCATCAGGGAGGTACTTTGAGAGCTGCCCTCGGGGATTTTGTGCGCCACGTTGGCCAGCGTGGCCCTGGGGTGGGTCAGCGCGTGGTACACCCAGCCGGGTCTTGCCGCAAAGCCGATCACACCGGCCAGGTTCAGTTTTGGCGGCAGGGTAAAACCGTAACGCAATTCACGTTCCCGGTAACCGGCGAGCGGAATATCGACCGTCAGCATCAGCGAATCGTAATTCGCATCCTTGCAACGTTGGATGAATTCATGGGTCAGCCCCCGGTCCTTCATTACGTAAATCTGGAAACACTTTGGGCCGTTGCAGGCTGCCGCGACGTCTTCGATACTGGTGGCGCCCACGGTGGATAAGGCGTAATAGGTCCCGGCTTTGGCCGCCGCTTTTGATACGGCTGTTTCGCCCTCAAAGTGAAACAAGCGGGTCATCCCGGTGGGGCCAAGGAACAAGGGCATTGAAATTTTCCGCCCAAGCACCGTTGTACTCAAATCGATATCAGCAACATCGATCAGGTATTCGGGCAGCAGTTTGACCGCGTCATAAGCATGCGTATTACCGCACACGTTGGATTCATCATCCGCACCGCCGTCGATGTAATTGAACAAGGGCTTTGGCAGTTTCCTGCGGGCAATTTTTCGCAGGTCTTCGATATTCAGTGCTTTATTGAGCTTGGACATCATCATTCACCCTGTTCAAAGCAATCTGTAGGAGCCCGCTTGCGGGCGATATTCCGACAACCGCGATGTTGGTCGGCCCCAAGAGGCCTCCTACAATTCCCGCACCCCGCCCTTGTCGGCGCTGCTGGCAAATTTTGCGTATACCTGTAAAGCCTGGCTGACACGTCTACGGCGTGGTTTCGATGGCCGGTAAGCATCTTTACCCTTGGCCTCCATCGCGGTTCGCCGGGCGGTGAGCGTTTCGTCATCAACACGAAGCTCGATACTGCGCCCGGGTATGTCAAAACCGATCGTGTCACCTTCTTCAACCAGCGCAATCAATCCACCGCTGGCGGCTTCCGGGGAAATATGGCCAACCGACAGACCACCCGTTGCGCCGGAAAAACGGCCGTCGGTGATCAGGGCACAGGACTCTCCCAAGCCCATGGACTTGATCGCGCTGGTGGGTGTCAGCATCTCCTGCATACCCGGACCGCCGCGCGGGCCCTCGTAGCGGATGACCACGACATCTCCAGCGACGATCGAACCGGCCACGATGGCTTCCTGGGCGGCCTCCATTTCATCATATACCCGCGCGCGGCCACTGAACTGGTACATATCCGGTGCCACGGCAGCGGTTTTGACAATACAACCCTGCTCGGCAATATTGCCGTACAGTACCGCCAGGCCGCCATCTTTACTGTAAGCGTGTTCGATATCGCGGATACAACCCTCGCTGCGGTCGCGGTCGGGTTCCCAGTGATTATCCTGGCTAAACGCCTTGCTGGTTCGCACACCACCTGGCGCGGCGGAATAGAGACGCATGGCATCGTCATCGTTGCTCCTGCCGATATCCCATTTTTCCAACGCCGAGCCGAGGCTGGCGCTGTGTACCATGTTGACATCGCGATCCACCAGGCCGGCCGTCTCCAGTTCACCCAGGATGGACAGCATGCCGCCGGCACGGTGCACATCCTCCATGAAGTAATCGTGTGTCGCGGGGGATACCTTGCACAGATGCGGTACACGTTTGCTCAGTGCATCAATATGCGACAGTTTGAAATCAACACCGGCTTCCTGGGCGGCTGCCAACAGGTGCAGGATGGTATTGGTAGACCCGCCCATCGCGATATCGACGGCCATGGCGTTACTGAAAGCAGTAAAGTCGGCGATGGATCTCGGCAGTACCGAATCATCATCGTCAAAGTAATACCGCTGGGCCAGTTCAACCACCAACCGGCCGGCCTCCAGGAACAAGGCTGCGCGATCACGGTGGGTGGCCAGCAATGAACCGTTACCCGGCAGTGACAAGCCCAATGCTTCGGTCAGGCAATTCATGGAGTTCGCGGTAAACATACCTGAGCAACTGCCACAGGTCGGACATGCATTCTGTTCGACATTGTCCAGGCTCAGACCCGGGAACACATCGGGATTGGCAGCGCTGGTGAACGCGTCCACTAGGTCAATACGCTGCAATTCTTGACCCTCTTTTTGCACGCGGCCGGCTTCCATCGGGCCGCCCGAGACAAACACGGTGGGAATATTGAGCCGCAGCGCCGCCATCAGCATGCCGGGGGTGATCTTGTCGCAGTTGGAGATACAGACCAGCGCATCCGCACAATGTGCGTTGACCATGTACTCGACGGAATCAGCGATCAGATCCCGGCTGGGCAGGGAATACAACATGCCATCGTGACCCATGGCGATACCATCGTCCACCGCAATGGTGTTGAACTCTTTGGAGACCCCACCCGCCTTTGCGATTTCACTGGCGACCAGGCTACCGACGTGCTGGAGGTGCACATGGCCGGGTACAAACTGCGTATACGAATTGGCGATGGCAATGATCGGTTTGCCAAAGTCCTCGTTTGCCATGCCGGTGGCGCGCCACAAGGAACGCGCCGGTGCAGCCTGTGCGCCCTTGGTGGTGGTATCGGATCTGAGAGGCTTCATATGGTGAACCTGTGCTTTGGATTTGATCCAGAGAGTTTAATTAGAATTACGCCGATTGAACACTTTGGGATATTTCTTGCCACTCATGACGGCTACACAGGCTCTCACTGAACAACATTCCAATTCTGCCCATGTTTGCATCGGGTAAAGCGCTACTTTAGTGTCACACTAAGGATATGGAACTGGCGAGCAGATAATCCAAAAAGGAGAGCTTTTATGAGACATAGAAATTGGCAATGTTCGAAGTGTCATCATCAAGAGTATGAGAGCGATCAATTTCGGGCGACCGGCGGCATGTTTGCGAAGATTTTCGATGTTCAGAACAAGCGTTTTACGACGGTAACGTGCAAACGATGTTCTTATACAGAAATATACCGGACAGACTCGTCGTCCCTGGGCAATGTGTTCGATTTTTTCACGAGCTAAATGACGTTTTTATGATTGCCCGTACCGGGGTTTGTGCATGATTCCGATAGGTGCTTGGTGTAAAATCAGACTGCTGTAAAGGCGTCCTTGCCTCAACCCAGACAGCACAACACGTATCCAACCAGGGGATGTTCACCATGGCCACAGTTATCCAGCAAAACGACCTGATCGAGAGCATTGCAGATGCGCTCCAGTATATTTCCTATTACCACCCGATGGACTTCATCCAGGCCCTGAATGAGGCCTATGAAAAGGAAGCCAACCCGGCGGCCAAGGACGCCATGGCCCAGATACTGATCAACTCGCGGATGTGCGCGCAGGGCCACCGGCCGATCTGCCAGGACACGGGTATCGTCATGGTTTTCCTGAACGTAGGTATGGATGTGCAGTGGCAGGGCGACATGAGCGTGACAGACATGGTCAACGAGGGGGTGCGCCGGGCCTACCTGGACCCGGACAACAAGTTGCGCGCCTCGGTGTTGGCCGATCCGGATGGCGCGCGCCGTAACACCGGTGACAATACACCCGGTGTGGTGCATTACCAACTCGTGCCCGGTGACAAGGTGGAAGTCCACGTCGCGGCCAAGGGCGGAGGCTCAGAAGCCAAGAGCAAGTTTGCCATGCTGAACCCGTCCGATGACGTGGTGGAGTGGATATTGAAGGTGGTGCCTACGATGGGCGCCGGCTGGTGTCCACCCGGCATACTGGGTGTCGGTATTGGTGGCACGGCCGAAAAGGCCATGATAATGGCCAAGGAAGCATTGCTGGAGCCCATCAATATTCACGAACTGAGAGAAAAGGGTGCCCAAACCCGTTCTGAAGAATTGCGCCTGGAGTTATTCGACAAGATCAATGCACTGGGCATCGGCGCCCAGGGCCTTGGCGGGCTGACCACGGTGCTGGATGTCAAGGTCAAGGATTTCCCCACCCACGCGGCCAACAAGCCGGTCGCGGTGATACCCAACTGCGCAGCCACCCGGCACGTGCACTTTACACTGGACGGAACCGGCCCTGTCACGCTTGAGCCCCCGCGCCTTGAGGATTGGCCCGAGGTGACACGTGAAGTCGGCGATGACGTAAGAAGGGTCAACCTGGATACGGTTACGCGCGAGGAAATCAAGGACTGGAAACCCGGTGATACGCTGTTGTTGAACGGCAAGATGTTGACCGGCCGCGATGCGGCGCACAAGAAGATGATCGACATGATGGCGGCCGGGGAAAAATTGCCGGTAGACCTCAAAGATCGCTTTATCTACTACGTAGGCCCGGTGGATCCGGTGCGTGACGAGGTGGTTGGGCCCGCTGGGCCGACCACGGCTACGCGCATGGACAAATTCACCCGTACGATGCTGGAAAAAACCGGCCTGATGGGCATGATCGGCAAGGCCGAGCGCGGCCCGGTTGCGATCGAGGCCATCCGCGATAACCAGGCCGTCTACCTGATGGCGGTCGGTGGTGCGGCCTACCTGGTCGCACAGGCGATCAAGTCCTCGAAGGTGCTTGGTTTTCCAGAACTCGGGATGGAAGCTATTTACGAATTCGATGTTGAAGATATGCCGGTAACGGTTGCCGTGGATGTCAACGGTGAATCGGTCCACAAAACCGGTCCGCAGACGTGGAAACTCAAGATTGAAACCGGCAACCTGGGTGTCTGATACCCGCCCGGTCACAATATGACAAATAATAACAAAGCAGGTAACGAATCCGGCGCACCCCCTGAGGGCGTGGCGAAGCGGTCACACCGGGTTGAGGCGCTTGAGAGTGTCGTCATCCGCTTTGCCGGCGATTCCGGTGATGGTATACAGCTGACCGGTACCGAATTTACCAAGTCGATCGCCTCGGTCGGGTACGAGATTGTCACCCACCCGGATTACCCCGCCGAGATCCGTGCTCCGCTGGGTACGCTTTATGGTGTTTCCGCCTACCAGGTCAAGTATTCCAATAACCCGGTCTTCACCTCCGGAGAAGCCCTGGATGTGTTGGTGGTTATGAATCCGGCGGCCCTGAAAGTGAATATTGAAGACCTGAAGCACGGTGGTACGCTGGTGGCAAATACTGCGGCGTTCACCCCGGCCAACCTGGAAAAGGCGGGTTATGAAAGCAATCCGCTCGAGGATGGTTCGCTGGCCATTTACCGTCGGATTCCGATCGATATTTCCGGCCAGAACGCAACGGCCCTGAAAGACAGCGGGCTTTCCAGGAAGGATATCGGGCGCTGTAAAAATTTCTATGCCCTGGGTTTTATTCTCTACCTGCACAACCGCCCGCTTAAACAGGAAATCGAAAAAGTCCGTGAGAAGTTTGCTGCTAAGCCGGAGATTGCAGAGGCCAATGTCACCGCACTGCTTTCGGGCTATGCCTATGGCGAGGTCTGTGAAGTATTCGACACCCGCTACACGGTCAGCGATGACATCAATTTACCTCCCGGGACCTACAAAAGCGTTAACGGTAACCGGGCGGTAGCCATGGCGATGGTGACTGCGGCGAAGCAAACGGGGCTCAGGGTATTCCTGGGCTCCTATCCGATCACCCCGGCCACGGATATTTTGCACAACGTGGTGAAGTTACCGAATTTCAACATCACCGCTTTCCAGGCCGAGGACGAAATCGCCGGTGTCTGTTCTGCACTGGGTGCTGCGTTTGGCGGATCCTTGGGTGTGACAACGACCTCGGGCCCCGGCATGGCCTTGAAGACCGAGGCCATCGGTCTTGCCGCGATGACCGAACTGCCATTGGTGATCATCAATGTACAACGTGGCGGTCCTTCAACCGGTATGCCGACCAAGACCGAGCAATCGGATTTATTGCAGGCGGTATACGGCCGCAATGGTGAATGCCCGGTGGCGGTTATTGCTGCACGTTCACCGGTTGATTGCTTTCACACGACGCTGGAGGCTTTCCGGATCGCCACTCGGTACATGACGCCGGTAATCGTACTCACAGATGGTAGTATCGGAAATGCGACCGAGGTCGGGATCATTCCCCGCTGGGAAGACCTGCCGCCTTTTGAGGTTAACTTCCGTACAGATCCCGATGGTTACCGGGTATATGAACGCGACGAAAACCTGGCACGGGCCTGGGTGCGTCCCGGCACACCGGGGATGGAGCACCGTGTCGGCGGCCTTGAAAAGGATTTTTTAAGCGGGAATGTGTCTGTCAATGGCTTGAACCACGACAGGATGGTCAGAACACGCGCAGCCAAGATCGCTGGAATATCCAAAGACTTCCCGCCGCTTGCCATCAGGGGCAATGAAGAGGGAAAACTGCTGATCATCGGCTGGGGTGGAACATTCGGATCAATCGCCGAAGCCGTACGCCAGTGTAATGCCGACGGGCATGCAGTTGCCCATGTGCATCTGCGTCATTTGAATCCCTTGCCCGATGACCTGGGTGAAATCATGGACCGTTTTGAGAATATCCTGGTACCGGAAATCAACCTTGGACAACTGTCCATATTGTTGCGCAACAGGTATCTCCGGGAAATAACGGGCTTTAACCGGGTTGAGGGCAAGCCGCTCCGGGTCAGTGAACTCCGCAAAGCCATGGAGGCATTGGCATAGGTATGGAAAAAATTCAGATAAACGACCTCACCAGGAAGGATTTTGAAACCTCGCAGGATGTTCGCTGGTGCCCCGGTTGCGGTGATTATTCCGTTTTGAAACAGATACAGCTTGTGTTGCCGACGCTGGACATTCCAAAAGAGAATTTTGCCTTTATTTCCGGTATTGGCTGTTCCAGCCGTCTGCCCTATTACATGGATACCTATGGCATGCACAGCATCCATGGCCGGGCGCCGGCCATCGCCACCGGCCTGAAACTGTCACGCCCGGAACTGTCGGTGTGGGTAGTCACGGGGGATGGTGACGCGCTGGCCATCGGCGGCAATCACTTCATCCATACGATGCGCCGCAACGTGGACCTGAACATTATTCTTCTGAATAACCGTATCTATGGTTTGACCAAGGGCCAGCTTTCCCCCACCACGCAGCTGGGCAGACAAACCAAGACATCACCGGTGGGGTCAATTGACCGGCCCGTTGAACCCATTTCACTGGCGCTTTCAATGGGCGCCACCTTTGCGGCACGCGCTGTGGATGTCGATCAGCAAAACCTGCGGGACATCCTGGTGCGGGCGGCGACCCACAAGGGTACCTCGTTGGTTGAGGTCTACCAGAACTGCCACATTTTCAACGATGGTACTTTCAAGGCTGTTTCTGATAAAAAGCAGCGTGATGACAATCGGTTAATGCTGGAGCATGGGAAACCCATGGTATTTGGCAAGGACCGGGACAAGGGCATCCGCCTCAACGGCATGAAACCCGAGGTCGTTTCCCTCGGTGACGGGAAATACACCGAGGCAGACCTGTTGGTCCATGATGAGAGATCTGACTGCACGGTGCAGGCGTATTTCCTGTCGCGGATGCACAACCCCGACTTCCCGGTGCCCATGGGTGTTTTCCGGGCGGTGCAGGAGGATTGTTATGGACAATCGGCGCGCAGCAGGGAGGAAATTGTGCGTGACAAGAGCGGTCCGGGTGACTGGGATGAGTTGATCCGGAGCGGCGATACATGGGTGGTTGAATAATTCACCTACACCACCAGAGAGCAATATCTATCTGTTGAACGATGAACGGATCAACTCCGTATTTGGAGTCCTGAAGGGAAGTTATTCATGAACACAACAGCGAGTTACGTTTGCGGTACCAGCGACCAGCCACTGATCTACCAGACCCTCGGCGATGCCTTTGACCAGACCGTTGAAAAATGGCCGGACAAAGAGGCCATCGTCGTCCGCCACCAGGATATCCGCTGGACCTATGCAGAACTGGGTGCGGCGGTGGATGCGTTTGCCGCCGGTCTGCTGGCGCTGGGTTTAGAGCCGGGCGACCGGGTCGGTATCTGGTCGCCGAACAACATCGAATGGGTGATCACGCAGTTCGCTACCGCCAAGGCCGGGCTGATCCTGGTCAATATCAACCCGGCGTATCGCAAGGGTGAACTCTCCTACACGCTGAACAAGGTAGCTTGCAAAGCACTGATCCTGGCCAGCTGTTTCAAGAGCAGCGATTACCTCGGCATGTTGCATGAAATCGCCCCCGAGATCGGTGATTGTGAACCGGGGCAGTTAGAACTGCGTGAACTGCCTGACCTGCGCTCTATGGTGGTGATCAGTGAGGAGGCACCGGCCGGCATGCTCCGTTTTGCGGATATTGCAGGGATGGCGCCTGATAATGCAACCGAACTTCTGGCCGCGAGGGCCAAGGCGGCGCAACCCGATGATGCCATCAATATCCAGTTCACCTCCGGCACCACCGGCTTGCCCAAGGGCGCCACGCTGACGCATTTCAACGTGCTCAATAACGGTTATTTCGTGGGCCGGGCGATGAATTTCACCGCAGCAGACTGTTTGTGCATACCGGTGCCGTTGTACCACTGTTTTGGCATGGTGTTATCGGTGCTGGCCAGTGTTCTGCATGGCGCAAAAATGGTATTTCCGTCCGAAGCGTTTGAAGCACGCGCTGTGTTAGAGGCAGTTGATGAGGAACGCTGCACGGCTTTGCACGGTGTGCCAACCATGTTTATTGCTGAGCTCGAAGAACCGGGTTTTGGCCGGTTCGACCTGAGCCATCTGCGCACCGGCATCATGGCCGGCGCACCTTGCCCGATCGAAGTCATGCGCAAGGTTATCAGCGACATGAACATGGAGCAGGTGACGATCTGTTACGGCATGACCGAGACCAGCCCGGTCAGTTTCCAGAGTGCGGTTGATGACCCACTGGAAAAACGCGTCGCGACTGTCGGACGAATCCACCCCCACGTACAGGTCAAGATCATCGACGAAAACGGCGCCGTGGTGCCGCGTGGCATTTCTGGCGAGCTATGCACGCGCGGTTATAGCGTCATGCAGGGTTACTGGGAGGATGAAAAGCAGACGGCGGAGTCCATCGACGCGGCCGGTTGGTTGTATACCGGGGATTTGGCGGTCATTGATGACGAGGGTTATTGCGATATCGTCGGGCGCGTCAAGGACATGATTATCCGCGGTGGTGAGAATATCTACCCGCGCGAGATCGAGGAGTATCTGTTCCAGCACCCGAAAATCCAGGAAGTGGCCGTGTTCGGTGTACCGGACGAGAGGTTCGGCGAGGCTGTGGCGGCCTGGATCAAACTGCGTGAGGGTGAGTGGATGGATGTTGCTGAAATACGTGACTATTGCAATGAACAGATTGCCTACTACAAGGTGCCCAAGCACATCATGATCGTGGACGAGTTCCCGATGACGGTGACCGGCAAGATCCAGAAATTCATCATGCGGGAAAAAACCATCGCGCAATTGTAGAAGGGGTCAGCTCTCTGGTCGCGAATTTGTTAATCAGCTAAAGCGGCGCTATGGATATCTCTCCCTGAGACACGCCGTAGATGCATCCCTCGGCAACTGCTCCTGCATTGCTCTCGACAATTGCTCCTGCATTGTTCTACCTTCGCCCGTCCTTGGGCTCGTACCTCCTGCGTCCCTGCAGTCGTGTTGCTCACGGTCTCAATGAGTGATATCCATATCCCCGCAATCATGATCAAGATTGGATGCTTCCACTTTTAATCACAGTCCGTAAACCCCACTTGAATTAAATGGCTGAACAAAAATCCAGCGAACGGCCGAAGGCCAGTTCACTCAAACCACTTAGATCCCTGGTGCCGTTTATCCTGGCCTACCGCGGGGTCCTGATCGCTGCACTGGCAGCCCTGTTGGTTGCCTCTGCGGCTTTGTTGGCCTTGCCGGTCGCCCTGCGGTTTTTGATCGATAACGGCTTCGCCAGTAACGATGTAGAGACGATCAACCGCTACTTCGGCTGGTTTTTTGCCGCTGCAGCCGTGTTTGGTGGTTTTGCCGCGCTACGTTATTACCTGGTCACCTGGCTGGGTGAGCGGGTGGTGGCGGATATTCGCACGGCGGTCTATGAACGTGTCGTGCGCATGGATCCAACCTTTTTTGAAACCACCCGTACCGGCGAAGTATTGTCACGATTGACTGCCGATACCACGCTGGTGCAAAGCGTCGCCGGTGTCACCCTGTCGATTGCACTCAGGACTTCGGTCTCCCTCGTGGGTGGTCTCATCATGCTGACTCTGACCAGCGCACAACTGACGTTTTATATCCTGCTGGGTATCCCGGTGGTGGTTGCACCGATGATCATCATCGGTCGCAGGATTCGCCGCCAGTCACGCACGACCCAGGACCGCGTAGCGGATACCAGTGGGCTGGCAGACGAGACCCTGAATGCCATACAGACGGTGCAGGCATTCACGCTGGAGCCCCTGCAGAGCAAGCGTTATAGCCAGGCAGTGACGGAAAGTTTCAAGGCGGCGGTCATACGTGTACGGACCCGCGCGTTTTTGACAGCGTTCGGGATCACGCTGGTATTCGGGGCCATCACGCTGATCCTGTGGGCTGGATCCCGCGCCGTGCTCGCAGGTGCAATGAGTGGCGGTGAACTGGCACAGTTCTTGATGTATTCGATGTTCGTAGGCCAGTCAGCCGCCATGCTCAGTGAGGTCTGGGGAGAAGTGCAGCGCGGCGCTGGCGCCATGGAGCGTTTGGCGGAGTTACTCGTCGCCAAACCGGCTATCCGCGCGCCGGACGATCCGGTCCGGTTGCCGGTGCGTGCGAGTGGACGAATCGCGTTCAGGAATGTCACTTTTCACTATCCCTCGCGGCCCGACGACGCGGCGCTGGATGATTTCTCGCTGGAAATCGAGCCGGGGGAAACCGTGGCCATCGTGGGGCCATCAGGCGCCGGCAAGAGCACCAGTTTCCAGATGTTGCTGCGCTTTTACGACCCACAGGCGGGCCGGGTCGAGATCGACGGGATCGACATCAAGCAATTGTCACCCACTGACCTGCGGCAACAGATCGGCCTGGTGCCCCAGGACACCGTGCTGTTTGGTGACAGTGCACGGGAAAATATCCGTTACGGCAACCCCGGGGCGGATGATTTTGCCGTTGAGCAAGCGGCGACTGCAGCTGCAGCCGATGAATTCATCGGCACCCTGCCGGAAGGCTACGATACTTTCCTGGGGGAACGCGGTACACGCTTGTCCGGCGGCCAGCGGCAGCGGGTTGCCATTGCCAGGGCGATCCTGAAGGACCCGCCGATATTGTTGCTGGATGAAGCCACCAGTTCGCTGGATGCCGAGAGCGAACGCCTGGTGCAACTGGCGCTGGAAGGGTTGATGCAGGACCGCACCACGCTGGTGATTGCCCACCGCCTGGCCACGGTCAAGAAAGTGGACCGGATCGTGGTCATGGATGCGGGCCGCATCGTGGCGGTTGGCAACCATGACGAGCTGACGCAATCGAGTGAGTTGTACGCCAAGTTGGCGGAGCTTCAGTTCGGAGACGTATAGGACGTGTCCAAAAGCTGATCGACCATAAAATCGAATTGCCGCCACACGGATTTTCAGAAGCAGTAATCAGTTTTTAATGTTCTAATAATTAGCTACTTACGGTGTTTGTCCATTAACAAAGTGCTGGTAAACGCCAGTAAACAATAGGTGTTAGTACATAATTTTGACACAATAGGATAGGTAAAACCCATTTCCTGAAAGTCAGCTTTTGACCAGAAAACAGTCATGCACCAGGTATAATTTTCAGTACTGAAAATGGCTGAAAACGGCCAACTAGTAGACATTCAGGAAAAGTATTCGGCCCCTTTATTCGGTAAGCTAAGCGAAGTTGTTCTTTATTGAGGAGCCCAGCCGTGCGCGCTGTTATTTACGAAGAATTTCAACAACCACTTTCCATTCAAACAGTGCCGGACCCGACACCGGATAATGAAGGGGTCGTATTGCGCGTAATGGCTGCCGGCTTATGCCGCAGCGACTGGCATGGCTGGATGGGGCACGATCCGGAAATTGCTCTGCCACATGTACCGGGACATGAACTGTCTGGTATCGTCGAGGCTGTTGGAAAAAATGTAACAAACTGGCGAATCGGCGACCGTGTGACAGTGCCATTTGTGGGCGGCTGCGGACACTGCCCGCAATGCACCTCAGGCAATCACCAGGTTTGCGATGCCCAGTTCCAACCGGGGTTCACACACTGGGGTTGTTTTGCTGAGCATGTTGGTATACAACGCGCCGACATAAACCTTGTCCGACTACCTGATTCAATGAGCTTTGTAACCGCAGCTAGCCTGGGTTGCCGGTTTATCACGTCTTTCCGGGCCATTGTCGACCAGGGGGCGGTAGGGGCAGGACAGTGGGTGGCTGTGCACGGCTGTGGTGGTGTAGGGCTTTCGGCCATCATGATTGCGAATGCCCTGGGCGCAAATGTCATTGCGATAGATATTGGGGCACAGCAACTGGCCTTTGCCAGTGAATTGGGTGCAGTTGCAACCATTAACGCGTTAGAAACTGACAATTTGGTGGATGCGGTCTGCGAGATTAGCCAGGGCGGAGCACATGTTTCGATTGATGCCCTGGGCAGCCAGCAAACCTGTTTCAACTCGATTGCCAATTTACGCAAACGCGGCAAGCATATCCAGGTGGGGTTGATGACCGGAGACCACCAGCACCCCAGGATACCAATGGACCGCGTGTTGGCGGATGAGTTGGAGGTCATTGGCAGCCATGGAATGCAGGCATTTCGATACAAGGAGATGCTGGCAATGATCACTTATGGGAAATTGATGCCTGAAAAACTGGTAGGAGAACTGATAAGCCTGGAGGACTCGCTGGATACCCTGGCTAAATTGGATCAATTCAGCAACATCGGCGTGACAGTGATTAATAAATTTAATTAAAAGAGCCCTGATCCCTCATTGGAACTCCATATTGGGAGAAATAACCAAAGGGGTTGGATACATTTATTCCTGGAGGGTCTGCAATTGGCCAGTTTGCAGTCCTTCTTTTGAGTGAATTTCACACCAAATAAACGACCGCTCTGCGCTTGGCAGCGGCAATTGAAAGAGCATGAATTTCAGCGCTACCAAGAGCGGCTAGAGGAAAAATAACGGCCTATTTCTCTGTTCTAACTTCAACCTTTTGTACTCCTGCCAAGCCAATTTTTGCCATGAATTAATCATAGGCGTATGCTAAAAATACATAACAGTAATAACAATAATCAATTGGCGTGAGTGTATATGGTTGGGATGCAAGTGGGTCGATTGTTGCCAATTCCGCAATTCCCTCGTTTCTGTCCGTACCCTCGTCGTGCCCTTCCTTGGTGTAAGCAAAAATAGGAAAAAAATGAAATTATTTCATCACTTCGGAAAACCAGTTTCTATATTTTCAGCAGCAATATTAGTTTCTATAGCAAATACGAGTGCTGTGGCCCAAAAGCCAGAACCGCAAAATTACACTGGTACTGCAACATTGTGCGCCCTTGTGAACCCAGCAAACGTAACAACAGAAGCTAAAGGTAATAATGGTGTTACTTTTACCTATAACCGAATTCTATTATTCCGTATAGAAACCGACAGTCCCTTGGTGACTGGTTGGGAAGTCCTGACCTCGAATACTAAGTCACAGGAGGATGGCGGTGGATACAATTGGGGTGAAGCCGTCCTTACACCCGATGCAGGAGCAGGCACGCTTGTAGATGAGTTTAAATTTTCGCTAGAACAGGCTGACAATATTCGCGGAACCTATATCGGTACTGGTGATTATGATGGTGTAGCTGTTGATTATGCATTAGGGCCGTTTATGAACAATCTGTCTTCCGCATGTCCAGACATGAGTACACTGTGTGATAATGCGAATTATGTTTGTCAACCGACACCTCCAGGATCTGGATACCACATGAGTGGGAAAATACTAGAATAACGGGGTACTGGTGTTCTCTCTATTCCAGCAATCCTCAATTCGGGACGCGCATTCTGGAAGACTGGGTAATAGGGCAGCTTTTGGCCGTTTACCGACCCTATCATTGTTAAAAGTCATCCTTGGAGGATGACTGCTTTTCGTGTAGTAGCGGAAGTTCACATTGCGCAACTACAAACGGCAGCAAACGGCCGAGGCTGTGTGATAACTCGATATTTGTCTTCAGTTACCTGCTCAGCCTGCATCAGATGCCCTGTAACTGGATTTGATACGGGGTTTGTTTTGGTTGGGATGATCTGGCCGGAGGATTATTTCGGCGCTCAGAAGCAACTGAGACTGCCCATATTTGCATTATTTAGTGGGTAAAAAGGGCTCCCTATGCCCCTATCGCCTCGATGAGAGATTTTGTGCCGATGATGTTCATCATTCGCTTCATGTTGTACGCCAGCACGTGCAGACTCATCTCGGTACTCACCCGATCTAACGTTTTGGTCAGGAAGTGAGTCGATCCCATCCAGGCTTTCAAGGTGCCGAACGGGTGCTCTACAGTCGCCCGGCGGATGCGCATCATATCCGGATTGCGATCCAGACGAGCCTGGGCTTTTTCCAGCACTTCTCGTGCTCCCAGCGCGTCACACGTCGCTCTTTGCCTGAAGTACATTGCTGCTTTCATTGGGCACTGCCGGCAGACAGTGGTCCAGTAGCGGATGCAGAGTTTTACCTTTCTCCTGCGTCGTCATGCGGTGTACCAGACGCTGGCCAGCCGGGCATTCATACTCGTCATCATCAGCGATATAGCGGAACGCGTCCCGACCGAACTGGCCCTTGGCCTGGTTGCCGGATGTCTGTGGTTTAGGCAGATAAGTCGTAATGTTGGCTTCCTCGCAGTCCCGCAGTTCCTCACTGCGGTAGTAACCCCGGTCGGCAACCGCTGTCAGTGATTCGGCAGCTATAGCTGCCTTGGCCTGTTTGGCCATATTGGCCAGTTGCCTTCGGTCGCTACCCTGGTTGGTCACCTCGTGGGCCACGATCAGGTGGTGCTTTGTATCCACAGCCGTCTGTACGTTGTAACCCACGACACCAGCACCCCGGCTCTTCATTGAGCGGGCATCGGGATCGGTCAGTGAGATCTGTTGGCCCGGTGCTTTAAGCATCCGGGCTTCGACTTTTTTTAAGCGCGCCATCTCCTTCTTCAGTGATGCGACCTTGTCTTCCAGACTCCGCGTCTTATCCTCATCAGGTTCCTGCCGATCCGCTTCAGCCAGTTGCTGCAGGTAGTGTTCGATCGTCGCGTCCGCTTCGGCGATACGTCGCTTCATCTTGGCCCGCGTGAAGTTGCGGTCACGGTTGTTGACCGCCTTGAACTTGCTGCCGTCGATGGCCACAAAGGCGTTGGCGAACAGGTTGAGATTACGACACAGGATGACGAACTGACGACAGACCAGGCGAATGGGCACGCCATTGTCCTTGCGAAAGTCTGCGATGGTCTTGAAGTCCGGTGCCAGTCGTCCTGTTAACCACATCAGCTCTACATTGCGTTGGGCTTCGCGTTCCAGTCGGCGACTCGAATGCACCCGGTTGAGATAACCGTAGACAAACAGCTTGAGCATGGTGGTTGGGTGATAGGCCGGACGGCCCGTTTCGTTCGGTTGGGTCTTGAATCCCATGCCGGACAGATCCAGTTCATCGATGAAGACATCGATCACGCGTACCGCGCTGTCTTCAGCGACATAATCATCTAAACGTTCGGGAAATAAGGTGGCTTGAAAGCGATCCTCGCCTTGAATAAATCCACTCATCCTGTGAGTCCTTCAGCGGGTGAGTATGATTATATCGTGGATGGAGTTTTCACACAGCCTCGGCCGTTTACCGACCCTATCATTGTTAAAAGTCATCCTTGGAGGATGACTGCTTTTCGTGTAGTAGCGGAAGTTCACATTGCGCAACTACAAACGGCAGCAAACGGCCGAGGCTGTGAGCCGTCATCGAAGTTGCCGAATTTCTTGTTTGATGAGCGTCTGCTCTTCGCCTGAAAGCTGCCGTCCGCCGGGGTTAATTTTCAGCTAAGCAGAGGTCAGCAAACGGCCAGTAGCCATCATTCATACACCTTCAGTTTTAACTGCTTGCGCTTTCCTTTTTCGCAGCCCTGCCAAAATGTGGTCAGCTTGCTCGCAGAATGGTATTCCAGGTCTCTTCGAAGTTTCCTGTGTCTGTTTGCACAACCAGGAGGTCACCGTCCCTGCATGATGCGAGGGCGTGGTCCAAAGCCTTTCGTTCGTCCACGATTTCCTTGATGGCTTCTGGAACAACCCCTTGCGCTTCGATGCCCCGACGCATTAGCTTAGGCACCTCTCCAGTTGGGCGGTGTTTATCGTCGCTGCTGTCCCAGCAAATATATATATCAAAATGTCCAGCTGACGCGGCTGCGGTTGCCATTATCAATTCCCTGCTGGCCAACATGGAAACTGAAAATGAAATTATCCGGCGGCCTGTCACTGCCAGGCCATCAACAAAGTATGATAAATGCTTCACTCCATCAGGGTTATGTGCAAAATCCAGGATAACCTTGTAACGGCCATTGTCATGGATATTCAATCGGCCTGGCGTATCTTTGATATTCAATTCAAATCCGGCCAAAACCCGGGCTATTGTGTCCACGGAGATCCCGGCCGCCAGAGTTGCCGCCACTGCCTGCTGTGCATTGCTGATGTTGTGCCGGGCAGCGCCGTTATGCGTGGCGGGAATGTCACCAACTGCGATCACGGCGTGTTTTTCGCCATTCTCAGTAAGCACGATCCAATCACGGCCATCAATTGCTTCGATTGAGCAAATATTGAGGCCGTCAACGTCTTCAAGATGACTGAGGTTTTCCGCCGAACCCAGGGTGGTCAAGGTCAATAGTTTACCTGGCAAGTCAGTGAGCATGGCCATGCATACGGGGTCATCTGCGTTCAGCACCACATGTCGGGCGCGGTCTGGCACTGAGCGTTTGAGCGCAGCTAAGTCTTCCAGAGTTTCAATACCGATACGCCCAACATGATCCCCAGTGACATTGGTGCATACGCCCACGTCACAACTCTGCCACGGAAAACCAAGTCGGGCGATACGCCCAAAATGAGCTTCAAATACCGCAGCCTGTACATTGGGGTTCTCCAACTGCTTTAAGTATGAATCCCCCTCCATGTCCGCTGTCTTCACTATTAATTCATCATCATGATAAACGCCATCGGTGCAACAAAGCGCTGTCTTCAGGCCAGACTGAGTCAGAATTCTGGAGGTCATGCGGCTAGTAGTCGTCTTGCCGTTGGTGCCGGTGATGACCACTTTAGGGATCTGGCTCGGAGTATCAACGGGATACAGCCAATATAGAAATTCCATCACAGCTTGCTGCATCAGTTCAGACCCTGGTTCTAGGAATCGATCCAAGCGGGGTGCAAAGTCCACATCGACTACGGCACTGGGTTCAACGGAAAAAGGCTGAGAAATATCCGGCGTGACTACGGACATTTCCAGCATTCCGGCCCTGGTGCCTCGAGCGATAGCGAGGGCCAGTTTCGTGATGGATTTGTCGGTGATATGTGTTACATCCCGGCCATCACTGGCGATGACTGCAACCAGTGAGTGATCAACCAACAGCAAACGAAAAGCACTGCCAGCCACATACCTTTCAAGCAACACTTCGAAGCTGATAGTCTGGGCTTTATTGACTGCTGCGTCCAGTTGGTGTGGGTTTTGAATATCCAGGGAAACACCCTTGCCATGTGACCTTTTTCGGGGCTTGACTACCAGCGGGTATTGCAACTTCTCTGCAGTCGCCCGGGCTGCTTCACAGGATTTGTTACTGCGTTTTGCATTCTGGTTGAGCGGAATCGGAAAATTGTATTTTTCAGACAACTGTATCAGACTCATTCGATCATGGTATGCACCAATAAGTGCGTGAGACCGATCAACGCAGAGCAGACCATCAAGCACTAGCTGATGGGCGCAATCACCGAGTTTCAGCATGGAGTTACGACGGATTCGAAAGTCACCCTTCAGCCCGTTGTAGGGTGCGCGTTCAAGCTTTAAACAGGGGATGTCACGTTGGCGCGCAGCAGCGATTATGGCCTCGGTATCTAACGGCAAAACGGTTTCGCTCGCTAGCGTTTGGAGTGCTATCCATTCAGCTTCAAAATCGGCAATTGGAGGTTGTATTTCTTTGGGCCATGTCAACGCCGGAAACGCCTCACAAATTAGCGCAATTGCAAGACGTATCACGTTCCAACCAAGGTCGAGACATTCGTACTCGAAGATCGCATGGAATTCATTGTTTTGCTTGCACGGTTCAAGTTGCACATGGTTCACTCTGTGACCCACACTGCGCTGAAGACCCGTTGCGAGAGAGACATAGTGCCAACCAAGTGCTTCAATGGGGGTGAGGTATTCACTTGTAACACCTCGCATATGAACTTTCGTTAGCCCCTTTTTAGACAGTACCTGGTTGATGTTTACACGAATACCTCCTTCATTGCCGGGTAAAGAGGCCAACTCCGGCTCATTTAGGCTGATCAATTGTTCAATCACTGTGTTGTCGTAACGCCGGCTGGCACCCGTAATGTTAAGCCTGAAGACTTCCTGCATCTGCACATTTTCCCTATTCTGCCAGGAGAGTTCCCGAATTTAATAGCAGTCACGAGAGTCTACTATATGTTTATTTCTAAGATTCAGCTCCACAAACATACTGGGAATGCTCAGGATCGCTAGTGGCCGGTAGCCGCTCTTAGTAGCGCTGAAATTTCCGCCCTTTCAATTGCCGCTATCAGGCGGTGAGCAGTCGTTTATTTGGTGTGAAATTCAATCAAGCGAAGGACTGCAGACGGCCAGGAGCAGTCTCTAAAATTAGGTGCACTCGGCTTCTATTTGGGTCTGAAGCCGGTCATAGGTTGAAGATAAATAAGCCCCACCATCAGGCGGGGCTTATCGAATTGCAACATGCAGTAGATTTACATTAGACGACGTCTGCTAAAGCCTATAAATCCAAGCAGGGCAACAAATATACTCAAGCCCCAAACTGACATGGTAGGAATTGGCTCTGGCTCTGGGGCGGCTTGTATACTGAATGTTGCACCAGCAAAACCAATGTTTTCATCCTGTCCACCAAATGTTCCCGAACCTTCATAATGGAAGTACCATCGGTTATTGGGTATTGAAACGGTAAACGAGCACATATCAGATAAACCACCCGGGAAATTTGCTACGGTTGTGGTTGCCCCCGTAATCACATAGGTTCTAACAATATCAACTATGGGGTAGGGTTGAGCGGCATACACCAGGCTAACATCTACGCCGTTAAACTCAGCGACACCCCAATAAAGGGTATTCTCGCATCCCGCTGGAGAGTCCAGCGCAACGGTGCCAAGGTTCGTTACCGTTCCCGAGGGTAAATCGACATTAAAAGCATTTGCACCATCATGGAATACAATTCGCTCATGACCCGCAAAAAGACCGCTGCTATAGTTACTTATCGACAAAGGAGAGGACAGAAGGATGCTAGAACCGGTTAAAGCTCCAGTGGCACCATTAATTTCAAGTAGATGCGTTATTGATTGAGGAACACTTCCCGCGTAGGGAGTGCTAGCATCAAGTCCCAATGAATAGACTTGGCCTGTTGCAAGATCGCTGGTTAATCCATCGTATCTAAATCCTACAGCAGTTCCACCTGACAGGTCGGTAATACTGAACCGTCCAGTACTAGAGTCACCACTATAAAATACTTGTGAATTGGAGATAGCAATTCCACCACGGTCATCGCCTGTTACCGGTTGGTGGGGAATCAGCAGAGGATTACTATCGGTCATGGTATTTATCTGGAAAACAGCTGCATTTGCGTTTTGAAATAAAGCAACCGACAAGATTATTATTGAGATCCGTACAACACGATTATTTTTGAACCACATTCCTCACACCCTCCTTAGTTTAGCCAAATACTGAAAAGCACAATTTTTCGTAGGACAAACAGCAATGTCACCAAACTGCACCCTGGAAAGCCACATCATAATTTTAACTAGCAGTAGGTAACCTGACCCACATCAATCACAGCAGACTATAGTTTCCTCACGCATAGGTCATGGAGAACCTGAGTTGAACTAAAAATCATCATTTTTAGGTAGGATGGAACGTCAGCCTTTGGCTGGTTGCAGTCGTTCGTTTGGTTGATATACGCGCCTAATGAACTTCCGCAACCAGGAAGCAGTCCTTCAAACCCAATAAATCCCCGCTGGATGGAGTACCGCTGACGGCAAGAAGCAGCCCTTCAATAATTGGATAAATCCTCCCTCATTGGTTCGTAGGCCCTGGCACTTTACTCTAACCCCATATCTTGCACTATGTACGAAAACGTACACTTGAGTGAACGGATACGTACAGTCGTCCAATTGATTTTACCTTGTGAGTTTATACATACATGTTTATGAACAGAATATATGAGCAAGCCAACTGGCATTATTCTTGCTTATATAAACGTATGAATGTTTTAACTAACAATTGCTACCTGTTCGACGTCAAACATCCGTTGGTACAAAACCCGGCTTCAAAGATTGGCGAAAAATCCAGTTGTATCCGGCCAATATTTGGATTTTAGTGCGGAAAGTTGGCTAGTTTGGGGGTATTTCAATTGAACGACCAGTGTGAATGGTTGTTTGGTACTTTGAGTTCTAAGTGAAGATAATGTTTGTTCTACTTATACTCCAAAGGCACCGGCTTGCTCAGCGTCAGAGCTGACAATAATGGCTGGCTATCTTGGTCTTTACGAAATGTATGATGGAAAAAAATGTTCAAAAATTACCTCGCCACAGCGGTTAGAAACCTGCTCAGAAATAAGCTTTATGCCGTAATTAACATTGGTGGATTGGCCGTTGGTCTGGCAGCGTGTATTTTGATCTTCATATTCGTTCGCAACGAGATGTCTTACGACAATTTTTGGGTGGACGCAGAAAATATTTACCTTCTTGAGGTCGAGGTTGGTGTTCCCGGGCGTCTGCCGGAAACCTTTGCGATCACCAGTGCCATGATCAAGGCGGCACTGGAGAAGGATTTTGCGGAAATTCAGGAGGTTACAAGATTTTTCCCCACTCAGTTGGTAGTGAGCCAGGGAGATGTTAATTTTTTCGAACAGGTTACCTTTGCGGACGAGAATTTTTTTGAAATTTTTAAATTTCCATTTGTCATGGGAAGTCCTGAGGCCACTCTTGGTGATACAGCCTCAATTGGTATTTCAGAGGCCATGGCCGAAAAATATTTTGGTGCGGACAGTGCCATAAACCAAACAATCAATCTGACAGTACGCGGGGTTGAAAAGGCTTTCCGGGTCGCGGGAGTTTTTTCGGACCTGCCACAAAATACCCACCTGGCTCTGGACATGATTGTCCTGTTGAACCGAGCTGACTTTCTGTCACCCGATGGATCCACTTTTTTGGATGATTGGGGTAACACCAGCCTTTACACCTACATCAAGTTTCTTCCTGGTGCGGATGTCGCTTCTCTGGAGGCTGAACTGGATGCCTTTGTCGACCGGAATGTTCCGCAAAGTCTGGTTGATATGATTGGTTTTCAGGTGAGTGAAGTTCTCAGCCATTACCTTACACCGCTTGGTAATATTTATCTTGGGGGAGCCCAATCCGGCAGATTGACACCGGCTGGAGATGCGTCGGCAGTTAAGTCTTTCATTGCTATTGCTGTTTTAATTCTATTGATCTCCAGTTTTAATTTTATCAGTTTGACAATGGCCAGTTCGCTTTTGAGGACCAGGGAAATTTCCATTAGAAAGGTTTTTGGCGCCAAACGGAAAAATATTATTATCCAGTTTTTAAGTGAGACATTAATCACTATGTCATTCGCCCTGGCGATGGCCCTTTTATTGGTTGAGATTTCAATGCCCCTGTTCAATGAATTTATTTCCCGGTTGGTTTTATCTGAACAATCATACGATCCAATGTTTTTTGCCGGTCTCTTAGGCTTGCTCGTTGTGGTTAGCCTGGGTGCTGGTTTCTATCCAGCATTTATAGTTTCCGGTAATAGGCCAACAAGGGCATTGACAAGTGGGAAGGCCAAAACCATTGGTTTCCGCAAAATGAGAACGGTTTTTATTATTTTGCAATTTTCGATTTCTATTGGCCTGATTGTTTCGTCAAGCGTTGTTTACTTTCAAACGAATCATGTGAAATCTCTGGACCTGGGGTATGACAAAGAAAATATTTTGGTTTTAAGGGGGATTTCCAGCGCCAACGTTGCCCCTTTGACCCAAACCCTCGTTCAGCAATTAGAAAAGCACCCTGACATTCTTTTTACTTCAGGTTCAAGTTCAGTTCCGTTTGATATTGACAATAGTTTTGCTGCGGTCAGCCTTGCCGGTTCTCCTGAAAGAGGAACCATCATTCTGAATACCCGATATATTGAAGAAGATTTCTTTAATACCTATGAAATCCCCATCGTTACCGGCCGCAATTTTTCGGAAAATTTCGGAACCGACATGGTTGTTCCTCTCCTTCCGGATGGAGCCTTGCCTGAACAACTGAGGTCTGCGGCTGTTTTGAACCAGGCTGCGGTTAGATTACTGGATTTGGGGACCGCAAAAGAGACCCTGGGCCAGGTAATCGGCTGGAATGAGTGAACGTCAGCTTGAGGTGATAGGGGTTATCCCGGATATCCATATAATGCCTGCAGATTATGAAGACGAACCAATGCTGTATATCTGGGACCCCACTTCCACCTCCAGTTTGAATGTTCGCTACAGGACCAACGATCTTCCGGGATTGTTGGCCTTCGTAGAAAAAACCTGGAAAGAAATTATTCCCGGAACTCCCATACAACATGTTTTCCTGAGTGATCAGATAGATAATTCTTATTCGAAAGTTGAAGCCAGGGGAACCATGTTTGCCGTTTTTTCGGTACTTGCGGTACTGGTTTCAGGTTTTGGCCTTTATGGCGTGGCAGCCCTGTCTACAGAACAACGTACCCGGGAGATCGGTGTTCGAAAGGTTATGGGAGCAAGCAGGTCCCACATCATTAAAATGATGATTTGGCAATTTTCGAGACCGGTTTTGGTAGCCAACCTGATTTCCTGGCCGATTGCATGGTATTTTCTTTCAGACTGGTTGAGCGGATTTGTTTACCGGATAGAACTTAGTCCGGTATTTTTCATTGGAAGCGGAATGATTGCATTAATAATTGCTATGATCACGGTAGGTGGACACGTATTCAGGGTTGTTCGAACCAATCCCATTAATGCACTGAGACATGAATAAAAGTATGCAAAAAAAAGTATGGACACCCATGAATGGAGCTAAGTTAAGGCTTCTTGGCTCTCTTCTTCCAGGTTTGAATAAACATATCTTACCAAGGCTGATCTGGTTACATTGACTGGTACAGTATTCAAGGTAGTTAGACGACGATTTGACCAGTTTCAATAGTCTCTCAAATTTCCGTATATGGACTCCTCCTCATTGCAAGCAATCTGTTGATGACAGACATGGCACGACTGCATACGTATATCCGGCCTCTGTAGTTGGCATACGTTGATGCCGGGCCATAATGGGTTATTCGCGCGTCAGCTCCCAATCGCTTCTACGTACTCGTAGTACTCGGACATTCACGGGTTTGGCCGACGCCGGTTCGACCTGTTTGCCATCAAGCAGTTTGCTTTAGCAATCGCTAGTTGAGGTTCTCCTTTGTTTATCCTGTCTCAGCTAATGGCAAAGTCAGGGTCGTAATCTGTTTCATTGCGCAGCATGGCCCAGGCCATGCGTGCCGTCTTGTTGGCCAGCGCCACAGTCGCGACATTTGGATGGCGTCGCTTAGCGATGCCAGTAGCCCAGCGACTCAAGCGGATCGTCTCTGATGTTTTGCTTGTGAGACGACCGCTCGGGCGCCGTGGATCAACATGCGTGCGCAAGTAAACGTCACCGCGTTTGCTGATACCCAGTAAGACGGTGCTTGTACACCGGAGCTGTTTTGTCTCGGGGTCAGCCCGATCGCAGCGGCCATCTGCCGGCCTCTGTGGTATTGCCGGGCATCTCCGCTACTGGCCGATTGCTGCTAAAAGGGATAACGGAAAGTCACTAACTGGTTCTGACCTGTAAGCTGCCATTCAAGTAGTACACAAATTTGGCACACGCGATTGAAAAGGTGGGCTCGGGTTAGCTGTAATTTATTGAATTGATACTTGATGGCGTTGGTCTGGAGCCAGCAGTTCACGGATTGTTAGGAACCCCACCCTGCAAGAAATCCCGGCCGCGTTACACTATATTGATACACAACGACTGGCATGGGGCTCGATATGAATGACGTAACGCTGCGTGAGGCGCCGCTCAGGTTTACCTCAAACCTTGCAGAAGGGGACCAGGCACGCAAGGCCGATACCCTGAACCTGCTTCCATACGCCGAGGCGCTGCGTGATTTTATCCATGATTGCGAACCACCGATGACCATCGGTATCCAGGGTGACTGGGGCATTGGCCGTACCAGCCTGATGAACATGTTGCGGGGCGATGGTGACCTGGAGCAATCCGGACTACTGGATGCCGGCCTATGCAAGACGGTCAGTCTCGATAGCTGGCCCTATTCACAATTCAATCAGGATGACCACATGGTGGTGGCCTGTTTGTATGCCATTACTGTTGAACTCGGCCGGGCCTTGAAGAACAATTCCGGGCTCGATACGGATCAACTGCAGGCTCAAATCACAGCTACCCAGTGCAAACTCGTAGACGTGATGCAACAGGTCAGGGACCTGAACCAGGGCAAATCCGTCAATGACCAGACCGGGAAATCGTATATCGATATTTCCGGGCAGATGCTCAGGTTCAAAGCTGAGTTTGAAAAACTGGTCGCGCTCTGGGCAGATAGCAAGGCCGGTCGGCGGGTGGTGATTTTTGTCGACGACATGGATCGGATTCCACCGGCCATGGCGCTGGAATTACTCGAAGCTTTCAAGAACTTCATGGATGTGTCCGGCAGTGTTTTCATCATGGCACTGGATTACGGAGTTGTGCAAAGAGGCATGGTTGAAAAGCTCGGCGGCGAGTTGCAAAAAACCAGTGGCAAGGCATTTTTCGACAAGATGATCCAGTTGCCGTTCGAGGTGCCGACCACGTCCTATGAACTCGACGAATACATCATGGACCTTTTAAACAGGGCGGATTTGCCCTGTCTCAAGGATGGTCGTGATGATGCAGCCAGCCGCCAGTTTTTTCTCGATATCACCGAGTTCACGGTCGGGCGTAACCCACGTGGCATCAAGCGGGTGGTGAACTATACAAACCTGCTCGAACGTATCCACCGCCATAACTCGGGACGCGAATCCACCCACGGGGAGTGCAAGATACTTTTTGCACTGGTCAGCATGCAGATCGCCTGGCCGGAATTGTTCCAGTACTTTATCCGTGACCCGTCGGTGGACTCGGTGACCAGTTTGCAGAGTTGGGATTTTCTGGATGGCCTGCCCGAGGCGGCCAGCCTGTTTGAGCGCTCACCAGACAAGGAACTGGTTAAAAATGCCATCTCGGCCTATTTCGATACGCTATTCAGCCTGCTGGATGAAAACGATGACGGCCAGATAGACAGCAAGGAATTACAACCGGTGTTACAGGTCATGGAACTGGCCAAGATGACCAATATTGAAACCCGTGAACGACCACGCGAGTGGATCGTGCGCCGTGTGCGGGAAAACAATGTCGATAACAGCCCGTTGATCGATTCATTCCTGGACAACGTCTTCATGAAATCGGTCTGGTACCTGGGTACCGAGATCAAGTACCGTCGGGCCGGCCATCGTTACGTGACACTGGTGCACGACCGGCGGCAGATCGGCACGATCGTCAGCCTCAAGGCGCAACCCTTTGTATTCCGCCTGGCCATGTCACCGGAACGCGTGATGAGAGCACTGAAGGACTACTGGAAGAGCAAACAGTCACTCAAAAAGGAGGCCATCGTGCTGGTGCGCAATACCTTCGGCAGCGAGGCTTCATTGACCGGTTACGGTGACACACTGGTTGATTTCAGTAAGATGACCTACATGCAAAGCGAGCAGGCTATCAAGTTGCTGAACCTGATGTACCAGATCGTAACTGAACCCAACGTTTAGCCGAACGAAGGCTGTTTGAAGCAGCCGTGTTTCAAACGCAGTCAATCAGTGGGAGCACCCGGCGAAGCCGGTCGCGATTGAACTGTGCAGGTGGCCTACCCTTCGTCGCCAGGCACAATGGCCGCCATCACCGCTGGCACGACCTCATCCAGCGCCGGTATCCAGCGCAATATGATCAACAGGTCATTTTGCTGGTCGACATAGATATAGTTGCCACCAAAACCGGCAGCCCAGAAGGCGCTCGCGGGTGCTTCTGGGATGCGTTCCTGGCCGGTGTTCAGCCACCACATATAACCGTAATCGGTCCTGACCGGAGTGGGTTTGCGCATGGCTTCAATCCACCCCAAAGGCACGATCTGCTGTCCCTGCCAGTTGCCATTACGCAGAAACAACAAACCCATGCGGGCGTGATCCAGGGTGCTGATAAACATGCCGCCACCGAAATGGCCACCACCCGAGACCGATTGAATCTTCTGCCCGTCGAGTGTCACCCATGAGTTTTCATAACCATACCAGCGCCAGGTGGTGGATGCCCCGATAGGGTCCATGACCTCCCTTTTGAGCACCACGGGCAGGGGTTGGCGCCATACCTGCAGCAATGAATAAGCGGCCAGGTTGATACGTACATCGTTGTATTTGAAATAGCTGCCCGGTTCGTACAATTCACGCTTGGGCCACTGTGAGCGGTCATCACCCTCCGGGCGGTCAGCCCAGTCTGGCACATCCCACAAGGTGCCCTGCCAGTCAGATGTCTGGTTCATCAGGTGGTGCCAGGTAATACCGCGATTGTGTTCGGAAGCAAACTCACCATCCCGCACCCAGCGCGAGACCGGTGCGTGGATATCGTCGACCAGGCCGTCCCTGAGCGCAAGCGCCATCACGGTCGAGAGATAGCTCTTGACCACGCTGAAGGTCATGTCCACCCGTTCGAGGTCGCCCCATTCTGCAACGATATAACCCTTGCGGATAATCAGCCCGGCACTGCCGGCGCGTGCCCGGGTGGGTCCCAGGATACGGAAGTCGGGTTCACGTGGCGCAAAGGAATCCGTGATCGCCTGCGCCAGGTCACCGGGCTCAACCACGGCTTTTTCCTGCGCGAAACTGACGGCCTTGGCCAGTTGTACGGCATCCATACCGACGGCTTCGGGTGTTGCCCGTTGCCATTGTCCACGCGGCGGATAGTAGTCGTCCTGGGCTATCACTGACAACGGCAGCAGAACGGTTAAAAGCAGGATTAAACGAAGCAGTATTTTCATCGATTTGTCCTTGCGGGTCTGTGACCGGGTCATAACGGCCACGATCGCTTACGGGCTATGAGCGAGGTGTCGGGGTTTTTTCCAGCCGTACCGGTACCGGCACCTGGCATACGTCCAGTACCTTGGGTGGTTTGTGATAGAACCACTTGTTGCGTCGGTTGCGGCGGTCTTTGAGCATTTTTTCAAAACCCTTGCTGTTGGTATCGGCCACGTAGATATCCAGCCGCTGGTCCTCATCGAGCGAGGATGCCAGGCGCATGCGTTTGATCCAGGTCCGGTCCAGGTCTTCTTCGATGAATCCGTTTTCCAGTGCAGGCCCACGCTTGATGCGTTGTACGGCATCCATACCCCAGACCACGCGTCCGAATACGGTCAGGTTGCGATCCAGGTAACGAGGTGCCTGGCCAATGACGATGTAGAAATCGGTGCCGCCACTGTCGGGGTCATCATTACGCGCCATGGCGACGGTGCCCGGGCAATGGGTCAGCCAGGCCTTACCGCCTTTTTCGGCGTCACGTCCAACCGGGAAACCATCGACAAAACCGGTGAATGGCGCAAACAGGTCGTCTTTTTGCACCGCTGTCCAGGACATCGCCTGCCAGTCGCTGGCCTCTTCCTTGTCCCTGGGCTTTTGTGGCCAGTCTATTTCAAATTCGGCCGGTAGTGTCTTTGCGATCTGGCCGGGGTCCATGTCGCTTCCATCACCACCCTGTGCCACGAAACCTTCGATGACCCGGTAGAAACTCAATCCACGGTAAAACTGCTCATCGAGCAATTGTTTGAACTGCCGGACCGTTTGCGGGGCGAAATCCGGGTTGAGCAAGATGACCGCGGTACCCTCCGCCATCTCGAGGTAAACGGTGTTTTCAGGATCGAGCGCATTCCAGATCAGGTCATCCTGTGCCGGTGATGTGAGCGGGACAAGTATCAGGACGGCAAAGACAAAATGCCGGAGGGCTGCAAAAACAGGAGTCTTGAACATGAGTCACCGGTAGCGGTTGCTAATCCAGTGACATTCTAATCGAATTGTTGCCGACCGAGTACCTGGTGGTACCGGCCGGCGGATCAGGACTCAGGGCAGCTGAATTTTGCTGTTATCCCGTCCTGGCACAACGATCGAAGAAGCCTGCTGGCGCTGCATTTCCTTCAGCTCTTCCATGGTTCGTTCAACCGCTAATTTGGCGGCATCGCCAAAAGCAGCCACGGCACCTTCCAGGGTGTCACTTTCGATTTCAAAATTCAGCGGTAAAGCGCCGCCAGGGGTCATGATCTGCGTGGACCCGACAAATTGTACAGGCCGGCTGTCATCGACTTCACCGCTGAGGGTGACAGGTACCATTTTGCGGATCGTGCCGACACGGCTGTCCGTGTAGACCTCTTCACGCGACAGGGCATTGGCATCCATTTTGATTTCGGGGCTGGTTTCCATCTGGCTCATAAATATTTCCTTTGTTTGCTGTATAGCGAGGTGGGGTCGGTGGATTGAAAACGCAACCAGGCTGTCACATCACGGGTCACATGGATCGTGCAAACTATAATAAACAGTAATAAACATAAACCAGATTTATCGGGAGTAATGAATGCCTGATATCAGGCCAGAACAAATCACATACAGCGCAGACGGTGTAACATGAGGGTGTATGCACCACGGATATTGGGCCGGGGTGGGCGTTTTGTGGCAGGAGCGAAGGTAAATGAACGATGAACTGAAAGGCAGGGTGCTGGGTGTGGGGGGTGTATTTTTTCGCTCGGCCGACCCCGCGCGTCTTGCAGCGTGGTACCAGCAGACCCTGGGCTTGGCCATCGAGGCCTGGGGCAACACCCACGGCACCAGCTTTTCACCGGAGGCCATGCCGGCGAATGCGTTTACGGTATGGAGCGCCTTTGCCGCAGACACTGAGTATTTTGGTGACATGCGCCAGTCATTCATGATCAACCTGGTGGTGGATGACCTGGATGCTGCGCTGGCCAATGTTGTGGCGGCGGGTGGACAGGTAATCCCGGGCAATGAGGAGCACGATTTTGGCCGTTTTGGCTGGATCGAAGACCCTGATGGCAACCGCGTCGAGTTATGGGAACCACCTTCGAGCCTGCCGGAGAACAGTGATGACTGACCCGCTCGCCGACATCATCAAGCGTATCGAGGAGCTGGAAAGCCAGCTTGCTTTCCAGGACGAGTCAAATGAAAAACTGAACACCATCGTGGCCCGGCAGGACCGCGAAATTCTCGATCTGCAACGGAAATTGACATTGCTGAATGAACGCCTCAAGGACTTTGGTGAGGCCATCCCCGGAACGGGTCCACAGGATGAAACACCACCGCATTATTGAGCCTGGGGCCAACCGCCACTTGCCTTCTAAACCGGGATTTGAATCGGCTCTTCCTGCATCCGGCCGAGCTGTTCCCTTAGGCCGAGCACCAGGTCTTCCCAGTAACGGGGTTCCCCAAACCACGGGAAAGCGATAGGAAACGCCGGGTCCTGCCAACGCCGCGCCAGCCAGGCGGCGTGGTGCAGCATACGCAAGGTGCGCAGCGCTTCGAGCAGGTGCAGTTCACGCAGGTTAAAGTGGTGGAACTGCGTGTAGCCCTCCAGGACGTCCTTCATCTGTTCAGACATCTCGTATGTTTCACCGGACAACAGCATCCACAGGTCCTGCACCGCCGGACCGCTACGGCAATCATCGAGATCAACAAAAAATGGTCCGTCACGCCACAGGATATTGCCGGGGTGGCAATCACCATGCAGGCGGATGCCTTGGTAACTGCCCGCACGTGTGTAGGCAGCCTCGATTGAAACCAGCAGGTCTGAGGCCAGGCTGTCAAAAGCGTTTTCCAGGTGTGCCGGCAGCCAGCCTCCATCCAGCAGTGAATCGATGGATTTCCGGCCAAAGCTGTCAATGGTCAGTTCCGGGCGCGTGCTGAAGGGTTTGCTGGCGCCGACGGCGTGCAGGCGGCCCAGGAAACGCCCCAGCCAGGTGCGTGTTTCTTTCCGGTCCAGTTCCGGTGCGTGTCCGCCACGACGTTCAAACAGGGCAAAGCGGAAACCGTCGTAGTGGTGCAGGGTGGCGCCATTGATAAGCGCCGGCGGGACCAACGGAACATCGGCCCCGGCCAACTCAAGGGCAAAGGCATGTTCTTCCAGTATTTGCTCGTCGCTCCAGCGCCCGGGCCGGTAGACCTTGGCCACGACGGGTTCCGCCTCCTCCAGACCGACCTGGTAGACGCGGTTTTCATAGCTATTGAGAGCCAGTAAACGCCCGTCACACAGCAGGCCTGTTGATTCGATCAAGCGGATGAGGCCTTCCGGGTCGAGCCGGTAGTATGGTGTCAGCGTGGGGTCGGTTTCAGACATGGGTCAGCTCATTACTCCGTTCATGTCACCGATGCATACCATCGTGACGCCTTGTAGGATAAAACAGGATACGCCTAATCTTGACCCTTTTGGGAGATCGCGTTTGGAAGTAGAATGGTTTAACCAAGCCAGGGTTTGACCCCCCATGACCGACAGCCCCAGAAATTTAGCCCTATATTGTGATTTTGAGAACATCGCACTCGGTGTGCGTGACGCCAAATACGCGCGTTTTGACATTGGAGAAGTGTTGGAGCGCTTGCTTGTAAAAGGCAATATCGTGGTCAAGAAGGCCTATTGCGATTGGGATCGCTACAAGGACTTCAAGGCGGATATGCACGAAGCTTCGTTCGAGTTGATCGAGATTCCGCATGTGCGTCAATCGGGCAAGAACTCGGCTGATATCCGCATGGTCGTGGATGCGCTGGACCTGTGTTACACAAAATCCCACGTGGATACCTTCGTGGTGATATCGGGTGATTCGGACTTTTCACCCCTGGTCTCCAAGCTGCGTGAAAATAACAAGATCGTCATTGGCGTTGGAGTCAAGGAATCCACCTCCAACCTGCTGATCGCCAATTGCGACGAGTTTATCTACTACGATGACCTGATCCGCCAGGCGGAAAGACGCAAGCCGAAGAAGAAAAAAGCCAACGGTAAAAAGGACAACGGTGAGGATGCGCCGGCCAGTACCGGTAAACGTCAACGACGCGAAGAGCAGGCTTTTGGCTGGGTGCTGGAAACCCTGGATGACCTGTTCTCCGAGCGTGACCCGGAAGAAAAGCTCTGGGGCTCGATGGTCAAGCAGGCGCTGAAAAGACGTAAACCCGGTTTCAGTGAGCGGTACCACGGTTTCCGTTCATTCAGCGAGTTGCTGGAGCAGATGGAGCAGCAGAAAATGTTGACGCTGGAGCACGATGAAAAATCCGGCGGGTATATCATCACCGATTACGTCAGCACCTAGCCAAACCTGTTCACGATCATCATTCGGGATACCGGTGCAATATTCGGGCAGAAAAAAAAGACCCGTTTACGGGTCTTTTTTTGATTTTGGGATACTCCCGGTTATCACCGGGAGACCCAAATCCCCCTATTTTGATCATTCTGCCAACCCCATTGACATCCTGATCACCCTTGCTTGTCCCCCAAGCTCATAACTTTTCCTGCTGCGACCCATTTCCCTGGGTCTGACGCTTTCCGTAACTGTCGTTGGCCAGTCCTTCCATGCGCTGCCGTTGGCGCAGCTACGCCGCAGGCGGTGACAACTTCCCTGTCCATGAATTCATGGTCAATGAAGAGATGCAGGCTTTAGGCATACATCTGCCCCCTTAACCATGCAAATATTGGGCCATTTAGGTAGGTTGAATAAAATATATATAAATAACAGCGGGATAAAAAGGCGTATGATTAAATTTGGTGACAAATCACGGCATGGATTTGCCGTGATCTGTCAAACGACTGACACAAATTGTCAGTCGCCGTGCTGGCGCCGTGTACTAGACGTAATCCAGCCAGTTGTACTTGTCTTCGGTCGTTCCATCGAACAGGCCGAAAAATGCATCCTGGACTTGCTTGGTAACCGGGCCGCAACCACCGTTGCCGATGGTGATGTGATCGATCTGACGGATCGGGGTCACTTCAACTGCAGTACCACTGAAAAAGGCTTCATCAGCACCATAGAGTTGTTCCCGTGCCAGGGTCTGTTCAACAACTTCAAAACCCATGTCCTTTGCCAGCTTGAAGACCGAATCACGCGTGATTCCGCCGAGAATTGAGGCGGAGGCCGGCGGGGTCAATATCCTGCCGTCCTTGACCAGGAACAGGTTTTCACCTGCACCCTCACTGAGCAGGCCATCGCGTCCGAGCCCGATACCCTCGTCAAACCCACGTTCCTGGGCCTCGAAACCGATCAGTTGACTGGACAGGTAGTTACCACCGGCCTTGGCGCCGGTTGGCATGGTATTCGGCGCCAGGCGCTGCCACGAGGTGATACAGGCGCGTATCCCGCTCTTTAAGCCTTCCTCACCGAGATAAGCACCCCAAAAATTCACAATGATGGCTACATCGATCGCGTTGATGTCTTTCGGGATCACGCCGAGGCCGCTGGCGCCACGCATGACCAGGGGCCTGATATAGGCGCTTTCCAGCCCGGTCGCACGCAAGGTTTCAAAACAGGCTGCGCGGATTTCCTCGAAGCTGTAGCGAATGGGTATCCGGTAAATAGCCGCAGAGTAGAACAGGCGTTTCAGGTGTTCATCCAGCCGGAAGATGGCCGTACCCTTGGGGGCCTTGTAAGCGCGAATACCTTCAAAAACGGATGAACCATAGTGCAAAGCATGACTCAGTACGTGTACCTTGCAATCTTCAAATTCACGCAATTCACCGTTGAACCAGATCTTGTGGTTTTTACTCATTTTGATTGACTCCATTTTGCAATCCTGCCCACGGGGAATGCAGTATCCGACCAAGTATTGGGCAGTTCATGTGCCATTTGGGATGGTAAAGATACATTGTACTCTGGCAGGGAATTTTGCGGAAGAAAATCACGTGCAAAAAAGACACTTCAGCGGTCTTCAAAGTGGCTTTTTTAAACCGCGGTATGGGCAGCAGAATATGGGCTGCAAAAACCAATTAACAGCAGAAGTCCTGTATCCTACGACTCTTGATAATAATTCGAAATCATGAGGCCCTTCATGAACCGTCACATCTGCTGGCTACTGAGCGTAGCCATGCTCACCGCATCGACCGCCCACGCTGCCATACGCCAGACCAAAGGCGACTTCGAAGATAAATTCAGACAGCTTGAGGAAGTCTTACCCACGGCTAACATATACCGTACCGCCGGTGGTGAACCCGGCCACGCGTACTGGCAGCAGGAGGTCAGCTATGACATCGATGCACATTTGATCGAGGACAGCCGTCGCATAGAGGGTAGCGAGCGTATCAGCTACACCAACAACAGCCCGGATACCCTGCGGTTTTTGTGGCTGCAACTGGACCAGAATCGTTATCGCCAGGACTCCATGGCGGAGTTGACCCAGGCTTTTGCTGATTCCAGCCGGCGTGGTCCGAAACTCGAGGACAGTGGAGAAGATAAACCGCCGCAGATCAGCCTGGGTGAATTACGGCGTCAGCAGTTCATGGCCGATAACGAGATCGGTTACCAGATCAGGACCGTGCGCGGTAATGACGGCGACCTGGCGCACACCATCAACGGCACGCTGATGCGCGTTGACCTGGCGCAACCACTGGAGCCCGGACAGGACGTGGAGTTCACGGTTGAATTCGCCTTTAATATCCTGGAAGAAAACGCGGTTTGGGCACGCGCCGGCTATGAGCATTTTTCCGAAGACAAACGCGAAGGCGGTAATGATATTTTCGAAGTGGCCCAGTGGTTTCCCCGCCTGCATGCGTATACGGACTACGAAGGATGGACCAACAAGGAGTTTTTGGGCCGTGGTGAATTTACACTCGAATTCGGCAATTACAAAGTAGACATCACCGTGCCCGCAGACCACCTGGTCTCAGCGACGGGTGTGCTGCAAAATCCGGACGAAGTGCTGACAAGTATCCAAAGGCAGCGCCTGGAAAAAGCCGTCAATGCTGACCAGCCGGTGTTTATCGTTACGCCAAAGGAAGCCCTGGAAAACGAAAAGAAGGGAACCAGTGAAACGAAAACCTGGCGCTTTACAGCAGAAAACGTACGTGATTTTGCCTGGGCTTCGTCACGCAAGTTCATCTGGGATGCCCAGGGTTACCACCAGGGCGGTGATGTGCAACCACTGGTCATGGCCATGTCTTTCTATCCCAAAGAAGGCGAGCCTTTGTGGTCCAGGTATTCCACTGCGGCAGTCATCCACACCATGAAAGTCTATTCCCGCTTCTCTTTTGACTACCCCTACCCGGTGGCACAGTCGGTAAACGGTCCAGTAGGTGGAATGGAGTACCCCATGATCACCTTCAACGGTCCGCGTACCGATGAGCAGGACGATGGCGAACGCACCTATAGCCAGTCAGAGAAGCGATACCTGGTAGGCGTGGTCATACACGAGGTCGGGCACATCTATTTTCCGATGACGGTCAACTCGGATGAGCGCCAGTGGACCTGGATGGACGAGGGCCTGAACAGCTTCCTCGATGCCGTGGCGTGCCTGGAATGGGACCCGGAAATTCCATGGAAGGTGGAGCCGCGCGACATGGTCGATTACATGAAATCCGACAGGCAAGTGCCCATCATGACGCAGTCCGACAGCGTCAAGCAATTGGGCCCCAATGCTTACGGCAAGCCCACGGCGGCACTGATAATCCTGCGTGAGACCATTCTCGGCCGGGAGTTGTTTGACTTCGCTTTCCGGGAATATTCACGCCGCTGGCGTTTCAAACGGCCCACCCCGGCGGATTTTTTCCGCACAATGGAAGAGGCCTCCGGCGTGGACCTCGACTGGTTCTGGCGTGGCTGGTTCTATTCCACCGATCACGTGGATCTGTCCATCGACCGAATCTGGAAACTGCGTCTTGATACGCAGGATCCGGATATCGATTTCGAGCGCCGCCGGCAGGAAGAAAAGGACAAGCCTTTTTCGGTCACCGTCGAACGCAACCGTGGCGAGCACAAGCTGTGGGTGGAAGCCAACCCGGACATCCGTGATTTTTACGACGAAAATGACCGGTTCACCGTCACCAACAGGGAACGAAACGAATACCAGGCGATACTGCAGGACCTGGAGGATTGGGAACGGGCGGCGCTGGAACGTGCACTGGCTGAGGATAAGCATTACTACGTTCTGGAGTTTTCCAACCTTGGCGGCCTGGTGATGCCGTTATTGCTGCAGCTGAGCTATGCTGACGGCGAGAACGAGATGCTGCGCATCCCGGCGGAGATTTGGCGCCGCAACACCAGGAAGGTCAAGAAACTGATCGTTACCGAACGTGAACTCACGGGCGTAATCGTCGATCCACGTTGGGAGACCGCCGATGTTGATGTGGAGAATAACCATTATCCGCGCCGGATCATTCCTTCCCGTATTGAGATTTTCAAAACGCCTGAGAAAGATGGCTTTGAACAACGTGACATCATGCAGGACAGCAAAACCAGGCTGGAGAAAGTGGAAAAAGGATGAAACGGTGGTTCGGTGTAACCGTGTTGGCGTTGCTGTTTGTGACAGCATCACTGGCTTGGGCGCACCAGCAAAAAGAGGCGATCACGCGCGTGCTGTTCAACCCGCGCACCAACAACATCGAGGTCATGCACCGGTTCCTGCTGCACGACGTTGAACACGCGGTAAAAGCGCTGCGCGAGGGCAATGCCGATATCCTCGATTCGAAGTCTGACCGCGAGTTTTTTTCAAGCTATGTGCACCAGCGGTTTTCCATCACCGACCAGGCCGGCCGGGTTCTGCGGCTAAGACCTGTTGGACAGGAGATCGAAGGACGATTTCTGTGGGTTTACGCAGAGACGGCAATACCGGAGGGTACAATCACCTTGCTCACCCTGCGTCACGACGCCCTGCGCGATATCTGGCCGCAACAGCTCAACCTGGTCAACGTGGAGCGAAATGGCAATGTAAAAAGTGCCACATTCACAGGTGGCAGCACCGAGCTTACGATTTCATTCGAATAATCGTTTGGATACCTGGCGCTGGACAGGGGTATTCCTTCCCACGGGGAAAAAGACAGGCACTTACCTGGTGAATTAACCGTCCCGTTGACAATGATCCACGATAACCTGCGCAACACAGGATGTTAGTTTGCGGGCAAAGGGGATATGCAGGAACTCATTTGGCCCATGCGCGTTGGAGGCCGGCCCCAGCACACCGGTAATCATGAATTGCGCCTGTGGGAAATAGTCACCCAGCATGGCCATGAACGGAATTGTGCCTCCCTCGCCCATATACATGACACTGCGGCCATAGGCGGCTTGCGATCCCTTCTCCAGCGAGGCGTGTAGCCAGGGAGCGATTTCTGGTGCATTCCAGCCGGAAGCTGCCTGGTCTGCTTTAAAACTGACCTTTGCGTTTGCAGGCGGATTAGCTTCCAGGGTTTCTTTCATGGCAAGGGTTGCCTCATCGCCATCCACCGTAGCGGGTAATCGCATGGAAAGTTTCAGGGCCGTATAGGGGCGCAGAACATTACCGGCAGAATCGAGCTCGGGCATACCCCCGGTACCGGTATAAGACAGGGCCGGACGCCAGGTGCGATTCAATATGCGCTCGACGTTATTTTCAGCCATGGGTTCAACGCCATCGACAAAGGGGTAGGCCTGCCAGACACCATCGCCAAGGGCCTCGGCCATGGCATGGGTCTGTTGCAGGCGTTGTTCGGGAATCGGGGCATACAGGTATTCAGGCAGTACTTTACCTGTAGTTTCATCTTCCAGCCTGCTTATCAACTGTCTTAAGACACGGAAACTGGAAGGCACGACACCTGATGCATAACCGGAATGCACACCTTCTTTCAGCACATCGGCCCGCAGCGTACCGGCGGCCATGCCACGCAGTGAAACCGTCAACCACATCTGTTCGTAGTTGCCGGCGCCGGAGTCCAGGCAAATGACCAGTGACGGTTTTCCGATTCGTGCTTCAAGGTGCTCAATATAAAATGGCAGGTCATAGCTGCCGGATTCCTCGCAGGCTTCGATGATGACTACGACCCTGGCATGCGGCAGATCCTGTTTTTGCACTGCCATAATGGCGGCCAATGATGCATAGGCCGCGTAGCCGTCGTCCGCTCCACCGCGACCGTACAGTTTTTGATCCTTGATCACCGGTTTCCATGGACCCAGGTCATCGGCCCAGCCCGTCATCTCGGGTTGTTTGTCCATATGGCCGTACATCAGGATAGTATCATCGGAACGGGTTTCGCCCTGGGCTGGTATTTCCATAAATATCAGTGGGGTACGCCCCTCGAGCCGGACAATTTCAAGCGTCATTCCCCTGACATCCTGGGCGCTGGACCAGTTAGAAATCTGCTGAATGGCCTCTTCCATATAGCCGTTCTCAGCCCAATCGGTATCAAAATGTGGCGACTTGCATGGGATCTTGATGTACTCGATCAGCTCGGGAACGATCGAGTCCGTCCATATTCTGTCGATGAAATCCTGTGCAGTTTTTTGATCCATTTTTTTGCCCTGTATCGTTAAGTTGTTCAGCTGATTATGGCACGTCAGTGAATAAATGGCCGAAGAACAGGCGATTGAACGGTGGCAATGGTATGCTTGCCGTGTTTTTTATCGCGAGACAGACTCGCGGTATTCCATAACCATCCTCAAAACAGATTTGGAGCTTAAATCGTGACCAATCAAACAGAAGGTGCTGGCACCAACTTTATTGCGCCACCACCCGGCGAATTCATGGGCCATCCCACAGGCCCTGTGGCAATTATTCAATATCGAGATGTGGGAACGCTTTTCCTATTACGGTATGCGAGCCGTGTTGGCGGTTTACGTTGCCACCACTTTTTTCGCGCATCTTGGGGCCGGGGCCAATGCTGAGGCCAGCCTTGTTTATGGCGGATATACCGCGCTGGTCTACGCCACCGGTATTGCCGGGGGGTATATCGCTGACAAGGTTCTGGGATACCAGCGTTCCATTTTACTGGGCGCGATTATCATGGCGGCGGGTCTTTTTGTGCTGCTGATTGAGAACCTTAACTGGTTCCTGGTTGGTTTGGCCCTGATCGTTGCCGGTAACGGCCTGTTCAAGCCGAACATCTCCACCATGATCGGCAAGCTGTATGCTCCTGGTGATGTCCGGCGTGATTCCGGGTTTACCATTTTTTACATGGGTATCAACCTGGGCGCGATGATTGCACCCATTATCACTGCTTCGTGGATCGGTGCGACCTGGGGTCTGAAATATGGCTTCCTGGCTGCCGGTATCGGCATGATACTGTCTACGCTGTTTTTGGAAGTTGCCAAAAAATCACTCGGTCATGTCGGCATGCCGGCTGAAGGCAAAGATGGCTGGGGACGTTTTTTCCTCGTTGGTCTCGGTGCCATCGGGTTGGCGGCCGTGGTCTTCTTCCTGTTATCGGAAAGCACGATCCTCGGTTACCTGTTGATGGTCATCATGACAGGCCTGATACTGTACTTCATCATTTCCGGTGTCAGGTCCGGGAACAAGGTGCAACTGCACCGCTACATCGCCATGATCATCCTGTTTGTAGCCAATGCCTGCTTCTGGGCCTTGTTTGAACAGGCCGGTAGCTCATTGAATTTCTTCGCACGTGAATTTGCCACGCCGATGTTTGGCAGCATGGAAGTCTGGCAGGCCGGTGGTTTTGGTATTTTCCAGTCGCTCAACCCGCTGTATATCCTGTTGTTTGCACCATTGTTTGCAATGTTGTGGCCCTGGCTCGACAAGAGGGGTATTAACCCGTCCATCCCACGCAAATTTGCCCTGGGCCTTATCCAGGTTGCGCTTGGTTTCCTGGTACTCGTATTCGCGATCTCGAATATGCAAAACGCGGCCGGCCTGGTGCCGTGGATTTTCCTGGCGTTTTGTTACCTGCTGCACACCACCGGTGAATTATGCCTGTCGCCGATCGGTCTGAGCATGGTTACCAAGCTGGCTGATGAGAAAGAAACCGGTCTCGCCATGGGTGGCTGGTTCCTGTCCATCGCAATGGCCCAGTATGTTGCTGGCCTGATCGCTGCGCTGGCATCCGGCGGCACCAATGATGGCGGGCATGGTGAGATGGTTGCCGCGACCATCAACCAGTATTCAGGTGTATACATGCAACTGTTCTGGATCGGTCTGATTGCTCGGCCTCGCTTACCTGTTACTCGCACCGGCTATCAACAAGTTGATGCATGGCGTTAAGTAAAACGTTTAGCTATGTTGCTCAAGAGCCCCGGCATTGACCGGGGCTTTTTTTGGCTGCCAATATTTTCCAGTCTCACACGAAGCTGTGATGCGCTGAGAAATCTGTTATAAATATAGGTAAGACATGACTTATTTAGAGCCACGGGGTGGCGTCTGGGATGGTCATCGAATCCAACTGGCAGAAAATGAAGGAACACGCTTTTGAGGCGTACCGCCGCGATGGCAGGATGAGCGTGGGGGAGTTGGAAAATATCGTCGACATCGGATGCGCCGATGGCGATTTCGATGACGATGAAAAAGTCGTGTTGATCAACATCATTTCCAGCCTGACCCGCGCTGACATGAGTGATGCCATGTGGGCCAAGCTCGACGAGTTGATACACAAATTTGAATTGGACCACGATAGCGAAGCCAAAATTGAATACCTGGACGATGACGACGAAGTCGCCTGGGATGACCTGTAAAAAACCCTTCTTCCTGGAACTCCAATATGACCATTGCCCCAAGACGTGCGCTGCTGGCGCTGATTTTTCTTTCCCTGCTCGGCCTGACGGCCTGCAATAAGGCGGAAGACCCCATCGTTGCAACTGAGCCCGCAGCAGAAAAGGCGCAGGCGGAGACCTGGGATGAGTTTGTAAGCCGGCAAATCGAGGCGCATATCAGTGCCCACCCGCAATGGGCGGTGACGCAGGGGCGGCATGAATTTGACGGCCAGCTGCCTGACTGGAGCCGCGGAGCGATTGAAAAGGAAGTGGCACGGTTGCACAAGGTCCGCGACGAGGCCATGGCCTATACCGATGACCAACTGGGCCCCGAGAAAACGTACCAGCGGGAATACATGGTGTCGCGCATCGACCAGGATCTCTTCTGGGTAGAGAAGGCCGAATGGCCGTTCCGCAACCCTGAGTATTATTTTGGCTGGTTGACCGATTCGATGGATCCGAGCGCCTATATTGCACTGGATTATGCGCCCATCGAAGACCGGCTTCGTGCTTTCACAACGTACCTGAATAATGTGCCTGTGGCGGTTGCGCAAATACGAGAAAACCTTGCCATGCCGATGCCACGTACATGGCTGCAACTTGGTGTTGACGGCTTCGGCGGTTACGCGACCTATTTCAAAGACGACGTCCCCGCAATCTGGGCATCGGTAGAGGATGAAGAACTAAAGCAGGCGTTTGCCAGCGCCAACAGTGGCGCCATCGAAGCCATGCAAAGCATGGCCGACTGGCTGAAATCCAATTTACCGGCTGCAACAGAAGATTTTGCCCTCGGTCCGGACCTGTTCAAGGCCATGTTGTGGGATACCGAACGGGTCGACATCTCCCTGGAAGAACTTGAGGCGATCGGCCGGGCGGACATGGCGCGCAACTTGCAAAGCCTGAATGACGCCTGCGCTGAATTTGCCCCGGGTGAGAGCATACCCAAGTGTTTTGCAAAAATGTCCGGCAACAAACCCAAAGACGGTTCCGTTGAATCAGCACGTGATCAGCTTGAAGAAATCCGCAGGTTTATCGTCCAGGAAGACCTGGTAAGCATCCCCGGCACGGAAGAGGCGCGCGTGGATGAGGCGCCGCCGTATGCCCGCTCCAATTTTGCTTATATCAATATTCCGGGTGCCTGGGAGAAAAACCAGCCGTCTACCTATTACATTTCACCGCCGAACCCGGCCTGGCCTGAAGACGTACAAGCCGATTACATCGCCGGTGAGGCAGATTTACTTTTTACCTCGGTCCATGAAGTCTGGCCTGGCCATTTTTTGAATTTCCTGCACGCCAACCGGGCTGAGTTTTTCTATGGCCGGGTATTTGTCGGTTACGCCTACGCCGAGGGCTGGGCGCATTACACGGAGGAGATGATGCTGGAGGCGGGCTTGCGGGATGGTGACCCCGAGGCCCGTATTGGCCAGATCAGCAATGCCCTGTTGCGTAACGCGCGGTTCCTTTCAACCATCGGCCTGCATACCAAGGGCTGGTCGGTGGAGGATTCGAAGCGGTTTTTCATGGAGGATGCCTTCCAGGGTGAAGGCACGGCCATACAACAGGCGGCCCGCGGCACCTATGACCCGGCGTATTTGAATTACACCATGGGAAAATTGCTGATCAAACGTCTGCGTGATGACTGGACCGCCACGCGTGGTGGCCGGGTTGCGTGGCGCGAGTTCCACGACACCTTCCTGTCTTATGGTGGCCCGCCGGTGCCATTGGTGCGCCAGCAGATGATGAAAGAAACCAGGCCGGTGGCCTTGTTCCCGGGTCAGTGAACCGGGGCGGTTCACCACGTTCAGTAAACAGCCGGTCAACATTCAGACGGCTGCGTGCTATAACGTTATCGCACAGGAATTTACATCCGGCTGGCTGCTGCTTTGGTAGTTGCAGTTGATGTTTCCCAGTTAAATGGAAACTCGTGCATGGGTGGATTTAAACCCACTTGAAACAGTTGGCGTCAAAAGCAATGTACAAATAACCCGGTACCGGGAAACAGGAGACATGTCATGCAGTTCAGATCAATTGTATTAGCAACGGCTTTGCTGGCCAGCACAAGCCTGTTCGCAAGTGTCACCGAGGAAGAGACATTCACTTTCACGCTGGAGGATGGTGGCCGTTTCAGCCTGTCCAATGTCAATGGTTCGGTCACGGTTACCGGTGTGCGTGGCAACAAGGTCGAGATCGTGGCGACCAAGAAGGCCGATAACCAGGACGACCTGGACAACATCGAAATCGAGATTTCGAACTCTGCCAACGAAGTCGTGGTTGAAACGGAAATCGGCAAGTCAAACAGCTGGTTTTCCTGGGGTAATAACAGTGGCGAGGTCAGGTACGAAGTCACCGTGCCGGCCGATACCGAGCTCGATTCTATCGATACCGTGAACGGTGACGTCAATATCAGCGGTGTTTCCGGGGCGGTAGCCGCCGAGTCGGTCAATGGTGATATCGATGTCCAGGATCTGGTTGCTGATGCCACGCTGGGAACGGTCAACGGCAGCATCGAAGCCAGCTTCAAGAAGTTGGAAGGCCGCCAGAGCGTCAAGGCGGAAACCGTCAACGGTCGCGTAACGGTCTACTTGCCCGGTGATGCCGATGTCAAGGTCAGCGCGGATACGCTCAACGGTAGTATCAATGCCCGTGATTTTGACCTGGAAACCGACAAGGGCTTCGTGGGCAGTGACCTGAATGGTGAAATTGGTGGCGGCAGCGCCCGCTTGAATATTGATACGGTCAACGGCTCGGTCAAGATTCGCCGTAACTGAATCCCCGTTACATCCGAAAACCCGGTGAATCTCATTCACCGGGTTTTTCTTTGGCAAAAAGTGCCACAGGCATAAAAAGCCCCGGGACCCGGTGTGCGCTATCCAGCGAGCTTGTCGGGGTAAGTCTCCAGGATGATTTTTTTCGCGATGATCCTTGTGGGGTCGATGACCGGGATGCCATCGAATCGTTCTTCAACGATAGCCAGGGGCAGTTCCGTGCAAGCCAGGATGACGGCCTCGGCGCCGTGCGCCCGAACATGACGGATCGCTGAGTAAACCAGCCCACGGGCTTTCTCTGACACCGCGCCAGGACAGGTCTTGATGCCATATACGGGTGCATAGATGGCTGCATGGACCGCTTCTTCACGGATCACGGGATCAGGCAGGACTGCTTCCAGGCCGGCGTCAGCAAGCGCCTGGCCGTACAGGTTGGAGTGGTAGGTACCATGTGTTCCAAGTACACCAACCTTCCGAATTTCCGGGTGCTCATTACGGATATGGGTGATGGTTTCATTTACCAGGTGCAGGATCGGCAGTTCAGCACCGCTGTCCTGCAACAATTTGAGTGCGACATCATATATGGGGCGGGCGTGTGCGGTGTTGCAGGCTATGACTGCTAGCGTGACCCCAAGGTTCGCCATTTTCTCTAATTGCCCGGCAATGGCATGGGCCGGGTTTACATCCACCTCACCACGCAGGTAGGCGGTACGGTCGGTAATCTTGCCTGGAATTGAAAACAGTACAAACGGTATGTGTTCCTGGTCACACTCTGTACGGGTCATGGCGATGAGTTTTGCTGCCAGGTCGAGACCGGCCTGCGGACCCATGCCGCCGAGGATTCCCACCAGTGGCTTTTTAGTGCTCATGGACCCGGCTCACAGCACCCGTTCAAGCTGAAATCAAACGAGCTGTGGCGGTTATATGATGCGGGCATGTCTTTTTCCTGTGCGCGAGACGAGCCATGATACCAATTGAGTGGGCACCTGTAATAGCTGCACTGTCGTGTGAAAGCATTGCCCTGTTTACATTCAAATCCTTTACAAGCCTTATTGATCAAGGGTTTGATATGTGATATATCAGTAATATATCAAATAGATTGTCTATGTGAACAGCACGGCGAAACATCCTTCAGCAAATCGCAGCCTGGCCGAGCAGGCTTACTTACTGCTCGAAGAGCAGATCGTAACGTTACGGCTTCAACCCGGCGAACTGTTGGTCGAGAAAGACCTTGTGGATATCACGGGGATTGGCAGAACACCGGTCCGCGAGTCCATACAGCGCCTGGCAGCGGCGGGTCTGTTGCAGGTGCTGCCGCGCAAGGGGCTCATGGTCACGTCACTGAGGCGGTCTGACCTGGAAAGAATACTCGAGGCGCGCAAGGTGCTGCAGCGCCTGTTGGTGGTCAAGGCGGCGGAGCGTGCGACACCGGATCAACGCCAGGCGCTGCAAATCCTGGCAGCACACATCGAGGCTGTGGGCAACGACCTCGAGGCTTTCCTGCGCTTAGACGTCCACCTGGATGAATTGCTGGGGCTGGCTTGCCATAATCCATTTTTGGTCAGGGCTCTGGCGGCCATGTCCAGTCAGTGCCGGCGTCTGTGGTACCTGCATCGCAGTGAAGAAAACCTGTTGCGTGCCACACGCCTGCACAGCGCACTGGCCAGGATGGTCGTCGATGGTAAGGGCGCTGGTGCGATCAGGGCTCTGGATGAGATTATTGCGACCCTGGAAGACCTGGTGAGCAGGTTGGATATATTGATCTGATATGAAACAGACAGCTTCCAAACACTGTGTTGTGGTCGGAGCCGGCACCGTGGGTTCAAGCTGTGCCTGGCATCTGCAGCGAAAGGGATTCCAGGTAACGCTCATCGACTCCGAATTACCGGGCCAGGCCTGTAGTTTTGGCAATGCCGCCTGTATTTCGCCGTCTGCGGTTGTGCCATTTTCTTATCCGGGCATGGCCAGGAAACTACCCGGCTGGTTGCTGGATCCGCTCGGTCCGGTACGTATCAGGCCCCGGGACTTCCTCTCGCTCGTGCCGTGGTTCTGGAAATTCTGGCGTGCTGGCAACATGGAAAAGGTGCGGGAAATTACCTACAGCCAGGCACTGCTGATGAGGACGGTGTTCGCAGATTTTGATGAGATCCTGCGCGCTACAGGTATCAGTAATATGAAAATACCCCGCGGCGCCATCCATATCTGGGACCAGGAAAAACAATTCCAGGCCGACTTTTGGCAGCTGGAATTGTGTTCGCAGGCGGGTTTCACCACGCAACGCCTGAGCGCGGACGAGTTAAAGGCCATGGCGCCCTGTCTGAAACTGGATCATGGCGTGGCGGTATTGATGCCCGAATGGCATCACATACTGGAGCCGGCCGTTATGACGGAGCGTATTGCTGAACACTGTTTTGCCGATGGTGGAACCTGGCTCCAGGACCGTGTGACGCGTATCAGGCCACAAGCGCGGGGTGTCAGTCTCGATACCGGGTCTGGCAGATGCATCACGGCCGACAAACTCGTGGTAGCAGCGGGTGCCTGGTCAAATATCCTGGCAAGCCAACTGGATTTCCCGGTCACGATGGTCGCCAAGCGGGGTTATCACTCCATGCTCCCTGAGCCCGGTATTGAACTGGATTATCCTGTGCTTTCAATGGACCACCATTTTGTCATGACACCCATGCAGGGTGGCCTGCGGCTGGCCGGTACCGCCGAGTTTGCAGCACTGGATGCGCCACCGGATTACCGGCGTGCAAAGGTCTTGGTCAAACAGGCCGAACGTTATCTCGACGGTCTGCAGACAAACGATGTCAGCGAATGGATGGGGCAACGGCCAATGACATCGGATTCATTACCGGTCATCTGCGCTTCGCCCGCAAACGCAGACGTTTTTTATGCATTCGGGCACGGGCATTTTGGCCTGACCCAGGGCCCGACGACGGGTCGTATCATCACGGACCTGGTCAGTAGTGCTGAGCCATCTATTGACTTGTCGGCGTTCCATATCAACCGCTTCAAAAAATGAGGTTTCGAATGAACAGATCAGTCATGGGTTTAATGGTCGTCCTGTTGTCCTGCAGCGCATATGCCGAGCCTGACAGCGAGGTATTCCAGGCCCTTCTGGAACGGGAATGGGATTTCAGGCTTAACGAGTTCCCGTCATTGGCGAGGGACAATGCAATCGAGGGTTATGCAGACCGGATCGCGCATGTCAGTGAAAAAGATCAGTTACGGCGCTATGAATTCTGGAAGCAGATCAGGCTCGACCTTTCTGCCATTAGCTGTGAGCGGCTGGAGCGCGAGGAATGCATCAACTACCGCATTTTTGAACGCCAGATACACCAGTTCCTGGCAAATTATGAAACCCGTGCCTACCTGATCCCGTTCACCAGCGACTGGGGCTTTTATATGTCATGGAACCGCTGGGGTGAGGAAACCGACTTCAGTGATCCGGGTGATTACGACGATTACCTGTCGCGCTTGCAGCAACTGCCGGTTGTGATGGATGAGTACATCGCACTGATGCGCGAAGGGCTGAAAACCGGCATGACCCAACCCCGCATTATTCTCGATGGCAGGGAGGTGCCGATCCGGAAACAACTGGTGGAAAACCCCGAGCGCAGCGCCTTTTACAAACCATTTTTGACGCTTGGTGATGATATGCCTGAAGAAATCCGCCAGGCCTTGCTCAAAAAGGCCCGTACCGTGGTGATGGATGACGTGGTGCCGGCCTATCAGCGCTTGCTGGATTTTTTCCTGGATGAATATGTCAGCGGTGCGCGCACCACGCTGGGGGCCAGCGAGTTACCCAACGGTGCGCGCTTTTACAACGAGCAGATATACGTCTATGCAACGCTGGACATGAGCGCCGATGAAATCCACCAACTGGGTTTAAGTGAAGTTACTCGTATCCGGGCCGAGATGGAGGCCATCATCAAGGAACTGGAATTCGAAGGCAGCTTTGCCGACTTCATACAGTTCCTGCGTACCGATGAGCAGTTCTACGCCAAGACACCGCACGAGTTGTTGGCCGAGGCGTCGTATTTTGCCAAGAAGACCGATGGCCGTTTGCCACAGATGTTTGGCAAGCTGCCACGTCAACCCTATGGTGTCGCACCGGTACCGGACAACCTCGCGCCGTTTTTTACCGGTGGGCGTTATGTTGGCGCGCCGCTGAGCGCACGCCGTGGCGGTTATTACTGGGTCAATACCTACGCGTTGGAGAGCCGGACGCTGTACACCCTGCCGGCGCTGACCCTGCATGAGGCAGCACCCGGCCACCACCTACAGGGCGCATTGGCGCTGGAGCAGGGTGAACAACCTGATTTCAGACGTAATGACTATATTTCGGCCTACGGTGAGGGCTGGGCCCTGTACGCGGAAAAACTGGGTGTGGAAATGGGTATCTACGAAACGCCCTACCAGCATTTCGGACGGCTGACCTACGAGATGTGGCGGGCCTGCCGGTTGGTGATCGACACGGGTATCCACACCAAGGGTTGGGGTCGCAAGCAGGCCCGGGATTACCTGGCCGACAATACGGCTCTGTCCTTACACGAGATAAGCACCGAGATTGACCGCTACATCTCCTGGCCTGCGCAGGCGGTGAGCTACAAGCTCGGTGAATACATAATCTGGCAGTTGCGGCGCGATGCTGAGAAACGCCTTGGCGCCCGGTTTGACATCCGGGAATTCCACGATTTCATCCTGTCGCTGGGTTCAGTGCCGCTGGATGTTCTGAAAGACGAGGTCAATCGTTGGTTGAATCAGCAGCTAAAGTCTTGACACAAAAACGCTGGTCAGTGGGTGCTTCCATAACTGCCCAGCTAGGCGGATTTTTCTGCGGCCATGTCGTTTAGCAACTGCCAGGCCGTTTTTATTTCCACGTCATCTATCAACAGCATGAGCAGATCTCCGGGCCGGGCAATGGACAGGCTGTACTGAAGCGCCTCGTCAGGATCGTTTACGATGCTGATGTCTGTTGCGGAAACGTTTGCGGAGATCAAGCCTTCCTTCAGAAGGGCCGGGAGTTCTTCCGGTGGACGGCCCCGATAGATGTGGTAGTTACGACAGACATAGTGATCAAAATGACCTGCCAGCGGGGCCACGCAAGCCAGAATGTCATCATCCAAGCGGTCACCCAATTGAGCGATCATCAGGATTTTCCTGCCGGTCACGGCTTGCTGCTCGACAAACTCGACAATCTGCCTGTAGCCGTCGATGTTATGCGCGTAATCCATGATGACCCTGAATGGCAGGGCGTCGAACACATTTAGCCGCCCGGGTATAACACCACTGGTGAAGCTTCCCAGCGTGCTTGCAATCACATCCGGCTCGATACCGGTCATGTAAGCAGCCATCGTCGCGTGCATGGCATTACTGATATTAAAGCGGGCCGTGCCGTTGAAAGTCGCGGGAATCTGCCCCGCCCCCAGCAGCGGGATACGTTGCTCATCGTCATGGATGACCAGCCATTCTTCGTCATCCACTTTCTCCAGTACACAGAAACACGCCGGCCGGCCGGTGGTGTATGTCCGCAAACCATCCACGCCTGATTGCATCGACACCAGGCAAATTCTCTCTGCTGTTACCGCGTCGATCATGGCGAGGCAGTGTTCATCGTCCGCGTTCAGCACCGCGGCGTACCGGGCCCGCTCGGGCAGAGCCTGTTTCAGTTCCGCCATTTGCTCCACGGTGTCAATATTTCCAACACCAAGGTGATCCCTGGTGACGTTCAGACACACGGCAACATCACACCAGTCGAAGCAGAAACCACGCACTATGATACCGGCATGGTGGGTTTCCAACACAGCAATATCCACCTCCTTGCTGGTCAGAACCTGCAGGTGGCCAGTGTCCGTGCACGCAGCCCGCTCATCGACCTTCCGGGCATCGAGATAAGTGCCAATGGAACAGACCAAACCGGACTTTAGCCCGGCTTCACGCATGATCCGGTCGAGCATGTGCGTAGTGGTCGTCTTGCCGTTGGTGCCAGTGACCGCGATGATTGGCATGCGCGCTTGTCCCCCGTCTGGAAACAGCTGGTCGAGTATCTGCTCCGCTGCCTGTTCTGTCAGTTTCGCATTCGGATCATCCGCCGCGCTGCCTGGTGCGGAGTTCCCGGACAGGTCCTTGCATAAATCCAGACTCCAGGTCCCATCCAGCACGCGCTGGTGCTGGCCATGGCCAAGCATGATCAGACCGTTGGGGCAGATGCACTTACCACCAGTTAATGCATCCCAGTGCGCCCGCTTGTAAGGAGACCGTTCGAGGTGAATGACCGGAATACCCCTTTGTTTTGCAGCCTTGATGATGGTCTCGGTGCGGCGTGGCAATAAACGATCCCGTGCGAACTCACTAAACACCCGGAACGGTTCCGTTAGCAGTTTGCGTTTGCCGGTCATCATATCCACTGCCAGCTTGACCGCAGTCATGCCGACATCGCAGTGTTCGTGCTCCACCAGCGCCATGCAACGGTCTTTTTCCGTGTAGCACGTCAACGATGTGAAATTTACACGGTGACCGGCCTTGCGCTGGAACAACAGGGCTGATTGTGCCAGCAATGACGTGTACCAGAGCATTCGCTCATCCGGTAGCGCGTGTTCCGGGAATGACTCGTCCGGCGCCAGGATACCGTTGCTGACCAACAGGTCACGGATCTGGTTGGGACGCTGAGGGAAGCGATGCCGGTCGGCAGGTTTGAAATCGAGCGTGATTTCAACCACTGTCTTATCCGATCGGCGATTGGGCCAAGCGTAGGCAAACCAGCTAATGTCCGGCATAGGTCGATATTCTACCTTGCTTGTATTTTGTGTGACATCTTTAACTGGTCTCGTCGAGGGCGTCCGAAACACGCCTGGTACCCAGGCGCTGGTTTCGTTGCTGCCGGACATCCTGAGAGACGGGGTTGACCGTCACTTTGAAGATCAGGGTAAATCAGGGTCAATAACAGGTAAATGCTGGCAATGCGGCAAATCAGGTGTGATCTGTCCGCGCCATTTCACTGAGCAGATCCCATATGGCCTGAAACTCGGCGGCACATGCCAACAGAACGACCAGGTCACCAGCCGAAGCCATGGCCAGGGTATGACGGACAGCCTGCCATGCTTCCGGAACCACGGAGATGGTTGATTCGGAGACACCGGCAGAGATCAGCCCTGTTTTCAGTAATGCGGGAACTTCATCCGGATGTCTGGAATTCCTCAGGACCTTGGCATTCCGGCAAACATAGTGATCAAAATGGCCAGCCACCAGGGTCGCAGCTGCCTTGATATCCGAATCGCGGCGGTCACCGTTATAATAAATCATCAGGATTTTACGTCCTGGTACAAGCTGGCTGTCGATGTGTTCGGCAAGGTTCTTAAAACCATCGCCATTATGCGCGTAGTCCATTACGACCCTGAAAGGCAGGCCAGCAAACTGGTTCAAACGGCCCGGGGTGGTCTCGTAACTGCATTCAAATGAACCCAGCGCTACCCGGATCGTGTCGATCCCAATACCGGAAAAATAACTCGCCGCAGCCGCGTGCATGGCATTGCAGATGTTGAAACGTGCCGTGCCGTTAAAGCTCGACGGAATCTGTGTTGTAGTTGTGATTGGTATTCGCCCTCCTTCGTCATACAGCACCAGCCATTCCTCACCTTCAGACCATTCCAGTACACAACAACACACGCGCTTTTCACCGTGCTGGCCCTGTAATTCATACACACCGGTTTCCATGGACACCAGGCATTTCTTTTCTGCGTTGACGTGCCCGAGCATGGCCAGGGTCAGCGGGTTATCCGCGTTGATGACCACGGCGTCCCGGGCTCGTTCCAGCAGGGAGCGTTTTACCTCTGCCATTTGCTCCACCGTGTTGATATTTCGCAAGCCAAGGTGATCATTGCTTACATTAAGACAGATGGCAACATCACAGTAGTCAAATGCAAATCCACGTTCGGCCAAACCAAAATGGTGAGCCTCAAGCACCGCGAAATCGGCATCCTTGTTAATCAGTATGGCGCTGTGGCCTACGGGTGTGCTGGCGTCATTGTTGGAAACCCGCTGGCCATTCAGGTAAATGCCATCGGTGCAGACCAGCCCCGGTTTCTTACCTGCGGTCTGCACGATATGGTTAAGCATGCGGCATGTTGTCGTTTTGCCATTGGTTCCGGTGACCGCAATAATCGGCATGTGCGTCGTGACGCCACCTGGAAACAGCCAGTCGAGCAGGTTGTTTGCAGCCTCATCCATCAACCGGGCACCATCTGTGCAGCGGCCCAGGAACCGCCCAAGGTCCGGTGCCAGTTTGAAGTCCTGTATCGCGAAAGCTGTTTCTGTTGCGGGCAGTGACAGGTCTGCAGTTTTCAAACTGATCACGAGGGGCATGAACCCAACTTCGGCGCTGATGTTTTCGCACATTTCCCGAAATGATCCATGTACCCCGCTTACCGGTTTCATACGATGCCCGTTCAATTCCTGTAGCGCAGTAAATTGCCGGTTAATCATCAGCAGATGAAATTGGTGGAGGCTGGCAATGTCCTGCATTTCCGATCCGATAAGGGGCAACCCAAGTCGTTTGAGCAATGCCAGGCGTTGCTGGAGATTCCGTAGCAGTGAGCTTGTTCGTTCATTCGCGCGCTCGACGCAATATATTCCATCCAGGGTGAGGCCGGCGGCGCCGTGACCGAGAAGCAGCAAGCCGTTTGGCCTGATGCGATAACCGATATCAATTTGCCCTTGTAATGGTTCACGTTCAAGTTGAAAGACCGGTATGTCTCGTTGCCGGGCACACTCAATAATGGCGGCGGTTTCCAGCGACAGTGCGCGGTCACGGGCAAATTTGGAAAATGAACGATAAGCGTGGATAAATGCTTGTGGGCCTGCTGAAAACAGTTTCAGGGCCAGTTTTACAGCGCCCATTCCTACTTCGGTGTGTTCGTGCTCCACCAGGGCTGTGAAGTGGTTTGTTTCCGGTTCAACCAGAACTGAAAAAAATCCAACCCGATGACCATTTTTGCGTTGTAATAAAAGGGCGGTTTGTGCCAGCAACGATGAAAACCAATGCATACGTTCATCGGGTAAAGCCTGCTCAGGGTAGTCTTCTTGTGCCGTCAGAACTCCAGCATTAACCAGCACCTTTTTAATGTCCGAAGCCTGCCACGGAACACCGGAGAAGTGTTCAGAACCAAAATCCAGGTTTATTTCGACGACCCGTTTGTCAGATCGCCGATTGGGACCGTAGTAGGGGAAAAACCTGATCTCGTGCATGTCAGCTCATAACTTATTCAATCGGGCAAATAATCACAGTCAAGCCGGAATTTAACAAAGCCATGGGCACTAACACCATGTATTGGCTGAGGCTTCAAATTCAGCGGTGAATTGCTTTACGACACAAAAACGTTGACCGGTAGGCGCTTCCATGACTACCCAACTGTGAACACCGGCGACCTGCCTGGCGCCGAGCTTTGTCAGCCGTGCAACCTCGGCTTCGACATTATCGGTCTCGATATCCAGGTGTACGCGGCTGGGGTGCTCGACCTTCTGTATTTCGATGTCCAGTTCACCGGGTCTGGTTTCCAGCCGGCGGTATTTTGAGTTATCGGAGCGCGGGTCACAAACCGCCTCCAGACCCAGTGCGCCCGACCAGAAGTCGGCCGCCTTATCAAGGTCTGCGTTCTGACAATCGATGATCAATCCGGCCAGTTGGCTCTTGTGCATTTCGGTTCCTTGTCTGTTATTCCGGCAGGATCGCCTGCGCCAGGTTGTTGGTATCGGTGCCAAACCACAGGCTGTTGCGGTCCGGGTCATATACCATGTGACGTACAGCCCCACCACCGCTGGGTATCGGGGTGACGCTGAAAAAGGTACCGAATAAGGGGTCAAAACCCACCAGCAGGTTGGGTTGCGGCCAGGTTTCGACAAACCATACACGGCCCAGGTTATCGGTGGCCATGGCATACGGTCCGGCTTTTTCGCTGGGGGATTTCCACTCCTTGAATTCGCCGTTTTCGGGGTCATAACGACCGATATAGCCCTGCGTATAGTCGGTGTACCAGATCGCGTCATCGTGCGTGATGGCCAGCCTGCGCAGGCGGGCATCCTCACGTGGCAAGGTGACCGTGGTCAGTTCCAGTGTCCTGGGGTCAACCGTGGCCAGCGCGTTGGTGCCAAGCAAGGCCACCCACGGATGGCCCTTCGAATCCATCTTGATCCCGTAAGGCCGCGCTTGCTCGGTGGACAGCGGTACCAGGTCGACATGCCCGTTGCGCTTGTCAAGCCGCCCAATGAAATTACTCCACTGCATCGTGAACCAGATTTCGTTACGGCCGGAAAATACAAGCGTGTGTGGGTCCCGGGCGGCCTCGATCGGCATCATGTAGCGGGTCAGTTCCCCGGTTACGTAATTCATCTTGCCGATAAAGGCCTGGCGGTTGCCGGCGACCCATATCGTGCCGTCCCAGTCGATGATCAAATTGTGCGGGCCGGTGCCGGGCGGCAGGTCCTTGCGTCTGAACTCCGCGCTTTCAGGGTCAAACCGTGCCGCGTAATCACCACCCTGCCCGACCAGCCAAATAACGCCGTTGGGGGCCACGTCGGGATCGCGCGGCCGGCTGTCCTGCCACGGTACGGGCCACTCGGTAATCTCCAGTTGTACCGGGTTTTCGACAATGGGATTGATCGCCTCACCTGGTTCTTGTTCTGGTAGTACCCGCTCCGGCGTCTGGGCGGCCAGACTGCTAACAAACAGAACCAGCACCAGTAAAAATCCGTAGCTGGGCATGTTTGGTGTCCGCATTGAAATATTATGTGCTTCCATAAGAAAACCATAACGCACAAATGGACAGCGCGCAGCTATTGTTTGCAGAATTGGTCGCGGGGTTATAATGCCTCCCCCTGGCATTGTTTGCTGAAGATAGTACCGAGAAAATCATGATCGTTGAAAAAAACAAGGTTGTATCTTTTCACTACACGTTGAGAAATGTCGCTGGCGAAGAGATGGAATCTTCACGCGACAAGGAGCCAATGAGCTATTTGCACGGCGCCAACAACATCGTCACCGGGCTGGAAAAGGCGATGGAAGGGCGTGCGGCTGGTGACGAATTCACAGTCACCGTGGAACCCGAAGAGGCCTATGGTGTACGCAACGAAAACAATGTCCAGCGCGTCGCGTTGAAACGCCTCAAGGGCGTCGGGAAACTGTCACCCGGGCAGGTGCTGAACCTGCAAACCCAGCAAGGACCGGTGCAGGTGACCGTGCTGAAAGTCGGCCGTTTCAACGTGGATGTTGATGGCAACCATCCTTTGGCAGGTGAGCAGCTGACCTTTGATGTGGAAATCACCGAAATCCGTGATGCCAGCGAAGAGGAAACCAAGCACGGCCATGCCCACGGTGCGGGCGGTCATCAGCATTGATCAACCGCTTATAACAGGTGGCGTAAGTCCGGCAGGTATTTTTCCAGTGAGCCGGTATTGAACGCCACGACCGCATCACCGGCCTTCACCAGGCCCTGATCAAGCAACTGCGGTAGTGCCGCAAGACACATTGCGCCTTCCGGGCATACCCACCAGCCCTTGTCCTGCCAGACCCGGCTGAGGGTTTTCTGCATGTCGTTTTCCGTGATGGCGATGGCCGCGCCACCGCTACTACGAATAATGTCCAGCACCCTGAAGTGCCCGACGCCACCGGGTACGTTGACACCGTAGGCCAGTGTTTCACCTGCCTCGACCGGGGTCACATCACTGGCGCCTGTAACAAAGGCATTGACCAGCGGCGTGGTCCGGTCACTTTGCACGCAGATCATTTTTGGCCGTTTGCTACCGATCAGGCCAAGACATTCCAGTTCCTGCCAGGCCTTCCACATACCGAGCACCCCGGTACCACCACCGGTCGGGTAGATCACGACATCCGGCAGGCTCCAGCCAGTGCCTTCGTGTTGAGGTTCGGCCAGTTCCAGGCCCAGGGTTTTTTTACCCTCGATACGCCAACCGGGTTCCTGGAAGGTGGCGACACTGAAGTAGCCCTTGTTTAACCAGTGTTCCTTCAGCAGCGCACCGGCCTCGCGGATGGTGCCCGTGACCAGCTCCAGTTCGAAGCGTTCTGATTGCCGGGCCAGCGCCGCGACCCGTCCGAGGATCGGCATCGGCGTGTTGTCCGGCATCGCGACTACGGCCTCCATGCCGGCGGCATAAGCGTATTCACACAGGGAGTCGCCGGCGTTGCCCTGGGTGGGTACGGCCAGGCGCCTGATACCGGCCTTGTGCGCCATGGAAATGGTCATGGCCATGCCGCGGTCCTTGAAACTCTGCGTCGGGTTGGCGCCATAACCCTTGTGCGCTTTACCCTCGTCCTTGACCTGCAGGGTAAACCCGGCCTGTCGTGCAAGCGGGTGGTCGTTGTAGTCCAGCAATGGTGTGTAACCTTCGCCGAGGCTGAAGATGTGCGGGGTGTGCTCCGGATCGGCGCAATCGAGAGGCAGAAGACCGCCAAAGCGCCACATATCCTTGCGTTGTGGTTGGTACCAGGACAGGCCCGGTTGTTCCCTTGATAATCGCTCCAGGTCCATGATGATCTCGACCGGACTGTCATCCACCGGACACAGGTTCATGATGGTATCGGCCGGGTACTCGGTACCGCAACGTGTGCATCGCAGGTGTGATATCAGGCTCATGGCGAGAAGTTTAAGTGGTTCGCACCGGACACGCCATGTACTTGATCGGTCATCCGTGACCTGTGCGTGCTTGGGGGACAAGCAAGGTACCCGCGTCCGGTGCGAGTTTCAAGGTTACCAATACTGGCCGCAGAATAATACAAAATTACACATTAAATTTCAGTGAACTAAGAGGTATATTAAATGCCTGTTTTCCAATTTTTTCGAGTCTCGGGAAAACACTCAAATGACATCCACATATTGTCCTCTCCGGGTTCCATGAAGGCAGCCGTTTACAGGGTAAAAAACACGCATGATCGGGCAATCTCTGCTAAAAGCGGATGGGCAGGTATAGAGAAATACCGTCACTAGTGTAATGATACAAATTCCCGTGAAGATGGTGATCAAATGAAAATTAACGGCAAGGCTTACCGTTCGATCCGGCTAAATAAAAATGGCTGGGCAGTCGATATCATTGACCAGACCCGCCTGCCACATGAATTCACCATCAAAACACTCGAAACCATGCAGGATGCCGCGGAAGCCATCAGCGTTATGCGGGTTCGCGGCGCTCCGTTAATCGGTGCTACTGCAGCCTACGGAATTGCCCTGGCGATGCGTCAGGATCCCGGTAATGAAAATCTTGAGCAGGCGAGTGAGATCCTGCTGGCCACGCGGCCCACGGCGGTGAATCTGCGCTGGGCAGTACAGGCGATCAGGCGTGCATTATCGAGCCTGGAAGCGCAGCAGAGGGCGGCCAGGGCCTACTCGATGGCGGCTGAAATCTGTGATGAAGATGTTGATATCAATCATGCCATCGGCCGGCATGGCCTGGATATCCTGAAGCGGATTTGGCAGCAGAAACCACCGGGCTCGAAAGTGTTGCACATACTGACCCACTGCAACGCGGGTTGGCTGGCCGCGGTGGACTGGGGAACGGCCCTGTCACCCATTTACCAGGCGTTCGATGCGGGTATACCCCTGCACGTATGGGTGGATGAAACCCGGCCGAGGAACCAGGGCGCCGCCCTGACTGCCTGGGAGCTGGCCTCGCACGGAATTGCGCATGATGTCATCGTGGATAATGCCGGCGGACACCTGATGCAGCACGGCCTGGTCGATCTGTGTATCACCGGTACCGATCGCACGGCGCGTAACGGGGATGTGTGTAACAAGATCGGCACCTATTTGAAGGCACTGGCGGCATTTGATAACAAGGTACCATTTTACGTGGCCCTGCCGGGTCCGACCATCGACTGGCAGATGGAAGACGGTGTCAATGGCATTCCAATTGAACAGAGGGATGGTCACGAGGTGACCCATGTTGCCGGGAAAAATTCCAGCGGCATAGTCGAAACCGTGCAAATTACCCCTGACGGTGTCAGTGCGTGCAATTATGCTTTTGATGTCACACCGGCCCGCCTGGTCACGGGCCTGCTTACCGAACGGGGTGTATGCGAAGCTTCTGAAGCTGGCTTAACGAGTCTTTATCCAGAACACAAGGGATAACACACATGCAAGAAGGTCTGCGCGAACAACTGATTAATACCGCCCGGGCGATGAGTACCAGTGGTCTGGGCCGGGGGGTCTCCGGCAATCTGAGCGTGCGTTGCGAGGGAGGCATGCTGATCACACCTTCCGGTAAGGATTATGCCGAAATGTCTCCGGTGGATATCGTATGGATGGATTTGGACGGCAACTGTCAAGGTTGGAGCAAACCTTCAAGCGAGTGGCGTTTTCACGCGGCCATTTATCGGCGTTATGAACAAGCCGGTGCCGTTTTGCACGCTCACCCCGTCAGTTGTTCTGCCCTGGCCTGTCTTGGCAAAGGTATCCCGGCATTTCATTACATGGTTGCGGTTGCGGGCGGAAAGGATATCCGTTGCGCGGATTACGCCACTTTTGGAACTCCCGAACTGTCAGAACAAGTGATACGGGGGCTGGAAGGGCGGAAGGCCTGTCTGATGGCCCACCATGGTCTGACCTGTTTTGAAAAAGACCTGCCACGCGTGTTGGCCCTGGCGGTTGAAGTTGAACACCTGGCCACGGTTTATGGCCGTTTACTGGCGATCGGTGAAGTGAAACTTCTCGCTGACAGTGAAATGGACACCGTGCTGGAGAAGTTCAGCAATTACGGATTGCAGGATTCCTGAGCAGGGGGTAAAAAGAAAACCCCGTCTCGTGGACGGGGTTTTCAATCGGGTGTATTGGCAGCGCTGATCAGATTTGTTTAACTTCAACACCGAGTCCTTTCAGTTGATCAGCATATTCAAAGCGTGTATTACGGATCCACCACTTCAACCAGTTCCGTGAATAAGGTCTTGCCACCAGCCACGCCCGCTACAAGAACAAGTCCCTTGCCACTGCAAAAGTACTTGTGTTCAACTTCTCCAGGCTCCAGCGGAACCCATTCCTTGATGACGACACAGCCTTCCTGGACTTCTTCATCCAGGAATGTTTCGACATCTTTGAAATTGAGTACCTTGCCCATATCCTCGGCCTCGTCTTCATAGTATTCCTGGAAGTAGAACTGCCCTTTTTCAGGTTCGATCAACATGATGATGCCTTCAAGAACCTCTTCAGGATCAACACCGGTTCCGGCTACATCTTTGCCCGCTTCCCAGGAGCCATCCAGGCAACCATCCTCGATCTCCATGTAAAACGGAGGGTCGGTATCTTCGAGTGTCACCATACGATCGCACTCATCGTGGTCAAAAGCGATACTGTATTCACCAAAATACCAGACGTTCCCGTCCACATCCTGGGCATACCAATCCATCGTGGTTTCGAGCAGTTCCCACTCATCCATATCGGCGGTATCGCCATCGCAGTCGCCTACGTTGTCAATGAATTCCTGATCATGAATTTCACGGATGCTGACGCCCTTTACGCTGGTCACCCACTGTTGTGCCGTTGGTATTACATCGACCACACCAACGATACATTCGTCATCGTCTTCCTCGAGATAGACCAGGCGTAAACCGGCAGGTAATGGCGTCCAGTGATTGGTTATTTCATTTGAAAATTCATCAAAGACACCGTCCAATTCAATGAATCCGCCTTTGGCGAGCAAGTTGGTGCTGACAAGACCAAACATCAATGTGACAGCCATCAGCCATAAACGATTAAAGCTTCTATTCATAAGTGTTCTCCAAAAATCAAAAACCAGGTGATTGGCTGCAGGCATTTCAATACGGATACGTGAATGTCTGTAAGCCTGCCTTGTTTGACGAGACTCGAAGGCAAAATCAATCGCCGGGAGATGGAATTTTGAAGATGGGGCAGGTTGGAATTGGCAAATTCTGAATCAGAATTCCCATAAAATACCGATGGCGGGTACGATACCCAGCCAGCTGTCAATGGAATGTTCGAGCGTGGGCTCCTCTTCATCTTCATCGTCAAGGTCGTAGTCGACACAGCACTCGTTTTGCCGGTTGAAAAGATTGGAGAATTCAATGAAGACACTGAAGCGGCTTTTTTCAAACTGCCATAGACGGGCAGCTTTAAAATCAATACTGGCGAAGGTGTTCAAGCGGGCCTGGTTGCGTGGTTCAAACACGAGCAGCGGTTCCTCTTCATCGCCTTTTAGTGTTGCAAGCGTGGTTGGCCAACCGGTATGTATGTGGGCAGCGAATCCGAGCTCCCAGTTGTTTAGATGCCAGGCCAAACCTGCCTGGAATGAATGCTTCTGATCCCAGTTGCGTAGTTCATCAACGCCGTCAATACGATCGGTGATGCGTGATAAGGTGTAGGACGCCCACCAGTTCAGGCTTTCCCCGTTATCGTATTCCAGCGTGAGTTCCACACCGTGGGCCTCGGCGGCCGAGGGCGCAAGCCGAATTCGGTCGGGCGCCAGTTCAGGTATCAGCGGTACCGGGTCGAGCAGGTTTTCAAATCGTGGCCTGAGTTCGGAATACTGTTTTTGAAATGCCTCCGCCCGCAGCGACCACTCATTGGAGAAACGAAAACCCATGCCTGCGATCAGGTGGTCAGATCTCTGTGCGGGGAAGTAGTGATCCACTCCGTCTTCCACCTGCAGTTGCTGGATGTCCTGTGATTGATAAAAACGACCCCAGGTCAGACGTAAATCAGTCCGGGGGCTCAAGGTATAGAGCAAGTTGATACGCGGGCTGACCTGGGAGTCGTTATTCGGGCCAATATAGGTCTGTTTATCCCACCTCAAGCCGGCATTGATGGCGAGTTGCGGCTTCGGCTGCCAGCGGTCAGAGACATAGACGGCATAGCTGTAGCCGGAGGGGCTGGCCTGAACATCGCGCTCAATGGTTTCGGGCACACCCGGATAGGCCAGGTAAAAACCCGAGTACTCGGCCTGGTTGGAATAGTCATAGCGAGCCGATTCCTTCCTGGCCTGTACGCCCCATGAAAGTACATGGCTGTGATTGACCGAATAATTGAAATCCGCACGTAACCCATGGATATCCACGTCACGCTCATCCAAAACATCTGCAACCAACTGTTCGGGATCGTTGGCGAAAGCTAATCGGTCGTTGCTCAGTGAGTTGCTCGACAGGACCGCGGACATGTTGAGTCCGCCCGGCCAGTTCTTTTCAAATTGTATCCAGGCCGAGCTGTTGCGTGTTTCGCTGGAAGACTGTTCCTGGTCCTCCGGCTTGTTCTCGGTGATGATCAGGATGCTGTCATTGGCCCGCAAGACATTGAATGTAAGACGCGTGTCCGGTGAAAAATTGTAGCCGAGTGTTGCAAATATGTCGTTGTAATCGGGTTCCCCGTGTTTCTCCTTGTCCAGCACCAGGCTCAGGTTGCTTCTTCTTGCTGAAACCAGCCAATCGAGGCTTTCCGAACGGTTGTAACCGGAAGCCAGCAGCGATGTGTTGAAAACACTGATGCCCAGCTCATAGTGCCGTGGTTTTTCGGGTTCGCGTGATTGCAAAAGTAAAATACCGCTCATGCGGTCGCCGTATTCTGCCGGAAAGCCGCCGGTGTAAACTTCGACGCCTGAGATAGTCCTTGAATCAATCGAACTGAATGTATTGTGAAAATCACGAACATGGAACGGATCGAGCAGTTGCAAACCATTCAGGAAAATGGCCGATTCGTTCTCTTCGCCACCACGGAAATGACTCTGCGCGGACCAACCGCCGGCCGCGACACCGGGTAAGCGCTGAATGGCCCGTAACGGGTCGTCTCCTATAGCCGGTAAGTTTTCAATCGCCCTCTGGTCCACAAAGAAACTGGAATTTGACATGATCAGGTAACGGCTGGCCGAAACAGACATGCGTTCAAGATCGTATGGCGCAGGGATCACCCTGACCAGCACGGTTGCGTTTTCACCTGTCGCCAGGTCAATCGTCCTGTTGGTTGTCAGGTAGCCGTCAGTTGAAATTTCCAGTTTGTAGCGGCCAGCGGGGACATTCCTGATCTGCCAAACACCGGCGCCCAGGGCAGAGACGGCAGGAAGCCCGGGGTTAGCTGCTATAACCACGGGCTGATCGAGTAGCGCTGAATCCTGGTCCCGGATAATGACCAGTAATGAACCGGAATTATTCGCAGGCGGATCCCTGGCACTGCGAATGACCAGGTAAATTCCATTGGCATGTTTGAATACCAGGCCATGGGGTTCGAGAATTTCGCTGACAATTTCCAGTGGTGTTTTGCTGACCGGCTCGGTCAAAACCAGCAGGCTATCGGGTACCAGGTTGGTACTGTAGGCAAAGGGGTAGCCTTGCTCGCGAAATTGCTCAAGCACCTCAAAAACGGGTCTGCCAAGATATTTTGAACCTGTTGGCATCGGCTGGGCCGATGTAGGTGACGGCATACAGGCCATCAAATACAGACCAGTCAATGCAAAAACGAATTTGTTCAAGCCGTACACCATCAAGTGCCGGCTCTCTGCCGGATGAATATTTTACCTGCGCTGCTTATGGCCTCTATATCGCTGGTTTCGAGTATTAACTCAAGTGCGAGGTCTGGTGCAAGGCTGACACTGCCTCGCAATCGGGTCTGCATCGAAAGATCCTGGATCGTATCGTCGGAAAATTGCACTTCACGCCCGGTTTCACGGCCCGCCCACTGGATAAAGTCGAACGCGCTCAGCCCATCCAGTTTCAATTCCGGAGTCACCAGGCTGGTCCACTCCCACATTGAACCAAATGTTTCAACACGGGTGACTTCTGTTTTCCCGGCAGGGTCGATGCTGGCCAGTTCGCCCTTATTGACGGTAAGGTCAGAATCCTGTGCATTCAAAGAGACCCGGCCTTCACGAACGGCCAGGGTAACGGTTTTATCACTGATGCCAGCGAGATATTGAGTGCCCAAATGTTGAATAAGACCGGCGAACGTCCTGATCACAAAAGACGTCCCGGCTTGTGTGGATTGCCCGGTATCAACATAGATGCGGCCTGTGAGCAGTTCAATTTCCGAGACCGATATCAATGCTATCTCAGAGTTTTCATCAAGCCGGATCGATTCGCCGGTCTTCCAATCCAATGCAAGCCTGGTTTCGGTGTTGGTGCTGATAACCTGGCCGGCATGCAGCGTGTGATTTGCCAATCGCTTGGCCGTTGAGTCATCGTCCTGCATGTCGCGGACAAAAACATCACCCGTTTGTAATTCCACCGTAGCCAGTTGTTCAGGATTAGTATCAACTGGTGTCTGCTCCTTCAGGATACTCACCAGGATCACGCTGAGCACAAGTGATGCTGCCAGGCCATAAACAGCCAGGTTCCGCTTGCGTTTCCGCTGCCCGGTAATTTTTACCCACTCTGCGTGGGTGGCAGACCGGATGGCTGCTTCATCATCCGCAGGGGCCCTGGGCCGGGTGCTGGCGTGCTGGAATAATGAGTCCAGCAGGTCGTCTTTGTGTTTGTTGGAATCTGTCATGATCAAATTTTCCGTGCTTGCAGCTCACTCACCAGTGGTTCGGTCAGCGTGCTGTAAATTTCTTTGAATGAAATCTTTGCGCGGGCGAGCAGCGATTGTGCCGCTTGCGGGCTCAGATTCATACGGGCAGCGATCTCCTTGACGGAATGTCCCTCGATATACTTCCATTCCAGCGCGTCGCCATATTTGGGTGGTAGTGTGTCCAACGCAACCTGGATCAGCCTGCATACCTCGTGTTGTTCATACAACCGGGTTGGGTCAGTGCCGGCGGGCGTGACCAGGGATTCCACAACTGCCCTGATTTCCGGCAAATCCTCCGTGAGGACTATGTTCTTGCGGTAGCTTTCATTTTTACGCGCCCAGTCGATTATTTCATTCCGGCAGATCACGCACAGCCAGGTAAACAGGGCCGACTCACCCCGGTAGGTATGTATTTTTTGCAGTGATTTGGTCAGCACCGATTGTACGATCTCCCTTGTGCTTTCCGGGTCATTGGAAAGTCGCGTCAGGGCAAAGCGGTACAGGCGTGAGAAGTTATCGTCAAAGAATTGTGAAAAAGCTTGCTCATCACCTGCCAACAGGCGTTTGACCAGCGTTTTGTCTTCCAGGTAAATCGGCACAATTCATTTCCCGTCAACTCACTATATCAATAGACGGTACTACAGGTGAAAAACAGTCGGAATTACCGATTTAAATTGGCTTGCCTGATATTTCTGCGAGAACCCCGTCAAGTTTTTCCAGCAGCAGGTCGGCATGCAGTTTTGTAAAGACCAGTGGCGGGCGGATTTTCAGGACATTGTCATAAAGCCCCGTGGAGTTGATTAAAATACCGCGTTCCCGCAGCAGGTTGACCACCCGGGCGGTTTCGATAGTTGCGGGCTCGAGGCTGTCACGGTCGCGCACCAATTCTATACCGATAAATAGCCCACTGCCGCGAACATCCCCCATCATGTTGTGATTTGTCGCTAACACCCCCAATTGACTAATTAGATAATCACCGGTTTTAAGCGCTTTTGCGACCAAATCCTGTTCGTCAATCACCTCCAGCACCGCTAATGCTGCGGCACAGGCCACCGGGGTGCCGGCGAAGGTATTGAAATAATGTGCCTCGCGGGAAAAAGCGTTGGTAATGCTTTTTGTCGTGACCAGCGCTGAGACCGGGTAACCGTTCGCCATGGGTTTTCCCAGGGTGATGATATCCGGTGTCACGTCATGACCTTCAAATCCCCAGAAATGACTGCCAAGCCGGCCAAATCCGGGTTGCACCTCGTCGGCCACGAACAATCCGCCGGCCCGGTGGACCATATCGACCGCTTTTTGCAGGTAGCCAGGTGGCACGGTTGGCAAACCTTCGTTGGCAAACACCGTATCGACGATGAATGCCGCGGGACGGTGACCGTTGCGCTCCAGGGTCTCAATGGCCTGTTGTACATATCCGGCATATTTATCCGCTGCCGCCGGATCGCCGGCATGCAGACCCCGAAACATGTCCGGGGTTGGAACCGTGACGATATTGTCCCCGCGTTTGTCCGCCGTCGTGTAGCAACTCGTGATCTGCGCGATCGCCCAGGAATTGCCATGGTAGGCATGCTCGGTGACGATCATGCCATCATTGCCGGTGACGGAACGCGCCAGCCTCAGGGCCAGTTCATTGGCCTCGGTGCCGGTGCAGGCGAACATGGCGATATCCAGGCCTGCGGGGAAGCGCGCGGTCAGCTGTTCCGCGTAATCGAGCACCGTCTCGTGCAGGTAGCGGGTGTGCGTATTGAGGGTTTGCGCCTGGCGGTGGATGGCCTCGACCACGCGCGGGTGACAATGGCCTACGTGTGGCACGTTGTTGTAAACATCCAGGTATTTCCTGCCATCGGCATCATACAGCCACACGCCTTCACCACGCACGATGTGCACGGGCTGGTCATAAAACAAACGATAGGCTTTACCCAGCAGGCGTTTGCGGCGCTCAATCAGGCTGTTGCTGGCGTCCATGGCGGTTAAACCGGAATCCTGTTGCAAACATCGAGTATACGCCTGGCCGCCTCATCGGGGTGCTCCCGGCTGAGCATGGTCAAGGCGTTTTTGGCCGCTGCAAAACTGGTCAGCAAATACTCACGGTTGTCCGGAAACAGCGTGGCGCGAAAACTGCCGATCAGCAGGCTGGTCACCAGGCGGGTCTTGATCAAATCGGGCAGCAAGTGCAGTTCATGTTCCTGCAATTTGCACACGGCGTGGTAACCCGCAATCAGGGGTAAGGCGCCGGCCAAAGGGTCGTCACCGTCACTCAACTGGTAAGCCATTGCAATGGCCGGGTCCATGATCAATGGTGATCTGACCAGGTCGCCAAAATCAATCAGACCGCTGATACGCCCCGGTTCCATCTCATCCATCAGCACGTTGTCCAGGTTCATGTCGCTGTAGATGACCTGGCTGCGCAGATCACTGAGTACCGGGCTGACGTATTGATCAAAGCGGTCCAGCACCCGGCTGATCAAACGCCCGAGCGTTACATCCTCGATATGCCCCATCAGTTCGCGCAGGTTGCTAGCCCGCTTCATATCCCACAACAAGGGCGGGTTGGAGCCGGGGTGGTCAAAACCCTGCAATGCCAGGCCCAGGCTTGCCAGCAAACGGCCCATGCGTTCGACCAGGCCGGCGTCACCCGACGCGTCTTTCAGCACCCGGCCGTTCAGCCAGCTCAAAACACGCACAAAATGCCGGCATCCGGCATGCTCCACGCTGCAATACAAATGTCCATCGAGCGAGGGGATTACGCGGGGCACTGGTAGAGAAGCGTCATATTCGGCGATATGGCTCAAGGCCCGGTTCTGGAAATCGACCACCTGTTCCTGCTCGGACCGGTTGGATATCTTGAGGGTAAATCGGCGTCCGTCATCTGCATCCAGGCGGAAGTTCTGGTCCCGTTCACTGACCAGTGGGCGGGTGCCTGCACTGATACCAAAGTAATCCAGCGCGATACGCGCCGCCTGCTCACCGGAAAACGCCGGCGGTGTGCTGGTCAGCATCCGGGAGATGATGGCCTGGGTGGATAGTTTGCTCATGGGGGTAGGGTAAATGAATTAACATGGATTTATTAGCGCCTGGTTAGTTTAAAACCCGGGTTTTGAATTAGAATCAATCCATAAATCGGATATCACACGGGAGAACTACCCTCATGAACAGGGTTTTAAAATGGATACTGGCCATGGTTGCGACGGTGGCCATTCTCCTGCTTGTTTTGAGCATTGCCTTGCCGTTGCTGCTCAATCCCAATAATTACAAGGACGAGATCAACGCGGCTGTGTTGAAGGAAACCGGTCGTGAACTGACTATCACCGGGGATATCTCATGGCGTATTTTCCCGTCTTTCGGTCTTGAGATTGATCGGCTGAGCCTGGCCAACCGGGCCGGTTTTGGTGCCCGGCCCATGCTGGAAGTCAGCGAGGCCAGTGTCATCGTAAAACTGTTGCCCCTGTTTAGCCGGCAACTTGAAATCGACCGCATCGACCTCGAAGGTGTCACGGCCTATCTGCGTGGCAATACCGATGGCCAGAACAACTGGGAAGACCTGGTCAATCGGGGGGCAGCCGGCATCGTGCAAGAAACACCTGCGGACCTGGAAATTAAAATCAGCAACGGCGAACTGAGCTTGAAAAGCACGGCCCGGCGCGTGGAGCTCGCTGGCTTCAGTACCGGGACACCTATTGATGAACCCAAGCAGGCATTTGAACTGGAGGGACGTTTTAGTCTCACCTTGCCGCAGCAGGATGTGGCGGGCGATGTCAATTGCGAAGGCTTGTTACAGGTCGCGCGCAGCCAGGGATTGCTTGGTCTCCAGGATGTTGATTTTTCAATCAGCGGCACAATGGGGGCGGCTGAAGACTCCGTGCCCCTGGAGTTGGAGACCGCCACCGATATCATTGTTGACCTGGGACGTGACCGGGCTGTGCTGACGGATCTGACACTGCAGTTTTTTGATCTGACCGCCAAGGGCACGATCAACGTGACATCGTTGTCTACCGAGCCGGAGTACACCGGGCAACTGGAACTGGCCCAGTTCAATCCAAAACAGCTGATCCAGAGCCTGGGATTGGATGCACTGCAAACCCAGCAAGCGGATGCATTGACCAAAATGCAGGCTGAATTGGACTTCAGCGGATCATCCAGCGACATGGATATCGTGGATCTCAAGGTCGTGCTGGATCACTCGACCCTGGATGGCCGTTTGACCATCGAAGCCTTTGACCCGCTGCAACTGTCCTTCGACCTGTCTATCGATACGCTGAACCTGGATGACTACTCAATGGTCCCGGCGGCGGCATCGGACGATGACGTGGAAGTTGGAGCTGCAGGGGTATTTGTCGGTAGCATGCTGTTCTTCACCGGTGGTGGTGATTTGAGCATTACACACCTCGTCACCGGTGGCCTGACCGCCGGGGACGTCAAGGTTACCGTCAGCAGCGATGCCGATGAAATCCGGCTGTTTCCGATGAGTTCGCGCCTCTATGGCGGTCAACACCAGGGCGATATCAGGGTCAGTTTCGCGGCCGGCCAGCCGATATTGATGCTCAACCAGGTCGTGACGGGGTTTGAAACCTCCACGCTGTTACTGGACCTGGCTGGTTTAGACCGTTTGCATGGTACCGGTGATTTATACCTGAAGGTCCGCACCGGGTTGGGCAGTTCACAGCAGGCCCGGCAGGCACTGACGGGTGACGTGGGTCTAAGTGTCATCGATGGAGCCATTGATGGTGTTGACATCCCCGGCACCGTGGCCAAGGTCACGAGGTTGCTGGGTAAACAAAACACCGAAGATACCAGTATCGGGACTGGAGACCGCATGGAGTTTGCTGAACTCATTGTTACCGGGATCATCAACCAGGGGATATTGAAAAGCGATGATTTGATGCTGCGCTCAGCACTGGTGAACGCGACCGGAAAGGGAACTGTCAACCTGGTCAATGAAACCGTCAATTACGTCATATACCCGGTTATGGTCAATGAGCTGGCAGCACAGGTACCGGAAGAATACAGGGGGGTGTCGATCCCGGTACGTATTTCCGGTGACCTGTATGAACCGGATATATCACTGGACATCGCCGCCGGGTTAATAGCGTCTCAGAACGCGAATATCGTCAACAAGGCAGGCGAGGAAGCCAGCACGCTGCTGAAAGGATTGCTTAGAAAAAAGAAAGACAAGGAGTAGTTAAAAGCGACGGTCAGCTCCAACAAGAGGCTTCAAGCAACATCGTCTGGGTAACAGGATATAAATCTTTTTTCTCTGGCAGTTGCATGGGCTAATGACAACAGAAGATTCATTTCGCTAAGATAGAGGAGCCGCGCCATTTTTCAAAATGGCGGGCAAACTGGAAATTGAGGGAGAGAATTATGGGTATGATGTCTGAGTTCAAAAGTTTCGCCATGCGTGGAAACGTCATCGACATGGCGGTCGGTATCGTCATTGGCGGTGCATTTGGCAAAATCGTTTCATCGTTCGTGAATGACGTCCTGATGCCACCGGTCGGTATGCTGATCGGCGGCGTGGATTTCAGTGAGCTGTCCATTGTGCTGAAGGCCGCTACGGATGAAGCCGAGGCTGTATCAATGAAATACGGTGCGTTCATCCAGACTGTCCTGGACTTCGCGATCATCGCGTTTGCCATTTTCATGGTCGTCAAGGCAATGAACTCGATGAAGAAGAAGGAAGAGGAAGCACCCAAAGAACCACCGAAACCTTCGGCGGAAGTCGAGTTGTTAACGGAAATCAGGGACTCCCTTAAAAATAATAATTAGGGAGCAGTTCTTTTTGCTCGTGAGACAACCCCGTTAAATACGGGGTTGTTTCCGCTTATCCGGCAACGGCTAAAAAACCGGCTCAATAGGCTTTTTCCACTGCCTCTTCGACCAACTCTGCCAATTGCCGGAAACCAAAGCTCGGCAGGGGCTTGCCATTGACAAAAAATTCAGGTGTTGCCTTGACCCCCAGGTCTTGCAGATCCTGTATGTCCTCTTGCACCACACTGATCACCCCGGGACTGGTCATGTCGGCATCCAGTTTTGCATGGTCCAGAGCCACGCCGTTCAATAAACTCCTGGCGCGTCCGGGCTGGGACACGTGACCGACGATCCAGCGACGCTGGTTATTGAACAACATTTCCAACGCCTGCCAGTACTTGCCCTGGCGATGGGCGGCCTCGAGCATCAGCACCACCTGGTCCGAACCGGTGTGTAGCGGTGCGTAACGCATCATGACCCTGACCTTGCCGGGATACTGATCGATCAATTGTTGTACCCGGGGATAGAAATCCGCACAGGTACCGCAGGCAGGATCGAAGAACTCGACGATGGTGACCCTGGCATCAACCGGGCCCTTGACCGGCGCACCGGTTCTTTCCAGCAGGGCCTGTTGTTGACCACCGAGGCTGCCGGTCTGCTGTTGGTATAGCACCACGGCAAGCACGAAGGCCAGGATGATCACGCTGATGCCTGTCAGAAAAAGAAGTTTTCGATTCATGATGATTCTGTCCTGTGCGCAAAATACAGTAATGCGCCGATGAGGGTGAAGGTTAGCAAAGAGAGCATGGGGATATTCAGAAACCCGAACAGCGCGATATGGGTGTCGGAACAGGGAATACCCTGTACACACGGCCGGATACTTTCCGGTATCACCCCTGCGATGACCAGCAACTGGAACAGGCCGATCAACCAGCCACCGGCCACGAACACACTGGCTGTGCGCAGCACACGCGGTTCATACGGAAACAGGCCGAAGGCCAGGATGACGACCAGCGGGATATAGCGCGATGCGTTGATACCAGCACAGCTTACAAACCGGGATATCCATGACCTCGCTGAAAAACAGGCTGCCCAGTGTCGCGCCCAGTGCAATAATGCAGGCGCTGAAAACGAGCAGCCAGGAGGCCTGGTTATCCGCAGACACGTTTGTATTGTTCACTGGTCAGTCCAGTTTATTCTCCAGGTATTACAGACGGACTTCAAAGGTCGCCCCAAATACCGGTGCAGGGTCATAGTCACTTTCATCTGTGACCCTGCCGGTCGGGTCTTTGAGTTTGAGCGTGCCAAACAGTTCAACACCGGTAAACACCGTGAACTTCAGTTTCGGGCTGGGGCTTAAGTGTTGCCAAAAACACCAGCGGCAGGGACAGGTCGCGTCCTATACCACCGGGGTGTGGGCCTTTGTCATCGAGCCTGAATTCCACGTCCTCGTAACGCCCCGAGATGCCCAGGTCCCAGTCATCATTCAAACGGTATTTCAAGGTCAGGCCGGGGCCTCGCGATGCCGCCAGGCCGCTACCGGTCGACAGGTTCCAGCTTTCCGTGATATCCCAGTCAATCGCCAGGATCGGAAACAGGCGGGTGCTGTCTTCAAGCCTGGAAAATACGCCAATACCCGGGCCGATGGTCAGTGTTTCATCGAGCCGCCAGGCTGCTGCCGCAAATAACCCGTAAGTGCTGTTGTCACTGGCGCCGCTTTCGCCATCCATGTGTAAAGTGGGCATCAGGAAAAATGAGCCCCTGTCTCCAAAACCGGTACGCCAGGTGAATGAAACCCTGGTGTCTTCGATTTTGTCCCAGGGCTTGCCACCACCAAAAGCACTGTCTTCGTTGAAATCGTAACTGGATTTGCCACCACCGACAGAGATACCGATGGAATCACGCAAGCTCCAGCCAAAATCGAGACTGGCGCTGATAAATCCCCGGTCCACGGCAAATCCACCATTGCTGTCAGTGAGGTCAGCTTCTGCCTGGTGGATACCACCGCCCTCCACTTTGAACAGGAATGGGCTGCTTGCTTCGTCTTGTGCCGCAACCGATGTTGCAAAGAGCAGGGTAAAGATGGCTGCAATCGACATTTTTATGTCATTGCTGCAGGTTTGGCGCATGTTGTTTGTTACCACGGGCTGAGTTCTCTGGTTTGTGAAGGCGCCTAGACTAACCGTTTGAATGAAAAAAGCAAAACAACTTGGCAGTTATGGTGTCAAAGAATTGACCGGACTAACCATGCAATACCCATGGCTCAATAAAGCTCATTCTGGAAATGGGTGGTGTATGATGGGTTCATGATAACGCTCTGAATAGTCAGCGTTGCCAGCCTGAAAAAAAGACCGACACCTGATTCCGACAGAGCATATGCAATCTGGAGGGACAGAAATGATCCGCAAATCCCAGTTATTGATCCCCGTACTACTGTTGGTCGCCGGCTCTGGCATGGCCCAGGTCTGCGAATACAAAGCCGGTGAGACAAAGTACCTGGATTACGCCTTGTGCCGCTATGACGCGGACAGCATCCAGGTGGTACAAATGCCCGAAGGCTCCAACTGGGAAGAGTGCATATACTTATTACAACCATTCAGACCGCCAAAACTGCTGGCCGTGACCAAGCAGCAAAACGGTGGGGAAGTCGCCAGCATCAATAATCGACAGCAGATCGGGAATCCCTGCTACCTGACGAAACAACATTGCGACAGGGCGCTGGAAAACCTGCAGTAACCACACATCCAGGGCAAAGACAGACTCGCAGTGCGCCACGGGTTATCCCACGGCAGGGGTGGTCAAACATTCAGTTAGCGGAAACCACGCCGCCGAAAACCCGTGCAAGCTGTTGGCGATCATAGGTTTTGCGCACCTGGCCGTACTCTTCAGACCTGCTCCTTGAAACGGAAAAAGCGCAGGCGGTTGGCGTTGCTGACCACCGTGACCGATGAAAAGGCCATCGCGGTGCCGGCGATGATCGGGTTGAGCAACATGCCGGTCAGGGGGTACAGCACACCTGCCGCGATCGGGATGCCGGCGGTGTTATAGATGAAAGCGCCGAACAGGTTTTGACGGATATTGCGCATCGTGGCAAAGGATATCTCCATGGCATCGGCGACCCCATGCAGGGAGCTGCGCATCAGCGTGATATCGGCGCTTTCGATGGCGATATCGGTGCCGCTGCCGATCGCAAATCCCACGTTGGCCAGCGCCAGTGCCGGGGCATCATTGATACCGTCACCGACCATGCCGACCCGTTCACCCTGTTGTTGTAATTCTGCGACCTGATCCTTTTTGCCTTCAGGCAGAACCCCGGCACGTACTTCATCGATACCCACTTGTCTGGCCACGGCTTCGGCGGTCTGGGCGTTGTCACCGGTCAGCATGACCACCTTCAAACCGCTGGCCTGAAGACGTCTGATCGCGCTCATGGATTCCGGCCGGATCGGGATCTGTCACCGAAAACATCGCGATAAGCCTGCCGGATGATGCCAGATACGTCGGTGTACAGGCCTTTTCCGCCATTTGTTCGCTGATTTGCAGTGCTTGTGCATCCAGTGCAATTTCAGCCCCCTGCATCAGCTTTTCATTACCCAGTAGTAACTGCATGCCGTCCACTTCCCCAATAACACCCTGGCCTTCAATGGCCATGAAGGCTTCGACAGCTACGAGGCTCAATTCCTGTTGCTCGGCTGCGTCCAGGAAAGCCTGCGCCAGGGGGTGTTCCGAGTTGGCTTCGAGGCTGGCCGCCAGCAACAGCGCGCCACTCTCGGTTTGCCCGTCAAAAGCCTTGATCTCTATAACTTCAGAGCGCCCGGCAGTGATGGTACCGGTCTTGTCCAACACGATGGTGGTCAGCCGGCTGGCGGTTTGCAGTGCTTCACCATTACGGATCAATACCCCGGCTTCAGCCGCTTTGCCGATACCGACCATCACCGACATCGGTGTTGCCAGGCCGAGCGCGCAGGGGCAGGCGATGATCAACACGGTTACCGCGGTTACGATGGCGTAGACGCTCCTCGGCTCGGGTCCAAGCCAGAACCAGCCGATAGCGGCAGCAATGGCGATCAGCATTACCACGGGCACGAACACGGCGGCGATGTTGTCAGCCAGGCGGCCGATGGGTGGCTTGGAGTTCTGAGCCGCTCTAACCATCCTGATGATACGCGCCAGCGCCGTGGATGAGCCCACGCGCGTGGCCCGGTAGAGCACGGTACCGGTCTTGTTCATGGTGCCGGCGGAAACCTCGTCCCCAGGCAGTTTGGCGACCGGCATGGGTTCCCCGGTTAACATGGATTCGTCGATATTGGTCTGGCCCTCGATCACCTCGCCGTCCACCGCGATCTGCTCGCCGGGGCGAACCCGTACCAGGTCGCCAATGACCACTTCGGTGATCGGAATGTCTATGGCCTCACCATCTTTCATCACACGGGCGGTTTTCTGTTGCAGGTCCAGCAGGCGCCGGATGGCTTGCGAGGTTTTGCCACGCGCCCGTTGTTCCAGGGCCTGGCCGAGGTTGACCATGCCGATGATGATGACACTGGCTTCGAAATACACGTGACGGGCGATTTCCGGAACCAGGTTGGGAAACAGCACGATCAGGGTGGAATAGAGCCAGGCAGTGCCGGTGCCCAAAGCGATCAGGGTGTCCATGGTCGCCGAACCGGCCTTCAGCGACCGGGCGGCGCCGTTGAAATAGTGTGATCCTGCAAAATACATTACACCGGCGGTCACAATCGCAATCAGCAACCAGATTCCATGTGCCAGGTTCCACTCGGTACCGATGGCGGGTGCGTACATCGTGAAAACCATCAGGGCGATACCGACACCCATTGCAAGGACGGTTTTACGTATCAGTGAGGTAAATTTCTTCCGGTTAGCCCGATCATCTTCTTTTAGTGACTGGACCTGGTCGAGCACGGCCTCATATCCGGCATTGGCCACGATTGAGATCAGTGCGTTATTGCCTATGCAGCTCTCGACCGTTACCTCGCGGCTGGCCAGGTTAACACTGACATCCGTCACGCCATTGGCTTCACGCAGGGCTTTCTCGATGGGCCGCTGGCAGGATGCACAATGCATGCCTTCGATTTTCAGTATGCTCGAGGTGTATTTCACATCATTCATGTATCTGTTCCGGAAGAACCCTTGTCGAGTTTACTTTTTTGCCACAACAAAAACACCGCAGGAATAACAGCCAGTGTCAGCAGGGTCGCACTGACCATCCCGCCGACCATCGGTGCGGCAATACGGCGCATCACTTCAGAGCCCGTACCGCTACCCAGCATGATGGGTAACAGACCCGCTATGATAGCAGCCACCGTCATCATGATGGGTCGCACACGCAGCAACGCTCCGGCCAGGATGGCGTTTTCAAGATCAGCATGACCGTAGCTTTCTGCCGGCCTGTTCCATTTCATGTCTTTTCTGCGTCAGGGCCTGTTTCAGATAGACCAGCATGACCACACCGATTTCAACAGCCACGCCGGCCAGTGCGATAAAACCGACGCCGACAGCAACCGACAGGTTGTAATCCAGCAGGTAGAGTAACCACAGACCACCGATGATGGCCATTGGCAGTGTACCGAGGATGATCAGTACCTCACCCACGCTCCTGAAACTCAGAAACAGCAGCAGCGTGATGATGAGGATGGTCACCGGTATGACAATGAACAGATGCTCTTTGGCCCGCTGCATGTATTCGTACTGGCCTGACCAGGTGATCGAATAGCCCGCAGGCAGGTCAACCCTGTCTGCCAGCACCTGCCGCGCCTGCTTGACGTATGTACCGAGGTCAACACCCTTGATGTCAACGTAAATCCAGCCATTCAGCCGTGCATTTTCACTTTTGATCATCGGCGGGCCGTCTTCAATACGCAGATCAGCCACGGCCTGCAGGGGAATGTGCTGGCCGGTAGGTGTAACGATGGGCAGGGTTTTGAGTTGATCCAGCGAATCACGCACATAACGCGGATAGCGCAGGTTGACCGGGTAGCGTTGCAGTCCCTCGATGGTTTCGGTCACATTCATGCCGCCGATTGCGGTGCTGATAACGTCCTGGATATCATCGATATTCAAGGCGTAGCGGGATGCGGTTTCGCGATTGATATCGACCGTGACATAGCGACCACCGGCCACGCGCTCTGAAAACGCCGAGGTCGTACCTGGAATTTCCAATAGCACCTTTTCAATGGCCCGGCCGATATCCTGGATCACATCAAGATCAGCGCCGGCAACCTTGATACCCAGCGGTGTCTTGATACCGGTGGATTGCATATCGATCCGGGTCTTGATCGGCCACACCCAGGCGTTGGTCAGGCCCGGTAGTTGGAGCCGCTGATCCAGTTCGGCCTTGATGTCATCGATGGTAAATCCTGCACGCCACTCAGCAGGGTCCTTGAGCCGGATGACGGATTCGATCATGGTCAGCGGCGCAGGATCGGTGGCGGTTTCAGCACGCCCGATTTTTCCAAACACCATCTCGACTTCCGGCACCGTGCGAATCAGCTTGTTGGTCTGTTGCAATAACTGCTGTGCCTTGCCGATAGAAATCCCGGGAAAAGTCGTCGGCATGTACATCAGGTCACCCTCGTTGAGATCCGGCATGAATTCCGAGCCCAGCTTGGTGGCCGGCCACAGGCCGACTGCCAGCAAGATGGTGGCGGTGACCAATACCGCGACCGGTTTACGTGTCACCGTTTTTATCAACGGCGCGTATAGCCAGACCATGAGACGGTTCAATGGATTTTCACGCTCTGGCCTGATACGTCCGCGGATGAAGTAGCCCATCAGCACCGGCACCAACGTAATGGACAACAGGGCTGCACCTGCCATGGAATAGGTTTTGGTGAATGCCAGTGGGGCAAACATCCGGCCTTCCTGGGCCTGCAGTGTGAATACCGGCAGGAAGCTCAGCGTGATAATCAGTAGCGAAAAGAACAACGGTGGCCCCACTTCCTGTGCAGCCTCGGAGATCACCTGCCAGTGGTGTGCCGGGTCGTAGTCTCCCCTTTCCATCTTTTTGTGCACGGTTTCAATCATGACAATGGCCGCATCGACCATCGCCCCGATAGCGATAGCAATACCACCCAATGACATGATGTTGGCATTCAGACCCTGTGCCTGCATGACCACGAAGGCAATGAGGATGCCCAGCGGCAAGGACAGCACGATCACCAGGGCGGAACGGAAGTGAAACAGGAACAGGATACAAACCAGCACAACAACGATGAATTCCTCGACCAGCTTGGCTTTGAGCGTATCCACGGACCGGTCGATAAGTGCCGAACGGTCATAAGTTTCTATGATTTCCACGCCATCCGGCAAACCATCCTTCAGCTCGGCCAGGCGTTTTTTGACATTGTTTATGGTGGTGCGGGCGTTTTCACCAAAGCGCATGACAATCACGCCGCCGACCACTTCACCTTCCCCGTTCAGTTCTGCAATACCACGTCTGAGTTGCGGCCCCATCCGAATTTCCGCCACGTCGAGCAACCGCACCGGTGTGCCCTGTTCGTTGACCCGCAGCGGGATTTTCTCCAAATCTGCAATGGAAGCCAGGTAACCGGTCGATCGCACCATGTATTCGGCCTCACCCATCTCAATGACCGAGCCACCGACCTCGCGGTTGCCACGTTGGATGGCCTGGCGCACCTGTGCCAATGACAGGCTGTGGGCGCGCATGGCGCTTGGGTCAATCACCACCTGGTATTGCGCCACCATACCGCCGATGGTGGCCACCTCCGCGACACCCGGCACGGTCTGTAGCTCGAATTTCAAAAACCAGTCCTGCAGGGATCGCAGTTGCGAGAGATCATGGGCACCGCTGCGATCTACGAGCGCGTATTCGTAAATCCAGCCGACACCGGTGGCGTCCGGCCCAAGCACAGGCTTCGCCGCCGCCGGCAATTTACCCGACACCTGGTTCAGGTATTCAAGCACCCGTGAGCGCGCCCAGTAGAGGTCGGTTCCGTCTTCAAAAATGATGTATACATAGGAATCACCAAAAAAGGAATAACCACGCACGGTCACCGCACCGGGGACCGCAAGCAGGGCGGTAGTTAACGGGTAGGTGACCTGGTCTTCGACCACCTGCGGCGCCTGGCCGGGATAGGAAGTCTTGATAATCACCTGTACATCCGACAAATCCGGCAGTGCATCGATGGGTGTTTCCCGGATGGCCTGGATTCCCCAGGCAACCAGCACCAGGCTCAACACCAGGACCAGGAAGCGGTTGTCCAGGGACCAGCGAATGATGGCGGCAATCATCGTGCAGCCTCACCTTGGTCGATGATGCTGATTTCGTAATCACCCACCTCGGACGGGTGCAGCGAGAAACGGACATTCTGGCCGATGTTAATGGTGCCAAGATCCACGCCGGGTAAAACATCGAACTCCATCGTCATGGCGGACCAGCCCAGGTCTTCAATAGGGCCGTGGCTGACGCGGACCTTGCGGGCCTGGACATCCACGGCCTCGACAATGCCATTGCCAAACACCGCGCCGCCATCGGTGGTCCGGCCCATCATGCCCGATGCATCCAGCCGCTGGATGCTGCCGGCCATGCTGGCCTCGGAATCAATCATGAACTGCGCGGAGACGACGACTTCATCACCCGGCTCAATACCGGATTTGATTTCCACCCATTCACCGCTCTCGATCCCACTGATGACTTCCCGGACAACATAAGTGCCATCGCCCAGCGACACGACGACACGGTCAAAGCGCTCACCGCGTATCAAGGCTTCCCCGGGGATACTCAACGCACCCGGGTGAGACTTGCCGAATATGGTGACCTGGGCATACATATTCGGTTTCATGCGTTCCCCGGGGTTATCGAAACGCAAACGGACCTGCAGGGTCCGGGTCACGGGATCCAGCACCGGGTAGACATAGTCAACCCGGCCACTGAACACCTCGCCCGGCATATAGCTCAAACGGGCCTCTGCCGATTGTCCCTGCGTCACCCATTCGGCCTGGGACTCGAACACACCCGCCTGTAACCAGACACTGGAAAGATCGGCCAGGCTCATGACTTCCGTGGCGGGTTTGATAAATATGCCCTCCTTGATATGCAGGCCTGTGATGATGCCGTCCTGCGGCGCCAGTACACGCGAGGTTTCAGAGACATTCCCGGTTTCATCCAGACGTTGGATATCCTCTTCAGCCACACCCAAAGCCAGCAGCTTGTTCCTGGCCGCCAGTGTCAACCGGCTTTCGTTGCGGCGCTTGGCCTGGATATATTCTTTTTGTGCATTGACCAGTTCCGGCGAATAGAACTCGAACAATAACTGTCCCTTTGCAACACGCTCGCCCTCCGTTTCAACCAGCAGGCGTTGCACCCAGCCTTCCGTGCGTACATTGATCTGGCTGAGCCTCGATTCATCAAAGCCGATATAACCGGTGGCCTCCACTTTGCGCCACAGGGAGCGCCTTTCGGCCGTGGAGGTTCGAACGCCCAGGTTGTGTTCGACAATTGGACCAATGCGCACGGCGTCATCGTTTTCTATAACCGGGTCAGATTTGTCCGCGTATACAGCTACCAGGTCCATGCCCATGGGTGACTTGCCCGGTTCATCGCGGCGGTATTCGGGATCCATTGGCGCTACCCAGTAAAGGATTTCCTGTTCAGGTTCTTGTTCCTTTTCGGTATTGGTTCCGGGCTGCCCGCCAAGCTTCGTGTAATGGCTGATCAGCACGCCGCCGGCGAGACCGATGATCAAGGTAATAATCAATGGCAGGAATTTCTTTCCTGTTGAGTTCCTATTCCTGTTCACGACGTTTCTCCCTGCAAATACAGAAGCCGCGCACGCGTGATGATTTCATCGGCGCGCAGGGCCGCATGGCTTAATTTGAGTTCGTATTCTCCGATCCGGGCGCGCATCAGGGTGGTCAGGTCGCTGACTGCATCCTGGTAGGCCTCAAATGCTGCATCTGCATTAAAAGACGCCTGCGGTAACAAATACTCCTGGTAAAGCTCGAGCCGTTCCTGTTCCCGGGCCAGCGTTGCAAAATGTTCCTCGACGCGTGCCTTCATCGAGCGGTAAACATCATCGCGGGCGTATTGCTTGGCGGATGTATCGGCGATGCTGGAGGCAAGCACACGATCCTGGCGGTTCCTGGTGAACAGCGGAATATCCATGGTGACGAATACCGAGAACAGGTCAGCCCGGTCTGAACCGTTCGGGTTTTGCCCACTACGGCCACCGTATGCAAGGTCAACCGCAAAACCCGGTTTGTATGCCTGGCGGGCGATTTCTTCGGAAGTTTTTGATCCGGCAATCTCGTGTTGCCAGGCACGAATACGCGGATGTTCAGCCAGGTTCGTGATGATTTGTTGTTTTGGCGATGGCTGGCTGATTTCCGGCCAGGCGGGATTCAGCGCCCTGAAGGCATCAGCACCAATTCGCTCTGCCAAACGGGCGCGTGCTTCTTCTTCCTGTTGCTGAATTCGTGCCAGGCGTTCTTCCACCTTGGATAATTCCAATTGCGCCTGGACGACATCCTGCTGGTGGGCGCGGCCATTGGCATAGTAGTCACGGGTGATTTCCTCCAGGTCAGAAAAAACGACCAGTGACTGGGCAAGAATTTTTTGCCGTTCCTGGTGTAGGAAAATCCGTGTGAATTCTTCGTGTACAGCGAGCAGGATCAACTGTTCCCGGTCCTCTGCTTCAGCACCGTAACGGGCAACAGACTCATTGATGCGGGCACTGCTGAGTGTGCGGGTCTGACCACGGGGGAACATCTGCTGCACCCCGATCACAGTCTGCGTCATGGGCTCCTGGCCCAGGTTAAATGTATCGGTCGGAAGGTTGGCAAAACCCAACTTTAACTTCGGATCAGGCAATTTTTCAGCAGCCAGTGATAACTCGGTCATGGACCGGCTGCGGGCACTGATCGCCTGCAGCGTGTAGTCGTCTTTCACTGCCAGTTGACCAGCTTCTTCAATGGTCAATTCAGCAGCAAAAATGGTTTCTGCGCCTGAAAACAGGAGCAGTGCGACCGCAAGTAAGCGGTGGATTGCCTTAGAGGCAAGGAACTGGAACATCGTATTCTCCACAACACCACAGGCTTAACCTGTGAAACACATAATCAGGAAATGACTGCTCTCAAAGCAGCCGGGGTGTTTATGTGTCAGGCGATGGGAGGCCGGAAAAGGGGAGAACCCGACCGATCCGAGATTTTTTCGGTGGCAGGTGAGGGTTGATGGTGGTTTAAGTTAAAGCTGGTACCTGGTGAGGAAGGGCTGACAGCTACCAAACTTGCCGTGCAGGCACCGCAATGTGACATGGAATCGCAACCGTTATCCGGTCCGTCGGGGTCATGATCACAGCAATCCATATCCTGCATATTTTCATGATCCATTGGGCCGTCATGCATGTTGCCTGCCGGGCTATGAATCGTTTCCTGACCATCGTGCATATCACAGGCCGAAGCCTGCAAAGGCTGCGCTGCAAACAGTACAAATATGGCCAGTAGAACAAATTTCATCAATACATCATACACGTTCAGTGATTGCCACGTTAAGGCCGTGGTTTAACGGGAAAGTTCCCCAAGAGCACTATACAGAAGTTCCAGGCGCTGCCCATCGTCAGGTAAATGGAGGTGTCCTCGGCCCCCCGGGGCGATGTCAACTCCTGCCTGTAGACCCAATTTTCTGGCCAGGCAGTACCAGAAACCCAGGCCACCGGCACCGACGGTTTGACTTTTTTCATCCAGCGCGCCGATGGACGCTGTTCGCCCGGCCCCGCCAAAAAATACCATCGTCCAGCGAGGAGTTACACCCCATAGGAATTCCACTTCACCAACCAGCACGCTTTCTACCTGGCAACGCATGGCCGGAATACCACGCAAAGCGACAAACGGGTAGGTAAAGAATGGCGGATCACCACTGATGGTCTGGGCGTCCAGCCTCAGGCCCAGGCTGGAACAGTCACCGAATGGCGTGTAGCGAAAAAGGTTGCCACGGTAAGTGTCCTAGGCAAAATCACTGCCCCGGTTCTTGTCAAAATTTCTGTATTCAAACTTGGCGGAAAGACCGTTGGACTGGGTGCACTTTGGCAGGAGCCTGATCCAGGTCAACTAACGGCCTTGATGGCTGATTTCACTTGTTGGTTTGGGTGAATGGGATAACGACATGCCGATTTTGCAACGGGAAACCGGTTCGAGGTTTACCTGACCCTGTAGACTTTGGCGAAAAGGGCCTCTATTCTTCATGTAAGCGCCACCTGATCCAATATCCACACATTTAAGTGTCCAGCTCAAAAATACAGACGAGAGCGGGCTATGACAGGGAGAAATAAATCTCAGACTTTTTCGCAGAACTTCGTCGTCGGCGCGTTATCCGGGTCATTGTCCTCTATGCCATCGCCGGCTGGGTCGTGATCGAGGTAACGTCTACCGTATTGCCCGGACTGAATCTGCCCGACTGGACCACGACACTGGTGATATTGCTGGTGTCGCTGGGGTTCGTCATTGCCATTATGCTGGCCTGGGCTTTTGACATTGGTCCCGGCGGCCTGCAACGCACATCTGCCAGGAAGCCTGCAGAGGCGATTGCCGAAGTCCCGATAGCGAATGAACCCGTAAAAGCGGTACAGGAAACGCCGATAAGAGCACCCGATTCCAGTAGGCGAAAGTCCATCGCGGTCCTGCCCTTTGTCAACATGAGCGGTGATGCCGAAAACGAATATTTCAGCGATGGCATTTCCGAGGAAATCCTCAATTTGCTGGTCAAGTTGCCACAATTAAAAGTGGCGTCGAGAACCTCCGCATTCATATTCAAGGGCAAGGAAGCCAGTATTCCGACGGTGGCCCGTGAACTGGGTGTCGATACCGTGCTGGAAGGCAGCGTGCGCCGGGCGGGCGAGCGGGTGCGTATTACCGCACAATTGATCGAAGCGGAATCGGACTCGCACCTTTGGTCGGAGACTTACGACCGCGAGATGAATGATGTCTTTGCGATCCAGGATGAGATTGCCAAGAATATTGCTAACGCACTCGAGGTGACACTGTCTCCGAAAGAACGGCGTTCGATTCAGTACGTGGCCACATCCAATGCCCAGGCGTTTGATTTCTACCTGCGAGGTCGGAGTTTCATGTACACGATGACACGCCGTGACTACGAACACGCCATTCGCATGTTTGAGCAGGCCATCAGCGTGGACGCCAAGTTCGCGCTGGCCTACGCCGGTATTGCCGATGCCTATTCCCACCTCTACCGTTATGCCGACGCTTCAAAAGAGAATGTCAGGAAATCGGTCGAGGCGAGTGAAAAGGCCATTGCGCTTGACCCGGATGCCGCGGAACCACATGCCTCGCGTGGTTTGTCCCTGTTTATCAGTGGCCAGTTCGAAGCAGCCAAAACAGAGTTTGAAGTGGCGATTAAACTGAACCCCAATCTGTTCGATGCTTATTATTATTACGGTCTGGCCTGTTCTTCCAATTCGGATTTTGAGGCCGCTGAGAAAATGTACCTCAAGGCAATGGAAGTCAATCCGGCAGATTACCAGTCACCCCTGTTCCTCGCCCAGGCTTACACCTCGTTGGGACGCAAGCATGATGAAATGCGGGTCAGGCTGGGTGCCCTGGAAACCATTCAGCGGCACCTTGAGATGAATCCGCATGACACACGTGCCCTGTACTTTGGCGCACAGAACCTGGTGCTGGTCGGTGAAAATGAAAAGGGTGTGGAACTGGCCGAGCGTGCCCTGGGCCAGGACCAGGATGAACCGGTGGTTTTGTATAACGTGGCCTGTTTTTATGCCCTGCAGGGTGATCCCGATCGCTCTATCGAACTGCTGACCAAGGCCGTTGATGAGGGCTGGGGCGATCGCGAATGGCTGGAGACCGACAGTGATCTGAACACCATAAGGAGCGACGATCGGTTCAAAGCACTGCTGGCCCGGATTGAAGAATCAAAATGAGTGAGCTGCCACAATCGGCGCTGTCACGAATTTTTTCAGAAATGAAACGGCGCCGCGTGACCCGAGTCATCGTGTTGTACGCGATTGCCGGCTGGATCGTCATCGAGGTCTCGTCCACCGTGCTACCCAACCTGAACCTGCCGGACTGGAGCGTCACGCTTGTGACCGTGCTGGTGGTGTTGGGTTTTTTACTTGCCATCATGCTGGCCTGGGCCTTCGATATTGGCCCGGGTGGCATTCATCGCACACCGGAACAGACCCCGGCTGAAACGTCACAGGCTGTACCCGAGGAACAGCCAGTAAAAACGGAGCAGGCAACGACAGATACCGTTGATTTGAAATCCATAGCGGTCCTGCCTTTCGTCAACATGAGCGGGGATGCGGAGAACGAATATTTCAGTGACGGCATCTCCGAGGAGATCCTGAACCTGCTGGTCAAGTTACCCAAACTGAGGGTGGCCTCACGGACCTCTTCCTTTGCCTTCAAGGGCAAGGATTTCGATATACCGGAAGTTGCCAGGCGTCTGAACGTCGGTACCGTACTGGAAGGCAGTGTGCGCAGGGCGGGTGACCGGGTGCGTATCACCGGCCAGTTGATCGAAACCTCGACGGATTCACACCTGTGGTCGGAGACCTATGACCGCGAGATGAAAGACGTATTTGCGATCCAGGACGACATCGCGCAGAGCATCGTCGATGCCTTGCAGATGACCCTGACACCCAAAGACCGGCGGGCACTGCAATACGTCGCGACCATCCAACCCCGAGGCCTATGATTATTACCTGAAAGGCCGTAAATTCATGTATGCCATGTCGTCCCGAAATTTTGAACACGCCATCCGGATGTATGACAAGGCCATTGAGTTGGACCCGAATTACGCCATTGCCTATGCGGGTATCGCGGATACCTACTCGCAGATGTTCCGTTTTGCGGACGCGACCCACAAAATGCCGCAAAAGCGCTGGAGGCCAGCCAGCACGCCGTCGAACTGGATCCGGATTCGGCCGAGGCGCACGCCTCCCGGGGTTTGTCATTGTTTATCAATGAAGAGTATCAGCGGGCCGAGAAACATTTTGAGACCGCCATGTTGTTGAATCCCAAGTTATTCGAATCCTATTACTTTTATGCCCTGAGCTGCAGTTCGCAGGGTAATTACGAGAAGGCGGCGAGGCTGTTCATCCAGGCATCCGATGTGAATCCGGCGGACTACCAGTCTCCGAGTTTCCTGGCATTGGCATATACCGCACTGGGCAGGGTTGATGATGCATCGACGGCGCGGCACCGAACCATAGAACTGATCGAACGGCATCTGGATATGAACCCCGATGATACCCGGGCACTTTATATCGGTGCAGCCAACCTGTCGTCGATGGGTGAGGCAGAACGTGCGATGGACTGGGCCGGCAGGGCGTTCGAAGCCGGCCGCAACGAGCCCATGGTGCTATACAACGTGGCGTGCACGTATGCACTGTTGGGTGAATCCGAACGCGCCATGGAACTGCTGGAAAAGGCCATCACCTGGGTTGGGGTGACCGGGCCTGGCTGGAGACCGACAGCGACCTGGATTCCCTGAGCACCATACCCCGCTTCCAGGCCTTGCTCGACAGGATCGTGTGATTGTCGAAGTTCCCTCGGGTTAAATACCTGGCCTTCAATCCACTCGTTTTATCGCTTACCGGTTCGGCTTGACGCCAGCACGCAACCGGTCACCGCAATACGTGACTTTCGTCACAACTAAACATCTGTAAGGCGCTCTAATCTTCCCGAATAGAAAAATGGATTGGTAACGTTCGGGTTTAATCCTGCGTCCAATTCTTAAACGAAGAAATGTATAGGGAGCGGTAATAAGGCAATGGGTATCACCGAACGCGCGGTCAAGAATCCTGCAGGCGTCGCGGTGGCAGTGGCCATCGTGACTTTGTTTGGACTGTTCAGCCTCAACAAGTTGCCAGTCCAGTTATTCCCGGACATCGACTTACCCCAGATCACCGTCTTTGCCGGTTGGCGTGCGGCCTCCCCTAAAGAAGTCGAGTCGGAAATCCTGGAGCCCATGGAAGAGGTCCTGCAGGGTATGCCGGGCATAGACACCATGTCATCCAACGCATTCAATGGCGGTGCCTGGATCAACATGCAGTTCATGCTGGGCACGGATATGCAGGCGACCCTGATGGAAGTGATCGGCCGTTTGAACCGCCTGCCTTCGATGCCTGCTGACTCCGATCCACCCGTTGTCAACCTGGGTGGTGATGGTGGCGCCAACCAGGCCCTGAGCTGGTTCTTCGTCCAGAAACTGCCCGGCACACCGGGCAATATCGAGGACTACAGCCAGTATGTCATGGACACGGTCAAGCCAAAACTGGAATCCATTGAACGGCGTGGCAGGGGTGCAGATCAACGCCGGTGCGCCCGAGGAATTGCAGATCATCATCGACCCGTACCGGGCCGCGGAATACGGTATTGAGCTGGGTGCAGTGGCGGCACGTACCAGCCGTTCAACGGATGTTTCCGGTGGCTTTGTGGATGTCGGCCGCCGGCAGTACACACTGCGTTTCGAAGGCCGTTACGACCCGATGCAGTTCAAGGACCTGATCCTCGAATGGCGTGAAGGCCGGCCCATCCGCCTGGGCGACATCGCCGATGTACAGGTGGCGCGTGGCAAGAAACAGCAGATCGCAATCCAGAACGGCAACCCGGCCATGAGCCTGCGTGTCGATCGCGCCAACGGCGCAAACGTGCTGGGAACGCTGTTGCTGGTCAAGGATGCGGTGGCCGAGTTACGTGAGGGACCACTGGCGGAGAAGGGTTTGGATATACAGCAATCATTCGACGCCTCGGTGTTCATTAACCGCGCAGTCAGCATGGTAAGAAATAACCTGCTACTGGGCGTGATGCTGGCGATTGGCGTGCTATGGCTGTTTTTGCGTGACCGGCGGGCCACGGTTCTGATCGCAACGGCTATTCCGATTTCCCTGTTGTCCACCTTCGTGGTGCTGAACCTGACCGGCCGGAGCCTGAATGTCATTTCATTGGCCGGACTGGCGTTCGCCGTCGGCATGGTGCTGGATGCCGCCATCGTGGTATCCGAGAATATTGTGCGGCTAAGAGAGGGTGGAGAAGCTCCAACCGTGGCGGCCCTGGCCGGCACCAGCCAGGTCAAGGGCGCGCTATTGGCATCCACCGCAACCACGGTGGCCATTTTCCTGCCGGTGTTGTTTTTGCAGGATGTGGAGGGGCAGTTGTTTGCCGACCTGGCGCTGACCATATCCATCGCGGTGGTGATGTCGCTGATGGTTGCACTGACCATCCTCCCCACCATGGCCGGCAGTTGGCTGAAACCGAAAAAAATCACCCGTAGTGACCATCGGGGCTGGTCGAGGCTGGCTGGCTCACTGATGAAGCTCAGTTCCACCGGCAAGCGCCGTGCAATCCTGATCACCAGCCTGATCACTGCACCTTTGCTGGTGACCTGGATGCTGTTTCCACAACTGGATTATCTGCCACCGGTCAAGCGTGACGCGGTCGATGCTTTCCTGCAGTTCCCGCCTGGAAACAATGTTGACACCAATGAACGTGAAATCGTCGGCAAGCTGGTTGACCGGCTGCAGCCCTATATGGATGGCGTGAAAGAGCCGGCATTGAAGAATTATTACGTCCTGACCTGGCCGGGTGGCGGCACCATCGGCGCGCGCGTGCTGGATCAGAGCCGGGTCGGGGAATTGCTGGAGATTGTCAGAAACGAGGTCATGACGGATATTCCGGATTTCCAGGGTTTTGCCATGCAAGGCAACCTGTTTGGCGGTTTTGGTGGCGGTCGTGATATCTCGATGCATATCCAGTCGGCCGACCAGGCCGGACTTTACGCCGCGGCCGGTGAAGCGCAAACACGTCTGAGGGAGACCTTCCCCGGCGCCAATGTACAGACCTTCCCAGGTATCGAACTGGCCGAGCCTGAACTGCGGATCACGCCCGATGATGCGCGGATCAACGAGGTCGGCCTGGACCGGCGCGGTGTTGCATCGATGGTGCGCACGCTGGGTAACGGCCTGTGGTTAGGTGAATATTTCAACGGTGAGAACCGCATGGACATCATCATGCGGGCCGAAGGCTGGCAGACTCCCGAGCAATTGGTAACGACACCGGTTATGACACCGAGCGGTGAAGTCGTACCGCTGGGTGAACTGGTGGGTATCGAGCGCGCCACGGGTCCCGGTAATATTCGCCGGGTCAACGGACGGCGCACGGTTAGCGTTAACCTGAGCCCGCCGGAAAATGTGTCACTCGAGACCGCCATTGCGCAAATCAAGGCGGACGTCGAGCCGGGTGTAAGGGCCGTGTTACCAGCGGACGGATCCATCCAGTACGGTGGCAGCGCGGATGCACTGACCGAAGCCATTGAAACCATGAGCCGCAACTTCCTGATGGCGCTGTTCATCCTGTTCATGCTGATGGCCGGCCTGTTCAGGTCATTAAAGGATAGCGCGCTGGTGGTCATGACCATCCCGCTGGCCGGTGTTGGTGGTGTCATCGCCATCCGCACACTGAACCTGTTCACTTTCCAGCCGATGGATCTTCTGACCATGATCGGTTTCATCATTTTGCTGGGCCTGGTGGTCAACAACGCGATCCTGCTGGTTGACCAGACGCGCCAGGCCGAACGTGCCGGTATGGAGCGTAGCGAAGCAGTAGAAAACGCCCTGAAGATCCGCCTGCGGCCGATTTTCATGAGTACATTGACCAGTATTTTCGGCATGTTGCCCTTATTGCTGATCCCGGGTGAGGGCAGCGTGATTTACCGCGGACTGGCCGCCTCCATTGTTGGTGGTATGGCTTTCAGCCTGGTTTTCACCCTGATGCTGCTGCCCTGCATGTTACGGCTCGGCAAGGCCAAAAAAGTCAAGACGATCACCACGGAAATACCAGCCAAATCCGCGCTGGAATCCGTGGCCTGAGGATTTGAAATGAAATACATCACACGAATTGCAATGATCACCTGTCTGTTTCCACTTATCGCGTGGGCACAGGATGAGCAGCAAGCCCCCGCAGCCCCCGTGCAGGTTGAAAAGGCTCAGCGTGACACTTTTTCGGCAACATTGTGGGTGTCAGGTACTGTAATCGCGCACAACGATGCGCGGATCGCAGCGGAAACGGATGGCCGCATCACCTGGGTTGCCGATGTCGGTTCACGGATCAAGGAAGGCGAGGCCATCGCCCGAATCGATGCAAATGACCTGCACCTGGAACTGGCCGACAGCGAGGCCCGGCTTGGCAGTCTGAAATCCCAGCTCAAGTACCGTGACAGCTCGCTGCAAAGGTTCAAGAAACTGGCCGCGAGCAATAACGCCGCTGCGACACAACTGGATGAAGCACAGTCACAGCTGGACATGACACGGCAGGAAATCAAGCGCGCCGAAGTGGCCATCGCACAGATCAAGCGCCGTATCGCGCAAACCGAAGTGCTGGCACCATTCCCCGGTGTGGTGGCCGAACGCCTGGTTCAGTTGGGTGAATTTGTTAACCGTGGTGCGCAGGTCGCGCGCCTGGTGGATACCGAACACCGCGAAATCCGTGCCCAGGCGCCGTTGTCGGTAGTGAGTTGGATTCGCGAAGGCATGCAGGTCACAGTGGAGCATGGAAGGCTCGAATCACTGAGTCCGGTCAACTATGTTATTCCGGTAGGGGATGAGCGTTCCCGCATGTTCGAGGTGCGCATCGCCGCCAATGACCCTGCCTGGGTCATCGGCAGCCCGGTCCGCGTGGCCTTGCCTAACTCCGAACCACGTGAACTGGTGGCCATACCACGTGACGGCCTGGTGCTGCGTGGATCGAATATCTTTGTCATGCGGGTCAATGATGACAATACGGTAGAGAAGGTCATGGTCAAGACCGGTATTGGTCTCGGTGGCTTTGTCGAAGTCATTGGTGAGGTTAAAAAAGGTGACCGCATCGTGACCCGTGGTGGTGAACGCCTGCAGCCAGGCCAGGTAGTGAGCATCGCTGACAGTTGACGGCACAATTGACGGCTGTACGTAATTTTCCTCCTCTTTACTTGCAGCAACGGCCCGCTTTTCTACCGGAGAAGCGGGCTATTCACATTTGGCTTTGGCAGTCTCAATTGCGCAAAGAAGCCCGGCAATCCGGGTAGCATTCACTACCCTGGCTTGTCCGACCCTTAGGGCTGTCCTTATCCCAAAACCCGCCTGTTCGGGGCCGCGCCCAAGGTCCGTCCATGTACCTTCGGCGCTCGATTTTCATCCCTGAAAATCGCCCCGGTCGGTTTTCGGTCTGCGGCGGACAAAAGGGTATTGAATGCTACCCGCATCGCCGGGCCATCAAGCGACAAGACGTGCACAAATTTCTCCGATCCATGGTAAGTGTTGCTGACTGGGTAAACTTTGAAGCGCCGAGTAAGTGGCTGGATCAGAGGCTGCATCGGTTGCACCGGCATAAAAGCCCGATGGATTGCCGACCAGGACGGGATGTAGCCTGCTGAGGCCGAGTGTCGTTAGAGATTGCGGGACCAAATTGCGAGGCTGTCCCGGGCATTAACCCGGGGGCCGCTCGGTCAGACGAGCACAGGCGAGCAACCCTTAGCCGGACCAGTAACACCTTACGAGTCAAACTACTCGCGATTGCTGAAGGGATCACAGCGAGGCAGAATGAATTGCCCAATGAGTAATTACACCTGATGCCTCATTTAATATCACATAATGATCCAAATTCCTTACGTCGAGCCGGTTTTCCGCCCCCCTTCCGAGGCTTATAGCCTGATCCTGCAGGTCACCAACGGTTGTAGCTGGAACCAATGTACGTTTTGCGAGATGTACACCCAGCCGCAAAAGCGCTTTCGATTCAAGCAGATCGATGAAATCGAAAAGGAACTGCAGGCCGTGGTGGCCTCAGGTGCACCGGTCAGACGGGTATTCCTGGCAGATGGTGACGCCATGACCCTGTCGGCGCGCCGTCTTGAGCTGATCATGCAGGTGATCAACCGTTACCTGCCCAATATCCAGCGAGTGTCTTCCTATTGTCTGCCACGCAACTTGAAAAACAAGACGGTGGAGGAACTGGCCGAGTTGAATGCCATGGGCCTCAGCTTGTTTTATGTCGGTTGTGAATCCGGTGATGACCTGGTGCTGGACCGTGTCTGCAAGGGTGAGAACTTTGACACCTCCCTGTCTGCTCTGAAGAAGATCAAGGCGGCAGGTGCAAAGAGTTCAGTGATGATCCTCAATGGCATGGGTGGTGTTAAATACAGCCAGCAGCACGCGGTCAATTCTGCACGTTTGATGAATGCAGCACAGCCGGAGTACCTGGCCACCCTGGTGGTCAGTTTTCCTGTTGGCATGGAACGCTACCAGCAGGGATTCAAGGGAGAATTTGAGCCACTGGATCAAATGGGGCTGTTCCAGGAAATGTACTGGTTGCTGGATACCCTGGAACTGGACAAGACAATTTTCAGAAGCGATCACGCCTCCAATTACCTGGTGTTAAAAGGTGTGCTGGGCAAGGACAAACCGCGCCTGCTGGCCACTGTAAAAGCAGCGCTCGAGCAACCGGGCTCGGTTAGATTACGTCAGGAGTGGATGCGGGGGCTTTGATGTTCCAAAAAAAAGGGCTCCGAATGGAGCCCTTTGTGATTGCAATGTTGTCTGACGTTTAAACGTTACGCGTGGCCACGGCCGGCGGTACTGATGATGCCTTGCGGGCCGGACCATAAACTGCAGCTTGCCCGATGCCAAGCATCAGCAGCATGGCCACGGGTACCAGGTACCAGGCAATGCGCTCCAGGCTGAAGGTTTCGATCATCAGTATGTTAAGGCCGATGGTCAGTGCGGCGCCGATCAAGACCCCGACACCGCTGATGATGAAATTCTCGGTCATGAAGTAGCGCAGGATCGCCACCTTGGACGCGCCCAGTGCGCGGCGTGTACCGATCTGGCGGGTGCGGCGGTTAACACTGAAGCTGGCCAGCCCAACGATTCCTAATGACGTCACCGCGATCAGCAGCACGATGGTAAAGGTCAGTATCTTGATCATGGATGATTCGCCGCGGTACGCCCGCTCGCGGATTTCGTCCATGCTGCGCATCCTGCGTACGATCCGGTCTTTGTTGCTCTCGGCGAGCAGGTTCTCGACCTGGGGCATGATCTCGTCACGCATGCCGGGTTCGGTGCGGATGAGATAGTCACTGTCTTTCCACGCGAGACGCGAGGGCACCAGCATGACACGTTCAAACCCATCCCAAGTGGGCCAGGAACCCTGCATCTTCTCGATGATGCCGGTGATCGTCATTGGTTGGTCATCATCGATATAGGCCGTTTGACCCAATGCGCTCATCGCATCATCCGGGAACAGGGCTTCCGCCATCGCCAGGGTAATAATGGTTTTGTCAGGCCAGCTAGTGGTAGCGGATTCACGCCAGACCACGTCCGTGGTGCTGAAGTTTTCACCGGCAATGAGGTTTACGCCGTAAGTCTCGAGTGCGTGTTCATCGACAAAATACATGCCAACCCCAGTGCCATCGACTTCCTCACCGGGCTCTAACTGCAAGCCCATGCCCCAACCACTGCCCGACAGTGGCATCGAATTGGTCTGGAAGGCATTGACAACACCCGGTATGGCACGTAATGCAGCCAGGTCTTCTGCGGCGGTTACCCGTTCATTGAAATCGTCGGTAAAACCAACGCTTTGGATGGTAAACATATTGTGTTCATCAAGACCGCTTACCCGGTTCATCATGTGGCTCTTTTCCTGCATGATGGAAATGGCATTGACCATGATGGCCATGGTCACCGCGATTTGCAGCGCTATCAGGATTGCGCCGATCTTGTTGCGTGTCATTGCACGCCATATGGGTCCAAATTCCATGTGCCGTCTCCTATTGAATTTTCAGCTGTTCAGCCGGCATGATGTTGCAGGCACGCCAGGTCGGATAAAGACCGGCCAGTAAGGCTGACAGGATCGCCAGGCCGATGGCGGTCAGCACCATGACCCAGTCCATACCCACCAGGTTTTCGACATAGTCGCCAAACAGCATCTCGATACCACGCAAACCCAGCCAGGCCAGGCCCAGACCGAGTATGCCGCCACCCAAGCCGATCAGGCCGGATTCGATCAGGTGCTGCACGAATAGCGTGGCGCGTGACGCACCCAGCGCTCTGCGTAACGAAATATCCTGGGATTTGCCCAGGAACTTGGCCAGTAACAGGCCAATGGTATTGAGCAGGCACACCAGCAGGAACAACAACGACAAACCCAGCATGACCCGGGCGTCCTCATCAACCACTTCCTCTTCTTCCATCCACTCCATGACATTGTTAAGCCGGTTATTAAGTGGTCTGGGGAAGCGGCCGAGTTCTTTCTGTTGATCGGCGTAGGCGTTCAGGAAATCCATGTATTCCTGTTTTTCTTCCTCGTTCCTCAGTTCCGCCCAGAACTGGATAAACGCACACTCTGAACGCAGGAAGGCCTCGAAACCGTCCCCATCGATCGACTTCCAGCAATTGGTATTGCCGTTACGTGGCAGCTCGTACTCAATCCCGACGTTAAACGGGATATACAGATCCTCCGCGTCATTAAACGCACCGTTGGTCACGTCGTAAAACTTGGGCGCCGGGTGGAATTCATCCAGTACACCGACCACCTGGAAATCCAACCCGACCAAACGAACGCTGCGGCCAACGGAGTTTTCCCCACCGAACACACGTTCATTGGTTTCCTTGCTGAGGACCACTACACGTTCGATGTTGTAATCCGCAGCGTCATCCCAGCCGTTACCGTAGAGAAACTGCAGGTCAAACATCGGAAAGAAATCGGCCCAGGTATTGCGTGACACTACCGAAAATGGCCGTTCGTCATCGCCCTGTGGTTCCAGTACCAGGCTTCCTTTGAAGCTGGCGATCTGCCGGTATGCTTTTTCTGACTTCATCAGCGCCGTGGCGTCGGTGTAGGTCATCTGGTCCGGTGGGTCAAAACTGCCGTCGTCGTTCGCGTCGTTGGGACCCCAGCTATCGAGTTGTACATAGAACAATTGCTCGGATTTCTGTGGGATCGGGTTGCCGGACATCGCGTAATTGACGGTGATGATGCTCATGCAGGCGCCGATACCGACAGCAATGGCGGCGACCATCAGGGCGCTCATCAGCGGGTTACGGCGGATGCTCAGCAGACCCAGTTTCAAATAGTAGGAAAACATGGTCTTCTCCTAGGCCGCAGCCACCTGGCTGAAGGACGTGTCCGCGTCACCATTGCTGACCCGGCCATCGAGGATATGTACGTTGCGGCTGGCCATCTCGGCCAGTTGCGGGTCGTGGGTGACCATGATGATGGTAGTGCCGCCCTTGTTGATCTCGGCAATCAGTTCCATGACGCTAAAGGCCATGTGCGAATCGAGGTTACCGGTCGGTTCGTCCGCCAGCAGGAAACGCGGTTCACCCGCCAGCGCCCGGGCAATGGCCACGCGTTGCTGCTGACCACCGGAGAGCTGGGAGGGCAGGTGCTTCATACGTGAGGCCAGGCCGACCGTTTCCAGCACCTTCTCGATACGCCGCTTGCGTTCCGCGGCTTTGAACCCACGGTAGCGCAACGGCACGTCCACGTTATCGAACAGGTTCAGATCGGGGATCAGGTTGAAGCTCTGGAAAATAAAACCGATCTTCTCGTTACGCACTGCCGAGGCCTGGCGTGTCGCTGAGCGAGGACACGTCACGTCCGTCGAGTTCATAACGCCCGCTGGTGAACTGCTCCAGCATTCCGGCGATGTTCAGGAAGGTTGTTTTGCCTGAGCCGGACGGGCCGGTCACGGAAACGAATTCACCCTCGTTGACCTCGAGTGAAAACTCTCTCAGAGCATGGGTCTCTACCAGACCCGCGCGATAAACCTTGGATATGTTCTGCATGCTGAGCATGTGCTTACTCCTGCTTTACTAGTTAATGCTTCATTGTCTAATTGGTGACCAGTACCGTGTCTGCGCTGCGAAACGCATCGATGCTGGAAATGACGACTACATCGCCTTCATCAAGACCCTTGACGATTTCCACGGCAGCCAGGCTGCGTGCGCCGATCTCGATGGAGCGGCGATGGGCAACATCTTCATCCAGCACGTAGGCGATGCGGTTGCCGCCGCTGTCGAGGAACTGGCCCCGCTGCAGGGTCAGCACGTCGTTTTTCTCTTCCATCAAAATACGGGTCGTCAGACGCTGGTTCTGACGCAAACCGGGGGGCATACCACCGGTGAAGCGGATGCGCGTGGTAACCTGGTTCTGGATGATCTCGGGTGAAACGGATACCAGTGTGGCGGGGTAGGCCATGTTGCCAACCAACACCTCGGAATCCATACCCAGTCCGAGGTCATCCGCGTAGCTCTCGGGTACCTGTGCTTCGATTTCAAAGGCCGTCAGATCCACGACCGCCATGACGATTTCATTGCGTGATACTGCCGCTTTCTGGTCGACCATCAGGTTGCCGACGATGCCGTTGACCGGGGAGCGCATATCCAGCTCCCCCACCTGGCGCGTGAGATCCGCAACCATGAAAGACTGGCGCTCGACCTGCAGTTCGCGGGTTTTTAGCTCAAAAGCCAGTCGTTCGTCGTCCAGCTTGGCATCGGCCACCGCGTGCTCGTGGGCCAGTTGGGCGGTCTCAAGGTCATCCTTGGTTTTTTCAAAGTCGATTTCTGAAATCGCCTTGATCTCAAAGCCCGATTCAGCCCGCCGACGCTCGCGTTCGGCAGCGATGAGCGTGACACGGGTCAGGTCCACGCTTTTCTGGTTATCCAGGGATTTTTGCTTGGCCTCGATACGCTGGCGGTCCAGTTCTACGCTGAGCTGGTCGAGCGTGGCCTGCTCCTGTTGCAGGCGGTTTTGCAATTCGGGGCTGTCCAGCGTGGCCAGCAACTGGTCTTTGGCAACCCTGGCTCCAGCTTCGACCAGCAGCGTAATGGTGCCGTCAGCTGGCGCAAACAGGGATGGGCTGACGGCTGCAACGACACGGCCCTGAACCGATACGTCACGCACCAGGTCGGCGCGTGTGACAGTGGCGAGGCGCAGGCGATCCTTGGGCACGGATATACTAGAGCTCGCCCAGCGCTGCACCACCGGTGTCAACACCCAGGCAATAAGCAGGAAGGTCAGCAGACTGCCGGCCAGTATCAACCGTTGCCGGGTCCTGGGTTTGGCTTCCAGTGTGACGTCCTGCGCGGAAGTATCGGCAATTTTCAATGTCATTCCCCTGATTTCCTGTTTTAACAGACGTTGCATCCGGTGAACTTAGTTACGCTGTTATTTGTATTTGATGCGGATTCCGGGCAAATGGCTTAATAGGGGGGTGCTGACAGGGGTGGGACCGCTGTTGCGCGTGCGATCGAGCTCCCGGGGATGGGTTCACGGCGCGTCTCGGGAAGGAATGCCCGAACCGGCGCCCTCAATTCACTACAGGTCCATCAGGACACGGACATGTGTTTCGACGCAGCGCGCCAGGCTGTGGATTTCATAACCGCCTTCGAGCACCGAGACGACCCGGCCGGAAGCATGACGCCTGGCCACTTTCATGATTTGCTCGGCAACCCAGCGGAAGTCCCCGTCGGTCAGGCTGACGTGGGACATATCGTCATCCTGGTGGGCGTCAAACCCAGCTGAGACAAAGATCATCTGCGGCTTGAAGCGCTCCAGCGCAGGCAGCCAGTGTTCATGGATGGCCAAGCGGAACTGGGCGCTCCTGGCCGTGGCGTCCAGGGGGATGGAAATGACCCGCTCGCTGTTTTCGGGTGGCGTTGTGAAGGGGAAAAACGGGTGCTCAAAAGTTGAGCAGTAAAGCACCCGGTCGTCACCGATGAATATGTCTTCTGTGCCGTTGCCCTGGTGGACGTCAAAATCCAGGATGGCGATCTTTTCCAGCCCGTGGGCCTCCAGCGCATGCGCTGCGCCAACGGCGATGTTGTTATACAGGCAAAAGCCCAGCACACGGTCTGCTCTCGGCGTGGTGGCCGGGCGGGCGGACCCCGCAAAAAGCATTATCCAGGGTGCCGTCCATCACCAGGTCAACCGCCGCGACCACCGCACCCGCGGCACGCCTGGCAGCGAGCAACGAACCCGGGCTGACCACCGTGTCCTGGTCCAGCCGGGCATAGCCTTTTTGCGGCATCCTGGACTCGACATTCTTCAGGTGCCGGGGCTATGCACGCGCAACAATTGTTCGCGCGTAACCTCGGGGGCATCGACCGACTTGAGGAAATCCCAGAGCCTGTTTTCGATGAATTTATCCTCGATCGCTGACAGGCGCTGAGCGCTTTCCGGGTGCGTACTGCCGGTATCGTGGTCATGGCAATCCGGGTGGGTGATGTAGGCTGTTTTCACGGCTTGATCTGTGTCATTAAAGTGTACATTTTAGTACATTACAGCGCACTGACACGGGTGTCTGATTTCGGCTATCGTTCACCCATGGACAATCACTACTTATCAGCATTATTCACGCCTGAAAAGCTCGCGCTTTTTGGGGCCAGTGACCGCGAAAATTCCGTTGGCGGAATTGTTTACAAGAACCTGCTTTCTTCGGGTTATGAAGGCGAGATTTTCGCGATCAACCCGAAACACGATACCGTACAGGGTGAGAAGGCTTACAAATCCCTGGACGAGATCAATGAGACCATCGACCTGGCGGTCGTTGCAACCCCCGCGGTGACTATCCCGGGTATCGTGGAGGCCTGTGGCGAGAAAGGCATCAAGATGATGTTGATCCTGTCAGCGGGTTTCCGTGAGACCGGCCCGGAAGGCCTGCGCCTGGAACAACGCGTTACCGCATTGGTGCAGCGTTACGGTATCCGCCTGATGGGTCCCAACTGCCTGGGTCTGATCCGGCCTGACAAGAACCTCAATATCACTTTCGGGCACAATGTTGCCAAACCCGGCAATATCGCCTTCGTCTCCCAATCGGGGGCCATCTGCACGGCCATCCTGGACTGGGCCGAGAAGAACGACATCGGTTTTTCAGCGGTCGTGTCCACCGGTATTTCGGCCGACCTCGACTTTGGTGATTACCTCGATTACCTGGTCTCAGACCCGAAGACGCAAAGCATCCTGCTGTATATCGAGGGCATCTCCGACTCACGGCGTTTCATGAGCAGCCTGCGTGCCGCGGCGCGTGTCAAACCCGTCATTGCACTGAAGGTCGGCCGGCACCAGTCGGGCGCCGAGGCGTCCATGTCGCATACCGGCGCACTGGTCGGTAGTGATGAAACTTTTTCTGCCGCCCTGTCACGTTCCGGTGTGCTGCGGGTGGAGAGCGTCAGCCAGCTGTTTGCAGCCGCCAAGGTGTTGTCATCTTCACATTACCGCCAACCGTCCGAACGATTGGTGATCATCACCAACGGTGGCGGCCCCGGTGTGCTGGCTGCGGACCGTGCGACCGACCAGGGTATCGAGCTGAGCACCTTGAGCGAAGAGACTATTGAGGCCTTGAACGGCGTATTGCCCGAGGTCTGGTCCCACGGCAACCCGGTGGACATCATCGGTGATGCCCCTCCGGAACGTTACCGGCACGCGGTTGACATCTGTCTTGCAGATCCTGGGGTAGATGGAGCCATTGTCGTCCTGACACCACAGGCGATGACCGAGCCGACCCTGGTGGCCGAAGAACTGATCGCGGCCGTGAAGGACAAGACAAAGCCGGTGCTGACCTGCTGGATGGGTGGCGGACAGGTCGCAGAAGGCAGGAACTTGCTCAAGAACGCCAAGATTCCTGATTTCCCGATGGTGGAAAGCGCCGTGGACGCGTTCGCGTTCATGGGCACCTATAACCGCAACCAGCGCTTGCTGTTGCAGACACCGGCCAAGATGAGCAGTAGCCATGAGCCACCGGATACAGAAGGCGCCCGGCTGATCATCGAGGGGGTTTTGACCGAGCGGCGCAAGGTTCTGACCGAACCGGAGTCCATGGCCATTTTGAACGCCTTCCAGATTCCCACTGCGCAGAATGCCGTGGCGCATTCGGCCAACGAAGCCCTGGTCATTGCAGAATCCATTGGCTTTCCTGTTGCCATGAAGGTGTTGTCCAATGATATTTCACACAAGTCAGACGCTGGTGGCGTCAGGCTGAATATCAATTCGGCCAACGAGGTCAGGGGCAGCTACCGCGATTTGATCGACCAGGTACAACTTAAACGACCCAATGCAACCATCGACGGTGTGACCGTGGCGAAAATGCACCGGAACTCGAATGCCCGCGAACTGATGATCGGCATCATCAACGATCCGGTATTTGGCCCGGTGATCAGCTTCGGCAGCGGCGGTACCAACGTGGAGGTCATGGAAGATTCGGCCATTTCACTGCCGCCGTTGAACCATCGCCTGGCGCAGGACCTGATCGATCGCACCAAGGCCTCCAGGATGCTGGGCAATTTCCGTAACATGCCCGCGGTCAACAAGGATCTGCTGGTGGATATCCTGCTGCGGGTATCGAACATGGCCTGCGAGCTGCCGTGGATCCAGGAGATGGATATCAACCCGCTGCTGGTGGATGACGAAGGCGCCGTGGCGGTTGATGCCCGTATCCGTGTCGATTATCCAAAGCCGTCCACGGACCCGTACAACCACCTGGCCATTCACCCGTATCCAGCTCACCTCGTCACCCCGGTGCAGTTGAGCGACGGCACCGACATTATCATCCGGCCGATCCGGCCCGAGGATGCGGAGATCGAGCAGGCGTTTATCCGCGGCCTGTCACCCGAAGCGCGCTATTTCCGTTTCATGAGTTCCATTTCGGAGCTGAGCCTGGAAATGCTGGTGCGTTTCACGCAGATCGATTACCACAACGAAATGGCCCTGATTGCCGTCTGGCCCGGCCCGGAGGGTGAGAAGGAGATCGGCGTGGTGCGCTATATGACCAACGTGGACAAGCGGACCTGTGAATTTGCACTGGTGATTGCCGATGAGTGGCAGGGCAAGGGTATTGCCAGCCTGATGATGCGTAACCTGATCGAAGTGGCCCGCAACCGTGGACTCGAGATCATGGAAGGGCAGGTTTTGAGCAATAATTTCAGGATGCTGGACCTGATGGCGCGGCTCAACTTTCGTATCAGCAATGATCCGGTTGAGCCAGGCATCAAGCTGGTACGGCTGCGACTGATCTGAACATATGCCCGGGAAGATTGGGGGTATGTGCCATACCCCCTGATCCGCTACACTGGGCCGCCACGGGAGGATAAAACCATGGCGGCCTGGAAAGATAAACACGTTGTTATTGCCATGTTAATGGCGCCGGCACTGGCGTTGCTCGCCTATTTTGGCATCGGCGCTATTCTTGGGGAAGATCCCCAGCCGGCCGAGGCCGGGCAAAACTATCCCCTGGCAGAAAAACCCAACTGCCGCTACGCCAGTGGTACCTGCGGTCTCAAAAACGCTGAATTCGAACTGACCTTGACCTTTGCGCGGCTGAACGGTGGCCGGATATTGCTCAGGCTGGCCTCAGCCCACCCGCTGGAAGGCGTCTTGATCGCCGTGGCGGATGACGGCGGGGAGGAGCAAATACCCGTGGCCATGCGTCCGGCCGGTGAGAACGGTTTGGCCTGGTCGCTGGACATGGCCCACCCCGATGCTGAAACCCAACGCCTTCACCTGGTGGCTTCGGCGGCCGGCGTGCACTACTTCGGCGACATTTCAACAGCGTTCACGCAGGGGGACACCACCGGCGGACAGGGTGGTTGACGCTTTTCCGTTTCTGGTAGGTTTTTAACCGGCTAAAGAAGCCCTGACGGCCTCAAGCGATGGTTCGATCTCTTGCGCCCGGCCAGCGGCAGCCCCGGCATTGGCGATGTCCTTCAAACCGTTGCCGGTCACGATACACACCACTCGTTCATCAACATTGATCAGGCCGTTGTCGACCATTTTTTTGACCGCAGCCCACGGCGCGGCAGCGGCGGGTTCCGGGAACACCCCGCTCGAGCGGGCCATCTCGGGGATGGCGGCCAGGATGTCTTCATCAGCCACCGTTACCGCTTCACCGCCAGATTGAATAACGGCTTTGACGGCGGCCAGGCCGTCACGTGGCCGGTCGACTGAGATGGAGTCAGCCAGCGTGGTTGCATTAACCTCGTGTAAAACCACGCGGGACCAGTCAATATCTGGTTTACCGGCGCTGCGAAGTTCGTGGATGGTCTTGCTGATCGCAGCACTGTTTTCGGACTGGACACAGTCGATTTTTGGCAGACGGTCGATCAGGCCCACTGAGCGCAAGTCACACCAGCCCTTCCAGATGGCGCTGATGATGTTGCCATCCCCGGTCGGGACCACGACACGGTCCGGTGCCTTTTTCCCCAGGTCCTGCCAGATTTCATAACTGCAGGTTTTTTTACCTTCACGGGTGAAGGCGTTGTAACCGGTAGAGCGGTTGAACCAGCCAAATTCTCGCGATGCGGCAAGACACAGGTCGTAAGCATCATCGTAGTTGCCTTTAACAGCCAGTACCCGGGCGCCAAAGGCGAGCATCTGGGTGAGCTTGGCTTTTGGTGCATCGGCCGGCACAAATACCACGGCTGACAGACCGGTTGCCGCGGCCAGGCAGGCCAGTGAGGAACCGGCATTACCGGTGCTGGCTATCGAAATCACCTGCGCACCGATGTCCACTGCGCGCCCGACGGTAATGGCGCTGGCACGGTCTTTGAGAGATGCGCTGGGGTTCAGCGTGTCGTCTTTCAGATACAGATTTTGCAGGCCGATACGTTCACCCAGGCGTTGTGCCGGATATAAGGGTGTGCCACCGACGTTCAAGGCAAAAGCCGGCCGTGGCTGCTTCAATGGCAGGAGCGCGGAAAAGCGGAACAGGTCACCGGAAGTCTGCGGGAAATCGCCGCCAAGCCGTTCCCTGATTGCGTCATAGTCGTAGCTGATATCGAGGTTGCCACTACAGGCCGGGCATACAAAACCATCAAAATCGAAAACCTGGCTTGCGTTGCAGGCAATACACCGGTAGCCGTTCATGTACATGGCTGGGATTTCCATCAGGGCACGATATGCGTGCCGTAGATGCCTTTAAGCGCCTGTTCCAAATGATGGGGTTGGGTGATGATCACCCGTTTTCCGCCCTGCTCCAGGAAGTTAACCGCAGCTTCGATCTTGGGTCCCATGCTGCCGGGCGCAAAATGTCCCTCTTCCAGGTAACGTCGGCACTCGGCCACGGTCATCCGGTCAATATCCACCTGTTGCGGCGTGTTGAAGTTCAGTGCCACCTTGTCGACGCTGGTGGAGAAGATCAGCACGTCAGCGTCGAGTTTACCGGCCAGCAGACCGGACGCCTTGTCCTTGTCGATCACCGCATCGCAGCCGCGCAGGGTGCCGTCTTCCAGACGCACGACCGGAATACCACCGCCGCCGACGGCTACGACCATGATGCCGGCCCCTAGCAGTGTCCGGATGGTTGGAAGTTCGATGATCTCCAGCGGCAGGGGTGACGGTACCAAACGCCGCCAGCCACGCCCGGCGTCCTCGGCAACCACCCAGCCGTCATCTTTCGCGTGCTGCCTGGCGTCCTCTTCGGTCATGAATGGCCCAATCGGCTTGGACGGATTCCTGAACCTCGGGTCTTCGGCGTCCACTACCACCTGGGTGATGACCGCGGCCACATCCTGCGCGAAGCCCTGCCGCTGCAATTCATTTTGCAGGGTCTGTGCGATCTGGTAGCCAATGGCACCCTGGGTGTCAGCTACACAGTTTTCCAGCGGCACCTGGTGCAGTACGCTCTTGGACAGCTCGGACCGCAGCAGGATGAAACCCACTTGCGGCCCGTTGCCGTGCGTGATGACCACCCGGTAGCCGGCGCCCGCGATAGGTGCGATGTGGTGGCTGGTTTCGCCCGCGGCGATGTACTGGTCGAGCACGGTCCGGTGTTTCTGATCCGCGATCAGCGAGTTGCCCCCGATGGCGATGACCACCAGGGGGCTGTCCGGTTTGACGGTTCGTTTCTGCATCTTTGCTCCGCGACTACTCCATGGCTCCAAGTACCAAAGCCAGTAAAGCCATGCGCATCACCACGCCGTTATAGGCCTCCTGCCAGTAGCGGGCGTGCCGGGTGTTGTCCACCTCGGGCAAAAGTTCGTCCATGCGTGGCAGTGAGTGCAGCACGATCGAATCGCCCTTGGCTTTTGCCATCACCTTGCGGGTGATCTGGTAATTGGCCGGTGTACGGCTGTATTCGTCCTGCTTCTCCTGACGGCTCTGGGTATAGTCGGGCTGTACCACCGGCTCCATGTAGATGACGTCTGCCTCGTGAATTACCTCGTCGATGTGGTCAACGATCCGCCAGGATGTGCCTTTCTCGTCGAGTTCATCGAGGAACTCCTGGGTCGGTGACATGTCTTCGGGAGCCAGGATGACCATCTCCGCGTCGAATTGGGACAGGGCATATCCGATGGAGTGCATGGTACGCATGCGGTGGTCACCGATGCACACGAACACCTTGCCGTCGACGCTGCCCATTTCCCTTTGCACGGTATACAGATCAGTCAGCACCTGGGTGGGGTGTTCGCCCCAGCCGTCGCCGGCGTTGATGACCGGGATCGAGGCCCAGCGGGCCGCCTCCTGCGGCGCACCCTGCTCGAAATGGCGCATCACCAGGGCGTCGCCGTAGTACTCGAGCATGTGGACGGTGTCCTTGATGGACTCCTGGTAGAAGTCTCCCGCCCGGGTCATCTTGGCGTCGGAGAAGCCGAGTACGTGGCCGCCAAGGCGGTGCATGGCGGCTTCGTGGGCCAGCCGGGTCCGTGTTGAGGGCTGGTAGAAAGCCGTCACCAACGTCTTGTCGCTTAACAGGTCGACGTTACGCCGTTCCCGGGCGATAGGCTCGAGTTGGTCGGCAATTTCAAATACGTGCTGGAATTCGTTTCGTTCAAAATCCTTGAGCGACAGGATGTCGCGTCCCGCAAAGCTGCGCATGTTCTGCTCCTTAATTGGACTGGTCGGGTCCGCGGTATGTCCCCCAAAAATCGGGTTTGGACAAACCTGTGGATTCCCGTTAAAATTTGTATGACAATCATACAATACTACAAATACAGGTTTCAATCTGAAACAGGAAAGAAACAGCGTGAAAATGACATGATCGGCCGGCATCCATCACTCACCGAGCAGGTGAAAGCGAACATCAAGGCGCGGATCACCGGGGGTGATTTCGCCGATGGGAAAATCCCCGCCGAAAACGAACTCGCCGCTGAGCTTCGTGTCAGCCGTACAACGGTCCGGGATGCATTATCCCGTCTCGAACACGAGGGTACGATCTACCGCAAACAGGGTGTTGGCACTTTCGTTAATGAGCCCGGTCTGCAGATCAAGTCCCGGCTCGAGGAAATCTGGTCATATGAAGACGTATTGCATGACCACGGCTACACACCCTCGGTCAAAATGCTCAGCGTTGCCACGATAGCCGCCGAAGCCAATCATGCCGATGACCTCGAAATCGTTGCGGGTGAGCCGCTGGTGGTCATGAGAAAGCTGTTCCTGGAGAATTCCAAGCCAGTCATTTTAACCGTTAACCGCATCCCGGAACGTTACCTGCGCCTGCCCGCCACCATGGACAGCGACGAGCCGCTGTTCCGGTTTCTCGAGGCGCATGGCGACCGGCACCTTGCTTATTATCTTTCCGAAATAGAGCCGGTCGTGCTCGACGGTGCTCAGGCCTGTCTGCTGGGCGTTGCCGACGGAACGGCGGCGATTGCGTTCCAGGAGATCGGTTTTGATCAGGACAACACACCGGTAGTGCGGGCCACCTCGTACTTCCGGGACGATTTATTGCGTTTCCGCATGATCCGGCGCAGCGCCGGCGTGCGGGAGACCTAGCCCGAACATTGCACCAGTATTCAGGAGACAGAAATGCAGACTTATTTGCGCGGTAAAGACATGATCACCACCCAGGAGTGGACCAAACACGAACTCGACACGGTCATGGACGTGGCCTTCGACCTGAAGCGCAAACGGGCGCTCAATGAGTCGCACGCCTACCTGCGGGACAAGGTGCTGGCCATGCTGTTTTTCTTCACCAGCACCCGGACCCGGGCCAGCTTCGAGGCCGGCATGGCTCAGCTGGGCGGACACGCCATGTTCCTCGATTCCACTGCCACCCAGATTGGCCACGGTGACACCTGGAAGGAGATCGGCGACATACTGGGCCGCTACAACGATGGTATCGCCATCCGCCAGTGTGACTGGGGTATCGGTAACCAGTACATCCGGGCGGTCGCGGAAGCGAGCCGCACGCCGGTGCTGAACATGCAGTGTGACAGGTACCACCCGTTCCAGGCGCTGGCCGATTTGCAGACCATCATCGAGCACAAGGGCGGGGCGAAAGGACTCACGGTTAATGTCAGCTATGCCTATGCGTCCAGCTACCAGAAACCACTCAGCGTGCCGCAGAGCCTGATCCTGTTGCTGACCCGTTACGGCGCCAACGTGCGCCTGACCCGCCCGCCGGAGTTCAAACTGATGCCGGAGATCATGGACCAGGCCGCGGACAACGCGCGGGCGGCCCACGGCAGCTTCGAGATCGTCGAGGATTTCGATGAAGGGATGAAAGGTGCCGACGTGGTCTACGCCAAGAGCTGGGGTGCGATGCTTACTACCGAAGACGAAGAAGAATCGGCCGAAATTTCCAGCAAATACACCGACTGGATCGCCGATGAGCGGCGCATGGAAATGGCCGATGAGGACGCGATCTACATGCACCCGCTGCCAGCCGACCGCAATATCGAGGTCGCCGACGGGGTCATCGACGGCCGTTGGAGCGCGGTGTTCGACCAGGCCGAAAACCGTCTGCATGCGCAAAAGGCCGTGATGGCGCTGACGATGTAGGTGTTCGGCGGAACATCAAGCAGATTGTTCCGCCGAAATCAGCAGGGTATCAGTTGGTGTCTGGTGTCAACCCCGTAGCCGCGTTGAATGAATCGATCAGGCGATCCCATTCGTCCACGACATCCTGCGAGAAAATTTCCGCCCAGGTGTCCTCGTCCCACAGCTTGACGAGGTCTTCCGAGCTCCGGCCCTGCTGCTCCACCCAGGTGAAGTACTTGAAGTTGTGCAAGGCCTTGCGGTCGGCGTAGCTCAGTTCACGCACATGGTCGGTGACAGTCCCTGCCAGGTAACGTGCAAAATGCTGGTCTGCCTGACGTGAGCTGTAAGCACCATGCATCTCGTGCATTTCTTCCATGCGTGATGAATACAGTTCCATCGAATCGGTCAGCGGCGTGAAGATCACATCGCGGCCATCCATGTCGTAATAATGCGCCGTTTTGATAGCAGCTACGAGGTTGCAGATACTGGAAATTCCGAGCTGATCCAGCTTACCGATGGTGTCCTCATCCACACCTTCACGGCGCAGACAGGCATGACCCTCTTCCTCGTTGAACAGACGTAGCAGGGACATGGTCTGCTCGTCATCGATGGCCGCGATCATGTCGGTGTTGCGTACGTTGTGAATCCACGGCACATGCTTGTCACCGATACCTTCGATACGGTGCTCGCCAAAACCGAAGCTGTGCAGGGTGGGGCACTGCAGGGCCTCGGTGGCCACCACGCGGATGCCGGGGTGGTGGGCGCGCAGGAAATCACCGGCGGCCAGGGTGCCGGCGGAACCTGTGGCGCTGACATAGGCCGACAAGCGGCGTGTCGTTCCACCATTTTGTGCGTAGTGCTTGCTGAAGATTTCATCGATGATTGAACCGGTCGTGTGGTAATGCCAGATGGCGTTACCGAACTCCTCGAACTGGTTGAAAATGACGATACCGTCACCGCGCTCGGCGCGCAGTTCCCAGCACTTGTCGTAGATTTCCTTGACGTTGGACTCGGTGCCGGGCGTGGCGATGATTTCATCAGTGCCGATCTCACGCAGCCATTCAAAACGCTCGCGGCTCATGCCTTCGGGCAGGATGGCGATGGCCGGGCAGGCCAGCAGCGCGCAGTCATAGGCGCCGCCGCGGCAATAGTTACCGGTGGACGGCCAGACCGCTTTTTGCGTGACGGGATCATATGCGCCGGTGACCAATCTGGGCACCAGGCAACCATAGGCCGCACCGACCTTGTGCGCACCGGTCGGAAACCACTTGCCGGTGATGCCAATGATGGTCGCATCCACACCGGTGACAGAGGAGGGAAATTCGATCCAGTTACCTTCTCCAAATCCGCCGCCGTGCGGGCGGGGTTCGTTTTTCCACGTTATGCGGAACAGGTTGGCCGGGTCCGTGTCCCACAGTCCGACGTCGCTAAGCCGTTGGGTGATGGCATCGGGTACCAGGCCCGGGTCCTTCATCTGTGCAAAGGTCGGCAACAGGATGTTGCGCTCCCGGGCGCGTGTGATGCTCTTTTGCAGAACGTCTTCGCGAATGTCGGGTATTAATTTCACATTTCACCTCCAAGTTTGACGGTGGGGATTTTTTCGCTGTCACCCCAACCCAATTCAATTTCCGTAGCCTCTTGCCGCATGGCCCGAAGCAGTTCGTCCTGATCCACGGGCAGGCTGCGTACACGCACACCGGTGGCGTTGTAAATGGCGTTGGTAATGGCGGCGCTGGTCGGGATGCTGGGCAATTCGCCGACACCCTTGGCACCGAATGGCCCGGTGGAAGTCTGGTGCTCCACGATATGCGAGACGATCCGTGGTGCATGGTTGATGCCGGGCGCTTTGTACCTGGCCATCACGCTGGTCCAGGGCCGGCCCTGCTCCTGGATGTAATGCTCGGTCAGCGCGTATCCGATACACATGACGATGCCGCCCTCGATCTGGCCTTCCAATGTCAGCGGGTTGATCGCACGCCCGACATCGTGGGCCGCGATCACCTTTTGTACCTGGGTTATGCCTGTGCGTGTATCGATCTCGCACAAGACAGCCTGGGCGCAGAAACCAAAAGCAAAGTGCATGTCGCCGCCTGTACCCAGTGGCTGGGTCTCGGGCGCCCAGTATTCGTATTCGGCCACCATCGGCACGCCGTTGCCGGTTGCTTGCTTGACCACGCTGGCCAGGTCTACGGAATTATCGCCGCAAGTGGCCTGGCAGTTGGCAAAAGACACATCCTGAGGTTCACACTGCAACATCTCGGCAGCGGTTGGCGTTAGTTGCTCAAGCATGGTTTTCGCCGCGTAGCGGGCGGCATTACCGCTGACAAAAGTCTGGCGGCTGGCGGTGGTCGGACCCCCGTCCGGACAATGATCGGTGTCGCCCAGCAGTACATCCACCTGGTCGCGGCTGATACCCAGTTCATCGGCGGCGCAGGCCGCCAATACACCCGGTAAACCCTGGCCCAGTTCAGCCGAAGTAGTGCGGACCTGTGCACACACTGTTTCGGCTGAATCCAGCCAGACTTCAACCTGGGCGCTGGATTTATCCGGTGCGCCGCCACCGAGGCCGGTGTTCTTGTAGCCAATGGCCAGGCCCCAGGCATAGAGTTTATGGCCGTCCTGCCAGGACCAGCGGAAATCCCCGTTCCGCATGTCAGCATCAACCCGTTCGAGACATTCGAGCAGACCCACGCTTTCACGCATGACCTGCCCGGTGGCGGTTGTCGATCCGACATCCAGCGCGTTGATACGCCGCAACTCGACGGCATCCATGTCCAGCGCCTCGGCGAGGATATCCATGTTGCTCTCAACCGCAAAACAGCTCTGTGAAACACCAAAACCACGGAAGGCGCCACAGGGTGCGTTATTGGTATAGGCGGCAAAGCAATCCACCTTCACGTGCGGCACGTCGTAGGGGCCGGAGGCGTGCGTGGTGGCGCGGGTCAAAACCTTTTCGCTGAGGCTGGCATAGGCGCCGCCATCACCGTACAGGGTGGCTTCAACTGCGGTCAGCTTGCCATCATTCGTGGCGCCGGTGCGGATGCGGATCACGGTGGCGTGCCGCTTGGGGTGGAACTGCAGGCTTTCCTGGCGTGAATAGAGCATCTTGACCGGGCGTGCGACCTTCTCGGCCAGCAGCGCGACGTGGATCTGGCCGGCGATGTCTTCCTTGCCGCCAAAACCGCCGCCCATCAAGGGTGCGATCACCCGCACCTGGTCGTTTTCCACACCCAGCGCTGCGGCCGCCTGGTCACGGTCGAGATAAGGGATCTGGCTGCCGACATAGATCGAGGTCTTGTCGTGGAGGGCCGTTTCACCACGTGCGGCTTGCGGATCGAGGGCCCGCCAAAATCGGCCGGGTTGTAACCGGCGGGCACACCGATGGCGCATTCCGGCTCCAGGAACAGGTGTTCGGTGGTCGGTGTGCGGTAGGTCCGGTCGATGATGACATCGGCCGCGGCAAAACCCTCGGCCATGTCACCTTTCCTGACCTTGATGTGCTTCAGCAGGTTGCCGTCCGGGTGCTCATCGTGCAGACGCGGCGCACCCGGCTTCAGGGCATCCATGGCGCTGGTGACCGCCTCCAGATCTTCATATTCGACCCGGATCAACCCCAGCGCATGTTCCGCGATGGCCTCGGAGTCGGCGGCAACGATGGCCACCGCGTCACCGGTATAACGCACCTTGTCGGCACACAATACCGGCCAGTCCAGGGTCACGATACCGTGCAGGTTGCGCCCGGGCACATCATCTGCGGTCAGCACCGCTTGCACGCCCGGTAAGCGCCGGGCTGCTTCGGTATCGATCGAGATGATGCGTGCGTGTGGCCGGCCGGCTCGTAAGGGTCCTGGCATACAACATGCCCGGGAACTGGTAGTCGTCCGTAAAGCGGGCCGTGCCACGCACCTTGGCCAGCGCATCGGGGTTGGGCTGCGCCTTGCCGACCTCGTTGATCTTGCCCAGCGTTGGTGGAATATAGGGCGGCACCTGTTGGCCGTCTGCCTGCCGCACGGCCCGGATGACGCTCTGGTAGCCGGTGCAGCGGCAATAGGTGTCTTTCAGGGCGGCCTTGATGTCGTCTTCGCTGACCGCTTCACCCGCGGCCTGTTTTTCATCCAGCAAGGCCTTGGAGGTCATGATCAGGCCGGGTGTGCAGATACCGCACTGCACCGCGCCGTGGTCCAAAAACGCCTGTTGCAACGGATGCAATTTCATCACCTGAAGACAGGCTTTCGATGGTCTCCACCTCGGCCCCCTGTGCTTTCAGTGCCGGGAAGGAACAACTGACCACGGGTGTGCCGTTGACCAGTACCGTGCAGATACCGCACTCGGCCTCGTTGCAACCGATCTTGGTGCCGGTCAGACCCAGGTCTTCACGGATAACCTCGGACAGAAAGCGTGATTCCGGTATATCCACTTCGACCGCTCGGCCGTTGACTGTCATTTGCAGCTTGCTCATTGCCCGGCTCCTCGTGTGCAGTCCAGGGTGCTCAGCGGCACGTTCAGCGGCGAGGGCCAGGACCAGCGGCAGGTGGATGACGGATCATTTCCGCACGGTATTCCTGCGTGGCGCGGTACTTGCTCGAGCGCAGCGGTATCGATTCCAGGATCAACCCGGCCGCCTGTTCAAATACACTCAGGTCCGGCCGGTTGACCCTGCAACAGGGCCATGGCCGGTTCGGCCAGATACGGCACCGGTCCGGCGGGTCCGAGGCTGATACGCACGGCGCTGATGGTATTACCAGCATCCAGTTGCATACGCGCCGCCATCGAGATCATTGGCAGCGCGACGCCCTGGGGCCGCATAACACGCGTAAACGCAGAGCCTTCATGGTCTGTTGTTGGCTTGAAAACGTAGCCGGGTCAACAACTCGCGGTGGTGATCGATGGCGCTTTTGCCCGGCCCCAGGAATGCATCCTGCAAGGGCATCCAGCGGCTGCCACCGGTATCTGTAATCTCAATTTCACCACCCAGCGCCAACAGGCCGATACTGCCGTCACCGGCCGGCAGGGCGTGTGCGACATTGCCGGCCAGCGTGGCCACGTTGCGCACCTGCGGGCCACCGATGACACCACAGCTTTCCACCAGGCAGGTGCCATGGCGGGCGAGTAGTGCATCACGGGCGATTTGTGCGTGGGTTACCGCACAGCCGATAACGATGTATTCACCATCGCGGCTGATCGCGTCCAGCCCGGCAATCCGTGACGTGTCCACCAGGGCCTCGACCGCGGGTTTTGAACCCTGCTGGATTTCCAGCAGCAAATCGGTGCCGCCACCGACCACCCGTGCCTGGCCATCGTAATGATCCAGCCATTGCAGCGCCTCGCCGATCGTTTCTGGTACGTGGTAATGATTCCAACAGGTTCTGATGTCTGCGTTCCTCTCGTTAATGTATCCGGTTCCAGATGGCTCTTGCGCGTTCCACGCAGCGCGTACGGATTGCGTGTTCATCCAGGTGCTGTAGACGGCCTTCATGCACGATCACCTCGCCGCGTGCAATGGTCGTGTGTACCGGCGCATATGCAAGCCCGAACAGCAAATGTCCGTACAGGTTGTTTTCATCCAGCGGTGTGAACGGCACGTAGTCCGGGATCATGATGTCGGCCAGTTGCCCGGGCGCCAGTGCGCCACGTGGTTCGATGAACAGCCGGTTGGCAATCCGGCGGTTGTTTTCCAGCAGTATGCTGCAAGCCTCGGCAAAAGCCGCGTTGGGGTCGCGCTTGTCGGTGCGCGCATGCAAGTACATCGCCCGGGCCTGGGAAATCATGTGCGAGGACATGCCGTCGGTGCCGAGCCCGACGAGTATGCCGTGGCCCAGCATATCCAGCGTCGGCGCGACTTTCAGCCCGTTATTCATGTTGGATTCCGGGTTGTTGACCAGCATCGAATCGCTGGCGGCCAGCATGTCGAGATCATCCGCTGAAAGATGGGTGCCGTGTGCAAAAATGGTTTTGTCTACCCGGGATGTCGAACGCCTGGAACCGTTCCATGATGGTCTGACCGTGATTTTCCATGGCCAGTTTCACATCGGCCATGTCCTCGGCGGCGTGTACGTGGAAACCGGTATCCTGCCCGGCTTCAGCACAGCGTTCCAGGGTCCGGTCGCCGAGTGTCATCAAGGCATGCATACCGAACAGCGCCGTTATCTGCGTATCGTCATTGCCCCGGCATTTCTGGATAAAACGCACGTTTTCTTCGATGCCTTCGCCTTCGACGTTGCGGTCCGTCACCTCGTAACACAGACAAGCACTGAGCCCGACGTCCCTGGCGGCCTGTTCGATCCGGTCCAGGCTGCCATCGGCACAGCCGGGTGAGGCGTGGTGGTCGATGATGGTGGTGCAACCGGCCAGGGCCGACTCCATCAGCGCCAACAGCGCGGAGTAATAGACGTCATCATGATCCAGTGCCGCGTCGAGCTTCCACCACAGAGACGACAGAATCTCTGAAAAATTTCGTGGTGGCGGTCCCGGTGGTGCAAAGCCACGGGCAAAGGTGGAATACAAGGTGGTGGTGGGTGTTGATCAACCCGGGCATAACGACACGGCCACCTGCATCCACGGTGCGACCGGCAGTGTGTTTAAGTGCGCCTGGTTTCACCGACCTCGACGATATGCCCGTTCTCAATGTAAACGTAGGCATCAGGTATGACCCGGTTGGTCTTGTCCAGCGTAAGCAGGTGGGCATGGGTGATCAGCAGTGATGACGGTTTATTCATTCAGCGTACCCCGGATGTGCAATTTTACCTGCTGCGGCCTGTTCGGTGGGTAAAGCGCCTGGCAAATAGGGCAACGAGCGGCGCAGGCCATTCAGCAAGACGTACATCGTTGCACAAGGCTCGAGCGACAGCGTGTCATGCTCGCTGGCATCGGCCAATGCCTCGATCTGCTCGAGTGCAAAGGTGTCCGGGGCCAGCCGTGCATTAAAAAGCGGGCCCTGGTATTCAAGTTTGCCACCCAATTCGATACGGTGTGTCCGGCCCTGCCAGCGTGCTTGCATGGACCATGAATCTTTCTGCCGGAAAACCATGAAGGCGTTGTCGGATTGTGCCTCGAATTCAGATTGATCGAGATACAGCCGTGGTTTATCACGGTAGGGTTCACCCGCTGTCGGGCAAAAGGTCGTGCAGTTGCCACACTCGTTGCAGAAATCGGTCAGCACTGCGATCTGGAAGGCCTGCTTGACCGACCAGGGTTTACCCGCTGAAACCCGGATGCCATCCGGGCCGTGTTGCAGTGTTGGTAAGCATATTTCAAGCGGTTCGCTTTGCCAGGTCTGCAGGGCCAGGTTGGGGCACACGCCGACGCAGATACTGCAATAATGATCACAGTCAAGGCAGCGTGCGGCCTCAGCCCTGGCCCGATTCTTATCGTAACCGAGTACGACCTCATCGAAATTCCGCCGATTGTCGAGTGCGGTGTGCGGCACCGGTTCACGCCATTGCCGGTTCGCGCGTTTTCTTTGTAGTTCCGCTGTGTCAAAGGTCTTTACCGGTTGAGCCGTGGCGTCTGTCCGGCTCAGGATGGCCCGTGCAATGGCCTTGCCATCGGCCACGGCCTCGACGATGGACGAGGGGCCGTCGTTGACCACGTCACCACCGGCGTAAACACCGGGTACAGAGGTCTCAAAGGTCTGCGTATCGGCCTCGATATAACCCCAGCGGTTGGTAGTGATCGGTTCCTCGTCGAAAAAGTCCAGCACGGCGTGCTGGCTGATGGCGAGTATCAGGTTATCCAGCGGCACTTCAAACTCAGATCCGGGTACTTCAAACGGAATCTTGCGACCGGAGCCGTCCCGCTCGCCACGGTATTCCATTTGCAGGCATTCGAGTCCGCGCAGGCGTCCGTTTTCGATTAACAGGCGCTGTGGTTTGGCCATCTCCGTCACCGCGATACCTTCCTCCCTGAGCAGGCCTATTTCTTCACGGTCGGCCGGCATCTGGTCGATGGTGCGCCGGTAGATAATGCTGATCTCACCGTCAGCGCGGCGCCAGGCCGTGCGGGCACAATCCATGGCCGTATCACCGGCGCCGATGATGCCGATCCGTTGCCCGATGGACGCCGGGCGCCCTTCTTTGGAGCTTCTGAGGAAATACAAGGCGTCCATGACGCCGTCACAGTCCTCACCGGCGAGTCCCAGTTTCTTGCCGAGTTGGGCGCCGACCATGATCACGATGTGGTCAAAACCCTGGCGGCGCAGTTGTGAGAGATGGATGCCCGAACCCGCCTTGACGTTGTAGTGGATACGCACGCCAAGTTGCAGCAGGCGTTCGAGATCGCGGTCAATGACCGTTTGTGGAAGCCTGTATTCGGGAATGGCGCCACCGACCATGCCACCCGCATAGGGGTGCATCTCAAAGATGTCGACCTCGCAGCCACCCAGGGCCAGTTCCAGCGCTGATGCCATGCCACCGGGCCCGGCACCGATAATGGCCACCTTGATACCCGCTGGTTCAGGACGGGTGCGAGTCCCGGATGGCCTTTCCTGGTCCATAATAAAACGCTTGATCTCGCGGATGGCCAGCGGTTCATCCAGGTGGGTGCGGATACAGGTGGTCTCGCACAGGTGGTCGCAGACCCGGCCCAGGATGCAGGGCACCGGGTTGTCGGTGAGCGTCAGTTGCACCGCCAGATCATAGTCACCATCACTCACCGCGCGCATGTATTGCGGGACTTTCTGGTCGATGGCGCAGCGGTCAACACAGGGCGCCTCAATACAGTCAAACAGATCGAGTGCCCGCGATGTTTTGCTGCGCGAAGTCAAAAACGCCGCCTTTTGCAGCGTGTGCTCTTTTTGTACTTTTTGCGCGTACCGACGCAGGTTGGCGCCCGCCTGCGCCGCTTCGCTTTCTTCACCATCGGCAAGTGCTGCGATAAACGCTTCGATATCAACGGCATCGCGGGCTGCAAAAGCACTACGGGTGTTTTCGATGTATTGGTTCAGACGCAGGTAACCACCGGATTTGAGCAGGTCCGAGCAGACCGTGATGGTTTGCATGCCGCAAGCCAAGAGATCCGCAGCATTGAAGCAATCTGCACCGGCCGAGAACGACATCGGCAGTTCACCATCGAATTCCTGCCACAGTTGTTGGGCGAGGTTGACAGTGATTGCGTGCAGGGCACGGCCGGACAGGTACATCATCTTCTCTTCAGCATCGAACACGGTGCGGAAGTTCTCCACCTCCAGCGTGTTGCTGAGCTTGACGCCAAAGTGCAAGTTTGATTCCCGCGCGATGTCTTTCAGCGCGTGTATCATCGGCACTGCTGCCGCGTACTCCAGGTCGTGTTCAAAGGCCGAATCGGGCACCACCACGTCGATATAGCCCAATTCATCCAGCATCCCGCGTACCCGTTCGGGACCCAGCAGTGTCGGGTTGCACTTCACATAGGTATGCAGGTCCTTGTCCTGCATCAAATACGCGCAAATGCGTTCGATTTCATCCGGCGGGCAACCGTGCATCGTGGATAAAGTCACGTTGTCGGAAATCCGGTCGGGTATATCAAGTGCCCTGACCGCCGGGTAAAACTGCGCGAGCTGTTCAACGATATTTTTCTTGTAGGCAGAGCAATCATGCATCTGCTCGAGAAACCACTGCATATTGGGCTGCTGGATGCCCTCGAGGTTGTAACCGACGCTGAGGTTGAACACGATACCGGGTGTCTCCCCGGCAAAGCCAAGCGCATGGTGCAGGGCGTGGATCAGCACCCAGGCGCGCAGGTACTCATCATATGACTGGTAAACTTTCAGTTCCTGTGACCATTCGACGTTGTAACCCTCGTCCTCCATGTCGATACAGGGCTTGGACACATCGAGTTCATCGAGTGTCTGTACCGTTTTAAGCTCGATATAGCGCGCCCCGCATAACCAGGCTGCGACGATGTTCTGCGCCATCTGCGAGTGTGGTCCGGCGGCCGGGCCAAACGGGGTTTCAAGCGCATGACCAAACGCAGTCGTTTTAAACGGGTCGGAATTCCCGGGCACAAAGAAATTCTGCCGCGCGATACCAAAGATGGAATCATGGCTTTCCAGCTCCGTGAACACCCATTCGAATAGCTGGGATGAAGGTATCGGGTAAAACAGGTCAGACATGGATAAAGCCCCCGTTGGCGGCGAATGGTTTGCGCTTGATATAACGCCCCGCGCCACGGCTGACATCGAGTTGCCCGCCGGCGTCGATGACCGTGGCACCGGCTGGTGTATCCAGACCGGTGCCGATGGCCTGGATAATTCCGTCGTGGCACAGCACATCGCCACGCCAGGTGCTCTCATGCGTGACCAGCGTGCCGCCCTTGACCAGAACCGTCATGGCGTTGTCACCCTGCGCTCAGAAACCTGCAACAGCTCGGCAGCAGTGGCGATGGCGATCTCTTTGGGCAGTTTGCCGCTGATGCCGTCAATTCCAATCGGGCAGACCAGTTGGTCCACTTGCGCCTGCGTCAGGCCGTGTTCGCGAAAGCGTTTTTCAAAACCGCGTCGCTTTGGCCCTGAACCAATCAGACCGCAATAGGCGGCGTCGTTTCTCGCCAGTATTGCCAGGCAGATACCCAGGTCGAGTTCGTGGCTGTGTGTCATAACCAGATAATAACTGCCCGGCGGCATGTTGGCGGCTTCAATCGCTGGTGATGGCGCAGTGATGGCACTCACACCTTCCGGTATGCGGTCAAAAATACCCTCGCGGTCGTCGATCCAGCGGATGTCGGCATCAAGTCCGGCGAGGATACCAACCAGGGCAGTGCCCACGTGCCCGGCGCCGAACACGGCGATATCCAGTTCCGGGGCCTTGATGTTTTCAAGAAAGACGTCCTCTACACAGCACGTCCTGTGACCCCTGTGCAGCATCTCTTGCAGCGCTTGTAAAACATCTTCCCCCAATGCACTGCTGTGTAAGCCGGTGGGCGCGCGGATCAACGTCTTGCGTGGCTCATCGCTCAAATCGGTGGCCAGAATGGTATCTCGCTGCTGCAGGTCAGTGTCCTGCAGGGTCTCGAGCCAGTCCGGCACACCATTGATCAGCGGTTCGAACAGGACTTCAACTGCACCGCCACAGCACTGATCCATCGATGCGCCGAGTGCAAATTTTTGCAACCGCGCCGGCTCGTGCCGGGTCAGCATGTCGCGGGCGGCGGTTGTACATTGGTATTCGAGTTGACCGCCACCGACACTGCCCAGGCAGCGACTCGCAGTCACGATCATCCTCGCACCGCTGTCACGTGGAGCAGAGCCACGTGCTGTGACAACGGTAACCAGCACGGTGGCCTCCCCGCTCACTGCCAGTGAGTACAGGTCTCCAATCCAGTTCTTCACAATGTGCCTTCGATGGCCCGCAATACCGCTTCGGGGGTGGCCGGCGCCTTGAGATCCGGCAGCGGATTGTCCGGGCTGGCTATCGCGTCACGAATAGCAAAAAACACGGACAGTGCCAGCATGAACGGTGGTTCACCCACGGCCTTGGAACGGTAGATCGTTGCTTCCCGGTTGCTGTTGTTGTGGACCAGTTCGACACGGAAATCCGGTGCGATATCGGAACAGGCCGGAATCTTGTAGGTGGACGGAGCATGTGTCTGGAGTTGGCCGTCGGTGTTCCACCACAGTTCCTCGGAAGTCAGCCAGCCCACACCCTGGACAAAGGCGCCTTCGACCTGTCCGCGGTCAATGGCCGGGTTTAACGAATCACCGCAGTCGTGCAGGATGTCCACGCGCAGCACCCGGTATTCACCGGTCAATGTATCGACGATAACCTCCGAGACCGCTGCGCCATAGGCAAAGTAGAAAAACGGCCGGCCGCTGAATGACTCGAAGTCAAAATGGATCTTGGGGGTGCGGTAAAAACCGGTGGCCGACAGGGAAATGCGTTCCATCCATGCCATTTGCACCAGTTCTGTAAAACCGGTGGAGTGCTGTCCCGCCGTGACCTGGTTTTCGGCAAAACCGACTTCTGCCTCGGTTACCTTGAAGTGCCGGGCGGCGAGTTCCGTCAGGCGATTGCGTATCTTGCCCGCAGCAGCCTGGGCCGCCTTGCCGTTCATGTCGGAACCGCTGGAAGCGGCCGTGGCGGACGCGTTCGGAACCTTGCTGGTATCGGCCGCGGTGACCCGGATGCGGTCCAGCGTGATGCCCAGTTCATCGGCCACGACCTGGGCCACCTTGGTGTACAGACCCTGCCCCATCTCGGTGCCGCCGTGGTTCAATCTAACGGTGCCGTCCTTGTAGACATGCAGCAGCGCGCCGGCCTGGTTCAGCATCGTGTTGGTAAAGGAAATCCCGAACTTGACCGGTGTCAGCGCAAGCCCTTTTCTGAAAACCGATTGTTCGCTATTGAAAGCCTGTATTGCTGCGCGCCGCTGGTCGTATTCAGCATCCCGGCTGAGCTTGTCCACCAGGTCATGAATGACATTGTCCTCGATTCTCTGCCCATAGGGTGTGATGTTGCGCTCATCGGTGCCGTAAAAGTTTCGTCTGCGCACCTCGAGCGGATCGAGTCCCAGCGTACGGGCGATGTCATCGATGACAGATTCAATGGCGAACATGCCCTGCGGGCCGCCAAAACCGCGGAACGCGGTGTTGGAGACCGTGTTGGTCTTACATCGGTGCGAGACGATGTGCACGTTCTCCAGGTAATAGGCATTGTCACAATGAAACATCGTGCGGTCGTTGATCGGGCCGGACAGGTCGGCGGAGATGCCGCAACGTGATGCCAGCGTGAAATCGACACCCTGGATCACACCCTGGTCATCGAAACCCACATCAAAGTCGATATTGAAGTCGTGCCGTTTGCCGGTCACGATCATGTCATCGTCACGGTTCATGCGCAGTTTGCAGGGCCTGCCGGTCTTATCTGCGGCCAGTGCGGTGAGACAGGCAAACAATGCCGCCTGGCTTTCCTTGCCACCGAATGCGCCGCCGATCCTGCGGCAGATCACCACCACGTCCTTGGCATCGCGATTGGTGGCGCGCGCCACCAGCGCCTGTACTTCATCGGGGTGTTGGGTCGAGGCATAAATGGTCAGGCCGTCATTTTCCCCCGGCACGGCCATCGCGATATGTCCTTCGAGGTAAAACTGGTCCTGGCCACCGGTCGTTACACGTCGTTGTATGCGATGAGTGGCTGCCTTCAATGCTGTGGACGGTTCACCGCGGGTCACTTCCTTGCTGGGCAAAACAAAGGACGCTTGTTGCACCGCGGTATCGGCATCGAGGATGGGTGTCAGTTCCTCGTACTCCACCCTGGCCAGGCGTGCCGCGTGCCGCGCCGCGTCAACGGTCTCGGCAGCTACGGCAAACAGCGGGTGGCCGGCGTATTGCGCGGTACCTTCGACCAGGATCGGGTCATCGTGGACGATCGGCCCGAAGTTATTGTCACCGGGGATATCACGTGGCAGCAGCACGTCAACCACCCCTGCGGCTGCGGTGACAGCCGCCAAATCAATGGCGAGGATTCGTGCGTGTGCCTTGTCGCTGACACCCAGCGCGAGGTGCAACAACCCGCGTGGCTCCGGGATATCATCGGTATAGGTTGCCTGGCCGCTGACATGCAGGCTGGCGCTGTCGTGCGGGACGGACTGGCCGACGGTGACGCGTGGACGCTCAGGGGTGTTCTTGTCAGCGCCCATAACCGTACACCGAGTAGTTTTTGTTTTCGGTCGTCTCAAGGTAAAAACGCCGCAACAGGTTCTGCGCGCACCTGAGACGATAAGCTGCACTGGCGCGCATATCGTCGATCGGTACAAAATCGTCCTTGAGTGCCTGCATAGCCGCTTCAACCGTGGCTGTAGACCATGGCTGGCCCGTCATCGCAGCCTCGCAACTGCCCGCACGTTTAGGAATGGCCGCCAGGCCGCCTGCCGCGATACGCGCGGATTTCACCATGCCATGTTCGAGCTGCAGCCGTAGCGCCATGCACAGCGCGGAAATATCCTGGTCAAAGCGTTTTGATACCTTGTAGCAGCGGATATTGCTGGTGGCGTCGGGCAAGGGAATCCTGATGGAGACCAATACCTCGTCTTTCGCAAGCGCAGTGGCCATGTAATCCAGGTAAAAATCCTCCAGCGCCATCTCACGAACCCCACCGGGGCCCTGCAGTTTGAGCCGGGCGTCCAGCACCATCAGCGCCGGCATCGAATCACCGATCGGTGAGCCATTGGCAATATTGCCACCAAGCGTGGCCACGTTGCGCACCGGCGGGGAGGCAAAGCGGGTGAACAGTTCTTCCAGGTCAGGGTAGTGCTCAGTGATCAGCGTGGCCGCCTCGCTGATCGGTACGCCGCCACCGATCGTGATGCAATCACCCGTGACACCGGCTTGCAACAATTCCGGCACCCGGCCCGTGTAGATCAGGGTCTTTGGTCTGCGGAGTTGCTTGGTGACTGACAGCGCGATATCAGTGCCACCGGCCAACAGCTTCGCCTCCGGGTATTGCTGCCTGAGACTGATCAGCTCATCGAGGTTCAGCGGGGCGAAGAAGGTCCGGCCATGGCAAGCAGTTTGCAGCATGCTGTCTGGTTGGATGTTCTTGAGCTGTTCAATCCTGGCGGCATCCCCGGGACCGGCATCAGCAGGTTGTCTGAACCAGTTATCTGGCCCAGCCGGCAGTTGGTACATATTGTGCGCAGCTTCTACGATCGGTTGATAACCGGTACAGCGGCACAGGTTGCCGGCGAGCGCCTCGTCGATGTCCCGGCGGTCGGGTTGCGGGTTGGTCTTGTACAGCGCGAACAGGGAAATGACGAAACCCGGTGTGCAAAAACCGCATTGTGAGCCGTGGGCATCCACGATGGCCTGCTGTACCGGGTGTAATTCACCGGTCTCACTCACCAGGCTTTCGACGGTAACGAGTTCCTTGCCATCGAGCGTGGGCAAAAACTGGATACAGGAATTGACCGCCCGGACCTTCAGCCTATCGCCGTTGCCACCGAGTTCGATCAGCGCAATGGTGCAGGCGCCGCAATCGCCCTCGGCGCAGCCTTCCTTGGTGCCGGTCCGATGCAGGTCTTCACGTAAAAACTGCAGCACGGTGCGGGTCGGGTCGACATCGTACAACTCGATGAGCTCGCCATCGAGGATGAATTTCACTGGACCTGTTTGGCCCGTTGCAGAATGTTCCGTTTTACCCATAATCAAGTTCCGGGATATACCAGATATCCGGATGGTTCATTGTAAACCCATGCTCAACACATGTGGAATGCATGAGCCGGGTACCGCGGCCGTGTAACGCCGGTCTTCAGTTATCCTTCAGATACGTTGCCAGCCATGCGTGCAACTCCTCCCAGTAATAACGCGCTTCCGCGCCTTTCATGACCCAGTGGTTCGCGTCATGAAATACCAGCAAGCGGCCCGGTACCTGTTGGCGCTGGACATAGGTCCATGCTGCCAGGGTCTGGTTGATGGGCACCCTGAAGTCCTTCTCGCCGACGGTCAGCAGGATGGGCGTTGAAAACCGGTCAGCATAGGTGGACGGGCTTTGTTCACGCCAGACCGGGCTGTCACCCCATGCGGGTCCGCCGTTCATGATTTCCCGGTTATAAACCGTGTCGCTGGACGAGTACTGCCCCTCGAGGTCCATTAAACCAGCGTGTCCAACCAGGGCTTTGAAGTGGCTGGTGGTCGCCTGTAACCAGTTGACCAGGTGACCGCCGTAGCTGGCGCCGGTTGCCGCCTGGCGTTCACCATCGATGAACGGATAGCGTTTGACGGCCTCGTTGGCAGCTTCGAGCAGTTCCTCGCCCGGTGTGCGTAAGGGGTCGTTCTGGATGTTCCTGGAAAATTCTTCGCCGTAGCCGACCGACCCGGTGTAATCGGTCATCATCACGACATAGCCGGGCGCGGCCAGCAAGTGGGCACTCCAACGCACATGACCTGCATCCATGGATGAACTGAAGGGGCCGCCGTGGATTTGCAACACCAGTGGATACTTTTTGGACTCGTCAAAATCCGGCGGCAGCGCCAACCAGCTATGGATACGCCGGCCCTTACTGCTTTCGAACCAGAACTCGAGAAATGCCTGCCGGTCGAGACCCTTGGATCGTTCAACATTGAAATGGCTGATTGCCGTGTGACTGCCGTCGGACGGGTCCACGCGGACAATCTCTGCTGCCGTTGCGGAGCTTTGCCAGCTTGCAAGGAGTTTATTCCCGGCAGCCTGGATACCGCCATAAACACCGCGGCTATCGGGGTCGAGCGCCCTGACCTGACCACCTCGTGCGGGCATCGAGAATATTCGGGTGCGCCCGGCTTCGGCTGCGGTCATGAAAATGGTTTTGTCATCGGGGCTGAGTGCTATGTCACCAACCGAGCGGTCGAATGAAGCGGTGATGATTTCCGGCTCACCCTTCAGACCTTTATCCGACCAGTCGAAGCGGGCCAGGCGGGTCAGGTTATAGACCTCGCCGTTTTCGGGTTTGTAATCGCAGTACAGCGTTTCGCCATTGCTAGCGAACAACGGGCTGTGGCAACTCCATTCATCACTGTCGGTCAGTTTTTCCGGCTCACCACCGCTGACCGGGACGCTGTAGAGGTGGTAGATCACCCTGGCGTGTGCGGCCTCGTCAAGATTGGTGGTGGCGTTGAAGACCAGTGACTTGCCATCGGGTGACCATACTGCTTTCAAGGTGTCACCGGAACGTGTCGAACGGCCGGCAAAACCGTTTTCTTCAAGCAACTTGCTGTCGAGCAGAAGGTCCTTGGCTTTGGCACCGCTGCGTGCTTCCTGGACAAATAAATGGGTCTCGCGGTCATCGCGCCAGTGATCCCATTGGCGGACCGGAAACATGTCGTATTCAGACACGTTGACCTCGCTCTTGTCGCGGGATTTTTTCTCAGCCTTATTGGCTTCATCATCGGCCATGCCGGGGTAAACCCGGCTTTCAAAGGCGATGTGGCTGCCATCCGGGCTCCATACCGGGTTTTTCGCGCTGGTCGAGAGACCGGTGATGGCAATCGCCTCGCCGGGGCCTTCCATGTTCAACAAGTAAACCTGGCTGGCCTCGTCCTTGTTGCGTTTGGTGGTGAATGCAATTTTTGACCCGTCCGGGCTCCAGGCCACGCTGCCTTCTGCTGCCGGAGTTGACGTCAGGCGCAGGGGTTCGCTTTCACCATCCACCATCAGCAACCACAGGTCGCTTTCGGTACCGTCTTTTTCATACGATGGCTGGCTGACACTGACCACGACCTTGCTGCCGTCCGGGCTGACAACCGGGACTGCCAAGCCGTTGCATTAGCCAGACATCTTCATGGGTGACGGGCCGCAATTTCTGGTCGGCTGCCATGATTCCAACGGACAGAAGACAAATCCAAGGGTGATGATTGTTAGTGTTTTGCGCATGAGAGAGTCCTTTGATCAGGTACAAAATTCGAATGTTGGTAGAGAATTCTACAGGCTTTTCCACGTACAGATTACAGAAAAGGAGACACTCGTCAGGTGGGTGTTCCAGAGAAAAGAAAGGGCCAGAAGCAGAACTTCGTAATGTAAGAAAAAGGGCCGCCCTTAGCTGACGGCCCTTCAAGATGATTGCCTTTATTGAGGCGTTATTGTCTGACTGTTAAATCAAGCACCTGGACGACACCTGCCTCCATACTATCAACAGCCCCACGCAATGGAACGGCCTCGGCGGGGACAGCACGGGATCGGTCCGGGATTAACGGTCGAAACTATGGCAGTCCCGGCAATCCGCGCGTTTTTCACGGTGCTTCTCGTGATGCGCCATGAACTCCTCGTAATCGCCAAGTTCCCACTCACGGGCCTTTTCAGCCGAATGACAACCTGAAGCACAAGTGGCCTGAGCATTGGTGGGGGCAAAGCCTAAATCGCCCTGCAGATCCATCCGTGCAGTATTCAGGTGGCATGCAGAGCAGTTCAAGGCATCGTCACTGGGACTCACCTGGTGGTTGAGTAGTTGATAGGTGTCGGTGGTCACCCATTGATACTCGTCTTCCCAACTGAAGCCCATATTCTCCAATCCCGCAATGACTGCCGCTTCTGCATCTGCGGTAGCAAAAAATACGCTGGTATCCAACGCGATGAGCTGGTTGGACTCGGTCCGCAGCGGGTAATCGGATGTCTTGTACTTGAATGGATAGAGCATGCTGCCTGGGTCGTTTACCGCACCATCGGGAATACTCGTGTGATACGTACCTGTTTCCAGGTCTTCATACACTTCGTCGAACAGCAGGTAGTTGTCACTCATGCGGTTCCAATAGCGGTATACGGGCACCTGGTTGTTGGCTTTGACCAACACCGGGTGGAACGGTGCACTCGTGTGTTCGGAACCTGCCTGCCAGCTGCGGTGCAACTCCGTGGCCTCGGTTGCAACTGAATCACTGGCATTCTTACCATAGATGGGGATGTGGCAGGATTGGCAAGCGACCTTCGCGGTGTGCTGATTGATTTCCGAGCTGTCATGCGGTGCAGAATCGTGACAACCGCCGCTTGTGCAGTCAAGATCCACGCCTGCCAGGTCGGTGGGGCGAATATCGGAACCCTTACCCGGGAAGCGGTGATTTTCCGGCACGTGGCAGGACTGGCAATTCAAATTGGCACCGGTTGTCGCCATGTGCACGTCGTATTGTTCATCAGCGGTATGGGCAGTCGCCAAAGCCAGGTCGCCTCGCTTCACGGCATCGCCACCTCCAGCCTTTGCATGGCATTGGAGACAGCTCGCACGCGTGGGCTTGTGTACGGTTTGCACCGCCTCATCCATGCCGATACTCATATTGTCCGTGTCCGGCTGAAAAACCCCATCCACTCTCATACGCTTGTATGCGTCCTGGTGGCAGACCATGCAATCGATATTTTCGAGTTGCGTCTGGGAAGCAAAAGCCTCAGGTTCAGCGCCGCGACCGACGTGACACGTGCTGCAGCCCTCCCAGTTGCCGGTAATGTTTCCACAGTAGGTATTCACGGCGCCAGCGTGCTTGCCCTGCAGTAAGCTGGCCTGATTGATCATGTCAGGGGCTTCCCCCTTCCACTGGTAGTGGGTGGACTCAAACACATCAAAAGCGTGCTCAGTGTGACATTCAAGGCACGTACCGGGGCCGGTATACGCCAAGTTATCGTGATCAGTTGTTGGCCCACCACCACCGTCGCCACCACCGCCACCACCGTCACCACCACCGTCACCACCGCCACCTTGATCTCCGCAATCCGCTGGCGCATCTGCAAGTGAGCGGGTGGCGCTGCCACTGGATGATTCGACCTGGATGTTGCATGGCACAATTTGCCCGGAGCTCAGGGAGATCTCTTCCTCCAACTTACCCCTTTTGTCGGCACGATAAGTGCCCAGGACCTGGCCAGTTTCCACTCCCGAAACGGTAACGAGCGCTCTTCGCCCGGCCTTCAAGACCTTCAGTTGAATCTTGTTGTCGCCATCCTCATATGCACTTTTCTTGATCACGGGATCAGCGGCGTATGCGGAAAAACCGACAAGCAGAGCACAAACCAGGATTGTCAATTGTGAGAAAACCGGGCCCTTTACAGCAGTGATGTCCTTATACAAATTCATAACTGTTCTCCTCCATAAGACAGGTGTTTTCAGCAACGCGAACTGAATGGGTTGGCGAGACCTGCAAAAACATATATTACAATCTTCTAATATAGGCTATCACACCTGGTGGTCCACCCACATAAACTTTCCATTAAAAACCCTGACCTAAAAAAGACCATAGCCGAAAGCAAAAATTGGGGATTTTGGAAAAAGAATCTTCTGAAACACCAAAAATAATGCCACTAACCTCGCTAAGGAGCGATTCTTAATATGCAGTAGCGGAGATATTCTTGCACGCGCGGCGATAAAGGCGCGCTGGCGGCAATCACCCGGATACAGTCCGTTTTTGGTGACCTGTTGCAATAAGAAGGTAACCGTCCGCTGTTCGACGGAAAGCAGTCATCAAGAAGGTGTAATTTTTAGAAATACGAGAGGCGGCTAACGACCTATTCTGTTGAAAAACTCGGTGTTTTCGTAAATTCGATCAATTTCCGCAAGTTGAGCGAATATAAGCCATTGTTTTTATTGAGACACGTTTCCGCGGAAACGTCCGAGAACTGAAGAAAAGGTGTTTTTCAACAGAATAGGCCAGTAGCGGCAATTCGCTATCGCGCACCTCTTACCTCAGCTTTTGGTCTAAAAGGAGATCCGTCGTTCCATCATATTTGGAGGCGCAAGTCTAAAGTCAAGACGTTCCGGCGGTACGCTTCCTGAACTGCCAATTTACAGCGTATAGAGCAGCGATTAGAAATATCGGGGCCGCCATAATGAAATAAACCGATAACGGAAACCGCCCCCAGAACCACACGATATAAGCCACTGCAAGCACCAGGCATACCAGCGTACCAATCCATTCCCGGCGCCAGGCTGTAAATACGACCAGGCCAAGCATCATTGACGGTATATTGTGTATCACTAGTTCAATCGCAATTTTTGCTGCGCTTTTTCCTTCTTCAAATACATCTAAGGAAAATATGACTAAAAAAAGAGCGAACGCGATTAGCAACAACCTTGGCGCCCACAGAAGAACTTTTCTGAAAGTTTTCATACGAAATTCCCAACTAGCTGTTCAAGACCCTCGAAGAAGAGAGCCCTGATCCGTTGAATGTGAAGAGCTTCGCCATAGTCGATAACTGCCTCGTCCTTGTGTACGAATCGGGATGGTTCTACTTGTAGGGCATAGGAGTTCACGCATCGTTCCCAGAACCAGTTGGGCGAGCCAAAATGTATGAGGTCCTGATCGATGGCAGGTATGTCCGCTAGAGCTTAAGCAAGCGTCTCCCTGGTGCGCTGTTCTCAATGCACAATGCAATGTAGGCAATACGGTACCTCGCCGCGCCAACATCGTGCGGCGGAAGGGGTTCAAGATTCTCCGGATGCGACTGTTCAGTGTGGACGAAGTGGCCATAGCAACTGTGCAATGTAAAGCAACAGCTGAGACTTGTAAGATTTGCAATAATTTCACGGATTAGAGCGTCGATCCTCGCATTTGCAAGCCTGGCGAGGGCATCCTGACGGTCAGCTTGAAAGTGTGGGCTAACTGTAAGCTTGCGAGGTTAATCGAAAGTTTCCATGACATCGCTCACTAAGGCACGAGTTCCACAGCAGCCGGCTTAATGGGAATCCATTAAGCAGGCACCAGTTCCTTCCTAGTCGGTTAACTATTTAGCTGTCGATTTTATAAACCGGAAATACCCAAATCCCAAGGCAAACAGCAGATAGATGATTACCGTAGACCAGCCAAGGGCATTGATTGCCCCCCGAGTTGGGTTATCAAGGCGACTACAAACCCCACCCCTTCTGCAACAAATAATCCTAACAGGATAGCCTGAAGCACCGGCGAGTCTTCAGCATCTTTGCACAGCCACAAGATAACGGCAAAACCCAGCAGGGCCGCACCGAACAATTGTGTCATGTAGTTAGTTCCAGCATCTGGAGCAGCGCCATAGAAAGACAATACCTGTTCGGGAACAAAAACAAACCCAAGTCCAAACAGCCCCGCCACAACCGCGACAATAGTCATAAACACGTTAAGTTTCATATGATTTCTCCTATTCTTGCTAACGCCATAGAAGGACACGAATGTAAGTACGGATAGAACCGAGAGGATTGCGGAATTGCATCAATTAACCCGTTTACATCCCTGCCAGATGCATCCGTGCCAATTGTTATTGTTTCCTTGAATGTAATCCTACGCCTGCAAATCAGGCTCCGCAAGGTGGCGAACTGGCCAGCTAAAGCTCCATTCCGGACAACAGCTAATGGCCTATTCTGTTGAAAAACTCGGTGTTTTCGTAAATTCGATCAATTTCCGCAAGTTGAGCGAATATAAGCCATTGTTTTTATTGAGACACGTTTCCGCGGAAACGTCCGAGAACTGAAGAAAAGGTGTTTTTCAACAGAATAGGCCGTTTGTTGCTGGACAGATATTACAGAATCATGCCATTTGAGTGACGGCTTAGAACTGCATAGCAGTTACTGAAAGGCAGCAAAATTCATCTGCGCATATAGCAGAGAACGGCCAGGAGCGGGTTATGGTTGTACATTTTTGTTCTGACCAGGGGTGGAAGTCCCTGCGGCCTCCAGCGATATTGGGACTCCTGTGCGCTCACAAATTTGCCCGAACTCAGATTGTTGTCTGTTGACTCTCAATGTATGTATGAATCTGGCTTAAGTTGGTACGAACCGATAGAGAATTGTTTTGGGTGTCCTGAATTTCCTGCTTTTCCAAGTAGTGTGGCGACCGCTGGCCGTATCGTGGAGCCGACCTAATCTGGAAAAGCGGCCAAGATGTCTGCAAAGCGTGGATGCTCACGCACAGCATCCAAGTCGGAATCGTGCAGTAACCATTCACGGTTGAGATTCCCAACCCTAAGATAGCAGTTTTCCAAACAGTCGAGAGACTGTTCGATGTTCCCGGCCAATGCATGGAAACTGGCCGCATTGTACTGAACTATCGAGTCCCCAGGCGCATTTTCTAATGAAGTCTTCATCCATTTCTCGGCCTCTTCACGCTCCCCTAGTCGCAGCAAGGCAAAAGCGCCCATGTTGTAGGCACGGTTATCATCCGGGTTTAGTTCCAGTACGACCCGTGCGCGCTCAATACCCCGTCGCGCTGTCTCCATTTCCCGTTTGGAATCACCCAGGCTGTGCCAAAGCTGTGACTGCAACAGCACGCTCTGGTAATCTTCAGGTCTCACCTGCGCGGCGCGTTCAAACAACCTCACTGCCCTCTTGAGTTCCCCTTCATGCACCTTGTCCCGGCCGAAAAAATACCAGGCATCGAAACTCGCAGGGTCGAGTTCGATGGCTTTTTCGAATTCGAGTTCGGCCTTCTCATAATCCTGCATCATGCACCGTGCGATGCCTGCTGAAACATGGGACTCTGCTAGATCTGGTGCCAGTTCCTGGGCTTTGCTGCTGGTGCGCAGTGCTTCCTCACGATTCACGTCGGTCGCGTTGAAGTACAGATACTCGAAACCATAGGTATAAGCCAACCCCGCCCAGGCTCGTCCAAACTGGGAATCTACCTCCAATGCCCGTTGGAACATCTGACGCGCATAGATTGTGTCCTGGATATTCTGCTTTGCAAAAAAACTTAAGCCCCGCAGGAACAGGTCGTAGGCCTTTGGATCAACGTGTTGCTGGTTGTCGAGGGTTTTCCGTTTCAAGGTCACGCTAAGCGCGTTAGCGATGGAATCAGCGATCTCTTCCTGGATTTCGAAAACGTCTTCCAAAAGACGATCGTACTGCCGCGACCACAAGTGGTAACCATCAGAAGTCTTGACCAACTGAGCCGTAATCCGTAGCCGATCACCGGACTTGCGCACGCTGCCCTCAAGCACCGTTTGAACTTGCAGCTTCCTGCCGATTTCACCGACATCGACGTTCTTGCTGGCGAAACGGAAAGAAGTCACGCGTGCGGCAACCCGCAGGTTGGCGACTTTGCACAGTGCGTTCAGGATTTCTTCGGCGATCCCCTCGCAAAAATAGGTCTGGTCACCTTGCTCGCTCATGTCGTTGAACGGCAGCACAGCGATCGACGGTGCGGATTCATTGATTTCTGGCATCAGACGGAATCCGATCTTGGGGATGGTCTCGATGAACACGGGATGGTGCGGGGAGTCGCCGAATGCCTTGCGCAATTCGGAGATTTGCTGCGTCAGCGCGTCATCGCAGACCTCTGCGCCCGGCCACACCGCGTCGAACAGTTCATGGCGGCTGACTACCGCGTTTGAGGCATCGACCAGACATTGCAGGACTGCCATGGCCTTGGGTCTGATATGTACCGTCCGGTCTCCGCGTTCGATGCAGTTTCGATGCGGTCGTACCGTCCAATCTTTGATACAGAAATCGGATTCCAAGACCCCGCCCTCATCAATGCTTTTGCGGCAGTGATGCGCATGCATTCCGTTGGCCTGACTGTAGTATCCCTCCCCACCGACAATAAAGCAATTCAACCACTTAGTGTCCGATCGTATTTTTCTCGGACGATGATCGGGTTTTCGTCATGACTTGGTGTTTCGCTTTGATTAGCCTTGGCAATGAGGTGATCAATATGAAAGCCTGGCGTGCAATAGAACCGGACGTTGAGACCATTAAATCTCAACCCAGCAACCTGACCACAACATACAAAGGCAGGATAACTTGTAGCCAGCCCGACTGCCTGTTTAAAAAGCAGGTTTTCGGGGCCAGACAATTGGCCGACATCACGGTGCGGATGCTTGCCGGTGAGTCTGTCAGCAAGTTGGTATCCAGTTCCGCAAGGATTCTGGCCCGCCCGCAATGCAAAAGCTGTGCTTTGCGCATCATGGAGGGAAAGAAAGCGTTCCGTAGCGTGGAGGAATGGAAGCAACTCGACGACCTGGGACAATGGCATAATCGTCGGGAGCGGCGCAGGAGGAATCGTTTGGCATACGCGGGGCGGTAATGGGTATAAAACCCTACCCAGTTATACAGTGGACCATTGTTATAAGTGGGGCGGCTCGTGGCCGTTAGCCACCATTGGTAATTGCAGGGCACGACCGTCCGGTTCTGCCACGAAAGCTGACATTCAAGTTTGTACTGAAACGCTGGATAATTCTTGCACCCGTGGTGATATGGACGCGCTGGCAGCAATCACCCGGACAATTCAAAGCCCTTGATTTCTGCATCGTATGACAGTGACTTTATATATTCGGCCACCGCGACACGCATGGCCTTTGTGTGCAGGTATTCACGAATCAGGGTTTGCGCCTCGTTAAACGGCTGCCGGCTGCCGGACTCCTTATCCAGAAAACTGTCGGAGTGAGCGTCGTAGAAGCGTTGGCAGGTTGCCTCGTCCGCCTCGGGCACGGTCACTTCCAGTTCCAGGAGCTTATCGATAAGCTGCTCTTCCTTGTCGAGCGGGACACTCGAGATATCGCCCGGATACAGTCCGTTTTTGGTGGCTTGTTGCAATAAGAGCTGCCTGATGACCAGTGACTGCGCGGCCATCCTCCAGGCCTGCTGCTGGCTCGGGGCTGGGTGATGCTGCATCTCCTGCCCGATTTCCTCCTCCTTTATCTCGACGTCATTGACGAATATCGACATCCCTGTCCGTGCTCCTAGCCCCGTTTTCTGACAATCTGGTAACCACTGCGGGTCAGGTACTGGATCGGTGCGCTCCAGATATGGACCAGGCGGGTGAATGGGAAAACCAGGAAGATTGTTAATCCCAGAACCAGGTGAATTTTGAAGATAAACGCTTCACCAACCACAAAGCTGGCAGCGTCACCCTGGAAGGTCACCAGGTGCTGCGCCCAACTTGCCAGGGCAAGCATTGAGCTACCGTCCATGTGCTGCGCTGAGAATGGAATGGTCAGCAAGCCCAGGACGAGCTGTACGAACAGGATCAGCAGGATCGGAAGATCGCTGGCCTGCGATGTCGCCTTGATACGCGCATCAAGCATGCGCCGGCGAATCAGCAATATCATGCCAATCAGGCAGGTGATGCCGAAAATTCCGCCGGCCGTCATGGCCAGTAATTGCTTGGTGCCGGCTGAAATCATGAAATGGTAGGCCCAGTGGGGGGTAAGCAAACCCATCAGGTGGCCAAAAAATAACATGATGATTCCGATATGGAACAGGTTGCTGCCCAAGCGCATATCCTTCTTGCTTAGCATCTGGCTTGAACTGGCCTTCCAGGTGTACTGGTCGCGGTCATAGCGCAGCAGGCTGCCGAGAAAGAATACGGTTATCGCGATATAGGGGTAAATCCCGAAGAAAAACTGATTGATGTAGTTTGCCATGTGAATGCTTCCTACTGTGTAATCTTTATGTTCAGGCCGTCAGGCGGTGTCGCGCATGACCCGCACTCGGCTTGACCTGGTTGACCAGCAAACGCGGCCGCTTCTTCCCATTCCTTATCCAGTGCATCAAGGCTGGTATCTTCCGGTTCCTGTGCCAGCACTTCTTCTATCTTTTCCTTGCTTGGCTTGACTTTGGACAAGGCAAGCAATGCATCAAATAACGCGGCATAAGAAGAATCACGCTTCTTCAGCCGGGCTGCGATCGTTGCCATGATATCGATTGGCTCACCCAGCAATGCGACGGCCTCATCAACAGGGCAAAGGGAAAGGAACTCGAGGAACAGGGGAATGTAGTCGGGCAATTCCGCCTGGCCGATGAAGAAACCTTTCTCTTCGTAGGCGTTTGACAGATTGACCATGGCCTGCCCCCGGTCACGGGACTCACCGTGGATGTGCTCAAACAAATGAAGCGAATGAGACCGGCCACGGTCAAAGGTCCCAACAAACTCTTCCTGCACATCATAGATATCAGCGGTTTTTAGTTCCGCGATGAATGCCAGCACCGCATGCAAGTGTTTCTTTGGCAGGAATTTCTCTTCCATCAGTAACATTTCGCATTCATCCAGGTGCGATATCCACTCCGGTCTCGGATAGGACATCAATAAACCCAGAACTTTGAAGGTCTTCATCGATTCAGTCCTTCGCCGCTCGCGGCTTGCCGCTCATGGTGTTTTTATGGGTCGGACTGCCAAACAGGCTGGGCTTGCTGATACCGTCGGAGCAACCGTTGCCAAAGCTGAAGCCACATGAAGACCGGTGGTTGAATGCGATCTCGTTGTCAAATGGCGTTTCACCGGCGTATTCACGATGATTCGTTGGAATGACATAACGATCTTCGTAATTGGCCAGTGCCATGATCCGGTACATATCATCCAGGGTCTGCTCATCCAGGCCTACCTGGTCCAGGATCTCGGTCGCGTTGACGCCTTCAACTGAACGGGCGCGCATATATGCACGCATCGCTATCATGCGCTCGAGTCCTTCAACGACCGGTGCTTCCTTGCCGGCTGTCAGCAGGTTGGCCAGGTATTTGACGGGGATCCGCAACTTGCTGATGTCAGGGATGACACCAGCACCGTCAATCTTGCCCCTGGCAACCGCATCCTGTATCGGTGACAGCGGCGGGATATACCAGACCATCGGCAATGTGCGATATTCCGGATGCAGCGGGAAGGCGACCTTCCAGTCCATTGCCATCTTGTAGACAGGTGATTGCTGTGCTGCAGTGATCCAGCTTTCCGGTACATCGTCTATCCTGGCCTGCTTAATAACTTCCGGATCATTCGGATCAAGGAAGATATCCAGTTGTGACTGGTACAGGTCTTCCTTGTCGGAGGCCCTTGCGGTTTCTCCGATTCGATCGGCGTCGTACAACATGACACCGAGATACCTGATACGCCCGACACAGGTTTCTGAACAGACGGTCGGGTCACCCGCTTCGATACGCGGGTAACAGAATGTGCATTTTTCAGATTTGCCTGATTGCCAGTTGAAATAGATCTTCTTGTACGGGCAACCACTGACACACATCCGCCAGCCACGACACTTGTCCTGGTCGATCAGCACGATGCCATCTTCTTCACGCTTGTAAATGGCACCGCTGGGGCACGAAGCCACGCAGCTCGGGTTCAGGCAATGCTCACAAAGACGTGGCAGGTACATCATGAAGGTGTTTTCGAACTGTCCGTACATCTCCTTCTCAATGTCTTCAAAATTGCTGTCTTTGCTGCGTTTGCTGAATTCACCGCCGAGAATTTCTTCCCAGTTTGGACCCCAGTGAGGCTTCTCCATGCGCTCACCGGTTATCGCAGAGCTCATACGCGCGGTCGGCGTTGTCTGGGATGCAGGTGCTTCTTGCAGGTGCTGGTAATCGTAAGTAAATGGTTCGTAATACTCGTCGATCTCCGGCAGGTCCGGGTTGGCAAAGATTTTTGCCAACAGGCGAAATTTGCCACCCATTTTCGGTTTGAGCTTGCTGTTGCCATGCAGGGTCCAGCCGCCATTCCACATGTCCTGGTTTTCCCATTCACGCGGATAACCGACGCCGGGTTTGGTTTCAACGTTATTGAACCACGCATATTCCACGCCCTGGCGCGAGGTCCAGACGTTTTTACAGGTTACCGAGCAGGTATGACAACCAATGCATTTGTCCAGGTTAAGGACCATGCCGATTTGTGCTCTGATCTTCATGCCGTGGCCTCCGCGGTAGATTCTGCATCGTCTGCTTTCGTTACACGCCACTCGACCTGTGGCAGTTTGCGCACCACCACGAACTCGTCGCGGTTGGAGCCAACCGTGCCGTAATAGTTAAACCCGTAAGCCAGTTGTGCGTAGCCGCCGATCATGTGGGTCGGTTTGACCACTGCACGGGTAACGGAGTTATGGATACCACCACGATGACCGGTGATCTGGCTGATTGGCGTGTTGATGATTTTCTCCTGGGCGTGGTACATCATGACCATGCCGTCAGGAACACGCTGGGAGACCACGGCGCGCGCTGCGATTGCGCCATTGGTGTTATACAACTCGATCCAGTCGTTATCTTCGCAATCAATTTTGGCGGCATCGTTTTCAGACATCCACACACAGGGCCCGCCACGGCTCAGGGTGAGCATCAGCAGGTTCTCCGAGTAGGTGCTGTGGATACCCCACTTCTGGTGCGGGGTGATCCAGTTCAATACAACCTGTTTATGTCCTTCGCCATGGGCATCGATCACCGGTGTTACCGTCTTGGTGTTAATCGGTGGCTTGTAGACACACAGGCTTTCACCAAAATCCCGCATCCAGGCATGATCCTGGTAGAACTGCTGGCGCCCGGTCAGGGTTCGCCACGGGATCAGTTCGTGCACATTGGTGTAGCAAGCGTTGTAGCTGACGTGTTCATCCTCCAGGCCACTCCAGGTCGGTGAGGAAATGATTTTGCGTGGCTGCGCCTGGATATCACGGAAACGGATTTTCTCGTCGTGCTTGGGCATGGCGAGGTGGGTATGATCCCGCCCTGTAATCTTACCCAGGGCTTCCCAGGCTTTGACCGCAACCTGTCCGTTGGTCTCCGGGGCCAGTGACAACACCACTTCGCAAGCGTCAATATCAGAATCGATCTTTGGCAAGCCCTTCGATACACCCTCTTCGGTAACAAGCCGGTTCAGATCACCCAGCAGTTTGACCTCGTCCTCGGTGTTCCAGGCGATGCCTTTACCACCGTTACCGACCTTGGACATTAGTGGGCCGAGCGAGGTGAATTTCTTGTAGGTGTCCGGATAGTTGCGTACGACTTCGATGTAGTTCGGCATGGTTTTGCCGGGAATCGCATCGCATTCACCCTTTTTCCAGTCCTTCACTTCCAGTGCCTGGCCCAGTTCTGCCGGGGTATCGTGCAGGATAGGCAGCGCAATGATGTCGGTTTCGCTACCGAGGTGCCCAACACACAGTTCTGAATAAGTCTTTGCCAGTCCCTTGTATATATCCCAGTCACTGCGACTTTCCCAGGCGGGATCGACAGCGCGCGACAAGGGATGGATAAAGGGATGCATATCCGATGTATTCAGGTCGTTCTTTTCATACCAGGTCGAAGAAGGCAGAACGATATCCGAGTACACGCAGGTGGTGGACATTCTGAAATCCAGCGTGACCACCAGGTCCAGTTTGCCCTCGGTCTCATGGTCAACCCATTCAACCTCACTAGGTTTCTGCCCACCCGTTTCACCCAGGTCCTTGCCGAGTACACCGTTCTTGGTGCCCAGCAGGTGTTTGAGCATGTATTCGTGCCCCTTGCCGGAGGAGCCCAGCAGGTTGGAGCGCCAGATAAAAAGGTTGCGCGGGAAATTTCGTGGATCATCCGGCGCCTGGCAGGACATCCGCAGACTGCCGTCCTTTAAACGGCCCGCCACGTAATCGACACTCCTCATACCTGCTTCTTTCGCCTGTTTGGAAAGCTCCAGCGGGTTTTCTTCCAGCTGTGGTGCTGATGGCAGCCAACCCATGCGTTCGGATCGGACATTGCAGTCGATCAGGCTCTGGTTCTTCCAGGCTGACTTATCCGCAAGCGGTGACAGAATCTCATCCAGTTCCAGCTTTTCATAACGCCATTGGTTCGAATGGTTGTAAAAGAATGAAGTACTGTTCATGTGGCGTGGCGGACGGTGCCAGTCCAGCCCGAAGGCCAACGGCAACCAGCCGGTTTGTGGACGCAGTTTTTCCTGGCCCACATAATGTGCCCAGCCACCGCCGCTCTGACCCACGCAACCGCACATGATCAGCATGTTGATAATGCCGCGGTAGGTCATATCCATGTTGTACCAGTGGTTGATCGCGGCACCCAAAATCACCATCGAACGGCCATGGGTCTTGTCGGCGGTATCGGCAAACTCACGTGCTACCTGGATGATCTGTTCGCGGTTAACACCGGTGATCTTCTCCTGCCAGGCCGGTGTATAAGGAATATCGTCATCGTAACTTTGCGCAACCTGGTCATCATTCAGGCCGCGGTCCAGACCGTAATTCGCCAGCATCAGGTCATAGACGGTAACGGCTTTGACGGTACCTTCAGCCAGTTCCAGTGTCTTTACCGGTACCTTGCGGTTCAAAATGGAGTCGTGGTCGGAATGTGCAAAAATTTCCTGGTCGTGTTCCTGGTTACCGAAATACGGGAAAGCCACGGGCAGGACCTCGTCGGACAAATCCAGGAAGCTGAGCAGGGGGGTGATATCGCTATCGTCCTGCTGGTTCTTTTCCTCCAGGTTCCATTTGCCCGCATCACCCCAGCGTGCGCCGATGGTGCCATTGGGCACCACGACCCGTTGGCTGTCCGTATCGAATACAACCGGTTTCCAGTCGGGGTTGTTTTCGTGGTTTAAAGCCCCGGCAAAATCGGAGGCACGTAGTGTGCGCCCGGGTACCCAGCGACCGTCTTTTTTATCCAGCATGACCAGGAACGGCATATCGGAATATTTGCGAATGTATTCACTGAAGTATTTGCTGGGGTTATCCACGTGGAATTCTTTCAGGATAACGTGTCCCATTGCCATGGCGACGGCGGCATCGGTACCCTGACGGGCGGGTATCCATGTATCGGAAAGCTTGGCAACCTCTGAGTAATCGGGTGTAACCGCTACGGTCTTGGCGCCCTTGTAACGTACTTCGGTGAAAAAATGTGCATCCGGCGTACGTGTCTGCGGCACATTTGAGCCCCAGGCAATGATGTAGTTCGAGTTGTACCAGTCGGCACTTTCCGGCACGTCGGTCTGCTCGCCCCAGGTCTGCGGTGAGCTCGGCGGCAGGTCGCAATACCAGTCGTAAAAACTCATGCAGGTGCCGCCGATCAGCGACATGTAACGAGAGCCGCCAGCGTAGGAGACCATCGACATGGCAGGGATCGGGGAAAACCCGATGACCCGGTCCGGTCCATACTTCTTGGCGGTATAGATATTCGAGGCCGCAATGATCTCGTTCAACTCGTCCCATTCACCACGGACCATGCCACCCATACCGCGCGCGGACTTGTAGGCTTTGGTCGCCGATTCATCCTCCATGAGATGCTGCCAGGCAACAACCGGATCGCCGTACTGCTCCTTCATATCCCGCCAGGACTTCAATAACTGGCTGCGGATCATCGGGTACTTCAGACGTGCCGAACTGTACAGGTACCAGGAATAACTGGCGCCCCTGGAGCAGCCACGGGGTTCGTGGTTGGGCAAGTCAGGCCGTGTGCGCGGATAATCGGTCTGCTGGGTTTCCCAGGTGACCAGGCCGCCCTTGACGTAAATCTTCCAGCTACATGAGCCGGTGCAATTCACCCCGTGGGTGGAACGCACGATCTTGTCATGCGACCAGCGTCCGCGGTAGGCGCGTTCCCAATCACGTGGCTCTGACGTGGTAATGCCATGTCCATCGGAAAACTTTTCCGGTTTTTTCCTGGTGAAATAGGTCAGGTTGTCGAGAAAGTGACTCATGGGTTTCTCCAGAAATTAGGGGTTGTGGAACTCGGCGTCTTTACGCAGGTAGAACCACCAGTTGATCAGGATGCAGATAAAATAAAAGGCGGCAAAACCAAACAATGCATTTTCTGGTGTGGTCGCCTTGATTTGCTCACCAAATACTTTCGGAATATAAAACGCACCGTAGGCGGCAATGGCGGATGTCCAGCCCAGGACAGGTCCGGCCTGTTCCTTGTTGAATACCTGTGAGATCGTGCGGAAGGTCGATCCGTTACCAATACCGGTCGCGGCAAACAGCACCAGGAACAGCAGCAGGAAGGGTACAAAATATTCTTCCGGGGTCGCCGATGCGTAGGCAACTCTGAGGTAATAGGCCACGCCCAGGGCGCTGAACAACATGACAAACGAAATGATCTGGGTAACCTTGGCGCCGCCAATCTTGTCGGCAATCTGACCACCAATCGGCCGGATCAATGCGCCGATAAAGGCGCCCATCCATGCGTACATCAGCGCTGACGGGCCATTGGGATTGACCAGGTCATGTGTCATGACACCATCGACCATCACGTGCTGGTAACCAAATACAACCTTGATCGCCAGTGCAAAGGTGGCGGCATAACCGATAAACGAACCGAAGGTCATCGTGTAGATGACAGTCATCACCCAGGTGTGTTTGTTTTTAAATATTTTGTACTGACGAGTCAGGTTGGTACCGACATCGCCGGGTATGAGCTTGAGCAAGCCCACGGTCGCAACGACGACCAGCAACAAGACAATCTCCTTCGGTACACCGAAGCCGGAACCATTTGCGGATTCGGGTAACATCAACCAAAGACCGCTGCCCGCGGTAAACAGGGCAATCAACAACATACCGCTGATAATCGCAAACGAGGAGATCGGGCTACCGAGATGCGGCGATACGTGTTCGTCACGAATATTGTTCATCCCGAACCAGCCGGCAAAGGCCAGCGGGATCAGGAATAACAGCCAGACGAAACCGGCATTTTGCAAATAGGTTTCAGTGCCGGCCGGGATTTTGCCAATCAGCGTGCCACTGGAGGTCTGCAAGGTCATCGAATCGCCACCAAACAGGGCGAATGTCATGCTGAGTGGCACCAGGATCTGCATCGTGGTGACACCAAAATTACCCAGTCCGGCATTCAGTCCCAGCGCCAGGCCCTGCTGTTTCTTGGGGTAGAAGAAGCTGATATTGGACATGGAGGATGCGAAGTTGCCGCCGCCGATACCGGATAGCAGTGCCAGCAACTGGAATTGCCACAAAGGCGTATTTGGATCCTGCAGCGCCATACCGGCGCCTGCTGCGGGAATCATCAATAGTGCAGTGGTGAAGAATATGGTGTTACGGCCACCGGCGATACGTATAAAGAACGTACTTGGAATGCGCAGGGTAGCGCCGGAAAGACCAGCGACTGCCGCCAGGGAGAACAATTCGGATTTTGCAAATGGGAACCCGAGATTGAGCATCTGTACCGTGATAATGCCCCAGTACAGCCAGACGGCGAAGCCGCATAGCAGGCTGGGGATGGAAATCCACAGGTTGCGGGTGGCGATGGATTTACCGGTTGCCGCCCACTCCTGTTCGTCTTCCGGATTCCAACTTTGAATATCTTTAGCCATAAGGTTCTCCTGACCTTGTCTTCAAGGGCATGCTGCCCCCGGTTTTTTGTGTGTTGCGACCCTTCAGTCGCACCTTACCTCTGCATCTTTACGCCTGTACCACCACCAGGTTGTCAGCACGCAACTCAGGTAGAACACGCTGAATACACTGATGGCGAGGTGGGCTGAACCAGTAGCCTGCAAGGACGTTGCTACGAACGCCGGTATGAAAAACAGACCCAGCGCGGCAATGGCACTGGTGAACCCCAGTGCGACCGATGCTTCGACGTCGCCTGCGGTAATTGCTGCTTCCTGTGCGGTTTGATCCTGGCCCATGGCTGTCCGTTCATGCAGTTTCCTGAAAACGGCAGGTACAACATGGAACACTGATCCGTTACCGATGCCTGCGGTAATAAACAGCAGCATAAAGGCCATGAAGAACCCGGTTACATCCTGTGCGCCGGCTCCTGAGGGCAGGCTGAGCAATACCCAGATCCCCGCCAGAAACATGACAGCGAAATTCCAGATCGTTACCTTGGCGCCACCGACCCGGTCAGACAACCAACCGCCAAGCGGTCGAATCAGGGCACCCAGTAATGGTCCTGCAAAGGCCCACTTGAGCGCTCCGGATTCAGGGAACAGAACGGCCAGCAGGATGGGGAAGGCCGCTGCGAATCCGATAAAGGAACCAAAGGTGCCGGTGTAGAGCCAACTCAGCACCCAAGCATGTTTGCTTGTAAAGATTGCGCTCTTCTCGCCGTAGGTCTCCTGGACACTACGCAGATTGTTCTGGCCAAACGCAACACCAAGGGTTGCGAGCAGGATAAAGGGTATCCAGATCAGACCGGCGTTTTGCAGCCATGCCTGGCTGGTGACACCACCCACTTCATAGGTCTGGGGCAAACCACCCTTGAAGGCCAGTGCACCGCTGAAAATCACCAGGGGTACAACGGCCTGCATGATACCAACACCGAGATTGCCGATACCGGCGTTCCAGCCCAGCGCGGCACCCAGCTTTTTCCTGGGGAAAAAGAAACTGATATGCGCCATGCTGGCGGAGAAATTACCGCCACCCAAACCGCACAGCAGCGCGATAAAGACAAACACGATGTACGAGGTATCAGCGTTCTGAACCGCCACGGCCATCCACAGGGTCGGGACCAGCAGGGTCAGGGTGCTGAATATGGTGAAGTTCCTGCCGCCAAAAATAGGCACCACAAACGAGTAGAGAAGTCTGAAAGCCGCACCGGAAAGACCCGGGATAGCAGCCAGCCAGAACAGTTCACCGGTGCTGAAATTGAAGCCAATACGCGGCAGTTCGATGACTACCACACTCCATACGATCCAGACCGCGAAGGACAATAACAGGGGCGGCATGGAGAAGATCAGGTTACGCAAAGCAATGGTGCGTCCGCCTTTTGCCCAGAACTCGGGGTCATCCGGGCGCCAGTTGCTGATCCAGCGACCGGCAGCGGTGACCGGTCGGGCCAGTTCTTCCTGGACCAACTGATCGCGTAATCCGGGCCTGCGTGCCAGGACTTCTTCACGTTCACCCCTGGCCGCCATCCAGGTCCAGATCATGACGCCTGCGAGCACACCGAACATCAACATGAAGGTGGTGCTGCGAACACCGGTCGCATCGACCGCGATACCAAACATGATGGGCAATGTGAAACCGCCCAATCCGCCGATGACACCCACCAGGCCGCCAACCGGACCCATGTTTCCGGCGTAATGATCGGCCAGGCTGCGGTAGACGCTGGCTTTACCGATACCCTGGGCAATACCGACAATAAATGCCAGTGCCGTAAACAGCACAACACCTGTTGCGATTCCAAAAGTCAGATCTCCGTCGATCCTGTGGATGGTGACGGATGTTGGCGGGTAGGACATGAAGAACAGGCAGACGATACAGACCCAGAATACCCACCAGGTAACGGTGTCACCGCCAAATTTATCGGAAATCCATCCGCCCAGGGCACGGATGACACCGGAAGGCAGCACAAAGATCAATGAGATCAACGCCGCCTGTTGCAGGCTCAAGCCGTATTCCGTCATGTAGTACTTGGGCAGCCACAGCGATAGTGCAACAAAGCCGCCAAATACAAAGTAATAGGCAAGACCGTAGCGCCAGACCCGGGTTTCTGTGAGCGCCTTGAACTGCTCACTCAGAGAAGGAAAACTACTGTTCTTCTGGCGTTCCTCATACTGGGGGTCCGGGAAGGTAAATATCAGGAATACAAAAGCCATGATCAACATGGCGACGGAATAGATGGTGGGAACCGCCCGCCAGCCCATGGCCACGATGATCAACGGTGCGACAAATATATTCAGAGCCGCCCCGGCGTTACCGGCGCCGAAGATACCCATCGCAAAGCCCTGGCGTTTCTGCTCAAACCAGGCCGAGGTATAGGCGATACCAATGGCGAAAGAACCACCGGCCAGACCCATGCACAGACCGATAACAAGGTATTGCCAAAGCTGATCGGCAAAATGCAATCCATAGGTTGCGATGGCGACCAGGATCATCTGAATAAAATAAACCCTGCGCCCACCAAAGCGGTCGGTGAGAAAGCCCAGCGGCAACCGCACCAGGGAGCCGGTCAATATGGGTGTGGCAATCAACAGGCCAAACTCGGTTTCACTCAGACCCAGTTCACCCTTGATCTTGATCCCGATCACGGAAAACATGGTCCACACGGCGAAGTTCACCGTAAACGCCAGTGTATTCATGCTCAGGACGGAGATTTGTTTCTTCTTGTCGTATTCGTATACAGGAGAAGGGGTTGCCATTTTATTTTCCTGCTTTTTAGGTTTGCCAAGCACTTGATGACGGTTACACGCGGGGCTGTTGAGCACCCTGGCCACTAGCTCTTGATATCCAGAAAGTACTAGCGCCAACATAGAAGCAACTCAATAGATTGTCAAGTCCATTGATATATGGCATGTGTAATGGGGTTGAAAATGTGAGATAAATAGCGGCCATGTATTTAAGCAGACCAGCCGAATATGCCCTGCGGGCCTCGACATACCTGGCGCGCCTGGAACCTGGCAAGCGCATCACTTCCAGCCAGCTCGCCCAGGCCGTTGATATACCACCGGCTTTTCTTTCCAAGATCATGCGCAGGTTGACCGCCAACGGTATAGTCGATTCAAAAAAAGGCCACCACGGCGGTTTCGTATTGGCCAGGCCGCCGGTGGAGATCCGGTTTCTCGATATTCTGCGGGCGGTGGAATTCGGACCCATCAAGGACCATTGCCTGTTCGGCCTGGGCAACTGTGATGAGAGCAACCCCTGCCCATTGCACTTAGAGTGGGAGATCCTTAAACAACAAATCGAAGAATGGGCCAGGACGCATACGCTGGGCGAGTCGGCCAGTGCCGTGCAGGCGTTCAAACAAGAATAGCCCTGAACCTATATTCCGTTCACTAGTAACCTGTGGCGGGGGCTGGTGCGGGTACTCCAACTGTCTGGGCAACGACCTTTCTACCAGGGGAGTGCGCTGCTTTTTTCAGAACCTTACGAAACAGGACGTTGGGTAAGAGCCCCAAGGATGGGATCGCTCCTGCGCATCCTGCGCCCGCGATCTACCGTTCATCCTGAACATAACGGCGTGTTCTGAAAAAAGACAGGCGCTCACCTGGTTCAATAGTTTTTTGAGAAATTGAGATCAATAAAATCAGCCGCGATTGTTCTCGAACTAAGCCTGCTTCCGTGACAACAATATCCCTGCCACTACATACAGCGCCACCGCCACCAGCAAGGTATTGGCATAGCCAAAATTGAATGCCAGCACGATCGCCAGTGTTGCCCCGAGCACCGAGGCCGCGCCATTGACGGCAAAGCCCCAGTCGATCAGTTCACCGACCCTGAGCGCACCCTTGACAAAGGGCATACCCATGAAAAAGCCGAGTGGAAATATCGCCACTGCCACGGCCAGGGCGCGCAACGGCATGGGCAGGTGATTGGTCGCGTTGACCAGGGTGGAGTCGAGCAACAGCAGCAGCACGACCCACACGGCAATCACCAGGAACGGCACATAACCAGCAAAGCGCCGGGCGTAACGTGCCCCGACACCCGATGCGATCAGCAATGTCAGCAGAACCGTGGCGATGCTGTATATCGAGGCCCCGATCAGCAGGGTGTATTTCTGGATCAGGATGATCTCGATGATCATGAATGCGAGGCCGATGGTGAAGAAAAAGGCCCAATCATTAAGCGGCAGTTTCAACCCTTTACCCAGGTAGGGCAGCAGGTTCAGTGGGATGACGATGGCCAGCACCACACCGGTGATCAGCGCCAGGATCGACTTGGACAGCGGAAAACCGAACACGTCGCCGATGGGGTGTACGCTCCTGAGTTTCTCGAACTCGAAATTCCGCATCAAACCCATCTGGGCGACAAAGGGCAAATCATCCCGGGTCGGTGAGACATCGACCTCGGCGGTATCCGCCACGTTCTCCCAACCCTGCGTAACGATTTGGTTGATCAAGTTGTCTTCGGCGCCCTCGGGCAGCGGGTAAACAAGGTGTTTCATGGCCCGGCCCTCGACATTCAGTTCACCGAAAGCGGTTTGGCGGAGTTCATCATCCAGTTTCAATTTGGACAACAGCAAGACGTGACGTCTCAGGTTCGGGATCTTGTAAACCGCGAGGTGATCACCGGGGTTCTCGATACCCAGTTCCGACAGGGCAACCATCACGTCGCTGACCAGCCTGGGCATATAGAACTGATGCTCGATTGTAAGAAAACCCTCGTCCGTCAATGAGTTCCAGTAATCGACGAAAGCCTCGACCGTGAACAGGTAGTTTTCCGCAAAGGCGAAAGACCCGGATCCCAGTGCAGAAAAGGTGTTCGAACTCAGCGAATAAATGACATCAAAGTGATTGTTGAAACGCCTGACATAGGACCTGGCGTCCTCGCTGATGACCCGCACCCGGGGATTGTCGTAAAGATGACCGGAAAAGACATCGCTGGTGACAAATTCCCGTCGCTCACCGTTCTCATCGGTGACCTCCAGGTAGCCGTCAGGATCACCCTCGAGCAACATGCGGTTGATATGGGGGTTGACCTCGACCGCGTGGATTTCTTCAGCACCGTGGTTCAGGGCCTGCATGACATCCGCGCCGCCACCGGCACCGAGTGCCAGGAAGGTGGCGTGATCAAAACGCCCCACGAGGTTGCCGACATTGATATCCCAGTCGGCCGGTTCTTCTTCCAATGCCTGCCAATCACCATCAAAGGCGATGATCGGGGTGTTGGCCACGTTGTCGATATTGATGCCACGCGCTTCGGCGCCATAATCGAAGACCTTGATCTTGGCCATCGCGTCCCAGTGCTTGTAGATCACCGGTGCGCGTTCTTCCCGTTCTCCTTCCAACAGGCCATCCGCCCAGGGCAGCGCGCCGATGGTCACGACACATAACAGCAGGGCCGCAAAACGCAGTCGGGCTCCACCGATCAACATGGCCGCGATCAGGGTGGGTACGGGGATCAAAAACACCGCTGCCGGTGTGCCCAGTGTATTCATGGTAACGATGGCGGCCAATACACCGAGACCGGCTCCGAGCATGTCGCCCATGTACAGATGGTCCATGTGCTCGACGTATTTCCTGAACAGCGCCGCCAACGCCACGCCAACACAAAAATACGGCAGGCCCAGCAAACCCACGGCCAGCAGGAAACGGCCCAGCATACCCGGGCTGAACAGCAACTGGGAAAACTCCAGCCCCAGCGCGATGACGGCTACCGGCCCCGCAGCCGCAAAGATCGCCGAGATTACCAGCATGCCGGCCGTGGCAGTTTGTAAGCGTGGGAAAAACCTCAATGACAGGGCGCCCAGGCCAAGACCCATCACGGCCATGGACAGTGTCAAAAAGGCAAAGGTATAAAAAAGTTCGGCGGAAAAAATACGTGTCCAGACCATTTCTGAAGCGACCAGCGAAAGTGATACCAGGCCGATGGCCAGTAAAACGCGGTACTCTCTGAACGGGCTCTGCAAGTTAGTCATGATGACCCCTCGGATATGGAATTGGGCTGATTCCAGGGGCTGGCTGCCCCTTCTATGCAGCTGCTACAGATTTCCTGCGCGCAGTATTCCGTAAAGCGCTTGGCTATGAACGTGTCATACGTAACGTTTGCATTTGAAAGCCGGGATCAGCACACCTTTCGCCGGGTTTATTCGTAACGCAGGGCCTTGATCGGGCTGGCCGATGCTGCTTTGACCGACAGTACACTGACTGTCAATATGGCGATCAAAAGAGCCATCAAGGCAGCCAGTAAAAAGATCAATACGCTTTGCTCGGTCTGCAGGGCAAAGTTTTGCAGCCACCTGTCCATGGCCACCCAGGCAACGGGCCAGGCGACCAGGTTGGCCAGCAACACCCACCGGACGAACTCCCTGGAAAGCAGGGCCGTTATCCTGGCAACGGAAGCGCCCATGATTTTACGGATACCAATTTCCCTGGTGCGTTGCTGTGCGCTAAATGCCGACAGGCCAAAAAGCCCGAGACAGGCAACGATAATAGCCAGGATGGCAAATGAGCTGAATATGTTCACCATGCGTCGCTCCGGGTGATAAGCCTTGGCAAATTCCTGGTCAAAGAACGTATATTCGAACGGGAAATTGGGTGAAAACTTTTTCATCACGCTTTCCACGTAATCCAGCGTGGCTGGAATATTTGCCGGGTTCACCTTGATCGACAGATAAGAAAAATTATTCGGGGCCAGGAAAACGTACAGAGGTGGTATCGGGCTGTGCAGCGAGCGCAGGTGGAAATCCTTCATCACGCCGACAACTTTCCCCGTCTCACCACTCCAGTGGGTCATCGTTTGTTCCAATGGAGACTCCCAGTTACCAGCCCTCACCGCTGCTTCGTTTACCAGGAATACACCTTGCACATCGGAGGTAAGATCCCTGGAGAAATTCCTGCCCTGTACGATTTCGATATCGTAGAGGTCGATAAAATCGTAGTCAGCCGTGTTGTAGTAAATACTGGTTTCCTGATCGGGAATCTCCGGGTCGAGGGCCTGGGACGTAAACCCATCTATGTTGTTGGGTAACCTGTGCGAAGCAGCAACGCTGATTACATTCGGGTTTTGCAGTAACTCTGCTTTGATCGTCTCAATGTTACTTCGTACGGACTTGTCCCGGATTCTCAGGTTAACGATATTGTCTTTGCTGTACCCGACATCATAATTATTCACAAAGTTCAGCTGGTTATTGATCGTCAGGGTGCAGATAAACAGACCGATCGTGACGGAAAACTGGAACAAAACCAGGATGTTTCGCAATATCCGGCCGGTTTTGCCCGTCGCCAGTGCCCCTTTCAAAATCGTGATGGGTTTGAACCTGGAAATACTGATCGCGGGGTAGCCACCTGCCAGCAGTGAGACAAATAACACCGTCATTACGAGCATCAGCAGGAACTGCGGCTCAAGCATGGCGGCCATACTTAGCTGCCGTTCCACCAGGTTGTTAAAGACGGGTAAGGCCAGGTTGACGATCAACAGGGTTAAACACAATGCAATCAAAATCAGGAAAAAAGATTCTCCCATGAACTGCTGGATCAACTGGTTCCTGCGTGCGCCAACGACCTTGCGCATACCCACTTCCTTGCCGCGCCTGGTAGACCGGGCGGTCGTGAGGTTGACGTAGTTGATGCAAGCAATGAAAAGGATCAGCACCGCGATGGATGAGAACAGGTAGATATACATCATGTCGTTATTGACCGATATCTCCTGTTCACGGTGTGAATTCAGATGTATATCCCTGATGGACTGGACGAAGTAGAAATTTTCCGGGTAGGGCTTTGGCACACCATATTTTTCAAGCAGGGGGATCTCGATATACTGGTGAATATCACTTTGCAGAGCCTCGGGACTGGAACCTTCGCGTAACAGGAAATACGTGTAGGTGTAATTACTGTTCCAGCTCGTTATATCAAGCTTGGTTCCCTTAAAGTAATCCTCGTAGGGAACGATCACATCCATGGTGAAGTGAGAATTGGCAGGCATGTCTGCAAACACACCGGTGATTTTGAAGTCCCTGGTGTCGTTGATAATAAGGGTTTCGCCCATTGGATTTTGATCACCAAAGTACTTCCTGGCAGCGGTTTGGGATATTACGATAGAGGAAGTGTCCCGTAAGGCAGTTTCAGGGTTGCCATGGACAAAAGGCAGGCTGAAGATTCTGAATATGTCGGCGCCTGCCCAGTAAAATTTATCTTCAAGGAAATGATTGTCGCCACGGGATATCAGCGTGTTCTTATCCTGGATGATGCGGGCGACCGCTTCGACCTCGGTGAAATTCTCTGTCAAGGCCGGGCCCAGTGGCGGTGGGGTCAAAGTGCGGCCGTCCCTGACTATCCGGTAGATCCGGTCCGAATGTTGGTGATAGGTGTCAAAGCTCAGTTCGTACTGGGTATACAGGGCAATCAGCAGAAAAGCCGCCATGCCGATCGCCAGACCCACGATATTTAGCGCGGAATACATGCGCTGGCGGTCGAGGTTACGCAGTGCGACGAGGAAATAGTTCTTGAACATGTGACGGCTTCCTTTATTCGTATCTGAGTGCGTGGATGGGTTTGGCACGTGCGACCTTCAATACCTGCCACGCCACGCTGAGCCAGGCCAGACCGGCTGCGCCCAGGCCACAGGCCACAAATACAAGGGGGGTAATATCGATGCGAAACTCATATGCGTTGAGCCAATCACGCATAATGAAATAGATCACTGGCCAGGCGATCACGTTAGCCCACAGGACGGACTTCAGAAGCTGTGCACCGATCAGGGTCAATATGTCCGGAACACCTGCCCCGAGCACCTTGCGGACGCCGATCTCCAGTATCTTTTGCTCGACCGAGTAGGCCGCCAGGCCGAACAAGCCGAGGCAGGCAACAAATATGGCAAAGACCGCGAATGCGGAGAAGACTTGCCCCCTGCGCTCCTCTGCATCGTACAAGGCACTGAATTTGTCATCTAAAAAATATCGCTTGATGGGTACTTCGGGGACAATTTCCTGCCAGACCCGGTCAATGTCCGCCAATGTCGCTAACATGTCATTTGATTTGATCTTGAGTGTCATCACATCCAGTAAGGAACCGGATGCAAAAAACACCAATTGGGCGGTGCGTTCCTTTAAAGCCCTTAAATGCAAATCGGGTATGACCCCGACAACTGTCGCATGCAGGTGAATACCCTCACCACCATAATCAGGTACCAGGAGCCATTCACCAATCATTTGTTGGGGGTCTGCCAGGCCAGCAGTCCTTACAAAGGACTCGGTAACCACGGCGCTGCGCGTCCAGGGTACGCCCTCCTGTTCGGGGATCACCAGGGTATCGGATGTGAACGCTTCGTCGTAAAGACGCCCGGCCAGGGCCTGTACGCCATAGACCTCAAAAAAGTGGGTATCGACAAAAATCCGGTCGGTGTCAATGGACCCGGTAACACCCAGGGATGGAATCTCGATATCAATATTGTTGTAGTACACCAACGGCAACTCATCAGTTGACTGGGCTGCATCGGTGACACCCTCTATGGCCAACAATTCCTGGCGAATCGTTTCTCCCATGGGCGCCACCCCGTTTGCGCTAATTCCGGTGATGACCAGTCTGCTGTCCAGATCAATACCCAGGTTCATATTGCGCAACAGCGTGGTTTGTTCGTGCACGATGACCGTTGCCACGATCAGGGCAATGGATATTGCAAATTGAAACACCACCAGCGCCTGGCGAATAAATGGTGATCCCTTGTTTGCCGAACTGCTTGATCCCATGACGTGGGAGGGCCGGTAGGACGAGAGGAAAAAGGCCGGATACATACCACCCAGGACTCCGACCAGCACAGTGGCCAGGACGATGAGCAGACTTTGCAGGGGATCGGCCAACAACTCCAGGCCCATGGATTTGTGCAGGTACTCATTGTAAAAAGGCAGGACCATCTCAACCAATACCAGGGCAACAAATAACGCGAGCAGTGCTGTTAAGACCGCCTCGCCGAGAAACTGTCGGACCAATTGGCGCCGGTTGGCCCCGAGCACCTTTCGCATCGATACCTCTTTGGCGCGACGCAGGGCGCGGGCAGTTGCCAGGTTCATGAAATTGATGGCGGCAATGACCAGGATAAAAATGGCCGCAATGGTAAAACTGATCACCGTGTTGATATCACCAATCGGTTTAAGTTGCTGTGTCTTGTCACTGTGAAGATAGACATCGGCAACATTGATGAAATTGATTCGCCGATTTGTCCGGTAGTCGAAGTCTTCGGTTTCATCACCACGCGGTGGCGCCACGTTCCTGTAGAATTCCTTGAGACGTGTTTCGACCTGTTCAGGGTCAACACCTTCGTAAAATTTTACATAGGCTGCATCCGCCCAGGCGGAACCAAAGCCTTCATTGACGCCTTCAAAGCGCACCGGATCGAGAAGCGCCAGCATGTTGAAGGGCAGGTGGCTGTTTTGTGGAATATCCTTGAAAACACCAGCCACGCGGAATTCGGTTTTGGGGTCCACATTCCAGGCATTGTGATCGATTGTGGCGGTAACGACTTCACCCAGCACCTGCCCGGTACCGAAATATTTCCTGGCCTGCGACTCGCTGATCAGGATATCGCTGACATTGGTCGCGAGAGTTGTTTGATCTCCCGCCACCATTTCAAAATCAAACACCTTGAAAAATTTCGCGTCTACGAAACTGATGCGTTCTTTAAAGAAGCGGTCTTGTGCCCCCACTGTACTGTCTGCCTGCAGCACGCGGGTGGTGGCTTCAACCTGGTCCGGGAAATAAGATTCCAGCGCAGGTGGTATCGCCGGTGGCACGTGACCCATTTTCAGTGTTGCCCGGCCCTGCTTGGGAACGGTCAGCTCGATCTTGAACACCTGCCCGGCGTTTGGAATCCAGTCGTCATAACTTAATTCATCACGCACGAATAGCAGGATCAGAATACAAACGGCGAGTCCCAAAGACAGGCCGCCAATATTGATCAACGCATACAACTTCTGCGCCAGCAGGTTGCGTAATGCAGTTACAAGGTAATTCTTGAACATAACTACTGTTTCCTCGCGGAGAGGTTCAAGTTATTCATGCCGTATCGCTTCTATGGGGTTTGCTCGTGCAACGAGCACTGCATGACCTCAACGGTCAACCAGGCGATCAGTAATGCAAAAAGGCCTGCTGCTAATGCTATTGGGGCTATCCAGGCAGTATCTATCCTGTAAGGGAATGCGGATAGCCAACCATGCATCAACCATGCAACTGTAGGCCATGCAATCAAGTTGGCGACGAGGATGGGAACTGAAAATTGCCACAGCAACAGACTGACGATCTGAGGACATTTTTGCCCCCATTACCTTACGTAAACCAATTTCCCTGGTAAGACGTTAGGCGACATAACTGGCCAGGCCAAAGAGCCCCAGGCAACCGATCCAACAGCAAGGGCAGGAAAAATCGCAAAACTGAAAAGCTTGGTTTTTTTCGCCACTAAACTCTTTAGCAAGACGGTGTTAGGCAAGGTAGTAATCGAACGGAACTTCAGGGACCAGGCTTTTCCAGACAGTTTCTACCTGTTAAACCAAGCTCCCGGAGATCGCCGCTAAAGCGCAGGACGATAGAATTGTAATTACCATTCACGTCATACATGGTGAGGCAGGATCATGGCTAGTGGAGAGTACATGTGAATGTCAGGGATGACAACAACGATGCTGAGGTTGATCGTGATCAATCTTTTGTATGCCGGTTGCCGTTTAAAACGACGCTGGAAAGTTTTACGATAGCCTCCCAGGTGTGCCAAGATTCAGCTTCTTCAGAAAGGTCTCGTTAACGATGATGCTTTGCTGGAATTCACTGCGCTCCTTTGGCTTTAGAATCCGGCATACGATCATGGTTTCGGTTTGCATCGAAATCCCTGCCTGCCAGAAGGGGGATTTTATAGGTCATAGGAAATCATGATCGACACCCATCCAGCTGGCCATTTGAGTGACGCCGGTACCGGGTACGGAAACGCTGGTGTTATTGACATACTCGGTGCCGGACCAACCCCCATCAGTGCAGCGCTTTCTACTGCTTGAAGATCCAAAATCTGTTGTTTCAAAACCTCGCGTATTTCTCTGGTTTCCTCGCGTTGTACGCGCTCGATGACCAGCAGGTTCTCTTCTTCAAAACCACGTTCCAGGGAAGGAAATATTGCAGTTGCAAATAAATCACGGAAGTCGACACGATCAGGGCGATAGACACAGCAAACTGAAAAATCACAAGCATACTGCGAAGAATGGTTGATTTACGGGTTTTCACCGACTGGTTAGACCCGAGAACAGTAGCGGGCCGGTAGGATGAAACTACCACCGCAGGGTAAATTGCAGCAGCACCACCAGAAAGAGAACCACGATCCCAGCGAGGCCAGTGATCAGCACCGGATTGGTTAGCATGATTTCCAGCTGTTTACCCAGAAATGCGTTGTATGACGGCAGCACCAATAAAGTTAACAAGATAGGCAAGCACCAGGGCTGTAAAAGTTAATCCCACCGACTCGCTGATAAACTGAATCATCAATTGCTTACGGTTCGCACCCAGCACCTTTTTAACTACAACTTCCCTGGCTCTTTGACTGGCTTGGGCCGTTGCCAGGTTCATGTAGTTGACACCAGCTATCAGAATGATCAAAAAGGTGATTACAGAGAAGGTCCGGACGATGTCGATGTTTCCGCCGGTTTTAGTTCGGAGCTACCGGAACCCAATAGGTGTATATCTGCCAGCCGCGTAATATTGAAACGCATGGCGCTTGATGGCGGGTCACCTGCAGCTGGATTTTTTTCATCAACGAAGGCAATCAGACGGTTCCTGATATGGTCAAGTGGTGTAGCCGTCATTCAAGCTTGAAATAAGTATGATTGCTTACAGAAAACCACCATTCAAACAGCCACGGACTGTCTCTATAGTCGCTCTCAACAAGGGGAATCATTGCCTGTATGACCAGAGTGGGTATTGCTCGGTAAATCCTCCATGACAGCGCCTACGGTATAGTCTTTGCTTACCGAATTACTGCTCAGTGTCAGTCTTTTTCCAACAGGGTCTTGATCGCCAAAAAATTTCGTAACCAGGCTTTCACTCAATACGATGGTGTTGACACCGGTCAGTGTCTTGCGCGGATATCACCTTGCACGGACTTAAAATGAAATATGTCGGAAATTTCCGGATCCACCAGGCTGATATCTCCTGGAGGTGGTTTTGATCCCCGACTTTTATAATGGCTTCAACATTATTGATACGCGTGCAGCGTGTGCAATCTCTTGTTTGAAAAATGTGATTAGTGATTCTTTGGCTGGTCCGGGTGCGGTCACAAACACCATGGCGTCCCGTCCACTGGGGGTAAATATCGCTTCCAGTCGCGCAACTTTATCGGACGTCATTCCAAAATTTGTCATAACTTGTTTCGTCCTGGACAAACAGGAACATCAGGATTGCCGCGGTTAAGCTAGTAGTGAGGCCAATGAGGTTGATACTGCATAAAAAGCTGTTGCCCAGAGCTCTTGTAGAACGACGCTTGAAAAAGTATCGGCTCAATCATTGCTGGCTGCTTCTCTAATACCCGTGGTCTTGCGCCAGAGACGGGTTCAGATCTTCTTCAGGCTCTCGTTCAGCACCTCACCATCAAACAGCGAAATATCCCGCCGTGGCATATTCCGCGTGGGCCGGTGAGTGGGTGACCATCAATATGGTGGTGCCCTGCTTGTTCAGCTGGGTCAGCATCTCCATCACTTCCTGGCCGTTCTGGGAATCCAGGTTACCGGTGGGCTCGTCTGCGAGGATCAAATGGGGCTTGGCGATCACGGCCCGGGCCACCGCCACGCGCTGTTGCTGGCCACCCGATAACTGCGACGGCATGTGGTTGGCGCGGTGGGCGATCTCCATGCGTTCCATGACCTCATAGGCGCGGTCCTTGCGGTCCGTTGCCGAGACCTTGTGATACAGCAGCGCCAGTTCGATGTTTTCGCGCACCGTCAGCTCATCGATCAGGTTGAAGCTCTGGAAGATGAAGCCGATGTTCTGCTTGCGGATTTCAGACAGCTTGTTCTCGCCGTAGCCCGCCACGTCTTCGCCGTTGAACCAGAAGGAGCCGGAGGTCGGGTTGTCCAGCATGCCGATGATGTTCAGCAGGGTGGATTTGCCGCAACCGGACGGGCCCATCACGGCCACGAATTCGCCGTGTTTGATTTCGATATTGATGTTGTTCAGGGCAGTCGTCTCGACGTTGTCCGAGCGAAACACCTTGCTCAGGTTCTCCAGCCGGAACAGGGCCTCTGAGGGCTCTGTGCTTGTCGGGCTGGAATGACGTGCAGATCTGTTTGCTCAATGCTGGTCATATTTGCGGTATTCATGTGTTTTTCCTATTCACCTTGTAGTTCAAGGCGGTCCATATCCAAATAGTTCGTGTAAGGTGAGGTGATGACCCGTTCACCGGGCTCCAGGCCGTCCAGCACCTCGATGAAACGCAGGTTGCGGCGGCCCATGCGTACGTTGCGTCTGACTGCGCGTGTGCCGTCCACCGTTACGACGAACACCCAGTTACCACCGGTATCCTGGTAAAACGCGCCGTTGGGGATCAGCAAGCGAGTCGGAGGGGCTGCCCAGCTGCAGGTTTAATTGCAGTGTCTGTCCGCGGCGGATGCTGTCCGGTTCTTCCCCCGCAAATATCAGGTCAACCTCAAAGGTGCCGTTCTTCACCTGCGGGTAAATCTTGCGCACGATGAGGGCGTATTCCCGGCCGTTGGTGGTCAAGCTCGCGGTCTGTTCGATATCCACACGGGACAGGTAGTATTCATCGATGTTCGCGGTGACCTTGAAGGATTCAGGGTCGTCGATCTGGCCGATATTGACACCACGTGACAGTGCCTGGCCGATCTCAAGGTCAAATGCGGTCAGTTTGCCGGTCACCGGTGCGCGCACGTTCAGCGCGTCCAGGTTGCGCCGCGCCACCTCGAGGTTCTTTTCCAGTTGTGCACCGGCGATACGTAGTTGCTCCATCTGGATTTTCTGCAGGCGTTCGTCGGTTTCCTGGCTCTCGAGCGTGATTTCACGCCGGGCCAGATACCAGGCGTGTTCATCCTGTAGGCGCTCCAGCGTGCTGTCATCGACCAGCTCTTTGTCCACCAGCGGTTGCAGACGCTTGATCTCGCGCTCCAGGCGGATGATGTTGTAATTGATGTCCACCAGGTTGCGCTTGTGTTCCAGACGGTTCTGTTCGAGTGACAGTTCCGTGTTGCGCAGGTTGTTCAGTTGCTCGGTGACCTCAGCTTCACGGGCGATCACATCCAGTTGCAGCTGCGTGTTGGACAATTCGATGATCAGGTCGCCGGCTTTGACCTGCGCACCGTCCTCGACGTAAACGGCCTCCACACGTCCGCCTTCGATGGCGTCCAGGAAACACGGTCTTGAGCGGCGCGACCTGGCCCCGCACCGGGATGTAGTCGTCGAAGCGGCCATAGTCCACGGTTGATACGACGATGCGGTCGTTTTCCACCTTCAGCGCGCGGCCGGCATCGGGTTTGAGCCACCAGAACAGCAATAGTGCCAGTACGGTGACCGCACCCCAGGTCAGCGGCTTGCGGTATTTTTGCCAACTGGACTGCTCGATGACACGGTCCATGCCGGATTGGCTGCGGCTTTGCTGGCTGATGTCGGTTGGTTTATTCATGGTGGATTGCCTCGATCGGGCTCGAACGCGCCACGTCCCAGGCCTGGGAACTGACGGTGATGGCGACCACGGCCGAGGACAGCAGGCCGGCGAGGAAACAGAATACGAAGATCCAGAAACCGTCGATGCGGAACGGGTATTGCGCCAGCCAGTCACTCATCAACAAATAAGCCACTGGCCAGGCGATCAGGTTGGCGATGAGTACCAGCCAGGAAAACTGGCCGAATAACAGGGTCAGGATGTCCCTGATCCTGGCGCCGAGGATTTTGCGGATGCCGATCTCCTGCCTGCGGCACTCGGTGACGAATGCAGCCAGCCCATACAAGCCCAGGCAGCCGACAATCATCGTCAGCAATGCAAAACTGAGGAAAATATTGGCCTGGTTGGTTTCGGACTGGAATTCCTCAGCCAGTGCCTGGTCAACGTAGAAATATTCGAACGGCTCGCCCGGCATCATCTCCGACCAGGTACTTTGAATACTGGCCAGAACGGCCTCTCCTGCGCCCGTGTAACGGACCAGCAGGAGATAAGAGGCGTCGTCAAAATGATATATTTCCTGTCGCACGGGCCGCTTGGCCGAGTGCAGGTTGGGTATTACCAATGACACCGACGATGGTGTCGGTGGGCTTTCCCGGCATCCACGTCCTCAAGACCGAATCGTGTTTCGACTATCTGTCCAATCGCCTGTTCGGGCGTGCCCAGGTCCAGGGCACTTACCGCACGTTCATTAATCACGATGTTGTGTTGCAGGATGCTTTCTCCGGTCATACCCATCGATATCCGGTGTCCTGTCCAGTGCCACGTCGGTGCGGAAAAAGCGCCCTGCCAGCAACGGTATGTTGAAGTGCTTCGAGATAGTACGGGTCAACCCGGGTGGAACCGATCGAGTAGTTGCTTCTTCGTCTCCACCGGGAAACCACAATCGCGTGTTGTTTTCGTAATAATTAGTTGGAGATTCATAGCTCAAGGCTGCGGCTTTAATACCGGGCAGGTTCTGCACCTGCGTTCTGAAGGTGTCCCGCTTATCACGCATGTTGGTATTGCCCATGCCCTGGATCACCAGCAATTGTTCGGGTTCAAAACCACGGTCCAGCCAGCGGAAGTAGGTTAACTGGGCATAAACAACGGTGGTGGCAACGATCAGCGCCACGGTCACCGCGGTCTGGAACACGACCAGTACATTGCGGATCTTGACCGTGCCCGGTGTGGAACCGGGCCCGCTGGCCCGTAGGTTGTTGGACGGCTTGCCCGACGACAGGATCAATGCCGGGTAAAAACCGCTTAGTCCACCGACCACCAGTAGCATCACGAACAGACCCACAATAATCAGTGGATCGCCGAGTGTCAGGTCCAGCGCAAGATTGAGCCAGCGGTTGAAAAATGGCAACGTCAGTTCAACGGCCAACAAGGTCAGCAACAGTGCAAACGCCACGATCAGCGTGGACTCACCGAGTTGCTGTAAGATCAACTGGCTTCGCCGGGCGCCCATGACCTTGCGTATGGAGATCTCCTGCGCGCGCTGGCCGGCGCGGGCCGTGGACAGGTTGATGTAATTGATCGTCGCGACGATGACGATCAACAGCGCGATAATGGCAAAGGAATAGATAATCTGGATATCTCCATCGGGGCGCATGCTGCCGGCGGCATCTGAATACAGGTGGATGTTGGGTACCGAGAGTACTGGAAACTTGTTCCTGTCCGAGGCCTTGCCGGTTGAAACTTCCAGGTTGGCATCGGTGAAAGCATCCATCTGCTTGATTACGGGGTCGTTCGTGGCCTCCCTGCTTCAACTTGATATAAGTGTGGTTGCTGGCGGAATTCCAGGTGACGAACATCCACGAACCGTCGTTATCGACATAGTCGCTTTCATCGAGCTTGATCAGGGCCTGGACATCCAGGTGTGTATTCAGCGGCAAATCTCGCATTACCGCCTGCACCCGGTAATCGCGTCGCAAGTAGCGGTTATCCAGTGTCAGTGTCTGGCCGATGGGGTCCGATTCGCCAAAATATTTGTCGGGCAAGGGCTTCGTTCAGAATGATGGAGGCGTTGTCGTTGAGGGCGGCGCGTGCATCACCCTTAGAGGATCTCAAAATTGAAAATATCGAAAATCTCGGGATCGGCAAAAGTGATCGTATCGGTCCAGGACTCCGCGCCCACGTAAACAACCGGCCTGCGCATGAATAAACGCGCTCCGGTCTCGACTTCGTTGGGAAAATATGTTTGCAGCGCGGCTTTCAGTGGACCGGGTGAGTTGACGATCCGGATATCGTCGCGGCCTTCCATGACCCAGTGGGTCTGGACCCGGTAGAGGCGCTCTGAATCCTGCCAGGACTTGTCATAGCTGACCTCGTGCCTGATAAACAGGACAATTAACAGGGCTGCCGTCAGGCCGATCACGAGACCGGAGATGTTGAGAACGGAGTCCAGTTTGAATCGCAGGAGGTTGCGGTATGCCGTCAACAGGTAATTTTTGAACATGCTCTGCTTCTGCCCTTAAGTCTTGATCCAGGCCAGTCATGTTGTTTGACGCCCTAAAGTCAGGGGCTGTTACATGAATGGTGTTCATTGATATATAAGCAAAAACGATGCCAGCAGGGCGGGATTATAAAACTATAATAAAAACAATCATATAAAAGCAGATATGGTTTCGATAGCATATTTAACTGTACGTATCCGTTCACATTGGTGTACGATATCGCACACTTGTACGATTACAGTAAACCACGCAGTGACGCCGGAAGGGAGCCCGAACCGCGGTGGATAAGACCAACATCCTGATCATCGATGACGACGAAGATATCCTGTCGGCCTGCAAAGCTCTGCTGAAAAGGCAGTTCGATGCCGTTGTCACCTGCCAGGAACCACGCGAAATACCAAGCCTGATGGCAGGTCAGGATTTTCAGGCCATCATGCTGGATATGAATTTCAGCCCCGGGGCGAGTTCCGGTGAAGAAGGCCTGCACTGGCTGGGCAAGATCCTCGATATCGACAGCGATGCCGTTGTGATCATGGTCACAGCGTTCAGTTCCGTGGGGGCCGCGGTCGAGGCCATGAAACTGGGTGCTCACGACTTCATTGAAAAACCGTGGAACAATCAACGCCTGACCACCACGCTGGCAGCGGCCGTGCGTTTGCGTCGCAGCCGGGAGGAAACCCGGCGTTTCAAACAGCACAACCGGATACTTACCGAAGACGTTTCCCGCCGGCATCACCCGATCATCGGTCAATCGGATGCGATTGGACAGGTATTGTCGCTGATCAGGAAAGCGGCGCCGACCGATGCCAACGTGTTGATCCTCGGTGAAAACGGTACCGGCAAGGAACTGGTGGCGCACGAGGTACATGCCTTGTCCAGGCGTTCCGAGCAGGCGTTTATCACCGTTGATCTGGGCACCGTGCCCTCGACGTTGTTGGATTCAGAGCTGTTCGGGCACAAGAAAGGCGCCTTCACCGATGCGCGTGAAGACCGCATGGGACGTTTCAAAGCGGCCGATTCCGGAACTTTTTTCCTGGACGAGATCGGCAACCTGCCGCTGAGCCTGCAACCCAAGCTGTTGCACGTTCTGGAGACCCGTGAAGTCACGCCGCTGGGCAGTGTGCGCGCCGAGTCGGTGGACATTCGCCTGGTCAGCGCGACCAACGTCACGCGTGACGAGCTCAGGAACCCCGAAAATTTCCGCCAGGATTTGTTGTACCGGCTCAACACGGTGGAAATATATGTACCGGCACTGCGTGAACGCGTGGATGATATCCCGCTGTTGGCCAATGCTTTCGTGCGTGAGTATGCGCGCAAGTACAACCGGCATATCGATGCCATCAGCAACCGTGCGATGCAGACGCTGATGGACTACCGCTGGCCGGGTAATGTCAGGGAACTGAGGTATTGCATCGAACGCGCCATCATCCTGGCCGAGGGTCATGAACTCGACCGGCATGATTTTGCTTCCCTGCTGGAAGTGGCGCAAGCCGGTGATTTACAGGAAACACCCGGCGGGCAAACACTGGACGACATGGAAAAACTGTCCATCGAGCGTGCACTGAAAAACAACCAGGGCAATATTTCCCGCACCGCCAAGGAACTGGGCCTGACACGTACCAGCCTGTACCGGCGGATCGAGAAGTTCGACCTGTAGCAGATAGCAGATAGCGGGGAGCGGGTGATGAAAACCAGGCAATTCAATGTGCAACTGACACTGCGCATCTGCGTGCTGTTTGTCTTGTTGCTGTTGCTGGCCTTTGGTATCGCCGCCGGTATCCGCACCCTGCTGCTGTTTATCCTCGCCTTGTTCATCGTGTTGCAGGCGGCCGGGTTGATCCGTTTTATCAACCGTACCAACAAGGAACTGGAAAGCTTCCTGGCCGGGCTGAGGTTTGGCGATTTTCAGCAGACCTATTCGATTGCACACCTGGGGCCGTCTTTCCAGGCATTGGAGAAAATGCTGCACGATACGGTGGGCAAATTTAAACACCAGCGGGTCGAGAAACAGCAGCAAGCGGTTTACAACAAGGCCCTGATTGACCACATCCCGATCCCGTTTTTCATCGTGCGCAGCGATGGAAGAATCGAGGTGTTGAACAATGCCACCCGGCGGACTTTCAATGTCGCGGATATCACCAATACTGATGAACTGGTCAATTTCGGCGCCGGTTTCCAGCGCGATGTCCTGCAGATCAAGCCCGGTGAAGCCCTGCTGACAACGGTTGAGTTATCGGGCACCCAGGAGCAGGTCATTTTAACCGCGACCCAGATCACATCCACCGGGGGGCAACACAAGCTCGTGTCTCTGCAAAATGTGCAGAGCCAGATCGATGCGACCGAACTGGCCACCTGGCAGAACCTGCTGCGTGTGACCAGCCACGAGATACTGAATTCCCTGGCGCCGGTCTCGAGTTGTGCGCAAACAGCCAAATCACTGGTCGACGAAGTCATTGAGAGCGGTACGCATGATGAAGCATTGGCGGAAGACCTGCACGATATCCAGGAATCTCTCGACACCGTGCTGCGCAGGAGTGAGGGGCTGACGCGTTTCGTCAAGAGCTACCGGCAATTGAGCCGACTGCCGCCACCCGACAAGGCCCGGATCGGGGTTGCGGACTACTTCCAGCACCTCAAAGCGCTGGTGGAGGATGAACTTGCGCGCAAGGCAATCCGGCTCGAATTCCATTGCCGGCCGGAAAGCCTGGTGCTGATGGCCGACCGGGACATGCTCGACCAGGTGGCGATCAACCTGATCAGGAATGCCGCAGACGCATTGGACGGAACCCCGGGTGCGAGTATCGGTGTGTCAGGTTATATCGATGACAAGCAGCGCACCGTGCTGGTGGTCAGCGATAATGGCCCGGGCATACCTGCGGATATGGCCGAGCAGATATTCCTGCCGTTTTTTACCACCCGGAGTAAGGGTTCAGGAATCGGGCTGGCCCTGGTGCGTTACATCATGTTGAGCCACGGCGGCACGGTGTTGTATGAGCCGGGCCCGGAAAAGGGCTCGTCATTCAGGTTGGTTTTTTAAGCAGCGTTTAACTCGAACCCCAAAACAGAAAAAGCACCACAAAGGTGCTTTTTTGTTTGGTGGTGATGGGTGGACTTGAACCACCGACCTCAGCATTATGAATGCCGCGCTCTAACCAGCTGAGCTACATCACCATCGTTCGTTGTACTGCTATCCTGAGCATTGCGATCAGGGCGCGGCAATTTTCCATTCCTGTGCGGTAATTGTCAACCGTAAATGCCCGTTAAAGGTCGGTTTTTTGCCAAATCAGTCCAAAAACGAGTAGCCAAAGGCTTCCTTGAAGCGCTCGACGATCTCGTCCAGTGTGTGCCAGTGGTTTTGCGGGCCCTGGACTGCGATCTTCAATGCGCCCATGACCGAACCGATCCGGCAGGCCGTGACCAGGTCAAGGTTGTTCTGCATGCCGTAAATCAGCCCGCCCCGGTAGGCGTCGCCGCAACCGGTCGGGTCCAGTATGTCGGTCGGGACCACTGGTTCGATGTGTTGCTCGCCGTCCTGGGTAATCAGCAATGAACCGTCCGATCCCTCGGTGATGATCAGGGCGTCCAACTGTTCTACGATTTGTTCTTTCTCCATGCCGGTGCGTTCACGCAGTAACTGGAATTCATAATCATTGACGATTACCCAGTTGGCCAGCTCGATAAACGTACGCAGGTCATCGCCGCTGAACAGCGTCATCGCCTGGCCCGGATCAAAGATAAACGGGATGCCGTGGGTCTTGAAGTCGTGGCTGTGCTGCAGCATGGCCTCGCGCGCGTCCGGCGCCACGATGCCCAGCGTGATGCCCTCGGTATCGCCGACCTTGTTCAGGTGGCTTTCCTGCATGGCGCCTGGGTGGAAGGCGGTGATCTGGTTGTCATCAACATCGGTGGTGATAAAGGCCTGCGGCGTGAACTCGCCCTCGAGGTGGCGGATGTAGCGGGTCGAGATGCCCAGTGATTCCAGGCGCCGCTGGTAAGGGCCGAAGTCGTCACCGACGGTGGCCATCGGATAGGGGTCGCCACCGAGCATCTTCAGGTTGTAGGCGATGTTGCCCGCCACCCCGCCGTACTGGCGGCGCATTTCCGGGCACCGTGAAAGACACATTCAGCATGTGCACCTTGTCCGGCAGGATGTGATCCCTGAAACGTTCAGGGAAGACCATGATGGTGTCATAGGCCAGTGAACTACAGATTAATACCGACATTATCGTTCCGTACTTGCAAATTATCCTCGGGAGAGCGGCATTTTAGCGGATTTTGGCTTTGTTGCCGCGAGTTTCGTAAAAACCGGGTTAACAAGAGTGTGAACAAGGCGGCGCTGCTTGCCGAAATGCATGCTGGCTGCTACATTATCCAGCCCTGAACCTGGCTTTTTCCCCGGAATAGAACAATATGATTTTCAAGACGCTCCGCGGCCTTTTTTCGAACGACCTTTCAATTGACCTGGGAACAGCCAATACCCTGGTATACGTGCGTGGCCAGGGCATAGTTCTGAATGAACCCTCGGTGGTGGCAGTGCGCATGGACCGCGGCCCGGGCGGGCCGCAATCTGTGGCGGCTGTAGGTATGGAGGCCAAGCTGATGCTGGGCCGCACACCGGGCAATATCCGCACCGTGCGACCGTTGAAGGACGGCGTCATCGCCGATTTCAACATGACCGAGGCGATGCTCCAGCACTTCATCAAGAAGGTTCACGAAACGCGTTTCCTGCGACCCAGTCCACGCGTGCTGGTCTGCGTGCCCTGCAGTTCCACCCAGGTGGAGCGCAAGGCGATCAAGGAATCAGCCGAGGGCGCGGGTGCGCGCGAGGTGTTCCTTGTCGAAGAACCGATGGCGGCTGCGATCGGCGCCGGTATCCCGGTGCACGAGGCGCGTGGTGCGATGGTGCTGGATATTGGTGGTGGCACCTCGGAAGTCGCTGTCATTTCACTCAACGGGCTGGTGTATTCCAACTCGGTGCGGGTCGGTGGTGACCAGTTTGACGAGGCGATCATCAATTTTGTACGCCGCAACTACGGCACCCTGATCGGTGAATCCACGGCCGAGCAGATCAAGATCAAGATCGGCCGTGCCTGGCCGGATGAAGAGGCTGAAGAGCTGTCGGTATCCGGGCGCAACCTGGCCGAGGGCGTACCGCGGCGCATCACCATTAACAGCAACGAGGTGCTCGAAGCCCTGACCGAGAGCCTGGCCAGCATCCTCGATGCGGTCAAGGCGGCACTGGAACAAACCCCGCCGGAACTGTGTGCGGATGTCGTCGAGACCGGTATCGTGCTGACCGGTGGTGGTGCGCTGTTAAAAGGTATGGACCGTCTTATCTCCGAAGAAACCGGTCTGCCGGTGTTCGTCGCGGATGACCCGCTGACCTGCGTGGCCAGGGGCGGTGGTCGCGCGCTCGAGTTGATGGACGAAAGCCACGGTGATGTTTTTACCCTGAACTAGGGCCTGACCATCGTAAACGGTCAATAACAATAGACACACGATAAAAGGTAACCACGCCCGGATGTCCGGGCACACGAAAAGTAGTGGCACACAGAGAAGCATCAGACACCAGTCACTGGTTCGGCGGAGATGGCACACGCACTGCGCGTTTGATGATGTACATCCTGCTGGCCGTGGTGTTGATGTTCATGGACCAGCGTGGTCACTATGTTCCCCGCATCAGGAGCGCGATGGAAACCGTGTTTGAGCCGGTTTTCCATGCCGTGGGCTGGCCGTCGGAAGCCCTGCAGGCGCTCGATAAACACAGCCGTGCACGTAGCGAGTTGATCGCCGAGAACGAACAACTGCACCAGCAGGTGTTCAAGATGTCCGGTTCCATGCAGACCCTGGATGCCCTGCAACGGGAGAATCAGCGCTTTCGCACCCTGCTGGAAGCCACCCAGGGCCAGCCTTACCGTTTCCAATTCGCAGAAATGAAGCGGGTCGACCTGGACCCGTTTGCACACAAGGTTTGGATTGACCGGGGCGCCAGCGATGGCGTGGTCGTCGGCCAGGCTGTTATCGACGGGTTGGGTATTGTCGGCCAGGTCGAGAATGTGCATGCCCACCTCGCATCGGTCAGGCTGATATCCGACCCCGATCACGCGCTGCCGGTGCAGATCATCCGCACGGGTTTGCGTACCGTGGCCTATGGCAGTGGTGGAACGAGCTATCTGCTGATGCCCAACGTACCTTTGCAGGCAGATGTCAGTCCCGGTGACAAGGTTGTTACATCGGGTCTGGGTGACCGTTTTCCCGCGGGTTTTCCGGTTGGCGAAGTGGAGCAGGTGGAACGTGACCGCGGGGCAACATTTGCGATTGTGTATTTACGTCCCTTTGCCGCGCTGGACCGTGGCCGCGAGGTATTGCTGATCGAGGCGCAAGATGTTGCTGATGAACCAGCGCCGGAAGAGCAGCCGTGAACGCTAGCCGTGAAAGCCGCACGCTGGTCGTGCTGACCGTCATTGCGGCAGTGATGTTGTCATTACTGCCCCTGCCCGAGGCACTCGCGCCGTTCAAGCCATACTGGGTGGCCATGGTGATTATTTACTGGTCGCTGGAAACCCACGACATGATCAGCCTGGGCAAGGCATTTTTGGTGGGCCTGCTGCTGGACGTGCTCAGTGGCAGCCTGATGGGTATGCACGCCCTGAGCCTGGTGATCATGGTTTTCCTGGTCCAGCGTTTCCGCCCGCGCCTGCGGTTTTTCCCGCCCTGGCAACAAGCCCTGAGCGTGCTGGCTCTACTGGTCAACGACCGCATCATCCTGATCTGGGTGACCGCCCTGCTTGGTGAACCCCTGCCGACGTGGCAATACTGGTTGCCGCCAATCGTAGCGTTGGCCATCTGGCCGTGGTTATTCCTGTTCCTCGACCGCGTGCGGGCCAGCACGCGGCAGCGTAGCTCATGAACAGGTTTGCCGTTGGCCGCGCCATAAAAGACGAATATCAGGAATGGCGCCTGTTCAGTCGCCGGGCAAAAATCGGTTTTTTGATCATCACCGTGTGCATCCTGGTCCTGGTGGGCAGGTTTTTCTATCTGCAGGTCGTGTCATACGGTGGTTTTTCGACACGTTCGGAAAGCAACCGTGTTTCCGTGCGTCCGGTGGTGCCCAACCGTGGCATCATCTACGACCGCCGCGGTCGGGTCATTGCAGATAACCACCCTGCATACCGCCTGGAAATCGTGCCTGAGAAAGTGCCGGGCAAATCCGCCGGTCTGGAATCCCTGCTGGATGAACTATCCACCCTGATTGACCTGAGCGAGGACAACCGGGCCAATTTCCACAAGGCCAGGCGTAATTACAGGGTCTTTGACAGCGTACCCGTCAAGTTCAACCTGTCTGAGCAGGAGGTGGCCCGGTTTGCAGTCAACCGGCACCATTTCAAGGGTGCGGACGTGGTTCCCTACCTCGCCCGGTATTACCCCTACGGTGAACTGCTGACCCACGTGCTCGGCTACACCGGGCGCCTGGATGCGGAAGATATCGCCAGCGTGGACGCGGGCAACTACCGCGGCACGCGTACCATCGGCAAGGTTGGTGTCGAGCTCTACCGCGAAAAGGAACTGCATGGCACCAGTGGTGTTGAACGAGTGGAAACCAATGCCAGCGGTCGTGTGCTGAACGTGCTGGAGCGCCAGGATGCCGTGGCCGGCACCGACCTGATCCTGTCTATCGACGTGGCGGTGCAACGCGCGGCCTGGGAAGCGCTGGGGGATGGCACCGGTTCGGTGGTTGCCATCGATCCACTCGATGGCAGCGTGATCGCACTGGTCAGCAAACCCGCTTACGATCCCAATGCGTTTGTACATGGCATCAGCAAGCCCGCTTACGAGCAGATTCTCAACGCACCCGGGCGACCGCTATTCAACCGTGCCTTGCAGGGGGGCTATGAGCCGGGTTCAACCATGAAGCCCTTTGTCGGCCTCGGCGGGCTGGAACTCGGCCTGGTCACACCCGGGACACGGGTATTTTCCAGTGGTGAATTCTATATCGAGGGCTACAGTCGGCCTTACCGGGACTGGAGGGACCAGGGGCACGGCCTGGTGGACATGGAAACGGCACTCGAGCAGTCGGTGAATACATATTTCTACCAACTGGCGATGAACATGGGTATCGACCGCATGCACGACTACCTTTCACAGTTTGGTTTCGGTGCGGCTACGGGGATCGATGTCTGGGGTGAAGGCAGCGGCCTGCTGCCGTCACGCGAGTGGAAACAGACGGTGCACAATGAACCCTGGTACCCCGGTGAAACGGTGATCGCCGGTATTGGCCAGGGTTTTAACGTGGTCACCCCGATGCAACTGGCCAATGCCGTGGCGACGCTGGTCAATGGTGGTACACGCTATGCGCCCAGGCTGCTGCACGCGAGCAAGCCAGCGGGTACCGGCAAGGCCCGGCAAGTGGAAGCGCCCGTGACCGCGCAGGTGCCGGTCAGGGACCAGGACAACTGGCAAACGGTGCTCAACGGCATGGACCGGGTGGTCAACGGCCTGCGTGGCACGGCCCGGGATGTCGCCATCGATGCGCGTTACAGGACGGGTGGCAAAACCGGTACGGCGCAGGTCTACCGTGTACGCGAGGAAGAAGAATACGATGACGCCACGGTGGCGCGGCACCTGCGTCACCACGCCTTGTTTATCGCTTTTGCGCCGGTTGATGCACCACGGATTGCTATCGCGGTGGTGGTCGAGCACGGCGGTGCCGGCTCCAGGGCAGCGGCCCCGGTGGCGCGGGCCACGCTGGATGCCTGGCTCGACCAGGAGATACCACGGGGAGACCAGCCATGAGGCGCTGGTTGCCCTCCTGGTTTGGTACACCCCGCCTGGACCCGGTTTTGATTGGCTTGTTGCTATTGTTGATGGGTATTGGCCTTCTCGTTCTGTACAGCGCATCGGGACAGGATATGGGTATGGTCACGCGGCAGGCTGTGCGGCTTGGTTTTGGTTTGATGGTCATGCTCCTCGTCAGCCAGGTGCCGCCACGTATCCTGCGTATGTGGGCGCCCTGGTTGTACGGTATCGGAATCGTTATGTTGCTGGCGACCTGGGGCCTGGGTGTGGGCCGGGGCACACAGCGTTGGCTCGATCTCGGCCTGCTGCGGTTCCAACCGTCCGAACTGATGAAGTTGGCCGTACCGATGATGGTCGCCTGGTATCTGCATAACAGGGTATTGCCCCCGGCCTGGAAAGATACGCTGATAAGCCTGGGGATATTACTGGTTCCGACCTTGTTGATCGCACGCCAGCCCGACCTTGGCACGGCCTTGCTGGTCGCCGCCAGCGGTGTGTTCACGCTGTACTTGGCCGGTATCCGCTGGCGTGTCATTTTTGGCCTGGGTGGCCTGGTTGCCGTTGCTGCACCGGTGTTGTGGTTTGTATTGAAGGAATACCAGCGCAACCGCATCCGCACTTTCCTTGATCCGGAAGCTGATCCCCTCGGCCACGGCTGGAATATCATCCAGTCAAAGGTCGCCGTAGGCTCGGGTGGTCTGACCGGCAAGGGCTGGTTGAATGGCACGCAGTCACACCTGGAATTCATCCCGGAACGGCACACTGATTTCATCCTCGCAGTGCTGTCCGAGGAGTTTGGCCTGATCGGCGTCATTGTGCTGATGTTGCTCTACATGGCGGTGATTGGGCGTGGCCTGTATATCGCCGGGGTGGCGCGTTATACCGACTCCAGGTTGCTGGCGGGCGCGCTGAGCATGACTTTGTTCGTATACGTACTGGTAAACGGCGCGATGGTCTCGGGACTGCTGCCGGTGGTCGGCGTGCCCCTGCCGTTGATCAGCTACGGTGGCACTTCCGCCGTGACACTGCTGGCCGGCTTCGGCATCATGATGTCCATTTATGGCCACCGGAAATTCATAAAATAGTGCTTGAATATGGAACATCTTGCCCCGCAACCCGTCAAAAGCCGGGATAGTTTGTGACGTCTATAGGTTAAACTCTGTCGCAAAGTCTGTTGCAGCCTTTTAATTGTCAGCCAGGAATTCACTTTTGATGCGAAAATTTCTTGTTTTATTGTTGTTAACCATGCCGGTGCTGGCCAACGAGCACCCCGGTGTTGACCCGTTCATCGAGCGCGCTGTCAGCGAACACGGCCTGCCAGAACAGGACGTCCGGGATTTGCTGGCCGGTGCGGAATACAAGCAATCCATCGTTGATGCGATCAGCCGCCCGGCAGAAGGCAAACCCTGGCATGAATACCGCCCGATATTCCTGACCGATAAAAGGATCAATGAAGGTATCGATTTCTGGCTGGAGAACCGTGAGCTGATTGCCGCCGCTTCGCAACAATACGGTGTGGATGAGGAAATCATCGTTGCGATCATCGGTGTCGAAACATTCTACGGACGCATTACCGGCAACTACCGCACGGTGGATGCGCTGGTCACGCTGGGTTTTTATTACCCCCAGGACCTCGCGTCCGACCGTTCGCCGTTTTTCTCTTCCGAGCTGATGCATTTCATCCAGCTCTCGGCTGAAGAAGATTTGCCCGCGGCCAAGGTAACCGGCTCCTATGCCGGGGCGATGGGTATGGGACAGTTCATGCCCAGCAGCTACCGGGAATATGCCGTGGATTTCGATGGCGACGGCAGCCGTGACCTGTGGCGTTCCACGCCTGACGTGGTGGGCAGCGTGGCCAATTACCTGCACCGCCACGGTTGGCAACCGGGTCAACCGGTGGTCCGCCGCGCACTGGCGTCGCAAGATGCGGCCTTTGGTGAAATATCCACGCGTAGCTTCAAACCCACGCACACGGTTGCCCAGTGGCAGGAGAAGGGGTTCAGAAGCTCTGGCGACTTGCCACCGGAATTGCCGGCTGCGACATTGAAGCTGGTCGAGGAAGACCGCAACACCTACTGGCTGACGTTCAAGAACTTCTACGTCATCACCCGTTACAACCGCTCGCCGCGCTACGCGATGGCGGTTTATGAGCTGAGCCAGGAAATCAAGAAGGGTATGGACGCGTTATGAGCCCGGCGCCATCTTGCGGGATGCTGGTGGGATATGCGGACTAGACTCCTTCAGATCATTATCGTGTTGTTGCTGGCGGGTTGTGCGGGGGATAAAGAAAAAGAGGCGTCTGACGGACCGTCGAGCCGTCACATGAAACCGGCCGATGTGCACGACGCGATACCCAAAAAGGAACCGTTGGCGCGCTATGGCAACCACAGTCCTTACACGGTGCTCGGTAAAACCTACACGGTATTGCCCAGCAGCAAGGGTTACCATGAACGTGGCATCGCCTCCTGGTATGGCAGCAAGTTTCACGGCCGGCGCACATCGAGTGGTGAACCTTACGATATGCACCTGGCAACCGCCGCCCACAAGAGCCTGCCATTACCAACTTACGCTGAGGTTACCAACCTGGATAATGGGCGCAAGATGACCGTCAAGATCAATGACCGCGGGCCGTTCCACGAAAAACGAATCATTGATTTATCCTATGCAGCGGCGGTCAAACTCGGGGTGGACAAGACCGGCACCGCCCGTGTGGAGGTGCGCGCCATCAATGTCGAGACACCCAGGCGACCGGCGGTCAAGGTGGCCGATGGTACATTTTTACAGGTCGGGGCTTTCAGCCGCCGCGAGACGGCCGAAGAATTGGCCGGGCAGATGATGACGGCGCAGCTCAAACCGGTCTCGGTACAGAAAAGCCGGGGATTGTATAAAGTGTGGATCGGACCGTATGCTACTGAGCAGGAAATCGAAGCCAGTATACGGCGCGTGGTTGAACTGGGGTATGAGCGCCCGCATAAGGTTAATCGATAAGGGTTCAGGCATTTGCGGCTGACCGCTCGTTGTGCGCCGGCAAAAGCTTTTGGACTTTAAAGCAGTAAAACGGAACAAGTGTTGATCATGAAGAAAATCCTGTTGTTAATTATCATTGCCATGGCGATACCGCTGGCGGCCAACGCGCAGCGTCCACCGCCACCACCCAAGGGTATGCCAACACCGGCGGCGCCTGCCCTGGGTGCGAACAGCTATATCCTGATGGACTTTCACAGTGGCAGCGTGCTGGTGGAAAACAATCCGGACCTGCCGGTCGAGCCTGCAAGTATCACCAAGGTCATGACGAGCTATGTCGTGTTCACGGAACTGGCCGAGGGCAATATCAAGCTGGATGACGTGGTGAACGTCAGTGAAAAAGCCTGGCGCACCGGTGGTTCGCGCATGTTTATCGAGCCGGGCATGGAGGTGACACTGGAACAGTTGATCAAGGGTATGGTGATCCAGTCGGGTAACGATGCCAGTGTTGCACTGGCGGAGCACCTGGCCGGCACCGAAGAGGCCTTTGCCGGATTGATGAATCACTATGCCGTGCAACTGGGCATGGAAAACAGCAACTTCACCAACGCCACCGGTCTGCCACACGAGGACCACTATACAACGGCCAGGGACGTGGCCATCCTCAGCGCCGCGCTGATCCGGGATTTCCCGGACCTGTACCAGTGGTATTCGGAAAAAGAATACAGTTTCAACAATATACGCCAGCACAACCGTAACAACCTGCTGTGGCGGGATCCGGCGGTTGACGGGCTGAAGACCGGCCACACGCAGGCGGCGGGCTATTGCCTGGCGGCATCGGCCAAGCGCGACGGTATGCGCCTGATCAGCGTCGTGCTGGGCTCGGGATCAGAATCATCGCGGGTCAGCGAGAGCCAGAGCCTGCTGAACTACGGCTTCCGCTTCTTTGAAACCGTGCAGTTGTACAAGGCCGGCCAGGAACTGGCCCAGGGCAGGGTCTGGAAAGGCGAGCAGGAACAGATCCGCCTGGGTATCCGGGACGAGCTGTTTATTACCATCCCGAGGGGCCGTTACGAGGAACTCGACGCACAGGTTGAAATGCGGCCTGAACTGATCGCGCCGATTGTTGAGGGCGAACAGGTCGGACAGATATCCATCCGGTTGGAGGATGAAGAAGTCGCCAACCGTGGCCTGATTGCATTGGAAGGCGCCGATGAAGCCGGTTTCTTCGGCCGCACCTGGGACGGCCTGAGTATGTGGTTCGGCGGCTTGTTCGGGGATGAATGATGACGTCACAGCGACCTCCTGAGCAGGATGAGGGCGGGCAGGAGACACTGCTCGAGTTTCCCTGCGAGTTCCCGGTCAAGGTCATGGGCCGTGACGCGGATGATTTCGAGCAACGTGTAACCGCGATCATCCTGTCCCACGCACAGCAATACGCCGGAACCGAGATCACGATCAACCGCAGCGGCGGTGGTAAATTCATCGGCGTAACCGTGACCATCGAAGCCCATTCCAAAGACCAGCTGGACCGTATGTACCAGGAATTGTCCGATTGCGAGCACGTGCTGGTTACACTGTAATGCCAACGACAGAATTGCATGTCCGGCGCCTGGGCCTGGTGGATTATGAGCCCGTCTGGCGGGCCATGCAGGCTTTTACCGACCAGCGTGACGAGACCACCGCCGATGAATTGTGGGTGGTGGAGCACCCCCCCGTTTTCACCCAGGGCCAGGCGGGCCGTGCAGAGCACATTTTGGCCCCCGGGGATATCCCGGTCATCCAGGTTGACCGTGGTGGCCAGGTGACCTACCACGGCCCCGGTCAGATCGTCATTTATCCGCTCATCGATATAAAACGCCTGGGCATGGGTGTGCGTGAGCTGGTTTCGGGAATTGAGCAGGCCATCCTTGCCGTATTGTGCGGCTATGGTGTCGAGGCGGGGCTCGTAAAAGGCGCCCCGGGGGTTTACATCGATGGTGTCAAGATCGCTTCGCTGGGCTTGAGGATACGCAAGGGCAGGTCGTTTCACGGTCTCGCTTTCAATATCGACATGGACCTGGAACCGTTCCAGCGCATCAACCCCTGTGGATTCGAGGGTCTCGAGGTCACCCAGTTATCGGCATTTGTGGACAAGCCCGCCATGCGTGAAGTGGAAAACCGCCTGCTGGCCGGGCTGAGCAAAGCCCTGGGGTATAATGAACGGTTCCGCGTGATGGCGGAACAACTGCCCGTGACAAGCGAAATGGCAAATGACTGATCAAGACAAGCACACCGGCAAACAGGCTGGAAAAAAGGAACTGGGCGCTGACAAGGTGGCCCGTAACACGGCCCGTTTTGACCTCGACGCCCCGGTGCTGCGCAAGCCGCCGTGGATCCGGGTCCGGCTGCCTTCGGGCAATGCGGTTGCGGAGCTGAAATCGCGTCTGCGTAACAATTCCCTGGTTACCGTGTGCGAAGAAGCGACCTGCCCGAATATCCACGAGTGCTTTCACAAGGGCACGGCAACCTTCATGATCCTCGGTGAAATCTGCACCCGGCGCTGCTCGTTCTGTGATGTCGCCCACGGCCGGCCCAGGCCGCCGGATGAGGATGAGCCGGACAACCTGGCCCGCACCATCCGCTCCATGAAGTTACGTTACGTGGTCATCACCTCGGTTGACCGTGACGACCTGAGGGATGGCGGTGCGGAACACTATGTGCGTTGCCTTGAGCGTATACGCGAGCTAAACCCGGGTATCAAGCTGGAAATACTGGTACCGGACTTCCGTGGCAAGGGCCGTATGCAGCGCGCACTGGATATTCTCAAGACTTCGCCGCCGGACGTGTTTAACCATAACCTTGAAACCGTCGAACCGCTGTACGCCAATGTCAGGCCGGGCGCGGACTATGCCTGGTCGCTGGAGTTGCTGAAACGTTTCAAGACGCAGCACCCGAACATTCCGACCAAGTCGGGTGTGATGCTGGGTCTCGGTGAGACACGCGAGCAGGTTGAACAGGTCTTAAAGGACCTGCGCGCCCATGACGTTGACATGATTACGCTGGGCCAATACCTGCAGCCGACCCCGCACCACCACCCGGTATTGCGTTACTGGACACCGGAGGAGTTTGAGGCGCTGGCGGAATTTGGTTATGGTTTGGGGTTCACCCACATGGCTTCCGGGCCGATGGTGCGATCCTCTTATCACGCGGATCTGATGGCGGAAGCGTCCGGCCTGGTCGTTTGAAAGGGTAACTAGCCCTTTTGACCCTTGCATCATGGCGTCGGCAAGTGCCTAATAGGGTAGAGAAATTCGCAAACCCGGCAACTCATGGCCGGGTTTGTGGTCAGTAGGAAGTCAAGTAGTGGTTTTGATCATTGAAATGTTAGCGGAGTAAACAGGTTTGAGAGCAGTCAAGTTTTTTATCGCGTTATTCGTCAGCGCCACGGTATGGGCGGCTGCACAACCAACAGAGGAAGTGCTGTTCAAGCCCAGCCTCGACCAGCGCCTGCGCAGCAACCTGGCCACCAAGTTCCTGGCCAATTGGCATTACAAGGACACGCGGCTGGATGACGAGTTGTCGGAAAAGATTTTTGACCGCTACCTCGACCTGCTTGATCCCAATTACAGTTTCTTCCTGGCCTCTGATATCGAGACCTTTGCACCGTACCGGCTGCACATGGATGACGCCCTGCAGCATTCCAACCCGGCACCCGCCTATGAAATGTTCAATGTTTACGTTGACCGGGTACACGAACGGGTCAAATTTGCCCGTGAACAACTCAAAACACCGATGGATTTCACCATCGATGAAAACTATTACTGGGATCGCACCGACACCAAGTGGGCCAAGTCCGAGGCCGAGACTGAACGAGTTCTGGCGCCAGCGGGTAAAAAATGACTTCCTGCGTCTGCGCCTGGCCGGCAAGGAAGACGCGGACATCCTGGAGACACTCGATGACCGTTATGAAAACCTGGACCGGCGTATCACGGAATTGAATTCCGATGACATTTTCCAGTTTTTCATGAATGCGTTTGCCCAGTCGATCGAGCCGCACACGGCCTATATGTCGCCCCGCAGCTCGGAAAATTTCGAAATTTCGATGCGCCTGTCGCTGGAGGGTATCGGCGCGCTTTTGGGGCGTGAGAACGAGTACACCAGCATCGCCCGGGTGGTGCCCGGTGGTCCGGCTGACAAGGACGGCCGCCTCAAGGCCGGCGACCGTGTCACGGCCGTCGGGCAAGGTCGTGAAGGAAAAATGATAGACGTCATCGGTTGGCGTATCGATGATGTGGTGGAAAAGATTCGCGGCCCGAAGCTGACCGTGGTGCGCCTCGAAGTCCTGCCTGAGGAAGCCGGTATCGATGGGCAGACGACGATCATCGATATCGTTCGTGACGAGGTCAAACTGGAAGAGCAGGCGGCCAAGAGCCGTATCATCGAATTGCCCGGTGAAGGCGAAGAGGTGGTCAAGGTCGGTGTGATCGACCTGCCGGTCTTCTATCTGGATTTCAATGGCCGCGCGAAGAACCTGCCGGATTACCGTTCCAGCACCCGTGACGTCAGGAAGCTGATCGACGAGATGAAAGCCGAAGGCGTGCAAGGGCTGATCGTGGATCTGAGGAATAACGGCGGCGGCTCATTGCTGGAAGCCACCACCCTGACCGGCCTGTTCATCGACGAAGGACCGGTGGTGCAGGTGCGCAACTCCAGTGGCCGGATCAGCACCGAGGAAGATGTCGATCCGGGCATGGCGTGGGATGGTCCGCTGGCGGTACTGGTTAACCGTTACAGCGCCTCGGCGTCGGAAATTTTTGCAGCAGCAATTCAGGACTATGGCCGTGGGGTCGTGGTCGGTGAAACCACCTTTGGCAAGGGTACAGTGCAAAACCTGGTGGACCTGGACGACTATGCCCCTACCGGTGATTCCGGCAAGATGGGCCAGTTGAAGATTACCATGGCGCAGTTTTTCCGTGTCAATGGCGGCTCCACCCAGAACCGTGGTGTGGAGCCTGACATCCGGTTCCCGTCAGCCGGTGACCCGGAAGAGTACGGTGAACGCTCCCTGGACAACGCTTTGCCGTGGACCAGTATCTCAGCGGCCAGCTTCGAGCGTGAAGGCGACCTTGGCCGGATGGTCGCGGTGGCAGATTTCCGTTACCAGGACCGGATGGCGAGTGACCAGGAATTCAGTTGGTTGCTCAGTGATGTAGAGGAATACAACCTCCACAAGGACAAGAAAGAAATTTCCTTGCTGGAATCCACCCGTCGTGCAGAAATGGACGAGGATGAAGCCAAGAGCAAGGCCCGCAAAGCGGCGCGGGAGAGCAACGGCCCGCTGGTGGAAGAGGCCGATACACTGGCTGAAGGGGGTGAACCGCTTGAGGCGACCGTTGACGATGACGCAGAAGACGCTGCTGATGAGGAAGAAGATGATCGGCCCGACCTGCTGTTACGCGAGTCTGCCCGTATCGTTGCGGACATGATCGTGTTGAGCAATGACCAGATGGCGCTGGACCGTCAGTTCTCCCAGTTGAGAAAGGAAATGGTCACCGAGGTTCTTAACTGACAGTTGGTGGACATTGAAGTCAGTGGACAGGAGAAGGTGAGGTCGGGAACCGACCGAGAAGCCAGCCTGGGCCATGGCCGGCCTTATTCACGTGGCATTATCTTCCAGGCTTCAAGCAAGCCAAGTTTTTCAAGAAAAGCCGGATAGCGGGGGTCATCTTCGAGATGGCGAGAGGCGTCAAAGATCAGAATATTGGCCAAGCCGCGGTTGCGTTGCTCAAAGGCTAATTCCAGGGATTCGAAAGCATCGTCGTATTCACCCTGCCAGGCATAAATCATTGCCTTCGCAAACGGGCCAATCTCCGCCGGTGTGTTTAGAAATTCGCTGGTAAGCGCACGCGATTCTTCTTCTTCACCCATAATCAGGAGTGCTTCGGCTCTTAAGGAGTTGAGTCTGTGGCTGTAGGGTAACTTTTCCATTTCGGCCAACGCTCGTTCAGGATTGCCCTGGCGCAGATAGATCTCGGCGATAGACTCGGGAGCCCAGGAATCTTCCGGGTATAACACCAGCACCCGGCGGTGCGTTTCCAGGGCCTCGTCATAACGTCCACGTACCATGTAACGACGTGCAAGGCTCCCCAGGCCTTCCAGCCCAAGCGGATCCAGCGCGACGGCGCGCTCGAGCAATTCGATAGACCTGTCCAGTTGTCCAAGGGTGGATGCCACAGAACTTGTACCCAGGAGAACGTCAGCATTATTGGGTTCAAGTTGAAGGGCTTTGTTCATGGCGGTTTCTGCACCTTCCCAATCCCAGTCATATTTGCTCCTCAGGTATGCCAGGGTGGACCAGGCCAGGGCCAGGTTGTCATCTATGGCCAACGCCCTCTCCGCTGCTTCACGTGACAATTCAACGGCTTGCTCCCATGGCAGAAAGCGGTAGCGTCTTTGGTATTCGTAGTTCCAGGAGAGGCCCGTCCAGGCAGGGGCGTAATCGGGGTCAATGGCCAGGGCCTGTTGAAAGGCCGAAACAGACTTTTCCATATCTTCCTTAGCCTGCCTGGGCGGAGTCATGAAATATTTGCCCTGCAGATACAGTGAATACACTTCAGGGTCCGTTTCCCGAGGCTGGGGTATCGCGCCCAGCAGGGTAATTTTCAGTCCATTCACGACGGCTGCGGCAATTTCATCTTGAATCTGGAAGATACTGTCCAGCTTTCGGTCGTAGGTTTGCGACCACAGGTGGGTATCTGAACGGGCCTCGATCAATTGCGCAGTGATACGGACCTGGTTGCCGGCCTTTCTGACCGATCCCTCGAGCACGTAGGCAACATTGAGCTTCTCCGCCACCTCCGGGATGCTCAGACCGTCGTCCCGCAGGGCGAATGATGAGGAACGGGAGATGACCCGGAGTTCATTGAGCCCGGCGAGCACATTCAGCAATTCCTCACTGATACCGTCAGAAAAATAGGCCTGGTCGCCCTCTGGCGACATATCGGAGAAAGGCAGCACAGCAATGGAATTGTCGCCGTAGGATTCCACCAGCGCTTCGGTTCGGCCGGTCTGGCGGGCTTCTTCCAGTTCAACTTTCTGTTGCTGAAGCTGCGCGGCCTCGCGCTGCGGCGTCAGCACGAACTTATCAAAGGTAAAGTAGCCCAGTGCAAGCGCAAGCACGACCATGATCGCACGGTCCAGTTTCTTGCCGGCATTCAGGGTGACGGACCGGGAATGATCGACGTCCTTGTCCTTCTTCAGGCCCTCTGGCGTTAGTTCGAAGGCCCATGCAAAGATCAAGGCAGGAATGAAGCCAATTGCCAGTACCACGACCACGATTCGGGCCGGAGTGTCATCAAAACCGAATAGTGGGAATATGGTCTCCGCTACCTGGATGAGCAGCCACGCGGCCACCACGTAGGCCGCGCCCACCCGGAATACGTTTCGACGTTTAAGTTCCGCAATAAGTGACAAGGGTTGATTTCTTTGTGTCCACTATTGCTGTTAAGCATAGACGTTAAATTGAGAGATACCAAAAATAGGGTTGAATATCTGCTTTCCGGCTGTGATCTCGACCGATCGTCGCGACCTGCATCTGCGGATGAAGTCAAACGCCCATGTGTGGGCATTCAACCAGTGTGTCTGGAATTTCTATTGGTCAGGTTCGTGTGGACTATTTTCCTATTTTATTCGCCAGGCTCCGCTGGCATCCTGCACATAATTACCCGGCAGTGTTTTCTCAATCGCGGTATTACCACCGACCAGTTCAACGCTTTCAAGGCTGACTCCCTGCTTTGTGGCAATTTCCTGGTAGCCGGCCTTGCGCTTGGCGTTAACCTCGTTGACCAGTTTCCTGAGCTCTGCAGGCACATCCTGCCGCACCAGGCCGATATAGCCATTTGCCTGTTCGCCGATCAGACCGTCAGCCTTGGGTTGGGTTAAAGGGCTCGCCAGGGCAATGGAGCTTGTCAACATGCTGATGACCAGCACCAGGAAAAAGTTTTTAGTCCAGTTGTTCCGTTTCATTATCTTGGTCCCTTTATGTCAATCATCCGATTTGAATACAGCCTGTCTGCCGGCACTATCAGAATATCTCGTCTTTTAGCAGTTCTTCGACCTGCTTCTCGACCTTGATCAGGATTTCATGCTTGATATTGATATTCATATTGATTTCAATCGGCTTGTCAGGCGCTTCGATCTTGACGGTCGGCGTGCATGCCACGCTTAAAAATAATAAAACTACTGTCATCGATAATCGTTTCATTACACCACCGCCAGTTTGTTGAGCTGATAAGCCTACATTAGCAGTTTGCGCTGAACATTGCCTGAATGAAACAGCTTACTCAGGCTGTTTTATCCGCAGTTGTTTCAAAATGGACTCTTCAAAGTCACCGGTCATGAACAAGGCCTCGAAAAGCGCTGGCAGGGACCCATTGATGGTGAGGTTAAATACCACCGGATGCCCGCCGTACAGGTCGGGATTTTTACCCTCGAGGTGGATGGACATCCGGTAGCTGCCATCGGAGTGGTAGTCCACTGTTCCGGAAAGCACCTGGTATTGAAAGTTCTGCAAGGCCTGTAATCCGATGTTGCTGCCCGCAAGGCCTTCTTTTTTATAGGCCAGCCGGCCGGGTCCGCTTGACTCGAAGGTTCCGTTTTTAATTAAAATACCGGTCGAATCGCTGCTCACCGGCAGGGAAATTTCGAGCGTGCCCGTGCCTTCCAGTCCGTCGATGTCAGCAAATGCCAGCAAATGGCCAAGGTTGATTTGCTTCAGTTCAATCGCGCTGTCTTCAAGCTTGCTGGTTGAGTACCGCAGCTTGTGGAGCATGAGCTGGCCATCGAACAATTCCGCATGCAGGTTCTGCAGCCCGAAGGTCTCCATGTTTTCAATCTCGATGTCAGCCCTGACATTTGTCATATCGATACCACCGGCAAGTGCGATCAACTCAATCGAGACCGGGCCGCTTGCAGACATCGACTGGTCGTAGCTGGTGTTCAACAGGAAACTGGCGTTGCGGGCGCTGCTTTCCTGCATCGAGGCGCCCACGTCGTGGCCCCCGATCGACATATTGGCGGCAATGTTGTCACCCGCAGCCACTGTGCCCTGTAGCTCGATATAACCATCGGTCAGCTTGATTGCAGCGGGCAATTCGAAATGCGCGGCGCGCAGCAAGCGGCGCAATTGCGCCAGTTTGACGGTCGCGGCTGGCAAGCTGATGTCCCACCGTTCGGCCTGGATGTTGCCGGAAAATTCAAATGGCAATTGCGGACCGTTGGCAAACATCAGCGTGCCCGTTCCACTTGCATCCGCGTTGCTGAAAAGCTCATAGTCGAGATCGAGGTCGAAACCCGCCCATGTCTCGCCTTCCAGTTCGGTCGCAAAACCCTGCGTTCTGGTGGTGAGGTTTCCAGCCAGTTCAACAAGGTCAAAATCCTGCCAGGTCATATCAATGCTGGCGGCCGAGGTGGCAGGTTGATTGATACGGCCGGCCAGCCATGTGCCGCTTCCCGTACTGACCAGGATTCCATCGCCCGAGACCACATCAAGCGTGGCGGAAAGATCATCTGCAGTGACCGTCATGGGCGGGGAATGCCCGTCACCGGGCAGGCCGACCCGCATATTATGTGCGCTGACCGGCCCGTTGAAGTGTAAATCAACAGGTGCACCGGGTGCTGACATCGATTGCTCGAAATCAATACGGCCCTGCATTTTGAATTGGTCTGAGCGCAGGCTTTGCCCGGTCTGCATGCTGGTTTGCAGGTTTGTAAACTCGGCCGTGAAGTCACCCGACTGTTCGAAACTGATCGCCTCGGGGCTGATGCGCAAGCGACCGGTATTTGACAGTGATAATTGGTCTGCTTTCAGATCCAGGTCTGCGGAGGTATAGGCAACAGGGGCTTGTTGCTCCCAATGCAGCGTGACCAGGCCATCGGCGGTCAGGGTCAGGGGTTCCTGACTGTCTGCCATCTCCGCCTGCAGATTATCAAACCGCACATGGAAGTCCTCCCCGCTGGCGGCAAGACCGACACCGATACCGCCGTCAAACCTGGCCGAGGGATTCGCGCGGTGCTGAAATGCAAGTTTGCTGCCGGGGTCGAACACCAGCAAGCCCGTTGCCACTGGCCGGGGTGTGCGTTGCAGGCCCGGAACGACGCTGTGGATAAAATCATCGATCCATCCCGTGTTGTCCCGGTACTCGATTTTGGCAGCTGTCGGCAGGCTCACGGTCACGGTATCACCTTCACGGCTGGCCAGCAGTTCTGCTTCGAGATCCAGCACTCCACGGTGTGAAACCACCTGCAGCTTTTTGGCGGCCAGTGATACGTGTTCGATGTCCTGCTGGTGTCGGCCCGTAAAGTCCGCCTGCAATTCCAGTTGCCCATCCGCGTGGGTCAGCATGCCCCCCGTGCCGCCCGTCAGTATCGAATCAAGCCATTGTTGGTCGATCAGGCCCGCGTCAAAAACAGCCTGTATCCGGGTGGTGGCGGTGTCACCCGAGTCCAGTTGCTCAAGCGCCACGACCAGCCATGGCGGCGTAGCCGGATCAGCTGGAAACCGGATGTCTGCCTTGAGCGAGTCCGTGTCCGTATTGATAGCGAGGCTGCCCCTGGCGGATGAAAATTCGCCGATTTCCATACCCGCGGTAAGGTGAAACCCGTTGTCAGGACGGGGCAGCAACCTGAAATCATTGAAATTCAGCACCAGCAGGGGCATGGATAGCCCATGGCCGCTCTCAGTGTTTGCGGGCCGATAGATGGTCACATGCAATTGGGCGACCGAAATATCGGCCAGCTTGCCGTCGGTGCGGATAATGGGCAGTGACAGGTCGTCCAGCGTGGGGGCGGTAGCAGTCCTGTCCCCGCTTACCCGTGGGCGGACTTCGAGTGACAGCGAGCCAATGGCGGCTGCCGGGCCCCTGTAGCCGAGTTGAATATCAGAGGCGGCCAGTATCATGCCGGTGTCCGGAAATTCGCCTTTGACAAGCAGATAATTGAGTTTGATTCCGGTGAGGCCCGGGTAAGCGGAGTCCAGTTTTTCCACTTGCCAGCCAGGTGGTAATTGTCTGGCGAGAACAAATGACAACCACAAGGGTGTGGTCGCATAAATTCCTGCCAACACGACACACAGGAACAACAGGAGCTTGAGTTTCAATGTCATTGGCAAAAAGCCTACCAGCTTTCCAGCGCGGTGGCTGAACTTGAGTACTTATCCACTTGCTGTGGGACCGTGACCAGTTTGACACCAGAATACGCCTTACTGCATTGCCGAACACATAATTTTCAAGACGTAGCGATTAGCCGCTACACGCGCTGGCGGGGCTGAGCGCAGAAAGGCGAATTTACGGTTGGGAATTGTCCGTTTTGGCAGTCATACTATCGTTACTCACCAATCAACGGCAGGTTAGTACCAATGAACATTGCAAGACGTTATCTCCCCGGTTTGTTCTTTGTCACCCTGGCGTTCGCTTGTCATGGCGATCAACAGACAGACGCCAATACCGGCGCGGAGACAGCAGCGGCAAAAGCAGCGATCAGGGACCTGGCCATGACCCTGCAGGCAGAGTTGAAAAGTGCCATGCAGACCGGTGGTCCGGCCGCAGCGATTGCTGTCTGCAACACGCAGGCCATGCCGATCTCCGCGAAGGTGGCTGCCGATCATGGCATGATCCTGAGCCGTGTCAGCCTTAAAAACCGCAACCCCGCCAATACACCAAACCCATGGCAGGCAACGGTATTGCAGGATTTTGAACAACGCCGCTCGCAGGGCGAGGACATCGACAAGCTCACCTGGTCAGAAACCGTGGAAGTTGATGGTGCGCAGGAATTTCGTTTTATGAAAGCGATCCCCACCGGTGGTGTGTGCCTGGCCTGCCACGGAACACAGATATCACCCGAACTCAGCCAGATGCTGGCTAAGCTCTACCCAAATGACCTGGCCACCGGATTTGACGAGGGTGCTATCCGCGGTGCGTTCGTTGTCACAAAAACACTCGCAGACTAAGCCTGTTAACTGGCAGCGAAAAGCAAACTAAATCAATCAATGATTTAATTATTTCGGATAAAGCGCTGGACCGGGTATTTCTTCCCGGGACACGCCGTTAATACATCCCTGTAGGCTCGGTCGCGACTCCTGTCGCTCACGGTCCCGGTAAGCAATACTCCGCCCCATCGCCAACTATTCAGATGGCAAATCGATTAAGTCTTGGTTGCGCCAGTTGTTATAACGACGACCTGTGAATCAGGGGAGTGCACTGCTTTTTTCAGAACCTTACGAAACAGGACGTTGAGTAAGAGCCCCCAGGGAGGGGTCCACGGCGTGTTCTGAAAAAAGACAGGCACTTACCTGATAAAATATGCTCACAACAAATGGAGGACGATACCGGCTATTTGCCTTTTTTTACCAGCCCCACGATCCACAACAAGACGACTGCGCCGATCACTGCGGTCACCAGGGAACCGATCATTCCACCGGCTGAAATACCCAGTAGGCCGAACAGAAATCCACCCAGGACAGCACCCAGGATACCCACGACAATATTGCCCAACAGGCCAAAACCGCCGCCTTTCATCAGGTTTCCGGCCAGCCAGCCGGCGATAGCGCCAATAATCAGAAAGCCGATAATTTCCATAACTCTCACCTCAGTTGTTATCAATGGACATTGCAGTGCACCCATTGAACCGAATGCACTTACAATGAACTGATTAAATAGGTAATTTGAATTTGATGCAACTGCAGCCACCAGAGCCGGTCCTGAAAATCGCCTTGCCGCTGCCCCTCAGGCAGTTCTATGACTACCTGCCGGCCGAAGGTACGCCAGCGCCCGTGGCCGGGCAAAGGGTGATTGTGCCATTTGGCTCCCGGCAACTGGTCGGTGTGGTCGTGGAAGTGGCCGCAGACAGCGATTTACCACGCACAAAACTGTCCCGTGTAACCGACTGTCCCGATGGTGAGTTGCCGGTCTTCACGCCTGAACTGCTGGATTTGCTCGGTTGGTGCTGGCGCTATTACAAGCACGCGCCCGGAGAGGTGTATTTTAACGCCTTGCCGCCACTGTTACGTAAGCCCGGCGGGCTGATTCCACCATTGCCAAAGCAGTACCGCCTGACGCAGAAGGGAGAGGAGCGACTGTTGCAACCGGCAGGACGCATCAAGGCCCAGATGAAAATGCTGGAACAGCTCAGCGTTGGCCCGGCTCACGGAGCCACAACTGCGTGCGTTCAGCTCATCCTGGAAGACATTGCTGGGCAAGCTGATCGAACAAAACTGGGTATGCAGCGAGCCACCCGTCCCGGCCGGTTTGAATCCGGTAGAGGGGCCGCAATTGCTGGATGAACAGCGCCACGCGCTCGATGGCATCAGCGCGAGTCTCGGTAACTTCAAGTGCCACTTGCTGGATGGCATTACCGGCAGCGGCAAGACCGAGGTGTATTTGAAGGTGCTGGAGCAGGTCCTGGGTCGGGGCGGGCAGGCTTTGTTGCTGGTGCCGGAGATCGGCCTGACACCACAACTCGTCAGCCGTTTTACAAGGCGCCTGGGTTTTGAACCCACGGTGACCCACTCGGGTTTGAGCGAGGGCCAGCGGTTACAGGCCTGGGCCATGGCCAGGAACGGCCTGGCGCGGTTGGTGATCGGCACCCGTTCGGCACTATTTTTACCGCTGTCCGACTTGCAGTTGATCATTCTCGATGAGGAACACGATGCTTCGTTCAAGCAGCAGGACGGGTTCCGCTATTCCAGCCGGGATGTGGCCGTCAAGCGTGCTGCCGGCCTGGATATTCCAGTCGTGCTGGGTACGGCCACCCCATCGCTCGAGACCTTCAATAATGCCGATGCCGGCCGTTATACCTGGCACCGGCTCAGAAAACGCGCCACCGGCGCGGTTGAACCGCGCTGGCGTGTGCTCGATTTGATCCAGCAGACCATGCACGGTGGTATATCCACCATCGCCATGGACGCCATCGCCAAAACCCTGGATAAGGGGGAACAGGCGCTGATTTTTTTAAACCGGCGCGGTTATGCGCCGGTCATCCTGTGTCACGAGTGTGGCTGGCATGCTGCCTGTCCGCATTGCGATGCCAATATGACCTGGCACCGGGTCAGCCGCCGCTTGTTGTGCCACCACTGCGATGCAGCGGCACCCCTGCCGGTCATGTGCCCGGCCTGCAACGCCGATGCCCTGCAGGGCGCCGGGGAAGGCACCGAGCAACTCGAACAGGTATTGGCTAAGCGGTTTCCCGGCATCCCCCTGTTGCGTTTTGACCGTGACGCGGTGCGCAAAAAAGGTGAATTCAACCGCCTGTCCGAACAGGTCAAGGAAGGAGAACCCTGTCTGCTGGTCGGCACGCAGATGCTGGCCAAGGGCCACCACTTTCCGCAGGTCACGCTGGTGGTCATCGTTAACCTGGACCAGGCGCTTTACAGCGCTGATTTCAGGGCATTAGAGCGCATGGGCCAGCTGATGTTGCAGGTGGCGGGACGTGCTGGTCGTGACCAGTTACCAGGCGAGGTCATATTGCAAACCCATTACCCGCGCCACGAGTCCGTCGAAACATTGCTCAAGTCAGGCTACGAAGCCTTTGCTGCCGACATTTGCAAGGATCGCCAGGCAGCGGCCCTGCCGCCCTTTACCTACCAGGCCCTGTTACGCTCCGATGCTGTCAGCAAGGATGACGTGAGGAATTTCCTGCAGCAGGCCAAGCGGTGTTTTCCTGTGGGCAGAGCCGGGATTTACGGGCCATTTCCAGCCATGATGGAGCGACGTGGTGGTCGCACAAGGTGGTATTTATTGACCCAGGCCAACAGCCGTGCCCAACTGCATCACCAACTGGATGGCTGGGTGCCAAAGATCCAGGAGTTGCCATTGGCGCGCAAGGTGCGCTGGGTGGTGGATGTCGACCCGCAGGATTACTGACAAAAACGGGTAAACTACAGCAACTCAAGCCCTATTCGTGACCAATTACACTGATGCAAGTGGTTGCTTATGCGCGATCATAAGCGCTTGAAAAACACCACTTCAGAACCAATAAATCAATAGCTCCGCCAGGTGAGCAACAACAGCAGGTTTAGCACATGGATTCCACCCAAGAACAAACAGCAGAAGTCAACCAGCCGCGTGATGGGCGACAGGCCTTCAACGAACTCAGCAAAGTCGCCAACGAATTGATCATTGGCCAGGAACGCCTGATGGAGCGCCTGGTCATGGCTTTGCTTTGCAATGGCCATTTATTGGTCGAAGGCGCACCTGGGCTGGCCAAGACCACGGCCATCAAGGTGCTGGCCGAACGTATCGAGGGTGATTTTCACCGCATCCAGTTCACCCCCGACCTGTTGCCGGCCGATTTGACCGGTACGGAGATTTACCGGCCACGCGAAGCCGTATTTGAATTCCAGCAGGGACCGATTTTTCACAACATGATCCTGGCCGACGAGGTCAACCGGGCACCGGCCAAGGTCCAGTCAGCGATGCTCGAAGCCATGGGTGAGCACCAGGTTACGGTGGGGCGGGTGACCTACCCGATGCCCAAGCTGTTCCTGGTGATGGCCACGCAGAACCCGATCGAACAGGAAGGCACCTACCCCCTGCCGGAAGCCCAGCTGGACCGGTTCCTGATGCACATTTCCATCGGTTACCCGGATGCCAAGGCGGAGCAGGATATCCTGGAGCTGGCCCGTGGCCAGGCCCGCGATGAACTGGGTGAAAAACCTGTGCCGGAGATGTTGGTGACACAAGCGCAGGTCTTCGAAGCGCAGAGCCAGGTGCTGGACCTGCACATGGCGCCGGCCTTGCAGGAGTACATCGTGCAACTGGTGCTGGCCACCAGGGATCCGGGCAAGTGGGACAAGGACCTGGCAAACCTGGTCAGTTATGGTGCCAGCCCGCGCGCCACGATCGGCCTGGACCGTTGCGCCCGTGCACGGGCCTGGCTGGACGGCAGGGAGTTTGCTTCCCCGGACGATATCCACGCGGTCATACACGAGGTCATGCGTCACCGCGTATTGCTGTCGTACGAAGCAGAAGCTGATGGTGTCACCGTGGATGAACTGGTCAACCGCTTGCTGGACCTGGTTCCCGTTCCATGACAGATTCTCGACAAGGGGATGGCATTCATCTGAGCGCCCCTGAGTTGATTGCGTTAAAACCCCGTTGCAATGCGCTGAGCCTGCCGATGAACCAACCGGCTGCCTCGGCATTGGCGGGTGCTTACCGGTCACGTTTCCGTGGCCGCGGCGTCGATTTTGTCGAATCGAGAAATTACCTGCCCGGTGACGACATCCGTAACCTTGACTGGCGCGTCACCGCGCGCACTGGCAAGCCACACACCAAGATATTCCAGGAGGAACGCGAACGCCCCGTACTGGTCGTGGTGGACGCCAGCCCAAGCCTGTTTTTTGGTACCCGTACCCGTCTGAAATCGGTCGCCGCCGGGCAGTTGGCCGCGGCTATCGCCTGGGCAGCCGTGCGTCGCGGCGACCGTATCGGTGCGTTTTTGTGTGCGCCGGGTGGCCACCGGGAATTGCGTCCGGCCGGTGGACGCAGGGGTGCGATGCGGGTAATCCAGGGCCTGGTGGACTGGCTGAACCCGGAAACGGACCACGCGGGATATGAACCGCTGTCCACATCGCTCGAGAGGGTCCGGCATGCTGTCAGGCCGGGCAGCCTGGTGTTGATCATCAGCGATTTCTTCAACCTGGATGAGACCTGTCAGCGTCATTTGTCACGACTGCGCCAACACAACGACGTCATCGGCTGCCAGGTCATGGACCCGGCGGAGCAGTCTCTGCCAAACGGCCGCTACCCGATATCAGACGGTGAAAGCAGCGCCATGCTCGACACCTACCAGGACAGGTTGCGTCAGCAGTTTGACCGCATGAGTGAAGAACACGGCGATATACCGCGACGCATGTTCCAGCGGCACAAGTGCGGCTGGATGGTGCTCAAGACCACCGATGACCCGGTCGAGGCGCTGGGTCGAGAGTTAAGAATTCTGGTAGGGCGCGGCTGATGAACCCGGACCTGCTGTCACAGTTACGCGATATCCATACGACACCCGAGGTGCCCTGGTGGCCACCGGCCCCGGGTTGGTGGGTGTTGGCCGTGCTGGTGTTGTTGGGGCTGACCTGGCTGGGTCGCCGTGGACTGGCACGTTTACGGGATCACCAGCGGCGTAAGCAGATGCTGGCCTGGGTTGAACATTTGAATACGGCGATCGACGCGGAGAAAGAACCGCAGGCCTACCTGGCTACCTTGAACCGGATTTTTAAACTGGTCGCGCTCAGGGCGTTTCCCAATGAACGCTGCGCAGTGCTGGCCGGTCAGGAATGGGTGGATTTCCTGCAAGGGCAGATCGGCGATTGCGCCACGAGCGACTCACTCTCAGTGCTGGCTTCAGGTCCTTATGACCCGGCGCCGCACTTCGATGCCGATAAGCTCAGTGAATTGACCAGGCGCTGGATACGCAGGCATGGTTGAAGAAGTACTGACAACCGGTTTTACCGTTGCCTGGCCGTGGTTGCTGCTGCTGGCGCCGCTGCCGTGGTTATTGCGGGCCTTGTTGCCGGAATCCCGCGCGGGTGATTTCCAGGCCCTGAAAGTGCCCTGGTTTGCGGAAGTTGCCGGCGGCAAGGCGGGCTGGATGAAGCGGCCGTGGCTGGCCCTGGTCGCCACGTTGGTGTGGCTGTTACTGGTGACCGCCGCAGCCCGGCCACAATGGGTGGGCGAGATAGAAAACATGCCGGTGACCGGGCGGGACCTGCTGCTGGCAGTGGATATTTCGGGCAGCATGGATACCCAGGACATGATCCTGGACAAGACCGCGGTGAACCGCTTGAAGGTGGTGAAAAAAGTCGCGGGTGAGTTTATCCAGCGGCGTCACGGTGACCGGGTTGGACTGATCCTGTTCGGCAGCCGCGCGTACCTGCAAACGCCATTGACCTTTGACACCGAGACCACTGCCATACTGCTCGATGAATCCGAGATCGGCCTGGCCGGACGGGAAACGGCCATCGGTGACGCCATTGGCCTGGCGGTCAAGCGTCTGCGTGATGATGCAGCCTCCGACCGGGTGCTGGTGTTGTTGACCGATGGCGCCAATACATCCGGTGAAGTGCAGCCCCTGCAGGCCGCCGAGTTTGCCGCACGTGATGGCCTGACGGTGTATACCGTGGGTGTCGGTGCGGATGAAATGATGGTGCAGGACTTTTTTGGCAGCCGCGTGGTGAATCCCTCGGCGGACCTGGATGAAGACACGCTGCGCACCATTGCCGAGCGCACGGGCGGGCGATACTTCCGGGCCCGGGACGCGAAGGGTCTGGAGAAAATCTACGAAATCCTCGACGAGTTAGAGCCGGTCGAGAGCGACGTTGAAATCGTCCGGCCCGTGGACGAGCTGTTTTACTGGCCGATGGGCCTGGCCTGGGTATTGGCGTTGCTTGCGGCGTTGATGCTGATCCGGCCCATGAGCTTACGCCCGGTGACATCATGAACGAATGGTTGCCACTGCATTTTATCCGCCCGCTGTGGCTGTTGTCCTTGCCGCTGGCCGTCATCCTGCCGTTATTGTGGCGTCACCTGCGACGCCCGTCCGGCGATTGGGGCAGGGTTTGTGATACGCACCTGCTGCGCTGGCTGAGCGTGGGCAGTGCGTCGGCAAAACCGTCCCGTTCCGGCCCCTGGCTGGCGGGCCTGGTTTGGCTGATCGCAGCCATCGCACTGGCCGGACCGAGTTGGCAGAAGCTGCCCGACACCTCGTTCACCTCGAAGGACGCACGGGTCCTGGTGCTGGACCTGTCACTGTCCATGCTGGCGGAAGACCTGAAACCGAACCGTCTCACCCAGGCGCATTTCCGTCTGAGCGATATGCTCGATGAAGCAATGGAAGGTCAGACCGGGCTGGTGGCCTACGCCGGCGATGCCTTCGTGGTCTCCCCGCTGACCAGCGACACCAACACCATCCGGAACATGTTGCCGGCGTTGCGTCCGGACGTCATGCCGGTCTCCGGCAGCCGGCCGGACCGGGCCCTGGAACTGGCGGCCGAGTTACTGGAACGCTCCGGTATGCACCAGCGGTGAAATACTGCTGATGACCGACAGCGCCAACAGTGCCGCCACCAGTGTGGCCAAAAAACTGGCCCGGCAGGGTGTTTTCACTTCCGTGATGGCGGTTGGCACGATGCAGGGCGCACCCATCCCGAGCGGTGATGGCTTTGTCAGTGACGGCAAGGGCAATATCGTGGTGGCCCGCCTGGAGCGCGATGCGCTGCAGGCAATTGCCCGGGCCGGTGGCGGCCGCTACTCGGAACTGACCGCGGGCAGCACAGAAGATTCGCCCTGGGCAGCTGTGGAGGGCAGTGAGTTTGCCCGCAAGGAAGATGCACTGGGAGAGCGCTGGAAGGATACCGGCCCCTGGCTGGTACTGCTGTTATTGCCGATGGTCGCCGTCGCTTTCCGGCGCGGCCTGTTGTTCGCGCTGCCGTTGTTACTGATACCGGGTATGTTGATCATGCCGGATGCACAGGCCGGTCTGTGGGACGACCTGTGGGCCAGCAGGGACCGGCAGGCACAGGCGGCCCTGGAGCAGGGTCGGACCGCGGCTGCAGCATCCCTGGCTGAGAACCCAGCCATCGCGGGCGAAGCCCTGTACCGAAGTGGTGATTTTGCCGGCGCAGGCCAGGCATTTTCTGAGCTCAACGAGGCAGACAGCCATTTCAACCGTGGCAATTCCCTGGCCCATGCAGGTGACTACGATGCGGCGATTGAAGCTTTTGACACCGCCCTGGAACTGGACCCCACCATGGAGGATGCGTTGTATAACCGCGCCCTGGTCGAAGAAATGAAGCAGATGGAGCAACAGCAGCAGGAGTCGGAAGGCGAATCATCCGATGAGCAGCAAGGCGAAGAAAGCGAGCAGGGCGAAGAACAATCCTCAAACCAGCAGCAGGATGGTGAACAGAACGAACAGGAGTCTGACGAGCAGGACAGCGGCGAGGAAAACCAGCAGTCAGCAGAATCGGAAATGGAACAGAACTGGTCGGAAGAAGACGCACAGGCCATGGAACAATGGTTACGGCGTATTCCGGATGATCCGGGTGGCCTGTTGAGGCGTAAATTCCGTAACCAGCACCAGCGCCGTGGCGCTCCTGCCGATGAATCCGAGGTGTGGTAGCGGAAGGAAATGATCTCAAGGCATATACACAAGTTAATCTGGGCCGTGATCCTGTTGCTGACAGTGACCATCGTCCAGGCGGCGCCGGTAACTGCCAAGCTGGACCGCAGCAGCGCAGTGGTCGGTGAAACGGTGACCCTGATTCTGCAGACCACGGACCCGGACCAGAGCCTGGACACCGACCTGTCGGTTTTACAGGCTGATTTTGATGTTTTGAACCAGCGTTCAGAGACGCAGATGTCGTTTGTCAACGGACGTCAGACGGCGAGCGTGCGACTGGTCATCACGCTGGAGCCAAAACACGAAGGTAACTTGCAGATCCCTGCGTTGAAACTGCCCGGCGTGACCACAACGCCCTTGTCCCTGAAGGTTTCCCCGCCACCGGAACTGGCGCCCGGGGAGGCCGAGCCGGTATTTATCGAGGTGAGTGTACAACCCGATTCCGGGCCGTATTACGTACTCTCCCAGGTCAGCCTGATGGTGCGGATCTTCTACCAGGCCAACCTGACGGAAGCCGCCATCAACCCGCCCGCACCTGCGCAGGCCTCGGTGCGTTTGTTGGATGAGGTACCCTACCAGTCCGAACGCAATGGTGAACGGTACCGGGTCCTGGAAAGACGCTACGCCATTTTCCCGGAGCGCTCCGGCACCCTGGACGATACCGCCGATGCAACTCAGCGGACGCCTGATCGAAAGGCCCTCGGACCGCCTCTGGCAACCGGCGGTTCGCGGTCGCCGCGTACACGTGGAAAGCGAACCATTGACGCTGGAAATCAGTCCGAAACCCGACCAATTCACGGGTGATTTCTGGTTACCGGCCCGGCGTATCACCCTGTCCCAGCAGATCGCGGATAACGAGGAACTGCATGCGGGTGAACCTGTGACCCGCACGGTGATCATCGATGCCGTGGGCCTGGAAGAGCACATGCTGGAAGAACCACGCTGGCCGGAGATACCGGGCACGCGGATTTATCCCGACCAACCCCAGGGCATCAGCCGTGATGACGGGGAGTGGGTGCTGGGCCACAAGGAATTCCGCTATGCGGTAGTACCCGAACAAGCCGGTGAACTGGTATTGCCGGAAATCCGCCTGGATTGGTGGGACACGGTTGCCAACCGTCAGCGCACCGCCGTGTTGCCGGAACACAGGGTCGAGGTCAAGCCGTCGGAGTTGAGCAAGTCGGTCAGCGCTGCGCAATCCGTCAATGCCTTGCCAGCAGCACTGCCTGCCGAAGGCGCCCGGCAACAGCGTAATGCGGGTGACAGCCTGGTGTGGAAAACAAGCACCGGTGTTTTCGCCCTGTTGTGGCTTACAACCCTGTTCTTGTATTTCCGGCGCAGACCGGTCATTGCACCACCAGCCATTAACGGTATTGCTTCGATGGACGAGCGGGAACTGCTGAAACGGTTCCAGCAGGCCTGTCATGAAAACGATGCACCCACGGCGCGCAAAACACTGGCGCAATGGGTCCGGCATTACGCGCCGCGCCAACTGCGTGGCAGCATGCGTGATTTTGGTGCTGATTGTGGCGAGGCAAGCCTGGCCCAGGCCATTGCTGAACTGGATGCCTGCGGCTTTGCCCAAACCGGTGCTGCTTCCTGGCAGGGTGATCCGCTGTGGAAGGCGTTCAAGCGATGGCAGCGTAATGCCGGCAAGCCAAAGACACGCGGCCCCGGCGAGCGTCCTGAACTGTACCCCGACTGATTCTTGGCTGCGCCGGGTATTCCTTCCCGGGACACGCTCAAGCCATCCATGGGCGCTCGGTAATTCGTATCCCGACGAATTACGGTCCCGGCTAAGGAACACCCCGGCACAGCTCGAAACACTCCGTGTCAGGGCTAAAGAGTAATCGCAATTGATCCGGTTACAAAAGCCCGGTGGTTTTGCTGGTGTAGGCGACATTAAGCACCGCACCGGATCTTGAGAGCCGTTAGGGGAGAAATTTGCGGGATACAAATTTCAGGCCGACCAGGACAGGATGTCCTGTGAGGCCGGCCCCGTTAAAGTGGCTCGAAGGAGAGGGTAGCCCGGAGGGCTGCGGGGCCAGGAGCACATACCGGTAAACCACTGGGCGTTATAAAAAGAACTTTTGTGAATGTTCTATTATTATGACTAACCGCAGTGCGTTTTAACCGAGAACTTGAATGGCCAAATCGAGCAACTACACATCCAGGCAGCCCGACGCCGATGGCATCATCCATTACACGGATGAAGAGAACCGGGTCTGGGCTGAGCTGATCAGTACCCAGTTGCCACTGCTCGAGGGGCGGGTGTGCCGGGAATATATCGAAGCACTCGATGTTATGGGTTTCCCGCGTGAGCGGATTCCGCAAGTGCACGAAATCTCGGCCGTCTTGCAGGAGCATACCGGCTGGTCGGTCACGGCTGTGCCAGCGTTGATTGATTTCACCAGCTTTTTTGAATTATTGGCCACTCGACGGTTCCCGGCCGCGACCTTCATCCGCCACCGTAAAGACATCGGTTATTTGCAGGAGCCGGATATCTTCCACGAGATCTTCGGGCACACACCGCTGTTGACCGATTACCGTTTTGCGGCCTTTACCGAGGCCTATGGAAAGGCCGGCCTGGCCGCGGACAAGGAGGACCATGCGATGCTGGCGAGGCTGTTCTGGTTCACCGTCGAATTCGGGCTGATCGATACCGTGGAGGGCTTGCGGTCCTACGGCGCCGGGATCGTGTCTTCACCCGGGGAACTGAGCTACGCATTGGAAAGTGACGTGCCGCAACGCAAGCCATTCGATGTGCTGGATGTATTGCGCACCCCCTACCGGATCGATATTTACCAGACGGTCTATTTCATGCTGGACAGTTTCGATACCCTGTTCGAACTGGCCCAAACGGATTTGATACCCTTGGTCAAACAAGCCCGGGAAATGGGCATGCATGCACCGACGTTTCCTCCCAAAGACACCGATTTAACAGATAAGGATTCCAGATGAATGACGTTTGTGATTTGAGCAACAAGCATTGCGTGCCCTGCGAGGGTGGCGTGGACAGCATTGAGCGTGAAACCGCTGAACAAATGCTCAGCGATATTCCCGGCTGGACACTCAGCGATGACGGCAAAATGATCAATCGCCGTTTCGAGTTCAAGGGTTTCCTGTCGACCATGTCATTTATCAACGCCATGGCCTGGCTGGTCAACCGGGAAAACCACCACCCGGATTTCTCGGCCGGTTACAACTACTGCGATGTGGGTTTTACCACCCACGCCATCGACGGATTGTCCGAGAACGACTTTATCTGCGCTGCCAGGATCAACGCGCTTGTTGAAGCCTGAGTAGAAGAACGGACCCCTGTCCAGCTTGGCCGGTTGCGATTGCACGGAATCAGAGATCAACTCTACTGCGGACACCTACCTTATTCGGGTAATGTCACTTCGAACTTGATGGCGTCCAGTTGATCGGTTGAGACAGCGGCTTTTTTTAGCAATGGCAGCCAACGCTGATCGTCGTGCAGGTCTGTAAAGAAATTATCCACCATCACGCCACCTAAACCACCGTTGACCTGCAGTTCTTTCTCCAGCCAGGCAAATACCTCATCAGCATCGCCTACCCACGCATAAACGTGGGCCACTTCTATTGGCCACCTCTCTCCCCAACGTTCGCGTAACTCCGCAAATGCCTCCTCGTACTCTGACTGTCGGCCAAGGTCATGCAAAGCCAACGCCGTTCCCTTTACCCGCCACTCATCGTCCTCTTCCTGTTGAAAGCGGCTAGCGCTGCTGCGGGTTCGTTCTTGCGCAGGAGCGCCTCACCAAGCCGGTACTGCGCACCGCCGATTCCAGGGCTCAGTGATAATGCGGTACGCGCTGAAGCAATAGCCTCGTCCAGACGTCCAGCCAGGACGTAGTAGCCAGCCAGGTTAAGGTGATTGACCGGGTTTATGGGGTCACGGGCAGTCGTGTACTCGCCAAGCGTGATGGCCTCATTCAAACGGCCGAGTCTCATGATCAGATCGGAGCTGTGACCAATGATGGAGATGTTGGTTGGCTCAAGCTTCAAGGCGCGCTCCAGGTACTGTGCTGCGGTCGACAAATCACCATCATTGGTCATGGCGATCCAGCCAAGGACACTGTTGGCCATGGCATTCTCAGGATCAATGGCGAGCGCCTTGTTGGCGGCGTTACGCGCCTTCCTGTAACCTTCATCCGTGGGTAAAAGGTTGTATCCGGTCAGGTTAACGTAATTGCGGCCCAACCCGGCCCAGGCCAACGCGTATCCGGGATCGATAGCCAGCGCTTTTTTGTACAACTCACTGGACTGTTCCCACCCTGCCGGGGTCAGGAGATTGCTCAGGTGACGCGCCTGAAGGAAGAGTGCGTATGCCTCGGGGTCGGTCGCATGAATCGTGGGCATATCACCAAACAGTTCGAGCTTCAATTGCGTTACAACTGCCCTGGCAATCTCATCCTGAATCGCAAAAATATTGTCCAGTGATCGATCGTAGGTTTCCGACCACAAGTGGAGATCACCATCCACCCTGACCAGCTGTGCTGTAATCCGCACCTGGTTGCCGGACTTTGCGCACACTGCCTTCCAGCACATTGCCGACGTTCAATTCACGCCCGACATCGGAAATCTTGAAGTCTTTGCCTTTGTAGGAAAAGGCTGAAGAGCGCGACGTTACATGCAACCCGGGAATCTTGGCCAGCAGATTCAGCATTTCTTCGGATAAGCCATCAGAGAAAAACTCGTTGCTGGCATCATCGCTCATATTGACGAAAGGCAGGACAGCGATGGATTTAATGGTATCTGCGGGGATTTCCTGAGCGGCGAGCTGTTCGGCCAACGCCTGGGACGTTGCTTCTTTCATGGGATCAATGGCGACTTTCTCCCGCTCGGCTGAAAGAACGAACTTGTCAAATACAAAATACACCAGCGCTACGATCAGCATGGCTGTGATCGAAAGGTTCAGTTTGCGACCCGTAGCTGCGTTATCGACTGTGCGCGGTCTACCTCGGATTCGCGCTTGATACCCTCGGTGTTACCTCGTAGGCCCAGGAGAAAAACACCACGACCGGAAACCCCAGAGCCAACACCAACATGATCGTCTGCATCACCCAGGCCGGTGCGGCAATATTTTCGAGGACGAGATCGGCTACCTGCAACAGCAACCAGGTGGATACAACATAACCAAACGTGACACGGAAGACATTACGACGTTTCAACTCATTGAACAATGACAAGGGCTGGCTTCTCTGTAGCCGAAGATATTAGTGCTAAGCATAGTTGGTATTCTTCCAAATAACAGAAAAATTGCTGAATATTTTTGGTCGGGTGACACCCCGGTCGGGGTACGTGACGCGGCCGTGCAAAAAAAGACCGTGCGAATTCCCGCGAATCACGCGCCGCAAAACTCTTGAAAAGGCGCAGGAAAAACGGCCGGTAACACTTGTCGTTCAGGGGCTTGCTTTCAGCACCAGCGTGTCGATGTTGTTGTCATCCAGCAAGCGACGCATCTCGTCCGCCTTGCGTGCGCCCTCGAACGGGCCAATCCTGACCCGGTGCCAGGTTTCATCGTTCACGGTAACCGTGTGTATCGTCGCGACCAGGCCCAGCAGCGCCAGGCGGGCCTTCATTTGTTCGGCATCGTTGGCGTTGCGGAAGGAACCAGCCTGCAGGTTAAAGCGGTCCATGACATTGCCGGGTACGGAACCGGCCGGTGGCTCGGCCTGACGGCTCAGTTCCTGCTCGGGGACGACAACCTCCATCTCAGGCAGCACCGTGAAAAAATCAAAACGCGGTTTTTCAGGTTTGCTCGACATCATCGTTCAGCAGAGCTTCGCCCACCGGTGTGGCTGCTTCGCTATCCGCCGAAGGGGTGTGTTGTGTTATCTGGGGTAAATAGCCCTGGAACATCAAAAATCCCGCGATACCCAGGCCGATCAGGATTCCACCCAGCAATAAGAACCAGGCCGGCATACCGCTGGATGTTCTTCCTCTCGTACTGCGCCGGTTACCGGCTGTCCTGCGCCTGGCTGCCATCACATGGACTCCGGTGCTGAAATGCCCAGCAGATCGAGACCGTTGGCCAGCACGATTTTGGTCGCCTGGATCAGGTTCAAACGTACGTTCCTGAGGTTTTCGTCATCGACGAGGAACTGCTGCGAGTTGTAATAGGCATGGAACTCGGTGGCCAGTGACTGCAAATAGTGGGCCAGCAGGTGCGGCACACGCAGCCTGGCAGAGGACTCGACAATCTCGGGATATCGGCTGAGTCCGCGCAGTAACTTGATTTCGTTGGGTTCAGTCAGTAGATCCAGCGCAGCTTCACCAATGGCCTCGTTGTGTGTTTCGTTCATTTCTTCGAGGTTGCGGAACACGCTGCAGATACGCGCATGCGCGTACTGGATGTAATAGACCGGGTTTTCGTTACTTTGGGACTTGGCCAGGTCCAGGTCAAAATCGAGATGCTGATCATGTGAGCGCATGACATAAAAGAACCGCGCCGCGTCACTGCCAACCTCTTCGCGCAACTCGCGCAGCGTGATGAACTGGCCCGAGCGGGTGGACATGGCAACTTTCTCACCCTGGCGGTACAACACGGCAAACTGGACCAGCAGAATCTCCAGGCAATCCGGGTCTTCTCCCAGGCCCATTGCCGCCGCCCGCAGACGGGCGATATAACCGTGATGGTCAGCGCCAAATATGTAAATTGCCTTTTTGAAACCACGCTCCATCTTGTTCAGGAAATAGGCAATATCCGAGGCAAAATAGGTGGTGCGTCCGTTTTCCCGGATAACGACGCGGTCCTTTTCGTCACCGAGTTCGGAGGCGCGGAACCAGATCGCTCCGTCCTTTGTGTACAGGTGGCCGTTGTCTTCGAGGCGTTTGATGGCGTGTTCGAGGGCGCCGCTGTCTTCGAGTTCCTTCTCGGAGAACCAGTAATCGAACTTGACACCGAAGCCGACCAGGTCCTTCTGTATGTCGAGCAGGATGCTGTTGACCGACGTTTCAAAAAACACTTCGTAACCGGCCTCACCGAGATAGCTCACGGGCCCGGTCGATAAAGGCGTCGATGTGCACCTCGCGGTCACCACCGTGTGACTCATCGGGTGGCAGGCCGTCGAGCACATCCTGTCCCCTGAAACGCCACTTGTCGCCGACTTCATTGCGCACTTCGCGGGCGATGTTATAGATGTAGTCGCCACGGTAGCCGTTGTCCGGGAACCGCAGTTGTTCACCACACAGCTCCAGGTAACGCAACCAGACGCTGACTGCCAGGATATCCATCTGGCGGCCATGGTCATTGACGTAATATTCGCGTTGCACCTTGTAGCCTGCCGCCTGCAGGATGTTGCTCAGGCTGGCACCATAGGCGGCGCCACGGCCGTGACCGACGTGCAGCGGTCCGGTGGGGTTGGCGGAAACGAATTCGACGGTGACTTCGTGGTCCTGATCCTGTGGCTGGCAGCCGTAACGGTCACCGTGGTACAGGACATCCTTGACCACCGTGGTCAGTGCGACATGATCCATGTGGAAGTTGATAAACCCGGGCCCGGCGATCTCCGCGTGGTCCAACTGGCGGGAATTCGGAAGCCTGTCGATGATGGCCTGGGCCAGCTCTCGCGGTGGTTTGCCGGCGCGCTTGGCCAGCACCATGGCGATATTGGAAGCAAACTCACCGTGCTCAGGTGTACGGGTGCGTTCCAGTTGCGGGGCGATATCGCAATCGGACTCCAGGTACCCCTCGCGTATCAGGTGCAAAAGGGACTGGCTCAGTAACTCTTCAATATGTTCTTTCAACAGAAAATCCCGTGGCCGGCAGGTGCAAGGCAGTAAGAAAGCGAATTATTGTAAACGTTTGAACAGGTGCTGAAAACGATTGGCTTGATTTATCCACTGCGTTTGTACCCAGCCTGTGGATAACTCTGTGGGTAATTAGGTGCGGAACGCCGCCAGGCGCGGGCGTGTTAAAATTGACGAAACCTCCAACCCAGCAACGCTCATGTGAATAACAATAAAAAACAATCAGATAGCCAACGTTCTGTAAGGGTTCATGTCAACAAGTGCATTAAGCCCATGTTTTTTTGTGAGGTGGCTGTTGTTGTGCATAAAAATCGGACCGCAGGTTGCCGGATGGAGCCTTATCCATGAGAAAAATTCATTTCAAATACATCATCAGCTAAGCCATTGCATTCATTTGCTTAAAGCTGCTGCGATGACCATTCGGGTGAATGACGTGGGGATGCCGGCATGGCCGGTCTGATGTCCTTGTTCCTGTTCGTGGCGGCGGGATTTTCCCTGCTGGCCGGCTTTCCGGTCGCGTTTACGCTGGCCGGCGTGGCGCTGATTTTTGCGCTGATCGGCGTCGTAACAGGCACCTTTGACGCGGCATTTCTGAGCGCCTTTCCAAACCGCATATTTGGCATCATGAGCAACGAGACGCTGATCGCCGTACCGGTGTTTGTATTCATGGGGGTGATGCTGGAGCGCTCGAAACTCGCTGAACAGTTGTTGCAGGCAATGGCGCAGTTGATGCGCAGGATTCCCGGCGGGCTGGGCCTGGCCGTCATGCTGGTGGGTGCATTGATGGCCGCGAGTACCGGTATCGTCGGCGCGACCGTCGTGACGATGGGCTTATTGTCCCTGCCGACCATGCTGAAAAATCGTTATGACCCGGCCATCGCCACCGGCAGCATCTGTGCTGCGGGTACCCTGGGCCAGATCATCCCGCCTTCCATCGTATTGATCCTGCTGGCCGATGTGTTGTCGAACGCTTACCAGCAAGCCCAGCTGAGCCTGGGCAATTTCAGTCCCGAGACGATCTCCGTGGGTGAATTGTTTGCCGGCGCCCTGTTGCCCGGCCTGATACTGGTGGGCCTGTACATGCTGTACCTGGTGGTGATGGGTTTCGTCAAACCGTCATTGATGCCTGCGGCTGAGTATGGTGTGGGTGAAGAGGTTTCATTGTTGAGCCTGCTGGGTCTGTTGGCAGGACCTTTACTGTTGATCGTGGCAGTGCTCGGATCCATCCTCGCGGGCCTGGCCACACCCACCGAGGCAGCGGCCGTCGGCGCCACCGGCGCCATGTTGCTGGCACTGAAGCAGAAACAACTGTCGGTTGAGACCCTGCGTTCGGTCGTTTACCAATCCGCCAAGGTCAGCGCCATGGTGTTCATGATCCTGATCGGCGCGTCCCTTTTCAGCCTGGTGTTCAGGGGCTACGGTGGTGATGAATACGTCCAGACCCTGTTGACCGGTTTACCCGGTGGTAAGGTTGGTGCGCTGCTAATCGTCATGCTGGTGTTGTTCCTGCTGGGATTTATACTGGACTTCATCGAGATCACTTACGTGGTGCTGCCGATCGTCGGCCCGATCCTGCTGGCCATGGGTATTCACCCGGTCTGGCTGGGCGTGATGGTCGCGATCAATTTGCAGACCTCGTTTCTTACACCACCCTTTGGCTTCTCGCTGTTTTACCTGCGTGGGGTCGCTCCGCCCGAGATAGCGACCACGGCAATCTACCGTGGCGTCATCCCGTTCATCATCATCCAGTTGTTGATGCTGGGCCTGTTGACAATCTGGCCGGACCTGGCCACATGGCTGCCCTCGGTGATTTATTCCGGCTAGAGCAACCGCTTCGAGACTGACTCCGGAAGTTCACGCCTGGTGAGTGCGAATGGCCGAGTTCGACCAAAAGCCGCCCTATCAATTACCTCAAAACACGGCCAATATATCGTGGGTGGAGTCTTCACACAGCCTCGGCCAGAAGCGAAAATTAAACAAACAAGAGCGCCGTATTGACAATCCCGGGACTTTTCTGACAAATAGCTTGTTCAATTCTGGGATGCCGGGATGTAATTAGGGAACAGCCAGAAGCCGCCAGTCGGATTTCTGCGGCGATGGTGCTCCGGATTTAAAGGGCCGCCAAGCCTTGGCAGCCCTTCACACTTCCGAGACTTTGATCTTACTCCTTGATCGTGCCGGTAAACTCCGCTTCCGGCTCATCAAACAGCCCTAGTGCCGGCGGAAGGAATTCATACGGAATCGGAGACGGTGTGTACGTTGTGATCCACATCGTGCCATCGAAGTGCAGACCGTCCAGGTCTCCCCCAACTCCTTTGGCAACAAGCTTGAGATCGCCAATCCAGAAACTAAAGCCGTTGAGACTGTAGATCTGTCGCTGTCCATTCCAGGTACCTTGCCAGAAGCTGGTCGCAGTCATTACCAGTTCCTCGGGATAGGGGCCGTCCTTGTCGCAGTTTTCCGTTGGCATGATCATCCATGTTCCCCATACCGAGCCGCTGGAGTTAGCATCGAAGTTCCCGTTGCTGGTGTATACGCCGACACCAGTCATGCGCGGGTCGTTGGATGTCGTGCAAGTCCATGCGGCCCCGTCGCGAAAGTGCAAGCGACCCGTGGTCGAGTCAGAGCAGTAGGGCCCAATAAATTGGTCGACCACCAACTCGCCGCCGGGGCACGTTATGGTGGAAGGTGATAGCGGCGTATCATTCCATGCCCAGTTATCGAAGCCCTCAATTTGCGTTCGCGTGACACCAAACTCAGCAGCGAAGCTGGCGGGCATGATCACCACACCCATGAACAGAAGAGTAGACAGGCAGGTTACAAGCATTTTTTTCATGACCAATTCCTCCGTTTGAGTTGTTTAGAACATCTAACAAACAAAGCGTACAAAAGACATCGCGGGAAAGCATGACCGTTGGGTGACGAGTAGCTGACGAAATCGATACGGCGACCAACCGGGTGTCACGCCTGACTTTCATGTTGTACTATTGCCCGTATCCCAGAATTAGGGTGACCGGCACCCTCGGGGAATCCCGATGCTCAATTCCGTGGACTGATAAGTCATGAACCAGCAACCTGTGTACCGTTTCGATGGTTTCGTGGTCGATCTCGAGGCGTGGCGGCTGTCCCGGGCCGGGCAGGAGATTCACCTCGATCCAATAGTATTGAAACTCCTCATTTACCTGATTGCCAACAACAGCCGGCTCGTCACACACCAGGAGTTGATGGACACTGTCTGGGGTGGCACGGTGATCAGCGATTCAGCGCTCACCAAGGCGGTGGCCCGCTTGCGAAAGGCTTTGGGTGATGATTCCGCCACCCACCGTTACCTTGAAACCGTGCGCTCGCAAGGATATCGCTTCGTTGCAATGGTCGAAGAGGAAAGAGGTTGTTCACTCGCCGTCCTGCCTCTGAAAAACCTGACCGGAGATGCTGAGCTAGGCTATTACGTCGACGGCCTGCATGACCTCCTGATAACGGAGCTCTATAAACTCCCCGGTTTAGGGGTGACGTCCCGGCAGTCGACGATCCGCTACCGGGACAGTAACCTGTCGATGCCCGACATTGCTTTGGAACTGGGTGTGGACGCCCTGGTCGAGGGCAGCCTGTTACGGAAAGACGGCACGATCGAGTTGACTATCCAGTTGATTGACGGAAATAGTGACAAGCATCTCTGGGCGGAGCGGTACACCCGCGAGATATCATCGATATTGAACATGATCGCAGACATAACAAGTGCGATCGGCGTCGAGATCGGCGTCACCACGGTGTCACCGGGTAGCGAAAGGCCGATTCACGACCGGATGGCCCAGGTAGACCCGCGTGCTATCGACGCCTACGCCCTGGGCACCACGCATCTCGAACAGCTTTCGAGGAATGGGCTACGTACCGCGATCACTCAACTGGAGATGGCGGTCGCGATCGAACCGAAGTTCGCACAAGCCTGGGCCCAACTTGCGGTGGCGTACGCAATGGAAGGACTGTTTGGTTTTGCCCCGCCGCGGGATGCTATCGAAACTGCCCGTGACGCCGCGATGAAGGCGGTCGAAGCAGACGAGCAGTTCTACGGCGGTCATTCGGCGCTCGGCTGGACGCGGTTATGGACGGGGGACTTTGATGGCGCTTGTGAATTGTTCAAGGAGGCGCTTCGGCTCAACCCATCTGCTCCCGCTGCAATTCACGGTGAAGCCGACTGCCTGATGTTCGACGGTCGCGTGGACGAGAGCCTGGCCCGGTTGCGCGAATTGGTGACGATCAGCCCATTCAGCGTCATGGACAATATTCCGTTGCCGACCCACCTGTACATGGCACGCCGCTATGACGAGGCCATCATCGCAGCTACGGCCATGCAGGCGCGTCTCCCGCAGTTCTCGATGCACAGAATTTTTGCCAGGGTGTACTGGCAACAGGGTCTTTATGACGAGGCGCTGAAAGAGGAGCGACTGGAACTCGGGCGGCGTGGCGATGCCGTTCTCCTTGAGGCTCTTGAAGATGGTCTTGACGCCTCCGGACCGGCTGGTGCGATGCACGCGATGGCCAAAACGCTGGCCACCCGTGTTGGCGAATCTTACGTCGAACCTTTCAATATCGGGGGGGCTTTCGCACGAGCCGGGATGGCCGACGAGGCAATATACTGGCTGGAAAAGGCCGTTGAAAATGGCTCATACGAAATGCATTACATCGCATTTTGGCCCCACTTAGACTTCTTGCGCAACGATGAACGGTACCAGAAGCTGGTGGATCGTGTGTATGGCCACAAGGCTCAGGCCATCCGAAAGTTGGAGATCACTTGATTCTAGGCACGACCTGTTCCGCCCATTCGCGCCTTCATGACCATTTGAAGGACGGCGAGTTGACTGGGCCATTGACCACTGAATTTGGGCAACTCATCAGCGACATCGGCTAGGCGGGACTCGTAATATACGTGCATTACGGGTTCCGGCAATTTGAAATCGTCCGGGTATCGGGCAGCGGGAACGAACGCCAGCGTTAGAAACGGCAATACCGTCATTCGGGCCATGACAAAGCACCCGCAGGAACGGCAAAATCCCCGCTGTGCAGCCGGACGCCGCTCGCGCGTCTCGAATCGAACATGTTCGACGCGGTCAGGTGGAAGGTGTTTCGCCATTAGAACGGTAGAGTCTGCAAACGCTGCCTGATTAGCAGACTGACAGATGGTGCAATGGCATTTAATGCGTCCCAGCAACGGGCCAGCAACGACTAACCCGGCTTTTCCGCAACCACAGGTGCATTGCACTTCATTCATCTTTCGACTGGCCTGGTCAAGTGAAATCCGTATAAGAGAAGTATAACCGAGGAGCCTGCCATCAAGATAAATTTACGAGGCATCAACCAATTCCGCTTCTGGCCGAACTCGGCCACTCAGGTTCTTGTAATTGATGTCTATTGAGCAACTGCTTTGCGTTGAACAACGGACGAACAAATCTGGCTCAATACGGCACTGTTTGAAAGACGAAATCTGGCCTGTTTCAGATTGAGCAAACACCTTAACCTGAATTTCTGTCAGTCGCGAACGTTCTCAAGGCCTGCAGCGGGGTAACTCGAACTGTGTCCGGGTGTTCCTTACCCGGGACCGTCATTCGCCGGGACATGAATGAACGCGCGCCCGGGGATGGCCTCGTTGCTACGACTCAGGGCGGAGGTTCAGCAAGGTGCGCTCCGAGATATCCGTCCACGGATCGACGATTTCCCGGAATGCCCGGAACGAGGCGTAAATCCGGCCGGTCATTTCGTCCTCGTCCGACAATTCTTCCATAAGTTGTCTGCTGATATCAGCCAGGTGTTGCAGCACTTCGTCCGGGAACCGCCGCAGTTCAACATGGTGCTCTTCCACCAGCCGCTTGAGTGCGACACCGTTGTTGTAGGTGAACTCGGACAGCGAATCCATGACCATCGCCTGGCAGGCGACGCTGACGATGGCCTGCAGGTCTTCGGGCAATGAATCCCAGGCCTGCACGGTTGACCATGCATTCCAGCGCGGTGCCGGGCTCATGCCAGCCTGGGTGATAGTAATAGCGCGCGGCACGGAAAAATCCCAGTGCAAGGTCGTTGTAGGGACCGACCCATTCGGTCGCATCGATGGCGCCGGTTTGCAAGGCCGTGAATAGCTCGGCCGCGGGGATATTCGTTGGTGTGCCACCGGCCCGCTTGAGGATTTCACCACCGAGACCGGGTATCCGCATCTTGAGACCTTTGAGGTCCTCGATGCTGTTGATTTCGCGGTTGAACCAGCCACCCATCTGGGGGCCCGAACTGGCCGCCAGGAAGGGCACGATGCCATGCGGCGCATAGACTTCCCGCCACAGCTCGAGTCCACCACCGTGGTAAATCCAGCCGTGTAACTCCTGTGCGGTCATACCAAAGGGTATACCCGCGAAAATCTGTGCTGCAGGCGCCTTGCCTTTCCAGTAATAGGGAGCGGAATGGGCCATTTCGGCGGTGCCCTGGTGGACCGCGTCAAATACTTCGAAAGGCGGTACCAGTTCATTGCCACCGTAGACCTTGACTTTCAAGCGGCCGTTACTGAGCCGGGTGATGTAGTCCGCCAGGCGGTTGGCGCCAGTGCCCAATCCGGGAAAATCCCGTGGCCAGGAGGTGACCATTTTCCACTCAAATGTCGGGGTTGATGCCTGCTCTTCACAACTGCTGTTGGTTCCGGTCGAGCCCCCACAAGCACCCAGCAGACCGGCGGCACTTGCCAGGCCGGCGGCGCCAACAAATTCTCTTCTGTCCATGGGGTATCCTCCTGTGTGTAGTGCACAGCGCTTGATGCTATAGTGGAGACAGGGAGTTTATATTAACTGGCTCTAAATTCCGATTTCATGAAATCAGACGACATTTCAGAGACTACGCAATTACTCGCCGAACTGCGCGAAGAGCATCGCGACCTCGACCTGGCGATCAAACGCATGGCCATGGACCCGTGGCAGGACCAGTTACGGATACGACGTTTGAAAAAGCGTAAGTTAAAACTCAAGGACTGGATTGCGCGGCTGGAATCAAAACTGATACCGGACCTGGACGCCTGAAAGCAACCTGACCAGGTCAGCCATCATTTTCCGCCAACGGTGCCTGCCGGTCGATTTCCTGCCGGATGGCCTCACCGAGAATAAACTGTGCATCCTTGCTGATCATTTCCAGGCGTCGGTCAAATACCAGCTTGTCGTCCTGGTTAGGTGACAAATACCCGGTCTTGCGCAATTGCGCGATAAAACCCTTGAACAGGAACTTGTCATAGAACTCCGGCGCATCGAATTCGTGCAACATGGATATACGTTGCGCGGTGTGAATGCACAAGCGCTCGAGTTCCGCCCGGCTCAGTACACCGGAACCATTCCTGGCCAATATCGAAATGGTAATCAGGTAGCGGTGCAAGGTCTGCAACAGGCTGTGGGCCAGTATCCTGAGCTGCATGACCGCCTCGGGGTTGTCCGGCGTGCGGTGCAAGGTTTCACCGTCTTCATCACGAACCAGCAAACCATGCTTGAGCAATTGCTCGATGGACTGATCCAGGGCTTCTATGATTTGTTGCTGATCCCATGGCAGGAACAACTCGGCCTGTAAAAACGGGTGGGCGATGGTTATGAATTTGTGCAGGTGAGAGATCTGGAAGCTACGGTGCTCCATGAAACAACAGGCGACCAAAGACGGCAACGCGACCAGGTGCGCGACGTTGTTGCGCAGATAAGTCAGGCCTACCGCCCGGTCGGGCTGGATCGAAATGATGTCGCCCAGGGTATGTTCCTGGCGCCGCAGGATTTTCATCTGGAAGCCGTACTCAACGATTTCCTCTGCGTCCCTCGAAGTTAGCGTGACACGCCCGGGTGTCGGTTCATTGCTCAGCAAGGCCTTGTACAAGGCGATTTGCTTGGCCAATTGCTTTTCACCCAGTGCGTGGCGTGGCGTGCCCAGCAATACCAGCGCCAGCAGGTTGACCGGGTTGACGTCGGCACTGGCGTTGATACGCGTCATGATCATCTGGCCGAGTTCCTCGATCAGTGCGCTCAGGTAGCCCGGCCGCTTGGCCTCGCGGCGGATCGTCTCCTGCCAATTGGGGTCATACTGCTCCAGCAGCTTGTCGAGGAATATGGGTTCACACAGGCTGACGTGCGCCTCGCCATAGTTGTGCCGGGTGATTCCGAAGATCTTGCGCAGGTCTGAAAGTTTCTCGGAACGCTTGGCCTTGCCGGACAGCTCGGTGGTGTAACTATCGCCCTCTACCAACCGTTCATAACCGATGTAGACGGGCTGGAACATGATCGGCCTGACCGGTGCATTCAGATAGCTCCTGACCGACATGGCCAGCATACCGGCCTTGGGTTGCAGCAAGCGCCCGGTGCGGCTGCGCGTGCCCTCGACGAAATACTCGATGGACACACCCTGGGTCTGGATCATACTGAGGTATTCGTAGAAAACGGCGGCGTAGAGTTTGTGTGAGCGGAATGAACGACGCAGGAAAAAGGCACCGCCACGGCGCAGCAACGGACCCACAATGGGCAGGTTCAGGTTGATCCCGGCAGCGATATGCGGTGGTACGAAGCCGTTTTCATGCACCAGGTACGACAGCAGTATGTAGTCGACGTGGCTGCGGTGACAGGGTACATAGATCACTTCCTGGCCCAGTGCCTGGTGCTGGAAATCATCAAAATGATTCAGCTTGATACCGTTGTAGATCCGGTTCCAGAACCAGGACAACAGCACTTCGGCGACAATGATCAGCGAATAGGAATAGTTGGCCGCGATTTCACGTACATATTGTGTCGCCTGGCGGTGTGCCTGCTCCAGCGTAACCCGGGAGCGCTTGGCCTTTTCCTCGATCGCTGCACGCACCGTCGGCGAATTGACCACCTTGTCCACCATCGTACGCCGGTGCGAAAGGTCTGGTCCGATGGCTGCTGTGCGCACGCGTTTGAAATGCACACGCAGGATACGGGAGACCTTGCGCAGGGCCACGGGCGCTTCCAGGCCCTCATTGGCGAGGTCGCGTAGCGAGATCGGGCGGCTGAACTGCACGAAAGTCTTGCGGCCGTTGACCAGGGTGCTGAGAAATCGCCTGAAGCGCCCACCGATCTCCCAGTTCTCGGCAAAGATAATGCGGGTCAGGCCACTGTCTTTGCTGGGGCGTTGGCCTACCAGCACAGTTATGGGCACCAGCTGTACATCCAACTCAGGGTTTTGCCAGCATTGCTCGACCAGCAGCGTGAGCATCTCGGAGCTGCGCCGGGGGTCCGGTCTCCGGACAAACAGGCCCTTGAGCCGTTTCAGGACCGCATAGGAACGTCCCGGGCCATCCTTAAAGCCGGCGATTGGCAACAGGGGACGGGCCAGTTGCTGTTGTTCGCAACAGCTGTCGAGTATCAACACCGATGACAGGGCATAGGCGTCCAGTACGTAGCAAACCGGGCGGTCATCACTGATGCCGGTGTTGCCGTCAGCATCCGCCTGTATGCGGGACCTGACCCACAGGCCAAGAACCCAACGCAGGGTCAGGTACCAGCGTAATTTCAGTTTGGCAATCAATGTGATTTGCTCATGCTGTTTGGCCATTGCCGCGTATTCTAGCTTGGATTTACTGGCGCGGATAAAAAAATCCGGGCTAGGCATTAAAGCCCGCCCGGAAAATCCGGCAGAGCCGGAGAGGATCGGTCTACAAAAAAACTTGTAGAATATTTATTTATTAATTAGTTACGGCCGTATCGTAATGTCAAACATTAACTAATGTCAACAGTCAAATTAACTATTGGGGAACCCTTTTTACGACTAACAGGGTGAAAAGTAAAGGAATTAGCCCTTTTCAATGGGTCTAAAGCGCGCTTGCGATGTCTTGTTGGATAGCTTCAGCGGCAGCTTTCGGGTCATCGGCGGTGCGGATGGGCCGGCCAACCACGAGGTAATCCGCACCATCACGGATGGCTCTAAACGGCGTCATAACGCGTTGCTGGTCGTCATCATTGTGCACCGGCCGGATGCCCGGGCAGACCGTGATCAGGCTCGAGTCCGCATGCTGACGCAAGGCGGCAACTTCCAGTCCGGATGATACGACACCATCACAACCGAGCGACAGCGCTCTTCTCGCGCGTGACAGAACCAGCGTGGCGGCGTCGCACTTGAAACCCAGGTCATCCAAATCCCCCTGGTCCAGGCTGGTCAGTGCCGTCACGGCCAATATCTGCATATTGCCCTTGGCTTCGGCGGCGGCCTTCAACATGGAATCATTGCCGTGCACGGTGCAGAAATTCACCTCATGCCGGGCCAATTGGCGGACAGCGGCGGCGACGGTGGCTGGTATGTCGAACAATTTGAGATCGGCAAAGACCTTTTTGCCATCGCCCTTGAGCTGTTTCATCAATTCGAAATAGTGACCGGACAGGAATACCTCCAGGCCCAGCTTGTAGAACTCAACGGAGTCACCCAGGCGGGCAATCAGGTCTTGGGCCTGCTCGAGGTCAGGCACATCGAGTGCGAAAATCAAACGTTCCCTGGTCGGAATATGGGTATTGGCTGTTGTCATGGTTGCACCAATTATGAAATCTCAAGCGGCATACTATACCGGGGTCAGGTTGGCGTAAGCCAGTACCAGCCACTTGGCGCCTGCCCGGTGAAAATTGACCTGTACCCGGGTGTGTTCGCCCGAACCTTCAAAACTGACCACCGTGCCCTGGCCGAACTTCTTGTGATCCACGGTTTGCCCCAGCTGGAAGGGCCAGTCCTGTTTGATGGCCGAGCCGGTATTGCGATAAACCGGCGCCTTCGGACTGGCCCAGGGCCGTTGGACCTGCATACGTGGGCGGACTTCCTGGATCAGTCCCGACGGGATTTCGTCCAGGAAACGCGAGGGCCGGCAATGGTTCTCCGAGCCAAACATCCGTCTGACCTCGGCATGGCTCAGGCACAGCCGTTCACGTGCGCGGGTCATGCCAACATAACAAAGGCGCCGTTCTTCTTCGAGCCGTCCGCCGGCCTCGGTCACGCTGCGCTGGTGCGGGAAAAGGCCGTCTTCCAGGCCAACGATAAACACCAGGGGGAACTCCAGGCCCTTGGCCGAGTGCAGGGTCATCAGTTGTACGCAGTCATCCCAGGCTTCACCCTGGGTTTCACCGGCTTCCAGTGCTGCGTGGCTCAGGAACGATTGCAACTCGGTCATGCCGGTTTCCTCGTCTTCTGCCGGCATCACGAAAGCCTCGGCGGCGTTGACCAGTTCACGCAGGTTCTCGACCCTGGATTCCATTTTCTCGCGTGGCTCTTTCTCGTAATGGCTGACCAACTGGCTGTCTTCGATCACGCCCTGCATCTGGTTGCCCAGTGTCCAGTCAATCATGCGTTCACGTAAATCAGCCAGCAGGTGGATGAAAGCCTGCACCGCGGCCAAGGCACGCGGCGGCAGCTTGTTTTGCTTGATGCATTCCTGTGCCGCGGCCCACAGCGGCAGGCTGCTTTCCCGTGCCTGCAAACGCAGGATGGACAGGGTCTTCTGGCCGATGCCACGTGTAGGTGTATTGATTACGCGCTCAATCGCAGCGTCGTCGTTGGGGTTTTGCAGCAGACGCAAATAGGCCAGCGCGTCCCTGATTTCGGCGCGTTCAAAAAAGCGTTGTCCGCCATAGACACGGTAGGCGATGGATGCACGCAGCAGGTATTCCTCGAACAACCTGGATTGTGCGGTGGTGCGGTACACGATGGCCGCCTCGTCAGCGCGCCTGCCCTTGCCCAGCCATTGTTCGATCTGCTCTATAACGTAACGTGCCTCGTCCTGTTCATTGAAGGCGGAGTACAGCGTGATCGGTTCACCTTCGCCATCGGCGGTCCACAGTTTCTTGCCCATACGGTCTTCGTTATTGGCGATCAGGGCATTGGCAGCGGCCAGTATGGTGCCGCTGGAACGGTAGTTCTGTTCCAGCTTGATGGTGTTGACCTGGGCAAAATCACGCACGTAATGCCGTACGTTTTCAACCTGTGCGCCGCGCCAACCGTAGATGGACTGGTCGTCGTCACCCACCACCAGCGTGCTGCCGGTATCGCCTGCCAGCATCCGTATCCAGGCGTACTGGATGGAGTTGGTATCCTGGAATTCGTCCACCAGCAGGTGGCTGAGCCGTCTGCGGTAGTGTTGCAGCAGGGACGGGTTATTCAGCCACAACTCGTGTGCATAGAGCAGCAGATCGGCAAAATCGACCAGGCCCGCCCGCTGGCAGTAAGCCTGGTAGATCTCATAGATACGCACCCACTGGGCGGTCAGCGGGTTGTCCATGTGCTCGATGGCGCCGGGCCGCTGGCCTTCATCCTTGCGCGCATTGATATACCACTGGGCCTGGTTCGCCGGCCACTGGCCCTCGTCCAGTCCCTCTTCCTTGATCAGGCGGCGCAGTATCCGTTGCTGGTCGTCAGAATCGAGTATCTGGAAGTTTTCCTGCAAACCGGCGTCTTCCCAGTGCATACGCAACAGGCGGTGGGCGATACCGTGAAAGGTACCGATCCACATCGGGCGCACCGAAACCTGCAGCAGTTTCTGCGCGCGCGCACGCATTTCCCCGGCGGCCTTGTTGGTAAAGGTGACCGCCATGATGCTCAGTGGCGAAATGTGTTCGACCTGGATCAACCAGGCCAGGCGGTGGATCAAAACCCGGGTTTTGCCGCTGCCGGCGCCCGCCAACACCAGGGTGTTTTGTGCTTGGGTTGTGACCGCCTCGCGTTGTGCCTCATTCAATTCATCGAGCAGGTGGGATACATCCATTCAGGATACGCTCCCGTCCGTTTGCCCGGCCCGCTCCCTGGCAATCGCCCGGTGACCGATGTCGCGTCTGAAAAAGGCCCCGTCCCAGCCGATCTGATCACAGCGCGCATAGGCTTTCTCAGCCGCCTCGCTGACACTGTCAGCCATCGCGCAGACACACAGTACCCGCCCACCTGATGTTACGACCTGCTCGTCGCTGAGCTGTGTTCCTGCATGGAAAACCTGTGACTGGTCCTGCCCACTCGTGGTCAGACCCGATATTGCCTGGCCTTTTGCATAGTTGTCCGGGTAACCTCCGGCGGCCATGACCACTCCAAGCGCCGGGCGCGGATCCCATTGCACATCAACCTGGTCAAGCTTTCCATTGACCGCGGCGAGGCAAAGCGCCACCAGGTCGGACTGCAAACGCATCAATATCGGCTGGGTCTCCGGATCACCAAAACGCACGTTGAATTCGAGGACTTTTGTTTCACCATCCGGGGAGATCATCAACCCGGCGTATAAAAAACCGCTAAACGGCATGCCTTCATCTGCCATGCCACGTACAGTTGGCTTGATGACGGTTTTCATGGCCCGCCGGTGCAACACTTCATCGATAACCGGCGCCGGTGAATAAGCGCCCATACCACCGGTATTGGGCCCCGCGTCGCCCTCGTCCCGCGCCTTGTGGTCCTGGCTGGTTGCCAGAGGAAGTATATGTTCACCATCGGCCATCACGATGAAGCTGGCTTCTTCACCGACCAGGAACTCTTCGATGACCACCCGGTGACCGGCTTCACCGAAGGCATTGCCCGCCAGCATGTCCCGGACCGCAGCCTCTGCCTCGCTGGTAGTCTGGGCAATGATGACGCCTTTACCTGCGGCCAGGCCGTCGGCCTTGACCACGATCGGGGCGCCGTGCTGGTGGATAAACGCGATGGCCTTGTCAATATTGGTGAACTTTCCAAAAGCGGCTGTTGGAATGTCGTGCCGGGCCATGAAATCCTTGGCAAACACCTTGGAACCTTCGAGTTGTGCCGCCGCAGCCGTTGGTCCGAAACAGGGCAGGCCGGCGGCGGTGAAACGGTCAACCAGGCCCGCCACCAGTGGTGCTTCAGGCCCGACGATCGTCAGGCCGATCTCCTGTTTTTTGGCAAAATCGAGCAATGCGTCGATGTCGTCACTGGAAACCGGTACGTTCTCGACGCCGTCTTCCAGTTCGGTACCCGCGTTGCCTGGCGCCACGTATACCGTCTTAACCCCTGGGGATTTTTTTGCGGACCATGCCAGTGCGTGTTCGCGGCCGCCACTTCCAATAATCAGTACATCCATCGCTTTACTCCTGCTATACCCTCGGGCTGACTGGCACTTCATTATCCTTACAGCACATCAGTGCCGGAAATGCCGCATACCGGTAAATACCATTGCCAAGCCGTGCTCATTGGCCGCTGCGATGACCTCGTCGTCACGCATGGAGCCGCCGGGCTGGATCACGGCCCTGATACCGGCCTCGGCGGCGGTATCGATACCATCCCTGAACGGGAAAAACGCATCGGAAGCCATCACGGCACCGGTCAAATCCAATTTGGCGTCTGTGGCTTTCCAGCGCGCTATCCGGGCGGAGTCCACGCGGCTCATCTGGCCTGCACCGACACCGAGAGTACGACCTTCCGCCGCATATACAATTGCATTTGATTTAGCCATGCGGGCCACCTTCCAGGCAAACAACATGGCCGCCCACTCCGCATCACTGGGTTCGCGATCACTGACGCAACGACAATCCTGCCGGCTGATGCGGTCCCTGTCCTTTTCCTGCACCAGCAAACCACCCGAAACACGTTGGTAATGCAAGCCGGTGAAGCCTTTTGCATGGTCACTGCGCAGCAGTCGGACATTCGGTTTGCCGGCAAAAGCTTCCAGGGCGCCATCGCTGAAGGCCGGTGCAATGACGACCTCGACGAATTGCCGGTCGATGATGGAACTCGCGGTTTCGGCATCGAGCGCCTGGTTAAAGGCGATGATGCCACCAAAACTTGAGACCGGGTCGGTCGCAAATGCGTTCAAATAGGCCTCGGTGTTATCACTGCCCAGCGCGACCCCGCAGGGGTTGGCGTGCTTGACGATGACACAGGCCGGTTGTTGCCCGAACTGCTGCACGCACTCGAGCGCGGCATCGGCATCGTTGATGTTGTTATAGGAAAGCGCCTTGCCCTGCAGTTGCTCCGCCGCCGCGATACCGCATGGTGTGACAGCGGATTCCGCGTAAAAGGCCGCGGCCTGGTGCGGGTTTTCACCGTAGCGTAAAGCCTGTTGGGCACGAAACTGTGGTGTTAGATATCCGGGCAGTGTTTGTCCGGCAGCACCGCCCCCACGGCTCAAATACGCCGCTACCAGGCCGTCATAGCGCGCGGTGTGTGCGAAGGCCTTGGTGGCCAGTTCAAAGCGGGTTTGGACTGAGACTGCACCATCGGAAACCAGTTCCCTGCTGACTGTGGCATAGTCAGCGGGGTCAACGACCACGGTCACGCGTGCATGGTTTTTGGCGGCGGCGCGCACCATGGCGGGGCCACCAATATCGATATTTTCAATCGCGGTATCGAGGCTGCAGCCGTCATCGGCGGTCACCGATTCAAAGGGGTACAGGTTGACGACCACCAGGTCAATGGCGGGAATGTCCTGCGTCTGCATGACATCGGCGTCCTGTTCTCGCCCCAGGATACCGCCGTGGACCCTGGGGTGCAGGGTCTTGACCCGGCCATCCATGATCTCGGGAAAACCGGTATGTTCACTGACACCGGTGACTGCAAGACCGGCCCCGGTTAATAGCTTCATCGTGCCGCCGGTACTCAGCAGCTTGAAATCAAGGTCCACTAGTTGCTGTGCAAATTCGATGAGACCGGTTTTGTCTGAAACGCTGATCAGTGCGTACTTGTTACAGGATGGCATGGTGCTCTGCTTGTGTGGTTGATGGTTCAAAACGGTTGCGCGGTGGATACCGGCAAGGACTGGCCATGGTTTTTCAATCCCGCAGACAGGGCGCTTTGCCCGATTTTGCGTTTATTGAATAGCGCTGCATCTTGCTGCGCAAGGTATTGCGCGTGATTCCCAACATACCCGCAGCCCGTGACTGGTTGCCACCTGTGCGTTTCAGAATCTCTTCGATCAGCGGGGGCTCGATCTCCGCCAGCAGCAATTGGTACAGGTTTTCGGGTGCCGTGTTACCCATGTCCTGGAGGTATCTGCTGATGGTATTTTTAACGTGTTGCCGAAGTGGTATAGCTTGTTCAGAATCTTGGTTCATGGTGTCTTCGAATGATGATTTTTGCTGCGGATTGCTTAGCTGCGAACACTAACATATTTGATCGCTGAATGATTGGAAGCCAGCTCAATAAATACTGTAATGGCTTTTATAGAAAACGTATTTCAAACCCCACCGCCTGCATGCCGGGATCACTGAATTCAAGCAGTACCGGCAGGTAGACATCCGGCGCCAGGCCTGCCGCGATATCGGCGCCCGGGCGTAAATAGTCCATGGGCTGTAAGCGGCGCCGGGCAACCGTCTGGTTGACGGCGTCCAGCAGGGTGATTTCAAGTACCGGGTACACCTGGTCGTGTTGGGCGAGGTTTACGAAGGTGATACTCAACACCAGGATTCCGGACCGGGTCGGGTGCGCGTGCATGTCACGGCTGACAAGCTGTAGCTGATGGGTGTCCTGTAACAGCGTGTCCGTTGCCGGCTGTAACCAGCCAGTGTCTTGTAGCCAGGTACCGGTGACCGGGTTTTCCGCCAGTGATTCACGGAACATCCAGGCCGTGTTGGCCAGGGTCAGCAAAACCAGCAAGACGGTGGCCAAACCCCAGGCCAGGCGGCGGGAGCGGCTTGCGGTCTCGACCGGCGTGTCATTTTCCGTGTCCTTTTCCGTGCCATCAACGGGCCTGGTGACGGCGCCGAGCACCGGTGCCCCTGCGCTGGCGCCTTTTACAGGCCGGTAGGCATGGCCGGCCGGCCATTCGTCGAACAGGAAACTCAAGGCGCTGAAGGTTCTGCCACAGGCTCCGCACTGGACCAGTCCATGGGCGTGTGAAAGTTCCGCGGCCTTGAGCGGATGGACCGTTTTACACTTGGGGCAGCGGGCGAACATCAGGGTTTCACGGCAGCGATACAGATCAACTCGAACTCAACCCTGATCCGTCTGCTCCCCGTTTTCCTGTGGTTTCGGCGATGTCAGGAGGCGGTAACGTGTAAGGGCTTTTTCAAAACGTCCACGGATCTGCTGTTCCCGATCGCTGATGGCCTGTCGTCTACGCTGGTCGGTGGCAAGCCGTGCGTACAGCTGGTCAATAGCCTTTTGCTGCTTATCAGTGATCGGTTGGTTGGCCCGTTGCTGATCGGCAGCCAGTTGTATCTGTTCCCTGATGGCCTTGCTGGTGCTGTTAAAGGATTGCTCGATGATTGACTTATCATAGCCAAGCTGGGCCACTTCAATATCCATTGCCTCGGTGATCTCGTCTACTGAGCGGTACTGGATCACCAACAGGCGGTCATAACTTCGTTCGCGTTCTTCCTGTGAGATCAGCGGTGCGCGTTCCTTGTTTTTTTCCTTCTCTTGTTCGCGGATTTCCATTGGCACGGAGGTATCCTCGACCCGGTCGATGACCATACCGGCTTTATTGAGTATGTCGTAGGGTTGATCCGCGTATTCGGCCGGCACCGCTGCGCCATAGTGGGTTTTACCGTCCTTGTCTTTCCAGCGATAGGTATCCGCCGCCGTTGATGTGGCTGCCAGGCAAAACATGCCAGCCAGTAAAAATGTCGTGATATGTGTGCTAGACGCCATAGTCATTACGATACCGCCGAATGGCTGCAATGTCGATATTTGACGCGGGTTGTCGCTCGAGGTATTCGATCAGGTCGGCAAGGCCCGCGATGGCAACCACCGGCAGGCCGAATTCATCGGTTACTTCCTGAGCTGCGGATTTCTCGCCCAGCCCGCGCTCCTGGCGGTCCAGTGCAATGGCGACACCACAGGGTTTTGCACCGGCGTTTTCGATCAATTCGATGGATTCACGCACCGATGTACCGGCCGATATGACATCGTCGGTAATCAGGACCTTACCGCCGAGCCGGGCGCCGATCAGGGTTCCGCCTTCGCCGTGGTCCTTGGCCTCCTTGCGGTTGTAGGCAAATGGGACGTTCGTTCCGTGGTTTGCCTGGAGCATGATGGCGATACCGGCCGCCAGCGGGATACCCTTGTAGGCTGGGCCGAACAGCATGTCGAAAGTGAGATCGGACGCCCGTATCGCTTGCGCGTAGCAGTCCGCCAGCAAAGCGAGGCTGCGGCCATCATCAAAACCACCCGCATTGAAAAAATAGGGGCTGACGCGGCCGGATTTCAGCGTGAATTCACCGAAGCGGAGGTTGCCGCGTGCCATGGCCAATTCAAAGAACTGTTGCTTGTAATTTTGCATGCGCGAAGTATCTCGCCTCTGGCCCCAAGCTGCAATATGTGGCTGCAAAAGATGGCCCTGGTACGACAGGCCCATGACATCGCATCGTCGGGCAGTTATGCTGCATGAGCGCACCAGGGACGCCCAAAAGAAGAAACGCCATGCGAATTATCAGTATCAATACCAATGGCATCCGGGCAGCGGCCCGCAAGGGTTTTTTTGAGTGGATGCAGAAACAAGAAGCGGATGTGGTCTGCATCCAGGAAACCAAGGCCCAGGAACACCAGTTAAGCGACCCGGTGTTTGCACCGGATGGTTACCGCCGTTATTTCCATGATGCACAGAAAAAGGGTTACAGCGGGGTCGCAATCTATACCCCCCACGAACCCGATGATGTGCAATTCGGGATCGGCTGGGATGTCATGGATGATGAGGGCCGCTGGATAAGAGCCGATTTTGGAAACTTGAGCGTAATTTCCCTGTACATGCAGTCCGGCTCCTCCAAGGAGGAGCGTCAACAGATCAAGTACCGGACCATGGATTATCTACAGCCGTTGCTCAAGGCCATGGCAAATGAAGGCCGCGAGTACATCATCTGTGGCGACTGGAACATTGCGCACAAGAAAATCGACATCAAGAACTGGCGCGGCAATCAGAAAAACTCCGGTTTCCTGCCCGAAGAACGTGCCTGGATGGACGAGTTGTTCGGTCCGGTGGGCATGGTGGATGCTTTCCGCCAGGTCGAGGAGGGTGAGCACCAGTACACGTGGTGGTCCAACCGTGGCCAGGCCTGGGCCAACAATACGGGTTGGCGTATCGATTACCACGTTGCCACAGCGGGTGTTGCGGCGACGGCCCGCGCGGTTGAAATCTACAAGGATGAGCGGTTTTCAGACCACGCACCGCTAACGATAGACTACGACTACGAAATCAAGGGCAGGTAGCAAGACATTGACTGACAAAGGCCGACGCTGGCAGGAGATCCTGTTTAACCGCAAGATGGTGACCTGCCTGTTCCTGGGCTTCACTTCCGGTATGCCGCTGTATGTCCTGATCCAACTGGTGCCGGCCTGGTTGCGCAGCCATGAAGTTGACCTGGCGACGATCGGTTTGTTTGCCCTGGTTTCCTTACCCTACACCTGGAAATTCCTGTGGTCGCCGTTGATGGATCGCTACAAGCTGCCGTTTTTGGGCAGACGGCGAGGCTGGGCGCTGATCACACAGGCCGGCCTGCTGATATCAATAGCAGCCCTGGGCCGGTTTGACCCTTCGGTTTCGTTGCAGGCTATCGTTGTCACGGTTTTCATTGTTTCCCTGTTCGGTGCCAGCCAGGATATTGTCATCGATGCCTACCGGCGTGAGTTGCTGGCCGACGATGAACTGGGTACGGGTACTTCCTTGTTCATCAATGCCTACCGTCTCTCCTCGCTGGTGCCGGGCTCGCTGGCATTGATCCTGTCAGATATTCTGCCATGGCCGGTTGTTTATTGGATTACCGCAGGATTTATGGGTGTCGGCATAGTCACCACGTTTATTATCAAGGAAGTCAGCGATGACGCTTTGGCTCCGGCTACCTTGCGAGAGGCCGTGATTGATCCGTTCGTGGAGTTTTTTTCACGTGACGGTATAGCCACCGGGTTGGCGATATTGGCATTCATGTTTCTCTACAAACTCGGCGACAACATGGCCACCGCCCTGGCCACGCCCTTTTACCTGGATATGGGTTTCAGCCGCACAGAAATAGGTACGGTGGCCAAGTTTGCCGCGCTGTGGGCTTCCATTACAGGTGGAATTTTGGCTGGTGTGGTCATGTTGAAACTGAGTATCAACAGGGCGCTTTGGATATTTGGTTTTGTGCAGATGCTTACCATCCTGGGTTATGTCTGGTTGAGTATGGTCGGTCATAACACAGTGGGTTTATTCGTGGTGGTCAGTGGTGAGTACCTGGGAGTAGGGATGGGTGCAATTGCGCTGACCGCGTACATGGCGCGCGAGACGAGCAAGGCTTTTACAGCGACGCAATTTGCCCTGTTCAGCAGTTTTATCGCGGTGCCGAGAACATTTGCCAATGCTTCGACCGGATTCATTATCGAAGCTATTGGTTATACACAGTTCTTTGTTCTGTGCACCCTGGTGGCAATACCGGGTTTGCTCCTGTTACTCAAGGTAGCACCCTGGAATGGACGCCGGACCTGAGTGGCTTGCCTAAGCCGTTACTAAACCACACTATATCAGGGGGATATTTCCGCAGCCGGCTCATCCTCTATTTTCGGTAAAATCGGCAGGAAGTGCACCGCGAGAAAGAAAACGACGATGCCACCCGTGATAAATGCGAGTGACAATGCGATTTCCATCCAGGTCGGGATGTAGTGCAGGTGATCGCCAACATCCATTCCGATCCAGCTGACATTGACGCGGTTCAGCACGATGCCCGCCATGACGAGAAATGCGGCGGTCAGCAGCCCTACCGGCATCAGCCTGAACTTTCTGATTGACAGCAGGATGGCAGGTAATAGACCGCAACCCAGCATTTCCACCAGGAACAAGCGGCTCTGCAGGCTTCCTTCAAAAACCAGACCCAGGTGTCCGCGTACCGTGAGGTCCGCCATCTTCATGGCCAGGTAAATAAACAGGATGATGGCCGCAGCCCTGCCAAGGTCTCTCATCAGCATGGATTCGAGGCCGTGCCTGAGAATCTTGGCCGAAAAGAACGATTCCACTATGATCACGCACATGCCTGCGGCCACGGCGGAAATCAGGAAGAATACAGGTATCAGCGGCGAGTACCACAAGGGATAAAGTTTTGCCGGAACAATCAGGTACAGGGAGCCCAATGATGACTGGTGCATGGTGGAGAGGATCACGCCGGCAATGACAACCGGAATCGTGGTTACTTTGACCAGCCTCAACAACCTGGTCAATCCCAGCCGCTCAAGCAAGGGCGGACTGGTTTCAATGGCAAGTACCGTTGAGTAAAGTATCACGCACCAGGTTACTTCGAACATGATGGAATGGTGCTGCCACATGACCAGGGGATGCCACCAGCTCAGCGGGCGCCCGATGTCGATAAACAGCGCTACGGCGACTATCATGTAACCCAGAAATGCCGTGAGTATGGTCGGTCTCAGGATGGGTTTGAAGCGCTCGATGCGGAATATATGTACCGTGGCTGCGATAACAAAACCACCGGCAGCCAGGGCAACACCCGCAAATACGTCCGCGCCGATCCACAGCCCCCAGGGGGCATCGTCGTTTATCCCTGCTACCGCACCGAGACCTTTGGAAAACCGTAGGATCAGCGTGTACAGGGCCGAAACCCAGATAGCAAGAACGGTGACGGCCGTGATCTCGCGCAGGAAACGCGGTCTTTTGTCAAAGACCAGGCACAAGGCCACCCAGGTCAAAATGGCCACGCATACGAGTATGAAAATCCAGCCGTTCATTCGGATACCTCCTGGTTTTCGGAAGCTTCTCGCCGTTCGGCGGCTTCCCGCCTGTTAAGACTCCAGGCCACTGTTCCGAACAGACCGGCCATGGCGCCGGCCATGATGGGAATCTTGGACAGCACCTCCCAGGTCAGCGGTGGCATCGGCGCTGTTTCCACGTTGGATTTGAATCCGATGTTTTCAAAAGGCACATCGGACAGGTAGAGCCAGGCTGTTCCGCCGGCCTCGTTTTCGCCATAAATGTGGTTTATGTACCGTTCCGGCTGTGTCTTGATCCGGGCCTGGGCCTCGAACAGCAAAGTATCACGTCGTCCAAATTTCAATGCACCGGTTGGACAGGATTCAGCACAGGCAGGCAATCGCCCTTCCGCGAGCCGCGTGTGGGCACACATCTGGCATTTTCCAATGACTGAAAACATTCCCCCTTCCCATTCGAACTTGGGGATATCGAACGGGCAGGCCATGATGCAATAACGACAACCGATGCAGCGGTCTGCACTATAAAGAATCGGCCCCAGGTCGGATTTGGTCATTGCCCCGACCGGGCATACCGACACACAGGTAGGTTCCAGGCACTGCATACACTGGCTCTTGATATTGCGGGTGACTTCGATACCGTCGGCGTTAAGGCCAGTTTCCGGATTGACGACGGTCCACTGGTCAAAGCGCAATTCCTGCCGATCCCAGGAGCCGGGAAAACCCGCGGATAAATCAGTATCGTTTGGCAGGTTATTAGCGTCCTTGCAGGCCCGCATACATTGCCGGCAACCGATGCATCGTGTCACATCAACCAGTACCGAAGGGGTTTCCGAATAAGAAGGCGCATTTGCTTTAAGGTTACCGGCTGAAATGACAGTCAGACCTGTTCCGCCTGCCAGGCCTTGCAAAAACCGTCTGCGGTTAAGCGTGTTCATGTCTGTGGTTTGCTGGTCTTTACTCATTTCTTTCCCTTCTTTCCTTTTCCCTTTTTTCCCTTCTTTCCTGTCTCAGCTTCTGTCTTTCCTTTCTCAGCTTTTCGAAGACGATCCAACCAAACAACCAGCCGAGCAGTAATCCCACCAGCAGGCCCACGACCAATGCGGTCCATAACTTGTTACGGGCGCTGTCCAGCATCCAGGTCAAGGTCCGTGTTTCTTCATACAGTTCCACGGCACCCTTGCCGCCGGTCAGGTATTGACCCTTGGTCGCCTCCATCAACTGGTCACGCATTTCAGGTAACTGGGAACTGCTATGGACCATGTCCGCGTGACAGCGGCCACAGACCTCGGTGCCAACGTGAAGGTTATGACCGGGGGCGCCGGCACCCTCGATGACATCCTCGGGTTCGGCAGATACCGGCATATGACAACTGTTGCAATGCAGACCTTCCAGTTGGTGGGTTGCATGTGCAAAATCCTCAAAACGTTCGGAGTGGCAGGCACCGCAGAGCTGGTCTCCACCTTTTGAGCGCATGGTCTGGGCATGGACCCCATGACAATCAAAGCAACGGATGTCATTCTGGCTATGCTGGCTTAACTGCCATTCCTGGTAGGTTCTCTTGTGGCAGTCCCGGCAAATTTCCGATGTGATGGGCAGGGGCATTTCAGCGTCTTGTTTGGAATGTCCTTTGCTCATAATGCCATGGCAGGATTCACAGGTGACACCGGGGTGTGAAAAGGTCCCAGCCTTTGTGTCCGCACCGGTGGCGTGGCACTCAAGGCAGGAGGAATCACTGTCCAAATCTTTCCAGATTTCCTGGAAACCATTGGAAAAAGCCAGGGCATGAGGCGAGTCCTTCCACTGCTCATACTCATCCTTGTGGCACATCCGGCATTTTCGGGAGCCCTCATAGTTAGCTGTTTGATCAGTTGCTTGATCAGCTGCTTGATCAGTTGCCTGATCGGCTGCCTGAGTAACGGAAACAAACGCAAAGAGGGCCAATAAACAAAGAGAATTCTTCACCATTGAGATCATCATTCATATCCTTTCTGGAGACCCGCCTGGGCAGCGGGAGTAAACGGATAACTAAACTTGATGTTGTAAATTTTTGTCAAAACAGGCTACCAATTACCGGCTTAAGAGAGCCTTAAAATCCTGCTAGAAATAGTTACTTTTATTGACTTTTTTTGAGCTTGGAGAGGTTTTTCGGCCTGGATCGGCAGACTGTGCCTTAGCACGTGTAAAAAAGTCGCCGGATGTTCTTTATTTATGCCTGGCCATTGTAGGGCTCTATAAGCTCAACCATTGCAAATCACTTTTCGGGTTCGTGGGTAGAACGCGGTATAACCAGCCCCTGAAATAGGGATCCCTCTCGATCAGTGAAGGATCTGACAGTGCGCTCTGATTCACTTCGAGCACGCTGCCGCTCAACGGGCACATGATGCTGTGTCTCGAGCCGTCCGGCGAAATCGCTTCCGCGCAGGGGACCCCCTGCAGAAGGTCTTCACCCAGTGGCGATAACTCGATTTCATCGATGCCCTCCACCGCCTTCAGGAACAGGTCGCTGACGCCGATTCTGGCGGTTCCCTTGTCTTCCATCAGGGCCCAGCTGGCATAACCCAGGCGGTAATATTTCGCAGGTGGCGGAACGAAAGTCATGGCGCCGCTGCGTGGCAGGCTGGCAGAGTCGGCCTCGTCCAGCAGTCTGCCGCAGCGCAGGCTGCGCTGGACCACGGCGAGTAATTCATCGGCGGTAAACGGCTTCGGTATATAGTCCACCGCCCCGGTCGTGGTCAGGCTCTTGACCGCGTTTTCAACCGTGGAGTAGCCGGTCATCATGACAACGGGGGTGCGGATACCCCGGTGGGCGAGTTCTTCCAGGAACTGGAAGCCGTTGAGCTCGGGCATCATGATGTCACACAGCATCAGGTGGAATTCGTTTTCCTCCAGGTGCTGCAAGGCTTCGGAAGCCTGGCCCGCGGCGGAGACCTTCATCCCTTCCGCGCCACAAATTTTCATCACGGCCTGCGTGACGGTCGGTTCATCGTCGATAACGAGAATATCCTGCAGCATGGCTTACGCTCCCACCGGGATGCGGATGATGAAGGTCGTACCCTCTCCGACCTCGCTTTCAACCGAGATCGTGCCATTGTGGTTATCAATGATTCCCCAGGTGACCGCCAGGCCCAGACCGGTTCCCTTTTGTCCCTTGGTCGTTGTAAACGGCTCAAAAAGTTTCGGTATCTGTGACTTGGGAATACCGCAACCGTTGTCGATCACCTGGACTTCCACGTATTCGTCATTCCAGGCAGACTCGGCCTGCTCCCAGTGATGCCAGCCGCAACCTTCCCGCAAGCAACCTTGTACGAGGCCCTTCAGGGGTACCTCGAAAGCGTAGATCGGGGCGCCGCACTTCGGGCAGGTCTCCCCCTCTGCGATCAGCGAAGCCGAGCAATCCGGGCACATCAGATCAACGCCTTCCTCGAGCGGCGGCATGTCGCCCAGGCGATGCTTGGTTGATCCATACATGGGGTTGAGGTGGATGAGCCCGGTCTGCTTCTTTTTGCGGTAGCGCATGCTGATGGCGGGTTTAGCGTCGATCTGGACCTTGCGATCAACCAGGTCATGCCGCTTCCGGCACAGGGCGCGCTTGATCTGCAGGGTTCCCATGGGGCTCAGGCTGATCACCTTGCTGATGATTCTTATCGTACCTCCGTCTTCCCCGATCGCGTCACAGGCGTTGACCACCAGGTTGATAAAGACCTGCTGGATCTGGTTGGCATCTGCCCGGACATTCGGAAGTGCGGGATCCAGCTCCATGAGCAGCTCCACCTGTTTCATGGCGAGCTGGTTCTCGACCACGGTGGTGGCGCGCCGGATAATCTCGTTGATGTCGGTCATGCGTTTCTTGGGCACCGTCTGACGCGCGAAATCCAGCAGGCTCTTGACGATCTCCCGGCAGCGGATAGTTTCTGAAACGATGACCTGCAGGTCGTCACTGGTTTCCGGTTGACCCTGCGATCGCTTCAACAGGTATGAGCTGTTGGTGAGCACGGCGGTCAATGGGTTGTTGATCTCGTGGGCCACACCGGCTGCCAGCCTGCCGAGAGAAGCGAGCTTGTCTGATTGGAACAATTGCAGCCGCGCTTCCGCCAGGTTGTCGGTCATGCTGTTGAAGGACTTGGCCAGCATACCCAGCTCATCCTCGCGCTTCACCTCGACCCGGTAGTTGAGATTGCCGCCGGACACTTCCCGGGTGGCTTTGAGAAGATCCTGGACTGGCCGATCGATCCACCAGCGGACCAGGAAGACCGATGATCAAGCTCAGCAGGATGATGACACTGAAAGCGAGAACGACGATTGCGATCTGGCTGCGGCGGATGTTTTCGTCAACCTTGTCCAGTGGCATGGTGACATCCAGTACACCGAGCACGGTTTGCGTTTCGGGGTGCGCGTGACAGGTTGACGTCCAGCACGATGGTTCATTGTAAACCGGGTTGATGATCCCCAGCAGGCGTGGTCCGCCGGGATCGGGGCGGAAGATCCGCATATGTTCCTGCCGCTGCAGTTTCTTTATTGGTTGGCCCGTCAGGTGGCAGCGGTAACAGCTGGTGGCCTGCATGGTGACCATCTTCCCGATCTCCTTCGGCGATCGACGAGTAGATGACCTCACCGTCTTTGTTGAATACACGGATACCGTTGATGGCACCCTGGCTACCGATACGGCTGATGCTGTCCTGTATCCGCACCCGGTCGTTATGCAACATGTCGTAGCCCATGTCCGACTTGAGGTGCTCGCTGAACTGGGTCGCGTGCCGTTCGACTTCCATGAGCAGGGTCTTGTTCTCGGACTGGATATTGAAATAGGCAAATATGCTGATCACTATCAGGAGTGTCAGCACGACACCGAAAGTCAGTTTCAGGCCTATTTTGCTATTGAGCATATATCACCCTTAGGGGTGTTTATCGATGTGAATCTTTACGCTTTTTATCCGGTGTTGAGAGGTACTTGAGCAAATAGACAAACAAGCCCCAGAAACACAATAAAAGCAGGTATTCGAGACCTTTTGTTTCAAAGATATTCACATAAGTAAATGAATCCATATTAATTCCTCAGATCTCTTTGTGTTAATGCTCTGCGCTGAACACGGGCATGCGGGTAACGAACCAGCGGAATACCCAGAGCTCAGAGAAAATCACCATGAACGTTACTATGAACTCTTGCCAGGTCGGGAAATAGTGTACATCCGCATACCAATTGAAGGCGATAACCGAAACATTCAGTCGGTTGAGTACGATGCCAATCAATGCCATGACAGCGGCAATCTTGATGATTTTCAAACTCCGGTGCTTGAAGCCAAAGGCAAACATCAATGCCGGGACCAATACGAACCCGATCACCTCGACCAGGTACCACAGACCCCAACCATCAACGATCAAATCCCACTGCCTGTCATGGATGAACAACAGTGCTTTGAAAAAGTAGTAGACAAACATGGTAATGGCGGCGCCTTTGGCCAGCCCAAAAACAATATCATCGAAGTGATGGTGATGTTTCTCGGGAATCAAGCGGCTGAAAACCCGGTGGCTGATGGTCCCCTCGACAATAATCATGGCCAATCCTGCGTAAATACTGGATACGAAAAACAGGATGGGGATGAAGTCTGACCACCACAGTGGGTGAATTTTGGGTTTGGCCATCAGGAACAAGGCACCGAGGCCTGATTGGTGCAGTATCGATAAGGTTATACCCAGGATGACGGTGCCCAGGGTCAGCTTCTTGAGGAATCTTTCGTGCTTTTTCCAGGTGTAACCATTCCGCGATGACCGGTGAGAACTCGACGAATTCTGCAACCATGTAGAGCAGGAAATGCCAGCAGATCAGGAACAGAACGGAACTGAAGCCGAAGGAATTCCCGATGTAGGGGTTCGGGGCGTTCCAGGGTCGTCCAAGATCGAACAGCAGGGCGGCACCGTAGAAAGAATAGGCCAGCAAACCGTTCAAAACAGTCGCACGTACGATGCCGTGATACTTGTCGACTCCCATGACATAAACCACGAAGGTTATGACATAGGCACCACCAGCCAAAGCAACACCGGTTACCACGTCGAAACCCATCCACAAGCCCCAGGGGGTGTCCTGTGACAGGTTAGTTACCGATCCCAGGCCATAGATAAAGCGGTAAACCAAGATACCGATACCGGTCAGTATCACCGGGATCGAGATGATGTTGAATGGTGTGAGCCAGGGCCCACGGGGTTTCAACTCCTGGATCAGGAAGCGAAAGAAGTTTCCAAACGAATCGGTTATTGCGACATCGTTATTCATCGTTTGCCCCCTTCTTATCAACATCAAACTCGAGCGTGAATTCACTGTCCACGTCAGACCTGCTGGCATCTGCCAGCGCATTGAGCCCCAGCAGAAAAGCCGGGACACCAAACAGAATCATGGGTACGGAATAGAGGAATTCTTTCGTGTATTCCGGGTAAGGTCTCTTGCCGAGGTCAGTTCTGAACCCTATCTGGTCAAAGGGTACGGCAGACAAGTAGATGTATCCGGTTCCACCAACTTCGTGCTCGCCATAAATATGGTGTACGTATTTATCCGGATAGCTGTAAATGCGGTGCCTGGCAATTTCGAGATTTTTCAGGCGGGATCCAAACATGAGCGCATCCGTAGGACAGGCAGCGACACAGGCGGGTTTCTCACCTTCCTCCAGGCGTTCGAAACACATGGTGCATTTCTGCAGTTTCGGATTCCATTCGTTGTACTCGAATTTTGGCATGTCGAATGGGCAGGAAACCATGCAGAAGCGGCAGCCGATACACTTGTTGCCCCGCCAGATGACCGGCCCACCCTTCATTTGCTTCATGGCCTCTGTGGGACAGGCGGTCGCACAGGCAGCCTGGTAGCAGTGCATGCACTGTTTCTTGACAAACACATCGCCTTTTTCCGTTTCGAATTTATTGACGACGGTGAGTTGATACTCATCGGTATTGCGCTGTGTCTCCAGCGCCCCGTCATTGAGCACGTCCGGTACATGCATATCCCACGTTTCGCCGCAGGCAACTTCACAAGCCCGGCAGCCGATACAGCGGGTGGTGTCCACCAAGATGCCGACAAACTCTTCCGGGTCGTGTTGTTCCTGGGCGCGCGCCTTATTGCATGTCAACGCGGTTCCACCGACAACCAATGATGTTTTTAGAAAACCTCGTCTATCCATTATGTCTCCTTAACCCTGGCGGGGTCTGAATCTTGCCAGCGCATTACTGTTTCCGCGGACACTGTTACTTTTCTTCTTTTACATGACAGTCAACACATCCCTGGCTTGCCTCAACACCCGTCCGGGTGTCATGGCATTTCCAGCAACTTTTGTGGACGACCACTTTGGAACTGAGTGTTTCATCCGCGATGTTGCTCGGGTTTGTGTGATGACACTCGCCACACAGGTAATAAACTTGGTCAGACTCTGAGTTTGGATTGTGGCAGGCCTGGCAATTTATCCAGGAAGACTCCAGGTAGTCCGGATGAGGGGTATCCAGTTCGACGGCATGAATCTGGTGGTGGCACTCCACGCATTCCATTTTGACGCCCGTTACATGGAAGTCGTGTGGGAAAATCACGTATCCAACTGAAGATTCAATCAGGATTTCCTGCAGACTGCCGGCGTCGTCCAACGTTGGGCTGTCTCGCTGCTTTCACCCGGTACCGGGTGAGCGATGTCCAGCCAGCGCGCTTCGAAATCAAAGCCCTTGAAGGTGGGGCTTTCTTCATTGTGGCACTTTCTGCAACCGGTGTTCATGATCAATCCGGCCGCCCTGGCAGCCTCGGCATCGAGCATGACCTTTCTGGATTTGTAGTCGGAACCGGGGCCGTGGCAGGCTTCGCAGCCCACACCTTCGCTGTCTGCGTAGTTCGCCTTTTCGTTAATCACCACACCCTCGCCAAGGCTGGCCTTGGTGGCGTGGCACTTCAGGCAGGCGGTTTCCTGCTGGGGGTCGCCCAGCCCTTTGTCGGCTGGCAATCTTTTTGGATTCCTCGGATGCCAGGGTCTCAAAGGCCCTGGCGTGGGCGGATTCGGTCCAGATTTTCCACTGGTCACCCGGTTTTGGCCTTGTGGCAGGTTTTGCATTTCGGCGCGCCGATGAGTTCGGGCGCAGCGACCGCCGGCTGTGTCATGCCGAACATCAGGACCGCCAGCACAACCAGAAAAACATGAAGTTTACGCATAATTGCCTCGCAAGATTCTTATTGTGGGAAAGACCGGGTGTCAGGCAGGGTCTTCAGCTTGCCGGAAGGGTTTGGCAAAACTGTCCAACAGCTCTACATATTGCGCTGCCGAGAGTTGCTGCTCGTCTTCCGTGTCATCAGCGGTTTTGAATCCACTAGCGAGCTCATGGAAGCGATCGATTTCCTTCTGGTACCAATCCACCGAGTCACGACCGATCTTCAGCCCGGGCAGTTCCCCGGCCAGGTCCGAGGGCTCGATGCCACACATCCAACTCAGTTCGAAAGGCTTGACCGCCAGCCACTCGGGATGCTCGGCGTGTTCGGTGTTGACGGCAATGACCTTACCGCTGAGCGGAGCCGGGATATCCAGGCTGTAATCGCCGTATCTGATCGAGAACAGGGTATCGCCCTTGTTGACCTTCTGGGCCAGGCCGGGCAGTTCAACCTGGTCCACCTTGTCAAATACCTTTCTGACCAGGTCATCCAGGCCGACCTGTACAGCGCCGTTCGACAGGATCTTGGCCCAGGCGTGCTGCGGGGAGACAAAAATACCTGCCGGGACGTTTAATTCGAATTTTGAACCGGACTCACTGGTTCCCGGTTTGACCAGGCGGACCTTGTGCCGCATGTTCTTCTCCAGGTTCGCCTGGCGCTTGATCAGCGCCTTCTTGACGAAGGCCAGCAATTCGTCTTCGGTGAACGGTTTCTCTATATAGGCCATGGCGCCGAAACTGACCGTTTCCACGGCGGTTTCGATCGATGCGTAACCGGTGATGACGATGACATCGATATCGGGGCGCAGGTGCTTGACGGCCTTGGTGACCTCGACACCGTCCATGCCGGGCATTTTCAGATCGGTGAAGACAAAGTCGTAGTCATTTTTGCGGATGAGACCCAGGGCCTCTGAACCTGTTTCCACGGTGTCGATGGCGTAGCCTGCGAGTACCAGTATTTTGCGGAAACTGCTGAGCACGATTTCTTCATCGTCCACGGCCAGTATGCGGGCTATTGGATTGTCCAGTTCGACCCGTTTCAGGGACGGTGATTCTTCGCTGACATCGAGCTTCAAGCCAATGTCCAGGGCTTCTTCTCTTTCTTTTTGCATACGTGTTTCGCGCGCTTTTTTCAGCAGCACACGCAACACCAGATCGACCAACACGAATGCAACGATTGTCAATACGACTATTAAGGCTACAACCATCTTCTTAACCCTCTGAAGCGATGAAATCAGCCACAATACAAAGACAGGTTCACAGAAAAGCCACCACGACTCTTTCCAGGAGCAACGGCCTTATTCTGATCTGCGGCAAAGGCCGGATCACCGGGTTTGGACTTTGTCTGCAAGTTTTTATTTTGTTCTTGCAGCAGAACTGCCTGAATCTATTCCAGACAGGGGTTTATGCTTCTGGTTACCAATCGTGCGAATGGATTTGAATTGATGTTTTGTTCGGAGAAGCAGCTGACAGTCAAACTGTAGGCTTCATTGATCACGGGTGCTCCGAGTGCATAAACCTGCCTAGAGTAAAGCAAATTATACTGAAGCATAAATTGATGTAGATCATTAAAACCGCAGTGATGTAGGTCATTAATAAATGCCTTGAAAAAGCAGTTTTTGTCTCCCGCGATGACTTGTCGAAATATGAGCGGTTAGCAGCCGTCAATTTTACTCCTGAACCACAGATTCCTTGTTCGATAAACGGATCATTCAAGTGGTGACAAGGTGGAATTTAGCGAGCGTCAACCATCCGGAACCCGAATGGCAGGATGGCCAGCCGGGTCAGTTTCAGGTGCTGCACCGCGAATGGCAAACCGATGATGGTAATCGCGAAAACCGCTGCCAGGCACAGGTGTATCAGCGCCAGTTCCAGGCCGGGCAGGATGATCCAGATGATATTCATGACCACGGCGACGCAACCACCCGGTGGTTCGGTTTCACGGATTTCCTTGCCAAAGGGCGCCAGGCCCAGCAACGACAACTTGAAGCACTGGATGCCGAACGGAATACCGATGATGGTGATACACAACAGGATGCCGCCAAAAATGTATGCCAGCGATACCAGGAAACCACCAAAAACAAACCACAGTATGTTCAGAAGGATGGACATGATCAGCACCTGTCAGTTCAGGGTTCGAATATATCACCCAGCAGGACCGGGTGCCCAGCACCGGTTATCGGCGGGGTGTCCTGCACCCGTCCCTGTACCCTTTCGCGAGCCAGCCAGGCAAACAGCAGGCCTTCCACCCAATCGGGGTCCGCACCGTAGCGGCTGGTAGTATCCACCACTACCTCCGGTAATGCCGCTGCGATCCTGGCGAGCAGATGGGTGTTGTGCGCGCCGCCACCACACACCAGCAGGCGTTTTGGCAGCGTTGCGTCCGGCAGGGCACGGGCGATGGTGAGCGCTGTCAATTCGGCCAGCGTGGTCTGCACATCAACCGCACCAGTCCCGTTTTCAGCCAGCATGTTTTCCAACCAGGCCATGTTGAAGTGTTCCAGCCCGGTGCTCTTGGGTGATGGCAGTTCAAAATATTCATCCCGTAGCATGCGTTGCAGCAGCGCTCTATTCACCTGGCCCTTGGCTGCCCAGCGGCCTGCTTCATCATGGGTTTTTTGCAAGTGGCGCAGGGTCCAGGCGTCCATCAGGCACACACCCGGGCCACAGTCAAAACCACTAAGCTCGCCACTGGCGGGTAACAGGGTCAGGCTGGCGATGCCGCCGATGTTCACAATGGCGCGGTCTTCCTGCTCTGTGTGAAACAATTGCCGGTGCAGCAGCGGCGCCAGTGGTGCGCCCTGGCCACCGGCGGCAACATCCGCGCTGCGGAAATCAGCGACCACGGTAACACCGGTGTTTCTGGTCATCAGCCTGCCGTTACCCAGTTGCGTGCTGACGGGTTGGTCGGCACACGGGGCGTGCCAAACATTCTGGCCGTGGGAGCCGATGGCGCGTATGTCACGCATTTCCATACCGGCCTCACGCACCAGGTCCTGCGCAACCCGGGCGAAGAAACGCCCCAGGCTTTCGTCCAGCAGGCCGGTCATGCCGTCATCAGGTGCTTGTCCGGACTCGAGTAACCGGTCCAGGGTTTGTCGGATGGCCGCCGGGTAGGGTGTGCATCGCGCGTGCAACAGGTCCATCGAGCCGTGCGTGAAGTTGACCAGCACGGCATCCACGCCGTCCCGGCTGGTGCCCGACAACAGGCCGATGAACAGTTCGTCCGTCACGGTGATGCTGCGTACATGGAGTCGGACTCGAGCCGGCTCAGCATGGACAGGACCGGGCTTGTTGTTTTCCTGAAATCGGCCAGTTGGTCCTCGGGCAGGGGATCGGCCTTGGGCAATGAGACGGTGCGGGGATTACGGTGTACGCCGTTGAGCAGGAATTCGTAGTGCAAGTGCGGGGCCTGGGCGAGACCCGTAGAGCCCACGTAACCGATGACCTGGCGCTGTTTGACCCGTTGGCCCTTCTTGACCGTGCGGGAGGTGAAATGCAGGTACTTGGTGACGATGCTGTTGGCGTGCTGGATAAAAACGTGGTGGCCATTGTACTTGCTGTAGGCTGACTGGATGACCTTGCCGTCACCGGCAGCATACACCGGCGTACCCTTGGGTGCCTTGTAATCGATACCGTTGTGGGCCTTGACCCGTTTCAATATCGGGTGGTAACGCTTCGGGTTGAAGTTGGAGCTGACATAGGAAAAATTCAGCGGTGCACGCAGAAAGGCTTTGCGCATATTGTGCCCGTCAGGTGCAAAATACTGGCTCCGGCCATCGCTGATGAAACGTACAGCCTGGAATTTCTCACCCTGGTTGATAAACGTGGCGCCGACAATTTCGCCGTCACGCAAAAAATCACCATCACGATAGATTTTTTCATAGACCAGGTAAAACCGGTCTCCGTCGCGGATATCGAGCACAAAATCGATATCCCAGCCAAACAGGTTGGCCAGGTTCATTATCATGGCATCTGAAAGCCCGGCCTGTTTGCCGGCCAAGAACAGGGAGGAATTGATCACACCGCTGGTTTCTGTAGTGTGCGTGATGAGTTCGCGTATGACCGTGCTGGCAGATATTTTCTCGCCATCGTTCTCGACGATCAGGTAACGGTCTTCATCGATGGCGTAACGCATGCGTTTGAAAGACCGGTCATCAAAGCGCTGGAATTCGAAAACGTCACCCGGGCGGATTTTCTTCAATTGCCCGGTATCCTCATTGAGCGTCATGATCTGGTGCAGGGTGGTTGCGCTGAAACCCTGGCCACGAAAGATTCCGTCCAGTGACTGCCCTTTCTTGACGATGACTGCCTGCCATGGCTCATCCCGGGAAATGGTGCCGTCCACCAACTCATCCATGGTTCCCGGAACCTCACCATCGCGTGCCAACGGGGCAGCATCCAGCCGTGGCAAATCAAGATCGATGACCGTGCTGATGTCCGCCTCATCATCCCGTGCGCCTTGGAGTCCGCCAAGGGCAAAACCGAAGATGATCAGGGTCACGGCAAACAGCAGCAAGCGGGTGCGGGTCAGTTTGAAGTAGTGGTGCGGCCAATATCCTGACAGCTTTTTGAACAAAGTCTTATTTTGCATGCAGCATATTGACCATCATGGGCGGCACATGTTCAGGCAGCGCTAAAGATAACACAGGCGGCCGAATTTGGAGTGTGAATTTATACCGGCATGATGCACTATGGCAAAACCACGTGACGGGTAAATTGGTGCGTGGGGCTGGAGGCTGGGCTGGCAAGGCAATACAATGCGTTTTCTTGCTTGCACTGCAAGGTGAACTGGCGATTACGGACTGATATATGACGGATGCAAAAAAGGCCCTTGAGCTGATCTCAAGGGGCACAGAAGAAATCATCAAGGTCGAAGACCTGCAGAAGAAGCTGGAAACCGGCAAGACGCTGAGGATCAAGGTCGGTTTCGACCCCACCGCGCCGGACCTGCATCTTGGTCACACCGTGATCATCAACAAGATGCGCCAGTTCCAGGATCTGGGCCACGAGGTCACCTTCCTGATCGGCGATTTCACCGGCCTGATCGGCGACCCGACCGGCAAAAACGTCACGCGCAAACCACTGACCCGCGAAGCAGTCCAGGAAAACGCTGAAACCTACGCCACGCAGGTGTTCAAAATCCTCGACCGTGACAAGACCCGCATCCGTTTCAACTCGGAGTGGATGTCCGAGCTTGGCACCGAGGGCATGATACGCCTGGCGGCGAAGTACACACTGGCGCGCATGCTGGAACGTGATGACTTTGAAAACCGCTACCGCGAAGGCCTGCCGATCAGTATGCACGAACTGCTTTACCCGCTGGTGCAGGGCTATGATTCAGTGATGCTGGAATGCGACGTGGAGATGGGCGGTACGGACCAGAAGTTCAACCTGCTGGTCGGCCGGCACCTGCAGCAGCATTACGGTCAGGAACCGCAGGTGATCATCACCCTGCCGTTACTGGAAGGGCTCGACGGCGTGCAGAAGATGTCCAAATCACTGGACAATTACGTCGGCATCACCGATGCAGCCGGATGAAATGTTCGGCAAGCTGATGTCCATCTCGGATGAAATGATGTGGCGCTATTTTGACTTGCTCAGCTTCAGGAGCAACGAGGAGCTGGCGGGCTTCAAGCAAAGAGTCGCAGACGGTGAAAACCCGCGTGATATCAAGTTTCTGTTGTGCGAGGAAATCGTAGAGCGCTTCCATGACCGCGCTTCAGCCGTGTCAGCACGAGAAACATTTATCGCACGTTTCAGCGGCGGCGCCATGCCCGAAGATATGCCTGAGAAATCCCTGGACAGCGATGGAACTGGTATCGGTATAGCCGCAGCACTGACCCAGTGTGCGCTGACCGCGAGCAACTCGGAAGCGTTCCGCATGCTCAAGCAGGGCGGTGTTAGAGTCGACGGCGAGAAAATCTCCGACCGCAACCTGCAACTGGAACCGGGCTTTAGCGGCGTCCTGCAGGTCGGTAAGCGGAAGTTCTGCAAGGTCCATGTCGAATAAACCGTCACTCACTGCTGGCGAGTTACTGGAACTGCGCCAAAGGCTGGACGTGATCGACAGCCGCATCGTCGAGCTGATCGCCGAACGCCAGGCGGTGGTGACCACCATTGGTAAACACAAGCTCAAGACCGGTCTGCCGTTACGTCATTACGAACGCGAACGTGAAGTCATCGAACGCGGTGTGGCACGAGCCGAGACACTGGGTCTCGAGGGCACGGTGGCGCGCGACATCCTGCAGACCCTGATCCACCACTCGCTGAGCAACCAGGAAACCCACAAGCTGGTCTCTTCGGATCACGGACAGGGCCGGCGTGCGCTGGTCATCGGTGGTCTTGGCCGCATGGGTGTATGGATGTCACGTTACCTTGACATGGTGGGTTACCGGGTGGACGTGGCGGACAGGGTTGCAGCTGATTCGCCGTTCCAACAGGTAGACGACTGGCAGGCGGTCGTTTACGACTACGACCTGATCGTGGTGGCGACACCGCTACGGCCCAGCAATGACATTTTGTTGCGCCTGGCGGAGTTGAAACCGGACTGCCTGGTATTTGACATCGGCTCCCTGAAAAGCCCGATGCGTGAAGGCCTGGACGCCATGCGTAATAATGGCTGTCGCGTCTGCTCGGTGCACCCGATGTTCGGCCCCAATGATGTCGGCCTGTCCGGACGGCATATCCTGTTTGTCGATGTCGGCGATGCCGAGGCAATAGCAGAGGCGCGCGCCTTGTTCGCCCACACTGCGGCCGACTGCGTGGAATTGAGCCTTGAAGAACACGACGAGGTCATGGCCTGGGTGCTCGGGCTGTCACACCTGGTTAACATCGCTTTTGCCGGCGCGCTGGCCCAGAGCGGTGAAGCCGTGCCGTTGTTGAAACAGATTTCCAGCTCGACCTTTAATGCACAACTCAATGTCGCCACCCAGGTGGTGTCGGAAAATCCACACCTGTATTACGAAATCCAGCAGGGTAACGTCAATACCGCACAAGTCAGCAAACATTTCAGAAAAGTGCTGGACGAACTTGTCAAGGCGGTGGTGGACGAGGACGAAGAAGTATTTATCCAGCTGATGAGGTCCGCCAGGCAGCGCCTGGCTAGCAACGAAGACAGTACCGAAGACAGGCAGTTTTGAAGTACCTTGCGGATGTCGATTGGGATTCATGGCAGGGCAAAATCCTGGCCACGCTGGTATTCGTCATCCGCGACGGGAAAATTCTCCTGATCGACAAGAAAACCGGCATCGGCAAGGGCAAGATCAACGGGCCGGGTGGGAAGCTGGAAGAAGGTGAAAGTCCCGAGGAATGCGCGGTGCGGGAATGCCGGGAGGAGCTGGGGATACGTGTTTCGAACCTGCAGTATTGCGGCCAGCACCGCTTCCAGTTCGTCGATGGCCTGAGTATCCACGTGTGGGTCTATCACACCGGTGAGTATGAGGGCGTTCCCACCGAAAGTGATGAAGCCAATCCCTTGTGGGTGGCAATCGATGACATCCCGTATGAACGGATGTGGGAAGATGACGGCATCTGGCTGCCCATGTTGTTGCGTGGTGAACGCTTTCGTGGCCGCTGGATATTCGATGGTGACCGGATGCTGGATTACGAGTTGTTAACCGAAGTGGACCAGGAGCAGATAGTCATATGAAAAGAAGAAGCCATTACCGCTTGCCGGCAACGCTGGCCGCTTGCCTGTTTATCGGCAGTGCCGGCGCCGGCCAGTCTGCCCTTGAAAAGCAGGCGCAACAGATTGCCCGTGACTACCTGCTGATCGATACGCATATTGATGTGCCTTACCGTTTGCAGGATCGCTGGGTTGATGTGACCCGCGCCACCGAAGACGGTGATTTTGATTACCCGAGGGCCAAGGCGGGTGGTCTCGATCTGCCGTTTTTATCCGTTTTTTCACCGGCCGGGATGGAAAAGGATGATGGTGACGCCAGCGAGGCCTATGCCCTGGCCCACCAGCTGATCGACTCGGTTGAAGCCCTGGCAGGGCGCGCACCGGACAAGTTTATGCTGGTGAGGTCAACGGATGATGCTGAAAAAGCCATGCAGTCCGGGCGTATCGGCCTGGCCATGGGTATGGAGAACGCCTCACCCATTAACCACGAACTGAAAAACGTCGCTTTATTTGCTGAACGTGGTATCAGCTATATCACGCTGACCCACGGCAAGAGCAACCATATCTGCGATTCATCCTATGATGAGAACCGCCAGTGGAATGGCCTGAGTCCTTTTGGCAAGGAAGTCGTTGCAGAGATGAACCGCGTGGGTGTCATGATCGACATCTCGCACGTGACCGATGAGGCCTTTTACCAGGTGCTGGAGATCAGCAAGGTGCCGGTGATTGCCTCCCATTCCTCCCCGCGTCACTTCACACCGGGCTGGGAGCGCAATATGAGTGACGAGATGATCAAGGCGCTGGCCAAAAACGGCGGTGTCATCCAGATCAATTTCGGTTCCTCGTTCATCAGCGAGAAAGCCCGGAACTGGTTCATCACGATGTCCGGGAAACGCAAGGCCTACCTCGAGGAACTGGGCGCACCACCGCACGGTGAGGCGGCGCAGAAATTCGGCAAGCAATACCGGGCTGAACACCCCTTTCCCTATGCCACGATGGATGACGTAATCGCGAATTTCGAACACGTCATCGAGTTGGTGGGTGTCGATCACGTCGGTATCGGCTCGGATTTTGACGGTGTCGGCGACAGCCTGCCGGTGGGTTTGAAGGATGTGTCCTATTACCCGGTGCTGATCCAGGCATTGCTCGAGCGTGGTTATTCCCAGGACGCGATCCGCGCGATCATGGGCGGTAACCTGATGCGGGTCTGGCGCGAAGTGGAGATTTTTGCCAGGAACCCATGAGCGCTTATTTCGCCGTTGCCCTGGCAGCGTTTTTTGCCGCCGGTCTGACACTTTATTCAGGCTTTGGCCTGGGTACCCTGTTATTGCCGGTATTCGCCCTGTTTTTTCCGGCCGAGATGGCCGTGGTGGCAACGGCCATGGTGCATGGCGCCAATAACGTGTTCAAGGTGTCCCTGCTCGGTCGTCATGCTGATCTCCAGGTTGTATTGAAATTTGGCTTGCCGGCGATTGTCGCGGCCATCCTGGGTGCCCTTGCGCTGGGCTGGTTTGCCTCGTCGGGGTCTGATCTGACGGTCGTGGTCAACGAGCGGGTTTTGTCCCAGGTAACACCGGTCAAGCTGGCTATCGGTCTGCTGATGATTGGCTTTGCCCTGTTTGAACTGTTGCCCAGGTTCCATGGACTGGAATTCGACCGGCGCTACCTGTCGCTCGGTGGTCTGTTGTCGGGTTTTTTCGGCGGTCTGTCGGGTCACCAGGGTGCGTTGCGTTCGGCATTCCTGGCCAAGACCGGGCTCGACACCCAACACTTCGTGGGTACCAATGCAGTGATCGGTTTCCTGGTTGATCTGACCCGGATTTCGGTCTATATCGCGTTATTTTCCGCTGCCGGCGGCAAGGCGGCGGATTTTACAGGCTGGCCGCTGGTCATCACCGGGGCGGTGGCGGCCTTTTCAGGGGTTTTGATCGGCAAGCGTTACCTGCAGAAAGTCACGATGAAAAGCGTACAGACCCTGGTCGGTATTCTGCTGTTCGGGGTTGGCCTGGCGCTGGTTTTCGGGGTGCTTTGAACCCAGCGGTGTCAACTGCAGAGTTTTCGCTCATCCAGCCCGATACTGCGGGCGATGATCTCCTTCATGATTTCAGAACTGCCGGCATAAATACGCGATACACGCGCATCGGCGTACATGTGGGAAATCCGGTATTCGCTCATATAGCCTGCCCCGCCGTGCAACTGCACGCATTTATCCATGACCCTGCCTTCCAATTCAGAAGCCAGCAACTTGGCCTCGGCCGCCAGCTCCGCGGTCAACTCCCCACGGTTGTGCAACAGCACGCATTGGTCGATAAAGGTCTGCAAGGCATCCAGCGAGGCGCGCATCTCCGCCATCTTGAAACGGCTGTTCTGGAAAGCGCCAATTGGCTTGCCAAAGGCCTTGCGCTCGAGGATATAGTCCATCGTCAGGTCGAACGCGACCTGTGGGTGGGCGATTTCCTGGCAGGCGCTGATCAGTCGTTCCTCGGCCAGGTGGTGCATCAGGCTGTAAAAACCTTTCTCCGGATCACCGAGCACGTTGTCGGCGGGTATCCGCACGTTCTCGAAGAATAACTCGGCCGTGTCCTGGGTTTTCAAACCCATCTTGGCGAGATTGCGGCCCCGGTTGAAACCGTCCATGCCCTCCTCGACCACAAACAGACCGATGCCATGGCGTTTGTCGGGCACGGTCCGGGCCGCGACCACGAAGGCGCCGCCAATCATGCCGTTGGAGATATAGGTCTTTGAGCCATTCAAGATCCAGTCATCTCCATCGCGCACCGCACGGGAACGTATCGCCGCGAGATCACTGCCGGCGTTGGCCTCGGTCATCGCGACACCGAGGATGGTTTCCCCGGAAATACACTTTGGCAGCAGGCGGTCTTTGAGTGCCTCGCTGCCCAGGTGACCGATATACGGCCCGACCAGGCGGCTGTGCAAGGTCATGAACAGACCGAGGTCGCCGTGGCGGATGGTTTCCTCGATGACGACCTGTTCAAAGCGGAAATCCCCGATGCCCAGGCCACCGTATTTCTCATCGGCCCACATGCACAACAGGCCCGCCTCTCCGGCCTTGAGAAAAACCGCCGGGTCACAACGGCCGTCCTTGCGCCATTGCTCGACATGGGGCGCAACCTCGGTTTGCATAAAACGCCGTACGCTATCACGGAACATCTCGTGGTCTTCGTCAAAAATCAGGCGCTTCATATGAGGTATCCGGTTGCTTGGAGAGGGCGGTAGGATAGCAAAAAAGCAGGACACTTCCCGGCCTTTAGGTCATGGTACTGAATTTGAATGATCAGGATTCAGTTGATATTGCGTTTGTACAATTAGCACTGGGCTAGGGTGTTCCTTCCCAGAACACGCCGTGGACCACCCTGTTGGCTGCGCTATCCTCCCGACAGTTGTTCGGTGACGTTCGCGGCGCAGGCTCGGAGCGTACTCCTGTCGGTCGGTCCGTCGCTCACGGTCCTGGTAAGGAACACCCGACCCAGTTCGAAACACTCAGCGATAGGCCTGAGAACAATCGCAACTGAGCCATATACTGTGCCCGGTGGTTTGCCGGAGTGGGCGACCTCTGAGCACCGAATTCTGAGAGTCGTCAGGGGAGAAATGTGCGGGATGCACATTTCAGGCCGCCCAGGTCAGAACGCCCTGTAAGGCCGGCCCCGTTAAGACTGCCCGAAGGAGAGGGTAGCCCGCACGACTACGGGGATGTAAAAGGTAGAGCAACGCCGGAGCAGTTGCCGAGGGCTGCGGGGCCGGGAGCCCATACCGGCAAACCACCGGGCGTTAGATTGAAGCAGAATCGTGGCCAGAGGCCGCTTATGTTCAGGCAGGGGTTGTTCCCGACAATACCCTGCATTTCCTCCATCCCTGGAGGTCAGGGCGCAGGAGTGGCCCCACAACTTAGTAGGTTGGATCAGAGTAGCCGGTCGCTATTCAGTCCAGGTCAGCCAACAGGGCTTGCAGGTTTTGCTGCGTGGCCCGCTATATCCCGCTTGGTCGGGCTTGTTGCTTTGGGTTAGCATGGTCATCCTGATCAACACGGTGGACTTACCATGCACAGCTTGCTTTCCCTGGGATTATTTTTGTTGCTGGTCACGATCGCGGTAGTGGCGGGTGGCCAGTTCACGGGTGGTGACTGGTACCCGACCATGCAGCAACCGGGCTGGAATCCGCCGGCCATGTTAATGGCCCCGGTGTGGGCGGTGATTTATGTACTGATGGCGGTGTCCGCTTGGATGGTTTGGGAAACCATGCGTGGTCTCGCTGCTGCAGCCCTGACCTGGTGGGGTGTGCAGCTGCTGCTCAGCATCTGTTGGTCGTGGATGTATTTTGGCATGCACCGCCCGGGCTGGGCCCTGGGTGTAATGAGCCTGTGGCTGGTCGTTTCGGTAATTGTGTTCCGCTCCTTCCGGCCCATCAAGGTGGAAGCAGCCAACCTGACCCTGCCGGTTATGGCCTGGCTGCTGTTCTCATGGGTGCTTGGCCTGGTCCAGTGGCATATGAACGGTGGTGGCTTAGGGTCGATCTTCTAGCCCACCCACCGGGCCATCAACCTGCGATTAACTGGCCAATCCGGCCGGTCAGGATCGCCAGGTAGTTACCCAGCGCATAACCGATCAGGGCCATCAGGATGGAGGCCGGCACCAGCGTTTTACGGTGGTGGGCGGCGACGATGGGTGCCGAGGCCGCGCCACCGACATTGGCGGCCGATGCGATGGCCACCGTATGCACGTCCACCTTGAACAGCCACGCACCTGCGAGAATGAAGATGCCGTGGATGAAGATCCAGACATAGGCCATCATGATAAAAGCACCCATGGTGGCAAAACTGGCCTCACTGAGATCCATGGTCGCGCCAACCCGCGCCACGTAGACATAGATGATCGCCATGGCGATGGGTTGGGCCGCGGGCAGACGCCGGGCCGGTGTCACCGATGCGATCAAGGCAAATGTTGTCACCAGCAGGATCAGCCAGGTACCGGCCGTGATCACGGTGGCGCCGCCGACGACTACGGGTGGCAATACTTCGGACAACTCCAGTGATATCCAGGTAAAGCCGATTGCCAGCAGGCCCAGGTACAACAGGCTGGTCATGGTCGGGGCCTCGTCCTTGCTGTCAAATTCCGCCGCCGCGCTTTCCATCTGCGCGATACGGTTTTCCGGCACCTTCATCCAGCGGTTAAAACGGTCTGCAAAAGCCTTGGAACCGAGCAGGATGGGTAACCAGATCAGGTACACCATCTGGTCGGCTGCTGCTGCCATGGTCAGGTCTTCGGCGGTACCTTCAAGTCCCGCGTGGGCAGCGGTCATGTTACCGGTGCCGCCGATCCAGCTACCCGCCAGCGTGCCGAACGCCCGCCAGCTGTCTTCCGGCAAAGGGAAGTAGGGCGCCCACTGGATGGTTTGTCCGAGGGTATAGGCGAGTACCCCGCCAATGACCACACCGATGCTGCCGATCAACATGACAAATACACCCTTGCCCATGATGCGGACCGCCCCGATGACGTCCACCTTGATCAGCATCAACACGATGAACATCGGCAGGCCGTAATGGCGCAGGAAATCGTAAGCCTCGCTTGTGAACGGGATTACACCGAAATTCGACAGCAAGACCGGGGAGGCATAAATGAAAATCAACGGTGGCAGGTACTCGAACAACTTCCAGTGCGTCTTGCGTTCGAGCCAGAACCAGAACGTGACCACGGCGACCAGTACGGTCATGACCCCGATGGGGGATGAAATGAGGGTGGTATCCATTAATGCTCCATTTGCTGTATAGACTCGCGCACCGGGTCCAGTAGCTTACAGGCTAATTCCAGGCTGTCCAGCAAACGCGGCGTCGCCTGGCTGATTTCATCGGCCGGCAAATACAGCAGGGCGTCGTTTTTTACCGCCTGCAGACTGGGCCAGTCCTGCCAGGCCGTCAGTGCCAAAGCGTCACCTTCTGCCTGCGGCGCGATCATGACCTGCGGGTTGGCAGCGACCAGTGACTCCACACTGATTTGCGGGGCCAGTGCTGCGAGATCTGAAAAAATATTACGTGCCGCACACACTTCCAGACTACGGCTGATAATGTGCGCCCCGTTGACGGTATACAGGGGGCGTTGTGAGACCTGGTAAAAATAACTGATGGGTGTCTTGCCGGCATTGGCGTGTTTTAACGACTCCAGCCGGTCACGTAGTTGCCCGGCGACCAGCCGGCCATGGTTTTCGGTGCCCGCGGCAACGGCGATGTGCTGTACGCTGTCGGCAATTTGTTCCGGGCGCGTGATCTCGATGCGCCACACCGTGAGGCCCAGCTGCTCCAGTTTTTGCAGGGCGGTCGGCGGATTCCCTGATTGCCAGGCGATCACGAGGTCCGGTTCGAGTTGCACGATACGCTCGAGGTCAATCCTGAAAGCATCACCAACCCGCAGAACCTGTTTTACCAGTGGCGGGAAGTTGCTGTATTCGACAACCCCCACCAGCTTCTCCACCGGCTCCGGCGGCAAACACCAGTTCGGCCAGGTTGGGCGCCAGGGTGACGATTTTCTCAGCCGGTGTTGCCAGCACCAGGGTCGTGCCGTCTGCTTGTGTCAGGGTAATGGCGGCATTGGCAGGCCCGGCCGGGAAGGCTCCGGCCAAACACAGTAATGCAAGCAATAAATGACCGGAAAACCCGTAGACCGTGTTGCCCGCGCCAAACTTAAGCAATCACGTCCACCAGCAGCAGGATGGCGAGCACCGTGGCCCAGACACCAAGGGAGCGCCAGACCAGGTCCATGGACAGCTTGATGCTGGCCATCTGTCCCTGGAGTTGGTCTGCATAACCGTCATTCTCGGCGTGGCCACCCGTGACGATGGTGCGTGCCGCGGTCAGCATGAATTCATTATTGCCCTCGAAGAGACCGTGTCCGCGTTCATCGTGATACTTTTTCCAGGCGCTGAAAACGGCGTCGAAGTCCGTGGCAACGGCCAGGGACAGTGTCATCAACTGGGCCACGGGCCATTCCATGATCTTGCACAAACGCAGGATGAGGTCTTGCTGTTCCTCGTACAGGCCATAGTCGTTGTCGGTCAGCCAGGTTGCCAGGCGGTAAAGCAGGGCGCCATAAATACCCAGCAAGGCAAACCAGAAAATGATGCCAAACCAGCGTTTCAGGGCTTTGCTGAAGACCGCGTTGATCGCACAGGTCTGGCACTCTGCGGGATCCTCCGGAATGGGCCCGTCCAGCAGCGCCTCCAGGGCTTCTTTCTGCTGGTCTTCGTCTTCTGCCTGGATGACCTTGCGTACATCGACATCGAGGTCACGGGGACCAAAGGTGTAGATCAGCATGATGATGGCAAACAGGAATACACCGATCTGGCCCAGTGCACTGTAAAGCAGGCCGTTGACCAGCCAGGCCGCCAGCAAGGGCAGGCCCATGATGACCAGGAAACCGGTGGGCCCGGTCCAGCCCGGCAGTTTGTTCAGCTTGTCGTTACACAGCTGGTAAATGAGGCGACCCACTCGAAACGGCGCAGACGGCGCAACTCGCGTATAAAGTGGCAAAGTGTAAATGCAATCAGTATTGAGATAATGGTCATTGAACGTGCCTATTTCCCCAAAAATTCCAGCGGTTTGCCTGCATCCATTGTTGTGGCAAGATTATTCTAGCAGGCTAACAGGTTGGTGCGGCAATATTCAGCGCGCGATGACGGCGCACCAGTTCCTCGAGGTTGCCACCGCCATTTTTACGAAACCAGTCGGCCAGCAGCCTGAAGGCGATCGAAACCGGTGGTGACAGGCGGACTTCATCGTCCATGATGGCCTTGCTCAACGAGTCCACGGTAAACCAGCGTGTCTCTTCGACTTCCTCGCTGGCTGCCGGTAACCCGGTCCGCTGCCTCGGCGTAAAACCCGCACATTGCCGAAGCGGGAAACGGCCATGGCTGGGACGAGACATAGCGTATGTCCGTCAACTGTAGCTGTACCTCTTCATAAACTTCACGCACCACGGCGTCTTCGAGGCTCTCACCCGGTTCCACGAAGCCGGCGAGGGTGGAAAAATGCCGCGGCTGCCACTTGGCGTTGCGTCCCAGCAGGCAGGCGTCACGATGCGTGATCAACACGATGATGGCCGGGTCGATACGTGGAAAAGATTCACGCTCGCATTCCTCATTGCTGCAGACCATGCGGTGACCGGCCGAACGCAACAGGTTCGGGCTGCCGCACACGCCGCAGAAAGCGTGGCGGTGTTGCCAGTAATGCAGGGCCTTGGCATAGGCGAGGATGCCGGCGTGCTTGGCCGCCATGTCGATCGAGGCCCGGCGCAGGTCCGAGAAGACGGCCTTTGGATGTTTTTCGAGGATGGCGTCTTTCTGGCTGTCGGTGACGGATGCGGCAAAGTAATCACGCACACCGTCGTTGCCCAGCAGCGTGGGTGGCTGGATGCGGTCTGGCTCGATCAATTCCAGTTGGGGGACAGGTAGATCGCCAGGGTTCCGTCATCAGTGCGTTCCAGCAGGCTGCGGCTGCGCCACAGTGGTACAAGACGTGTGCCCGGGTCTTGCAGGGTTTCAGCTACCCATTGGGCGTCGTCACGCAGCTCGACTTCGCGGTTGAGACGCACATCCGTAAACTGGTTACGCCTTGAGCGTGCCAGGTGGTCGGTTCCCGTTGCTTTCACTTGGCTAGCGCTCCTTCAGGGTGTTAAGTACCGGGTCGGCGTTCCTGTGATGGCTCCCCCGCTGAGTCGCGGCGTGCACTAAATCGAGAACGATGAACCACAACCACAGGTGGTCGCGGCGTTGGGGTTACGGATTACAAATTGGGCGCCCTGCAGGTTTTCGCTGTAATCCACTTCGGCGCCCATCAGGTATTGGAAACTCAACGGGTCGATCAGCAGGGTTACGCCGCCATTGGTGACCGCGAAATCATCCTCGGCGCTTTCCTCGTCGAAGGTAAAACCATACTGGAAACCGGAGCAGCCCCCGCCTGAAATATACACACGCAACTTCAGCTCCGGGTTGTGCTCTTCCATGATCAGTTCCATGACCTTCCTGGCGGCGGCATCCGTAAACTTGATGGCATCTGTTGGTAATTCGTTTTTCATCCTGTTTTAACTATGGCGTCTCATGGCGGGTTTTTCAATTATCCGGTCCGGCAATGCCGTGTCATTTGCAGGTACAGCCTGAGCGGTTGAACAGGTCCTGCCAGTCCACTGACTGCTCGACGGGGGCGCGCAAGCCCGGGGATTGCAGGCGGATTGTCAGACGGCTGGGTTCAAAACCTTCCGGCAAGGTGATCAGGCGTTCGAGTTGTTGAAAGTACTTGAACTGGAAATTGACCGGTTGTACGGATTCCGGCAGCAACTGCTGTTCCGTCAGGTGCCTGGCGATGCCATCCTGGATCCCGTCGACGCCCAGGCGAACCTTGCCCGAAATGACCGCAGCCCAACGCAGGTTCTGGGTCAGTGTGAAATCCAGCTGAAAGACCCTCGGTGACTGCGTCTGCTGCAATTCCAGATAGTGCACGGCTAATGGTGCCTGCGATCCACTGGCGCCGCCCAGGCGGCGGTAAAATGCCAGGTCGGCCTGCAGGTTGGCGATTTCGTCCTGGCGTTGCGCTCGGAATTCCGCAACAGCGCGTTGGCGCGGCGCAGCACATCGGCCTCGCGCTCAACGACGGCCACTTTTGCCTGTTCTGCTTCGAGTTGCTCCAGTGCATCTTCAAGGTCCAGTTGCAAGGCCGTGACGTGGTAATTGGCATAGATCAGTTCATCCGCCACGAAATACTTGGCAACGTAAAAAATCGCCAGGCAAATGATCGTGGCCGGTATGGCAATCAACTGCCATTTTGGAAGATCGGGAAAGTTCATTTATTCACGCCGCATGCTGTTTCGCTAGTCAGCATACCTCCCAACATACACCTATGTAGAAAAAAAGCGGCCGAAGCCGCTTACGTTCCTGTTATTTATTATCGCTTTTGTCTGTCGTTATTGTTTTTTTGGCAAGCCCCAACAGGATGGTTGAGAAGTTTATACCCTCTGCAAACAGCCGCGTCAAGTTGACGCATTGAGCCACGGTGAAGCCGATCAATCCTGGAAGGGCCGCAGCCAGTCCCTTGCGGGGTCACCCAACACAAAAAAGTACGGATTCAGGTAGGTTTCCTTGCGGTTGTATTCCAGCACGCTTCCATCGAGTTTAACCACCTGTCCGCCTGCGGCTTCGACCACTGCCTGTGCCGCTGCGGTATCCCATTCGCAGGTGGGTCCCAGGCGTGGGTAAAAATCCGCCAGGCCTTCCGCCACGCGGCAGAACTTCAATGAACTGCCCATGCTGGTCAATTCATGTGGTCCGAGTTTTTCTAGCTGGCGCCCCAGTTCGGGATTGGCGTGTGAACGGCTGCCGACGATCACGGCCGGTGTGGCTGCCGGTTGCCTGATCCGGATTGGAGTCTGTGTTTCAAGCGCCTTGTTGACGCCATGCACCAACTTCAATGGCGCCAAAATAGCTGACGTCGGTGACCGGTACATGCACCACGCCCATGACTGGGCGGTGTTCACGGATCAGGGCAATATTGACCGTGAATTCACCGTTGCGGTTGATGAATTCCTTGGTGCCGTCCAACGGGTCAACCAGCCAGTATTGCTGCCAATTCTTGGCGGGTTTCCCAGGGAATCGCTGCGGATTCTTCGGACAGTACCGGGATATCGGCCCAGCGGCAGCCAGTTCCGCCACGATGAGTTCGTGGCTGGCCAGATCCGCTTTCGTCAGCGGTGAATCATCGGCCTTGTGGGTGATACCCATGTCGCCGTCGTACCACGCTAAAATGGCCTGGCCCGCCTGCCGGCTGATTTCGACCAGTTGTTCAAGGATTTGTGTGGGTGAGGTTTCGAGTGTCATGCCATTTCCTTTTGCAGGTAATCACGGGCGATATATAAAGCGGCGATGCTGCGGCCTTCGGTGCAATCGGGCCGCTGTACCAGCAGGTGCAGATCGGATAGCGGCCATGGGACGATTTCCAGTTCCTCCGGTTCGTCACCCGGCAACTTGGCCGGGTAGAGGTCGCGCGCCAGCACCACGTGCGTGACGTGGGTCATGTAGCCGGGTGCGAGGCTAAGCGAGGTCAGTTCAACCAGGTCGCGGGCGGCGAAGCCAATTTCCTCCCTGAGTTCACGCTGGGCCCCTTCCAGCACGGTTTCACCGGCCTCCAGGCGTCCCTTGACCAGGCCGAGCTCATAGTGGTGCAAGCCAACCGCGTATTCACTGACCAGCAGGATGGTATCGTCATCACGCATGGCGACCACGATCACCGCCCCCAGGCCATGTGCGTGCAGGCGTTCGTATGAGCGTCTTGCTGCCGTTGCTGAACTCGAGGTCGAGTTTTTCAACCTTGAACAATTCACCGGGGTTCAATTCCCGCCTGGCGTGGATTTTCGGCAGCTTTGACATCGCTCAGTTGGGTCCCAAAGCACTTAACAGGCGCTCGTGCAGGACCGGAGTGGCCGCCAGCACGGAGCGTGTATTGAAGGTCCGGTGGCCGGCCATCGAGGTCGGTAAAAACACCACCAGCCTCGGTGACGATGACGTACAGCGCCGCGATATCGAGGATATTGACATCGGATTCGATCACCGCATCCAGCTGGCCGGCGGCCAGGCGGTGGTAGTGATAGTAATCGCCATAACCGCGGGTGCGGTTGGTTTTTGCCAGTATGCGCCCGAGCGCAGCCCAGCCAGGCCCTGATGCCAGGCTCTGGATATTTCCGGTCGAAATGCTGGCATTTTCAATGGCTGCGACGGAACTGATGTGCAGCGCCCCGTCCTGCGTTGTGCGCGCCGCCACCACGGGTCGCCCAGACCAGCTCATCCATGGCCGGGGCGCAGGATACACCGAGGATCAACTCTCCCCTGTGCATCAATGCGATCTGGGTGGAAAACATGCCATAGCGCTTGACGAAACTCTTGGTGCCGTCGATCGGATCCACCAGCCACAGGAAGTCGGTGTCCTTGTCCTCACTGCCATATTCTTCACCGAAGATACCGTGCGTGGGAAAGGCCGTGTTCATCGTGTTGCGTATGATCCGCTCGGCTTCCCGGTCGGCCACGGTCACCGGGGTCTGGTCAGCCTTGATCTCGACATCAAACTCACCGTTGTAATAGGACAGGATGCAGTTCACGTGCAGCCCTGGCCGCTTCAAGGGCCGTGGCGAGCAGTTGTTTGAGGTCGTATTCGGGCATGGTGTATGGTGTAAGCTTGTTCTGCTGATAGGTGATTTCTGTTGTCGGTTTTGGCACGGCTTGCATGAGCGACCGTGACTGACCATGATAACAGACTCGCGGTATTTGAAGACCCGGTCTCAATGCGTAATAAGAGCCCGTCACAGCATAAGGGCATTGTTGGCACGGGGCTGGCAGGAGCAACCATGATAACAGCGGTAATAGACGGTGGCTGCCGGGAGGCACGTAGCTGATGCGCCGGTCCCGGATTTACACGGCGCAAGCACTGGTTCCTGGCGCTACGGTTGAGCTCGACGGCAGTGCGGGTCATTACCTGGTGCGGGTATTGCGCCTGTCACTGGCCGACCCGGTCACGCTGTTCAATGGTGACGGCAGGGATTATGCGGGTGAAATTTCTGCAATTGAGCGTGATCGCGTCTCTGTCAGCATCGGGGAACGCCCGGTTGCTGGAAAATGAGTCACCGTTGAACATCACGCTGGTGCAGGCCATCAGCCGTGGGGAACGCATGGACTATTCACTGCAAAAGGCCACCGAGCTCGGCGTGTGCTGCATACAGCCCGTGACGAGCCAGCGGGTCGAGGTCCGGCTGGATCAGAAAAAGCAGGCAAAACGCCTGGCGCACTGGCAGGGCGTGGTGATTTCAGCCTGTGAGCAAAGCGGCCGTGCAGTCGTGCCCGAGGTCAGACCGCTGCTTTCATTGCAACAATGGTTGCAGGCCAGGGACCGGGCGCAATGCCTGGTGCTCGACCCCATCGCCAGTACCGGGCTGTCCAAGTGGTGATCGAGTCGTCTTCCATATCGCTGCTGGTCGGGCCCGAAGGCGGGTTCAGCGATGCGGAGATGGAGCAGATTCAAGCAGCCGGGATTGATGCCGTAAAACTGGGACCGAGGGTTTTGCGTACGGAGACGGCCGGTCCGGCAGCCATCGCGCTATTACAGGCCACCGCTGGGGATTTCTAGAATCGTTTAAGCCAATAAGGGTTAGTGATTTGAATTCAGAACCCGTCTGGCGGGTGCAATGTTCGGGCTCAGCCGCCGTAGGCCGCCTGCTCAACGATCAGGGTCAATTCACCCAGCTCGGGTATGACCGCTTCGAGTTCCTCGATACTGACCTTGCTGAACAGGGCGCTGGGCAGATCATCGGTTTTGATTTCGGTCAGGGTATCCCGTGTAACCGTCTTAAGCTTGGGTAAACCCTGTATCAGCAGACCGATGTAGTTGACCTGGGTGGATTCACCAAGTGTCTTGATAATCAGGATACGTGACTTGGGTGTCACGGAACTGCGGCTTTTTTTGTTGATGACCTGTTCGAAGCAGATGATGGGCACCTGCCAGCCGTGCCAGGCCAGTTCTCCCAGCAACCAGTTCGGCGCCTTCCTGAACGGCTCGGGTTGCGTGTAAGCCATTATTTCCGCCACGGCGCTGTTCGGCAGCAGCAGATGGCCGTCGGCCAGGGGCGCCAGGATGGTACGGATTTCTTGTTCAGCCATGTCAGTCCGCCCTCTTGTACAGCTGTTTCTTTACTTCATCGATCAGCTCGGATTCTTTGTAGGGCTTGGACAAATAGGCATTGGCGCCCGCCTGCTTGCCGCGCTCCCGGTGTTTCTGGCCGGCACGCGAGGTGATCATGATGATCGGAATATGCCGCAGCCTGGCATCGGCCCGGACGTGCTCTGCGACCTGGTAACCATCCATGCGTGGCATTTCGATATCCAGCAACAACAGGTCCGGGACCCGCTCGCGCATCTGCTCGACGGCTTCCACACCGTCCCTGGCGGTCATGACCTCAAAGTCGTAGCCTTCCAGCACGCGGCGTGTCACCTTGCGCATGGTGATGGAGTCATCCACGACCAGCGCCAGGGTCTTGGGTGGGCGCAGGTCGATATTTTCCATTGGAGGCGCCGGACGCGCACCGGTCAACATCGCCTGCCTGATCAGCGGTCCGGCATCGATGATGACGACCACCTGCCCGTCACCGGTGATGGTGCCACCGAGAATGCCCGGTACACTGCTGATCTGCGGCCCGACCGGCTTGATGACAATTTCACGGTGTCCCAGCAACTCCGGCACCCGGAAGGCGGCGCGCTGGTTACCCGACTTGATCATCAGGATCGAGATGGTGTCATCACCCAGTGGCGTCATGGGCTCACCGAGCAACGGCTCGAGTTCCAGGATAGTGTAACGCTGGCCGGCAAATTCGTATTCCGGCTTGTCCTTCTCGAACAGGGCCTGGTAATCGGCAGGCAGGACCCGGGCCACGCCGGCAACACTGGCGACCGGGATCAGGTAGCGGTGTTCGCCGGCCATCACGCCGATGGCCTGCATGACTGCCAGCGTGAATGGAATCCGGATGGTGAAGCAGCTGCCTTTGCCCGCTTCGGATTCGATCTCCACCGAACCGCCGATCTGCTTGATCTCGCTGTTGACCACGTCCATGCCGACCCCGCGCCCCGCCAGGGCGGTGACGGTCTTGGAGGTCGAGAAGCCGCTGTGCAGGATGAATTGAAGAAGTTGCTGTGGTGGTGGCTCGGCGTTCTTGTCGATCAGACCCATCTTGATGGCACGTGCGTGGATGGCCTTCAGATCCATACCGGCGCCGTCGTCTTCGATTTGCACGACAAACTCGGTGGCTTCGGCAGCAACCGTGATACTCAATTCACCCTCTGCCGGTTTCTTCAGCTTGCGTCGTACGCTTGGTTTTTCGATACCGTGCACGATGGCGTTGCGCAGCAGATGTTCCAGCGGCGCCGTGATTCTCTCCAGCACGTTCCGGTCAAGCTGGTCACCGCCACCGGTCATACGTAACTGCAGGCGTGCTTTCTTCTTGGTTTCACTAGCCGCGGTGCGGATGATGCGGCGCAGACGCGGGGCGATGGTACCGAAGTGCACCATGCGGGTTTGCATCAGGCCTTCCTGCAGGTCCGAACTGACCCGGGACTGTTGCACCAGCAGGGCATCTGATTTGCGGGCGGCATCGTCCAGTATTTCCTGCAGGTTCAGCAGGTCGGATACAGACTCGCTCAGGCTGCGTGACAGTTGCTGCATGGCCGAGAAGCGGTCCATTTCCAACGGATCGAACTCGTCTGTATCGGATGGCAATTCCTGCTGGTAGCGGGAACGGATCTGGGTCTCGGTCTCCATTTCCAGCTTGCGGAACTGGTCACGCAAACGTGACACCGTTTCGTCGAATTCCTTCAGGTTGTCACGCATGAGGCTGACCTGTTGTTCCAGGCGTGAACGGCAGATGCTGATTTCACCGGCGGAATTGACCAAGGAGTCAAGCAACTCTGCGTTGACACGTATATGTTGCGGGACGACAGATTCCTCGCCCGGCTCTTCACTTGGCTCCACGGCGGGTTCCGGCTCGCTGACCGGTACCGGTACGTCCGGGATTTCCTGCAGTTCTCCAGATGTGACTTCAACCTCGGTGGGCTTCTTGGTGACCACGGTCGGTTGCACGGGTACCGCGCTCAACGCATCGACCTGTTGCTCAAACAGCATCAGCGCATTACCGGCCTCGGGCACAGTGCCCTGGCCGGCACTTTCCGTCCAGCTGTTCAGTTGGTCGCAGCCCTGTTCCAGTGCCTCGATGGCCGATACGGATGGTGGCAGTAACTGGCCTGCGATACGTTCCAGCAGGGTTTCCATCGAATGGCTAAGATCGCCCAGTGCGATCAGGCCGGCCATACGCGCTCCGCCCTTGAAAGTGTGGATTTCGCGTTGCAGGTTCTGCACGATGGCGAGGTCTGGCAGGTCGTCGCGCCAGGTATTGAGTAGCGAGTCACAACGTTCCAGGATGACCGTTGCTTCCTCGAGGAAGATGCCCATGATTTCCGGGTCAACCGGTTCAGCCTCGGGCTCAGCATGCGGCTCGTCATCAATTGGCGCGGGTTCTTCATCCCGTGCAGGTTCTTCAACGGTCTCTTCTTCGGCTTCTGCTTTGGCCCTGGCCGCCTCGGCCGTATCTGCGCGTTGCCTGGCCGCAGCCTTGAATTCGGTCGTCAGGGCGAGCAGTTGTTCGATTTGTTGCCCCGCGTCGTCCGGTAACTCGGCTTCTTCATCACCTTCGTGGATGGCCAGGCAGGTTTCCAGGTAGGCGACACTGGCGGGCAGTGCCCACACCGCCGAATCGTTGAACGCCATGCCGCTATCTTTTTGCGCGGTGAGAAAATCGCTCAGGGCCTTGGCGATGTAGACTTCCCGGTCGATGGGGTCGAGCGTGACCGCACCGGCGATGCTGTGTGCGGCGAGGACTTCTTCATCACTGACCGTGCAACGCCGGTCGTTCGATACTTTGTCGATGAGGCCCTTGAGCACAGCCAGGTGTGCCGCCAGCTCCTTGCGCACCAGTCCGTTCAGGATGGTTTCATCATCCGCTTCGACCTGGATTGCCTCGCCACCCGGCAACAACGCGGCGAGGAACGGCGGCAGGATTTCGAGCAACGCCGCCCAGTCCGTTGATCCATCCCTGGCGAGTTGGTCAATGCTTTGTTCTATGGCTGCAAGCCCGTCGGCATCCAACTTCGTCGGTTCCTGCAACAGCCGCTGGCGCAGGGCCGGCAGGACGGCCTGTGACAGCTCCAGCACGACGACAACGTCATCAACGGCCGTGGTACGGGCCTCCAGCGTGCCATTCAACAGGGCTTCAACGTGCCAGGCGTAATCGCCCAGCTCATTCGCACCAACCATGCGGCCGCTGCCCTTGAGCGTGTGGTACCCCCGGCGGATTTCTGTTAGCAGATCGACGTTTTCCCTGTGTTGCTGCCAGCGTGGCAGGCGCTCGGTCAGCATACCGGTGACGGATTCGTATTCTTCCAGAAATACCGCCAGCAATTCAGGATCAAGCGCAGATTTGGTACCGGTGGCGGGCGTCTCGACTACTTCCTCGTCCGGGGCCTGGACCGCTTCGACCACCTCCATTTCATCGGTGGGCAGGCGCTCGAGTCGTTCTTTGAGTATCTCGAGGAATCGCTCACGGTTACGTTGCTGGTCGCGGCAACCGGCCAGGTACAGTTCGAGTGCCGCAACCGCGTCGGTAACCGCTTCCAGCTTGTCAGCATCGATGGTGGCTTCGGTCCTGGAAACCCGTAACAGGTTGGCCAGCGCATTGCGCAATTTTATCGTCAGGCTGGCCGTTTCAACCTCGCCGATCAGCTCCAGGGCGCCAGCGATGTGTTCCATTGCTGTTGTGTAATCCGCATCCAGGTCACCTTCAAAATACTGGCGTACGGAATCCTGTACCTTGTGCAGGCTGACGACGGTTTCATCGAGCAGGTGTGACCTGATCCGGCGCAGTTCATGACCCGGCAGATCCGTGAAGCTGGCGGCCTGGTCTTCGGGCAAGGGCTCACCCAGGGTGGAAATCTGTTCTTCCAGGACGGATTCCACCTGGATCAATTGTTCCGCCAGCTCCATCAGCAACGATTCGCGTGAACGGTGGTCGGGGTCCTGCGCGGGGTCTTCGCTGGCATCAAAGGCCGGCATCAGTTTTTCGATGGACTTGGCAGAATCGGCCAGGCCCATCATTTTCAGTGTGTCCTTGAGCCGTAGCAGGGCTTCGTGGCTTTGTTCACGTCTGCCGGGTTCGATCGAGCCGGTCCTGAGTTCGAGATCCAGGGCATCCTTGACCATCGATAATTCATCACGTACGGCGGAGCCCAGTGACAGGTACAGTTCACGGTTGCGGCCGGTGACGGCGCCACGGGCGCGAACCAGCACGTCGCGGTCCGGCACCAGTTCCTGCAGCTGGAAGCATTCCCTGAGTTTATCGACACCGGCGCTGCCAGACTTGGCCTGGGCAATGTGGAACAACAAGGCCTGTGATACCGCGTTGGCCGAGTGCTCCTCGACAGCATCCTCGCCACCTTCAGCCAGGGTTTTAAGGATCAGGTGCAGCCGGGCAAACAGCCGCCGCAGGTGTATGTCGTTTTCAGTAACCTTATCCAGTAAACCGCCGATGACTTCGCTGGCTATCCACCACAGGCGTCTCAGGTCCAGTCTTTCCACCCTGCGCTGCAGGGTTTCACACACGGAATGCAAGGGTGACAGGCGCTCGGCATCTTCCTGGTGTTGCAACCAGCGCAGCAGGGCATTTTCCCACTGGCGGCGCATGCGCAGGGCAAATTCCCTGAATGGCTCATCAAACGCCGGGCCATGTTCCCCGCTTTGTTCCAGGTCGGGCAGTGGCACATCCAAGTCGGGTGCGAACAGCGTGGCCTCGGAGACGATATTGGCGTTATAGGCGTCACGCAGTTCATTGATGATGGGCAGCAACAAAATTGGCAGGTCGTGGTGACCGGCCTGCAGGCGGTCCAGGTAGGACGGCAGCACCACGATGGCGTCCATCAGCGCGCTGTAGGCTTGTTGACGGTCGCGGATGTTATGTTGTCTCAGCTCATCGCAAACCGTGATCATCTCTTCGACCACCAGCGTGGCGCCCTGCAAGACCAGTGCTTCGAATGTGAACTTCAGCTGGGTCAGGTGTTCGGCGGTGTTGTCAACCGCGTCCCCGATATAGGTACTGCTGGCGATATGTTCGATCTGGGTACGGATCTGGGTCAGGTGTTTGTCCAGATCCGGCCGCACCCAGGTCAGGGTAGTGCTGACGTTCGAGGCGTCAAGCAACATCATATCAGCAACACTCCTGCCGCATGTCCTGTACCCGGAATGATGCCTGGCGCGTTCATTCAGTCGTCATCCGGCAACTTGAAGTCGGTAACCGAATCACTCAGTTGCATCACCAGTTCGGCCAGTTCCTCGACGGAATCCGCTACCTGGGTACTGCTCTGTGATGCCTGCACGGAGACCTCCTGCACGCTCTTCATCAGCTGGGATATCTCGGTGGCGGTAGACGATTGGGCCTGGGCCTCTTCCGAGATACCGGCGATCATCGTCGCCAGGTCCTTGGATACTGTCTCGATCTGCTCGAGCGCGGTGCCAGCGTCTTCCGCCAGGCGCGCACCGGTGACAACCTCGGTGGTGGTTGCCTCCATGGACTCGACCGCCTCGGCGGTATCCGCCTGGATGGTCTGGACCAGGGTGCCGATCCGCCGGGTTGCATTGGTGGCGCTTTCAGCCAGTTGCTGCACCTCGTCCGCCACCACTGCAAAGCCCTTGCCGGCCCCACCGGCCGAGGCTGCCTGTATGGCAGCGTTGAGTGCCAGCACGTTGGTCTGTTCCGCGATACCGTTGATCAAGCCGACGATATCGCCGATTTCCTGGGTGGATTCACCGAGGCGTTTGATGCGCTTGGAGGTCTGCTGGATCTGTTCCCTGATGGTGTCCATGCCGGTGATGGTTTCACGGACCTTTTCACCACCGGTGTGGGCGATATCCACGGAGTTACCCGCCACGTTGCTGGACTCACTGGAGCGCATGGCCATGGTGTCGAATGAGTGGGCCATTTTCTCAACGGATTCGGTTGCTGAACCGATCTGTTTGGCCTGTGCTGTTGCCGCCTTGGCCAGTTCCGATGTCGACCTACGTGTTTCCTGGGCTGAGCCGGCAACTTCCTGGGCGGTGTACTTGATCCCCGTGACCAGCTCTCTCAATTGTTCGATCGCGTAGTTGACTGAGTCTGCGATGGCACCGGTGATGTCCTCGGTGACCGAGGCCTGGACCGTCAGGTCCCCGTCGGCCAGGGAACTCATTTCATCCAATAGCTTGAGGATGGCCTGCTGGTTCTTCTTGTTGATCTTGGCCGCGACCTTGCCCCGCCGGCGTTCAGCCGACAGGAAGGAATAAACCAGTATGCAAACCAGCGAGATCATTACGGCCAGGCCCAGGATCGCCGTGGTTTGTGATGGCCATAAACGTGTTTGCGGCAATTCGTTGATCGCGTCTTTCAGGTTGGCCGCCTCAATGAACACATCACGGCTGTCGAGGAATATTTCGTCCGCAGCACCGCGTACTTCAAACAGGTCACTGGAGGAATCCAGGATGGCGTTGATCTCCGGCTTGATGGTTTCAAACAGGGTCTGGACCCTGCCCAGTGATTGCAAGGCCTGGGAATTGCGCACCCGGGTGATGCCGAGCCTGGTGTTGCCACGCAGCAGGGCATTGAGCACCTGTTCAAATTGATCGCGTTCCCGGCTGAGGCTGTCGGCAGCGGCAACGGCCTTGCTGCCGCCCTGCAGGACTTCGGATACATGGCGCAATACGCGCTCGGCAAGCACCAGTTGGCGGTTGGCCGATACGACCTGGTCGGTCGGCGCACCACTCTGGGTCAGGGCGCGGATACTGGCATCCGTGTGTTGCTGGATGTCCGGTATGTTCTCCTGCACGATATTGCGCGCCGAGGCCAGTTCCAGTACCAGGCTTTCGCGGTTCAGGATACTGTTGGCATTGGTACTCATACGGTCCCAGGTCAAATTCAGTTGCCGCATCGGGACATCGACGGCCTGCGGTGTGGGCGGCAATCCGGTTGAGACAGAGCCGGAGCGCAACTTGTTCATTGCAGAGTTGATTTTTCCGCTGGAGTTACCCAGTTCAAGAAAAGCATCGAGGTTGCCCGAGGCTGCCTCGCCGGATGATTTTGCCAGTTGCTGGGATGTGACCTGTACGTCGGTGGCCAGTGAAACCCACTCTTGTTCGTAGCGGGCGTGTTGGGTCAGGAAGAAAAACGTAAAAGCAACGAATGCCAGGGAAATGATCAGCAGCCCGGTCGCCAGGTAAACGCCCCAGGAACGCTGGTTTTTAACTTTGGGTTGTATGTTTTGCATCCTGTTTCCCCGTGTGTTCAGGCTGCTGCGCCGTTCAGAAATTCAGATGTAGAAAACAAGGTATCCATGTCGAACTCCCGCCACACATCCTTGCCTGAGCGGTATTGCTTGTGTACGAAACCTTTCAGTGGCGAGTTTTTTGGCAAACGTGCGTGTTTGCCTTCCTCGGTGACAAAATGGCGCTGGCCAAATACCTCGTCCACCATCAACCCGACCGGCCGGCCACGCAGGCTGGCGGCCAGCAAGCGGGTTCTCATCGAGACTTTCGAGCGTTTGCCATTGAGGAACCAGGCCAGGTCTATGACGGTCAGCAGATCACCGTGCACATTGGCCAGGCCGAGGATCCACGGTTTTGTTCCCGGTACCGGTGTAAAGGCGGGAATGGGGAGGAACTCGTGTACCTGCTCAACGTTGCAGGCCAGGCGTTCCTCACCGATTCGGAAAATGACACCAACCCATTCGCCACCGTGCAACTGGCCGGTCGCCTGGCCAGGCTCAAAAGCCCGGCTGCGCTGCTCGTAATCCTGCAGTTTGGCAAACGATGCATTGACGCCGGTCATGAGTATGAATCCCGTGAATTCTCAGTCGTTGTTACAGATGGCACCGATAAATGTACTTATCAGCTTGCCGTGTGCTGTTTGACCGCACCCAGCAGTTCTTCACGTGTAAAGGGCTTGGTCAGGTACTGGTCCGAACCGACCACCCGGCCACGGGCCATGTCGAACAAGCCGTCCTTACTGGTCAGCATGACGACCGGCGTATCACGGAATTCGGCATTGTTCTTGATGATGGCACAGGTTTGATAACCATCGAGGCGCGGCATCATGATATCGACAAATATCAAATTGCGGCTGGTAACGGGTAATTTTGGACAGGGCCTCGAAACCGTTTTCAGCAGTGATGACTTCGCAGCCTTCACTGGTCAGCATGGTCTCCGCCGATCGCCTGATGGTGGCGCTGTCGTCTACCACCAAGATCCGCAGTTTCTTGCCCTCAGCAGGACTTTCGCCGTTGCCTGCTTCTGTATTCAATTGTTCCTGGCTCATAGTTTCTTCCCTGGTTTTGCGACTTCTACAATGATTCCCTTCACTGCTCAGCGCCCGGCAGTGATGGCAAAAGCCGATGCCGTTCATTTAGTTTACCCTTAGAAAAGAGAGGTTTCCACCATGTTTCTGCAAAACTGGTACGGGTTTGGATGCACCCGAAAGGTACTGGTCGGGATAATTTCACGATCCGGGTAACTGGATTCGGACCCCGCTGCACATGATAATAGGGCGTTAGCGGAGTGAACAAATATACCTGAAATGGACGCAGCGATGCCGCAAGGATTTAAAACCGGTGTAGTCATGGATCCGATCGCCGGGATCAAAACATACAAGGATTCGACCTTCGCCATGCTGCTGGAAGCTCAGCGGCGCGGGCATGCTTTGTACTACATGGAACCGGACGACCTGTTTGTCAGGGACGGCCGTTTGCTTGCTTCCATGCAATTGCTCGAGGTGCGTGACAAGCGAGCATGACTGGTTCAGCCTGCAAGCCGCGGGCGTTAAACCGGTGGACGAACTGGATATCGTGTTGATGCGCCAGCGATCCGCCGTTTGACATGGACTATATCTACGCAACCTACATGCTGGAACTGGCGGAGAACGAAGGCACCCTGGTCATCAACCGGCCACAGAGCTTGCGTGATGCCAACGAAAAATTCTTTATCAGCAACTTCCCGCAGTGTTGTGTGCCGATGATCGTCAGCAGCCAGTCCGCCCTGTTACGCGACTTTGTCAGCGAACAGGGCCGTTGCGTGGTCAAACCGCTGGATGGCATGGGTGGCGAGTCCATTTTCCAGGTCAGCGACACCGATCTGAACCTGAACGTCATCCTTGAAACCATTACACGTCACGACACCCGGGCGGTGATGGCGCAGCAGTACATCGATGAAATTTCCCGGGGTGACAAGCGCATCCTGATCGTCAATGGCGAACCGGTGCCATATGCCCTTGCCCGTTTTGCGGGACAAGGTGATTTTCGCGGCAACCTGGCCAAGGGCGGCAGCAGCAAGGGCGTGCCGCTGAGTGACCGGGACCGCTGGATATGCTCGCAGGTCGCGCCGGAGCTCAAGCGGCGGGGCATCCTGTTTGCCGGTCTGGATGTGATCGGTGACTGGCTGACAGAGGTCAATGTCACCAGCCCGACCTGTATCCGTGAACTGGATGCGGAGTTCGGTCTGAACATCGCCGGGCAATTGTTTGACGCGGCCGAGGAAAAACTCCAGTAACGATGTACGCCATCCATACCAGCAATGACCGTTTTGCTGCAAGTATTGTGATGGCCCTGGGTCTGCACGCTGCGGTCCTGTTGGGAGTTGGTTTCGTACTCGATTTCAAACCACTCACACACCCGTTGGACACCCTGGACGTGGTACTGGTCAACTGGCAATCAGAAACCGAGCCCGAGCAGGCCGATTTCCTGGCCCAGGCTGCACAGCAGGGTGGCGGGGAATCGCTTGAGGCCGTTGAGCCGTCCAGTGAAAACGCCGGTGCCTCGCCCGGTCAGGCCGAGGGTGGGGACCCCGTGGACCAGGTCGAGCAGATCTCGAGCGTTGCCGATGCGGCCCGTGAGCAACTGCTCATCGAGGATCAGGATTCCGAGTTTTCCCAGCAAATTACCCGTATTGAACAGGCGGAACCGCCCCAGCCGAGCGCGGCAATGCTGATGCAGGACAGTATGAGGATGGCAAAACTGCAGCCCGGTGTTGAGCGTAACCAGGCAGCGAAATCGAAACTGCCCCGGCGCAAGTGGATTTCGGCCAATACCCACCAATACGAGTACGCGGCTTATATGCAGGCCTGGGTTGCCAAGGTCGAGCGGGTCGGGAACCTGAATTATCCCGAGGAAATCAGGCGCCTGAAACTGGTCGGCGAGCTGATCATGACGGTGGCCATCAGGCAGGATGGTAGTGTCGAGAGTATTGATATCAGTAAAAGCTCGGGAAAAACCCAACTGGACCAGGCTGCGGTCAGGATCGTGCGCCTGGCCGGGCCTTACTCGCCGTTACCGCAAAACATCAGCAACGCCGTAGATGTATTGCACATCACGCGCACCTGGCGTTTCTCACGTGATTTCAGGGGGCTCAACTAACCTGGGGTCAGAGCCCTTTTGCCAGCCTGGAGAAAGGGCTCTGACCCCCGTCAATACACGCCGTTTGCAATGAACGGTCACTGCGTTAATATTCAACCTATGGATGCCTCATCACAAGACGTGGTCAGTGGCTATTTACAGCAACAGCTGCTGATTGCCATGCCCGCCATGGCAGACCCGAATTTTGAACGCAGCGTAACGCTGTTGTGCCAGCATAACGAGGAAGGGGCTATCGGGATCACCATCAACCGCCAGTCCGGTTTTACGCTCGGTGAACTGCTGTTCCAATTGAAGATTCCCTGTGATGATGAACAGATATCGTCAATGGCCGTGCTGGAGGGTGGTCCCGTCAGTCCCGATCACGGCTTCGTATTACACACCCCGGTGGAGGGATTCAACTCCAGCGTCAAGATCAATGACGACATCATGGTAACCACTTCGCGGGATATCGTGACAGCCATCGCTGCAGGGCAGGGTCCGGAGCAGTTCCTGGTAGCGCTGGGTTATGCGGGCTGGGGCGATGGCCAACTGGAATCGGAGATGCGCCAGAACGCCTGGTTGTCGGTGCCGGTGGACAAGGGCATCGTGTTCGACACCGCGCTGGATAGCCGCTGGGAGCAGGCCGTAGGTAAACTCGGTGTCAATATCAATGACCTGCACGGGGTTGGCGGGTATGCCTGATGAAGAGGGGCGGCTGACAGGCACCTTGCTGGCATTTGATTTTGGTCACCGGCGAATCGGTGTGGCCGTCGGCCAGACGTTAACGGGTTCAGCCAATGCCCTTGCCGTGGTTTCCGCCTCCGGCCAGCCGGACTGGCAGACCATCACCACTATTGTCAAAGAATGGAACCCCGTGGCGCTCATCGTGGGTTTGCCGCTGGCTGCTGACGGTGGTGAAACCGACATGTCGAAGGATGCCCGTGGTTTCGGGGCCGCACTCGCGGATCGATTTGATATCCCGGTGCTGTATGAGGACGAGCGCCTGACGTCTTTCAGCGCTGATGAGCGGTTTTCGGCAGCCCGGGCGCAAGGCGGCATGCGCAGAAAAGATGCCGCCATGAAGGATGCCATGGCGGCCCAGATCATCCTGGAGAACTGGCTACAATCACACGGCAGCGATGCCTGAGCCACTGTCCCTTCATTGCCACTGAAATATTTCAGTACGCCGCAGAAAAGCCACACAAATAAAAACCGCCCCGCGCCGAAAGAGGGCTAACAGCGGGGGCGGCGGAAGTAAAACCGGGCGCGTCGGTCAGACGATGATCAGGGAGAAAATGTCCCGGTTTTACTTATTCGACAATTTGATCCTGGTTGCTTCAATACCTTTGACGCACCAGGTTGCCAATGCGTTACAGGAATATTAGCGGGATGTCATCGTCGCGGGTATTCTGGGTGCGCGGCGCTGAAGATGGTTGTGCCCAAAGTCATGGTCTGCGGTGAATGGTTCTGTTCCATCGTCGAAACGAGAATGGATGCAGGAGCGATCCCCTAACCCTTACTTGAACAGCTTAAGCTTGTCCTTGTAGGTCCTGGACAACTTGACCCGGTGACCGGATGCAAGGGTCAGGAAATACTCACCGTTGATATGTGATTCCATTTCCCTGACCTGGCTGATATTGACAATGGTCGAACGGTGAATACGTTGCAGGATGCTGCCATCCAGTTCTTTTTCCAGGTCCTTCATGGTTCTGCGCATGATGTAGGTGACACCCTGGGCCTGGATGCACATGTAGTCGCCGGCCGCGTCTATCCACTCGATATCGTCCTGGTTGACCCAGGTCGTTTTACCACCGTCACGGATGGCCAGACGCGCGGGCTCCTTGTGTACGAGGCCCTGTACGTCTTTCTCACCCAGTTCCTCGAAACTACTGATGGTCTCACCGCTGATGTTGCTGACCAGTTCCAGTAACAAACGCTTCTGTTTCAGGGCGCGCTTCTGGCTGAGGTTTTTACGGGCCTTGTCGAGCACCTGGTTCAGGCGCTCCTCGTCGATGGGTTTTAAAATGTAATCGAGCGCGTTGACCTCGAAGGCGCGCACCGCGTATTCATCGTAGGCGGTCAGGAACAGGATGAGTGGCATGGTCTCTGCATCGAGCTGCTGGACCACTTCGAAACCACTGATACCCGGCATCTGTATATCCAGGAAAACCAGGTCGGGTTTTTTCTCCGTGATCAGCTTAAGAGCTTCGCGGCCATTGCGGGCTTCACCCACGATCTCGATATCCGCTATGGCCTTCAGGCGGTGGGTCAGACCACGCCGTGCCAGGGACTCGTCATCCACTATTAAAGTCTTCAGCGATTGTTTTTTGCTCGTGGCCAAATCTTCGTTTGTTCCGTGATCAAGAGTATTGCCGGATGCACAGCTTATCATTCTTTCCGGTGATGGCAATCCATCCGTGACCGGTCGCGCCAGTTTTTGCTTCAAACGCCCAAAATTGAAGTACTGATCCTGCGCAAGGCAATGGCTTCTGCGATGTGGTCAGAACTGATGTCGGCGATGCATTCCAGGTCGGCAATGGTGCGCGCCACCTTCAGGCAACGGTGGCAGGCGCGTGGTGAAAGGTAGAGTTGTTTGGCGGCGTCTTCGAGCAATTGCAATGTCGCGCCCCCGATGTGGCAGTAGCGTGCAAGCTCGTCATTACCTAGCAGGGCGTTGGCTTTGCCGGCGCGCTCGTACTGCAGGTTCCTGGCCGCGATCACGCGCTGACGGACCTCGGCTGAAGTCTCTGTGCCCTCGTGCGGCGTGGTCAGGATCGAGGTTTTGGGACGCAGCACTTCGACCTGTATGTCGATTCGATCAAGCAGTGGCCCGGAGACCCGGTTGCGGTAGCGCTGGATCTGTTCCGCGCTGCAACAGCATCTGCCACTGTCGTCGCCCGAGAGGCCACAGGGACAGGGGTTCATTGCCTTTTTGCCATTTGCGCGAGTTTCGCTTAAGGCCTTGATTCCGAAGGAATATGATTTTGAGCCGATCACCTTAGGTGATCACATTAGAAAAAAGAGACTGCAATTAGGGCTTTTTCAGCGAGAGATAGCGAAGCAGCTTGGAGTCACACCCTGGACCGTTATGAACTGGGAAAAGGGGCGCACAGAGCCACCAGCTTCCTCTGTACCAGCAGTTTTGGGGTTTCTTGGGTACGACCCTTATCCCGCGCCGAAAACTGTATCAGAGCACCTCTCGGCGAAACGTAGGGCATTGGGATGGTCGATCAGGGAGACTGCAGAATATGTCGGTGTTGATCCGGGAACATGGGGTAGATGGGAAAGTGGCCACACTATCCTGTATCGCCAACACCGGGCGATAGCGGCCAGGTTTCTTGGCTTATCCGTCAAGGTTTTTTACGAAGTAATGAAAGTGCGTTGGGGCCAATCTCACAAGGGAACGCAAACCGAAAAACTCGGTTGAAGCGGGTCAGCTTCTGGGGGAAAGTCGAGTCAATTACTCAATAATCCTTCCACGTTCAATGGTATTTTCGCCAAAACGAATACCCTGCCGGTTGAACCGAATTGACGAAAGATTTTGCTGGTGAGAATTTGCTCTTGTCGGGGCTCGCGCTCTGATGAGTCTTCGAAGAAGTGCAAGTGGAGCGGCTGCTGAGAGACAAGGTGGATTTCTTCCACTTAAGAGGTAACTGCTGGTAATCAGCGGTTGTTCTATTTCCGATCACAAACGTTGAGAAGGGAGTAAGGCAATGAAACACCGTAATCCTATTGTGTTTATGATTTGGTTTTTGATGTCTTTTTACGGGCAGGGTGTTGCGCAGGTATCGGAAGGACAATTTTTGGCACTGGAGTCTCCCAGTACAGGAATCATGACTTTGTCTGCCTCGGAATTAAGCCGAGGAATAGTGAGCAGGAACAAAGTGATTGTTGATGTGCAAGCATTAATAGACGGAAGCATGATTCAGCCATTTACCGACTCGAAGAAGGTACTGGCCCAACCAGACGCAGGTGAAGTTTTTCTGATGCAACTACCTGGTGGTGCTGTTGTGACACTGGTTACCACGAGGTTGCATTCCTATGTGAAGGGAATCGAAACATATTCAGGGCGGGTCAAAGATATCGAATCAGGCTTTTTCACTCTTTCTATTGAAAATGACAAGGTTTTCGGCCAAGTCAATATTGAATATATGTCATATGACATACGTTACGATAAGGCGTCACGGTCACATGTGCTTACTGAGATAGATCAGGCAAGAATGCCGCACCACGCACCTGAGCCATTGGGTGGTGGATTGGCTTATAAAGAAGCACTTCAGTCCTTAATTGTTCCGATTCCAATGTTAAGCGGTTCTGCGATTGGAACCGTCAGGGTGCTCATTCTGTATGGTTCTGATGTATCCAATCCCAGCACACTGGCATCAAATATCATTTCAAAAATGAATGATACGTTCTTTGATGACAAGATGGATCCAGATCTACATGTTACGCTAGCTGATTTACGTAATCTTAATGATGATCTTGATGGAGTCTGTAAAGAAGACATCCTTTATGACATGTATTACGAGGATGCACCATTCGCAAACATTGCAACATGGATAGATGATGAGGATGCCGACATCGTTTTAACAATCGCGACAACAGACACCAGCTTAACCACCTGCCAGTTAACCGGCACTCTCGGCGGGATTGGCGGAATAGCATTCATGATGAATCCTGATTATCCCTATGCAGTGACAATGGATACTTATGCTATTGGGGATTTGACCGCAGTACATGAAGTTGGGCATGTCTTAGGTGGTGGCCACCCTACTACCACCGTTAGTGAGTTGTATGGGTATTCCAATGATATTGAGCCCTATTCTCGTGGTTACATTACTGGCGATGGGGACTGGCAAACAGTCATGGGCGCATATGATGACGATGACTGTGACTTGCCTATGACATTTCCAATCACTAGTTGCGTCAGGCTTCCACTATGGTCAGACCCGACGAAAAGCTATGACAGCGAGACTAGGGGTGTGACCTACACGTCCGACACCCAAGTACCTTATTCGGCAGACATGGCGTCCGCACTGGAAATCCAGATGCCAATAGTCGCGGCTTGGCAATCCTACCCCGATTCCGCACCGTCAACACCCAGTAATTTCAACGTGAATAGCCGTCACTGTTACGGTAGCACAGGGGCTAGCTGGGATTCAGTGGCCACGGCTGAAAACTATCAATTATTGATGTCCATTTTCAGTGACTTCCGCGATAGTGATCGCGAGGTCATATATTTTGGACCCAATACACAGAAAAATATCATGCTCCCCTACGGTTTTTTGACATATTACTTCAAGGTCAGAGCGTGTAACGGTAGTGGGTGCAGTAACTGGAGTGCATACGATACAGCAACGTACTATTTCGGTTGCCTGTAAATAACACGTAAGCTCAGACCTAGGTTGGCGGTTAACGCTGACTTACGTTCTACTGCCAGGGGGCAGATGCATGATTAAAACGATACTGACAACCATTGTGCTGCTGGCCATGCCGGCAGCACATCTTTTTGCCCAGGAAGGTCCTTACGTGCCGTGTGTGGGATGCGAGGACTTCATCTATGCGCCCTTTCCGGAGCCGGGTCATTGGTATAACCCGGATCAATCTGGAAGTGGATTCATCTTGGAATTTCAAAACGGAAGAATGACGGGGTATTACTTTGGCTACGACGCTGAAGGTGAGCCAGAGTGGTATCTTTTGAACAAACTTCTGACCAGAAGTGAAACACCTGGCGTGATGTGGGAAGCGGAGGTCATGCCGAAACGTTATTCGGGGGGTAACTGTCTAGGCTGTCCTTATCAGCCCAATGACGGTTTTGTCCGGCTCGACCCGATCAAGATTGAATTTCTGCAAAGGGCTTATGCGCGTGTGACCTACCCTGATGAATCCATCCAGTACATGGTGCCGATCATGTATGGTGATGAGGGTGATGCATTCTTTGCCGAGCAAACGCCTTATGTTTTTCCAAGAATAGCTTTTAACCCGTATGCTAGTTTATGGACTTTGGTTTTTAGAGGATATAGCGAGGAAGAGCATGCACCTTGGAAGTGGTTCTCAGAGGTGTTCATGATTGAAGAAGGTAAAGTACCCGAAAGTGGACCAGATGAAGGCAAGCTCCGATACGGGGTATGGCAACCAGCCCCCCCCCCAGAAGGGGCAGCGCCATTCGGAGAGATTATTTGTAATCTTGGTGGGGCAATGGGTGAGCCCGTTTGTACATTAATTGCTGGTGGCTTGAATCCTGTGGACAAGCCTGAATTTCGAATTCCAATAGGTAACTTCACAGACTCGCGTTTTTTCGGGGAAACAGAAGACGGGGATACAGTTCAAGGTTTTCGGTTGCAATACGATTAGTCTTGGAGAAAAAATGCACTTTTGAACACCTCGCAAAAGGGTACTGGCTGCAAAGATTCCTAAATACTTGTTTCAAACAACCAGAATCGAGGGCGGAATCCGCCGCATGGTGATGGCCTCGGCCAGATGAGCGGAGGTAATATCCGGGGCATGATCCAGGTCGGCAATGGTGCGCGCCACCTTCAGGCAACGGTGGCAGGCGCGTGGTGAAAGGTAGAGTTGTTTGGCGGCGTCTTCGAGCAATTGCAATGTCGCGCCCCCGATGTGGCAGTAGCGTGCAAGCTCGTCATTACCTAGCAGGGCATTGGCTTTGCCGGCGCGCTCGTACTGCAGGTTCCTGGCCGCGATCACGCGCTGACGGACCTCGGCTGAAGTCTCTGTGCCCTCGTGCGGCGTGGTCAGGATCGAGGTTTTGGGACGCAGCACTTCGACCTGTATGTCGATTCGATCAAGCAGTGGCCCGGAGACCCGGTTGCGGTAGCGCTGGATCTGTTCCGCGCTGCAACAGCATCTGCCGCTGTCGTCGCCCGAGAGGCCACAGGGACAGGGGTTCATGGCGGCCACCAGTTGAAAGCGGGCCGGGAAGGTGGATTGCATGGCGGCCCGGGAGATGACGATACGGCCGGATTCGAGCGGTTCACGCAAAATTTCCAGCGTGTGGCGGCCAAACTCGGGGAGTTCATCGAGGAACAATACCCCGTTGTGCGCCAGCGAGATTTCGCCGGGCTTTGGGCGCGACCCACCGCCGGCCAGGGCTGCGGAGGTGCATGAGTGATGCGGTGACCTGAATGGCCGCATACCCCAGTGCGCCAGGTTAAAGCCAGAACGGCTGACGGAGGTTACCGCGGCGGACTCCAGCGCCTCTTGCTCGCTCATCGGCGGCAATATCCCCGGTAGCCTGGAAGCTAAGCAGGGTTTTGCCGGTGCCGGGCGGACCGGCGAGCAGCAGGTGATGACTGCCTGCAGCGGCGATTTCCAGCGCCCGTTTTGGGCCGGGCAGGCCAATGACATCCGCCAGATCGGGCTGGCGTTCAGCCTGGCATTCCGGCACGGCCGCGCAGCGGTCCAGTTCCTGCCTGCCACACAACCAGCCGGCAATCGCCAGCAGCGAGTTGCCGCAGTAGGTGGCCCCGTCCCTGACCAGGCCGGCTTCGGCGGCATTGTCCATTGGGACGATCAGTGTGCGTCCCTGATCGCGCGACTGGATGGCGGCGGGTAACACGCCCCGCACCGAACGCAGCTCACCATTGAGTGACAACTCACCGAGAAATTCGCAGTTCTCAAGCGTGACGGCAGGCACCTGTTTTGATGCCGCGAGTATACCCAGCGCGATCGGCAGGTCGAGGCCGCCGCCCTCCTTGGGCAGGTCGGCCGGCGCCAGTGAAATAGTGATACGGCTCTGCGGCCACTTGAAGCCGGAATTGATCAGGGCCGCGCGTACGCGGTCTTTTGATTCGCGCACCGCGGTTTCCGGCAAGCCGACCAGGTGCATGGATGGCAAACCGCCTGACAGGTGAACCTCCACGGCTTATCAGCGGTGCCTCCACGCCCGTGCAGCCACGACTGTGTACCAGTGACAAACCCAATATTCACCCCCTGGGCAGACATCGGCTGAGTGCGTGCAATGCTTTCATGCCATGATTTTGCAGTGCGAGCTGGGCGCTCTGCGCTGTGGTGGTCTTCCCGGTCTCGTGTAGAATGCCCAGTCGGCCGGTGTTAACGGTCCGTATTCACTCGCTTCATCTGTTTGAGGCCTGGTTGCTCAACCAAGTGCGTCATTGGCATGGTCACAGGCAAAACAGAATTGAATTGATAACAGGTAGCGCTTGCAGCATATAATCAGTGCATTGATCAGATTCCATGCAGAGCAAGTGGGGGTTTTCACCATGAAAATGATTATTGCAATCATCAAGCCATTCAAACTCGATGACGTGCGCGACGCGCTCGGTGAAGCCGGCGTGCAGGGTATGACGGTGACCGAGGTCCGGGGGTTCGGGCGTCAGAAGGGTCACACCGAGTTGTACCGGGGCGCGGAATACGTGGTCGACTTTTTACCCAAGTTGCGTCTGGAGATTGCGGTGCCTGATCAGCGCGTGGAAGCGGTCGTCGAGGCCATCGCTGGACTCTGCGGCATCAGGCCGTATCGGTGACGGCAAGATTTTTGTGCAACCACTGGAATCCGCAATGCGGATCAGGACAGGCGAGGAGGGTGACGATGCCCTGTAAGAAAATAAAGGGAAAAACAGATGACCGAAACGATTAAGGCGGGTGTGATCGGCCTGGGTGCGATGGGTGCCCCGATGGCCCGGCATCTCGTGGAAGCCGGGTTCCTGAGCATGGTCTGGAACCGCAATACGGAAAAATCCGCGCAGTTTGCGGCCCGGTACCGGTGTCACCGCTGCCGGCTCGCCCGCACAACTGGCGGCTGGCTGCAATGTGATCCTGGTATGTGTCTCGGCCGATGCGGACCTGCTGGATGTCATCGCGCAGCTGTTGCCGGGGGTTACAACCCGGCAGTGTCGTGTGTGACCTCTCCACGGTGGCCCCGGCCACCGCCCGACAGGTTGCCGCGAGCCTGGCTGAGGCCGGCGCCGGCTTTGTCGATGCACCGGTGTCCGGTGGCGTGGAAGGCGCCAGGAAAGGCAGTTTGTCGGTCATGGCGGGAGGTGATTCCGCCAATATTTCGCAGATTATGCCAGTGCTGGAGACGTTTTCCGCGAAGCGTTACACACATGGGCCCGGTGGGCTCAGGACAGGCCACCAAGGCGGTCAACCAGGTGATGGTTGCAGGAATTGCAGAGGCTACCTGTGAGGCGCTGGCGTTGGCCGAGAAACTAAATTTGCCTTCGCAGCGTCTATTATCAGTAGTCAGTGCAGGTGCTGCAGGCAGCTGGTTTCTGGATCATCGTGGCCAGAGTATGCTGGAAAACCAGTTCGATATCGGTTTCAAGCTGTCCCTGTTGCTCAAGGATTTGCTGATTTGTCGGTCATTGGCACAGGATTTGAATATAGACTATACCGACAGTTGAAGCTGCCATCAGGGATTACAGCGCGTTGGTGGAACAGGGTCGAGGAGATCATGATATTTCCGGGTTGATCCATTTGAAACGTGGCGCTGGCTGAGAATACGGACAAGAATTAGGGAACATGGCAAAGGATCAATCATTTCTGTCAGCAGTATTGACCGAACTGAACCGGCGTAAAGTACTGCGCACGGTCGGTGCGTATGCGGTGGGCGTATTCGTCGTGCTGCAGTTGATGGATGCGGCCGTTGAGCCCCTGCGCCTGCCCGACTGGTTACCAACGCTTGTCGTGCTGGTCCTTATACTTGGCTTCCCGTTGGTTTTTATCCTGGCCTGGCAGCTGGAAATCACCCCTGACGGAATCAGAAAAACCAGAACTGCCGGTTTGCTGACCACCGTACAAAGTGGCTTGTTGTTCAGCCTGATGACGCTGGGCATGATCGGTCTTGGATACGGTTTTTACAGTTATTATTCCGGCGTATTCATCGCGACGGAGCCTGTTGCTGAGGTGGTATCTGTTGCCCCGGAGCGTGAATTTGTTGCGCCCGAGAATTCCATCGCGGTATTGCCTTTCGCTGACCTGTCGGAAGATGGCAGCCAGGGTTATTTCTCCGATGGTATTGCCGAGGAAATCCTGAATGTGTTGGCCAAGATCAGAGGGTTTGCACGTCGCGGCCCGTACCTCGTCGTTTGCATTCCGTGAGCCGAACACGGATATCCGTGAAATCGGCCGCCTGCTGAATGTCAGCACCGTACTGGAAGGCAGCATCCGCAAGTCGGGTAACCGCATTCGCATGACCGCGCAGCTGATCAATGTCGAAGATGGCTACCACATCTGGTCAGAGTCCTTCGACCGTGAACTGGATGACGTGTTTGCCATCCAGGACGAAGTTGCCAGTGCGATTGGCAGCGCGCTGGTGGATTCCTTCTCCGGCCTGGAGCAGGCGCCGGCTTCAAGGACCAGTAACCTGGCTGCATTCGAGGCATTCAGGACCGGGCGTCTGCACTGGTGGCGCCGTTCACCGGACGAATTGCAAAAGGCCATCACCTTGTTTGCCAAGGCTCTGGAGCACGACCCCTTGTTTGCACCCGCCTATGCAGCCATGGCGGACTCATGGATGTTGCTGTCCCTGTACGGTGACCTGACCAGCATGAAAGCGACCGAACGCGCCATGCCGATGATCGAAAAGGCGTTGGCGATCGATCCGGAATCCGCCGAGGCCTTTGCCGCACTCGGCCTGGCACGTTGGCAGATCGGCCAGCGGGACGCGCAGAATCGGCGCTGCGCCAGGCGATCAAGCTGAATGAGGACTATATTCCGGCATACCTTTGGCTGGGTGGTCTTCTGGGTGAGCCTTGGCCGCTTACCGGAGCAGCGGCAGGTATTGCAGCAGGCCATGGCGATGGATCCCTTGAATGAACTGCTGGCAATTAATTATGCCGGCAACCTCGTCAGCCAGGGTGATTCCGCAGGCCGGCAAGACCCTGTTGCAGGACCTGGTCGCGCTGCGCCCGGACTCGGCGACATTGCTCAGGATCCTGTCCGGTTATGCGATCGGGAGTGGTGAACTGGTCGAGGGCTGGCGTTACGCCAGCCGGTCTTATGCACTGGAACCCGAGAGCCCCGTGGTCATTGAAAACCTGGCAGGTGCGTGGGAAAGAATGGGCGCGTATGAAGAGGCGGAGCGCCTGTTGCTGGAGGGCCTGGAGATAGCCGGTGACAATTACGGCTTGCAGAATAATTATTTCTTCCTGTTGTTGAAACGGGGCCGCCTGGAGAACGCTGAACAGTCTGATGCGTGAGCAGTACGGAGACTCTGTGAGTGAACTACCGGAGCAACTCCAGCAGTTCTACTATTTTCAAAAGGGCATGATCCGGCTGGTCGCGGGTGACACCGTTTCGGCCAGGGATTGATCGAGCAGGCCATCTCTGACGATTCCGAACAGGCCCGGAGCGGCGAACAGATCATGTTCTTAACGATTTCATCCGCACTGCAGAGTGCCGCAGGCAACGCCGATTTGGCCGAGCAGAGACTGTCCAGCGCGGAGCGCGCCGTACGCCGTGCACGTATCAATGGCGTGGATGATGCGAATATCAATTACACCGAATCCAGCATCCAGGCGTTAAGGGGTAATGCGCAGCTTGCCTTGGAGAAATTACAGATCGCCTACGACAGGGGCTTCCGCGAGGCCTGGCTGCTGGATATTGATGCACGTCTGGATTCGTTACGACAGGAGCCCCGTTTCGTGGCGATCAAGGAGCAGATCGAACAGGATATCGTACAGGCACGAATCCAGGTGGAATCACTGGTCGTTGCAGCCTTGTAAGCCGCCCCGCCTCACACCCCGGCAAAACGCGCAGTATCACCCAGCCAGCGGCGAATCAGTTTGTCGGCTTGCCCGGGGTGCTGTTGCAACAGTGCGCCCGGCTGCAGCCGGAACCCGTTTCAGCAGTTCTGCATCCCGCGCCAGGTCCGCCACGCGAAAGGCCAGCATACCGGTCTGCCGGGTGCCCAGCACCTCACCCGGTCCGCGCAATTCCAGGTCCTTTTCTGCAATCAGGAAGCCATCGCTGGTTTGCCGCATGATTTCCATGCGCTGACGGGCAAGATCACCCAGGGGTGGGTTGTACATCAGCACACAAGCGGATTTACCGGTGCCACGCCCAACCCGGCCACGCAACTGGTGCAGTTGCGCCAGGCCAAGACGCTCGGCGTTCTCGATGATCATCAAGGTGGCATTCGGCACATCGACACCGACTTCGATCACGGTGGTGGCAACCAGCAAGTGGGTCGAACCACTCTTGAATTCATCCATGATCCGCTGCTTTTCAGCCGGTTTCAGCCGTCCGTGGATCAGGCCGATATTGAGCCCGCGTAACTCATTGCGAAGTTGGGTGGCCACCTCTTCAGCTGCCTGTGCGGTAATCAGGTCGGATTCTTCGATCAGCGTGCACACCCAGTAAGCCTGTTGCCCGTCTGCGCACGCGCCAGCCACACGGGAAATGACCTCCCCACGCCGCTGGTTGGAGATCACCACGGTTTGCACCGGCTGCCTGCCTGGTGGCAATTCATCGATCACCGAGACATCCATGCCGGCGTATGCGGTCATCGCCAGCGTGCGGGGAATGGGTGTGGCCGTCATGATCAGCTGGTGGGCCTGGGTATTGCCTGTGCGGCCCTTGTCCAGCAGGTCCATGCGCTGGTCGACACCAAAACGGTGTTGTTCATCAACGATGACCAGGCCCAGCCGCTTGAACTCGACGCCTTTTTGCATCAGCGCGTGGGTACCGATGACAATGGGTGCACCGCCGCTTATCCGCTCCAGTGCATCAATGCGTTTTTTGCCCGTCACCTTGCCACTGAGCCAGACCGGTTCGATCCCCAGCGGCGCCAGCCATTCGCTGAATGTCCGAAAGTGCTGTTCGGCGAGCAATTCCGTCGGCGCCGTGATCGCGGTCTGGTAGCCATTATCCGTGGCTCTCAATGCCGCCATTGCTGCCATCACGGTCTTGCCGGAACCGACATCACCGTGCACCAGGCGCAACATGGGCTTGTCGTTTTCGAGATCCTTGTGAATTTCTCTTGCGACCCGCTTTTGTGCGCCGGTCAATACAAATGGCAAACCCTCCATGAATGCAGGTTCTGCCACTGAGCCCGGTGGCATCGACGGGGCTGAAAATGTGCGTTGCAGACGACGCAGTTTCTGCATGCCGAGGTTGTGGGCCAGCAGTTCTTCAAGGGCCAGGCGTTTTTGCGCAGGGTGGTCGCGCAGGGCGAGTGCGGCCACGTCGGCGTCCGGTGGCGGGCGGTGGATGAAGCTCAGCGTCGGGGCCAGTGGCTGCAGTTTCAATTGGTCCAGCAGCTTGTCGGGTAAAAGTTCTTCCAGTTCCAGCGCACCGCGTTGCAGCAATGCCAGGGCCTGGTCCGTCATCTTGATCCACTGCTTCTGTCCCAGCCCCTCGGCGCTCGGGTAAACGGGTGTCAGGCGGTCCGCGAGTGGTTCGGGTATTCACCAGCGAGACGTTTGTAGGACGGGTGGATCATTTCGAGCCCCTGGAACCCGGCCCGGACTTCGCCGAAGCAGCGCAGACGCGTACCCTTGGCCAACTGTTGTTGCTGGTAGTAACGGAAGTGAAAGAAACGCAAGGTAATACGCCCGGTGCCATCGAATAGCACCACTACCAGCATGGGCCGCCGTGCGCGCACCACGGCAGAGTGTTCGACCCTGCCCTCCAGCAGGACACGCTGACCGGGCCTGGCACTGCCTATCGGGTGAACACGGGTGCGGTCCTCGTAACGGATTGGCAGGTGGAATAACAGGTCCGTGACCTGGCTGATTCCGAGCGCGCCGAGCTTTTCAGCGAGCTTGGGGCCGACACCCTGCAGGTCTGTTAGCGCCGGGTGGGGCTTGGATGACACGGTCGGGTATCAGCTACAGGTGGTTCAGGCGTGGCTCAATGCCCTGCCAGGATGGCGTCCATCTCGACATGAGCCCCCTTGGGCAGGGCGGCAACGCCAATAGCGGCACGCGCCGGGTAGGGTGCGCTGAAATACTGTTCCATGATGCTATTGACCTGCGGGAAATCACCCATGTCGACCAGGTATATGGTCAGCTTGAGGATGTCATCCAGCGATCCTCCGGCTGCTGTGCAGACGGCAGAAAGATTTTCAAACACCTGCCGGATTTGCGCCTCGATGCCGCCTTCCACCATTTCCATGGTTTCAGGCACGAGTGGAATCTGGCCGGAAATGAAAACCAGGCCCTGGTGGCTGACGGCCTGCGAATAGGTGCCAATGGCCTTGGGGGCCTTCTCGGTATGGATAATATTCTTGCTCATGGTCTGTGCTCCAAGTGTGCTGTCCCGCAACTAGCTACTCTTTCAGTGTTCCGTATACCCGCAAGGCCAGGGTGCCGTCCACAGGGTTCTGGCCAAGGCGCTATGCTTTGATCCGGCTGACACGTGTTACGTTGCTGTTACGCCGCAGACGTCGCATGACACGCGCCATGTGGTCCCGGTCCTTGACACTGATGGTAAATAACAGGGTCGCAGTTTCAGGGTTGGCATCCGGTTGCTCGATTCTTTCGATGTTGCTGCCGACCTCCCCGATGCTGGCGGAGATGTTGGCAAGTACACCCGGTACATTCTTGGCCAGGATGTGCAGGCTCACTTCGAACATACCACGCAGGATGGGCGCCCAGATGACATCGATACAGTGATCCAGGCTTTTGCGCAGCTCACGGACATTACGGCAATTCACGCGGTGAACCACGATGCCCTTGCCGGCCGACAAGAAGCCCATGATGGTGTCACCGGGTACCGGGCGGCAGCAGGCGGCAAAGGTTACTGCGCTGCCCTCCGAGCCGGCAATTGCCAGGGCTTCAGTCTGGTCCGCGGGTGTGCGGGTGCTGACTTCCGGTGCCAACTTGGAAGCCACGACGTTGGCCAGCAGGTTGCCGAGCGCCAATTCTTTCAATAGATCTTCCTGGCGTGCAAATCTGTTGGCCTTCAGGTACTGGTCCATGCGCTTGACAGGCACGGCGTCGATATCGGAGCCACGCTTGTTCAATGCGGTATCCAGCAGGCGCAGGCCCAGGGCCACGGTGTCGGCCTGCTCGAGACTCTTGATGTAGTGACGAATGGAGGTTCGTGCCCGAGCCGTTGAGACAAACTCGAGCCATTCGGGGATCGGGTGTGCAGCCTTGCGAGTAACTACCCTGACGGTCTGGCCGTTGTTCAGCCGGGTCGAGAACGGGACTTCCACTTTGTCCACCATGATGCGCGCGGCATGGTTGCCCACATCGGTGTGGATGGCATAGGCAAAGTCCAGCGCGGTTGCATTGCTGCGCATATCGATGATCTTGCCTTTGGGGGTGAAGACAAAAATCTGGTCTGGAAACAGGTCCGATTTTGCCCCGTCGAGGAATTCCATCGAGTCCGTGGAGTGGCGCTGCACTTCGACCAGTTGCATCAGCCATTCACGGGCTCGCACCTGGGCGGATCCGGAGGTCGTTTCGCCACTCTTGTACTGCCAGTGGGCCGCGGCGCCCTTTTCTGCCAACACATCCATTTCCCGGGTGCGGATCTGGATTTCAACCGGCAGGTTGAAGGGGCTGTGCAATACCGTGTGCAGGGATTGGTAACCATTGGACTTGGGCAGGGCAATGTGATCCTTGAAGCGTCCAGGCCGGGGCCGGTAAAGACTGTGAATTGCGCCAAGCGCCAGGTAGCAATGGGGTTCCGAGTGCGTAATGATGCGGAAACCGTAAACGTCGTTGACCTCCGAAAACGACAGGTCCTTGGCGTGCATTTTCCGGTATATGCTGTACGGGGTTTTTTCCCTGCCCTTGATGTCGCAGGGAATCCCCGCTTCGTTCATCTTCTTTTTCAGCGCCTTGTGGATGTCTGCGATGATCTCGCTACGGTCACCCGTAACCGTCCTGATGTGTTCAGCGATGGTGCGGTGACGCCAGGGAAACAGGTTGGCAAAACCGAGGTCCTGCAGTTCCGACTTGATGCTGTTCATACCCAGCCGGTCGGCGATGGGGGCGTAGATATCCAGTGTTTCGCGGGCGATCCTGCGGCGCGATTTGTGGTTCATCGAGCCCAGCGTGCGCATGTTGTGCATGCGATCAGCAAGCTTGATGAAAATAACCCTGAGGTCGCGTGACATGGCCAGCATCAGCTTGCGGAAGCTCTCAGCATCCGCTTCGTGGCGGGTGCGGAACTTCATCTTGTCCAGCTTGGTCACCCCGTCCACCAGGTCCGCGATCTCTTCGCCAAAGCGGGACTCGATTTCCTCGTGTGTCAGCGGGGTGTCTTCGATGGTGTCGTGCAGGATGGCGGCGGCCACGCTGCTGAAGTCCATGCGCATATTTGCCAGGATGCGCGCAACCGCAACCGGGTGAAGTATATAAGGCTCACCGGTCTTGCGGACCTGGCCATCGTGTGCGGTTGCGCCGGTCTCGAATGCGCGGAGTACAATGGCGACCTTTTCCGGTTCCAGGTAGGTGTTGAGAAGGTCTCTCAACTCAAGAACCGGCTCCGGTAAGGTCATCGGGGTCGCCAGCATGGTCAGCGCCTGATGATGCTCAGTGCGTCTTGTCCTGCAACAATGTGGCTGACGTCGATGGGTATCCGCATGGTGTTAACAGGCTCTATGGCTTGAGGTCTTCCTCCTCTGGTTGCATGTCGAAAACCTCGGCTGCTTCGATCTCGGCCTGCAATACATCAACACGTTCCGAGTCGATCAGACCGTCAGCGATTTCGCGCAGGGCGATTACGGTCGGCTTATCGTTCTCTTCTTCAACCAGCGGTTCAGAGCCATGCCCGATCTGGCGGGCGCGCTTGGTTGCAGTCAAAACCAGCTCGAAGCGGTTTTGAATGTTCTCCAGGCAGTCTTCTACGGTAATACGTGCCATCTTTAATCCTGTAAGTTGTTAGGCGGAACCGCTTATTTTAGCGTCTTCCGAGCTGCTGTGCCAGATGCCGTGAATCGTTGTTCACCGGATGCGGCCGTTGTTGACGGTGATCATTGATGATCTCGAGCAGTTCTTCAAGTGCGGTGTCAAAATCATCGTTGATCACCACGTGGTCAAACTCGGCCCAGTGAGAGATCTCGGCCTGTGCATCCCGCATCCTGCGCTCAATGACGCTGGCGCTGTCCTGTGCGCGCCGGGTCAGTCTCTCACGCAGGGTTTCCAGCGATGGCGGGATCACAAAAATCGAGCAGCAGTCCGGAAATTTCTCATCGACCTGGCGCGCCCCTTGCCAGTCGATATCGAGCAGGACGTCACGGTCCTGATCGAGTTGCGTCATGATTGCCTTGTGGCTGGTCCCGTACAGGTGATCGAATACCCTGGCATGTTCCACGAACTCGCCATTTTCAATCATCTTTTCATATTCGGATACCGAGACAAAGTGGTAATGCTGACCGTCCTTTTCCCCCGGCCTGGCCGGGCGCGTGGTATGGGAGACAGACAGGGCAAGGCGCGGGTCGAGTTTCAGCAAGGCCCTGACCAGGCTGGTTTTGCCGCCCCCCGACGGGGCCGCAACGATATACAGTTTGCCCTGCCGGCCAGGTTTACTCGACATTCTGCACCTGCTCGCGCATTTGCTCGATGAACACCTTCAAATCAACAGCGGCTTGCGTGGTCCGCTGGTCAACCGACTTTGAGCTCAGGGTATTGGATTCGCGGTTGAATTCCTGCATCAGGAAGTCCAGTCTCCGTCCGACGGGCTCGGATAAATCCAGCACGCGGTAGACTTCCCCGACATGGGCATCCAGCCTGTCGAGCTCTTCGTCGACATCGATTTTCTGGGCCAGGATCGCAACTTCCTGTTCAACCCGGCCGGGGTCCAATGGTAAGGGAAGGCCATCGATTCGTTCCAACAGGCGCTGTTTCAGGGCGGTGCGTATCTCCGGTAACCATGACCTGATTTGACCGGTCAGCTCTGCAACACCTTCCAGACGTTCCCGGATGGCCTTGGCCATTTGCTCGCCTTCACGTGCGCGGCCGTCCTGTAAGTCCTGCGCCGCCTCAATCAGCAATTCCATTGCCGCGGCCTGTAAAGGGGCCGGGTCCGGGCGTTTTTCTTCGATCAGTCCCGGCCACTTGAGCAAATGGCCGAGGTCCGGTTGTTCCCCGCTGCCCGCCAGTTGCGAAAGTTCACCATGTACACCGAGCAGTTCCCGGGCCAGCGGCTGGTTCAACTCCAGTGCGCTGCCCCCCGCAGCGGTCGCCGGGAAGAACCGCAGCGTGGCTTCGATCTTGCCACGGCTCAGGTACTCACCCAGGCTTTTTCGGATGTCGGCCTCCAGCGGCCGGAATTCCTCCGGCAGGCGCAGTCCGAAATCCAGGTATCGGTGATTCACCGAGCGCATTTCCCAGCTCAGGCGGCCGAATTCATACTGGCGTTCTACCCGGGCAAAACCGGTCATACTCCGAATCATTGCTTTTTCCACGTGTGAGGCAGTGGCACAATGTTAACGGATAGGCTCCTGGACTAAAATGGGAGCCAGGCAATTCACCCCGCTTTTTTGCAAACGGACATACAGGACCCACCTATGAGACCCAGTGGCAGACGAATCGATGAACTACGCCCGATAAGAATCGAGCGCAACTATACGCCTTACGCCGAGGGTTCAGTATTGATCGCCTGCGGCAATACCCACGTTCTGTGCAACGCATCGGTGGAAAACCGTGTACCCAATTTTCTACGTGGCAGCAATGAAGGCTGGGTTACCGCGGAGTACGGCATGCTACCCCGGGCTACCGATTCCAGAATGCGCCGCGAGTCGTCGCTGGGCAAGCAGGGCGGACGCACGATGGAAATCCAGCGCCTGATTGGCCGCTCCCTGCGTGCGGTCGTGGACCGGGGTGCTTTGGGTGAACATACCATTACGCTGGATTGCGATGTTCTGCAGGCGGACGGTGGTACACGCACGGCAGCCATTACCGGCGCCTACGTAGCCCTGGCTGATGCTTGCCAGTGGTTGCTGGACAAGCGCAGGATCAGCAAGAATCCGATCCACGGCCAGGTGGCGGCCGTCTCGGTGGGCATATACAAAAGCACAGCAGTACTCGATCTTGATTACGCAGAGGATTCCAACGCCGAGACCGATATGAACGTGGTCATGAATGATGGTGGTGCGTTCATCGAGTTGCAGGGCACGGCCGAGGGCCACGCTTTCCGGAGAGATGAACTGGACAGCCTGTTATCGTTGGCGGACACCGGTATCCAGTCGCTGCTGGAGATGCAGCGCGAGGCACTGGCCGGTTAATCCGGGTCCTTATCCTCATGCACCAGGAATATATCCTCGCCAGCGATAACCCGGGTAAATTGCGCGAGATGATGGCCATGTTTGAGCCACTGGGTATTTACGTGCGTCCACAAAGTGACTGGCAGGTGCCGCCAGGGGTTGCGGAGACGGGCAGCACGTTTATCGAGAACGCCTTGATCAAGGCGCGTCATGCCGCGTATCACACCGGCTTGCCCGCCATTGCAGATGATTCAGGCCTGGTGGTTCCGGTATTGAAAGGCGCACCAGGTATCTGTTCCGCGCGTTATGCCGGGGATAATGCAGACGCTCAAGCGAATATGCGCAAATTGTTGGCCGCGCTTGACGGTGTGACCGGCGTGGGCAGGCACGCCTACTTCTATTGCGCCATGGTGTGCCTGAAATCGGCCACTGATCCGGCCCCGCTGGTGGCCACCGGTCTCTGGCATGGACGTATCCTGCTCAAAGGCCAGGGTGACGGTGGTTTTGGTTACGATCCTATTTTTGCTGTCGAGCCTGCCGTGGATCCAGGTCCACAGTTGTCAGCCGCCGAGCTGAGCGCAGCGCAGAAAGACATGGTCAGTCATCGCGGCCAGGCTCTGCGCAAGCTGGCCGAACTCATGCGCCAGGGGCATGATGGGGCTGTTGCGTAACCCACCGTTGGGTCTGTATGTGCACATGCCGTGGTGTGTGCGCAAGTGTCCGTATTGTGATTTCAATTCACACGCACTCAAGGGTGACTTTCCGGCGACCGACTATATCCAGGCGTTGATCGCAGACCTCGAAGCTGACCTGCCCCTGATATGGGGGCGCGGGGTGAAAAGCATCTATTTTGGCGGAGGGACACCCAGTCTTTTCTCGGCTGAGTTGATTGATCGATTTCTGTCAGCGGCCCGGGCCAGGCTGGATTTGAACCCGGCAGTTGAAATCTCGCTGGAAGCCAACCCCGGGACCATCGAGTACGACAGTTTTTCAGCCTACGCGCAAGCCGGCATCAACCGGGTGTCCCTGGGTGTGCAGAGCTTTGATGACGTGGCCCTCAAGCGGCTTGGGCGGATCCACGGTTGCGAAGAGGTGGAACACTGCCTGCAATCACTAAACGCATCCGCTATCGACAATTTCAATATTGACCTGATTTACGCCCTGCCGGGCCAGGATGACGCTCAGGCTGCACGTGACATGGAGCGTGCGATTGCCGCCGCACCAACACATATTTCCTATTACCAGTTGACGCTGGAGCCGAATACTGCCTTTGCGGCAGCACCACCGGTTCTGCCGGATGAAGACACCGGGTGGCAAATACAGCAGACCGGGCTGGAATTGATGGATGATGCGGGATTTGGCCAGTACGAGATTTCTGCGTTTGCACGCCCGGACATGCAATGCCAACACAACATGAATTACTGGACCTACGGCGATTTCCTCGCGCTTGGCGCCGGTGCACACGGCAAGATCACAACGATGGCCGATGGCAGCGTGAAACGTTACGCGAAACACCGTCACCCAAAACAGTACTTGCAGGGTTTGAACAACGGCGACTGGCTGGCAGAATGCCGGATCCTGGATGAAGACGATCTCGTATTCGAGTTTTTCCTGAACCACCTGAGGTTGAAACAGGGTTTCAGCATGGACGATTTTACCGCACGCACAGGCTTGGATTGGGGCAGGGTTGCATCCACCGTTCAACAGGCGGTGGACAAGGGGTTGTTGGAGGTTCGGGGCAAGCGGGTCGTGTCCACCGGGCTGGGTTGGAAATTCGTCAATGATATCCAGCAGATGTTTCTGCCATGAAGCGTTGCAAATGCTACTTGCATTGCTTGCCACACGTCATTAAACTACCCGGCTCTTTAGGCTAAACCAATACCGGAATTTGTCATGAAAGCTGACATTCACCCAGAATATCGTGAAGTGGTTTTCCAGGATCTGTCTTCTGATTTTGCATTCCTGACCCGCTCCACCGTAAAAACCAAAGAAACCATCAAGTGGGAAGATGGAAATGAGTATCCACTGGTCAAGGTGGAAGTCTCAAGCGCATCTCATCCGTTTTACACCGGTAAGCATAAGCTGATGGATACCGGTGGCCGCGTTGATCGCTTCAAACGCCGCTACAACAAGTAAAACAGAAACTTTTTGGAAAGGCCCGGGACGGCAGCATCGTCCCGGGCCTTTTTTTGTCTGCATGCAAAGAGAAATCAAGAAAACTTGTGAGATACTTGATGATTAAATAGATCAGGGCGTATTTACCGATACTTCCCACGATGAGTGAATTAAGAAAAAAAAGGAGAGTACCATGTCTGACCAGCGCGTCATTCTCACAGATGAAGGTAGTGGTAAAAGTGTTGAACTGCCCGTTATCAGTGGCACAGAAGGCGAACCCACGTTACAGATAAAAGCCGTTCCATCGACGCTCGGGTACTTTACCTACGACCCGGGGTTTACAGCCACTGCCAGTTGCACCAGCACGATCACTTTTATCGATGGTGATAAAGGTATCCTGCGTTACCGTGGGTATCCCATTGAACAACTGGCAGAGCAGAGTACCTTCCTGGAGGTGGCTTACCTGCTGTTATTCGGTGAATTGCCGACGACTGGGGAGTTTGACGAGTTCCGGAGCGATATCACTCATCACACGATGGTGCATGAGAAGCTGAACACCTTCATATCAGGCTTCCATTATGATGCGCACCCGATGGCGATGATGGCGGGCGTGGTTGGCTCGTTGGCGGCTTTTTACCATGACAAGATGGATATGAGTAATCCCTCGCACCGGGTCCTGACAGCCAAGCGCATGATCGCCAAGATGCCGACCATCGCTGCGGCCTGTTACCGGCATCACATGGGGCGGCCAACCGCTTATCCGAACAACAACCTGAGTTACACGGAAGCCTTTCTGGACATGATGTTCTCGGTTCCATCAGAGAAATACGTCGTGAACCCGGTAGCTGCAAAAGCGTTTGACCTGCTGTTCATATTGCACGCCGATCATGAGCAAAACGCCAGTACATCTACCGTCAGGCTGGTTGGTTCAACGGGTGCCAACCCCTATGCCTGCGTGGCTGCCGGTATTTCGGCTCTGTGGGGTCCCGCGCACGGCGGCGCTAACGAAGCGGTGCTGACCATGCTCGATAAGATTGGTGACGTATCCCAGGTTGGCAAGTTTATCGACAAGGCCAAGGACAAGAATGATCCGTTCCGCTTGATGGGCTTTGGTCACCGGGTGTACAAGAATTACGATCCGCGTGCATCCATCATCCGCAAGGCGGCCCACGAAGTACTGGAGGAGCTCGGCACTACCGATCCTATGATGGACCTGGCCATGGAGCTGGAACGGATTGCCCTGGAGGACGATTACTTCGTCAGCAAGAAACTGTATCCGAATGTGGATTTCTACTCCGGCATTATCTACAAGGCACTTGGTATTCCGGTCAGCATGTTTACCGTGATGTTTGCAATCGCCAGGACGGTAGGCTGGGTATCCCAGTGGCTGGAGCAGGAAGAGACACCGACACCGATCGGTCGTCCACGGCAGGTTTATGCCGGTCCGACAGAGCGCCGGTATGTGCCGATCGAGACACGCTGAGGCCTTAACCCGCCAGTAAACATTCCACCTCTGCAACAGGTGCCCGCTTCTGCGGGCGCCCATCTACCGGGCTGAGCGGTGCTTGGCGCAGGCCCAGGCAGTTGAACAGTGTCAGTTCAATCTCAGTGTCTTCCATGGTGGTAACCAACAACGGTACCTGCCGGTAGTTACCGTCATGCCAGCGTATCTTGCGTTGTTCATTATAAAAAGCCTGGCCTTTGTCCAGCAGGTGGATGGCCACTGCGTCCGGCGGGTCGTTGAACAGGTGTAAGGACACACGGGTGTATTCATCAGCCGTGCCGTCGAGCACCGGGCCGACCAACCGGGGGTGAAATGATTCGAGCGAGCGCATGACACGCAGGGCAAGCTGGCGCATTTTTTGCAGGCGGTTGAGGTGATGCTGGCCACCGTAAAACTCCTGGTAGGCGCGCAGGGCGTTCGAGACTTCCACGTTGCTGGGCAACGCCGTGTGTGTGCCAGCGCCCAGCCTTTGCGCTGCTTTTTGCTTGGCAGTCCGGTAATTGAATTGGGCTTCGGTGACCATGATCCGGGCAGCCTCGGCGGCGATCATTCTGCGGAGATGGTCGAGCCTGCCACTGTTGTGGGCGGGAAACCGGTCAGAAGCTGTCGTATGGATCCTCTTCTTTAACGGCATCAGAATGATCTCCTTCTACTGCATCTTCCATGGGGGGGAGACTTCCTGATTCAAATACTTCCATAATTGCCGCCTGGTTTTCAAGTCTGGCGAGCAAACCACTGTCAGGGTCGATACGCGCCTGGGTAATACCTTCCGGTATTTCAGATGTCGAATCCGGCATGTCCTGCAGGGCAAAACGCATGTACTCGATCCATATGTCCAGGGCGGCCTTGCCGCCAACTTCATAACGTCCCAGCGGTTCGTGGCTGTCAAAGCCAACCCAGACCGAGGTCACGACTTCATCGTTGTATCCTGAAAACCACGCATCACGTTGCTCATTGGTGGTGCCGGTTTTGCCGGCCAGGTCGCCTCTTCCCAGAACCATGGCCTTTTTACCGGTTCCGCGGCTTACGACATCCATCATCATGGAACGAACAAGATAGGCGTTCTGTGCGGAGATGACCCTGGGTGCCGGTGACGGGGTGGCTACGTAATCCGCAAGCTCAACGGCTTCCTGTTCGACGACCTGGAGGTCGTTTTGGCCTTCCAGTTGCAAGGGTCGGAAACTGGGTTCGGTTCTTTCTGCCACGCTGATTTGCTCGTCACCAAGCTGATCTTCAGGTTCACAGTCATCGCAGACCACGAATGGACTGGCGGCAAATACCATGGAGCCCCTGGCATCGACCACCCGCTCGATGAAATAAGGTTCGACAAGGTAACCACCGTTGGCGAAAACGGCGTAACCCCTGGTGATGCTGATTGGTTGGAGTGATGCGCTGCCCAGGGCCATGGACAGGTTATCCGGCAACTCGGCCGGATCGAAACCGAAAGCACTGATGTATTCCGTGGCGTACGGGATACCAATTTCCCTCAGCAACCGGATTGAAACGAGGTTGCGAGAATTGACCATGGCTTCCCGTAGCCGTGTCGGACCGAAAAATTTCTCGCTGAAATTCTGTGGTTTCCATTCCCTTTCCAGTTCGTTGTCACTGAAAACAATCGGTGCATCATTGATGAGGCTGGCCGTGGTTTTGCCCTTGGCCAGGGCTGCGGAATAGATAAATGGCTTAAAGCCCGAGCCGGGCTGGCGGCGGCTCTGCACGACACGGTTAAATTTGCTGCGTGTGTAGTCGTAACCACCGACCAGGACATTGATAGCGCCGTCGTATGGGCGGATCGATACGAGCAGGGCTTCTGCTTCGGGCAGTTGCGCCAGTTCACGACGACCCCCGTCGCTCAATCGCGTACGCACGATATCTCCGGCCTGCAGCACTTCCGAGACTGTCTTTGGTTCGTACCCGACACGGTCACGGCTGATAAATTTCCTCGCCCACGCAACATCGGCCAAGCTTAGCGCGATGGTCTGACCATCTGCCTGGTAGACCAGGGCTACATCTTCATCCACCTCGGTGACCAGGCCCGGCGCCAGGCCGGCGACCGGCTTATAGGGGCGCAGCATTTCATTCCAGTCCTGGGGTGTGTTGCTGTCATCGAGTTCAAAGTGGGCTTCGGCTCCCCGGTAGCCATGTCTGTGGTCATAAGCCTCGAGACCATCGGTGATGGACTGGTTGGCAACGTCCTGGAGGTCTGAGCGGATGGTTGTAAAGACCTCGTAACCGCCGGTATAGGCCGCCTGACCAAACATCGCCAGCATTTCCTTGCGCACCATTTCGGCCAAATAGGGTGCGGAAACCTCTGTCGTGGCGCCATGGTAAAAAGCGGTGTTTTTTTCATTGACGGCCTGCTCATAATCAGCGGCACTGATAAAACCCAGTTCCCGCATACGCCCCAGCACATAGTCCCTGCGGTTCATGGCCCGCTCGGGTGAAGTAATCGGGTTGATTCTTGAGGGGGCCTTTGGCAAGGCGGCGAGCATGGCGCACTGGGCAAGGCTCAATTCACCCAGCGGTTTGCCGTAATACACATCTGCAGCTGCGCCCACGCCATAGGCGCGATGACCAAGCAGGATCTTGTTCAGATACAGTTCGAGAATTTCGTTCTTGTCCAGCTCGCGTTCTATTTTTAGTGCCAGGAAGATTTCCTTGATCTTGCGGGTATAAGTTTTTTCCAGGCTCAGGAAAAAATTGCGGGCCAGTTGTTGGGTGATCGTGCTTCCACCCACCGATTTTTCACCGGTGGTTGCAAGTGTCCACACAGCACGGGAAATACCCTGGTAATCGACACCCGGGTGAACGAAGAAACGGGCGTCTTCCCCGGCGATAAAGGCATTTTTCAAACGCGTGGGCATTTCATCGATAGCAACCGGTATGCGGCGCTTTTCACCAAAAACACTAATCAATTTGCCGTCTTGCGTATAAACCCTCAAGGGGACTTGGAGCTGTACATCCCGCAGGGTATCGACATCCGGAAGGTCTTTGGCAACAACAAGATAAGTCACCACGAGGGTGAGCAAGCCCAAAACCATGGCGGCTAAAAGAAAGCGAAAAAACACACGAAATACTTTCTTCACAAAATTATCCTGTTATGCTTATGCCCAGAGATAAGGAATTCTAGTTGATATATCCGCCTCCGGGTAGCGGGGGGCGGGACAGAAGTAGGTACACGGCATCAGACAGGGAAATAGTCGGTAATGATGAGTGTTGACCACACAACTTGCCCGTAGTTTCCCGTGCTTTTAAAGCACACGTCCTTGTTGCACCTGTTAAATTCTGTAGTTTGATACCGTATTTGTATTTGAGTATTGCAGGGTTTTCTGTTAAAAACAGCTATTAAGAAGTCTCACTAAACCATTGGCATGGAAAAGGAATGGGGGAGTCTTGAAACTGTTTGGAAAAAAAACAGATCCAGTGATCGGACTGGATATAGGCTCGACAAGTGTACGTTTGCTGCAGTTGTCCAGTCACGGGTCCGGATACCAGATCGACCACTTTGCCATTGAGGCGCTCAGTGAAGGTGTGGTGGTCGATAAGGCTGTACAGGATGTAGAAGCTGCCTCTAACGCCATCTCGCGGGCGGTAAAAGCTTCGGGCACACGTGCCAAGTCCTGTGCTATAGCGGTATCCGGTTCGGCCGTTTTCACCAAGATCATCAGCCTGCCGGCAGACCTTGCGGCGGCGGATATTGAAAGCCAGGTGCAAATTGAGGCCAACCAGTATATTCCTTACCCTCTTGACGAGGTCAGCCTTGATTTCGAAGTGCTGGGACCATCGGCGCGTAACGCGGACCTGATGGATATCCTGCTGGCTGCCAGCAAGAGCGAGAATATCGAGAGCCGGCAGGACGCGATCGATGTCGCCGGTTTGAAGGCGAAAGTGGTCGATGTCGAGGCTTTTGCCATTGCAAATGCATTTGAATTGATCCGCAAGCGTGATGGGATCAAGCGCAGCGAGGCAGTCGGATTTTTCGATATTGGTTATGACATGACTACCTTGCTGGTCATCAAGGGTGGCCGGGTCATCTACACCCGTGACCACCCGTTTGGTGGCCACCAGTTGCTGGAAGAAACCCAGCGGCGCTATGACATGACCGCTGAGCAGGCCAGTTTTTTCGAGCGCAACGAAGAAGCGCCGGAAGATTTCGAGGAAGAGGTGCTGGAGCCATTCCAGCTGAATGTCGTCCACCAGATCAGCCGTGCGCTGCAGTTCTTTGCTTCCAGCAATGATTACACGAATATCGGTACGATATATTTGTCCGGCGGGGTGGCCTCCCTGAAAGGGTTGGCTGCCATGGCGCAACAGGAACTGGGGATGACAACGCGCGTTGCCGACCCTGTTACCGGGCTGGATATCGCGGACAATGTGGCTGTGACTGCGTTAAAGCGCAATACAACCAACCTGATGATAGCCATGGGATTGGCTTTGAGAGGGTTTGACTGATGGCCAGAATTAATCTACTGCCTTGGCGGGAGGAACAACGCCAAGAGCGGCAACGCCAGTTTATGATGACATTGCTGATGACCGCGATCACGGGTGTGGTCCTGGTTTTCCTGGTCGGTATGGTCTTCGACCAGCAGATCCGTCATCAGCAATATCGCAATGACCTGATCAAGAAAGAAATTAGCCCAACTGGAAGTACGCATCAAGAAAATTAACGAACTTGAGCGTATCCGGGCTCGCCTGATTTCCCGCAAACAGGTCATTGAGCGGCTGCAAGCCAGCCGTTCCACGACGGTGGAGTTGCTGGACAAGCTGGCCAAGTCCATCCCGGTGGGTGTTACGCTGACTTCCATACGGCAGCAGGGCCCCCAACTGACATTGTTAGGCAACAGCCAATCCAATGCCAGGGTCTCGGCCTACCTGAGGGAACTGGAAGCAAATGATCTGTTCCTGGATCCCCAATTGGATTTTGTCAGGTCCTCAGCCAGGCCAACTACCGACGTTGAACCATACGAATTCAGTATCAAGGTCAAACTTCGCCAGCCAAAGACGGCGGACGAAGAAGCCGGCTTTGATGTGCGTGGAAGGACAAGGAGGCGTGCAATGATATTTGACGACCTCAGAAATGCTGATTTTTCGGATATTGGCAGCGCCCCTTGGTCGGTTCGTTATTTACTGCTTGGTGTATTGCTGATCCTGATCCTGGTTGCCGGGTATTTTTTATTAATCGATGACAAGAAGATCGAACTGGAACAGGAGCAACAACAGGAATTGGCCCTGATGGCCGATTTTGAGTTCAAGCAACAGAAAGCGGCCAACCTCGAAGACTATGAACAGCAGTTGGCGGAAATGCAGGAACTGTTGCAGACCATGTTCAGACAACTGCCCAACAAGACTGAAATGGACAAACTGCTGGTGGACGTTTCACAAACGGCGCTGGCAGCGGGTATCGATGTACAGCTGTTCGAGCCCCAGGCGGAAGCGTTCCAGGATTTCTATGCAGAACGTCCCATCAGTATCCGGATGCTCGGTGATTACCACGAATTCGGCGATTTTGTCAGCGGTGTAGCCGCCTTGCCAAGGGTTGTAATCCTGACGATGCACGATATCTCGTTGAGACGTGCGGCGAGGGGTCAGAGCCGCTATGGCGATTCGGAAGGGCGTTTGATCCTCGAGGGACGGGTCAAGACCTATCGCTATGTGGATGAAGAAGAAGTCGCCCAGAGGGCAGCGGAGCAGGCACCATGAAATGTCTTGGCAAACAGGTGAAACTCGTTGCTGGCACGGTGTTGGTAGCTGTAATGTTATCGGCGTGCAGCGAGGATATCGGTGATCTGGAGAAGTATATCGCTTCGGTCAAGGAAAGACCGGCCCAGCCGATTCCTCCCATTCCACCGGTAAAGACGTACACACCCTATGAGTATGAAGGTTTGACGGGGCGTGACCCGTTCCGGCAATCGATCTCCGAGGGCAGTGATGACGTACGCTCGACCTCGGGTTCGGGTCCGCAGCCGGATTTCGAACGTCCCAAGCAATACCTGGAGCGTTACGAACTTGATACGCTCTCCATGGTGGGCACCTTCGGTAAGGAAGAGTCCTTCTGGGCCCTGGTGCGCGACCCCGAGGGGGTCATTCACCGTGTGCCAGTCGGGGACTACATGGGCAAGAATCATGGACAGGTAGTCAGCATAAGGGATACGGAAGTGAATTTGAGTGAATTGATTTCGGATGGCGCAGGTGGCTGGTTAGTCAGGGAAGCCTCTATCGCCTTGGGTGAAGGATAATCCGGTTAGCGCACGGAGAAGCGCGATTTTGAGGGTACAGCCATGTACAGCACACATGAATTTAACTTGAAACGGATACTGACCGGCAGGTGGGAACAGTTTATGGATAGCAGAAAGACGGGAATTCGTTTGGGTCTTGGAATGGCGTTGCTGGTATTACCGGCATTATCTGCCTGGGCGTCCAGTGACGTGACCGCGGTAGATTTTCGCGATAACGCGGCTGGTGACGTGGTAATCAGCATGTCCACCACCGGTGATGATCCTACGGTGAGTGTTTTTGCAACTGAAAGCCCGGCGCGGATCATCCTGGATCTGGCAGACACCAGCAGCCAGGTCAATGCGGATCCGGTTTCCGTGGGCATCGGTCCGGTTCAGAAATTTACCACCCTTGCTGCAGGCGGCAGGACACGGTTGATGGTGGATCTTTCCAGGCTCGTGGCCTATGACTACCAGTCCGGCAACGGCCAGGTAGTGTTATCGATCACCGGAGACGGTGAGCCTTCAACTGCCCCGATGAGCAACGGCGCTGCAAAATTCACGCTTGATAATGTTGACTTCAGACGTGGTGATGATGGCCAGAGCAAGGTCATCCTCAGTCTTGACAGGGATGACGCGAACATCTCCGTCAACTCCCGCGAAGGCGGTCTGTCCGTCGATGTATTCGATACCAATCTGCCAGAGGCCCTGAACCAGCGGCTTGACGTGATGGATTTTGCCACCCCCGTACAGATTATCGATACGGGCAAAATGGGCAGTGCCGTGAGGATGGAACTGGAAATCTCCGGTCTGTACGAGCACATGGCATATCAATCGGGTAATGACTGGGTGATCGAGGTTGCGGAATTAACCGCAACAGCCATCGGTGCGTCCGAGGAAGTCGTCGAGTTTTACGAGGACAAACAGTATGACGGCGCCCGGGTGACCTTTAATTTCCAGGACATTCCGGTGCGTTCCGTGTTGCAGTTGATTGCCGATGTGTCCGACTTGAATATCGTTGTTGCGGATAATGTCGGTGGCAACCTGACACTGCGCTTGACCAATGTCCCCTGGGACCAGGCATTGGATATCGTGCTGGATGCCCGCAACCTGGACATGCGCGAGAACGGTAACGTGATCTGGATTGCGCCCACCGCTGATATCGCAGCCCGTGAACAACAGTTGTTGCAGGCCATGCAGGACCGCAAGGAACTGGAACCACTGGCGACTGCCCTGATCAGCGTCAGTTACGCAACCGCGGCAGACTTGCAAGCATTGATTGATTCCGCACGTTCAAACTCCACAGGCGGAGACGATAGCGGATTATTGTCTGACCGGGGCTCAATAGCTATCGACACACGGACCAATACCCTGATGGTCACCGACACGCCGGACAGGATCGAGGCGATTCAAAAGCTGGTACGGGATCTTGATCATCCGGTGCGCCAGGTACAGATCGAATCGCGTATCGTAGTGGCCAGCAGCGATTTCAGCCACGAACTGGGTGTGCGTTTTGGTGTCACGGCCTGGCATGACAAGAGAAACTTCCTGGGCGTAGCGGGTGATGGCGCCGGTGCGGACCTTTTGAACCCGTACACCGATCCGAGAGACGATGGTGGCTATGATATACCGGGTATCCCTGCCCGTTACAATGTCAATCTGCCTGCTGCGAGTCAAAACGCCGGTACTTTGGGTATATCCTTCCTGGCCGGTAACGTGTTGCTTGACCTGGAACTGTCAGCCCTGGAGGCTGAGGGTGAAGGCGAGGTGATCTCGACCCCCCGGGTCATAACAGCCAACCAATCCGAAGCATTTATCCAGCAGGGTGTGGAAATCCCCTATGAGCAGGCCGCGTCTTCGGGCGCCACGGCGGTTCAGTTCAAGGAAGCGGTGCTGGAGTTACGCGCCACACCGTTGATTACACCGGACAATCGCATCCAGCTTGAACTTCAAATCAAGCAGGACACGGTCGGTGAGATCTTCCAGACCGGTCGCGGCGGATCGGTACCATCCATCGATACGCGTGAGCTGGCGACCTCGGTGCTGGTGAATAACGGTGAAACGGTCGTGCTGGGTGGAATCTTCCAGGATGAGCGTGCAAAGAGCGAGGATAGAGTGCCTTACCTGAGCAGCATTCCGGGTATTGGCAGCCTGTTCAAACGCCGTCACAATGAGACCAAGAAACGCGAGCTGTTGATCTTCGTTACCCCGACGATCGTGGAAGAACGCCCGGTCGTCAATTGATTTGACACCGCAATAAGACAAAAAGCCCGGGGCGTACCCGGGCTTTTTTTATCTAGACAGACAGGTCCTTGCGTGTTGTCACATGTTGCAGCTTGCCATTGGCTGACACGTTTTAAATTCCCTTTGGAAACTCGATAACCGCGAGTGTGCCGGTGGCCATTTTCTGGGTACGGGCCGGGTCATCGGCCTGCAACAGCTTGATCAACAGGTCTTCAAAGCCCGGGTTGTGACCCACCATGAGTAATCGCTGGCTGTAGCTGAAAGCGTCCCCGGCCAATGTCAGTAACATGTCCAGTGATGCACCATACATTGAGTTGACGTAATCGGTGGTGCCCAGTGTGTTTGGCCATTTTGCCAATAAAGGTGCGAGTGTTTCACGCGTGCGTTTCGCAGGTGAGCACAACACCGTGTCGGGTGGGAGCAGCGTATCCACGGCCCACGATGAAAGGGCTTGTGCGTGGCGTTTACCGCTGGTGCTTAACGGCCTGGAAAAATCATTGCCCAACGGGCTCCATGGCTCGGCCTCGGCGTGACGCAATAAATACAGTTGTTGCATGGTGTTTGCTTGCTCCGCCCGGCAATCAGAAAGAATTGATGAAACCTGAATCTGCCGGCATCGCTATCGCTGCCGGGCAGGCAATGGCCATGGCGTCGACGATCGCCGCCTCACTAACCGTCAACACCTGGTCAACCCTGTCCTGGATAATATTGAAATTGAGTACACCGACAATGGCCCGCAACCCAGTAATTCGTTGGCTAGCGGCTCCGAAAGCACAGGTGTTGAACGGATGGAGTCTTCGATACGCGCTTTTGCAGCAAGGATATCGGCGATGGTGGGTAAGGGGTCTGCAGTGATGTGATCCATCGGCATATAATACCCGCGTGGTATGGGGCATTAAAGCTACGTTTCTGATCCTATGTGACTCCGGACAAAACGCAGTTCGCAGGTATGCTGCAGGGATGGTCACGCCCAACCACTCGATTACAACACCGGCAAACATTTAACAGAGGAACGGATTTATGAAAGAAGGCACGGCCAGTAGCGCGATACACCGCAAGGATTACACGACTTACCCCTGGGATATCAGCCAACTGGAGATGCATTTTGATATCGGTGTTGCGACCACCCTCGTGCGTGCGGAAATGGAATTCCTGTTAAAGGATACAGGGTTACCATCCGCCGACCTGGTGTTAAATGGCAGTGACCTGCATCTGCTGGCAATCGAACTCAATGGCCTGGCACTTACCACCGACGATTATGTCATCGAGGGTGAAACCCTGACCATTCCAGATTCGCCCCGGCACAGTGTGCTCAAGACAGAAGTGGAGATCCACCCCGGGGACAACTCGGCGCTGGAGGGTTTGTATGTGTCCGGAGATTTCCTGTTAACCCAGTGTGAAGCACAGGGCTTCAGAAAAATCACCTGGTTCCCGGACCGTCCCGACGTCATGACACGCTACCGCGTGACCATGGAGGCGGACAAGACCGCCTTTCCGGTGTTGTTATCCAATGGCAACCAGGTGGGTAGTCGTGACTTGCCGGGCGGGCGGCACTGGGTGTGCTGGCAGGATCCTTTCCCCAAGCCTTCTTACTTGTTTGCCCTGGTGGCAGGTGACCTGGCCCTGGTCGAAGACCATTTCAAAACCCGCAGCGGACGGGATGTCAGTCTCAGGATTTACGTGGAGAAGGACAACCTCGACCGTTGCGATCACGCCATGCAATCGCTGATCAATGCAATGCGCTGGGATGAAAACAGGTTTGGTCTCGAATATGACCTCGATATCTACCACATTGTTGCGACCAATGATTTCAACATGGGAGCGATGGAAAACAAGTCGCTGAATATATTCAATTCCAAGTACGTGCTGGCACGCCCGGATACCGCCACCGATTCCGATTACCAGGGCATTGAAGGTGTTATCGGGCACGAATATTTCCACAATTGGACCGGCAACCGGGTGACCTGCCGGGACTGGTTCCAGCTAACCCTGAAAGAAGGCCTGACGGTGTTCCGGGATGAGGAGTTTTCGGCTGACATGCAATCCCGCGCGGTCAAGCGCATCAAGGATATCCGTGACCTGCGCAGCCGCCAGTTCCCCGAAGACGATGGTCCGATGGCGCATCCGATTCGTCCTGACAAGTATGTTGAGATCAATAACTTTTATACCGCTACGGTCTACCAGAAAGGGGCAACGATTATCCGGATGTATCACACGCTTTTGGGCGAGGCAGGTTTCCAGAAAGGTATGCAGCTGTATTTTGAACGGCATGACGGCGAGGCCGTGACCTGTGATGATTTCCTCGCCGCGATGGCGGATGCCAACGAGGTTGACCTGGAGCGCTTTGGGCGATGGTACAGCCAGTCCGGGACGCCGCAGGTGCATGTCAGTGATCACTATGACGCGCAAGAACACACGTACACCCTGGTCCTGGAACAACACACGTCTGCTACGCACGACCAAAAGGACAAAAAACCCCTGGTATTGCCGTTTGCACTGGGTTTGCTGGACAGAAACGGCCAGGAATTACCCGTGTGCCTGGCCGGGGAGACGGAGGTTGAAGCCGGTACCCGTTTGCTGGTGATTGACAGGGAACGCCAGGAACTTACCTTCACGGGTCTTGCAGAGAAACCGGTGCCGTCGTTGTTCAGGGATTTTTCAGCACCGGTCAAAATCCTGTTTGATTACACACCGGAACAACTGGCCATCCTGATCGCGCATGACAATGATCCGTTTACCCGTTGGGATGCGGCGCAACGCATGGCTGAGAATGCCGTCCTGGAACAGTGCCGCAGGGTTGCCAATGATCTGGATATGACCCTGGATGCATCTCTGATCAAGGCGTTTGGTGGTGTATTGTCAGATTTGGATGCCGACCCGGCTTTGTTGGCAGAAACCCTGAAGCTGCCTGACGAAGAATATCTCGCTGACCAGATGGACGTGGCTGACGTCGATGGAATCCACCGCGCACGGAATTTCATCAAGCAGGGCCTGGCGCGTGAACTGACACCCCTGTTCACCCAGCGCTACGCAGAACTGAACAACGGCCAGCCATACCAGAAGTCGGCATCGGCCATGGCCCGGCGCAGCCTGAAAAACACCTGCCTGGCGTATTTGCTGGAAACAGCGGAAGGTGAATCTCTGGCAAGTTCCCAGCTGGAGGCCAGTGACAACATGACAGATACGCTGGCCGCCATCCAGGGCCTGGTGCTCAAAGGGTCACCCGCAGCCTCCGCGGCTTTGTCCGCGTTCGAATCCGAGTGGGGGAACGATGCCCTGGTGATGGACAAGTGGTTCATGATCCAAGCCATTAAACCGGGACGCGAAACGCTGGATACTGTACGAAAGTTGATGGACCACCCGGCATTCAGTATCAGGAATCCGAACAAGATCAGGGCGTTGATCGGGGTGTTCTCGATGTTGAACCCGACCGGCTTTCACGCGGCCGATGGTTCGGGTTACACATTTCTGGCCGATTGCGTGATTGAACTGGATGGCTTGAACCCACAGGTGGCCGCCAGGATGGCCACAGCATTCAACCGTTGGAAACGTTATGATGAAGGCCGCAAAACGTTGATGCAGTCACAGTTGCAGCGTATTGCAGGCAAGCATGGCTTGTCAGGGGACGTTGCCGAGATTGTCAAACATGCGTTAGCTTGAGACCGGTTTTTTTAAGCCGGAATTTCCAGGAATACTGCTACAGGAAAGGATAGATGCTGGTTGCACATTTTTTTGACCTGGTGCCCATTTGGGTGCTGTTTACCGGGACCATCCTGGTCATGGTTCTTTTTATCGAGTATGGCTTCAGGCTGGGGAAAAGGGGCCAGGTTACTGCCAAGAAAGCACAGACTTCGCAGGTCAGGGCCATCATGGGTGCAGGCCTGGGTCTGTTGGCGTTCATGCTGGCGTTTACCTTCAGCACTGCCCAGCAACACTTCGAAATGCGCGTACAAAGCCTCGCCGAGGAAGCCCGGATAGCCAGGAATGCTTTCATGCAGGCAGACCTGTTGGCGGAGCCCGGCAGGACGCAGGCTAAACGGCTATTGAAGGATTACATCGAAATTCGCAGTAGTCTGCACAAGCTCTCCGGCGTGAATATCCCGGAAAAGCTGGCCGAGGTCCTGCGGGGGTCTGAACAGATCCAACATGATCTGTGGTTACTGCTTGCAAAAAATGAAGCGCAATTCCCGGCGGACCAGGAGGGAACGGGCCAGAATGGCCCGTTAATGGCATCGGTACTTGCCCTGATAGACATCCATCACACGAGGCTGCATTCAGGCATTATGAACCGGATTCCATTGACCATATGGATAACGCTATACCTGATGGCGATATTGTCCATGATTATCATGGGTTACCAGGCGGGGCTTACAGGACGACGCAGCCCGGTCGCAACCATAACACTGGCCGTGGCCTTTTCTGCTGTCATCATTTTGATCACCGACCTTGACCGGCCGGTCATGAGCTTTTTCGATATCAATAATCAACTGCTCATCGATCTGTTTGAATATATGCGCGCATCCCTGCAGGTGGAATATATCCCTGGCAGCTAGCAAACCCGATACATGGCATGAGGGCAATAGAGGATTCCAGACAGCTGGATAAGGATGATGACGAAATCACTGCTTGGCGTTTGCTGTGTATTGATGCTGCTGGCCTGTGCGGGTCCCAGGCAGGAAATGCCTGCCGTGCAGATTGACGGCCTGGTGATCGAAAACCAGACGCAGATGTGGGTCTCGGCAGTCCGGGTATTACTGCCGGTCACCGGTGGTTTTGTTTCCTGTGGCAATATTGCACCGGGCTCCATGTGCTCGACTCGCTTCCCACAGTCCGCCTACAGGGGTGATCCGCTTGAAATCACCTGGAGTCAGGCGGGGCAGATCCACTCGACGGGGCAATTTGATTTGCAACTGCCGGATGACCTGGACACCGAGAGGGCTGCAACAGTAAGTGTTGTCATCGCTGCGCCCGGCTCAGCCGGTGCCGTTATCGTCCAGCAGCAGGAGTAGTTAAAGCTGAAAATAAGCCGTGATTGATATACGCTGATGTTGACTTGGCGGGAACCAGGTTGACTGCACTCCTGTTCAGCATGGATTCACTTGAATTTTGCTATGCTTGTCGCCAAGGTGTCATTCTGCCGTTTGATCCGGCATTGGAGCATGTATGAAAAAACTGCTGATTCTGCCATTGCTTGTGCTGTTGACCGGCTGTGTGACCTATTACTACCCGGAAACTGCCCTGGAAGACGGCGTTTACTACGCAGAGGATGATCCATCCTACGTCGTATCTTCTGACGGTTATTACGGCGGGGCTTATTATCCGTGGTACTCGCTGGACTATTTCTACCTGGGTTACTACCCGTCCGCCAGGTACAGTTTTGGCTACGGCTACCCGAGTGGATTCTCGATTGGATTTAATTACGGCTTTTCACCCTGGTATTACCCCAGTCATTATTACGGCTATTACTCGCCTTGGTACGGTTCACACCATCATCACTATTACCCCGCCTGGCAACCTTACCGGGGTTATAACTCACGTCATCATGGTGATCGCTACCAGAAGAAATACCAGCGTAATGATGGACATGGCCGTTATGCCGGAAATGACCGTCATGATAACGGCCGTAATGACAATAACCGTTATGATCGTAATGACCAACGCAACCGTTCTGATAATAAGGCCCGCCGTGATGATTATTCAGACGCCAGGCGTGGATCGGAACAACCCGACCGCCAGCGCTCATCATCTGTCAGGCGTTACGTATCAACCGCACCTGGCGGACAAAGCGGTAACCGTGGCATGGTGGTCAGGAACCAGGATTCTGCAAAAGTCGGCAAAAGCCGTATGCACGTGGACCGGCCAACAACCACGACCAACACCAAGGCCAAATCTACGCGCGCTCCATCCCCAGCCAAGGTAAGCACGCCGAGCCGTCCAAAAGCGTCCGCTTCAAGCAAACAGTCTTCACGCACTGTGTATTCCTCCAGCAAAAAGGAATCATCCCGGCGCCAAGACCGCAGGTAACACGTCGCCACCCATCGGGGCTCATGACTCTTGGCAGTCGTGGATCCCGTTTGATATGTTAAAGTGCAAAGGTCCTAAAAATGGGGTTTGATGGATGGCGGATTTCATTACGGAATTGATAGACCGGCGCATATTGCCTGCGGTCGGCATGTACGTTGCCGGCTCCTGGGTACTGATAGAAATCCTCGACCGCCTGGTTGAGCGTTACCTGTTATCACCGTATCTGACTGACATCATATTCTGGGGTCTTTTCCTGATGATCCCGGCCGTCATAATTATCACCTGGACACATGGCAAGAAGGGTAAAGACAAGGCGGGCAAGCTGGAAAAAATTGGTGTACCAATTAACCTGATTGTAACCCTGGCCTTGTTATTTACCATTTTCGGAGACAAGGACATGAGTGTGGCGGCGACGCAGATCACCGTCAACAATGAACTGGGCCAGCAGGAAACACATTACATTCCCAGTGACAGCTTCCGTCGCCGGATGGTGGTTTTCTTTTGGGAAAATGAATCTGGTGACGCCAGCCTGGATTGGCTGCAATACGGCATAACCGAGTTACTGGTGCAGGATCTGCAGCAGGATCCATTTGTATTGGCGACCTCACCTTTCAACAACTTTGGCAATGGCTTTTACCCACGCATCAAACAGGCTGGTTTCGAAGATGGCCTGGGTGTACCGCGTTCACTGATGAGGGACATTGCGGAAGAAGCCAACCGCCAGTATTTCGTGGAAGGGTCCTTGCATAAGCAGGGCGACGAGTTTCTGGTTACGGCCCGGATCTGGGATACACAGACAGCGCAGGAACTTGCAGAGCTGAGCGGCCGCAACTGGGACATCTATGTAGCTGTTGATGAGTTGTCCAGGAAAATCCGTAAAGAACTCGAAGTGCCAAAAAGCAGCGGCCGGATTGCAGAAGACCTGCCGTTGGCGGAAACCTATGGTGAATCCGAATTGGCCTTCAAGGCGTATGTCCAGGGTCTGAACGCACGTCTTTTTGAAAATGATTTTGAAGCGTCCAATGCATTTTTTGACCTGGCCGTGGCTACTGATCCCAATTTCGTCCTGGCATGGTTCCTGAAGGGCGTAAACCTGGCTGAAAGCGGAGATCTTCCATCTGCGCAAGTGGCCCTGTCCAAGGCGCAGGAAATGGATTACCGCCTGCCACTGCGTGACCGATCACAACTCAAGGCAATTCTCTATCGGCTTTCCGGCCAACACGAAAAATTGATGGCCTTTCTGCGGCTACAGGCACAGGTCCGTGATGACGCGACATCCCACAATACGCTCGCAGCCATGCTGATGATGAGTGGTGAACTGGAGGAGGCCAAGGCAGAGTCACTGCTGGCACTGGAGAGGGATGCACTAAACGTTGGTATTTACCTGAGGATGTCGATCCTGGAGCGTGCAACCGGGGATATGCTCGCGGCGGTTGATTATGCCCGCAAGTACCAGGAGAAAAGACCTGAGAGTATAGCCGCCAATATCCAGCTGGGCGACCTGCTGCGTGACAGCGGGAATCTCCAGGCAGCCGAAGAACAATACAAACAGGCACAGATTCTGGAAAACAACCCGGTTCAGCCCACATTGAAGCTGGCACAGGTAGTAGCTCGACAGGGTGATATCAAGTTGGCCAGGGAGTACTTGTCAGAGGCGGAATCCTACGCCCGGACGCCGGCCGACAAAGCCCTGGTCAGGCAGAACGCCGTACTGCTGGAGTCACGCCTGGGCAGGATTAACGAGGTCATCAGGCAAACCCTTGCACAGGAGGAGTTTCTCAGCCAGTCGCAGGGCCCCTTGCAAGTAGTGCTAAGCGTGGACTCACCCCTGGCCGGTTATTACGTGGACCTGGATGACCTGGTTGCGGCACGCAATGCACTGGCCAATGCCAAAAGCAAGTTACAACCGCCATTGGACAAATTTCTTGCTTTCATCGAGGCGCGCATACTGGTGGAGGAAGGGAACCTCGAAGCGGCTCGAACCGTACTGGAACAGGGGCAGGAAGTGATCGACCAGTTTCAGCTCAAGATACTTGAGTACCAAATGCACGTGCTGCGGGCCAGGATCGCCGAAGCAGAGGGTGATTTCGAGGCGGTCGAGCAACACTACCAGGCCGCACTGGAGAACATGGAACACTCGGTTTTTGCTGCTGATCTGAGTATTGCCGTGCCGCAGACCTACGCGGAAATTGCCATGGCGCAGATCAGGACAGGGCAACCTGATGCAGCCCGGCAGTCCATCGAGGCCGGGTCCCGGGTTGATCCATCAGAACCCTGGTTATGGGTTGCAAAAGCGCGTTTGCAGCAGGCGCAGGATATGCCGCAACTTGCATTGGCCTCACTGGGCTTTGCACTGGCTATCTGGAAGGATGCTGATGAAACCTACGTATATGCGAATGAGGCCCGGGCGCTGGCCGAAGAATTGCGGGGTACCAGCTTTTAACACAGGGCATCGGCTTTAAACCGGGGGCTATCTCACAAACGCAGGTGGCTTTTCTATACATTTCTTTGAAATTCAGTACAATGCGCGATTCCTGCCTGGGATTGGGTCATACTTGAGTCGAAATCGTGGTGAAGCCGAACAATACATTTGATGTCATCGTCATCGGTGGCGGACACGCCGGAACCGAGGCAGCACTGGCCGCGGCCCGCAGTGGCGCCTCCACCCTGTTGCTGACCCACAGTATAGAAACCATTGGCCAGATGAGTTGTAACCCGGCCATCGGAGGGATTGGCAAAGGGCACCTGGTCAAGGAGATCGATGCTTTGGGTGGGGTCATGGCCCACGCGGCAGACGCTGGTGGTATTCAGTTCCGTACACTCAACTCCAGGAAAGGTCCGGCGGTGCGTGCCACGCGTGCGCAGTGTGACCGCAACCTCTACCGGGCGTTTATACGTAAGGTAGTTGAGAACCAGCCCGGCTTGAGTATTTTCCAACAAGCGGTGGATGACCTGCTTCTCAATGGTGATGTCATCACCGGCTGCCGCACCAGCATGGGGCAGGAGTTTCATGCACCGGCCGTTATTTTGACCACCGGTACCTTTCTTGGTGGCAAGATACACATGGGTGAAAGCCAAAGCGCCGGCGGCCGTGCAGGTGATCCACCATCCATCAGGTTGGCAGAGCACCTGCGTGAGCTGCCATTCGGCGTTGGCAGGTTGAAGACCGGCACACCACCGCGTATTGACGGCAAGAGCGTGGATTTTGGAAACCTGAAGGAACAACCGGGTGACGTGCCCCGGCCGGTGTTTTCTTTCATGGGCTCAGAAGATGACCACCCAGAACAGGTCAGTTGCTGGATTACCCATACATCCGAAAAGACCCATGAAATTATCCGGTCAGCACTGCACCGCTCCCCGATGTACTCGGGTTCGATCGACGGCATTGGCCCGCGTTACTGTCCGTCCATCGAGGACAAGATCGTTCGTTTTGCAGACCGCGACAGTCACCAGATTTTTATCGAGCCTGAAGGGCTGAATACGCGTGAACTGTACCCCAACGGCATATCGACCAGCCTGCCATACGACGTGCAGGTCGAACTGGTGCACAGCATTCCCGGATTTGAAAATGCCCATATCACGCGGCCGGGGTATGCCATCGAATATGATTTTTTCGATCCGCGCGGCTTGCACGCCAGCCTGGAAACAAAGCCCGTCCGTGGTTTGTTCTTCGCCGGGCAGATCAATGGCACCACCGGCTACGAGGAGGCCGCGGCGCAGGGCCTGATTGCAGGCACCAATGCAGCCCGCCTGGTACAGGGTCTGGATGCCTGGACACCACGCCGGGACGAGGCCTATATCGGGGTGCTGATCGATGACCTGGTGACCCAGGGCACCGTTGAGCCCTATCGCATGTTCACCAGCCGGGCGGAATACCGTCTGCAATTGCGTGAGGATAATGCCGATCTGCGTCTGACCGAGGCCGGCCGCAGGCTGGGCCTGGTTGACGATGAACGCTGGCGGGTATTTACCGGCAAAAAGGCCGCGATAGCAGCGAGCAACACCGTCTTGGTGCCATCTGGGTATTACCGGATAACGGGATTGGCCGTTCATTGGAAAATGTGCTGGGTATTTCGCTGAGCAAGGAAGTACGTGCGCTGGACCTGCTCAAACGGCCGGAAATTTCTTACGCGGACTTGGTGAAGGTGGCAGGCCTTGGCCCGGGCAGCAGCGATGCACGGGTTGCCGAGCAGGTTGATGTACAGGTTCGCTATGCCGGTTACCTGGCCCGCCAAGCCGGCGAAATAGAGCGGAATCAACGCAATGAAAGCACGACCATCCCCGCTGAGTTTGATTATTCCAGGGTCAGCGGGCTGTCGGCGGAACTGTGCGAGAAAATGCAGAAGGCGTTACCGGAAAGTATCGGGCAGGCATCAAGGATCCCCGGCATGACACCGGCGGCCATATCCTTGTTGCTGGTGTATCTGAAGCGTCACCAGGAAGGCCGGCAGGTCACTTAAAAAAGTTCGCAGAATCACAAATAACCAACGATAGCTTTACATCTTTTTAACCTTGCATAGGTATGCTTGGCATGCAAGTTGACTGTGCCTGGTGTGTCGCTTCTCATGACAGGCAGTCCCCACACTTCTATGCCTTTGCGATACACCTTTTAAGCCCCGGCCTATTGGCCGGGGTTTTTTTTCGGATCTCAGCGCGAGTTGATGAGTGGCGGTTCAATCTACCAGGAGAGTGCCTGCATTTTTTCAGAACACGCCGTAGACCCATCCCTGGGGGCTCTTACTCAACATCCTGTTTCGTAAGGTTCCGAAAAAAGCAGGCACTCCCCTGGCTGGCGTGTCTTAGTCCAGTCCGCTAAATGCCAAAGATTCAGTTGATGTGTCGATTGAAAACCAAGCGCCGGGGAAAGGGTATTACTTACCGGGACCGTGAGCGACAGGAGTCGCGACCGAGCCTACAGGGATGTATATACGGCGTGTCCCGGGAAGAAATACCCAACCCGGCGCCAGCCTCTATATATTAGTCTGGTTAAACTGCGGCCTGAAAAATTCCGGCCTATGCCTTGCCGTTCTCGTCATCGTAGATCAAGCCAGCGTCCGGATCGTTGAAGATGTCCATGTCCAATTCACCTTCCGACTTGGCAACGATGGTCGTTACCGTGGAATCACCGGTAATGTTGACCACGGTACGGGTCATATCGAGCAGACGGTCGACACCCAGGATCAAGGCGATACCCTCGGCCGGTAGTCCGACCTGGCTGAGCACACCGGCGAGTATCACCAGGCCGACGCTGGGTACACCGGCTGCCCCGATAGATGCCAGGATAACCATGACTACCACCATCAGGTACTGGCTGACAGTCAGGTCAATACCGTAGAACTGGGCGATAAAACCGGTGGCGATACCCTGCATGATGGCCGTGCCGTCCATGTTGATGGTGGCGCCCAGCGGTACGGTGAACGAGGCGATCTTGTTGCTGACGCCCACCCGTCGTTCGACCGTTTCCAGAGTTACGGGTATCGTGGCGTTGCTGGATGCAGTCGAGAAGGCGAACAGCATGGCGGCACGCAGTTTGGACAGGAATTTCAACGGGTTAAGTCGGCCCAGCACCATGAGCAGCGTCGGGTAAACCAGCAATGCGTGCACGAACAACATGATCATGACCAGTAATACGTACCTGCCCACGGCCATGAAATCGGCGGAGTTGCTGGTGGCTGTCAGGATGGCGATCAATGAAAAAACGCCGTAGGGCGCAAAGCGCATCACCAGGGTGACCAGCTTCATGATGACCACGTTGACATCCTTGAACCAGTTGGCCACACGCACACCAATTTCCTTGCTCAGCGTGATGGATATGCCCACCAGCACGGCGAAGAAAATGATGGGCAGCATCTGGCCTTCTGCCATGGCAGCAACCGGGTTGGTCGGCACCATGTCGATAAGAACCTGTGTAAATGGCGTGGCCTCAGCGATGGCCGCTTCAGCGGCCGCGATCGGGTTGGCGCCGATACCGGGCTTGAATATGATTGCTGCACCCAGCGCAAGGCTAACGGCAATCGCCGTGGTCAGCAGGTACAAACCGATGGTTTTACCACCCACCCTGCCGAGCATCTTGGGGTCGGACAAGGAACTGGAACCGCACACCAGTGATACGAAAACAAGCGGTACGACCAGCATCTTCAACAGGCTGATAAAAATCTGCCCGACCACATGGAAGATACCACCGGTGAACCAGGCCTGTGACCATTCAGGATTACCCATGAAATTCAATACCAGACCTGCAATCGCACCCAGGATCATGGCAATGAAAATTTTAGCGCTAAGGCTGAGTTTCCTGTCTGAATCCATCGGTTTTCCCCGTTCTCTTTTTTGTAAAACTATGTGAATTATTAGTGGCGGATAAGCGTTATGCGCTAGAATCCAATGTCGCATCGCAACTATACATCAGAAAAGTGAAAGGCCCGTAAATTGAATAATGACAAGACCCCAACCGCAACCAATTTTATCCGAAACATTGTCATCGATGACCTTGAAAGCGGCAAGCACCAATCGATCAAGACCCGGTTTCCGCCGGAACCGAACGGCCACTTGCACATAGGCCACGCAAAATCGATCTGTCTCAATTTCGGGATCGCTGACGAGTTCGGCGGCACCACCAACCTGCGCTTCGATGATACGAACCCGCTGAAGGAAAACGAGGATTTCATGAACGCCATCATGGATGATGTGCGTTGGCTGGGGTTCGAGTGGGACAACCTGTACCACGCCTCTGATTATTTCGAGCAGTTGTACGATTACGCAGTACACCTGATAAAAACCGGCAAGGCGTATGTTGAGGAACTGAACGCCGAGGAAATCCTCGCCTACCGCGGTGACTGGATGAACAACGAACCCGGCCGCGACAGCCCCTGGCGGGACAGGCCTACCGAGGAGAGCCTGGATTTATTTGAACGCATGAAGGCCGGCGAATTCGAGGACGGTAAATACGTGTTGCGTGCCAGGATCGACATGGCGTCTCCCGATCGCTTCATGCGTGACCCGGTCATGTACCGTATCCGTAACGCCAGTCACCACCGCACCGGTGATGAGTGGCACATTTACCCGATGTATGACTGGGCGCACGGTATTTCCGATGCCATCGAGGGTATCACCCATTCCTTGTGCACGCTGGAATTCGAAGAACACCGCCCGCTTTACGACTGGTTCCTGGAAAACATACCGTCACCCGGCAACCCCCGCCAGATCGAGTTTGCCCGCGGCAACCTGGATTTCACCGTCATGAGCAAACGCAAGCTAAGGGAATTGGTTGAAGAAGGGCACGTATCAGGTTGGGATGACCCGCGCATGCCCACCATTGCAGGCTTGCGCCGACGCGGTTACACACCAGAATCGATCCGGGCATTCTGGGGAGACCTGGGTGTATCCAAGTCCAACAGCATCATCTCCATGGGTGTGCTGGAAAATTATGTGCGCAATGATCTGAACGAGCATGCGCCACGCGCGATGGCAGTGCTGGACCCGGTCAAGGTGGTTTTAAGCAACTACCCGGAAGGCGAGGTTGAATGGCTGGAAGCACCCCGCCATCCGCAAAAAACCGAGATGGGCACCCGCAAGGTGCCATTGAGCCGTGAAATCTGGATTGAGCGTGGTGATTTCATGGAAGATCCGCCACGCAAGTTTTTCCGGCTGCGCCCGGAGGGTGAAGTACGTTTGCGTAACGCCTTCATCATCAAGTGCACCGGGGTGATCAAGGACGCGGAAGGCAAGGTCACGGAAATCCAATGCGAGTACGACCCGGAAAGCCGCAGCGGCATGCCTGGGGCGTCCCGCAAGGTCAAGGGCACGATCCACTGGGTCTCGGTTGAACACGGTATCGAGGCCGAAGTTCGTATGTATGACCGCCTGTTCAACGTGCCCAACCCACTGGGTGAAAAAGACAGGGATTACCGTGAGTTCCTCAACCCCCATTCCCTGGACATGGTCCCGGGTGCCATCATCGAGCCTTCGGTGGCCGAGGGTAAGCCGGGTGATTACTTCCAGTTCGAACGCATTGGTTATTTCACTATTGACCAGGACAGTGTTGACCCGGAACGACCGGTCATCAACCGGACGGTATCATTGAGGGATTCCTGGGCAAAGATGAACAAATGACTTGAGACACACTCGCCAGTCGTGAGGTTTTGCTAGAATCTTGGTAGATCAGGGCTGTTATTAAAGGAAAGTATCATGGGTTGGATAGTATTGATTGTCATTGTTGGTTTGGTTTTTTTCGCGATTTCCATCTACAACCGCCTGGTGGCGGGCAGGAATCGCTTCAAGAACGCGTTTGCACAGATCGACGTGCAACTCACACGTCGTCACGACCTGATACCCAATCTGGTGGAGACGGCCAAGGGTTACATGAAGCACGAGCGTGAAACACTCGAAGCAGTGATTACCGCACGAAATATCGCGGTCGCAGGACTCAAGACTGCTGCCAAGGATCCATCTGACCCAACCGCCATGAAACAACTGGCGCAGGCGGAGCAGGGCTTGTCCGGGGCCTTGGGCAGGCTGTTCGCATTATCAGAGTCATATCCGGACCTGAAAGCGAACCAGAACATGATGCAGCTGTCCGAGGAGCTGACCACCACGGAAAACAAGGTCGCTTTTGCACGTCAGGCCTATAACGATTCCGTCATGCAATTCAACACCTTGCGCGAGTCTTTCCCGAACAATTTCTTTGCTACCTGGTTCAGCTTCCAGGCGGCCGAGTTGCTGGAGATCGAGGATGAGACCAAGCGCGAAGCACCGCAGGTTTCGTTCTAGTTTGACCCGGGACAATACGGTGATCCCCTTTCGGGGGTGAGCCGTAAAACCAGGGAAATGGCCGGGTGAATTTTTTCGAATACCAGGAGCAGGCGCGACGCCAGAGTCGCTGGCTCGTATTCCTGTTCATCCTGGCTGTCATCACGATCATCGTCGTCATCGATTTGGCTGTCCTGGTGGCCTTCGGTGCCATGGATATCGAGAACCAGCAGGGTTTATTCAGCTTCCACACACTTCAGTCCAACATGGATACCCTGATCATAGGTGCCCTGGTGACTACGCTGGTGATCGTGCTGGCCAGCCTGTTCAAGACGGTCGCCCTGCGCTCGGGTGGTGGCAAGGTGGCACGTGATCTGGGCGGTGTCCGGATAGAGGCAGATGCGAACGATCCGCTGCAACGGCGCCTGTACAACGTGGTGGAGGAAATTGCACTGGCCTCGGGTATCCCGGTGCCGGAAATCTACGTGCTGGAACAGGAGTCCGCCATCAACGCTTTTGCCGCAGGGTTTTCGCCAGCAGATGCAGCGGTGGCGGTGACACGCGGTGCCCTGGAAAAACTCAACCGCAACGAACTTCAGGGTGTGATCGCGCATGAATTCAGCCACATTTTCAACGGCGACATGCGCTTGAATATCCGCCTGATGGGTGCCCTGTTCGGCATCCTGATACTGTCGCTGATCGGGCGCCGCGTATTGCACGGCTCCTACTACGTGGGCCGCTCGAAAAACAGCAATGGCGGGGCGCTCGTGCTGGTGGCCGTCGCGGTGACAGTAGTGGGTTACATCGGGCTGTTTTTTGGCCGCTGGATCAAGTCCGCCGTATCCCGTCAACGCGAGTACCTGGCGGATGCATCGGCGGTGCAGTTCACGCGTGACCCGGATGGTATCTCCGGTGCACTCAAGAAAATCGCTGTGTACAGTGATGCGTCCTACCTGAATGCAGAGACCGAGGAAGTCAGTCACATGCTGTTTGGCGCCGGTGAGGCGACCAATATGTTCGCCACCCACCCACCGCTGAACACCCGTATTCAGCGGATTGACAAGACTTTCACGCCACAGGACCTGGTGCAACTGGCCACCAGCCTGCAGCGCCGGGACAAGGCTCAGGCCGAGCAGGCTGAGCGCGAGCAGGATAAAGCCGGGCAGCGTGGCAGGGGCTTTTTTGATGCCGATAACCTGGTCGAACAGATCGGCAACCCGGATTTTTCAAGAATTTTAATAGCGGCGGCGTTGGCGGCTTCGATTCCGGATGTCATCAACAAGGCGGCGCATTCCAGCCAGTGGGCTACAGAAGTTTTGTTGTATTGCCTGATGGACCGGGATGAAGAGATTCGCGAACAGCAACTGCTGCTGATCGCACAGAACATGGGCAGTGACAGCGAGACCCGGGTACGCAACCTGCTGGAAGCCGCTCCTGATCTGGCCAGGGAGCAGCGTCTGCCGCTGTTGGAGATGGCCATACCTGAACTCAAACGCAGACCACCGGATTATGTCAGCAAGGTGCTTGGGCTGGTGAAAGCCCTGAGCGATATCGATGGACGAGTCGACATGTTTGAGTACCTGATGGCGGTGATCATCACCCAGCACCTGTGGGAGTCCTCAAACCCGCAAAGCGTCAGGCTGGCCGGTAAACAATCTCTCATGCAGGTAAAGGCTGAGGCACAGCAGGTGGTCGCACTGTTGGCGGTCAATGGTCAGCGGGAACCAGCGGAAATTCAGCGTGCTTACCAGGCGGGTATGAACATGCTGGAAATGGCGCAGCCATCCGGGATTCCGGACACCAAGGACTGGAGCGGGATACTGGACCAGGCCTTACCGGTGCTCGACCAGCTCAAACCCGCTGACAAGCAAAAGCTGGTCAATGCACTGATCGCCACGGTGATGGCGGACAACCGGCTGGCGGTTGCGGAAATGGAGTTGCTGCGTGTTATCTGCCTGGTGATCCACGTGCCATTGCCGATGGTTAGTGGTGGCAAGTCTGATTGATCACGACTCAAGCTACTTAGAGAGGTTATGAATGTTACATTCACTACTTGTTAATGTCAGAAAACCTTTTCTTAAATACTTCCCGGTCCCCGCACCTGAATGCATTATAGGACCTCAGTCTGTTCAGGAAATCCCGGATCGACTGAACAGTTATAAAGGCAAATGCCCATTGATTGTCACGGACAATGTCCTGCTTGAGCTAGGGTTGATTTCACCGGTACTAGAGTCATTGGATGCGCACGGCATTTCATATCATTTGTTTTCAGAGATCGAACCCGATCCGGATTTTGAAACAGTGAGGTCGGGTGTTGAACGATATCAACAGAAGAAATGCGACAGCTTGATCCTCATTGGCGGTGGCTCGGTCCTTGATTGTGGCAAAGCCATTGCCGCATCGGTCGCCACAGGAAAAGACATCAGCAGGTTGGTGGGGTTACTGAGGGTTCACCGTACTGTGCCCCCGATGATTGCCATCCCGACCACCGCAGGGACAGGCTCTGAATGTACCGTTGCGGCAGTGATAACCAATCGTCAACAACGTATCAAGCAAGTGGTCGCCGACCCTTTCCTGGTGCCAAAATGTGCAATTCTCGACCCCACTCTAATGATTGGCTTACCACCACAGATAACTGCTCACACGGGTATTGATGCGCTCACCCATGCGATTGAGTCCTACCTGAGTGGTTATGCGGGGCGTTTCAGTAGAGACCAGTGTACTCAAGCCATTAAAGGTATCTTTTCCAAACTGCCCATTGCATACAAGAATGGACAGGATCTGGAAGCCCGCGAGGCCATGGCGCTGGCCAGTTTTCAAGCCGGCCTGGCTTTTACCCGCACCTACGTCGGTTATGTCCATGCCATCGCGCACCAGCTTGGTGCGATTTATCATGTGCCCCACGGCCTGGCAAACGCGATTGTGCTGCCCGAAGTCCTCGCCTATTGCCGGCCAAAGATAGACCGTAAACTCGCTGAACTCGCCCGTGCAGTCAATATCAGTGACAGTCCTGACAACGCGCAGGCCGCTACAGCTTTTATGCAAAAGCTTAACGGTTTGCTGGAAGAGCTCGAAATTCCGAAAACCGTTGCTGCAATGAAATCATCTGACATTGATCAGATTGCTCAAAGGGCACTTGACGAGGCTTTTGGACAATACCCGGTTCCCGTGCAACTGAACCACACACAATGTCGTGAATTGTTACTCAGTTTGTTACCGGACTGACCCAGGGCCTGTTAACACCATGCGAATACCCATCGACGGCGGTCATTTTTTCGCAGGGCAAGGCGCACTGAGTGAAGTGAACTATCTGTACATGCGCGATAGTGCAACGCAGTCATGCGGAAAAAAGGACCCAGTCCCAAAGGGTTGATGCTCAAAAGCGCCCATGCGGCGTTGCGGTTCACTTGATTGGAGGAACCAAACCGCACTCACCGCGCCTTGCCTGCACACTTTTGAGCGTCAACGCTGGGTATTCGCATAGTGTTAACATGCCCTAACAACGTAAGACATCATGACTTCTTGGTGGGGCGGCCAACCGCAAATTCCCGATTGAACACTCCCCCATGTCAGGTATAGTGGCTGCCAATTAACCCGGGATACCAATTTGACATTAACACGCATAGCATTGGGCAACCCGGTGGCGGTGATCGTAGCCGGCATCCTGGTGGTGATTTTCGGCACGCTCAGCCTGCTGCGCCTGCCCATCCAGATGACACCGGAAATCGAGCGTCCGGAGATCTCTATCCAGACACCATGGCGCGCATCTGCACCCAACGAGGTCGAATCGGAAATTATCGAACCGCAGGAAGACGTGCTGCGCAGTGTGCCCGGCCTGGAAAGGATGTCGTCAACTGCGAGCTTCGGCAGTGGTTCCGTGCAACTGGAATTCGCCATCGGTACGGATATGAACCGGGCCCTGATCGAGGTCATGAACCGGCTGAACCAGGTCCCGAGGTACCCGGTTGACGCCAACGAACCGGTTATCAGCGTTGGTGGTAACAATTTTGAGAAGGTCATTGCCTGGTTTGCCGTGCGCAGTAAACCTGGTAACGAAAGACCGGTGGCTTCCTACGAGGATTTTCTGGAAGAAACCCTGATTACACGTCTCGAGCGAGTGCCGGGTGTTTCACGGACCGGCATGTTCGGTGGCCGGCGCCATGAAGTCAGGATTACTTTTGATCCTTACAAGGCAGCCAGTATCGGATTGGACCTGACATCCATTCCCGGTGAACTGGGCGCCAATGCCAATATTTCCGCCGGCAGCAACGAGGTCGGCAGACGCCAGTACACGGTGCGTTTCAGCGGCAAGTATGAAATCGAGGCCCTGGGTGACCTGGTGCTGACCTGGCGCGACGGTGAACCCATACGTCTGAGGGACATCGCCCGTATCCACCTGGAAATGGTGGACCCGTCAACCATCCTCGTGATGAGCGGCAGACCGGCGGTCGGTATGATGGTGATCCCCGAATCGGGTGTCAACGTGCTCGAAGTGATGGATGCAATCAAGGAGGCCGTTGCCGATTTGGCCGCCAATGAACTCGAAAGGGCAGGGCTGGAAATCAGCCAGAATTATGACGAGTCTGTTTATGTTGTCTCCTCGATGGAGATGGTGCGTAACAACCTGTTACTGGGTATGAGTCTCGCCGTGGTGGTGTTGTGGTGGTTTCTGCGTAAATTCCGTGCCACCTTGATCGTGGCGCTGTCCATACCGCTTTGCCTGTTCGTGGCCTTTATCGTGTTGAATGTCATGGGCCGGACACTGAATATCATCTCCCTGGCCGGCCTGGCATTTGCTACCGGGATGGTGCTCGACTCGGCCATCGTGGTGCTGGAGAACATCTTCAGGCAACGCGAGGCCGGTCGTAGTGGCGACGAAGCATCGGAGCGGGGGGTAATGCAGGTCTGGGGTGCGTTGCTCGCTTCCACGGCCACCACGGTGGCGATTTTCATGCCCGTGGTATTTTTGGAGGATGAGGCAGGCCAGTTATTCAGCGACCTGGCCATCACGATTTCCGCGGCGGTGATCGCGTCGTTGATGGTGGCGGTGACCGTGCTGCCGTCGGCCGCTTCCAACTGGATCAGGGGTAGCGCAATCGAGGACCTGCACCGCAATTGGTGGCGTTGGATCACCGACCACATCATGCGCTGGACAGGCACACCGAGACGCCGCAAGACCTGGGTCGGGATATTGCTGAGCGTGCCACTGGCGTTGGCATTGTTGCTCACGCCATCGGCCGATTACCTGCCCGAGGGCAAGCGCAATTTCATCTTTGGATTCATGATTTCACCACCGGGCCTGGGCATCGAAACCGCCAAGGCGGAAGTCATGGACGTATTGAGCGAGCGTCTGGCACCGCATATCAATGGTCAGCACCCGATCCAGTTGCAGAATTACTTTGTCGGTTCTTCACGCAGTTTTGGCACCTTCGTTGGCGCACGCACGCGTGATGTTGGCGATGTTGATGAATTCATTGGCATATTGAATACCCAAGTACTGACAGGGTTTCCGGATACAATCGCCTTTGCCAACCGCCGGCCGATTTTTGGCGGCTCCAGGGGCGGGCGGCAAATCAACGTGGATCTGCACGCGGATTCGTTCGAATCCCTGATCGCCGGGGGGTTGGCAGGATATGGCGCGATCGCACAAGTCATGCCGCAGGCCAATGTCAGACCCTTGCCCGGTCTCGAGCAGGCCGAACCCGAGTTGCGCCTGATACCGGATGACCGGCGTATCGCCGAGGTCGGCTGGAACCGGTCGCGCATGGCGACGATCATCCGCGCCATGGGTGACGGGGCTTTTATGGGTGAGTATTTTGACGGCACCCGGCGCTACAACATCATCATGCGGGCCGAGAACTGGTACACACCCGAGGAATTGGCAGCCATGCCGGTTGCCACGGCCAGTGGCGAGATACAGACCATCGGGGAACTGGCCAAAGTCACCCGTACGGCCGGGCCTTCACAGATCCGCCGTGTAGACCGCAAGCGCACGTTGACCCTGCAGGTGACACCACCATCCGAAATGCCATTGGAAGATGCGATCAGCTTAATTGATGAAAATGTCGTACCCGGGATCATGGAAAAGCTGCCCCAGGATGGCTCGATCCGCATGCGTGGAACGGCCGAGGCCCTGGACCAGGCATTGGGAAGCATGTCGGGGAGTTTTACCCTGGCGGTGGTCATCCTCTATTTGCTCATTTCCGCCCTGTTCCGCTCGTTCAAGGATTCACTGCTGGTCATCATGACCATCCCGATGGCGACGGTGGGCGGGATCATCTCCTTGCGCCTGATGGACCTGGCTTTGTTCGCCAGCGGGGGGCAAAAGATGGACTTGTTGACCATGATCGGCTTTGTCATATTGCTTGGGCTGGTGGTCAATAACGCCATCCTGCTGGTCTACCGGGCCCGCGATGCAGAACGTGAAGGCATGTCGCGCAAAGACGCGGTGGAAAGCGCAGTGCGTTTGCGTCTGCGCCCGATCCTGATGAGCACCATGACCAGTATTTTCGGCATGTTGCCATTGATGTTGATGCCGGGTTCCGGTACCGAGTTGTACCGTGGCATGGCAACCGTGATTATTGGCGGTATGCTGGTCAGCGGCCTGTTTACATTGATACTCTTACCCAGCTTGTTACGCGCCAATGAGGACGCATATCCAGGCAAGGTTGCGGAGACACCGGCTGTATGAAATCGCACGGACTGGATACCAGGATAATGAAAAAATTGATGCTCAATTGGCCGCTACTGCTGGTCCTGTTGTTTCTCCAAGCTGCCGCCTTTGCACAGCAGGATGCGGCGGGCGCCATCGTACGGGTCGCAAAGGCCTCGGTACAGACACTGGTGCCGGTCACCATCGTGCCCGGCACGGTGGTCAGCCGCAATGATGCAAACCTGGCGGCCGAGGTCACCGGCCGCCTGTTGGAGGTGGCTGATGTCGGCACCGTGGTGACTACCGGGGGTACGGTTGCCAGGATTGAGGATACGCAACTGTTGTTGAAAAGGGACGAAAACCGGGGCGAAGTGTCACGCGCCGAGGCACGGCTGAAATTTCTCGAAAAAGAAGAAAGCAGGTTCGTGACATTGGCAGAATCCAACCTGGCCGCGGCAACGCAACTGGAAGAAACCCGCTCTGACCGTGATGTCGCCCGTGGGGATTTGCAGGTGGCCAAATCCCGCCTGGCGCAGACCGAGGACCAATTGTCCCGCACCCGGATCACTGCACCGTTCGGCGGTATCGTGGTTGAACGGCTGATGATGCCCGGAGAGAGGGTTGACATCGGTACTGATGTGGTACGCCTGGTCGATCAACAGCACCTCGAAGTGATTGCGCGGGCTCCGCTGGAGTATTTTTCCTACGTTCAACCGGGCCGGGAGTTGGCGCTGGTAACAGGTGAAGACGAAGAAACCGGAATCGTGCGTACCGTGGTTGCAGTGGGCTCGGAAAACACACACCAATTTGAATTGCGCCTGGATATAGCACCCAACCGTTTCCCCGTTGGCCAGACCTTGCGTGTTTCGATTCCAACTTCAACGGCCAGACAGGCGCTGGCGGTACCACGCGACGCGCTGGTGTTGAGACCGGAGGGCATTTCAGTATTTGTCGTGGAAGGGGATAATACAGCCCGGCAGGTAACGGTCACGCCGGGAATCAGTGCTGCGGAGCTGATAGAAATCATCGGTGCTGTGAACGATGGTGAAATGGTCATCATCCGCGGTAACGAGCGCCTGAGGCCGGGACAAAAGATTTCGATTCTCGAGGATTGACGCTTGTTAAACCTGATCAATATTCATCGCGGTGAATGGCGGCGTTTCCTGTTGGCATTCAGCTATTTCTTTTTCCTGCTGGCGGGGTATTTCATGCTCCGGCCCATCCGGGGCACGGTTGCCGCCAACCATTCCGAATCATTGCACTGGCTGTACACCGGGACGTTTATTTCCATGTTGCTGATCGTGCCGGTCTTTGGTTGGCTGGTGTCAAAATTCCGGCGTGGCCGGTTCATCCCCGGTATTTACCTGTTTTTCATTTCCAACCTGGTCTTTTTTGCCTTTTCCTTTGCCTTCAAAGGCGATGCAACCTCCGACTGGGTGCAATATGGTTTCTACATCTGGCTGAGCGTATTTAACCTGTTCGTGGTGTCGATTTTCTGGAGTTTCATGGCCGATATTTTCCACCCGGACCAGGCCCAGCGCCTGTTTGGCAGCATTATGGCCGGTGGCAGCCTGGGCGCCATTGCCGGACCCCTATTGACGGCAAACCAGGTCTCCCGGATTGGATCAGGTGGGGTCATGATGCTTGCGATCTGCTTCCTGCTGGTAGCCACTGGCCTGGCTATTGCCCTTGGCCGTTACGAACGCCGCGTGCAGCAGGACAAAGCGACCCGGGTCATAGGTGGGGGTATCTGGGAAGGCGCCGTGCAGGTCTTCAAATCAAAATACCTGTTGTTGATCTGCCTGTTGATGTTGTCCCACAACCTGACTTCGACCTTTCTGTACAACGGCCTGGCGGTACTGGTGGATCAGAACATCATTGGCTTTGATGAGCGCACCGAATTCTTCAGCTACGTCGACCTGATCGTGCAGGTGCTGGCATTCCTGTTCCAGTTTTTGATCACCTCGCGCCTGGTCATTTTCCTGGGCATGCCACGCACTGCCATATTGCCGCCGATACTCCTGGCGGCTGGCTTTACCCTGTTGGGCAGTTCCCTGGGCCTGGTGTTGTTCGCGGCAGTACAGGTTGCGCAACGGGCGATGAACTATGGCTTGCTGGGTCCGGTCAAGGAGATGCTGTTCACGGTGGTGGATCGTGAAACCAAGTACAAGAGCAAGAATTTCATCGATACCGTGGTCTACCGTGGCAGCGATGTGACCGCCAGTTGGTTGTTCAAGGGCATGATGACCGCGGGTTTGAGTATTAGCCAGATCGCGTGGTTGTATATCCCGGTTATGGGTGTGTGGGCGGTGGGTGCCTGGCACCTCGGCAAGGCATACACCCGGTTGAAAGAGCAGTTGGACTCAGTTTCCGGGTAAAAACCGCATGCCGGCGCGGGTTTGCACGGATTCCACCGGGCACTGGTAGAGTCTTTCGAGGTTTCCAGGTTCCAGTAGTTCATGTGCAGGACCCGCCTGCCAGTCGCCTTCACCTGACAACATCAGGATATGGCTGCAATAACGGGCTGCCAGGTTGACATCGTGCAGGGCAACCATGGCGCAACGCCCCCCGGTTGTCACCTGTTGTTCGACGTGGTTCATGATACGGACCTGGTGTTTCATATCCAGGTGATTGGTGGGCTCATCCAGCAGCAGGATATCCGGCTCCTGTACGATCAGCGAAGCGAATGCCAACCGGCGTGCCTCGCCACCTGAGAGCCCCGTCACGCTGCGGGACTCGAAGCCTTCAAGGTCGACAGCCCGGATGGCGTCCAGTGCCTTCTGCGTGTCATCAGCGCCCTCGCGTTCCCAGTAACCAAGGTGCGGATGCCTGCCGGTCAGTGCGGTTTCCAGCACACTGGCATCAAAAACATACACGGTGTGTTGCTGCAGCATGCCGAGCAAGCGGGCAATGCTGCGGCGCGGTAACTCACCGATGGCCTGGTTTTCGAGCAATATGCTGCCATCATCGGGCTCTGACAAGCCTGCCATGCACTTGAGCAAGGTGGTTTTGCCGATTCCGTTGGGCCCCAGGAGTCCCCAGAACTGTCCGGCTTCAAGATGCAAATCAAGCTGGGCGCAAATGGCTTTGCCTGCAATACTCAGATCCACGGATTGACACCTTAACGAGGTCATACGCCTTTCAGCCGCGCACGGTTTAACAACAACAGGAAAAGTGGCACACCGAGCAGGGCGGTGATCACGCCGACCGGCAATTGCTGTGGGCTCAATACGGTTCGCGCCAGCGTGTCCGACAATACCAGGAACAGTCCCCCGAACAGCGTTGCCGCCGGTATCAGGATGCGGTGGTCGGAGCCCACCAGAAGACGCATCAGGTGCGGAACGATCAGGCCCACAAAACCGACACTGCCGGCAATCGAAACCGCAGTGGCAGTCAAAATCGAGGCAAGCAGGTATACGAGCCACAACATCTGGCGCGTTGGCTCACCCAGCAATCGCGCCGTGGTCTCACCCATGGCCAGTACGTTCAAGCTGCGTGCCAGGCCCAGGCATAGAATAAAACTGCCACCGAGCACTGCCAGGGACCATGCAGGCATGATGGCATAGCTCAAATCCCCCATTAGCCAGAACAACATGCCACGCAGGCTGTTATCCGGGCTCAGGGACAGTATCAGGCTGATCAACGCGGCCCAGCCGGACGCTGTCACTACACCGGTCAGCAACAAACGTGTGCCACTCCAGGGCCCCGTACCACGCGCCAGGCCAAACACGACCAGGATGGAGAACAAGGCCCCAAGGATCGCCAGCCACGGCAATACGCCAACTGCAATGCCAAATACCATGCCCAACAGGGTTGCGAAAGCAGCACCGCCGGAAACCCCCAGCACATAGGGGTCAGCCAAGGGATTGCGCAACAGTACCTGCATCAGGCAACCGGACATGGCCAGCATTGAGCCGACTACCCAGGCGGCGGCTGCGCGTGGCATTCTCAGCCGCCAGACGAGTTCACCGTGGGCGCTCGCCGGGTCGCCGACGGCGGCCAGCCATTCCTGCCATGTCAAAGACACCGAACCGGTAGCACTGGCGAAAAACACGCTTCCAACTGATAACAGCAACAGCAAAATGATCAGTATTCGGCGTAATGTCATTGGAATCATTTTGCAGGATTGATTAACATGGTTTGCATGAAATTATCTCATGTATTCGGCTGGCCCATAACATCGTCCATGAACAATCTCACAAGAAAAAGACAGGCATGATCGACCCGGATGGATTCAGGCCCAATGTCGCCATGGTCATCCTGAACGATGATAGGCAGGTGTTCTGGGCAAAACGTTCAAACAATGATGGATGGCAGTTTCCCCAGGGTGGTATGCGCTCGGATGAAACACCTGTTGAGGCGATGTACCGCGAACTGCAAGAGGAAACAGGCCTGCTCGCAGAGCAGGTCAGAATGCTGGGTTCCACGCCAGGCTGGTTGCGTTACCAGTTGCCCAGGCGTTTTCAGCGCTCCAACAGCAAACCGCTGTGTATCGGTCAGAAACAGGTCTGGTTTTTGCTGAAATTGCTCGATGAAGATGTCAAGATCGACCTGAAGACAACCACTGAGCCGGAATTCAAAGATTTCAAATGGGTGGATTTCTGGTACCCGGCAGACAACGTTATCCGCTTCAAACGTCGTGTGTACCGGCAGGCCTTAACACTGCTGGAACCCATGATACACAACGGATAGATCGCGCCAATACACAGAACGGAAGCAAACATGTTTCACCACACCAGCCAACCATGCCAGTTCGAACGTGATTGTCCCGTCGTGATGATCCCTTCCGGGGATGAAGTCACCATGCCCGCGGGGACCGTGGGCTATATCACCCAATCGCTCGGTGGCAGTTTCACCGTCTTTGTCGATGGCAACCTGTTCCGCATAGCCGGCGTCAATGCCGACGCTATTGGCAAGGAACCGGTTATGCCGCCGGCGCTGCCCGAAAATGCCAGTGATGATGACGTGGAGCAACTGGTCTGGTCGCAGATGAAGACCTGTTACGACCCGGAAATACCGGTCAATATCGTGGACCTGGGACTGGTGTATGCCTGTGACCTGAAAAAGAACAAGCAGGGCATGCGGGAGGTTTCGGTGACCATGACACTGACCGCGCCGGGCTGTGGTATGGGGGACATCATCGTTGAAGACGTACGCAGCAAAATCCTGATTATCCCCACCGTGCAAAAAGTGAACGTTGAGCTGACGTTCGAGCCGCCCTGGAATCACCACATGATGACCGAGGCTGCCCGGCTTGAAACCGGGATGTTGTAAATCCAGCCGTTAAGGCATTTTTCATATCTTTGGCGCTGGAGCGGGTATTCCTTCCCGGAACACGCCACGGGCACATCCCTGTGGGCTCGGTCGCGACTCCCAGTCGCTCACGGTTCCGGTAAGGAACATCCCTCTCCAGCTCGTATTCCAATAAGCAGGACATGCTCTAGCCATCTGACCTCCAGGGATGGAGGAAATGCAGGGGATTGTCGGGAACAATCCCTGTCATGGGCGCTCGGTGATCGTATCCCGACGACACGGTCCCGGGTAAGGAACACCCCGGCACAGCTCGAAAGGTTCTGCTTTTGACCAGCCGGCCAATCTCAATGGTCTCTTCAAGAGTCGCGCAGTGGTTTACCGGTGTGGACGTCATTAAGGCACCGCACCGAATTCTGAGAGTCGTCAGGGGCGCATTGGACGGGAGGTCCAATGCAGGCCGACCAGGGCAGGACGCCCTGTGAGGCCGGCCCCGTTAAGATGGCTCGAAGGTGAGGGTAGCCGTAAGGCTGCGGGGCCAGGAGACCACACCGGTAAACCACCGGGTGATTATTGAATCAGAATCGTGGCACGCAGGAACTGTTCCCGACAATGCCCTGCATTACCTGCATCCGTGGAGGTCAGACACCGCTACCAACACCGAAAAAAATCCCGGCTTGCGCCGGGATAATTGTCTGCACTTGGAGGCTGGGTTAATACCAGGTGTTTACCTCAGGCGGCCTGGTCCGTGGCGGGTTCTTTATCTACGCCAGACCCCGCCCGAAGTTCCTCGCTGTCAAATTCATCAACCGTGATGATTTCCGTGATCATCGCCCGCACCGCCTTGAGTTCCTCGGCTTCCTCAGCCGTGATAATGGACTGCTCGACGGCTTTATCGAGTTGTTCCTGCGGATTGAGCGCATCGAGTTCACCGGCATTGCTTGCCTTGGACAAACGCCTCTCCAGCGGCTCCGTGGCAATGACACGTGGCAGGGCGATTTCCAGCAGACTCACGGGGTTGCCGGCATCAGCAGAGATAAACGCGCCATTGGTCAGGCGGTTACGTGTTTCCGATGGTGACATCAGCAACTGGGAGACCTTGTGGCCGAGACGGTCGCCTGGCTGGTGTTCGTGCCGTCCGAGCGGGAAGATAAAGGTGCCCAGCACGATACGTATCGCACGGCTGGGGAAATTGTCCACCACGTTGCCCAGCGCTATCTGGATCTTGTAGATCGCATCGTGGAAGGCCCAGGCCAGTATCGGCTGGTCGGCTGCGGGCCGGCCCTGCGTCTCGAAACGCTTGAGCATGGCCGAGCAAATATATAGCTGGCTCAGCACATCACCGAGACGCGCAGATATGTGTTCCTTGTACTTCAGCTTGCCACCGAGAGTCAGCATGGCAATATCAGAAGCAAAGGCCAATGCCGCCGAATAGCGGGTCAGTTTCCGGTAATAACGGGCGGTTTTGCGATCGGTCGGCACCGCTGCGAAACGGGCAAAACTGAGACCCAGTACCATGCTGCGCACGGCATTGCCGATGCTGTAACCGATATGCTTAAACAACAGGTCGTCGAATTGTTCCAGACGCTCGATGGGATCCTCGACCCGGGCGGCTTCCATTTCCGGCAACACGTACGGGTGACAACGGATAGCGCCCTGACCGAAAATCATCAGGCTGCGGGTCAGGATATTGGCGCCTTCCACTGTGATCCATATCGGCATGCCCTGGTAGCCTCGCCCGAGGTAGTTGCGAGGCCCCAGCACGACGCCCTTGCCGCCGTGCACATCCATGGCGTCATTGACGATCCGGCGTCCCATCTCGGTGGCATGGTACTTGGCAATGGCCGAGGGTACGGCGGGTTTTTGACCCAGGTCCACCGCCGATGCGGTCATGCGCGACAGGGCGGAAGTAGCGTAGGTATTGCCGGCGATGCGTGACATCGCTTCTTCGATGCCCTCGAAACGGCCGATCGGCAGCCCGAACAGCTTACGAATCCTGGAATAAGCGCCCGTGGTCAGCGCAGCCATCTTGGCGCCACCGGATGAACACGATGGTAACGTGATGGCCCGACCGACTGTCAACAGTTCGATGATCATGCGCCAGCCATTACCGGCCATATCAATACCACCGACCAGCGCATCCAGCGGCACAAAGACATCCTTGCCGCGCACCACGCCGTTTTGGAAAGGAACGTTCAACGGCATGTGACGTGGCCCGGTTTCCAGCCCAGGGGTGTCACCCGGGATCAGCGCGACGCTGATACCCAGGTCCTTCTTGTCGCTGACCAGGCCATCGGGGTCGTGCAGTTTGAACGCCAGGCCGACCAGGGTTGAGACTGACGACAGGGTGATATAGCGCTTGTCGAAGTTCAGGCGCATGCCCAGCACCTGCTTACCCTTGTACTTGTCCTTGCAAATAATGCCGTAGTCGGGAATCGAGGTTGCATCCGAGCCGGCCACCGGGTTGGTCAAAGCGAAGCAGGGGATTTCTTCCCCCACAGCGAGACGTGGGAGGTAGTAGTTCTTTTGCTCATCCGTGCCGTAATGGACCAGCAGCTCGGCCGGGCCCAGCGAATTCGGTACTGCAACGGTGCTGCCGGCCACTGCACACACGGATGCGATTTTCTGCAAGACAGCACGATGTGCCAGGGCCGAAAATCCAAGGCCGCCGTATTCCTTCGGGATGATCATGCCGAAGAAGCGATTTTTCTTCATGAAGTCCCAAACTTCGGGTGGCAGATCCGCCAGTTCGTGATAAATCTGCCAGGTATCGAGCATCTCGCACAGTTCATTGGTCGGTCCGTCCACAAAAGCCTGTTCTTCTTCAGTCAGGTCAGGCCATTGCTGCTCGAGTAACGCATCCCAGTTCGGGTTGCCGGCGAACAGCTCGCCTTCCCAGCCGACGGTGCCGGCTTCCAGCGCGGTTTGTTCGGTGTCGGACAGTGTCGGTAGCATCTTGCGATAGATGGCCAAGAACGGCGCAGTCATCCTTTGACGGCGCAGGGGTTTGAAGTTCAGTGGTATGGCGACAACCGCAAAAATGATGGATAGCACGGCGACAGCCGTTGTTGAAACGCTGGTGAAAAAGCCAAATCCAGCCAGCACTACGACAACGCCCAACGTCCAGTGCAGCAGTTTCCAGCCGTGATAAGCCGCGACGAGTGATATGGCGAGCAAGCATAAAATCAGAATCCAGAACATTGCACAAACCTCCGCAAGAAGCGTTGATATTTCCCGTTTTCGTCACCTGTGTGACCGGTGATCACATCGATTTGGACCCCGGCCGGGAAATCTTTTTCCATACGGTAGAGTATGGTAAAGACTTCCCGCTGAGTCAACCACCAACAGAGGTGTATTGAGATGCCTTTGTCGGTTATCCTTTACAGTTCGAACAAATATATTTTCCAGGTAGCATCTGTGGCTCAATTGGCAATGAAAAAGAAAGAACGATCAACCCTCAGCGCAGCCGACTGGGAGAAGCAGGCATTGGTACTGGTGGCCGAAAAAGGTATCAGGGCGGTTGCCGTTGAATCATTGGCCAAACGTATGGGTGTGACCAAGGGCAGCTTTTACTGGCATTTTCCCAACCGCCAGGCCCTGCTGGAGCAATCATTGTTGCGCTGGGAGGAGCATGATGCAGCCAACCTGCAAACTTCCCTGGGTGCGATATCGGACCCGCGTGAAAGACTGCGCTCATTTTTCAGGCGCTCCGGCCGAGAGCAATTAACCCACAATGTCTATAGTTCCCTGTGCGTAGCAGCCGACCACCCGATGGTGGAGCCCTTACTCGAACGGGTTGCACAACGCCGCATGGAACATATCAAGGCGGCATTTTGTGAAATCGGGTTCGATCCTGATGAGGCCTCGCACCGGGCCCGGCTGACTTATTCAACCTACCTGGGCTTTCTGCAACTGCAAAGACATCACCAGGCGCCCAACCTGAGTTCTGAAGAGTTCGAAGCTTACATGACACACGTCATCGCGACGTTGATACCTGAATAAATACGTCATTGGCTAAGCAGAGGTCTTTTACGCTACATTGATTAGCTTGCGCCGAGCGGCTATCCTGCCCGCCTTCGAACACACACGCATATACGAGGAGATCACGTGACGAGTAATGAAGCTTTAAAACAATGGGTTGAAGAAATCAGTACCCTGACCCGGCCGGACAAGATTCACTGGTGCACCGGCAGCGCTGATGAAAACCAGCAATTGGTTGACGGCATGTTGGAAACCGGTGATTTCATCGAACTCAACCACGAGACGAACCCGGGTTGCTATTTGCACCGCTCCGATCCCACTGATGTGGCCAGGGTGGAGCACTTGACGTACATCTGTACAACTGACGAGCAAGATGCGGGTCCGAACAACCTGTGGATGGACCCCGCTGCTGCCAAGGCCAAGATGCGTGACCTGTTCGATGGTTGCATGGAAGGCCGCACCCTGTACGTGATCCCTTATTGCATGGGGCCGATCGACTCCCCGCTGGCACGTTGCGGCGTTGAAATCACTGACAGCCCTTATGTCGTGGTCAATATGCGTATCATGACCCGCATCGGCAGTGGTGCGTTGGCGCGTATCGAACACGAAGGCCATTTCATCAAGGGCTTGCATTCGGTTGGTGAACTGGACCCGGAACGCCGCTTTATCATGCATTTTCCCGAAGACCTTGAAATCCAGAGCTACGGTTCCGGTTACGGCGGAAACGCCTTGCTGGGTAAGAAATGTCACGCCTTGAGAATCGCCAGTTACCAGGCCCGCACCGAGGGCTGGCTGGCCGAGCACATGCTGATCGTGGGTGTGCAAAACCCGCAGGGTGAAACACATTACATCGCCGGGGCCTTTCCTTCGGCCTGCGGTAAGACCAATCTCGCCATGCTGATTCCACCTGAAGAATACGAGGGCTGGAAGGTCTGGACGGTGGGTGACGATATTTGCTGGATGCAACCGGGTGAAGACGGCCGTTTGTGGGCGGTCAACCCCGAAGCCGGCTTTTTCGGGGTGGCGCCGGGCACCGGTAACGAGACCAATCCGAACGCATTGGCCATGATCGAGAAAGACAGTATCTTCACCAACGTGGGTGTAACCGCTGAAAACCAGCCCTGGTGGGAAGGCAAAGATAAATCTGTTCCGGCGACCGATTGGCGGGGTAATCCTTATGATCCCGAGGTTGGGCCGGCGGCGCATCCGAATTCACGGTTTACCGTGTCCATGAAGCGTTGCCCCTCCTACTCGGACAAGGCAGAGGCCCCGCGCGGTGTCCCCATTTCAGCCATCGTGTTTGGCGGACGCAGGGAACGCCTGGTGCCGTTGGTGATGAAGAGCAAGTCCTGGCAGCACGGTGTATTACTGGGCGCCAGTATGGCCTCTGAAACCACCGCAGCAGCCATCGGTGCGGTTGGCGTGGTGCGTCGTGACCCAATGGCCATGAAGCCGTTTTGTGGCTACAACTTCGCCGACTACTGGGACCACTGGCTGTCGTTTACCGAACGCGCCAGTGATTTGCCACCCATTTTCCACGTGAACTGGTTCAGGAAAGACGAAGAAGGGAACTTCATGTGGCCGGGTTTTGCCCAGAACATGCGTGTGCTGGAGTGGATCATTAACCACATCAAGGGTGATGTCGATTTTGATCAAACCGCGATTGGTGGCGTACCACATGTTGCAGATATCAATACCCAGGGTCTTGATACGGACCCCGCCACGCTTGAAGCACTGCTCGAGGTTGATGCAAAGGCATGGCTGGAGGAAACCGAACAGATCAGGGAATACCTCGAGAGTTATGGTGACCGTTTGCCGCAGCAGTTGCTCAAGGAACTGGACGAGGTTGCTGCCGACCTGAAAGCCGCTGGTTAACTGAACTGTGGGAGTGGCCTATCGCTGAGCGTTTCAAGCTGTGCTGGGGTGTTCCTTACCCGGGACCGTAATTCGTCGGGACACGAATTACCGAGCGCCCATGGATGGCTTGAGCGTGTCCCGGGAAGGAATATACAGCACAGCCAAGGATTGATCATTGTTCATTGCGTGCGCGATCTACCATTCATCTTAAATATGGTGGCGTGTCCCATGAAGGAATGCCCGTTCCGGCGCCGCGCTCCTGTATCAGGCAGGGCAGCCCTGTTTCACTTGTGCTAACGTTTCCTGAAGCCAATCGGTTTTAAACCCTTTTGGCCGGCACACATCTAATCTTACATGGGAGGAATGCAGGCGGTGTCACAGTGGCAGCATGACAAGGATGAACTGTCAGCTACCGAACAAGGCTGGGTCGAGAAAGCCCAGGCCGGTGACCGGCATGCATTCGAAAAACTTTACCGCAGTCACTGCGACAGGATTTTTGGACTTTGTTGGCGTATGTGTGGCTGTGATAAGGCCCTGGCGGAAGACATGGTGCAGGAGGCATTTGTAAGGGCCTGGAACAAACTCGGGCTGTTTCGAGGGGACGCCAAGTTTGGCACCTGGTTACATCGCCTGGCCGTGAATGTTGTACTGAGCGACCGCCGTATCCGCGTCAAGCGATTACAACGCGAACGGGAAATGGTGGATGAGGTCGAGCGGACACTGGTGGGTGACAAGGACGTGTCTGCAGGTTTGAGAAAGGATCTCGAAGCTGCGATCGCCGGTTTGCCCGAGCGGGCCAGGACCGTGCTGGTTTTGTATGACATTGAAGGCTACCAGCACAGTGAGATTGCAGAAATGACCGGCATGGCGGTTGGTTCATCAAAGGCACAACTGCACCGTGCACGGAAACTGGTCCGGGATGTGTTGAAGGACTCTGAAGGAATTTGACGAGAAGATGAAAGAATCTGAATTACATGATGCAATCGGCTCATTGCCGCGTGATATCAGGCCCCAGCGTGATTTGTGGCCCGGTATCGAATCAAGGCTGGAGATGGTTGATAGTGACATCAAGCGGCCACGCAGGACGCGTTTCTGGCAGATGCCGGCTATGGCTGCGGCAGTGCTGCTGGCCCTGACCACGGGCATCTTTATCGGTCGTGGGCTGGAATTGAAACCCGCCGGTGAAATGGCACAATTCGCTCAACACTATGCATTGACAGGAACCGTTGAGGCAGCCGAGCGGGAATACCAGGCGGCTTTCCGTGAGCTGGTGCCGCTTGAATACTCGGGTTTACGTCTGGACGGTGAAGACCCGGATGCATTGCGCAAAAGCTGGGAGGACCTGTTGCAGGCAGAGTCTTCCCTGTTGGTGGCTTTGCAGCAATACCCATCGAATATTTACCTGAATGAAAAATTGCTGGACTTGAGATCGCGACAATTACAGTTTGTGAAACAACTGGCGATGTTGGAACAAAATGACTGGAGAAGGACATGAACACACAAAGACTGAAGTGGATTTGTGCTTTGCTGGCGCTGGCGCCAATATCAGCATTGGCCGGGCAATCAGTTGACAAGAGCTGGGATATAAACGCAGACGCATCGGTTTCTATCGAGAATATTGCAGGTGAAATTGTGATCCAGGCCTGGAGCAGGAACGAGGTGCAGTTGACCGGGGAATTGGGCGACAGTGTTGAAGAACTGGAAATTGACGCAAGTGAATCCAGGCTCCAGATCCGCGTGAAAAACCGTAATGAAAGGAATAGTCGCAACCGCTATACCGATGAAACCAAGCTGAAGTTAATGGTCCCGGGCGGAGTCAACATCGATGCCGTGGGTGTCAGTGCGGACATCAGTGTTGCGGGTATGGTCAACGAAAAACTGTCAGCGACTTCCGTCAGTGGCAATGTCGAGGTGGACGCTGAAAGTAAATGGGTTTCCATCGAGTCAGTAAGCGGCGATGTAGCATTTGAAGGTACAACGGGACGGATTTCTGCCGAATCGGTTTCTGGCGATATTGATTTATCCGGTATTTCCGGTGAGATTTCAGCCACCACCGTTTCCGGTGATATGGAGTTGGAAGCAGGCTTGATAGAAAGCGCCAAGCTGGAGACGGTTTCCGGTGATATCACCATGACGGGCGAAGTATCTGGCAGGCTCAGTGCCGAGAGCATGAGTGGCGATGTCACGGTTTTGCTGCCTTCCAATCAAGACGGATTGTTCAAGGCACAGAGCTTTAGCGGCCGGATCAGAACGGATTTTGGTACGGTTGAAGAGGCTGACCGTGGTCCCGGCAGTTACTTGAAGTACAGGTCGGGCCAGGGTCGGGCTGAAATCCGCATCGAAAGCTTCAGTGGTGGTATCAGCCTTGAGAAAAACTGAAACGCTTTAGTTGATCGGGTTTGAGGCGGTCAGAGCCCTTTTCCGGATTCCTTTATGCTTAATTAGAAGAAGCGAAAAAGGGCTCTGACCCCAACAAAAAAAGCCCGGCGATTGCCGGGCTTTTTTCTGACAGTGTGTTTTTCTATCAGTTATTGCCGCCGAAAATCCAGTGGACTTCTGCGTAAGGCTTTGCCAGTGAACTTACAATCCACCCGGGCCGCAGTCTTTGGTCAGGTAATCCTCCATCAGGTTGAGGATTTTTATATAGTGGCTGTAATACCAGGGTAACTGGTGCGGCATGTCTTCGATCAACTCGAGTTTGGCCGGAACGGTATCCTCCACTGCCTTGTAGAAGTTCTTTGCGTGCCACGCAGGTGTGCGCACGTCACGGTCTCCAACAAACAACAGGATCGGTATATTGGCCTTCTCCGTGTTATCCATCGGGTCCATACCGGTCACTGTTTCCCCCTGTAGAATGCGCTGCAGCCGGTTGGTGCTCCAGTTGGTTCCAAGACGTGCGAGATCGGTCACCGGCGCCCCGGCGATGGCGCACTGGTAAGGGCTATTGGGCCGCACCGTGGCGGCTGCGGCCGCGAAGCCGCCATAGGAGTAGCCAAAGATGGCGACCCGGTCAGGATCGGTGATTCCCTGTTCCACGAGCCACTGCGTAGCGTCATCCTTGTCGTCCTGCATGGCCTTGCCCCACTCGGCATCCCCCGCCAGCCAGAGCTTGCGGCCCAGCCCAGTGGAGCCACGGTACTGGGGCCGTAGAACGGCATAGCCGCGCGAGGAAAAGAAAGGTACCAGGCCCGAGCCGTCCCAGCCCATGTAGTCCCGTGCCCAGGGCCCGCCGTGCGGGTGAATGATGGTCGGCAGTGGGCCGTCCTCTTTTTTCCAGCCGGGTGGTAAGTCGAGGATGGCCGGGATCTCCAGGCCGTCCCTCGCGGTGTAAGTCAGCCAGCGCTGTTCACCGAGGTCTGCGCTGTCGATCCAGGGCCGCTGCTTGCCCAGGGTCTGGACTGTTTTACGGTCGATGAGCAAGTGGTATGCAGTTGGGCTCTGTCCGCTCACGGTCATGAACAGGATCCTGGACAGGTCGTCGTTGTAGTCCGTGAGATATACCATCTGGTCCGGGTAGGCCTGCTTCAGGCCCTCGTGAATAGCACGCATGTCCGGGTCCACATAGGTGGTCTCGAAGGCAGGGCCGGAAATACTGAAACCCAGTATCTTGTTGAAATTGCTCGGTTGATTGCCAAATACCAGGTTAACGATCGAATACTTGCCGTGCGCCACCAGTGGCTCGCTGCCAAAACTACGGGTCTTGGGATCGTACATCCAGGCCTGGGCCAGGTCAGAAAACAGGTCCGTGATCACATAGAACTGACCGGTTTTATCATCGATACCCACCACCCTGACCGTGTAACGATCGCTCAATTTCGTGGTCAGCTTGTCGTGGACCTCGAACTCGTCGGTCTCAGCGTTATGGATCAGGACTTGCTGTTCGTAGTCATCCTTGCCCATGGGTTCGATCATGGTACGGATCAGGAGCCTGCCGTCGCGGGGATGGAACAGGCCTGGTGCGGCATCAGGCCCGGCACGCAGCAGCAACTTGGTTTTCTCGGTTTTCAGGTCGTAGAGGAAATAATTGCCTTGCAGGCTGAGACTGTCTATCTGCTGGATAATGACATTTGTCGGGTCCAGCGGCAGGTTATTGATCAGCCGGGCGCTACCGGCAATCTCAAGGCACTTCTCGATTTGTTCAGAAGTGCCGATTTTTTGTGAACCGCGGGTGAAGGCTTCGTCGAACTTCGAGTGCTTCGCATCCGTGAGGTAGTTCTTGAACACGAAGGTCGCCGTGGATCCGGCGAAATTACCCTCGCCGCAACCGGCCAGCGGTCCGGTCCACTCCTGGCGTCCGGTCACCAGGATTTTACCTGCCTTCAGGGCAAAGGCGTTGATGAACTTCATGCGCTCCGCACTGGCGGTGATTACCGGCTCCTGGTCCATATGATCCAGGTTCCAGGTTGCCAGGGCCGTGTCCTTGTAGTCGGTGCCCGGTGCGGCGATCAGCGCCACCAGTTGCTTGCCATCGGCGCTCATTGAAACGGAATTGATGGCGGGTTTTCGGGCCAGTGAATCGATCGGGACAGGCTTGGCGGTCGCGCTGAGTGAAACCGCTGTCAGGGACAGCGCCAGCAGGTGAATGAGTACTTTTGATTGCATGAATTCTTCCCCGTGATATTTTTGACTGTAAAACCAGCCATTATGTTAGCTGAAAACGTTCTTTTTTGCGCCCCATAAAAAACAAGCGGCACCGAAGTGCCGCTTGCAAGCTTATCGCTTTTCAGCCGGGCGGTTAGAACCGGTAGTTCATACGCACGAAGTAACTGCGACCGAGCAGATCGTACTGCGAGGCTGAAATCGGTACGTTACCCCTTAAGGCCCTGTACACGTCAGAGACCGTGTCCGGAGCTTCATCAAACAGGTTGTTGACACCTACCAGCACATCCCAGTCATCCCGTTGATAAATCACGGAGAAGTTGTGGTACAGGACCGAGTCCATGGTGATGTCCACAAACGCGGGGCCTAAGCCGTAGTAGGAGCTTCTCTCTGCGTCTACGAACGGTGAGTCATCGGTTGCCGAAACGTACTGCAGGTAGTAGTTGAACCGCCAGTCCTGCCAGTTCAGGGAGGCACGGAAGTTGGTGGTGTTGTCCGGGCTGCCGATCGTGCCGACGTAATCGGTGGTATCGAAGCCTTCGACCTCGCTCGGGTCAAACAGACGCTGCGTGTTTTCGAGGTTCCAGGTGCTTTGCGCCGCCAGTTCGAGTTGACCGAAGCTGAGGTCGATGTTCCACACCAGGTTCAGGTCGATACCCCTGTAGAGCTGCTCGTTGACGTTGATAAAGGCATCATGAATCTCGGTGATGTTGTGCTCGTACAGGTCGCCCGCCGGGAGCCGGTCAAACAGGTCGCAGAATGAATTGGGGAAATTCTGCGCGTTGTAGCAGCCGCTGACGATCGCGCCGGCACCGAGGTCGTCGATCTGGTTATTGACTTCGATCTCGACATAGTCAAGCGCGATGCTCAGGTCCGAGAACTCGGGTGTCCAGACCAGGCCGAACGTCATGGCATCGGAGGTCTCCGGCTCCAGGAATCCGGCGCCGCCGCCGGAAATGACCGTGGCGGAAGAACCGAGGCCGGTGTAGTCGTCCGGAATACCCTCGGCCGCGCAGTTGGTGCGGATATTGTCATTGGTGCTGTCGCCCCAGTTAACGCAGGGATCGATGCCCGCCTGGCCCACGAAGCCGGTTTCATCACCCAGGTACAATTCGAACAGCGCCGGGGCGCGGTAGGAGGTGCCCATCGTTCCGCGCAGCAGGATGGTCGGGGTCAGGGCCCAGCGCAGCCCGGCTTTCCAGACCGTGTCACTGCCGCCTTCCTTGTAATCGAAGTAGCGTCCTGAGACGTTTAATGTCAGATCCTCAAAGCCGGGTTTACCCGCCAGCAGCGGGATCTCGGCCTCGACGAAGGCTTCCCATACATCGTTTGAACCCTTTGTCACCAGCGCGGAAGACGAACCCCACAGTTCACCTTCCCTGGAATACGAACTGGGCTGGTCGTCGATGCTGAAGGTACGGTATTCGAGACCAAAGGCGGTGCCCACGGCGCCGGCCGGCATCTGGAACAGGTCACCGGCCAGTATACCGACTACCTGGAACTGGTCGTAAACCGTACTGCCCTTGTGGTCAACACCGATGGCGTCGACGATGGCCTGCATGTTCGTGCCGCCCAGGACCGCCGGATCATAGAAATTGATCGGTGGGGCATCAGGGATGCCTATGGACCAATCACCCGACCGGGAGGCAAGAATCCCATTGCCCGCGTAGCTACCGTCCGAGTAAGAGTATGATCCATAAATCTGCCAGCTCCAGTAGCTGTCCGTCGGCAGCAGACCTTCAAAGCCGGTAGTGATAAAGTAGTAGTCGACGTCGATTTGGGAATTCGACGGATAGGGTATGACGGGCTGGCCGATCGGTAGCCCTATTTCCGGGTTCCAGTCCGGGTCATTGGCATAACCAAAACCGTATGGAGCAGCCCATGCACTGCCGAGGATGGGGAAGAACTGGCGCCAGCCTTCCGACTTGGTTTGGCGGTTGCTGTACAAGAAGTCTGCGTCCCAGTCCACGCCGCCCCAGAAATCAAAGGTGTAGTCCAGCGTGGCGTAAACGTTAAGACGCTCCATCTCGTTGAGGACCATCTCGGAATCAAATTGATCAATCTCGTACTGGTCTTCATAGTAGGCCACGCCGCCCGGATCGTCGTAACGGCCGTTGTTACGGTACCGGTAACCATCGAGTGGGCCTTCGGTAACACCGTCCGGTGACGGCACGAGGTATCCGCCGTCCCAGTGGTCGACCACCAGGTTTATCCACATGTCATAACAACCGAAGCCGTTGGGGTCGTTGGGGCTGCGGCGGGCAGAACGTTCCCACCGGTCGATGCGGTTGCCATCTTCATCCCAGAACGCGGTCCTGGGTGCAGGCGAAATAGTGGCGGTCGCCAGTGGTGAGCGCCTCGCTTTTCTGCCACTGGGCGGACAGGGTCGCGTTGCCCTTGTCGAAGTTCCAGCCGGTCATCAAACCGACCCGGTACATTTCGCCGCCGCTTGACTCGGGCAACTCGGTCAGCGCCTGGATTTCAAAGCCGTCCACGGAGCGCCGCGTGATCACGTTGGCCACACCGGCCACCGCGTCGGAACCGTAAATAGAGGAACTGCCGTCAAGCACGAACTCGGCGCGCTGCACGGCGATTTCCGGGAGCATGGACAGGTCGAGGGCCTGTGTCTGGCCGCGTGTGCCGCTACCGCCGGGCCGCCGGCCGTTCAACAGTAACAACGTACGGTTAGAACCGAGGCCGCGCAGGTCGAGGGTCTGCACGCCGGTGCCGCCCTGGACCACGAAGCCGTTCCATTGGTTCGCCAACTGCGTGGTGCCGGATGCGACGGTCGAGTTTTGCAGGATGTCGGCAATTTCGAGCTGGCCGACCTGGGCCTGGGTCTCGGCTGTAACGATCTGTACCGGGGAGGTGGAGGTGAAGTCTTCACGCTTGAGCAGCGAACCGGTGACTTGCACGCGGTCAAGTTCTACCGCCTCCTCTTCTTCTGTTGTCTGGCTATCTTCGGTTTCTTCCCCCTGATCATCCTGTGCCCAGGTAGGATTGGCAAAAAGTGCCATCACCAGGGCTAGGATCAAAGTATGAAAAACCGTTTTTGTTTCGAAACGGTTGGTGCTTGTCATTGGGTATCTCCTTCTGTCTGACCGCAACGTACTGTTTAGCACAAAAAAACAGGTCATTTAAACAATGTTTTAACGACCTTGAGTACTTTAGTATTAAATAAGTGTTAAACGCGTGTGTTGTTTTATCAGGAATTGCTAGTACATGCAAGCCGCAGAATCCTGTTGAATTTCAGACCCGGGTGAATTGTTGATGACGATTCAAGGCCCACGTGCTTCATTACTTCTGGCATATTCGCGCATGACCCCGGCGGTAAGTAGTGAAAGTAGGTGAATTAATCTTAGGTGGAGTGCTAAAAAGAGCTAATAAAAGGGTGCTTTTTTAGTTAAATTAATGTAAATTCTGCAGGGTTAGTATGAAAATTAATGTAATTTTAACAAAAAGAAGTATCGCAGCTATTTAAAGTATTAATTTGTAAGGCGCTAAGTCGTTGAATTAAAAAGCCGTCATTTGTTCTACCAAGCGACTCCAGGCCTTTGACAAAAACTGTAGTAAACAGGAGTTTAAGTTATGCAACATAAAAAGCTACTGAGTCTTTCGATCTCTACCGCACTAGGACTCACATCATCATTAGCGCTGTCTACAGCCGCCGTCGCACAGGACGAGCAGCTCGATGATGGCGAAGCAGTACTTGAAGAAGTATTGGTAACCGGTAGCCGCATCGTACGGCAGGACAAATTCGATGCTGGTGGCCAGGTCGTGGCAATCGATGAGGCTGCCATTGACGCACTCTCAGCGCTGAACGTGGCCGACGTACTGAGGTCTTCCCCGTTGAATGCCTTTGGTTCTTTCAACGAGCGGTCCGGTAACTCAGCCGGCTCAAACGCAACCTTCAACCTCAGGGGCCTGGGTAGCTCGCGTACACTGGTTCTGCTCGACGGTGCGCGTATACCGGGCAGCCCGAACCTCGGTGCTGACTCGATGAACATCAACATGCTGCCAATGGCCGCCATTCAGCGTATCGATATCCTCGCTGACGGCGCCTCCGCTGTTTACGGTTCAGATGCCGTGGCCGGTGTGGTCAACATGGTTACACACAAGAGCTTTGATGGTATGGAAGTCAAGCTGCGCTATGGTGATCGTGACCGTGATGACGGTGGTGACATTGCCGCCAGTATTCTGACCGGTGCTTCCAACGATCGCGGCAGTGTCGTGTTTGCGTTTGAATATTCCAAGCGTGATCCGATTTTTGACGCAGACCGTAAATTCACGGCGCCGTGGCAAGTAGATTTTGACGGTGACGGCCGGATCGACATTTACGACGAAACCGATGGTATTTCATACTACGGCCGTACCTGGAATATCTACGACGACAACGACGATATCTATCGTGCGGCGGCAGACTGCCCGACCACCGGTGGATTCGTAGGTGTACTGGGTGCAGCCAACCTCGGTGATCCCGATGGAACGGTGTGTGCATTTGCCTATGCGGGTGTATCCGCCAACCGTGCGGAACTCGAGAAGGTCAACGCCTACATGTATTCGGAATTCGAAATTTCCGAAAACCACACCATGTACTTCCGTGGCCTGTTCTCCAGGAACCGGTCGTTTGGCCGCTATGCGCCACCTGCAGCCGGCTGGCCAAACCCTCCTGAAGATCACCCGCACAATCCGTTTGATATTGACCAGATGATTGCCGATCGGCGAAATCAGCGCGCAGATTACTGGTCTGTGGGCAGCTTATCGCTGGACCAACATCGGCACCCGTGATGACTACACCTATGACACCCAGTGGGATGTCATTGGCGGTTTCAAGGGTGACGTCACCGATAACGTGACCTACGAGGTCTACGCGCAGACCGGTCGTTACGACTCTGTCTAATTTTGGTCGGTATTACCTGTCCTACCCGGGTCTCGACTATGTTCTGGACAATGGCATTGACCCCTTCTCTGATGCGGGCGCTTTGACCATGCGTGCAGACACGACCCAGGACAACTACACCCAGCAGAACAAGGCCTATGGCCAGTTGCAGTTTAATGTGGGTGACTGGTTGGGTGCAGGTGAATCCATCATGCTGGTCGGTGGCGAGTACGTGGAGATCGGTTACTCCAACAAGTTTGACGCCCAGTCGGAAGGCGGCAATGTCGGTGGTTCTGCCGGTAACTCAAGTTCTGGCGACCGGGACTTCATGGCCCTGTTCTTCGAGTTGTACGTACCGCTGACCGATGACATGGAACTCCAGGTCGCAGGCCGTTACGATGACTACAGCGACTTCGGTTCGGCGTTCTCACCAACGCTTAGCTATACCTGGAATGCGATGGACAACCTGACCCTGCGCGCACGTTGGGGTGAGGGTTTCAAAGCGCCGGCGTTGTCCGTACTTGTACGGCCCTGAAACATTCTCAGCCGTGACCGCCTATGACCCGATCAGCGATACGCGTAGGCAGTTCGATACCTACTACAACACGAACCCGGATCTGGAAGCAGAAGAGTCCGAATCATGGAGTATTGGTTTGAACTGGGAATACCTCGATGGGCATTCAATTGACATCGCGTATTACGATGTTTCAGTGACCAACGTGATCACCCAGCCTGGTACCCAGAGCCTGTTCTATGCAGATGCCGTTGGTACAACCTGGGATCCGAACTCTACACGCGTAGAGCGTAGTGCCACGGGTAACGTCAGGGCCGTCTACTCCTATGCAATCAATGGCGACGAGCTTGGGGTCAGCGGTATCGACTTCCAGGCGCATTCGTACTTTGATATGGGTAAAGGGGGCGGTTTGGACCTGAACCTGTTCTGGTCGCACCAGCTTGAGTTCAAGCAGAACGCGTACTTCGGTGGTGGTTACCAGGATGTGGCTGGTTTCTATCTGCAACCGACGGATCGCGCACAGGGTTCGATTATCTGGAACCTGGGTGACTTCGGTATTGACCTGATCGGCAACTACATCGGTCCGCATTCTGAAGAAGATAATGTTGATAGGAATACCGGCGTGTTGTCGACGAGCTCGAACGATCTTGATTCATGGCTTACGTGGGACTTAGCCTTCCGTTGGGACGGTGGTGAGTGGGGCCAGGTCAAGATCGGCGCCAACAACGTTACCGATGAAGATCCGGTACTTGATATTCAAGGCAAATATGCTGACGGTTTCCCGAATCTTTATGATGCCATCGGCCGTGTTTACTTTATTGAGTACACCAAGAACTTCTAAGCTCTAAGAAGATGCGCAAAGCATCGGAAAGTTGAGAGCCTGTCACATAAGGTTCTCAGATTGAAAAGAGAGCCCCGGCCTTCTGGCCGGGGCTTTTTTTATCGGCGGCCTTGATATGGCAGACTACACGAGTGGCTTCACAATGGGCGCAAAAGGATTGGATGACAGCTGTGCAAAAGTCTATTCATTGGAGTGAGTATTGGTCGGACGGCAACCTGACGTCCCTTCCGGGGGATTTCCGGGAGAACTATGATGGTGAGATCGCGGCGTTCTGGCACGCGCAGTTTCACCACGTCCCGGAACACGGCAAACTGATTGATCTGTGCACGGGTAACGGCGCGGTCGCGCTGCTTGCCGCTGCCTGGTTCCGGTCGCGGTCGAGGGCAATGCAATTGTATGGCGTTGACGCCGCCAGCATTAACCCGCGAGCCATTGCCAGGAAGTATCCCGGCCTGGCGCAGCTGCTGTCATCGATTACACTGATCGGCGGCTGCCCGGTCGAGGATATCGATCTGCCCAGCAATGAATTTGACCTTGTCACCAGCCAATACGGTATCGAGTATTGTGACGGGCCTAAGGCGGCAGCCCAGGTGTTTCGCCTGTTAAAACCCGGTGGACGTTTTGCGTTTATAAGCCACGCTATTTCAACTGACATCATCAGGTATATGGAGGATGAGTGGCGTGAATATGAGGCCCTGGGTGAATTGAAGTTCCTGTCCGGAATTGAGCAGTACCTGCGGGGCGACCTGATATTTCGGGATTTTCAAAAATTGATGAAAAGCTCGCAGGAGGCGCTATCCGGGCAATACCCGGATTCCCAGTTAATAGCGGCGATATTGAATATGCTGGCCAATGTCGTGCCCATGGACGAGTACGCCGCCGGGCAAAACCGGGCCAGGCTTGATCAGTTTCAGCAGGAAATCAGCTGTGGCCGGGAACGGCTAAAAGACCTGTTGCGTGTCAACAGGGCGATCCAGTCCGATCCCGGTTGGTACCGTGTGTTTGAACAGCACGGTCTGGAGCTGGTTGAGGCGGGTGACATCCTTTACCAGGGTGTGCACAATTCTGGACGGTACTATTGTTTTGTAAAACCGGCTTAGCCCGGACATTTCACAACAGCAGCGGGAGTTTTTAATGGGTAACCTGCTTTGGATTGCATCCTATCCAAAATCCGGTAATACATGGCTAAGGGCATTCATCGAGAACTACCTGAGAAACCAGCCTCGGGCAATCGACATCAATACCCTTCACCAGGTTTCACAGGCCGAGGCGAGGTCTTTCCTGTACGAGCCCTTTGTCAAGGGGGGGGATACCGCCACTTGCAGCATCGAGGAGATTTGCGCGATCAGGCCGTTGGTTCATGCCGACATGGCGAGGCGAGCCAATGGTACGATTTTTGTCAAGACACATAATTTTCACGGTGAATTTGCCGGTTACCCGCTGCACAACCCGTCGGTGACCGCGGGTGCCATTTATATCGTCAGGAATCCTCTGGACGTTGTCACCTCCCTGGCCAGTTACTTCGGTCATAGCATGGATGAGGCCATCGATTTCATGGCCCAGGAAAGGACGGGGACCCCAAACGAGAAGGAAAATGTGCCCCAGGTCATCACTTCCTGGTCCATGCATGTTCAGAGCTGGACACAAGACAATAACGAAAGCCTGTTGGTCTTACGTTATGAAGATATGCTGGACAACCCGGTCAAGGCTTTCAGAAAGCTGGTGTCCTTCCTGGGTCAGAAGCGTGACCCGGCGCGCTTGAAAAAAGCCATCAGGTTTTCTTCCTTCGAGCAGCTGAAATCACAGGAAAAACAGGGTGGCTTTGTTGAAAAGCACGAGAACGCCCGCTCATTTTTCCGCCAGGGAAAGAAAAACCAGTGGCGGGAAAAGCTGACAGATGAGCAGGTCAGGAAGATCATCGACAGTCACGGCGAACAGATGGCTCGTTTCAATTACCTGCCGCCGGGATTTTCCTGAGGCCGGGCGATCCGGAAAACACCGGCTAGATCAATACTGATGCCGGGGTTAGTTCAATAAGCAAATGCCTCGATGAAGGGCTTCAAATCGTTCATTACGGGCTTGAGTTGGTCTTCGTAACGTTTCCAACGATATTTTGCCCGTTGATATATAGGCTCAGTGACTGATTGATAACTGGGTGTTTTGATGGTCCCTCTTTTCTTTGCGTGGCTGTCAAACTCAAGAACAGCATCATCCCAATCAACCCCGAGGAACTTGAGCAATTGTCCGACCTCATTGTTGAAGTCGGCCACCAGGGACTCATATTTCACGGTATGGCAATTGACCGGTAGCAGGCTGACACTTTTCTGCCATAGGCCCATCACCTGCTCATAAGCCAATGCAGAATCTTCGATAGTGAAAAAATTGGCCATCGCGTTGTTGATCTTATAGTTCTGCATGAAATTGCTCAGAACGACATCACAGGGATGACGCATGGCCAGGATTATCCTGGCATCGGGAAACAACCGCACTATCAGCGGGATGTGCCGAATATTGAGAGGGAATTTATCCACCAGGATCGTGTCGGGATCCCTGCTGATATAGCCATCAACCGCTTTAAAATAGAGTTCTCGTAATTGCTCTACATCCGACTCTGTGAGTGACGCCAGGGATTGTGGATAATCACCTGCAATGGACTGAATAACATCATCGATGGCTTCTTTTTCCTCCATGACCTGTATCCCGGGATGACTGTCCAGTATCTGGTCAAGAAGGGTTGTCCCGGAACGCGGAAATCCAACAATAAATGCATTCGTCGTCTCTTGCTTGAGGGGGATATTTGACCATGAACGCACCCAGTCATGGCTAAGCGTACGTTTGCTGGTATTTATGTCGGCCAGAAACTCATCCTTCCTGGCGACGGTTGACTGATAGCTTTTGGCGTGCAATCTGTTGCCGTGGGAAAAGTGGTGGAACGCTTTTTCGCTGTTCTTTTTCCTGTCATACAGCCTGCCAAGCTCAAAGTGGATGTTTTTTGCAACAATCGGGTCAGGGATATTTTTGCTGGCAAATGACTCGAGCAGCCGTATGGCTTCATCTATTTCCCCCTTGCGGCGGAGGATAACGGCTTGTGCGTAAGTTATGTTGGCTGCGCCAGGTGAAATGCCCAGGGCCTTGGCGATGTATTTTTCTGCTTCTGTGAGCTCATTCATCTTTTCATAGAGCAGGCCAATGTTAGTGTAAGCCTGGGCAAAGTCAGGATTTACGGATATTGCTTTTTGGTAGCTGGCAACAGCTTCTTCCATACGGCCTTGCTCTTGCAAGGCATAAGCAAGATTGTGGTGAGCCTGGGCAAAATCAGGATTAATGGATATGGCCTGTTGGTAATTGGCCACTGCTTCATCCAGTTTCCCTTGTTCTTTCAGGGCATTGCCTAGGTTGTAGTGGGCATCGGCAGAACCAGGCTTAATGGCAATTGCCTTTTTGTAAATGGCAACAGCCTCATCCAATTTGCCCTGGGCCTGCAAAACACCACCCAGGTTATTCATGGCGTCGGTGTTCTCGGGTTGAATTTCAAGCGTTTTTGATACCAGCCTATCGCTTCACCAAGCCGGCCAGCCTGGTGGAACTGAAGGCCCCGTTGAAAAGCTTCCCGGGCCCTGGCATGGCCAGGTTTTTCGCCACGGCCATCAATAATTCTTTGTCGTAAGCTTTCCAGTGCCGGATGCTCAGGCCCCTTGCCTTCGGCCTCATCGAGCAGGGCTTCAGCTTCGATGAGAAGCTCATTTTCAATACAGATATCAGCGAGTTGCATTCGCAGTGCGCTGTCAAGGGAGCCGGTCTCGATACTTCGCAATATCCTGTTGACGGCCTCCACAGATTCCGTGTGCTCGCCGGACCGCAGGAATATGTCCGCCTGGACGATGCGGGCGGCGATATTACCCGGCGCCTTCCGCAGTATTTTCTTTATCGCGAAACGCGCCGATACCAGGCTGCCCCTCTCCAGCAAAGCCCTGGCTTCATCAATGCGTGATTGAACACGGTCATCCATTTGTCAGGCCCGGGCGCTTGATCAGCGCTCCGCTATCAGGCTGGCCAGCCGCTGCATGTCATCCTCGAGATATTCCTCAAAGTGTCGCCATTGGCCAATGGAAGACGTGTACATGGGCTGCGTGACGCCGCTTACGCTGGGAGTCAGCACTGCCCGTTTTTGTTTATAAAACTCAAAACAAGCGGCTTCGCTTTCCAGGCCGCAAAAGTCGAGCAGGGCAGCTATTTCCTCATCGGGTGATGTCACCAGCTGTTCATAGTGCACAGTTTTAATCTGCTCCGGATATTCCGAGCGCCAGTGATCTATCAGCTCGAGGTATCCCCGGTAATACGTGTAGATGTCTTTAAACGACGTCGAAAACTCACCCCTGGAAACAAACAATTGGCGATAGGCGCTGATCGCGTTATCCCGCGGGTCCCTTCTGGTGTCAATAATGATCGCCTCCGGCATAAAGCGTTTGATCAGGCCGATATGCAAAAAATTGCCGGGATACTTGTCAATAAAGTAATCACTCTCCCCCTGGAGATAGGGGTCGACGCCATTCAGGTACTGTTGCCTCATCAGTTTTCTTTCTGCTTCCGAGACGACCGCAAGACGCTTGGAGTACCCGCCATTCATCTCCAGGTACAGTGCCATCCTCTCCAGGAACGGTAACTCGTCGGTTGCCTGCACCTGTGAGTGGGCGCTGAGAATCTGTTCGATCAGCGTGGTGCCCGAACGGGGCAAGCCAACGACCAGGATGGGGATGGGTTTCTCATTGTTCCGGGCCCGGGTTTCTTCACTTTTGACGGTTTTTAGTTCAGAGATAATCTGGTCGAATTGTTTGGGTTTGAATGGTTTGAGCCGGGCCTGTATTGCGTTGCCCTCGTTGTAGTATTCCAGTGCTTCTGAATAGTTCTCCTTTTTTTCAGCGGCGTGGCCCAGGGCAAAATTCAGGGCTGAGGATTGTGGCGGGTTTTTCTGCATCAGCTCCAGTTCACGTTGCATGTCCGCGACTTCCTTGTCACTGAATGTGTGAGACTTCAGGTCAGCCAGGCTCCAATAGCCCGTACCCTTTTCCGTGGCTGATAAGTCTATGTATTTCTTGTAACACAGCTCAGCCCGGCTTGCATGGCCGGTTGCCTTGTAAACATGGCCCATTTGTAAATAAGTCGCGGCGACTTCCGGTCTTAACTCGATACACTCCAGGAACCTTTGTTCAGCGGTACGCATTGAACCCAGGCGACGCATGCTGATACCTGACCGGTACAAGGACAAGACAGTCGCCCGCTTCTTGGCCCTGACCCATTCATACAGCTTCGCGGCTAAAAAGAAGAGTTCGTTTTCAAAACAAAGATCGGCAAGTTGCATTTGCAGGGTGCTATTGAACGAGGCGGGTTCAAACTCGAAGATCCTGTTGATGGTATCGACTGAATCGGTTTGCTTGCCGGATCGCAGTTGAATTTGCGCATGGACAATCAGGGCAGCAATGTTTTGCGGCTCTTTGCGCAGTGCTTTTTTGATTTCAAAATAAGCTGGAGTAAATTGATCTTTATCCAGCAATGCAGTTGCATTGTCGATGTGTGATTGAACACTGTCATTCATTGTTTTTCTCGGTAAAACGCTCAAGGAATTAAAATTTAATGTGGTGTAATTCTGCCAATTATAATGGTTTCAATAAACAGCGCAGCTGTTGTTTTATCAGGCGCACCGGGTTCTTTCCTGGTGTGGTTTACCGTGGAAGGCGGGTGTATCCGGTTCTGGGGGTCAGGTCGCGCGGTCCTTGTCATTCATACCCAAAAACTTCGACAAATGGGTCGAGTACTGGAAATATCGGTGCAAGGTTTTTCTCGTAGCGGCGCCAACGTGCTACCGCGCGGTTGTCTACAGGCGACGTAACATCCCGGTAACTCGGTGTACTGATGGCGCGTTGCTTGGCTGCCTGGCGGTAGCTGTTGATATCTTCATGCCAGCCGACACCGATAAACTCCAATACCTGCGAGACCGTGTCATCAAAATTTTCAACCAGGTTTTCGTAACGGTACTCCATCCAGCAATCGGCAAGAACCGTGCGGTAGTGCAACCATAAACCCATCACGGATTCATAGGCCAATCCGGTAGTTTTTATATCAAGAAAATTGGCCATCGCATAATTGGGTTCAAACTTTTGCATGAAGCAACTGAGACAGACATCACGGGGATCGCGCAAGGCAACAATGATCTTTGCCCGGGGAAAAAGTAGTTTGGCCAGGGCCAGGTTCACAATATTCAAGGGTAATTTATCAACCAGCCGCTTACCACTCAAGTCGCCGATGTTGTCCCGGCAAAAACCATGGAAATATTGTCTCAAGCGCTTGACATCGTTGCTGTCCAGCCTGTTGAGGCCTTTTGGATAGCCCCTGGGGGAACGTCGTATTTCCCTGCTAACCGCATACAGCGGTGACCGTTCATCCGTCGTAATCAACCTGGGGTGGGCTTTTAGCACCTGTTCCATCAGGGTGGTGCCGGAGCGGGGAAAGCCCACGAAAAAAACGGGTTCAAAATCATCGTCTGTCGCGAACCGGTCACCCAGTGTAGTAAATTTCTCTTCTGTGAAGAACGCCTTTAATGAAGCCACTTCCTGTAGAAAAGCCGCGCCTTGTAAATTCTGTTCCCCAACAAACTGGACCATTCCTTTGTTCGAGCGCTCAAATGCGGCGAAGGCCTCAGTCTTACCCATGGCATCCAGGGCCAGCCCAAGCTGGTTGAACGCTTCGATTTCTTCCTTTATCTCAAGACCCTGGGCTATGGCTTCGGTCAGACACTGTTCGGCAACTTCATATTTTCCCTGGCGCCTGGCAATCAGCCCCGCGAGCAGGGAAACCCGTGCAATTCCCGGTTGGATGGATTCCGCCTGTTCAATGGTGGCTGAGGCCTCGTCAAGCTGGTTGACAAGTTCAAGCGCACTGGCCAATTGAACCAATAAACCAAAATTATCGGCTTCGATTTCCAGGCCCTCTCGTAACAGTGCTATCGCCGCATGGATATCACCCTGCGCCATGTGCGCAGCAGCCAGGTTCTGCCGGGCGCCTGTATCCTCAGGCTTGATGGCCAGGATTCGTGAACAAAGAGGTTTGGCCTCATCGACACGCCCCATTGATAACAAGGCAGTTGTTGCATTACTCAGGGCCGCCAAGTGCCGGGGATTCAGTTTGATGGCTTGTTGAAAACACTCATACGCCTCTTCAACCCGGTTTTGCGCACTAAGGGTAATGCCCAGGTTGGAATGAAAGTTAGCCTGCTTGTAATCCTGGGCAATGGCGTCGCGAAAATACTGTTCCGCGTCTTTTAGCTGGCCCCGGTCAAGGCAAACAATGCCGAGCATATGTTGAACATCCGCATGCAAGGGATCATTCTTGATGATATCCAGGTAGACCGATTCTGCGGCGTCTACGTTACCTTCCCTGTGCAGTTGCTTTGCCGCCTCGAGACGTTTTGCGTTTTCAACCGCCTGGCTTTTAACGGGTTGCTTTGGACCTGTTTGGGTGGGTGACAGGTACTTGTCAACTGAAAAATCCTGCTTGCGGTTTTTTTTACGCCTGAAGATATCTGTCCAACTCATTGAAGATGACCAATTTGCCAATCAGGAAATCGCAGAGTAAAGGAAAGCACTGGCCAAGCGCAATGTCTGAAGTGGCTGCGACTCCGCCTTGCTTAACTGGCTTGCCAGGAGAATTGGCAAGAAAAAAGCATGGCCGCAGAAAGGTCCGGTTTTTCCGTCTAACCGGACCGCGCCCCCAAAGACGTTACGCGTATATTCCTTAGCAGTTCTCGTGCCAGCTGGGGCTAAGATCCCGTACGCTTTCGGTGAGAATAGTCATGTGGTGAGGGTCTACCTCGGGTGTAATTCCGTGCCCAAGGTTAAACACGTGACCGTGGCCTTTACCAAAACTGGTCAGTGTCGCCTCGACCTGGTCCCTGATGACCCCGGGATTGGTCAGCAAAATCGCAGGGTCCAGGTTACCCTGCAGTGAAACGCGGTCACCGACCCTGGCCCGCGCATCATTCAGGGTGATGGTCCAGTCCACACCCAAACCGTCACAACCGGTATCGGCCAGGGCTTCGAGATGTGAATTGCAGCCCTTGCAAAATAACACCACCGGTACGGTGTTGCCGTCGTATGACCGATGCAGTCCATCAACAATTTTTGCAAGATAGTCCAGTGAAAATTTCGTAAACATACCGGGTGCAAGGACTCCGCCCCAGGTGTCAAAAATCTGCACTGCCTGGGCGCCGGCTTCGATCTGGGCGTTGAGGTAATCGATGACCGTGTCTGCCAACTTGTCGAGCAAGCGGTGGGCAGTTTTGGGGTCGCTGTAAATCATGCCCTTGACCTTGGCAAAGTTCTTGCTCGATCCGCCTTCGACCATGTAGGTCGCCAGCGTCCACGGGCTGCCACTGAAGCCGATCAGCGGCACATCGCCATCGAGTTTTTTGCGTATCAGTGCAACCGCGTCCATGACGTAAGCAAGCGACGATGCCATATCGGGCCGCTTCAATTGCTCGACATCGCCGGCGGTTTCAATGACTTTTTCAAACCTGGGGCCCTCACCTTCGATGAAATGGAGTCCCAGCCCCATCGCATCGGGTATGGTCAGGATGTCCGAGAACAGGATGGCGGCATCCAGGGCATATCTGCGTAAGGGTTGCAGCGTGACTTCACAGGCCAGTTCAGGGTTGGTGCATAAATTCATGAAACTGCCGGCCTGGCTGCGTATCTCGCGGTATTCCGGCAGGTAGCGTCCGGCCTGGCGCATGACCCATATAGGCGTCCGCCCGGTGGGCTGGCGCAGTAAGGCCCGGATATACGTGTCATTCTTCAAGAGTGGTTCCATGTACTGTGGTCCGTTTTCTGTGAGCCTGTTATGCCCGGCTGGCTTCGATCGCGCTGATGATTTGCCGTGGCTCGGAGCCGGTATCAATCAACCCGTGACCGGCCGATTCTACCAACACCAGCCTGGCGGTACCCGCCACGACCTTTTTGTCCAGTTTCATGGCCTCCAGGATCTGTTCTGCATCCAGCTTTGCCGGCACACCCAGTGGCAGGCTAAAAGCTTCCAGTAAATCGCCGAGACGGTCACTGAAGCCGCTGCCACATAGACCCCTGATCTCACTGAGCCTGGCTGCGACCATCATGCCGATCGCCACCGCCTCCCCGTGCAGGTACTGTTCATAGCCGGTGAGTGTTTCGAAAGCGTGGGCAAAACTGTGGCCGAAGTTCAACAATGCCCGCACACCCGCTTCGCGCTCGTCCTCGGATACGATGGCAGCCTTGTTGACGATACTGCGTTCGATCATGCGCATGATGGTGCCCGGATTGCGTGCCAGGATGGCCGCACGGCTGTCCTCGAGCCAGCCCAGGAACTCCGCATCCCTTATGGCCGCGATTTTGACCACTTCCGCCAGCCCTGCTGAAAATTCGCGTTCAGGCAGTGTGTCCAGCGTGTTGATATCGATCAGCACGGCAACAGGTTGATGAAAGGCACCGACCAGGTTCTTCCCCCGTGGATGGTTGACACCGGTTTTACCACCGACCGATGCATCCACCTGTGCCAGCAGGCTGGTGGGCACCTGTATGAAGTTAATACCCCGCATGTAACTTGCGGCGGCAAATCCGCCGATATCGCCGATGACCCCGCCACCCAGCGTGATGATCGTCGTATCACGCGTGGCCTTGATCTCGACCAGGTAATCGAGGACCCGTGACCAGGTCTGGAGTGTTTTATAGGATTCGCCATCCGGCAGTACCAGGGTTTGGATGTGCGCCCCCTGCAAGGACGCGCTTAGCTGTTCCAGGTACAGGGGTGCAACGGTCTCGTTGCTGACGAGCAGTGTCGTGCTGCCTTGCGTGGTGTCAAAAACGGGGTGCTTTTGGGCAAGCAGGCCCGCACCGATATAGACCGTGTAACTGCGTTCCGCGAGGTCAACTTTAACTGTTTGCATCCGGCCCCTCCGGCTTGAGTGGGTCCACCTGCTCAAGGATGGCGGTGGATAGTGCTTTGGCGCTGGCGTAAACGCTGGAACTGCGGGTATTGAACACCAAATCCGCGGTGTCGGCGTATAGCGGGTTACGCACACGGGCCAGGTCCCGCAGCCGTTTTTTCCTGTCCTGTGCCTTTAGTAGCGGCCGGCTCTTGTCCTGGCTCAGGCGCTGCATTTGCTGTTCGATACTGGTTTTAAGGTACACGACAAAACCACGTGAGCGTAACAGGCGGCGGTTTTCTTCAAAGCAGATCACGCCGCCACCGGTCGCGATCAGTACTCCGTTTTTGGCGCTGAGCGTGTCGAGCAGACGGCTTTCGCGCTGGCGAAACCCAGCCTCGCCCTCGATGTCGAATATCAGGTTGACGCTGGCGCCGGTCAGGCGTTCAAGCTCATGATCACAATCAAAAAACTCCAGCCCCAGCATTTTGGCCAGTTGCCTGCCGATGGTGGTTTTACCTGAACCCATGGGTCCGATCAGGAAAATATTTCGCTGGCAATTCGCCATCTTCTTCGGTTGCCTTTAATTTACGGCGTGCAAGCCCGCAGTGCATTGGTTAACATTGCCACGTCTTTGTGAAATGGGTGGGTGACTGGGTTAATGCTGAGGTTTTTTATCATATTCTCGATACTGCTGATTGGGCTGTTTACGCTTGAGATTCTACAGCCCGCAGAAAAGTACGTCATCCTTCCATTCACCTCCATGATCGCAGATATCAGTGTCTGGCTGGTGCAGGCTTTTGACGAAAATGTCATTGCCACGGGTAATGTCATCCGCGACAAGGTTTCCGGTTTCGGCGTGCGTATTGAACGGGGCTGCAATGGGCTCGAAGCCGTAATCATCCTGTTTTCCGCGATCTTCGCTTTTCCGGCGCCACTGAAAAACAAGCTGATCGGTTTTGTTATCGGCTTTTTTGCCATCCAGTTGCTCAACCTGGTCAGGATCATAAGTCTTTATTATCTTGGCCAGTGGAATTACACCGCCTTTGAGTGGTTCCACCTCTACCTCTGGCAGGCACTGATCATCCTGGACGCGCTCGTTGTATGGCTGATCTGGTTGCGGACACTGCCGGGCGCACGCCCGCCTGCGGATGACCCGCAGCCACAAGCCGGCTGATGCGCGTATTGATCGCCGGTTGTGGCGACGTTGGCAGTGTGCTGGCCAGTTCACTGCTGCGTGATGGACACGTTGTTTATGGTTTGAAGCGTGACCCCTCGAACCTGCCCCCAGGCGTGCAGGGCGTACGGGCCGACCTGTTACAAAGCAACACGTTAAAAGACTTGCCTGCGGACATCGACGCCCTGGTTTACATGCCGACGCCCGGGAGTCGCGATCGGGCAGGTTACGAGGCCATATTTTTGCAGGGCTGGAAAAACCTGTGGGCCGCGCTCGAAGGGGACCCACAGCGTAGCTTGTTGGTGTCCAGCACGGCGGTTTACGGGGAATCAAGCGGTGAGGTGGTGGATGAGGAAACGCCACCCGAACCCGCCAGGTTCAACGGCGAGGTACTGATGGCCATGGAACAGTTGGCGGCGCAGTGCACGAAAAACCTTGTTGTTGCACGTATTTCCGGGATTTATGGCCCGGGTCGTGAAAGATTGATCACCCAGGCAGCCAGCGCCGGGCTTCAAGTCCAGCAGACACCCCCTTTTTTCACCAACCGTATTCACCGGGACGATGCTGCCGCAGCGTTGAAACACTTGCTGGAACTGGACAAGCCAGCACCGCTTTACGTGGTCACAGACGACGAGCCGGCACCGCGCTTTGACGTTGTGGCATGGCTGGCAGAAATGCAGGGGAAAACCGCGCCCGTCGCCATCGTCAATGAACAGGCCGGGCAGGGCAAAAGGGCCAACAACCGCAAACTGCGCGCCAGCGGTTTTAAATTGCGTTACCCGGATTACATGGCCGGCTACGGGGCCATGCTGGCAACAAAGGGGCCGTAGAAAAGGGGGGGTATTCTTCTTATACTCTCACCTTCCAAACCGGAAGACTACGCCTGACCTGGACACAGTTCTCGAATCCCAGATGAAAAACCCGGACATTCAGAAGCTACAAAAACTGCTGGCGACCAATGATTTGCGTGGAGCGGAAAATTTCTGCCGTAAAGCCATTCAGCGCGACCGCAAGGATTTCAAGATGATCGCCTTGCTCGGCTCTATCCTGGTCAAGACGGGACGGCTGGAAGAGGCGGAGCACCGGCTGCGCCAGGTTGTTGCCATGGCGCCCTCGTTTGCCAAGCCCTACGACGATCTCGGGGCGCTTTATGTCCGACAGAATCAATTTCAACTGGCAGAACAAATGTTTCGCAAGGCCACTGAGCTGTTACCGGAACTGCAGTCGTCCTGGGTCGGCCTCGCGCTTTCGCTAAAGAATCAACACAAGCTGGACGAAGCGCGGGATGTCTGTGAGCGGATACTCGCCCGGCAGCCGAAAGATCTGTACACGATGCGTCTGCTGGCCCAGGTACTCGAGGAGCAGGGCCAAATGGTTGAGGCGGGCCAGTTGTTCCAGGCCGTATACGACCGCGCACCCGGTTCGGCGCAAGTGGTGGCCGATCTCGCACGGTTCCACGCCCAGCAGTTCGCATACGCGCAGGCTATCGATCTTTACCGGCGTGCCGCCGAGCTCGAACCGGGCAACCCGTTGTACCATTTCTCACTTGGCAGGTACCTGCTCGTCGTCGGTTTCTCGAAGGAGGCGTTGGAGGCCTATGACCGGGGACTGGCGCTGAATCCCGATTCACCGCATGCCCAATCGGCGCGCCTGGATGCGTTGCGGGCGCTCGGTCGTACCGACGAGGTTGCTGCCGGATACCGGAAGCTGATCGAAAAGGGCATCGATATGGCGGCGTGTTGGTGGAGCCTCTCCAGCTTGCGCACCTACTCGTTCAGCGATGAGGATATTGATCGCATGACGGCGCTGCGGGAGTCTATGGCTGCGGACGATATCGATCGTTCCTTCATCGACTTTGCATTGGGCAAAGCCATGGACGACCACAAGAGCTACGACAAAGCGTGGCGGTTTTATCTTGAAGGCAATACCACGCGGCGAAAATTCGTTGAATACGACAGCGCCCGGTTCAGGTCCCGGATCGATGCGATTATCGAGGGCGTTGACGCAAACCTGCTTCAGCGGGGTCAGTTGGTGCCTCCGCAGGCGGTTACGCCGATCTTTATCATTGGCATGCCCCGCTCGGGATCCACGCTGATTGAGCAGATACTGGCCAGCCACGATGATGTGGAGGCCACCCTGGAGCTACCCTACATGCAGGGCCAGGGTAAGCGCTACATGTTCGCGGATCAGAACCCCCTGCCCATTGCCGATCTCGAAACGGACCAGCTTCAGGCCATCGGTGATCGGTACCTCAAGGCAGCCGAGTTGCATCGCATCGAAGCAAAACCCTTTTTCATCGACAAGCTGCCAGACAATTTCGCCTACATTGGCCTGATCGCAATGGCCTTGCCCGGGGCAAAAATCATCGATGCCCGGCGCAATCCAATCGACACCTGCGTCGGTAATTTCCGCCAGTCATTCGGCAGGGGTAAAGAGTTTTCCTACGACCTGAATGAGCTGGCCAACCATTGTATTCAGTACCGGCGCATCATGGAGCACTGGGAACGGGTACTACCGGGAAGAATTCTGACCGTTCATTACGAATCACTCGTGGAAAACACGGAATCTGAAATCCGGAGAATGCTCAAGTATTGTGGCTTGCCCTGGCAACAGGCCTGCCTGAATTTCCACGAATCCAACCGGGAAGTCACCACGGCCAGTGCAGAACAGGTGCGACAACCCATTTACAAGAGCGCGATGGGCTTCTGGAAGCATTATGAGCACCATCTCGATGAGTTGATCGATACGCTTACACCCATAATTTGAACGACCCGGTACCTGTCATGACAGGACTGCCGTGTAGAACCATGCAGGGGAACTTTCAACTGTTGTGCTTCCTTTCCTGCAACAGCGGAACGAGTACATATCTCTGAATGTCTCGGGATTGTGCTTTTCATATTCATGCAAATTATCAAGATTTCTTATTCCGGGATCACCTGGATACATGGATAAATACTCTTTCCTGAAAATGGGATTGCTGATTCTCATCGATAGAAAGCACAGGCCAAGATCATTCAGGGCAGATTTGATCCAGGGAAGCGTAACGCGTTGTTCCTGAACGTGAAAAACCAGGTCACGACACATTGACATGGAGAAAAAATCGGTCCAGTTCATAATATCCTTTAACGGATTGGCGGCGTCCATGGCCATGATTGCCTGTCTGAACGCTCTAATCCCTTCTGGCGTTGAAGTAAACCCCTGTTCTTCAATCCATTTTCTGCATAAAACCACCGGTTGCCGGGCAGCTTCACTGTAGAGGGCAATCTTCATGAATCCATCCGGCTTCAAACAGGTGAGAAGCCTGCTCCAACCTTCAACGGGATCTTCCATGTGATGGAGAACCCCGGAGCAGGATATCAGGTCAAATTGCTGTCCCAGGCCCTCCAGTTCCAATATGTCGGCCCGCATGAACTCAATATTATCGACACCAAGCTCAACGGCTTTATGCTTGCCATAGGCAAGACTGGGTACGCTAAGGTCTACGCCTAAAATGTGGGCCTCAGGGTAATGTACGGCCATATTCAAAGACTCATGACCCGTGCCACAGCCTGCTATCAATATCTTTCTGCCCCGCCCCTTTGCGCTCTGTTTTTCGGAAAGAACCGGAATATCAAGGTGACGCCACCGTGGATAGGGGTTTTCTTCATATTGTTTTGCCACGGAGGATGACACAGCATTTTGTTCTGGGTCAGGCGAGGACGAAATAACGGAAATGGTATCGTGATATTCCCTGGTTTTCGTGGGGACAGAGATGGTATTTCTTATGAGGCGCTTAAAAGCATCATTCTGTGAAACGGCGCTTGATGCTGCGATATCAGCCGCGCAATCGAGCTGCATTAAGTCCTTGTAGCAGGAAATGAGTGCTATCCGGGTCATCGTGCTGATGTCGGGTTCAGCCGGCAGGTCCAACTTTCCTTCCAGCGCGTCAGTCTTTGTCCGCTCTTCTTTTGTACAGCTATAAACATATTCGTTGAGATTGCAATGCTCTGCCAAAGCACAAAGAAAAGGCAGGAATGATTCTGAATCATGATCATCAAGGCGCGATATGAAGAAACGCCTGAAGAACGTCATGATGCGCTCAAGCCTCACATCCGTTGCGTGCAAGGATTTTAGTCCAAGCAATAAAAACGGTTCTGTAAGAGGCTCTGCAAGCTCCTTGATATTCACCGCTTGTGCTTGCTCTTTAAAATCACCACCCTGCGTCAATGCTGCAAATTTTATGAATACGGGATCCAGCAGTAATAAGGAATGCCACGCGGTAGAAAATGACCCAGGGTCTATCTCAGCATTGCCCATGCATATGCTGATGGCTTTTTTTATAACAGCGGTTTCAGCGGTTGCTTTGTGAAATTCCAGATGATCTGTCATCTGGGCAAATTTGACCTGGTAGGCGGTGTTCCCGGTATCGCTTAAGACAGCATGAGCCATTGCCAGTATGGCTTTCAGAACATGTCCCATGATGCTGTGCAGATAGCTGAGGTTGCTATAAAAAGCGGCATTTCCAGGGCTTAAAGAACATACCCTTTCTGTTAACTGTATAGCCTGGGCTATCTTTCCTGTGCGCGCCAGACTTCCACCAAGAATATTTAATGCCCTGACATTATCAGGGTCTTCAAGAAGAACTTTTTCGCATCTTTTCCTGGCATCCTCGAATCTGCCCTGATTGAAACTCCGCACCGCTTCATTGAGTTCGGCGATTGCATCAGTCTTCTTTGATCCTGTATCCAAGCAGATATACTCTCATCCTGGGTGGGCAAAACATATTGGGCTCAAAGTTTATATCAATTCATCATACACGCTTGCAACAATTACGAAATTCAGCTTTTTTGAGATTTTGATGGCGTTCTGAATAGAGTCCAGGCGGTTACTTACCACCCCAGCAGCAGCATCAGAAAACGCAGCGCGATCAGCGCAAACAGCGGTGACAGATCGACCCCGCCGATGGGTGGAAGCAGCTTGCTGAATGGCCTGAGCACGGGTTCGGTCAACTGGTATATCAGCGGGATTAAGGGGTGGTGGGACTGGCTGGCGATCCAGCTGACGATGACCCTGGCGATAATCAGTACGAAGTAGGTCATCAACAGGGTAAACAACAGTTTTTTCAGCGCAAACAACAGCAGGAAGATCATGCTGAATTCTGCCAGGCCAAACAGGCTGATCACCGCCAACTGGGCCATTTCCAGCAACAGCATGATAACGACCGATGCGGTATCCAGCTTGCCAATCGACGGAATGACACGTCTTAGCGGGACGAGTACCGGGTTGGTGACCTTGATCAGGAACTGGCTCAGGGGATTGTAAAAATCAGCCCCGACCCATTGCAGCAGCAAGCGCAGCAGGATCGCGGCGACATACAGGTCGGTAAGGGTGGTGACCAGGTAAATCAGTGCGCTGGATAGGTTCATGCTTATAGGCCCTGTTCCGATATCTCCTGCCCACGCTGCGTGGCGGCGGCAATGGCCGCGTCTATCAGCCCGGCAAAGTGTCTTGCCTTGAGTACGTCGATGGCAGCCTGGGTGGTTCCGTCCTTGGTCGTGACCTGCTCACGCAACTCGATCACATCTGCATCGCTCCGGGCCGCCATGGTACACGCACCGTAGGCTGTGTGCAGGGCAAGCTTGGCCGCTACTTCAAAGGGCAAGCCCTGCCGGGTACCGGCATTTCGCAAACATTCAACAAGATAATAGAAATAAGCCGGCCCGCTGCCGGATACCGCCGTGACCGCATCGAGTTGGTTTTCCTGTTCCAGCCATACCACTTCGCCGGCGGACTCCATCAGGTTTTGTGCCAACTGGCGTTGCACAAGGTTGCAATGGACGGGGGCATAGATGCCGGTGATCCCAAGCCCGATCAGGGCGGGTGTGTTCGGCATGGTGCGCACGATTGGCGGGTTCGCTTTCAACCGGGCCGAAATCTGGCTGGTGTGGATGCCGGCAACAATGGAGATCACCAGTTGTGTGGATGTGATCCGTTCCCCGATCTCGTCCAGCACTTCCGGCAATACCTGTGGCTTGACCGCCAGTACGATCGCATCCATCCCCTTGATGGCATCGAGAGAGCGCTCAAAGCAGTGTACCGGCCAGCGTTTTTGCAAGCGCCTCCTGGCTTCATCACTGGGGTCGGAGACCTGTATCAGGTCGACATCGTGGTGTGATGCATACAGACTGTTGATCAGGGCCGTGGCGATATTGCCACCACCGATAAATGCAATTCTCATACCCGGTCCTCTCGAGTTGTGTTCATGTATGTCTTTCCCCGAGCAAGTCGGTGCCTATACGTACCATGGTGCTGCCTTCAGCGATGGCAATCTCGAGATCGGCAGACATGCCTATGGACAGGGTGTCAAGATCATGACCAGCGTCCTTGAGTTTCTCATACAGGTCTCTGACCATGCTGAAACTGTGGTGTTGTTCCTCGGCCACGCTGGTCAGCCTGGGGATCGCCATCAACCCCCTGAGACACAGTTCCTTAAAGCTTTGTGCAAGATCAGCCAACGCCATGATTTCACCGGGCATTGCACCGGCTTTCTGTGGTTCCTCATCGATATTGACCTGCAGGCAGACGTTCAGCACACCGGCTGATGCGGGTCGTTGTGCGGCCAGGCGTTTCAGGATTTTGGCCCGATCCACGCTTTGCACCCATTGAAAATGCTCTGCCAGGGCGCGGGTCTTGTTGGATTGGACGGTGCCGATAAAGTGCCATTCCAGCCCCAGCTCAAGCAGTTCCTGTTGTTTTTGCAGGGCTTCCTGCAGCTGGTTTTCACCAAAGGCAGCCAGGCCCAGCTGGTTGAATGTGCGTATTCTGTCGCAGCCGTGCCTTTTGCTGACCGCGAGTATCGAGACATCTTCCGGTTTTCTGTTCGCGCCAACACAGGCGTTTTCAATCCGTTTTCGGACAATTTCAAGTCTTTCAAGTGGTGTATTCATGTTGCAGGGAGTGTATGCATTGTCTATGGTTACGGCTGTTGCAAAGAAAACCAGGGATGTGATTTCAAACATTTATCGCATATTGCGTCATAATGTATTGTAACGCCACCGGTATCCCTGCACGGAGGGTAAAATGGATATTGCCGAACTGCTCGCCTTTGCGGTAAAGAACAAGGCTTCGGATCTTCACTTGTCGTCCGGTTTGCCACCCATGATACGTGTGGATGGTGACCTGCGTCGTCTGAACCTGCCGGCGCTGGATAATCAACAGCTGACCGAGTTGCTCTACAGCACGATGAGCGACCATCAGCGGCGTGATTTCGAGGCCAACCTGGAAGTGGATTTTTCATACGCGGTGCCGGGCCTGGCCCGCTTCCGTGTCAATTGCTTCCATAATGACCGTGGCGTGGGCGGAGCTTTCCGTACCATCCCGGTTGCCGTCTGGACGCTCGAGGACATCGGTGCGCCACCGTCATTCAAGGACATCATCAACGTGCCGCGTGGCCTGGTGCTGGTAACCGGTCCGACCGGTTCGGGTAAATCCACCACGCTGGCGGCGATGATCGATCACATCAATAACTCGGTGGCCGGTCATATCCTGACCATCGAAGACCCGATCGAATTCGTACACACTTCACGTAAATGCCTGATCAACCAGCGCGAGGTGCACCGCGACACCCACGGCTTCAACCAGGCACTGCGCTCGGCGCTGCGTGAGGACCCGGATATCATCCTGGTCGGCGAAATGCGTGATATCGAGACCATCCGCCTGGCGTTGACCGCAGCGGAAACCGGTCACCTGGTGTTTGCCACCCTGCATACCAGTTCAGCGGCCAAGACCATTGACCGTATCATCGATGTCTTCCCCGCGGGCGAAAAGTCCATGGTGCGCTCGATGTTGTCCGAATCACTGCGCGCCGTGATCGCGCAAACCCTGATGAAACGCATCGGTGGTGGGCGTATCGCGGCTCACGAGATCATGTTGGCGACACCGGCGATCAGGAACCTGATTCGCGAGGACAAGGTCGCACAGATGTATTCGGCCATCCAGACCGGTCAGAACGTTGGTATGCATACGCTTGACCAATATCTCGAGGGCCTGGTTTCCAGGGGCATCGTTGCCCGCCAGGAAGCCGCCCGGAAGGCCGTGGACCGGAAACTGTTTATGTAGAGATTTCCCCCGGCGTGTTGCACACCGGAAGAATCAATTGGAGATGCAAAAATGAGTGCGGTAGAGGACTGGTTGTTAAAAGTTCACGAGGAGAAAGGTTCTGACCTTTTTGTCACGGCGGACGCACCGCCCTGTATCAAGGTCAATGGCAAGATCCGCCCGATTTCAACCGAGGTTTTACTGGCCGACGAAGTCGCCGAGATTGTTCGTGGTGTCATGAACAAGAAGCAACTCCGGGAATTTGACGAATCGATGGAGTGCCAGTTTGCCATCGCGCTGGGTGATGACGTGCGTTTCCGCGTCAGCGCGTTCTTCCAGCAGGCTCAGATCGGCATGGTATGCCGGCGGATCGAAACCGAGATTCCGACTTTTGAAAGTCTCGGCTTGCCGGAGCTATTGACCGACCTGTCACTTTCCAAGCGCGGCATCATCCTGTTCGTGGGCGCGACCGGCACGGGTAAGTCCACTTCGTTGGCGGCCATGATGGGTTATCGCAACAGTCGGATGAGTGGGCACATCATCGCAATCGAAGACCCGATCGAGTATGTGCATTTCCACAAAAAGAGCCTGATCACACAGCGTGAAGTCGGTATCGACACGGATTCATTCGAGGTGGCCTTGCGCAACACGCTGCGACAGGCGCCGGACGTCATCATGATTGGTGAGATCCGCACGCGGGAGACCATGGAACACGCCATCACCTTTGCCGAAACCGGTCACCTGGTGTTGTGTACCCTGCACGCCAACAACGCCAACCAGGCGCTTGACCGCATCCTGCATTTCTTCCCCGAGGAGGCAAAGGAACAGGTATTGCTGGATCTGTCGTTCAACATGCGTGCGATCGTTGCACAGCAACTGGTTCCCTCTGCTGATCAGACGCGCCGCTGGGCAGCGGTGGAAATTCTGCTGGCCACACCGTTGGTCCAGGAGAGAATCCGTAACGGTGAGATCACCGAGTTGAAGAAAATCATGTCGGAGTCCAATCACCATGGCATGGTGACCTTTGACCAGTGTCTGTTCAGGATGTACAAGGAAGGGCAGATCACCTATGACGATGCCATCCGTCACGCCGATTCAGCCAATGAAGTCCGCCTGGCCGTGAAGCTGTCCGAGGGTGGGGATGCCGATTCACTGTCGGAAAACCTGAAGGATATCGAGGTCATGGACCTGTAGCGATAAAACCGAGTTTCAGATTCCCATACGATGGTAGTATCATCCCTGCAGGCCTTAATTGCAGGCTCACAGACGTAGGTGGCGAAAGTGCGAATTTTAATTATTGAAGACAATCCCGATATTGCGGCCAATCTTGGTGATTACCTGGATGAAAAGGGTCATACCGTTGATTTTGCAGGCGACGGCATCACCGGTTTACACCTTGCCATCGTCAACGATTTCGATGCCATCGTCCTCGACCTTGCCCTGCCGGGCATGGACGGTCTGGAGGTGTGTCGCAAGTTGCGCCAGGAGGCGGGCAAGAACACACCGGTTTTGATGTTGACCGCCAGGGACCGCCTCGAGGACAAGCTGGCCGGTTTTGAAACCGGGGCAGATGACTACCTGGTCAAACCATTTGAACTGCAGGAAGTCGAAGTCCGGCTGGAGGTTCTGACCACCCGGGGTATCCGGCGGGCCAGCAAGGAAATCCAGATCGGCGATTTGCTGTTCAATGTCGACACCCTGATCGTCAGCCGCCATGGCCAGGAGATTGACCTCAACCCGATCGGTCTGAAACTGTTACGCTGCCTGATGGAAGCTTCCCCCAACGTGGTGACCCGGACCGAGCTTGAAAAAGAGGTATGGGGCGAAGAAATGCCCGACAGCGACAGCCTGAGGGTGCATATCCACTCCCTGCGTTCAGCGATCGACAAACCTTTCGGCAGCAAAATGATCCAGACCCGCCACGGCATTGGTTACCGTCTGGTGGAGTCAAATGCTATACAAACGTAGACTTCGCAGCCGCATCATATTTTCATTTCTGCTGTTTGGCACCCTGCTCAGCGGTTTATTCGCAGTCAGCACACTTTTCCTGCAGAGCACACTCGAAGATGAATTGATCGGCGCCACGCTGAAGCAGGAACTGGATGACTACCTGGTTCAGCTGCACAAGGACCCGACACTGGTCGAGCCGTTCCATACACGCATCCAGGGTTATGTCACGCGCCCCGGCGACCCCAACCACCGTGTCAATGCGCAGATCAGGAGCCTGGAAACCGGTGTGCACGAAGTCGAAACCGCAGAAGGTTTTTTCAAGACTGCGGTGCGCAAGGACGAGGACCTTTGGGCATTTCTGATCTATGACATCACTGAAAACCAGCGCCTGACAAACCGCCTGGTGTGGTCACTGGTCGCAGCCGTACTGGTATTTTCCCTGCTGTCACTGGCCTTGGGGCTGTGGTCGTCCAGCCGGGTCATGAAGCCCGTGAGTGACCTGGCAGAGCGCCTGAGCCAGCTCGGGGAGGAGACCCCGTCACCAGGTCTGGCACGGTGGTTTGCGGATGACGAAGTCGGTCAACTGGCAGCCGCGTTGGATGCCTACGCCGAACGCGTACATCAACTGGTCGAGCGGGACCGCGAGTTCAACGCCGATGTCAGCCACGAGCTGAGAACGCCGTTAGCTGTGATTTCGGGTGCGGCGGAACTGTTGCTGGCGCAAAAGGACCTGCCCGAGAAAACCAGGACCCGGATACTGCGTATCGCGCGCGCAGCCAGGCAGTCCTCGGATATCACCACTGCCTTGTTACACCTGGTGCGTGCTGAAAAGGGCACCAATCAGGACAGTGAAGCGCACAATGTCGGCATGATCGTGGACAAATTGATCCATCTGCACGAACCCTTGCTGGACAACAAGCCACTGGAACTGAAGATTGTCGCTGAGGACAAGGTCAGCGTCATTGCGCCGGAATCTGTCATCGCGGTCACCGTGGGCAACCTGATCAGCAATGCTATCCGCTATACGGCATCTGGCGAGGTTGTTTGCACCATTGGTTCGGGCCGCTTATTGGTCGAAGATACCGGACCGGGCATCCCCGAATCGGAACTGCCACACGTGATGGACCGGCACTACCGGGGCACCGGAGTCTCCGGCAAGGGCTCCGGTCTCGGCCTGGCTATCGTTCAGCGTTTGTGCGAGTTGTATGGCTGGTCCATTCGGTTTGAAAACCGTGCCAGCGGTGGTTTACGTGCGGAACTGAAGTTCTTTGGTGATAACTAACGATTAACACTTTGGATTAATAACAGGATACGAAGATAGAGCCATGGCCATTATTTCCTGCCCCAGTTGTAATAAACCCATTTCCAGCCGCACCAGCCTTTGCCCTTACTGCGGCTTTGAGCGTGGAGAGGTTGCCGAGGAGCAACTGACAGGAGCTCCGGCGCCGGAAATTGCGTGACCGCATTTATCATTTGAAGATGCTCAGTTATGCAGCACTGACCATATTGCTGATCGCTTTTGGCTGGTACGTGATGGAAACATCCGGTTTCCAGTACCGTTCACCCGCGGGGCCTTATTTGCTGTTTGCCGTGGGCGGAGTCTGTTACTCGGTGGTAAGGATCTATTTGTACAAGTACAAGTCAGCGCTTAGAAAACTGGGTTTTTAAGGACTCAACTGTAAAAAATATAGTGTTTTGTCTGTATGTTATTTGATTCGTTTTACCCGCACCGATGACCCATATCCCACCATGGACAATCGCCAACCGCCCATAATGCTCCTTTTAATCAAAATTTCGGCATTTTCGGTGGGTTTAACATAAAAGGTTTCTGCTTCAATCTGCTGCCAGACCATACCGTTGGACAGCTTAAATTGAGTGCCTATTTCCCTCCAGCCATCGAATGTACCGACAATAGTACTTTTGATGTCCTTGTCATAGGTGTCGTTCTTGGGTTGATTCTCAAAGCCCCGCATATCTTCCACCTGTCCGCCGCTTGCGGTGGGCGCCGCCGCTGGTGTTGCAACGGTTTCCAATGTGGCGACTGAGCGTTTTCTTATCCAGTTGTTCAGCGCTGAAAGTTCTTCATCGGTCAGTTTTCCGAGACCGGTTTCTTTGAATTCCTTACCCGTCATCCGCTCTTCGAGCGTTGAAAAATTATCCTCAGCCTGGGCTGAAAAATTCACTGCAAAAGCAAGGATACATACCAGGATTTTTTTCATTTAAACATCCAAAAACACAAAATTTTGTCGGCGCAAGTCTATCACGTAATTGGCCTGAAAAAATGGACTATCCGTGGGGAGGATATTCAGAGATCTTGCTGGTAACGTACGTAGGGGATACGTCCATAAACAGCTTCGAAAGGATCTTTCAGGCCGGTATCGGTTTTGCCGCTATCTTCAACCCCAGCATTGAGCAGGTTGCTGGTGCCGACACTCAGGTTGGCATTCCACGGCGCACGCCAGGTGAAATGCACGTCGAACGTGGTTGAACTGTCCAGGTCTTCACGATTCAGGAACTGGACCTGGTCGCGGTAAAAACCCTGGATACCACCGCTGAAATTACCCTTGCTCCAATCCAGGTTGATCCTGGCGCTGTCAAAGGGGTTGGCGATGGTCCAGTTCTGGAGCTCAGGTGCAAATCCGGAGGTCGCTTCGTACGACGCATCCAGTACACGGGTCAGTTGCAGACCCAGTTGCAGGTCGCCGGCACTGTCCATGGTATAACCAACCTGGAATTCCATACCCAGGCCCATGCTTTGGCCATCCAGGTAATCCAATGGCTGGGACGTTGCCGGGAACAAGGGATTATTACCCAGTGGTGACATGAAACTGGCCCCGGAGACCGGGTCGGTCATGGATTGCCCCGGGTTGCTGACATTGCGCTGGCCGTAGGTCGCATCATTGCGGAACATGCTGATGGCCGTGCTGATATCGTCATTGCCATAACGCAGACCCATCGCTACCTGGTGTTGTTTCAGTACGTTAGCCTGGTTGATGAAATAGCAGTCGGATGCACGGTAGGAACCCTGTTCCAGCACGCCATTCTGACAGTGGATACTGCCCAGTGGCTGGAACGTCGCCTGGCTTTTTCCAACACCCAGGCTGGTCGTGATATCCAGCTTGTCGTTCAGGTGCAGGTTCAAGTTGCCGTCCAGGAACACGGAGCCGACACCGGAGGAGGGTTTTTGCAGGCGGCTGGCAATGTCCAGGGTCAGGGGCTCAGCCAATTGTAATTCGAGCTTGCGTGTGTCGGAGCCACCCAGGTCAAAGGCCAGCCCGGATGCGGGCAAGGCATTTTGCGGCGGTAACACAAGCAGCGATGCGGTGTTTTCGACGCCCGGTTGGCTGTCGGGCAATAATCCGTTGATACCATCGGCTGTGGCAAGCACCGGTAACAGGCACAGGACAACGCCGGCCAGGAAACTGACCAGGTGTCTGGATAATTCGTGCCGTAGTTTCATCACTCTTGTTCTCACCGAATGCCACACCCATGCGGGTACATGTTATAGAGTCCCCACCGGCGAATAAGTTCTGAGTATTAATCATAGCAAATATGTTGGCATTTTGCTGCTGCTGAATCGTCGTATTGCCTGATATACTGCCATTTTCAACGCATCGGAAAACGAATATGGTCAGTCTGGAAACCCCCGTTTGTGATTTTGGAACGCCCGCAGTTGATTTCACGCTGCCAGGTGTGGACCAACAGGAGTGGACGCTCGAAAAATGCCGTGGTGAACGTGGCTTGCTGGTGATGTTTATCTCCAACCATTGCCCGTACGTGAAAGCAATACGCCATAAACTGGTGCGCGACACACGGGAGTTGATGGCACTGGGTGTCAACAGCGTGGCCATCATGCCCAATGACACCGTCAACTACCCGGAAGATTCCTTCGATAACATGGTACAGGCTGCAAAGACGTTCGATTTCCCATTCCCCTACCTGCTGGATGAAAGCCAGGAAATCGCACGGGCCTACGGCGCGGTCTGCACCCCCGACTTTTTTGGTTACAACGCGGATATGGAACTCCAGTACCGGGGCCGACTCGATGCGGCGGGGCCGAAATCGGGTGATGACACCCAGGTCCGGGAACTGTTTGAAGCCATGGCGCAGGTCGCTCGAAACAGGCCGGGGGCCTGAGCACCAGATTCCATCGATGGGTTGTTCAATCAAGTGGCGTGAAAACGATTGACGCTGGCAGACTGATCGATTTAACCCCTGTTACCCTCATTTCCCCGAGTAAGGTGCTATAGTCGCTGCTTTATTTGTAATCGCTGGGTTAGACTATTGCAACTTTGCAGCATGGAGGTACGCCAATGAAACCGGTGTTGATGGTAGGGATCGACTGTAGCGAGTGTGGGGACAGGGCGGTTAAATACGCGATACAACAGGCCAGGTTGACAGACGCCCGGCTGATCATCGTACACATCATCGAATGGTCACAGTTCAGCTTTTCCACCGTCGAGGAAAATGCCCAGCGTCACAAGCGGCGCGAAGAAGAACTCCAGCGCGCACACGGCGAGATCATCGATCCCATCGTTGCGCGGTTGCAAGCGGAGGGCCTCGAAGTACAAGGACTGGTCAGGCACGGTCACGTCGCCGATACGCTGGAGAGACTGGCCCGCAAACACGAGGTCACCAACATCATCCTCGGCCGCAATGGCAAATCCATGTTCAAAAAACACGTCTTTGGCAGTGTTGGCGCCCACCTGGTCCAGGCTGCAGATGTGCCGTAACCGTCGTTCCATAACCCACCACCAGCCGGAGTGAGTGCTTCTTCAACGTGATAACTACAATTTCAGAGGCTCCCAGATGTTCCAGAACAAGGCGCAGACCGAAGAGAATGGCTAGTCCTTTTCAAGGGCTGCAACGCCGTACTGGAGCATCTGGGAACCTCCCTTCGGGCGAGCTGGAAGGTGGTCATCCGTGGTGTTGCACCTCTTGGCAAGGACCGGGCCATTACCTGCGAGATGCGCCTTACGGTCAACCACTTTCCAGCTTGCTGAACTCGCAGTTATCACGTCGAAGGAGCACTAGATAATGTCAAAATCAAGAGTGGGAATCACCAGTCTCGTCGGCCTGTTTGCGAGTTTTTCCGTGCTTGCAGACACGGGAGTTGATGAAAAGATCAACCTGTTCATCAAGCCTTATTCCGATGCCGTTGCAGGCGCGGTATTTTCCTCGTTCCCGGTGGCCGGCGTTGATATCCCGTTTGTGTTGGTGTGGTTGATCGTCGCGGCAACGGTGTTCACGTTCTATTTCCGCTTTATCAATATCAGGGCCTTCAAACACGGTTTTGAACTGGTGCGTGGCGATTATCACGATCCAGAAGCCGCCGGTGAGGTAACTCACTTCCAGGCGCTGGCTACGGCTTTGTCCGGCACGGTTGGTCTTGGCAATATCGCCGGTGTGGCGGTTGCAGTTTCCCTGGGTGGCCCGGGCGCCACGTTCTGGATGATCCTGGCCGGTTTTCTCGGCATGTCATCGAAGTTCACCGAGTGCACGCTGGGTGTGAAGTACCGCGACCAGCACGCCGATGGCACCGTTTCCGGTGGTCCGATGTATTACCTGACCAAGGGCCTGGCCGAACGGGGCAAGGGTTTTGCAAAGTTTGGCAAACTGCTGGCTGTCCTGTTCGCGATTTTCTGCATTGGCGGCTCATTTGGCGGCGGCAACATGTTCCAGGCCAACCAGAGCTTTGCGCAACTGGTCAATGTTACCGGTGGTGAGGCCAGTTGGCTGGCCGACAAGGGCTGGTTGTACGGCCTGGTCATCGCCATCCTGGTCGGTCTGGTGATCATCGGCGGTATCAAGGGTATCGCGCGGGTCACGTCAAAGATCGTACCCTTTATGGCCGTTACCTACGTGCTGGCCGGCATGTCGATCATCCTGATGAACTATGATGCCGTGCCAGCCGCGTTCGCTGCGATTTTTACCGGTGCTTTCACGGCACATGGCATTACCGGTGGTGTCATCGGTGTACTTTTCCAGGGTTTCAAGCGCGCGGCGTTTTCCAACGAGGCGGGTGTCGGTTCGGCCGCTATCGCACATTCCGCGGTGCAGACCAGTCGTCCGGTTACCGAGGGTTTCGTGGCCTTGTATGAACCGTTTATCGATACCGTCGTTGTATGTACGATTACCGCGCTGGTCATCATCATTACCGGCACCTGGGATCCGTCAGTCGACCCCAGTGCCGGCGTCCAGTTGACATCGAGTGCTTTCGAATCGGCGTTTAGCTGGTTCCCGTGGGTATTGACCGTTGCGGTATTACTGTTTGCGTTCTCGACCATGATTTCCTGGTCCTATTACGGGCTGAAGGCATGGACTTTCCTGTTTGGCGAGAACCGGGTGACGGATTCGACCTACAAGATACTGTTCCTGTTTTTCGTGGTGATCGGGTCCTCCATGCAGCTGGGTGCAGTCATCGATTTTTCAGATGCGATGATTTTTGCCATGGCTTTCCCGAACCTGTTGGGCTGTTACTTCCTGTTACCGGTGGTGAAGAAGGAATTGAACGCTTACTGGGACGATTACAAGTCGGGCAGACTGGTCAAGTCCGAGAATCTCTGAAAGCCGCTTGAAGAGTAGTCATAAGAGCCGGTTACCTGTGACCGGCTCTTGCCTTTGCATGGTCATATCAGCGAAAATGATAAGTTGACTTTTGGGGGCGGAAGGAGCGTTTAAAATCCGTCCACCGATCGACCCGTAACCCAAGACCAGGAATCCCGATGCCCACTCGACGTGATCTAGCAAATGCCATCCGTGCCCTATCCATGGATGCAATTCAACAGGCCAATTCCGGCCACCCCGGTGCACCCATGGGAATGGCTGATATAGCCCAGGTTCTCTGGAACGACTTTCTCAAGCACAACCCGGTCAATCCCGGTTGGTGGGACCGTGACCGCTTTGTGCTTTCCAACGGCCATGCATCCATGCTGCTCTACTCCGTTTTGCACCTGAGTGGTTACGATTTACCGATTTCGGAAATCCGTGATTTCCGTCAACTGCACTCGAAGACAGCCGGGCACCCCGAATACGCAGAAACACCCGGTGTCGAGACGACCACTGGCCCGCTGGGCCAGGGCGTAGCAAACGCCGTTGGCATGGCACTGGCTGAAAAAGTACTGGCTAACCGCTTCAACCGGGATGGCTTTGATATCGTGGATCACCACACCTGGGTATTTCTGGGTGACGGTTGCCTGATGGAAGGCGTTTCCCACGAGGCCTGCTCACTGGCCGGAACGCTGGGGCTTGGTAAGCTGATCGCTTTCTGGGACGACAACGGCATTTCAATTGACGGTGACGTCAAGGGCTGGTTTACCGATGATACACCGGCGCGTTTTGAGGCCTATGGCTGGCAGGTCATCCGTGATGTTGACGGACATGATCCGGAAGAAATCATACAGGCTGCAAAAACGGCCTGTGCGGAAACAGACAGGCCAACCCTGATCTGTTGCCGGACGGTGATCGGGTATGGCTCCCCCAACAAGCAGGGCACCTCGGCGACCCACGGTGCGCCATTGGGTGAAGAAGAAATTGCAGCCGCCCGGCAGATGCTGGGATGGGAACACCCGGCGTTTGAGATCCCCGACGAAATTTACGCGGCCTGGGACGCCCGGTCGAAAGGCGAGCAGTCAGAATCAGACTGGAATGATCGTTTTGCTGCATACCAGCAGGCTTGTCCGGAGCTGGCGGCTGAGTTCAGTCGCAGGATGCAGGGTGACTTGCCGGAAAACTGGCAACAGTATACCGAACAGGCAATTGCGAATTTACAGGATAGTGGCGCCAACGTGGCCACCCGTAAAGCTTCGCAAATGGCGCTGGATGCATTCGGACCGGTGTTACCCGAACTGATCGGCGGTTCGGCTGATCTGGCCGGCTCCAATAACACGATCTGGAAGCAGAGTGTCGATGTCAGTGAGGGCTCGGCGGACGGCAATTACATCTACTTCGGTGTACGTGAGTTTGGTATGGCCGCCATTTGTAACGGCCTGGGTCTGCACGGCGGATTTGTCCCGTACAACGCCACTTTCCTGGTCTTTTCGGATTACGCACGTAATGCCGTGCGTATGTCCGCCCTGATCCCAACACATAATATCCATGTCTATACGCATGATTCCATCGGCTTGGGTGAAGATGGGCCGACCCACCAGCCCATCGAGCATGTTTCCAGCCTGCGCCTGATTCCAAACCTCAGTGTCTGGCGGCCCTGTGATACGGTCGAGACGGCGGTTGCCTGGAAGATCGCGATCGAGGAGAGTTCCGGTCCCAGCGCGCTGATATTCACACGCCAGGGCCTGCCACACCAGCAGCGCGATGCGGAACAACTCGCAGCCGTTGCGCGTGGTGGTTACGTGCTGCGGGAGGCGGGTGGTCCCATCGATGCGATCATTATCGCGACCGGCTCCGAGGTGGGTATGGCAATGGACGCGGCTGAACAGTTATTTGCCCTGGGTATCCACGTACGCGTGGTATCCATGCCAAACCCGGGTAGATTCCTGGCCCAGGACCGGGTTTACCGTGAATCTGTACTGCCGGCTGACTGCAAGGTCAGGGTGGCGGTCGAAGCCGGGGTCAGGCATTACTGGCACTTGTTTGTAGGTGACCAGGGCCGCATTATCGGCATGGACAGCTTTGGCGCTTCCGCGCCCGCGAAAGATTTATTTGAGTTTTTTGGTTTAACAGTTGAAAACGTAAGCAAGGCGGTTAGAGAACTGCTGGAAGCTGAACAGACAAAAGTGGAGTAATAAATTAGTGAAAATTGCAATTAATGGTTACGGTCGTATTGGACGCAATATCGTGCGGGCTATACATGAGTTGGACCGTGCCAGCGAATTCGACGTTGTGGCAGTCAATGACCTGGGCGATGCAAATACCAATGCCCACCTGACCCAGTACGATACCGCGCACGGCAAGTTCCCCGGAACCGTCAGCGTGGACGGTAATGACCTGATCGTCAACGGTGACCGCATCAAGGTATTCGCAGAACGCGATCCGTCAAAATTGCCATGGGCTGAGTTGGGTGTTGACGTGGTCATGGAATGCACGGGTATCTTCCGTAGCCGCGAGACCGCCGGTGCGCATATTGCGGCCGGCGCCAAGAAGGTGATCATCTCGGCCCCAGGTCAGAACGTGGATAACACCATCGTATACGGCGTTAACCATGACACGCTGAAAGCCAGCGATGAGATTATCTCCAATGCATCCTGCACGACCAACTGCCTGGCGCCGGTCGCCAAGGTTTTGCATGAGTCGATCGGTATCGAGCATGGCCTGATGACCACCATCCACGCCTATACCAATGACCAGGTGTTGACGGACTTTTACCACAAGGACCTGCGCCGGGCGCGTTCAGCTACGATGAGCCAGATTCCTACCAGTACAGGAGCAGCCGCAGCAGTTGGTATGGTACTGCCTGAATTGAAGGGCAAACTGGATGGTTTCTCCATGCGTGTGCCGACCATCAATGTGTCTGTCGTCGATCTCACCTTCACCGCCAGCAGGGCAACGACCGTTGAGGAAGTCAATGCTATTGCCAAGGCCGCAGCCGAAGGCAGCCTGAAAGGCATACTGGGCTACAATGACGCGCCGCTGGTATCCATCGACTTCAACCACGACCCCAGGTCTTCCATTTTTGATGGCGGTCTGACCCGGGTCATGGAAGGCAACATGGTCAAGGTTTTGAGTTGGTATGACAACGAGTGGGGCTTTAGCTGCCGCATGCTCGATACCGCCAATGCTTTGATGAACGCCTAGAACTGCTCAACATTTGGAGGCCCTAAGATGTCATTTCTGCGTATGGACGAACTGGACCTGGCCGGCAAGCGTGTAATGATCCGGGAGGATTTTAATGTTCCCGTTGATGCGGGCAGGGTGACATCGGATGCACGGCTGCAGGCTGCATTGCCGACCATCAGATTGGCGTTGGACGGTGGTGCAGCCGTCATCCTGCTGTCCCACCTCGGACGGCCGGTTGAGGGCCAGTATGACGAGAAGTTTTCAATGGCGCCGGTTGCCGCTCACCTGTCCGGTTTGCTGGATACGCCTGTGCGTTTGCAGAAAGACTGGCTGGATGGCTTTGCCATTGAACCCGGCGAAGTCGTCCTGTGTGAAAACGTACGCTTCAATGCGGGTGAAAAGGGCAACGATGAAGATCTTGCCCGTCGCATGGCCAAACTGTGTGACGTGTTTGTCATGGATGCGTTTGGCACGGCTCATCGCGCCCAGGCCTCTACCGAAGGCGTCAGCCGTTTTGCACCACAGGCCTGTGCGGGTCCCTTGCTCAGCCGTGAGTTGTATGAATTGGAAAAAGCGCTGAGGACACCCGACACGGCCCATGCTGGCGATCGTTGGTGGTTCCAAGGTTTCCACCAAGCTGACCGTGCTGGAAGCACTGATGGAAATCGTCGACCAGCTGATCGTTGGTGGCGGTATCGCCAATACTTTCATTGCAGCAAGCGGTCATAACGTTGGCAAATCGTTGTATGAGCCGGACCTGATCGGTGAGGCGCAGCGTCTGATCCGCATGGCGCACAGGAAAGGTGGTGAAATACCCATTCCCAAGGACGTGCTGGTCGCCAAGGAGTTCTCGAAAGACGCCATGGCCTTCGTGCGTTCAGTGGATGAGGTGCAGGACGATGAAATGATCCTGGATATCGGTCCGCTGACTTCGGTGGATTATGCGGCCATCATCCAGGGTGCGGGAACGGTGATCTGGAACGGGCCAGTCGGCGTGTTCGAATTCAAGCGCTTTGCCGCAGGCACCCGTGCGGTTGCCGAACGCGATCGATGTATCCGGCGCATTCAGCATCGCCGGTGGTGGTGACACGCTGGCTGCCATCGACCAGTTCAAAGTCAAAGATGGTGTCAGCTATATTTCAACCGGTGGTGGCGCTTTCCTCGAGTATGTCGAAGGCAAGGTGTTGCCGGCAGTTGCGGCGTTGGAAGCACGTTACGACACCTAGCCCGCATATTGCGCCAGCCGCTCAGCGCCTACCGAGGCTGCGTGGGCCGAAAATGGTGCCCAACCTGAGGAAGTAGAGCGGGTTGCGTTCCTCGCTCCAACCGATACCGAGATATACCGGGCCAAGCGGTGAGCTGTAGGCCAGGTAGAAACTCCCATTGAGCAGACCTTCAGAGAAGATGTCACCGCGGTCTTCGGTGGCGTTGCCATATTCCAATGTCATACCGGCATAGCCGGGCAGGAAACCGCTCTTACCCACCTGGTAACGGTAGCCCAGCAACACCAGGCCGTAATGCTGTCCAAGCAGTGAATTGGGCTCAAATCCCGACATGTTCAGGAAACCACCCCCGGTATACCAGCTGTAAATGGAGGTGTTGTCATCCAGGCTGGTGTTGTACTGGCCGCCCCAGGTCAGGTTGTGTAAACCAAAGCTATGGCTCCCGTAATACGCGAACTCCACCTGGTCATAGTCGAGATCCGCGCCCAGGCTCTCAAGCGATTTCGTATATTTCATGCTGGACCAGGAGCCGCGGGTTGGCAGGTAGCGGTCGTCCAGGCGGTCAAAATCCAGTTGCACAAAAAGCTCGGCGCCGTCGAAGGAGAACGGTTTTATCTCGGGGTTGCCAACGGTAATGTCCATGTTGCCCGCGTAACGGGTAAACCCGGTGGACAGTCTTGCATAGCGGCCGAATTCGCGCGCCAGGGCAAGGGCGCCGCCGAACTTCGTCCAGTTCAATTTCAGCCAATGCATCGCCAACGTCATCAAAAATGAGCAATGGCCGTCTGAAAATGGAAATGCTGGGGTGAAAAATGTACCTGAGGCCATCATCCAGTGGCCGGTAATAGTCGCGCGAAAAGACCCGGCGATTCACCTAAGCTGGGCCATGACCCGGACTTCGGAACCACGTTTATCCAGGCCGGTATTCAGATAGGCGGCCCGGATGTTGAAATCCGTACCCCGGCCGCTGAAGCTCAGGTCCAGGCCGGTTTCGACAAACTGCGTACCACGCTCGTCCTGGAGTACCGTGATTTCGATACCTTGCAGGCCATCCTCCTCCACGATGGAGTAGCGGGCCTGGCGGATAAACCCAAGACCGTAGATTTGGCGCAGGTCCTTGTCCAGCCGTTGCAGGTTCAACGCGTCTCCCGGGCTTGATGCTGACACGGTCCAGGATGATGTCGTCGGAGAACCTGGATTGATTGTCCAACTGCACAAAATGTACCTGGGGTGGACCTTCGACACAGGCTTCGATCTGCCGGCGCCAGGCGCGATAGTCTGTCTCGGACAGTGCATATTCGAGTAACTGGTCCTGCACCGACTCAGCTGCCGCGTAGCCAATTGGAATGGCCTCATCCAGTTTGCCAAAATCCGCCGGAGCTGATCAAATCGCCAATGTCCGGCGCGATCAGGATATCGTTTTCACCCATGTTTCTGATCTGCACATCGGTGTTGTTCACGGTCAGCAATACCACTCATCTGGTAAACGATGGCGATGGCGTTGGAAAGGTCTTCCTTGCCGGCCAGCTTGGTGCCCACATCCACCGCGATGACGACATCAGCGCCCATGTTCCGCGCGACGTCCACGGGCAGGTTGCGCACCAGGCCGCCATCGACCAGCAGGGCGCCGTCACGGCGCACGGGGTCAAATACTGCCGGAACCGCCATGCTGGCCCGCATGGCCATGGACAGTTCACCATCACCGATGACCACCATGTTGCCGGTCACGATATCGGTTGCCACGGCGCGGAAGGGAATGGGCAGTTGATCAAAATCGGTCGTGTTGACACGCTGAGAACTCACCGATTCGAACATGAAAATCACTTTCTGGCCGGAGACCACCCCCTTGGGCAACAAGCTGCTGCCCTCGCCAATACCCAGCTTGGGTCCGAACAAGCCCAGCGTGTCATCGGCTTTGCGTCTGAACGGGATATCCTCGCGGGAAGTTTCGTCCTTGAACAGGTCATCCCAGTCCGCCTCCCTTATTATCTGGCGCGAGTTCGTCGGACTGCATACCGGTGGAAAGAAATCCACCGACGATGGAACCCATGCTGGTGCCGGCGATGTAGTCATAAGGGATACGCATTTCCTCCAGCTTCCTGAGCACGCCCATGTGGGCGTAGCCACGGGCGCCGCCCCCACCGAGTACCAGGCCGATTTTTGGTCTGTCAGAAACCGCGGTTCTGTGGCATTGGTCCGCCGCCGCCGCCAATGCGGGGGGTGCAACAAAATTTGCCAAAACGGCCGAAGCGAAGAAAATCAGTCCGGTGAATTTGAAACGAAATATCTGTGACATGGTTAAACCCAGTCCAGCAGGTAATTGATGACGTGTCAATACTACATAAAAACCACTATCATTACGCTCCCGCTCAAATCGCCATGGGAAGCAAACGTGAATAGACATTCGTACTTGCACCTGCTGATAATCGTGTCAGCAGTATTTACTTGCCAGTTTGTGCAAGCATCGACGGTCGTAGATGGTCAGGAAACTGGTCTGACCGATTACCCGCGTATAGAGCATTTTGAGCAGGGTAGTGTACAGGTCGATTTCCCAACACTGGATGCCTGGGCGGACTTTCGCTATCTGAAGGCCTGGCTGCCGGTCGAAATCAGTCTGAACAGCGAGAGTAAGCCACATGTGGGTTCCGTGTATGTCCAGGCGGCCACGGAGATCGATTTTGACCACAGGACCGTCAAAATATTCGAGACAGAAGTACTAAAGACAAAATTTCCCGATGCAGGGCGATCAGATGAGGTAAGCAGGCTGACCGGACAAGCCTTCCAGGGACGTGAAAGAACTGTGCCACTGGATGTTTTATTGCGTCTGTTACCGGAAAATTTTGAGATTCCAGGCCAGGGCGATGAGGCACCCCAATTAAATTTTAATCCGCCGGTGATACGTGTTTCCCGGTCGCCACTAAAATTGTTGTCGATTGACATGAAGCCTGTCAGGGCGTCGATCGAGGGCACAGAACTGGATTTTGTTGTCAATACAAACTGGAACGTGTTTTTTCACCGTGCACAAGAGCTTTGGTACGTTCTCAATGATGATGTCTGGCAGCAGAATGAGTATTTATCTGATGGTGGCTGGACCACAACCGTCAGTTTACCGTCCGATTTTGATTCCCTGGTCGGCGACGAATACTGGAAAGGGATCCAGAAAGCCCTGCCTCTGACGGAACCACGGGAACCACCGGTACCTTTTATCATAAGTTTGCAGGCGACCGAGCTCATACTCCTGGACGGTGAGCCCCGTCTGGAGGACATTGTGGAGACCGGTATCGGTTACGTGACCAATACCAGGAGTGATCTGTTCAATTATCGGGATCGCTGGTACCTCCAGGTTTCGGGACGCTGGTTCAGCAATCGTGAACTGAGCGGGCAATGGCAATCGGCCAGAAATTTACCGGACGCTTTTGCCCGGATTCCCGCCAATCATGAAAAGGGACATGTGTTGTTCTCCGTGCCCGGTACGCGGCAGGCAAAACTGGCAATGATCGAAGCAGCATTACCCCACCGGGTATCAGTTTCCAGGGAAGCGAATCCGGAACTTGGGTTGATCTGGGTTGGTGAGCCGAGGTTCGAGCCTATTGAGACAACCCAGTTGGAACGAGGCCTGAATACCCCACTACAAATCATCAGGCACAATAATTTCTATTACCTTTGCTTTGAAGGCGCCTGGTATTTTTCTGCGTCACCAGAAGGGCCATGGAAGGTTGCATTGCAAATACCCGGTGAAATCTATCGCATCCCGGCCACCGATCCTGCCTTCAATGTCACTTTTGTCAGGCTTGACCAGTACCAGGAAGCAACACAAGAGCATGTAGATTACAGTTACTCAAGCGGGTACACCGGAAGTTTTTCAACAACCGTAAGTGTGGTCTACGGTACCGGTTGGCATCATCCATCCAGTGTCTACTGGGGCCCGGCAAACAGGCCGCACTATTGGCATTACGGTTGGGCTTATGGTCACAACGTTGGCTATCACCCGGTGGGTGCCTACTATGGCGGCCGCTATGGATACAACAATCCATGGCGTGGTTATTATGGTCGAACTACCGTCACTCTGGCATCTCCCACCGTGGATTTTACCCATGGTTATGGCTCGGCCTGGCAGGGCCCCTTGCAAACAACACCCGGTTACCCCGGGGAGGCCGTTGATAATTCACTCGATGAGTTTTTGCCAAAGAAACAGATCGATGGCAAAGAAGAATTTATCGATACCAGCAAGGATGCGCCCGCGGCACCTGCAAAGGTTTCGGCGGCAACATTGATTGCGGGCACCACCCTCTCATCCAACCGGGTTTCCGGCCCTGATGGAGAAGTGTATAAGCACGAAGATCAGGAATGGAGCCAGTATAGCGATGGTAATTGGAACACCATGCAGGCAATGGAGCAACAATACAGTAATGCGTCACGGCAACAACAAGGGCGGCCAGAGACTCAGAAAGGGGAGCCGTGGTTGCCGGCGCACAAACGGACCTTGAGCCGGTCGGAGCTGGACCGCCAGGCGCTGGCACGCCAGGAAGGTACGGAAAATTACAGCAAGTACCGGATGGAAAAGGAATCACAGAACCCTGCAGGTTCCGGTTAGTCGTCAGGTGGTAGTGTCAGCTCTGTTCCATCCCTGGCAACATGACCACGGGTCTTGACTTGACATACTTTCGAACCAATCATGTAAACTTGATATCACCAGTTTTATCAATCATTGAAGGAATAGGACAATGCAGGTTATTTCAGTATTAAACAAATGTTCCCGGTTGCTATTGGTCATGGCGGCAGTGGCGTTGCTGGCGGGCTGTGCTTCCGGGCCCACCATTCAGAGCGATTACGACCCGACCGTTGACTTCAGCCAATACAAGACTTATGGCTTCTTCAACCCCATGGGTATCGAAGGCCCGAATTACTCCAGTATCTACGGCGCTATTTTCCGTGATGCAATCGGCAACGAAATGGAAAGCCGGGGGTACGTGATGTCTGACAATCCAGATCTGTTACTTAATGTTTCCGGCCGTCTGCAAGACAAAACAAAGGTTACAACCACGTCTGATCCATACATGGGGGCCGGCTATTACGGATATCGCCGGGGCGCTTACGGTGCCTGGGGCGGTTATGGTTATGGAACAACCACACATGTCAGCAATTACACTGAAGGCACCATCAATGTTGACATGGTTGACCGGGTGCAAAAGCGCATGATCTGGGAAGGTGTTGGTGTGGGTCGTGTCGATGAGGACAAGACCGGCGAGGAGCGCCGTCAGTCCATTTATGACGGGGTCAAGGAAATGTTTGCCGGCTATCCGTTCCGCGCTGGTCAGTAAATTCTGAAAAACCGGCCCGGATTTACCGGGCCGGTGTATTGCACGAAATTCAATGTCAGTCGTTGAGTACTTCCACCAGGGGCTGTCCGAATGCCCCGGAAGGTGGCTTGATATGCAAACGGGCAGTCAACGTTGGTGCGATATCGTAAGGTGACACTGCACGGTAGATCGTGTTTTTATCAATACCCGATCCAGCAAAGAAAATCGGCACAAAGGTATCGTAACGCCATGGTGAGCCGTGTGTGGACGCTACCACCAAACCATCAAAATCATTGATAAACACATTGGGCTCGAAGACTACAAATATATCGCCGGAGCGCTTGGCATTGTAGTTGTTCAAGACCGAACGCATCAGTAGGGTGTCGGGCTGGCTATTTTCAGCCAGCGAAGAACTGGGCACTGCCACGGAGATGCCCTTGAATTTCCTTAGTTCATCTGCGACCGCCTGCTCAACCGCTGCCTGGTCCAGGCCACTTTCCCGGATCAGTTCACGGTCAAGGTAGACATAGGGATGAGAGTACATGGTTATCAGTTCTTTACCGATACCGAATCTCTGTTTGAGCCGTGCGATGGCAGGTTCACGATCCAGTTTGTCGGTGTCGAAGTAATGGGCGTTGCGAATACCCAGCGAATTGAGGAACCCTGGTGCTTCCGGGCCACCATGATCAGCCGACAGCACGATCATCGTATTTTCCAGCCCGATTTCCTGGTCGATGAATGCAAATAACTCCGCCAGCGTCCGGTCCAGTTGCAGGATGTTGTCTTCGGCCTCGAGGCTTGAAGCACCGAACAGGTGACCCACGTAATCAGTTGCAGAGAAGCTGACCGACAGGTAATCGGGCACATCGTCCTGGCCGAGTTTTTCCTGGCGGATCAATTCCCGGGCGAAATCCAGGATCAGCTGGTCACCTGCAGGGCTGAGCGTCAGGCGCGTGGTGAAATACTTGTCATCAGGCTCGCCGAATGCATGTGGGAAAGTCCGCCCAAAACCGGGGAAGTCGGTTTCCCAGGGGCGGTCATCGCTGTCACCAAAAAGGTAGCTCGGTTGCTCGTGCAGCAAGTTCCATGACTTGCCCGCGTAAGCCGACACATGGCCGTCCTGGTTCCACTGGGACACCCATTCAGGATACTTCTCGTAATAGTAATTACTGGTGACAAACTCGCCACTCGATTTTGAAAACCAGAAAGCCTTACCCGCATGCCCGGCCATGGCGATTGCACCGCGGTCCTTGACCGAAACACCGAAAATTTTTGATTTGCCACCAAAGTGAATGGCCATTTCGTCACCCAATGTGGAAACGAGGATGGCGTTTGGAGAGCGGCCGGTGACCCCGGCAACTCTTTGGGTTGGATCAATCTCCGTCGCCTTGTCGACGCCGGCGTCGGCGGTCAGCAGCAGGTAATCCGGATCTTCTATGTTGTAGACAAGGCGTTGCAATTCATGGTCAAACCAGACGTTGGCGACCATGCCGTGCGCGGAAGGCAGTGCGCCGGTGGCAAGCGACGTGTGACCGACAATGGTCTCGGTATTCGCATGCTGATAATGAGCGTTGGCGTAGTGGACGCCGTTGTCGATCAGGTACCGGAACCCACCTTTTCCAAGACGATCTGCGTACCGGGTGGGCATATCACCGCGCAGTTGGTCCACGGTGATCTGCAGGATGAGTCTGGGTGGCGACAGATCTGCTGTTGCTCCCCACGAAGGTGATAGAAACAATGGCAAAAATAGTACCGGTAAAAATTTCGCCGCGACGCTGTTTAATACATTTCTCATGTTGTGTCTTACCCCACTGCTACTTGCTTGGAATGATTTCGATAATATCGTTGGCTGACCCGATTCCGTGTACATAAGCTCGCTGCCGGTGATATCCGAAGGCGGCTGAAAAATGAACAATATTTCTGATGACCCTTCCGTGCTAATCGTCAGATTACTGTACATTATTGACATGAATATTTGGCAAAAAAAGGGCGGGAGACAATCCTCCCGCCCATAAAATCAGGGTCATAAACAGACTAATGGTGACTACTTGGAGCCACTTCCCTCAGCCAGTTTTGCCATCACTTGGTCCAGTGAGAAACTGGCGGCCTTCTGTCTCGGCGGGTACTCCTTGAATGTCATAAGGAATTTAGCAACATAGGACTGTGCGGGAACCAACAGATACGCCCGGTCGAGGAACCAGTCGTAGTAGGTGTTGGAGGATTTCATTCCACGCTCAAAGGGGTCGCGTCGCAAATTGACAAGCAGGGGAATACGCAGTGGTACAAAAGGTTCGCGCCACGCCTGGAAAGTTGCCTCTGCCCGTTGCTCCATGAAGATCGCCTTCCAGTCCTGGTAGCGCAAGGCTGACAGATCACCATCATCGGAGAAATAGAAAATCTCGTCACGACCGCTCTTTTCAGTCTCACCCGTCAGCAGTGGCAGGATGTTGTAGCCATCCAGGTGAATCTTGTATTCGCGACCCAGGGCACTGGATTTGTAACCATCCAGCAGATCTTCCTTGATGTCGTCCTTGCCGGCGACTGCCGCGAAGGTTGGTAACCAGTCCATGTGATGAACGATTTCATTGGTGATGCTCCCGGCCTGGATTTTGCCCGGCCAGCGTACAAAGGCAGGTACGCGCCAGCCGCCTTCCCAGTTGGTGTTTTTCTCACCCCGGAACGGCGTCATGCCGGCATCCGGCCAGGTATTCATGTGCACGCCATTATCGGTGGAGTAGAACACGATGGTATTGTCGGCGATGCCCAGTTCATCCAGTACTTTCAGGAATTGCCCAATGTGCATGTCGTGCTCGACCATGCCGTCGGAATATTCATCCTGACCGGAAATGCCACGTAACTCCTCTTTTACATGGGTGCGGAAGTGCATGCGGGTGCCACTCCACCACACAAACCAGGGCTTGCCGGCCTTGTCCTGGCGCTGATGAAATCAATGGCGGCGGCAACGGTTTCATCATCAACCGTTTCCATGCGCTTCTTGGTCAACGGGCCGGTATCCTCGATACGACCATCTGCATAGGAATGAATCACGCCACGGGGACCAAATCTTCTTACGGAACTCCGGATTTGTGGGGTAGTCCTCGTTTTCCGGCTCTTCTTCTGCATTCAGGTGGTACAGGTTACCAAAAAACTCATCGAAACCATGGTTAGTGGGCAGCATGCTCATCCTGGTCACCCAGGTGATTCTTGCCAAACTGGCCAGTGGCGTATCCCTGGTCCTTCAGGATCACGGCGATGGTGGGGTCTTCTACCTGCATGCCTTCTTCCGCGCCCGGTAAACCAACCTTGCTGAGACCCGTGCGGAACACGCTCTGACCCATGATGAAAGAAGAACGCCCGGCGGTGCAGCTCTGCTCACCGTAGTAGTCGGTAAAAGCCATGCCCTCGTTGCCGATACGGTCAATGTTGGGTGTGCGGTAGCCCATCATGCCGCGTGAGTTGTAGCTGATGTTGGTGAGGCCGACATCATCACCCCAGATCACAAGGATATTGGGTTTGTCAGCCGCGATGGCGGAAGCGCCAAACACCATTGCAAGCAGCGCAATACACGTCACTAAGTACTTAATATTGGATTTCACTGGTTCTTGTCCTCCTTCAGGTTCAAGAAACTAAAATGGAACGAAATGGTAACCATTTACAATAACAGAATTTAAATTTGTTCACCACAGCTTTGTATTTGTAATGCGTCCAAGAAAATTTTGCCTGGTATTCACGGTGTGACAGCTTCGTAAAAATGGAATATGCAGAGAACGTCCGGTGCCAGGGTCAACCGGGATCAGGGTCCAGGAGCGTCATGTTTCTGCAATGGGAGTTGTTTATTATTGAGGCACTGGCTGTAATTTCGCCTATAATCGCGTCCTTTCCTGATAAGTGCTACTTTTTATATGCAGAAACGCCGTACAAAAATCATCTCCACCCTGGGTCCGGCAACGGATTCACCCGAAGTACTGAAAGAACTCATCGAGGCCGGGTCCGATATTTTCCGGATAAACCTGTCGCATGGTACCCACGAAGATCATTCCGCAAGCGCGCAGCGGGTCAGAGAGGTTGCCCGGGCGTTGGGCAAGGAAGTTGCAATATTGGCCGATTTGCGTGGACCCAAGGTGCGTGTTGAGAGGTTCGCCGATGGCCCAATCGAACTGGAAACCGGTGACACTTTCATACTGGACACCTCGGACGAACCTGCCGCTGGCAATCAGGAACGGATTGGTGTCAGCTACAAGGGACTCAGCGAGGATGTTTCACCAGGCAGCCTGCTGTTATTCGATGATGGCCTTTTGACCATGCGGGTTATTGAAACCAGGCCGACAGAGGTTATTTGCGAGGTTGAAGCGGGTGGAGTATTACGCGATCGCAAAGGCATTAACGTGCTGGGTGGGGGTTTATCACTGCCCGGTATTGTGGAACATGATATGGAGGATATTCCACACGCTGCTGAAATGGGTGTCGATTACCTGGCAGTTTCCTTCCCCCGTAACGCACGTGATATGCACGAAGCGCGGCGCCGTTTGCGCGCAGCGGGCAGCCAGGCAAGGTTGGTGGCCAAGATCGAACGTAGCGAGGCCATTGAGAACCTGGAAGAGATCATTGCTGCCAGCGATGCGGTATTGATCGCCAGGGGTGACCTGGGCGTGGAAATCGGTGATGCCGAGCTGCCGGGTCTGCAAAAGCTGATCACCAGCAAGTCGCTGGAACAGAACCGCATTGTCATCACCGCTACACAGATGATGCAATCGATGATCGAAAGCCCCATCCCCACGCGGGCAGAAGTGCTGGATGTTGCCAACTCGGTGTTTGATGGCACTGATGCGGTCATGCTGTCAGCCGAAACAGCCGTTGGACGCCACCCACGCAAGGTGGTGGAAGCCATGCACCGGATTTGTGTAGGCGCTGAAAAACATAATGAGACGCGGCTTGGTTGCGACAATTTGAACGTACAATTCCAGCGTATCGATCAGGCTATCGCAATGGCAGCCATGTTCATGGCCAACAATGTTTCAGTACAGGCCATCGTGGCCTTGACCGAGTCCGGCTCCACCGCACAATGGCTGTCACGAGTCCGCACAGCCGTTCCGATTTACGCACTGTCAACTCAACGCGACAGCCTGCGGCGCATGGCTCTGTACCGCGGCGTGTACCCGGTGGCGCAAGAATTCCACGGTGCTGACGTCGAGGAATCCCTGCTGGACGGCATACGATTACTGTTGCAACAGGGCATATCCAGGTTGGTGACCGGATCATCATGACCATGGGGAACATACCAAAACCAGGGCGGCACCAATTCCCTGCGCCTGGTGTTGGTCGGGGCCGACGGTTATTTGGAATATAATCCCTCCCTGGACATCCACTGACCCGGTTGTACGGGTTTCCTGGATCAACCGGTAAATGGAACGGTTTAAACCCCGTCAGGTTGCCTATACTTAGGGTCTGTTAACACAATGCTGGACTATCACAGATACAAAAGAGCATCTTGAATGAACGTTAGATCATCTTTGCAAGCCCAGGATGCTGATCCCCTGGAGACGCAGGAATGGCTGGAATCCATGCGCGCGGTCATCGAGCACGAAGGACTGGAGCGTGCACATTACCTGTTGGAATTGATGGTGGATTTTACCCGTCGCTAAGGCGGTCACCTGCCATACGATGCCACGACAGCTTATATCAACACGATTCCGCCCGGCAGAGTGAAAAACTGCCGGGTGATTACGAGATCGAACGGCGTATCCGTTCGTTAATCCGCTGGAATGCGCTGGCCATGGTATTGCGCGCCGCAAAACGCGGTGGCGAACTCGGTGGGCATATCGCCAGTTTTGCCTCCGCGGCTCCTTTATGATGTTGGCTTCAATCATTTCTTCCGTGGCCCCGATCACGAGGGCGGCGGTGACCTGGTTTTTTTCCAGGGACATTCCTCACCCGGCATTTATGCACGCGCATTTCTGGAAGGGCGTATCAGCGAAGAGCAGATGGACAGTTTCCGCCAGGAAGTCGATGGCGATGGCCTGAGTTCTTACCCGCATCCCTGGCTGATGCCGGATTTCTGGCAGATGCCTACGGTTTCGATGGGCCTTGGGCCGATCATGGCCATTTACCAGGCGCGTTTTCTGAAGTACCTGCACAACCGTGGTATCGAGGATACCTCGCAACGCAGCGTATGGTGCTACATGGGTGATGGCGAGACGCGACGAGCCGGAATCACTGGGTGCGATCTCCCTGGCTGGCCGCGAAGGGCTGGACAACCTGGTATTCGTGGTCAACTGCAATCTGCAGCGTCTCGATGGCCCGGTACGTGGCAACGGCAAGATCATCCAGGAACTCGAAGGTGTATTCCGTGGTGCCGGCTGGAACGTGATCAAGGTGATCTGGGGCTCGCGCTGGGATGCCCTGCTGGCCAAGGACAAAGACGGCCTGTTGCGCAAGCGCATGGAAGAGGTCGTCGATGGTGACTACCAGAACTACAAGGCCAAGGGTGGTGCCTACACGCGTGAACATTTCTTTGGCGCCTATCCAGAGTTCAAGGAAATGGTATCCAACATGACCGATGAGGATGTCTGGCGTCTGAACCGTGGCGGCCACGATTCGCACAAGATCTATGCGGCCTATGCCGCGGCCACCCAGCATACCGGCCAGCCCACCGTGGTGCTGGCCAAGACCGTCAAAGGTTACGGCATGGGTGATCCGGTGAGGCTCAGAATATCTCCCACCAGCAGAAGAAAATGGATGAGAAATCGGTGCGTGCTTCCGGGATCGTTTCAAGGTGCCGGTTCCCGATGAAGATCTGGCCCCCATGCCGTACTACCACCCTGGTGAAGACAGCGTCGAAATCAAGTACATGAAAGAGCGCCGTAAGCACTGGGCGGTTACCTGCCACAACGCCGGGTCGAGACCAACCCGCTGGAAGTGCCTGGGTTGGATGTATTCGAGACCCTGCTGAAGGATACGGGTGATCGCGAAATCAGCACCACGATGAGCTTTGTGCGGGCCCTGGCTCTGTTACTCAGGGACAAGAATATAGCCAAAACATCGTACCGATCGTGGCAGACGAGGCACGCACGTTCGGCATGGAAGGCATGTTCCGTCAGATGGGTATTTACTATCAAAGGGACAGCTTTATACGGCCGGTCAGGATTCTGAACAGCTGATGTTCTACAAGGAAGATACCGCGGCCAAGATTTTGCAGAAGCATTTCTGAGCCAGCACAATGTATTCATGGATTTCTGCAGCGTACGAAAAATTCCTACACCGATACCCGCGTTCCAATCGTTCCGTTTTTCATTCTCTATTCGATGTTCAGCTTCCAGCGCCCATTGGCGACCTCACCTGGGCGGCCGGTGATTTGCGTGCTCGTCGATTCCTGCTCGGTCAACCCGTTTTACCGGGTGGAAGCCCGCTGGAATGACTGGAGAGGGCTTACGGCACGAAAGATGGCAACAGCCATGTCATCTCTTCGATGGTGCCAAATTGCATTTCCTATGATCCCGACTTTCAGCTATAAATTGCGCGGTCATCCTCCCGGCGTTATGCGTTCGGGCATACCAGGGCGGGGAAGCATACGGGGCTGTATATTACGGTAATGAACGAAAATTATCCCCGCCCGGTATGCCACTTGGTGCCGAAGATGGTATCCGCAAGGGGCTATACAAGTACCGGGTTGGACGTCCGGAAGCACGGTGTGCAGGTCTGATGGGGTCGGGCGCCATCCTTCGCGAAGCAATCAAGGCTTTCAGAAATCCTGGAGCGTGATTATTCGGTCAGCGCAACGGTGTGGAGCGCGACCAGTTTTACCGAGTTGCAACGTGATGCCTATAGCCGTGGCGCGTACAACCGTTTGAACCCGGATGAGGAACCACGAGTCCCATGGCTGGAGCAGTGTCATGAAGGGCACGAAGGACCGGTGATCGCGGCGACCGACTATGCGCGGGCCTATGCCGAGCAAATCCGTCCTTATCTGCCGTTATCGAATTTCACGGCGCTTGGCACCGATGGTTATGGCCGCTCGGACACGCGTGAAAACCTGCGGCGGTACTTTGAAGTGGACAGCAAGAATATTGTCTATTCCACTTTGCACGCCCTGTACAGGCAGGGTTCGCTGGGTGTTGACGAGTTACTCAAGGCGCGCAAAAGCCTTGTCTCGATCCCGGACAAGCCAAATCCTTCGAAGTCGTAAACGATGAATATGCACGATGAAACATTGATCGGTGGCAGACAGTGACACAGCAATTTGAAGTAAAAGTACCGGATATCGGCGATTTCAGCGATATCCCCGTGATCGAAGTGCTGGTTACGGCAGGTGAAGCGGTCGAGAGCGAGCAGTCTTTGTTGACGCTCGAGAGCGACAAGGCGACCATGGAAATCCCTGCACCGGTTGCCGGGACCATTGTTCACCAGCGTGCGGGCTGGATGACACGGTATCAGAGGGTGATATCGTCGTTGTCATGGAGGCTGACGAGACCGTTGAGCCCCCGGAGCCTGTTGTGCAATCCCGCAGCAGAAAGCCGAGAAGCCGGCGGCCGACAGCAAGGTTGAAGCTGCTCAAACCAGCCCCCGGCCCACCCGCTCCCGTGGCAATACCCAGCCCCTACCGCCGCCGGTGGGAGCACGGCAGTCGCCACCGGTGTCGATGGGTCCGGCTGCTGCCCGGGCACAAGCTTGCCATACGCGAGCCCGGCCATTCGCCGGTTTGCACGGGAACTGGGTATTGACCTGTCACGGGTGACCGGCAGCGGCCGTGGTGGTCGCATTATCCGTGAAGATGTGGAGGCTTTTGTCAAAGCCGTCATGACCGGCGCAGCAGCGCCTGCATCAAGCGGCCTGGGTTTTGAGCTACCACCCCACCCAAGGTCAATTTCAGCCGCTACGGCGAGATTGAAGTCCAGCCGCTGCCGAAGATCCAGCAGGTTTCCGGCTCTTATCTGCACCGCAACTGGGTCAGCATCCCGAATGTCACGCAGAACGACCTGGCTGAAATCACGGCGCTGGAAGCATACCGCAAGGCCAATGCCGGCAAGGCGAAGGAACAAGGGGTTCAAGCTGACACCGCTGGTGTTCCTGATCAAGGCCAGCGTGGCGGCACTGTAAGAATTCCCGTTCTTCAACGCCTCGTTGGATGAGTCTGGTGAAAACCTGGTGATGAAGAAATTATTCCATATCGGCATCGCAGTGGATACGCCCAACGGGCTGGTCGTGCCGGTGATACGGGATTGCGACGAAAAGGATATCTTTGAACTGGCGGCGGAACTCGTCGGACCTGAGCCAGCGGGCCCGTGAAGGCAAGCTGAAACCCATCGAAATGCAGGGCGGCTGTTTTTCCATTCCAGCCTGGGTGGTATCGGCGGAACGTCGTTTACACCGATCATCAAGCACCCGGAGGTGGCGATCTGGGCGTGTCCGTTCCAGTATGCAAGCCGCATGGGATGGCGAGGCATTCCAGCCGCGCATGATGTTGCCGCTGTGCCTGTCCTATGACCACCGGGTGATCGACGGCGCTAACGGGCGCGTTTTACGCGTTACCTTGCCGATTTGCCTAGGAAGATATCGAAACCATGGGAGTGTGACCGGCAAGCCGATGAGCGGATATACAGGAGATTCCAATTCGCGCCTGGGCCGGCGCATGTTGTGGCTGGCGGCGTCGGTTTGCTCGGAGCGTTGTACCTGATTGTTCTCCATGCTGGATGACAGTGGCGGGCATGGTCAGCTCGGTGGATTCTCCGGCTCGGCCATGGTCGTATTGGAGCAGGACCGTAGCGGCCACTACGTGGCTGAAGGCGAGATCAACGGCCAGGCGGTGACGTTCCTGGTTGATACCGGTGCAACCGATGTCGCCTTGCCGAGTCCACCGCCCGTGCCCTGGGCCTGCAGTTTGGCCCAAGGTGCAGGTCATGACAGCGGCGGGTCCGGCTAACGCCTGGATGACGCGCCTGGACGAGGTCGGGGGTCGGTGGCATCCGGCGCCGCAATGTCCGTGCGAGCATCACCGCTGGTGAATTTGACGGGATATTGCTCGGCATGAGCTTTCTTAAACATTACAGCTTGCAGCAACAGGACGGCAAGCTGGTAATCAGCGAGGGCCAGGGGGCCTGATCAGATGAGTAATGAAGTGGAAATCCGCGTACCTGACATCGGTGATTTTACCGATATTCCGGTGGTCGAAGTGCTGGTCAAGGCCGGTGAGCGCGTGGACGCGGAACAATCGCTGGTCACGCTGGAGAGCGACAAGGCCGTAATGGAAATACCGGCGCCGTGCTGCCGGAACCGGTGTTTCATGGGTGTTGCAGAAGGCGACCTGGTTTCAGAAGGCGCGCTGGTGGCCGTATGGACAGTCGAGAGCCAGCAGAAGCAGCGCCGAACGCGGCAGTACTGAACCGGCCGCAGCCGGTTAAAATCCGGCGGCTGTCGTGGCAGAAGACAGCCGGGCAGCACCAGCGCAGGAATCAGCCGAAGTTGAAGACGACATTGATCCTTCTGACTATGAATATGATGTCCTGGTGCTGGGGGCCGGCCCGGGCGGTTACACGGCGGCCTTCCGTGCAGCCGAACTCGGTTTGAGGGTGGCGCTGATTAAACGCTACCCGGCGTCTGGGTGGTGTTTGTCTGAACGTTGGTTGTATTCCGTCCAAGGCCTTGCTGCACGCGGCCGCGGTTATCGATGAGGCCGCAGCCATGTCAGACCAGGGTGTGGTCTTCGGCCCGCCGGAAATCGATCTCGATGAGCTGCGTGGCTGGAAAGACAAGGTTGTCGGGCAGTTGACCGGTGGCCTGGCGTCCATGTCCAAGCAACGCCAAGTGACCGTTATCCAGGGTCACGGCACCTTCAGCGGTGAGCACGAAATAACGGTCGAGACGGACGATGGCAGCCAGGTCGTGAGTTTTGCCCACGCCATCATCGCCGCCGGTTCACAGGCGTTCAAACTGCCGGGATTTCCCTGGGACGAACCGCGCATGATGGACTCCACCGATGCCCTCTGAAATGCGAGATGTGCCAAAACGTCTGCTGGTGATCGGTGGCGGCATCATCGGTCTTGAGATGGCCGGTATCTACCAGGGCCTCGGCAGCGAGGTCACCGTCGTCGAGTTGACGCCCCAGTTGATGCCGGGTACTGACAAGGACCTGGTCAGGCCCTTGCAAAACCGGATCAAGGCACGCTATGCCGGGATTCTGGTCAATACCAGGGTGACGGCGAGTGAAGCCGTGATGAAGGTTTGCACGTGACGTTTGAAGGTGCAAAAGGTCCCGGAAAATACCGTCTACGACCGCTTGCTGGTATCCACCGGGCGCACACCCAACGGCAAGAAGATTGGCGCCGACAAGCCGCCGGTGTCGAAGTGACCGAACGCGGCTTCATCGCCGTCGAACGTGCAGATGCGCACCAACGTGCCGCACATCTTCGCCATCGGCGACATCGTGGCCAGCCCATGCTGGCGCACAAGGCGACCCACGAGGCAAAGGTCGCGGCTGAAGTCTGCGCCGGGTTGAAAAGCGCCTTCGATGCGCGCGTGATCCCGGCCGTGGCCTATACCGATCCCGAAATCGCCTGGGCCGGGCTGACCGAGACCGAGGCGAAAGAGCAGGGCATCGACTACAAGCTGGGCAGGTTTCCGTGGGCCGCAAGTGGCAGGGCCCTTGGTATCGGACGTAGCGAAGGTTTTACCAAGCTGTTGTTCGATCCTGAAAGCCACCGCGTGCTGGGTGCCGGTATTGTCGGCCCGCACGCCGGAGACTTGATCGCGGAATGCGTGTTGGCCATCGAGATGGGTTCCGAGGCCGGTGATATCGGTCTGTCGATCCACCCACATCCGACACTGTCGGAAACAGTCGCCATGTCGGCCGAAGTTTTCGAAGGCACGGTGACGGACCTGTATGTCCCGCGCAAAAAGCGCGGTTAATTCATTGGCTGGCCGGTGATGTTCCAGGGTCGTATGCAAGCCGCTGTTGCCGGGATATTTGTCTGCCCTCGCGCCGGGCTTCTACTCCATGCATGAAAATGGCTATACTTCTAACCCTTGATGAAACCCAAACAAAGGAAAATATCATGTTGCGAAGTGTAATTTTGACCACCTTGGCTGTCCTATACTGTCGTCACCGTATTTGCAGGATCCGATCCGATCCATGACCGCCAAGCGTTGATGGAGGACACCCGGGATGCGGCCAAGGTGATCGGCGGCATGTTAAAAGGCGAGCAGCCATTTGACGCCGCAGCCGCCATGCAGGCCTTCGGGGTCTGGCAGACCACGGCAACCGAAAGCCGGGGAACCTGTTCCCGGAAGGCTCCGGGACCGGTCTCGACACCGAAGCCAAGGCGGCGATCTGGACCGATCGTGCGGGATTTGAAAGTGAGTGGACAAATTCGCCAGCCCGGTCGATGCTGCGCTGGCGGCCAATCCGGATAGCCTGGAGGCCCTCAAGAGCGCAGCCGGACCGGATTTCAAGCCTGCAAAGGCTGTCAAGAAGGATACCCGGTAGCAAGGGAAGACTGGTTCCCGCGGACAGCGTCGTGAAACGCTTCAACTTTGCTGGGATTGCTGCTGGCCGTGGCGGGTGTCTGGTGTTTATGGCCTCGGCCACACACGATGCCACCCGGCAGCCTGCCTGCACATGAACCGGATGTTGCCAACGGCGAGCGCATGTTCAACGCTGTCGGATGCGCTTCCTGCCATGCCTCCTCTGACAGTGAATCCGACCTACCCCTGCTGGGCGGGGGCCTGGCGATGGAAACAGCATTTGGTGTGTTCCATGTACCGAATATCTCGCCGGATGCACTCCATGGCATCGGCCAATGGGCCGTGCTGGATTTTGTCAATGCGATGAAAAAGGGGGTCTCGCCCCGGGGTCGTCATTACTACCCAGCTTTCCCTTATACCTCTTATGCACGTATGGAAATCGAGGACCTGATGGATCTCAAGTCCTATCTCGATACCTTGCCGGCCGATCAAACGCCAAACCTGGAACATGAGATGAAATTCCCGTGGAATATCCGTTTTGGTATCGGTTTCTGGAAACTGATCAACCTCGATAGCAAGGCCGTGGTGACGGGCTTGCCCCGGGACCAGCTGACTTGAGCGTGGCCATTACCTGGTCGAAGGCCCCGGCCACTGCGGTGAATGCCACACGCCCAGGGGGCTGGAGGGGGCGGTCTAGAAGCCTGTCGGGCGCTGGCTGGCAGGTGCGCCGGACCTGGAAGGCGAAGGCGCGTTGCCGGACATCACACCAGCCGGGTTGCAAGGCTGGTCGGCAGGCGGACGTTGCTTATTACCTGGCCTCCGGATTCACCCCGGATTTCGACACCGTCGGTGGTTCGATCGGTCAAGGTCCAGAGAAAACATGGCCAGGCTACCAGCAAAAGACCTGCAGGCGGATGCTTTTGCCGCCTACCTGAAGGCGATACCCCCATTAAGATTAGCGGCGGTAGCCTATATTAGGGGTTGTAATATAAGTAATTTTTGTAAGCCTCGCCAACACGGGGAGCTTGTGCTGCTAAAAACGCCTGTCTCAAGGAGGAGAACAGTCTATGAACATGCATAAGGATATAGCTACTGAGAATGGTTTGGTTTTCTCACAATTGATAATTCTCATTTGTGTGATGCTGGTCAGTTTTTCTGCATTCGCCGCAGATCCCGTGATTAAGGAAAGTAAAGACGAAGGTGGCGACAATAAAATTCAATTGAAGGTGGTTAAGGCCGGGCGAAGAGCGCACGTTACCGTTTCGGGAGTGGAAACTGGCAAGGTCCTGGGTACCTTCCGTGCCAATAAAAGGGGTAAGTTGGAGGCGAAATTTCCCTGAACTCTGGGCAAATCGTGCCTTGCAACATTCAGGTCGAAACATCCGGCGGCAATGCCACGCGTCCGCTTGCAGATGCGCCGGCCGATTGCGGAGGCCAAAACACCGGTGGTGGTGGAGCCACACCCGGCCACGATGATTTGGTGTATACCGGCCCCGGAACGTGCCTTGAATGTCACAGTGACCACGCTCTCGATGTGTTCGAGTCCACCCACTATCAGTGGAAGGGGACCGCCCCTGACATGATCAATCAGGCCCTCTGGTTGCAGGGCAAGCATGCTGGGGCCGTGAATACTTATTGTGGAAATATAACAAGTAACTGGCAGGGCTGCAGCAATTGTCACATCGGTCTCGGTGCTGAACCTGAAGCGCTACCTTCGCAAGCGCAACTTGAAAATATCGATTGCCTGATTTGCCACCAGGAAGCATACAAGCGAAGAAAGTGAACGGGGTTTTTCAGCCAGACACCGCCACCATGAGCATTAGCATGGACGAGGCCGTACAATCTGTACACAAGCCCACGCGTGCGACCTGCTTCAGTGTCATGCAAAGGCTGGAGGCGGCGATGCCGTGAAGCGGGGCGACTTGGCCCTGGCAACGGCCCATACAGCGGACGAGCAATACGACGTGCATATGTCTACAACCGGTGCCGACTTGAATTGCCAGTCCTGCCACGTGCCGGAGAACCACCGCTTCCCGGGCAAGGGGTCCGATATTCGTCCCACAGACCTGGTGGGTGTGGATCTGGACTGCACCAACGGTGGTTGTCACAACACTTCACCGCATGACAGTTCGAATATCAACCGTCACACCGATAAGCTCGCTTGCCAAACCTGCCACATCCCCACCTATGGCAAGAATGCCAGTGATTCCATTGCAACTGAAGCCACGGAATTGCATCGCAGTTGGGAGTCGGGTTCCGATCACACTCAGGCGCCCTTTCACCCTGTATTGGTCAAAGCCAACGACCTGGTACCCGTTTACCGCCACTGGAACCGCATGAGTGACAACTACCTGTTGTTCGACCAGGTCTATGAAGACCAGGAGACAGGTACGTATCACACGAGTACTCCCGATGGTGCTGTAAACGACGTTGACAGCAAGCTCTATCCATTCAAGTACAAGACATCCGATTACCCTCTGCGGACCGTGTCCAACCAACTCATCGCGCTGGATACCAGTATGTTTTTCGCTGACGCGGATGCAGAAGCTGCGGCCATCTCAGGATTGGAGAATATGGGTTTCATGGGGATGACGAGTATAAATGGGTAACTACCGATACCTATCAACTGCTCAACCATCAGGTCAGCCCCAGTGACGACGCCTTGAACTGCTCAGCATGCCATATGAGCACCGCACGGATGGATTGAGGGTGATTTAGGCTTTGCCCCTACCAACGCCAATCGCGCCACTTGTGCTTCGGGTTGTCACTCGGGTGAAAAGGCCTACGAGTGGAGCTTTGGAAGTCGAGAGGAGTTCGAGGAGCATAACAAGGGACACCGTGAAAAGCGTGCGAAATGTCGGGATTGCCATAGTTTTAATCGCTAATCACGAGCGAGTCCCGTGCCCCACGCTGATGGAATTCCATGGCGTGGGGCTGTTGATAGTATGGATACTGCTGTGCGTTGCCTTACGGACAGCCAGAGCAGCCCACACCGTAACACGGGCTGAAACATCAAGTGGGTTATTACAGACTATTTCCTGACGAATTTGTATACGAAGCGATCGGTTTTGCCGCGGATGGATTGGTCGAAAACGCTCAAGTCGTGTTAACGCCCTATGGCGCAGGAACTTGCTTCCGCCTCCAGCGTGAAGCACGTGTCCGCGAAAGCTGTCACTGACGAGCTGCGGGTCAATGCGGTGCAACTCCTTGGCGACTTCGGCCGGATCACCACCAGGGTTGGCAACGTGGTCGACCAGGCCCAGCACGGCGCCGGGTTTCATCGCCGCACACAATTTGTCCAGCAACCAGCCCCGTATCGATGGGCTGCCAGCCATTGTCCACATCGGCAAACAGGAAGTCATGCCAGGTCAGCACCAACAAAGCGGCATCGAGGAAATTGTCTTCGAATTCCAGGTCGTCGACCTCGCAGAGACGGTATCGGTGTTGCGAGGCGTCCATTGGCATGACGTTGCTGGTAAGCGTCGCCAATGAACGACATATAAGCCTGGTTATTGTGCGCGATGACCTTGCCTTCTTCACCGACCAGGGTATCCAGTATCCCGGTGTAATAACCCGAGCCTGAGAACATGTCGAATACCGTCATGCCTGGCTTGATTTCAAAAAAGGAAAGAACCTCTGAAGGTTTGCGGTCGGCGTCCCTGGCAACATCTTCTGCCGGGCCTTTGTGGGTTGGCGATTGCACGGCCATCGCTTCATTGACTTCCGCACTACCACCCTGGGGGCAGGGGGAGGTCAGGAACAGGCTGAACATGATGGCTGAACAACTCATCGTCGAATTCCTCTTATACCGCCCGGCGCATTATATTGTCAGACGCCTTCAATTGCATTTTGGTTACGGTAAGCGGTTATAAATGTGCGGTGAAATACCCGTTATTCGACATGAAAAACAAGCCATTCCCGTAGGCGGGTTGTTCCAGAACTCAGAATGCCTGTTTCCTGACCCGATGAGTATTTTCAGGTCTTTGTTGTACAGGCCTCGCGTTCACGACGGTCAGCCGAACACGCCGGGATAGCTGGTTGGTGTCAGGGATACCACTTATACCCGTGGCCGCCGCCGCCTGTTCTCCCGGTTGCAGCGTTTTGCGGAATTCCGTGAGAAAGTACGCAGTTGGCCATTGTTATCAATATATTCCACTTTCACGACAATAGCTCTCACGGCCACCGGCGAGTCGTTCAGTACCGCGGCACCCACTGTGCCATTTTGTCCCAGAAAAGCCCCGGTCTGTATGTATTCGCCCGGGTTATTGGGCATGTCCAGCAGTGCCAGTTCTATCCGGGCTTCCTGGCCGGTCGGTGAATTGGATTGAGATGCGACCTGGTAGTGCTTGATGGCCGATTCCATATTCCCCGAAAGTTTGTCCATGTTCCCGAGCAGGTAGTTGGCTTGCGCTGTGGGTAACAGTTCAAGACTGTATTCAAGGTCTGTCCGGGCCGCTGCAAAATTCTTTCGTTCATATCGGACCTGTCCGCGGCGCAGGTAGTGGTAGAAGAAGCCATCATCGCGTTTCAGGGCATCGTTGTAGGCACGCTCGGCTTGTCGGAAATTCTCGCTGGTGGCATAGATGTCTCCAGACAGGGCGTGAAACAGGGCTTCCCTGGGTTCAAGTTTTATGGCTTCAGATGCCAGCGAGCGGGCTTCTTCCAGTTTGTCCTCCGCCAGTGCCTTGCGCGCTTCATCGTGGGCTTTATAGGCTGGCACCGTGCTGCGCAGATATGCGGTTTTCCGCATGATAAATATCCCGGCCAAACTCCCCTTCCGTCGGCAAGGTTGCAGCGGTTGCCTTGTTGTTGGCGACACGTTCGGCGGATGGGGGTGCGAGGCAAACAAGCCGGACAGCCAGTCGCTGCGGCGGCTCTTTGGACAGCTCAACGAAGGTCTCCTGCAGTTCCACCGCACCCTGCGGGTTGTAGCCGGCGGCTGACATGTAGCGCATACCGTAGAGGTCGGACTCACGTTCGGCATCCCGTCCGTACTTGGTGGTGATCAGTTGCGCGCCCAGTTGTGGCACGATCATGGCGATTTGCTGGCCGGCCTGGCTCTCAGCTTTGCTGACGCCGTACATCATCGCGGCCATCATACCCACCTGGGTCAGCAGGCCCTTGGATTGCTGGCGTGCGCCGTGGGCGGCGTCGGCATGTACGATTTCGTGGCCCAGTACTGCAGCGAGTTCGGCCTCCGACTCCAGTTCAGTCAAGAGACCGCGGTTGACCACGATTTTCCCGCCGGGCAGTGCCCAGGCATTGGGGATCGAGTCATTGAGGATATGGAATTCATAGGGTAAATCCCGGCTGGATTGCTCAGCCAGACGGTTGCCGACGGATTCCACATATTCGGTGAGCGCCGGGTCCAGTATGTAATCTCCACCCTGGGATTGACGCATGGGTGCATACATCTGTTGACCCACTTCACGCTCCCAGCTTTCATCCAGGTTGGGCAACACAAAATTCTTTTCACCGGTGACCGGGTTGGTGCTACACCCGGCCAGTGTGAAGGTAAGGACAAGAATAGCGAGGAGGATTCTGCGCATCGTATTTCACCCATTCACAAAGTGCACCAGCAAGTATATACACTCGCAAGTCCCTATTCGATTGCAGGAAGTTATCAAATGCGATGGATTTGCAGCCAGGGTTTGAAAAATACCAAATTACTTATTGCAAATTCCCCGGGAAAGCCGTAGATTCAATGCCCTGTAGTTAAGTGTCAATCGAGAGCTAATGAAAACCTGATGTTGAAAGGCAATACACAATCCAACCGCTGCATGGTCCGACGAGTGCGACGTACTGGTTTTAACATAGCCGGCCGGGTTGTCATGTGCCTCTGAGAAAGACACGATGAAGAATCAAAAAACCCAGCCAACGGCTGGGTTTTTTTGTTTTGGGCCGACGAAAACTCGGCATGTACATGTATACGGAGAATTGAAAGTGAAACATTTTTTATCCACCAGTGACTGGTCAGTCGAAGACCTGGAATCCCTGTTGCACTTGGCGGGGGAACTGAAGCAGAACCCCTTGAACACGAGCCTGAAGGGGCGCTCGATCGCCCTGTTGTTTCTCAACCCGTCCATGCGAACACGGACCTCGTTCGAACTGGGTATGCAGCAACTGGGTGGTATCGCCATCGTGCTGCAGCCGGGCAAGGATGCCTGGGGCCTGGAGTTTGAGGCCGGTGCCGTCATGGACGGTGATGCCGAGGAGCATATCGCGGAAGCCGCCGGTGTTTTGTCGCGTTACTGTGACCTGATCGGAATCCGGGCGTTTCCTTCATTTGTCGATTGGTCAAAAGACCGCGAGGACCACGTGATCAAGTCGCTGGCGCAGCATGCCACGGTGCCGGTGATCAACATGGAAACCATCGTGCATCCCTGCCAGGAACTGGCCATGATGCTGGCGTTGAAGGAAAGGATGGGTGACGTTGCAGGACGCAAGATGGTGCTGACCTGGACCTGGCACCCACGGCCGTTGAACACCGCGGTGGCAAATTCCGCCCTGATGATCGGCACCAAGTTTGGCATGGACGTGACCCTGCTGTGCCCGGAGCCCGATTACCTGCTGGATCCGCAGTTCATGGACACGGCCAGGGACAATGCGGCGGCCAGCGGTGGCTCATTACAGGTCAGCCACGATATCGAATCAGCCTATGACGGTGCCGATTTTGTCTATGCCAAGAGCTGGGGCGCCCTGCCTTATTACGGCCGCCCCGAAGAAGAATACGAAATACGCAAAAAATACCGCCACTTCATCGTGGACGAGGAAAAAATGGCTCTGACCAACAATGGCCTGTTCAGCCACTGCCTGCCGTTGAGGCGAAATATCAAGGCCACCGACGGTGTGATGGATGCGCCGTATTGCCTGGCGCTGGACGAGGCCGAGAACCGCTTGCACGTGCAAAAAGCACTGATGATGACATTGCTGGGAGCAGATCAATGAATGACGACAGAAAAGACCCCGATCGTACTCGCGTTTTCCGGTGGCCTGGATACCAGCTACTGCGTGCTGGAATTATTGGAGCAGGGCTATGAGGTGCACACCGTATTTGTCGATACCGGCGGGCTGAGCGCCGGACGAGGTGAACTGGATCGAGGAGCGTGCCATGTCACTGGGCGCACACAAACACCACGTGGTGGATGCCAGCCAGGAGATCTGGGATGAGTTTGTCGTGCCGCTGGTGTGGAGCCAGTCCAGGATGCTGGGTGAATACCCGATGCTGTGCTCCGACCGTTACCTGATCGTCAGGCTGAGCCTGCAGTTATGTGACGAACTGGGCACCAGTCATTTTGCCCACGGTTGCACCGGCATGGGTAACGACCAGATGCGTTTTGACCAGACGGTGCGCAGCCTGGGTGACTATGAGATCCACGCGCCGATCAGGGACCTGCAGAAAGAACCCGGTAATCATCAGGGACATCGAGATCGAGAATCCTGCAAAAAGGCCGGTGTTTCGATACCCGGAAAGACCGGCAAGTATTCGATCAACGAAAACCTGCTGGGTGTGACCATGTCCGGCAGCGAAATCGACGAGTTCGCTTCCCCGGGCGCGGAAACCTGGCAGATTGCCGCCCCGCGAGGAATGGCCGGCAGAGCCATTGCGGGTATCCATCCAGTTTGAGAAGGGCGGGGCGGTTGCGCTGGATGGCGAGGAGATGGCCGGCCCGGAAATTTTGCAAGCAGCTGAACACGCGGTTTGGCCAGTACGGTGTCGGCCGGCATATTTATACCGGTGATGTCACCATCGGCCTGAAGGGCAGGATTGTTTTCGAGTGCCCGGGCATCGATGCGCTGTTGCTGGCCCACCAGGCGCTGGAGGACTGTGTCAATACGCGTTTCCAGAACCAGTTCCGTCACCAGGTGGCGCAGCGCTGGGCGGAACTGGTCTATACCGGCTTTTTCTACGAACCGCATAAGCAGGACCTGGAGGCCTACCTGGCCAGTTCACAGGCCTATGTGACCGGCACCGTGACGCTGGAAACTACCGGTGGCTCCATGCACGCGGTGGCGATGGACTCCGATTTCATCGTGCAGGATCCCAACGCGGTCTATGCACAGAGCTGCAACTGGTCACCGGCAGAGGCGGAAGGCTTCATCAAGCTGACCGGCCAGAGTTCGACCACGGCCACGCGGGTCAGGGAAAAAGTCATAATGAACCTGGCCGGCGTGCTGGACCACCTGGAAAGCCTGGTGGCGTTTGACACGCAAAACCCGCCACGGTCACTGGATGCAGACTCGCCGATTTTTGGCTGGATCAGGGATGCATTTGGGGCCGGGCTTTGATATTGAAATGACCGATCATGGTCAGGGCCGTGTCAGCATGCTGGCGGTGCGTGGTAAACCCGTCACTGCTGTTCAACGTCCACCTGGATACCGTGCCGGTGATTGAGGGTGCACGATTCCCGGCGCTGGAACTGACACGTGATGACGACCGGGTTTACGGCCGTGGAGTTGTGATATCAAGGGCGCGGCTGCCTGCCTGCTGGAAATTGCCGCAGTACCAGCGAGCCGATGGCCCTGCTGTTTACCACCGATGAGGAGGGCGCCAGCGGCTGTTGCATCGCTGAGTTTGTCAAAACCGGCCGGAGCCGGGCGTTCTCACAGGTGGTGGTGGCGGAACCAACGGATTGCCTGGCGATCACCAGCCACCGGGGTTACTTGTCGGTCAAGGGTCAGGTTCACGGGGTCTCGGGTCACTCGTCCGAGCCGCGGGCGCTCGCGGGATAACGCCTTGCACAAGCTCTCCGCCTGGGTGGCCGCCGCCGTTGACAAGGCAGCAGAAATGGAAGAGCGAGGGCCGCCGACCCTGTTTCAATGTCGGCGAGGTGCACGGCGGCATCAAATCGAACATGATTGCCGATGCGGCAGACATGCACTGGAGCGCCCGCCTGTCGCCCGGTGACAGTAATGACGAGTTCCTGGAGACCATGAGCGGCCTGGATCGCAGTGGCGTCGGCGCAGTGGCACGTGCCGTTTTCCGGCCCGCCGTTACCCACCGGTGGCATGGATACCTCGCAGGCCGAAGCTTTTGTCGAGCGGCACGGTCTTGAGACCGGTGCCGCGGTGGATTTCTGGACCGAGGCATCGTTATTTGCGCAGGCGGGCATTGCCGGCCATCGTGCTGGGGCCTGGCAACATCGCCCAGGCGCACGTGGTGGATGAGTGGGTCAGTGTCGAGCAATTGCAACGGGCCTTGAGATTTATACACAATTGGTAAAAAGCAATGACTGAAGTACGACAGATCGTCCACGAACTGCTCGCCCAGCTGGGTTCCAGCCGGGAAGCGCAGCAGTACCTGAAGGAATTTTCCGAGTACCAACAAGGCGCGTTTTGCCGTGGTAAAGATCGGCGGCGGCATATTGCGCGACCACCTGGAGGAACTGACCTCGGCACTGGCATTTCCTGCACCGCCTTGGTCTGATCCCGGTGGTGCTGCACGGCGCCGGGCCCGCAGCTGGATACGGCGCTGACGGATGCCGGTATCGAAACCGAGAAACGTGACGGCTTGCGGGTGACGAGCGAGGCAGTCATGTCGGTTGCGCGGCCTTTGATGTACCGGGAGAACCTGCGCCTGGTCGATGCGCTGGAGAGCCGGGGCATCCGGGCCCGTGGTATCCAGCACGGTGTCTTCCAGTGCAAGTTATCTCGACCGGGAGAGCTACGGCCTGGTCGGTGAAGTCGAACAGGTCGAACTGGACGCGGTGGAGAGTGCGGTGCGCAGTGGCGCCGTGCCGGTGTTGACCTGCCTGGGTGAGTCGCCATCCGGCCAGGTGCTGAACATCAACGCCGATATCGCCACCCGTGAACTGGTCTGGAGGCTGCGGCCGCACAAGGTCATATTCCTGTCACCCACCGGCGGCCTGCTGGACCGCCAGGGCCGGATCATTTCCGCGGTCAGTCTGACCAATGACTACGAGGCGCTGATGCAACAGCCCTGGGTGCACTCTGGCATGCGTCTGAAATTGCAACAGATCAACGAAATGCTGCAGCGCTTGCCGGATGATACCTCGGTATCCATTACCTCTGCCGCGCACCTGACCCGGGAGCTGTTTACCTACCGGGGTGCCGGCACGCTGGTCAGGAAGGGCGAGGCGATCAATGTGCACGAGAACCCGGATGCGGAAACCCTGGCGACGGTCACGGAGCTGGTCGAGCACGTCTTTCGGCAGGAACCTGCGGGATGACTGGTTTGAAAGTCTGCACGAGCCACTGGTCCTGTTGTCGGAAACCGGGCGTGCGGCAGCGGTTATGACCACGGGTGTGGATGGTCTGCCCTACCTGGACAAGTTCGCCGTGACATCACAGGCGCAGGGTGAAGGTCTCGGCGCTGCAGTTTGGCAGGTGGTCACGGCCCGTTACCCGGCCTTGTATTGGCGTTCGCGTAATACCAACCCGGTGACGCCCTGGTATTTCCAGCAGGCTGACAGCAGCAACCGCTACGGTCAGTGGGTGGTGTTTACCATCGGTGTCGAAGGACGCTGCCGGCAGGGAACATTGTGTCAGTGACTGCGCTGGAGCGGGATTCCGGGTGGGTGGAGCGAATGAATACACCACGCACCATCAACCTGGTGGGTGGGCGCGGTTATACCGGCTCCGAGTTGTTGCGTCTGCTGGCGGGGCATCCATATATGGAACTGGGGATGGCCAGTTCGCGCAGTGAAGCCGGTCAGAGCCATATCCTCCACCTGTGATGGCTGGCCGGATGATGGCAGGACATTTACCCGGCTGGAGCCGGAGGATGTTGCCGCATACCCGGCCGATGCCTGGGTGCTGGCGTTGCCCAATGGTCTGGCGGCGAAATGGGTCGAGCATATCCGTTCCGGGTTTCCCGGCATGTGTGATCCTGGACCTGAGTGCAGATTACCGCTTTGACCCGGGATGGACATACGGTTTGCCCGAACGTTTCC
>CAVWBD010000001.1:975000-1284703 GCA_963753105.1 uncultured Gammaproteobacteria bacterium
ACTGAAATATCTAAGTACCCGGAGGAAAGGAAATCAATTGAGACTCCCTTAGTAGCGACGAGCGAACGGGGACCAGCCGATTGGTGTGGAGAATAGTGGAACAGTCTGGAAAGTCTGGCCATAGTGGGTGATAGCCCCGTACACGAAATGGCCTCATCAACATATTAAGTAGGGCGGAGCACGTGAAACTCTGTCTGAACATGGGGGGACCATCCTCCAAGGCTAAGTACTCTCTGCCGACCGATAGTGAACCAGTACCGTGAGGGAAAGGCGAAAAGAACCCCGGAGAGGGGAGTGAAATAGATCCTGAAACCGTGTGCGTACAAGCAGTCAGAGCCTGTCTTCGGATGGGTGATGGCGTACCTTTTGTATAATGGGTCAGCGACTTACTTTCAGTAGCAAGCTTAACCGTTTAGGGTAGGCGAAGGGAAACCGAGTCTTAATAGGGCGCATAGTTGCTGGGAGTAGACCCGAAACCGGGTGATCTAGCCATGAGCAGGGTGAAAGTGCAGTAACATGCACCGGAGGCCCGAACCCACTTATGTTGAAAAATGAGGGGATGACTTGTGGCTAGGAGTGAAAGGCTAAACAAACCCGGAGATAGCTGGTTCTCCTCGAAAGCTATTTAGGTAGCGCCTCGTGTATTGCCCTTGGGGGTAGAGCACTGTTATGGCTAGGGGGTCATACCGACTTACCAAACCATGGCAAACTCCGAATACCAAGGAGCATGAGCACGGGAGACACACGGCGGGTGCTAACGTCCGTCGTGGAAAGGGAAACAACCCAGACCACCAGCTAAGGTCCCTAAGTTACTACTAAGTGGGAAACGATGTGGAAAGGCCCAGACAGCCAGGAGGTTGGCTTAGAAGCAGCCACCCTTTAAAGAAAGCGTAATAGCTCACTGGTCGAGTCGGTCTGCGCGGAAGATTTAACGGGGCTAAAGTAGTACACCGAAGCTGTGGATTCGTAAATTCTTCGGATTTACGGTTGGTAGAGGAGCGTTCTGTAGGCCTGCGAAGGTGAACCGGGAGGTTTGCTGGAGGTATCAGAAGTGCGAATGCTGACATGAGTAACGATAAAGGGAGTGAAAAACTCCCTCGCCGAAAACCCAAGGTTTCCTAGCGCAACGTTAATCGGCGCAGGGTGAGTCGGCCCCTAAGGCGAGGCGGAAACGCGTAGTCGATGGGAAGCAGGTTAATATTCCTGCACTTTTTGTTATTGCGATGGAGGGACGGAGAAGGCTAAATACGCCTGGTGTTGGTTGTCCAGGTACAAGCGTGTAGGGAGTGATCTTAGGCAAATCCGGGATCATATTATTCTGAGGCGTGATGTGGGGTCTCAACATAGAGACGAAGGTGTTGATGCCATGCTTCCAGGAAAAGCTTCTAAGCATAGGTAACAAAAGACCGTACCGTAAACCGACACAGGTGGGTGGGTAGAGAATACCAAGGCGCTTGAGAGAACTCGGGTGAAGGAACTAGGCAAAATGGTACCGTAACTTCGGGAGAAGGTACGCCATTGCCGGTGATGAGACTTGCTCTCTGAGCTGGTGGTGGCCGCAGAAGCCAGGCCGCTGCGACTGTTTATTAAAAACACAGCACTCTGCAAACACGTAAGTGGACGTATAGGGTGTGACGCCTGCCCGGTGCCGGAAGGTTAATTGATGGGGTTAGACTTAGGTCGAAGCTCTTGATCGAAGCCCCGGTAAACGGCGGCCGTAACTATAACGGTCCTAAGGTAGCGAAATTCCTTGTCGGGTAAGTTCCGACCTGCACGAATGGCGTAACGATGGCGGCGCTGTCTCCACCCGAGACTCAGTGAAATTGAAATCGCTGTTAAGATGCAGTGTACCCGCGGCTAGACGGAAAGACCCCGTGCACCTTTACTATAGCTTCACACTGAACTTTGACTAGGTTTGTGTAGGATAGGTGGGAGACTTTGAAGCCAGGACGTCAGTTCTGGTGGAGTCAACCTTGAAATACCACCCTGATGTAGTTGAAGTTCTAACCCAGGCCCGTTATCCGGGTCGGGGACAGTGTGTGGTGGGTAGTTTGACTGGGGCGGTCTCCTCCCAAAGAGTAACGGAGGAGCACGAAGGTGGGCTAATCACGGTCGGACATCGTGAGATTAGTGCAATGGCATAAGCCCGCTTGACTGCGAGATCGACGGATCGAGCAGGTACGAAAGTAGGTCATAGTGATCCGGTGGTTCTGTATGGAAGGGCCATCGCTCAACGGATAAAAGGTACGCCGGGGATAACAGGCTGATACCGCCCAAGAGTTCATATCGACGGCGGTGTTTGGCACCTCGATGTCGGCTCATCACATCCTGGGGCTGTAGCCGGTCCCAAGGGTATGGCTGTTCGCCATTTAAAGTGGTACGCGAGCTGGGTTTAGAACGTCGTGAGACAGTTCGGTCCCTATCTGCCGTGGGCGTTAGAGATTTGAGGGAAGCTGCTCCTAGTACGAGAGGACCGGAGTGGACGAACCTCTGGTGTTCCGGTTGTCACGCCAGTGGCATTGCCGGGTAGCTAAGTTCGGAAGGGATAACCGCTGAAAGCATCTAAGCGGGAAGCCTCTCCCAAGATTAGATCTCTCAACACTTGATGTTGTAAGGACCCTTGTAGACTACAAGGTTGATAGGCTGGGTGTGGAAGCGCAGTAATGTGTGAAGCTAACCAGTACTAATTGTCCGAGAGACTTGGTCATATAACACCAAAGCCCTTTTTGATTTCAGTCAAGATTTATCACGTTCTTACAAAAATAATATTTCAGTTTCAGCAGGCACACCTGCTTTTGACAGAATTCACTAATGTAGGGAGTGAGCCTCGGCTTGCTCCTGATGAGGCCGAGTGCATTGGTCAGACTCTAACGTCATTCCGGCGAAAACCGGAATCCATTTAGAATGTCTGCCAACGTGATGAGGCCCCGGATCAAGTCCGGAGACTTTCGGCGCAAGCGCCTCAATAGTCTTGCCTGGCGGCATTAGAGCATTAGAACCACCTGATCCCATACCGAACTCAGCAGTGAAATGATGCATCGCCGATGGTAGTGTGGGAGTTTCCCATGTGAGAGTAGGTCACTGCCAGGCATTAATTCGAAAGGCCCTATCGAGAAATCGATAGGGCCTTTCTTTTACTACCTAGGCAGTGACTGTCACGCGCTTTTCGGCTCATCGGCACCGCTTCTTTCGCCTATGGCGAAAACCGCAGCGCTTCTTCGCCGGCGCTGCCAGGCATTAATTCAAAAAGCCTCGCCCATCCGGGTGGGGCTTTTTTTATGGAACTCAAACAAACCTGGCCGGCATCCAGCGAGTTACCGAAACGATGCAGATTTTGCACAAAAAAAGTTGCATAATCATTGTGATCCCTTATAAGTCATTTCACAGGAAACAAGCCATGAGTTCAGATACAAGCCGTAGGAACTTCCTCAAGAAAATCGCCGTGACTGGTGCTGCCGTTGCTTCGGTGGGCGGAGTAACTGCCCTGGCGCAGGAATCCAAACCCAGGGCAATCGTTCCGCGTCAAACGTTGGGTAAAACCGGAGCACAAGTCTCGATCCTCGGTCTTGGCTTGGGCAGCGCTTATACCAAGCCATTTGGCGACCAGCCGGAACAGGCCGAAGAGCTTCTCCATCGCGCCCTGGGTTATGGCATCAATTACTGGGACACAGCTCGTATCTACGCGAACTCCGAAGTCCTCATTGGCCCGGTCGTGGAACGGGTCCGGGACGAGATAATCCTCTCCAGCAAGTCTTCCAGCCGCAGTTATGACGGATTCAAAACTGACCTCGAAACAAGCCTGAAGAATCTTCGCACGGATTATCTCGATATTTATCATATTCACCTGTTGGATCCTGGCAGGGATACCGATCTCGACCTGGTTGAAAACGGCGCGGTGAAAGCGGCCCGGGAAGCGAAAGAACAAGGAATGATCAAGAATTTCGGGATTACCGGCCATATCGACCCCGGAATCCTGATGGAAGGGATACGGCGCTGGAACCCGGATGCAATACTGACGATTTTCCCAGCCGACCGTCCGCAGGATGGCGCCTATGAAGACAAGGTGCTGCCTTTGGCGCTTGAGCACAACATGGGTGTTATCGCCATGAAGGCGGTCAGGCGTGCACGTGAAACAGACTGGCCGGCGTTGCAGTTGATCCGTTACGCGATGAGTCTGCCTGGTATCGCGACCACGATCGTCGGCCTGGACTCAATCGCCCACCTGGATGAGAACGCGGCCATGGCCAGTAACTTCGAACCATTATCCTCCACCCAGTTGGCGGAAATGAGCCAGATCGTGAAGAGCGAACTCGCTGGCCTGGGCGCAGCTCCGTGGGATCAGCCAGGATATCAGGACGGAATTCCGTATAAAACGTCTGGCAACGGGCCTTACGTATGAAGAAAAGGACCGGATTTTTGCCAGGGCGCTCCGTCGATGTTAATGCTGCAGCCGGACGCGCAGGTGACGGCCTGACATTATTTTCGGGGGTAACAGTTCGCCCCAATCTTTTTGAAAGACTCGAAATCTCCTGGATCGTCTTGTTCCTGGCATTGGCATTTTTGGCCCCGTACGTGGTGCATTTCATCCCGTCCTGGGACGACTCGCCAATCGGCGCCAAGCTCCTGCCGATTTTTTATGCACCGCTGATTGCTGCACTCACCCGTAAAGCCCATGTGTCGATCGTGGTCGCGATGATGGCGCCATGGCTGAATCATGTCCTGATAGGCATGCCATCGGTGGGGATGGCGATTATCATGACCGTTGAACTGGTGATCTTCTCATCGGTCGTCGAGCGGTTGGCCCGCAAATACAAAGGGCAAGCCTGGCTGGGGCCGGTAAGTTTCCTGTTGGCCAAGCCGGTCAGTTTGCTTGTCTTGTCACTGGTGCCTGGATTTCTGACTGGGATACCTTCGGTGACGCAGTTCTTCAATTCGGTTGTTAACGCCTGGCCCGGGCTGGCTATCCTGGCGCTTTTGAGTTACTACGTACCGAAAACATTCCCGCCAAGTACAGCGCCTGCTTGATAATCTGCAGAAGGTGAACCTCCCCATGGAGGAAATTTCGCTACGGCTGCGGGCAGTCGGGTCCTGTTTCCGGAGCTCAAACCCTGCGTTAATTGGCCGTGGTCTCAGAACGTGTAAGCGAATGCTTCGATGTCCTCACGGAACCAGTGGGCCACGATGTCACGGGTTTCATCGTCGTAATACGACTGGTAGATAGCCCGTTTGCTGGCATTGAGATGTGGTAACCGGGTCTCCAGGCCGATTTCCTTCCTGACGTGTTCAAATCCCTCGTTTATGGCCTCGAACCTGATGATGTAATCCATTGAGACGACACCGTCAGTATCCTTCAGCCACTCAACCTGGGGTTGAAAAGACCTGGGGTTGTTGTAGTAAAACCTATCCTTGTCTGCTCCGTAGGTCATGCGCACCCAATCGGAAAACGCGATACGCCTCGTCGCAATTTCGGTCTTATTCTTTTTTCGCCGGTATTCATAGTGGGAAACCACCTTGTCCCAGGGGTTTCTGACCACGGTGAATTTATAGGCCTGGTTCCACTTCTCCATGCCAATTCGGGCGATAAGCTCCCGGGCAGTCAGGTGGTCCTTGATGGGCAGTCCAATGGCTCGACCAACGCTCGTACCGGCAGTCTTGTTGATATGGATGAAGATAAACGGGCCGTTTTCGCCCTGTCTGAGCGGTATGGGTTTTTTGTGCAACAGCTTGTAGAACAGCTTGTTGAGACCTGGCCACCTGTCCATCTGGCGATCCTTGTATGCTACAGCTTGCGTCGGGCCTGCCGGCACCGCATCATGTAGCGGTTGAAATCAGGGATGTATCAATTTGAGTGCAATATTACCATTTGTTTATGTCGGGCTGGGCAGTATGCTGGGTGGCGTCAGCCGCTATGGCATGACCCTGGTGACACAGAACTACGCGGCGCTGACTATCCCGTTTGGCACCTTGATTTCCAATGTAGCGGGCTGTCTGCTCATCGGTGTTATCGCAGGCCTGGGAGCATCATCGCAGCTGTTGTCAACGGAGATGCGGTTGCTACTTGCCACCGGGTTCTGCGGTGGTTTTACAACAATGTCTTCATTTATTTACGAGTTGGGACAATTTATCCAGGACAAGGAATACTTTTATGCCTCGTCCTATTTAATCGCGACCATGATGGGTGCAGCACTGGCATTCCTGTTGGGCCTGCTGATTAGTGAATCAATGCTGAGGTGACGATGGAAATAACCGGACAGGCAGTACTGCTGAGAGTGTTTATCGGTGAAAGTGACAAGCTTGGACACCAGCCCCTGTACGAGGCTATCGTCAAGCGGGCGCGCGATGCCGACCTGGCGGGTGCAACGGTACTAAAAGGGGTGCTTGGTTTTGGCGCAACCGCGCGGATCCGTACACAAAAAATCCTGGACCTGTCTTCTGATCTTCCAATGGTCATAGAGATCGTGGATGAAGAAGCCAAGATTACGGCTTTCAAGGACAGCTTGTCGGAACTGTTTGAGCAGGTGAGTTGCGGCGGCCTGGTGACCCTGGAGAATGTCAGGATCATTCACTATTTGCCGGGAGAATAAAAAAAGCCGCGCAGTGCGCGGCTTTTTTAACTAAATAAGAGGGCTTTAGCTTACTGATCCCGTGGAGGCGTATTGGCCTTCAGGATGTCATCCACCTCACGGGCTTGCAATTCAGGCAGTTTCTGCTCAAGCGTGTCACGACGGCGGATTTCGCTGTCGACATACCTGATCCACTGCTGGGATGCCCGTTTGCTACGATCGTCCCGGCCTGCTGCCTGGAAGGCTCTCCTGGCCTGGCTGAATTTCTTCTGGTTGAACAGGGCCATGCCGTGCATGATATTGGCTTGGTCGGAACGTTTGAGACCACCCAGGGCCAGACCTTTCTTGGCAGCCGTGGCCGCTTCAGACCACATTTCGAGGTTGATATAGGATTGCGCCAGACGGACATATAACTCGCCATCATCGCTGATCTCAGCAGCCTGCCTCAAGGGAGGAATGGCCTTTCTGTCTTCCCTGGCTGAGTACCATGCCTGGGACAGCAGGCGCAGGTTCCTGACATCGGCCGGGATAGTTTCGGCTGCCAGTTCTTTTTCCAGTACCTTGGCGGCTTTTACGGGAATGCCGTGCAGCAGGTAAAGGTTGGCCAGGTTAACGGCGTGTTGCTTGCCATGGACATAACCTTTTTCATACAAGGCTTCCGTCAGGGCCAGCTGTTTCTTGGTATCGCCAAGTTCGCTGTAAACACCGGCCAGCGTCAGGATGTATGTATCCTTCGGGTAGGCCTCGATCAATTCCTCCAACACGATCAACATGTTGGGGAAATCCTTCAGTTCCCAATAACAGACCCGCAGCAACAACAGCCAGTTTTCCCTCGGTACACGTCCCTGTTCCTTGTACATGTTGATTGCAGTTGTAATCGGTTCGATGGCTTCCTCGTAGTCTCTGCATCTGGAAGAGCGCCTGTCCGAGTAGCATGTAAATATCAGCAGACGGCTCGGGTACAACGGCCATCAGGCGCTTGACGGTATCCAGCGCTTTCTGGTAATCCTCAACAGTGAAGTGCAACTGCGCCATGGTCTTGAGCGTACTTTGTTGCAGGGCTTCGGGTAATTCAGGCTGCTTCAGTACATTCTCGTAAGCACGAATGGCGCTCCGGTAATCTTCCTGCAAGTAGTAGCTGTATCCAGAAATGTTATAGATCTGGGCTGTCTCGTAGGGAGACATCTTCTTCTTGCTGGTCTGCAGATCGCTGATTTTAGCTTGGGCCTCAGAGTAGTTTTCGGCCTCAACCAGCTCCTGGATCTCCAGCAGCGCTTCGTACACCGGCTGACTCATTGCCACCGTCTGCTTCGTCTTGCGGTCTGATTTCTTGTCGTCCTGGGCCATGACAGGTGAGGTCAGGAACACCGACAGAAATACGGAGACAATGGCAATCAGCCACAGATTACGCCTGGAACTTAGCTGTTGGGTTTTATTCAGTGATTTCATAGGTAAACTTGTTCTGTACGCCAGGAACTTCGACAGCTTCGCCATCCATGATCCGTGGCTTGTATTTGAACTTCAATGCAGCATTGACAGACGCGCGGTGGAACAGGCTCGAGGTGCACTGGTCTTCGATCACGAAAGGATCCTTGGTAGTGCCCTGGCGGGTTACCGTGTATTGGACCACGCAAAAGCCTTCAATGCCCCGGGTCAGCGCACGGTTGGGATAAATCGGCGCCACCTTGACGATGGGCAGATAATCACCTTCACCCACACCGAGGCTGAATCCGCCGGTCATTTCAATATCCGTTTCAACCGGTACAGCTGAAATGGCGATCTTTTCGGCAGAAGGGTTCAGGTTATCCAACTGTGGAGTTGGCGGTTGAGGGGGCGCATCTTCAGGTTGTGGCGGCTTTTCAGGCTTTAATTGCCGGCGTTCAACTTCTTCGTTACGTTTAACCCTGACAAAGTCGACCAGCGTGCCCGCAGAATCATCGTTGAGGGTACGGTCAGCCGTTTCGATCAGGTATTGCATGAGCCAGAAAAGACTCAAGGTAACTGCCAACGCCGTAATCAGCCCAATTGCAATCCTGACCACGTTACCGGCCTGGTTTTGGGCTAAACTCTGGTTGATTGTTGATGACATGGCTTTTCTTAAGGGTTCTGGGCTGCAATCGATACGTTGAAAACTCCCGCCTGGCGTGAAGCATCCATGACCTGGATCAAGGTATCGGTCTTGGATTCCTTGTCAGCCTGGATGACCACGGACCCTTGCGGGTTTTCAGCGTGGAGGCGTTCGATATTAGGACGTACCGAGCGGATGTCTATCATGCGCCGGTCAATCCAGATATCGTTATTCGCGCCAATGGCAATCAGGATATTAGCATTTTCCTTCTTGACAGCAGTGGCTGCATCCGGCCGGTTAACGTCGATACCGGCTTCCTTGACGAAAGTTGCGGTGACGATAAAGAAGATCAGCATGATGAATACCACGTCCAGCATGGGCGTGATATTGATTTCAGATTCTTCTTCGACCTGAGCCTGATTAAAAAATTGCTTCATAAAAATTCTCCAGCGAAGCTAGATCACCTGTTACCTACGACAAGGTGATCTGCAAGCAGTTCACGTTCCCGGGCTGCTTTACGTTGTAAATAGGTTGCCATTGCGACCCCGGAAAGGGCAGCCACCATCCCGGCCATTGTCGGGATGGTGGCCTTGGATACACCGGAAGCCATGGAACGGGGGTTACCCGAACCGGAAATGGCCATCACCTCGAATACTTCGACCATGCCGGTCACCGTGCCCAGCAATCCGAGCAGCGGGCACAGTGCGACACAGGTCTGTATCAGAGGGATGTTACGTTCCACTTGCGCGGAAACCTGCGAGATCAAGCGGGTGCGGATCTGGTGCGCGTTCCATGATTTATGGTCGGCGCGCGCTTCCCACAGTTGTTGGGCGTTCAGGGCCAGGCGTTTATGGCCCGTCTTGAGGTAAACCAGCCGTTCAACAATGAGAATCCACATGAACAAGGTCAGGATGCCGATAACAAACAGCACGTTCCCGCCGAGTTCGATGAAATCCCGGATGGTCTCTAAGGCAGGCAGATAGTAATAAATCTGATCCATGAGTTGTCTACCCTATACGGTTGACCAATTAACCTTCTGCACGCTCGGCAAGCATGCCGGCGGCTTCTTCCTGAAGGATCTGGGTCAGTCGCCTGGCCCGGCTGGCAACCAGCGTGTGCAGAAATACCGTCGGAATGGCGACGCACAGACCCAGAACGGTGGTGACCAGTGCGGTTGAGATACCGCCGGCCATCAGTTTCGGATCACCAGCACCATACAGCGTAATGGCCTGGAAGGTCACGATCATACCGGTAACCGTACCCAACAGACCGAGCAACGGTGCGACAACGGAAATAATCTTCAACAACGGCAACATGGCATTGAACTTCGGCGTCTCCCTGAGGATAGCCTCACCAAGCCGCAGCTCGACGGTTTCAATATCACCGCCTTCAGTTTCCTTGGCAACCAGCAGGACACGGCCAAGCGGGTTGCTGGATTTGGGCTGATCGAAGTTCTTCATCTGCCGTCTGACCTTGGCGCTAATAGCTGACAGGGCCAGTACACGCCAGATTGCGATCAACACACCGAAGAAACCGAGAGTGATGATGACGTAACCAACCGTCTTACCTTGTGCGATACGTTCGGTCAAGCTCGGTGATTGCACCAGCAGTCCAAGCAACTGGCCACGGGTCGGGTCAAGACCGACGGGGTGCAGACCGGAGCTTGCGCTGGTCAGCGGTTCGATACGGCCGGTGTAACGGCTCTGCGGCTGGCGCTGCAGTTCGACCAGGCGGCCGGTTTCGGGTACGTATTCCAGGTACTTCTCGCCGGAGACGACGTTAAAGGTACCGATACGGGTAACGTCCTGCTGCTGTTCCACGCCAGTAGCGTCAACAACGTTGGTGGAGAAAGTGGTGATTTTTCCACTTTCGGTCATTTCACGCTGCAGTTCAAACCAAAAGCGTTCAATTTCTTCCATCTTAGGCAGACGGTTCGAAGAACCCATCTTTTTGGCCAGTGCGAGCAGGAAGTCGTTTCGATCCGTGAACTGCACGTTGGTGACCGAGTTCTCGAAGTTACCGCGTGCGTCGCCAGCGCCCTGCTGCAGAACACCAAACAGTTCTTTCAAGCCACCGAGGCGTTCCTGGAAGGCTTGTTCGAGGTTGATGATACGTACATCATTGTCTTCAAACTGCTTCTCCAGGCGGGCGGAAAGGTCTTCCTGACGCTTCTGCTCTGCTTTTTCGGCGTTCAGCCGGCGGGTCTGGTCGGACCGGTTGGCACGGAATTCGTCCAGCCTGGCCTGGTTTTCGGCGGCGTCGGAAACGCGGCCGGACTTGACCTGCTGCAGGAGTTCATCCAGTGAAACAGCAGTAGCCGCCTGAGCGGATATGGTGCAAGCCAGCAACAGGCCGCTGGCGAGGCCAATTTTCTTGATTATGCTAATCATTGTACTGCCCTCGTCGGAGCTGCGACCGGTACGACAAGCAAGTCCGGAGCAACCTGCTTACGTGCGATCTTGAGGCCATCCGCAACCTGCGCCTTGTATGTCGCAGGCGGAAGTTCTACGAATGCACCAGCGTCTGCGTCCCACGCACCCGTGGTGGCTCCGCCGACCGTCTGGTACATCAGGGCGATACGCCCGATACGCAGGAAGTCCACTTCGATCTGGTTACCATTGATTTCCGTTGAGCCCTTGTAGGCCTCAATGGTACGACCGTAGTCGTTCTCGATTTGGTAACCTTCGATGACGTGGCGGAATTTCTCAGCCGCGGTCACGTCGGAACGCTCCAGCGTTTCGCGTAGACGTTCGATACGCTCGGTACGTTCTTTCATCAGGAAAGGTATATCGAGTTGGATAAACCCTTCCAGAGCGTCAACCATGCGGGTCATCAGGGGGACAATCTGTCTCTCAATGAGTGCAACGTTGCTGATGGATTCCGACAAAGCATTCATTTCAGCTTCCTGGTTCCGGATCTGCGTTTGCAACAGGGCATTGTAGATACGTAGTCCATCCACGACCTTGGTTACGGCGCGGTAGTCGTTTACGATTTTTTCGGTCTGATCTGCAACCGAATCAACCTGTTTTTGCGCAGTCGCGTTGGCGTCTGCACGGCTCTCGCCTTCCTGCATGACTTCACTGATGCCCGCTGCAAAAGCCTGTGTGGACAGGCCTGCAACTGCAAAGATGAAGACAGAGGAGATTAGGCAGGTAATCTTTCTATTGTTTAACATGCTTCGTCTCAATGGCTTTGAAAAAAGTGTTGGTCAAAAAATAATCACTCGGGGTTGAATATACTACCAGACGGGACACTCTATATATAGTGCGAACTTCCGTCAATTAATATGTTAATCGCGTAAATCACTCGAAGTGTCTCTTCCGGTTCCACGGGGATGCGAGCAGTCGAAAAATCAATCAGATATTGTCGTTTTAGCGATCTGACCAGAGCCCGGGTTTCTCACACCTGCCGTGCCACGTGCTCGAGAAACCTGCTTATTTTATCAATGTATCCATCGGTGGAGACGGACCAGGTACGGTTAATTGCGCGTTTTCCCACACTGAATACACTCATGAATTTACCATTTTTGGGCTATTTATAAACCGTAGGCCCAGATCAGGACACTACTCAGTATCAACCAGGTAACCAGCGCCAGTGGTATGCCGACGCGTACAAAATCACTGAATTTATAACCACCCGCATTCATGATCAGTATATTGGTCTGGTAGGCCATCGGTGTGGCAAAACTGAGGTTTGCACCGAACATGACAGCCAGTACAAAGGGCTCCAGGGGCAGTCCGAGACGTTGTGCGATGCCGATAGCGATCGGTGTGCCGATAACGGCTGCGGCGTTGTTGGAAACCACGTTGGTCAACACCCCCATCATCAACATCAGGCCCATCAATACAACCGCCGGTGGCGCACCAAAAGTGATATACACGAACAGGTTGGCCAGGTAATCCGCGCCACCGGTCTTGAGCAGGGCTGCGCCCATGGCCAGCGAGGAAACGATGATCAGGATGACCTGGGTGCTCAGCGCGTTCATGGCGTCCTTCCAGTTCAGGCAACCGGTCAGGATCAGGACCAGGCAGCCCAACAGGGCGCTGATTTCAATCGGCATGACACGCATGGCCGCCAGCGCGACCACGCCTACGATAACCAACAGTGCAATAGGCGCCTTGCGTGGCATCGGCAGGTTGATGCTGCCGTCAAGGATCAAGAAATCGGGGCTTTGTTTGAGCTCCGCCAGGTTCTGCAACGTGGATTGCACCAGCAGGACATCGCCGGACCGCAGACGGGTCTCGTCCAGCCCGGGGGATTCCCGTTCTTCCATGCCTTCAAAGCGATTGAAGGCCAGCAAGCGCAGGTTGAAACGCGACATCAGTCCCGCGTTGCCAATACGTACCCCGTTGAGCCGGGAAGCAGGCGTGATGGCCACTTCGGCGATTTGCTGGCCCTCGGCTGACAAGGGGTGGCTGGCATCAACCGCGTGTTCTGCAGTGTAGAGTGTGCCACCCAGGATGCGGGCGTACTCCCTGAGATTTTGCTGGGTATCGCTGGTTGTCAGGCGGTCACCCTCGCGCAGTTTCACATCGGGCAGGGGATTGATGTACACGCCCTTACCGCGCTGGATGGTTTCCACGTTGATCGTTTCACCGGCGCGGGTGATGGCATCGGCGAGTGAACGCCCCACCATCGGACTTTGTTTGTTGAGCTTGATCTGGGCGGTGTAGACCCTCGAGACGCCCCGGTTCATCGGCGGTGTACGTTTTGGCAGGATGCGCGGAGCAATCAGCCACAGGTACAGAATCGCTACGAAACCAGCAATCAGCGCCGGGCCGACAAAATCAAACATGTTGAACCGGTCCATACCCATGTCGGCAGCTACATTGACGACCAGCAGGTTGGTCGAAGTACCGATCGTCGTTGCCATGCCACCCACGATGCTGGCAAAACCCATCGGTATCAGGCTGTGTGATGGGGGCACTCCGGTTTTTACTGCTACACCGATTAATATCGGCAGCATCAGTACGACGATCGGGGTGTTATTGATAAACGCACTGAGAAAAGCCGTGAGCAGCAGGGTCAACAACAGCGAAATTGCCGGGTTACGCCGGAACGACTTGGCCAGCAAACGTCCAACGGGCTCCAGTGCACCGGTGCTGATCAGGCCCTGGCCAACGATCATCAACGCAGACACGGCCACCAGCGCCCGGTTGCCAAAACCGAGGAAAAAATCGCTGGGCGACAGTACTTCGCCATCAGCCTCGAAGGGAAACAGCTGGAAGCCGGTTGCCAGCACGACCAGTACGACCAGGGCTGTGGTCTCGAGCGGGATATTCTCGCGAGCAAACAATACCAGCGCCACCACGATCATGATCATCACGGCCAGTGCGTGCATGTTGGGCAAGGCAAGTTCAAGCATTAACAGGCCCTATTGTTGCGTCAGGCGGATAGCAGTGTAACTCATCCACGTGGTATTTCGCTCAATGGTTTTCCCCGGCTGAGCCTGCATGATCCTGCTTGCCAGTGCTGGGCGTCTGTCATATGCTGCCTGCGTTTCCCGATAGTTCCCCACAGGTGCTTATCTTTGCAAGGCAAATATTATTTAGTCAATTTTGACCCCGTCGCGGTATCCATCGGACCGTTGGATATCCACTGGTACGGCGTTATGTACCTGCTCGCATTCCTGGCTTTCTGGTGGCTTGGCAACCACCGCGCCATGCACCAGCCCTGGCGTGGCTGGAGCAGGCAGGATGTCAGCGACGTGCTGTTTTACGGCATGCTCGGCGTGATTGCCGGCGGGCGTATCGGTTACATGCTGTTCTATGGTTCCGAGTTGTTGTTGCAGAATCCGCTGTCGATATTCCGCGTGTGGGACGGTGGCATGTCATTCCACGGTGGTTTACTGGGCGTGATGGTGGCCATGGCCTGGTTTGCGCGGCGCACCCGCAGGTCTTTCTGGCAGGTGGCGGATTTCGTCGCCCCGATGGTGCCGCTGGGGCTGGCTTTCGGACGCCTGGGTAATTTTATCGGTGGTGAGTTGTGGGGCCGGTTGAGCGATGTGCCGTGGGCGATGATTTTTGCCAAGTCGACCGGTTTCAGACCCGGTGAAGAATGCGGCGCTGATCGAGGCCTGGCAATCCGGGACACTGGATCACCTTGCCCGGCATCCCAGCCAGTTGTACCAGGCCGGATTGGAGGGCCTGGCCTTGTTCCTGATCCTGATGTGGTATTCCGCCAAACCGCGACCACGGGCGGCGGTATCCGGCCTGTTCCTGCTGGGTTACGGCTTTTTCAGGTTGATCGCGGAATTTTTCCGGCAACCGGACGAGCACATCGGATTCCTGGTGCTGCATTGGCTGACCATGGGTATGCTGTTGTCTTTGCCAATGATCGCGGCGGGTTTGATCATCATGTTTTTTGCTTACCAATTCGATCCACGACACGGAAGGGCTAATCCCAAGTCATGAAAAACTACCTGCAGCTTTTGAGCGATATCCTGGAAAAAGGCGCCCGCAAAGAAGACCGGACCGGCACCGGCACCATCAGCCTGTTCGGTTACCAGATGCGCTTTGACCTGGCTGACGGGTTCCCCTGCGTGACGACCAAGAAACTGCACCTGCGTTCCATCATCCATGAGTTACTGTGGTTCCTGAAGGGCGATACCAATATCGCCTACCTGAAAGAAAACGGCGTGTCGATCTGGGATGAGTGGGCGGATGAGGACGGTAACCTGGGACCCGTCTATGGTGCCCAGTGGCGTGACTGGCCGGCTCCGGATGGCCGGCACATAGACCAGGTCAAACAGTTGCTGGATGACCTGAGAAACAAACCGCATTCGCGCCGGCATGTCATTTCTGCGTGGAACCCGGCAGTTCTGCCGGACGAGTCACACAGCCCGCAGCAAAACGCCACGGAGGGTCTGCAGGCCCTGCCGCCGTGCCACATGATGTTCCAGTTCCACGTGGCCAATAACCGCCTCAGTTGCCAGATGTACCAGCGCAGCGCGGACGTGTTCCTCGGGGTACCGTTCAATATTGCCTCTTACGCGCTGCTGACCATGATGATCGCGCAAGTCGTGGACCTGGAACCCGGTGATTTCATCATTTCCCTGGGTGACGTGCATATCTACCTGAACCACCTTGAGCAGGTGCGCACACAGCTTGAGAGGGAACCTTTCCCATTACCGTTCATGCAGATCAATCCGGACAGAAAAGACCTGTTCGAATTCGTTTACGAGGATTTTGAACTGCAGGACTACCGGTGCCACCCTGCGATTAAAGCGCCCATCGCTGTGTGAAGGCCGGGCCGGCATGAAAAAACAGATCACGCTTAATTGCTGCACTGGGCAAGAACAGGGCGATCGGGCTGGATGGCAAGATGCCCTGGCACTTGCCGGCGGAATTACAGCACTTCAAGCGTACCACCATGGGCAAAGCCCTGGTGATGGGACGCAAGACCTGGCAGGCCATTGGCCGGCCCCTGCCGGGACGCCAGAACATCGTCGTCAGCCGCGACCCCGGGTTTCAAGCCACTGGTATTGAAGTCGCGGGCTCGCTGGCCCAGGCCATTGAAATTGCAAGCAGCGAGCAGATCATGATTATTGGCGGTGGCCAGCTGTATGCCCTGGCATTGCCATTGGCCAGCCGGATGGTGCTGACGATGATCGATATCGAAGCCCGGGCAGATACCTGGTTCCCCGAATGGGACGGTACGCAGTGGCAACAGACCGCGGAGCAGCGGTATGAAGCAAATGACGAGAATCCGCTTGCTTACAGCATCATCGAATTAAGCCGTATCTCCTCATCATCCGCATAGCAGGCAAAACTATTTCCGTGTGCATTTGACCTGGTACAGGGTCCGGTCTTCCAGTCGCACCGCGCTGAGTCTTGCCACCCCAGACACAGCCCGAGTCCAGCGATAGATAGCGTTTCTTGACGCGTAGGCCGAGAGCCGCCCAGTGCCCGAAGGCCACGGTCACGTCACGGGTCAAGCGGTGCTTGTGTTTGAACCACGGCTTGTAGCCATCCGGTTGACTGCCCGGTGGGCCGGATGCCTCGAACAGCCCACGGCCTTCTTCGTCACAGAATCGCAAGCGGGTCAGAATATTGGCGATCAGGCGCAGTCGCTTCCAGCCGGTACGGTCATCACGCCAACGCCGCGGCCGGTTACCGTACATGCGGCGCAAAAACTCGCCACGCTGTTCAGATTGCAGGATGGTGGAAACTTCCTGGCCGAGACTAACGGCCATTTGCGCATCCCATTGCGGTATGACGCCGGCATGAACGCGTAGTAACTGGTGCTCTTGCGAGAAGCAGGCCAGGGGTTGGCTGCAAAGCCAGTCCAGTATTGAGTCGCAATCCGGGTCGTTGATGATGGCATTGAACTCGAAATTTCCCGATCTTCCGTCCGGGTTGCGTTCGTGTGTCGCCAACAGGTGCAGGTCGTGGTTGCCGAGACTGACGCTGACGGATTGCCCCAGGCTCCTGAGCAGTTTCAGCACCTGCAGGGACTGCCCACCACGATTGACCAGGTCGCCGCACAGCCATAAATCGTCATTTGCCTGGTCATAATTGATTTTCTGCAGCAAAGCCTGCAGGGAATCATAACAACCCTGGATATCGCCGATCAGGTATGTGGACATTTGTTACTGGAACCCGCTTAATGCAAGGGTGCATCCGGGCTGTGCAATGTGAACTCCGGGATCTCGGCGCGGAATGAATGACCGTCCTCGGTGACAAAACCGTATGAACCGCGCATGGAGCCCATCGGCGTCGGGATCAGTGCACCGCTGGTGTAGCTGTAGGATTTGCCCGGTGCCAGTTCCGGGTTTTCGCCGATGACGCCCTCACCGATCACCTCTTCGACCGAGCCGTCCGCGTGGGTGATGATCCAGTGGCGGTTGCGCAGCGTAATGTTGTGCTCGGATTGGTTGGTGATGGATATCGTGTAGGCAAAGGCAAACTTGTCCTCGTGTTGGCCGAGGAACTTGGGTTGTGCGATGACGTGTACGGGTATTTTCATCAACAGACCCTGCTATCCTGGTTACGCCCCCCGCGCATGATACGACAGACTTCGCGCGAGTGTGGCAAATTGCGACAGGCTGAGTTGTTCGGCCCGGCAGGCAGGATCAATACCTGCCGCGCTGATTTGCTCGGCCGTGAACAGCTTGCGCAGGCTGTTGCGTATTGTTTTGCGGCGTTGGGAAAAGGCTGCTGCGACAACACGTTCAAGGTCTTTCAACGATCCTGCGTCAGCCCTGGGTGCTGCCAGGGGGGTAAGACGCACGATGCTGGAAACTACCGCGGGCACGGGTGAGAAACTTTCCGGGGCCACGTCGAACAGCGGGGTGACGTCACAGCGGTAAGCGGTCATGACCGAGAGCCGTCCGTAGGTGCGGCTGCCCGGGGAGGCCGCCATGCGGTCCACGACTTCTTTCTGCAACATGAAATGCATATCCCGGATCTGCCGGTGCCATTGCAATACGTGGAAAATCAGCGGTGTTGATATGTTGTACGGCAGGTTGCCGATCAGCCTGAACGGGCGCCCCCCGGTAATGTCTGCCAAATCGGCCTTGAGGGCATCACATGCATGGACGGTGACATTTTCATGGTTGGAGAATTGATCCTCCAGCCTGGCCACCAGGTCCCGGTCAATTTCGACCAGGTGCAGTTCGGCGCCGCTTGCCAGCAACGGGCGTGTCAGTGCCGCCTGGCCCGGACCGATCTCTACCAGTAAATCCGATGCCTGTGGTGCAATACAGGCAACGATACGTTCAATCACCCGGTCATCGTGCAGAAAATTCTGACCAAAGCGCTTGCGTGGCCGGTGTTTCATCGGCTGTGCATTACCGGTTTACCGACAGCCTGGTCACTGGCACATACCCTGTGCCACGACCACTGCGCTGTACAGGCTGGAGGCATCGGCCAGGTTTTGCCCGGCGATATCCAGCGCGGTGCCGTGATCTACCGATGTACGGATGAATGGCAGACCCAGGGTGATGTTGACCGACCGGCCAAACCCCGCGTGCTTGAGCACCGGCAATCCCTGGTCGTGATACATCGCGACCACGGCATCGCAGCGAGCCAGCCGTGAAGGGGTAAACGCGGTATCGGCCGGGACCGGCCCGGTACAGTCGATATCGTCTGCCCTGCAGTCATCGATTGCCCGCTGGATAATCGAGCCGTCTTCACCACCCAGGTGACCACCTTCCCCGGCGTGCGGGTTCAGACCCAGTACCTGGATCACCGGCTGGGGGATGCCGAAACGGGCGCGCAGCTCCGCATGCGTGATACGGATGGTCTCACGGACGTTTTCAAAGCTGATGGCATCGGGAACATCACGCAACGGCAGGTGCGTCGTCACCAGCGCGACACGCAGCTTGTCCACCGCCAGCATCATGACAACTTTTTTCAGCCCGGCCAACTCCGCCAGCAGTTCGGTGTGGCCGCTGAAAGTGATCCCGCCATCGTTGATCACGCCCTTGTGAACCGGTCCGGTAACCAGTGCGGCAGCATGACCGGCACGCACCAGCCTGACAGCCGACCTGATCGTGTCGACAACGTAGCTTGCATTCGCCGGGTCGGGTTGGCCGGGCTTGACGGCTGCACCCAGTGGCAGGGGATAGCAGCTGAGTTGGCCTGCGGTAACGACTTCTCCGGGTTGCCACGGCCTGATGTCGGTATCCATGCCCAGTTGTTCTGCTGCTGCTGCCAGCAAACCGGGATCGGCGATGGCCAGCAAGCGCAACTCGGGATGTTCATGGGCCAGGCGTATGACACATTCCGGGCCGATACCCGCAGGTTCACCCGGGGTCAACGCGAGTACGGGGATGTCCCTGATCATTTGTTAGGCCCTGTCAACACTCACCAAATCACTGCGGCGGTGCCCTGGTCAGGAATCCAGCCTGATCTCGACGTAGGCCTCGTCACGCATCTCCTGCAGGAATTTTTCAACCTCGATATCCGTCTTTTGCTGTCGCAGGTTGTTGGCCGCCGCGTTACGAATTGCCTCTTCCGAGTAATCCTTGTCCCGTGTGCCAAGACGTTCGATGATGTGCCACCCTTTCTCGGTCTGGAATGGCTCGCTGATTTCACCATCCTGCAAGCCCTCGAGGGTCTGTGCAAAACGTTCGCCATAGCTCTGCGGCATGAACCAGCCGAGATCACCACCGAGGTTGGCGCTGGTCACGTCATCCGAGTATTCCCGGGCCAGGGCTTCGAAATCTTCGCCGTCATTCAGCCGGCTGTGTATGTCTCGTATCTGCTCCATGGCCTGGCGGGGCCCCACGAGATCGGTGACCTTGATCATGATGTGACGGGCTTGGAATTCCGTCAGCACGACCTTGCTGCGGTCGCGGTAGTCGTTGACCTTGACGATGTGGAAACCGGCCGGGCTGCGGATCGGCGTGGTGATCTGTCCCGCACGCAGGTTCTTGATGGACTCGGAAAACACGACGGGCAACGAGTTCAGGTCACGCCAACCGACCAGACCACCTTCCAGGGCCTCCTGGCCGCCGGAGTAACTGATCGCGGCCGCGGCAAAATCCAGGCCTTCCTGCAATTGCTCGTAAACATTGTTGGTCGTGGCTTCCTGGGCTGCGATCTGCTGCGGAGTGGCGCCTTCCGGAAGCGCGATCAAAATGTGCGAAATATTGTATTCGCCAGTCTGGAAATGGTCCGAAGCCAGCAGGATGTCAATCTCTGTCTCGGTAATCGGGTCCATGCTGTTGATGACGCGCTGACGCAAGCGCTCGGTCATCATTTCCTCGCCGATGTTCTGACGGAATTCGGCAAAGTCCTCGCCATCAGCCTCGATGACCTGGCGCAATTGCATCAAGGACATCTGGTTCTGTTGCGCCAGTCTCAACATGGCCTGGTCAATATCGGCATCGCTGATGCGGATACCGGTCTGGAAGGCACGTTGCAGTTGCAGGCGACGGACAATCAGGCGCTCCAGCACCTGCTTTTCCAGCAGATGTGTGGGTGGCAGGTCACCGCCCTGCTGGCGAATCCTGTCCACGATACCGTTGATGGCGAGATCGAGTTCGCTGCGCAGGATGATGTCGTCATCGACCACTGCAATGATGGAATCAATCGGTACAGTGTCCTGTGCTTGTAACGGGGGCGTTATCGCGCCTGATACCAGGCCAATACATATCAGCCATATAAAAATTCTCATTTGGGACTGTCTCCAGAATTCTGTCATTTTTGAATACCGGATCATTTTAACCCATACCAGCGCTAAACGAAGTACGAATGGGAAATGATGCGGGATTGTGCTTTTTACGCTATGTGGTCCGATGTTGCTATTCAACCAGGTCATAAAACAGCGGGGAGGTGCGGCGGCCGACGTTGCCCAGGCCCTTCAGGACCAGTTGCAGGTAAACCGCATCGCGGTGATCGCCCTCGTTGTTCCTGAGGAAACGCCTGGCGACCAGCCGCAGGCCCCAGCAGCAACTCTCGTATTCAAACCCGGCCTCGGCCGCCAGCAGGTCGGAATCCTGCAGGGAATAATTGACCCGCCCCATGACCAGCCACCTGTCGTTGATGGGCTGGTAAAAACGCAGGTCGAACTGGTCCAGGCTGTCACGCCTGAAGCGGTACTCGGCGCCCAGGCGCCGCCCGCTCTTCGCGGTATGCGTGATGCCCAGGATGGCCACATCGACTTCGCTGTTCTGCCAGTCCCACTGCGCGGCAATACGGCTGCGCAAGCCTGCGGGTCGGATGCAGGACAAACTCGGCGATGAACGGCGAGGCACTGTCATCCAGTTGTTCATCGTAGCCCCGGTACCATGACCTGTTGGATTTTCAAAGTAGGCTATCTGGCCAAAGCTCAGGCTCCACAGTTCGCGTCCGGCCCGGTTATCAAAGGAGCGCGTAGTCAGCGCCAGGGTCAGCTGGTTGGCATCCGATTGCCGGTCAGCGCCGGTAAAGCGGTTGTAATGGAACAACTGGCTGAACCCGAATGTAAACGGCGCCGAATCAAAATCGGGGAAGTCCTCCTGGTCCTTGTAGGGCACGTAAAGATAAAAAAGACGCGGTTCCAGGGTTTGCATCCTGCCCTTGTCACCATCACGTTGCAGGAAAAGGCCGGTGTCAAAACTGAGGATTTCAGTGCCACGGCTGGGTGAGGTATCACCCGCCTGCCCGCGCCAGTCCAGGTCATAGGAAGTGAAACGGTAACCGATACCCGGTTTCACGTATCCCCAGTCGGTACCGATGTTCCACTCGACCATGGGCAACAGGTCGAGACGCGAACCGGTAACCCCTACCTCGCGGTCAAAGTAAACCAGTTCCGAGTCCAGGCGCAGTCTGAGGCCCTGGAGGCCCAGTGGCCGGTCGAAGTCGAAAGCGATACGTGGCAGGCGGCGGTACGGTTCGTTGGTGGCGATGACCGAACTGTCAACGACCTGGAAATCATCGGCTATGAGCGAAAAATTCCAGTAGTGGCCGCCACCATGGATACCTGCCTTGCTGCGTAAATACTGTCTCGACGCTGCTGCCAGGCTGTTGGCAAAATCCTGGAAATACTGGTCGTCGCTGACCCGGTCGAACACGAAGGCGGTGCGCCAGCGTTTACTGAGACGCGCGCCGTGAACAAAACGGTAGTGGTAGCGCAGGTCGCGGGTTTTCTTGTCGCTCGGCAGCCAGTCGAAGTTCAGTGATCCACCGGTACGGCGGGTTATGACACGGTATTCACCGGTGATCATGGCTCCCCGGTCCGTGAAATAGCGTGGCACAATGGTCGCATCCTGGTTGGGGGCAATGTTCCAGTAATAGGGAATACTGAATTCAAAACCATTGTCATTAGCGCTGCTGAAGGCCGGGTATAGAAAGCCGCTCTTGCGCCGGTCGTCGATTGGGAATGTCATGTAAGGCAGGTACAGGATCGGGATATCAAAGAATTCCAGCTTGGCGTGCCTGGCTTCGCCAACGCCGCTCTCGAAATCCAGCTCCAGTTCTTTTGCGGTCAACACCCATTCCGGATTGTCTCCCGGGCAAGTCGTGAAATACAGTTCCCGCAGCAGCGAGTGATTGCCGGAGTCCAGCAGTATTTCCGAGGCGTTGCCTTTCGCGCTGGAGCCTGTCAACCCGTAGTCGACATCCGGTGAAACGGCCGCTTTCATCGTCAAAATTGTAAAATGCGTTGCTGCCGGCGATGTGTAGAACAGAATCCCGGTATGTCACAGCGCCAGGCATGGTGACGGTCTTGTTGCCAGGGTCATAACGCAGCAGGTCGGTGGTCAACACCTGGTCTGCCCGCTTCAATTCCACCTCGTTCCGGGCTTCAGCCGGCCCGGTCTGGCTGGCATCGAATTGGTAAGCCTGGAGATAGAGGGGCGCCTGGCTGCGGTCCGGCATTTCCCTGAGCATCGGGGCCAGGCTCGGACCGGGGCAGGTAAGTGTGTGGTCCTGTTCTTCTGCTGCATGCACAACGGCCTGGAACGACACCAGGACGACCATGATGGCGGCTAGCAGGATTAATTTTCTTGAAAAGGTCCGGGTCACAAATTGGCGCCGCGTTTGAACAGGGTCAGGGCGCGTATTCTACCAAGGGAATCGATTTTCTGGCTCATGATTTTCCAGTGGCCCCGATGCGACACAATGCTCAAGTTGTCACAGATCGCTGCGTGAAGCAATGCTTTTGCCCGCTCGCCCCGGGGCGGTATCAAACAGGGGCATTAAGGGCTTTCCTCACTACCCACGAATTTCAGTGCGACCGAGTTGATGCAATAGCGCTGACCGGTCGGTGGCGGGCCGTCATTGAATATATGACCCAGGTGCGCATCGCAACGCGGGCAAAGCAATTCGATGCGCTGCTTGCCGTGACTGTGGTCAGGTCGCTGGGCAATTTCTGCCGTATCGAGTTCCCCGTGAAAGCTCGGCCAGCCACAGCCCGAGTGGAACTTGCTTTCAGAACTGAACAGCACGTGGTCACAGCAGACACAATGGTAGTGCCCGGCTTCGGTGTGCTCATTGTATTGTCCGCTGAAGGGCGCCTCGGTGCCGGCCTGCCGCGTCACGCGGTATTGTTCGGCGTCTAGTTGCTGCTGCCACTCCTGTGGCTGTTTGATGATTTTCTTCATGATAAGACCTATTGTAAGGGCCAAACTGGCAGAGAACCATTTGACCGGCTGAAACGTCTGACCATGATAAAGTCGTAACACCTTTCGTGAAACTATTTTCAATAGAGCCGATTCTGAATTATGAACATATACAAACAAGCATTCTTTGTGTTGCTGATCCTGTTTCTTGGCCCGCCCGATGCCGTCTTGGCCAAAGACAACCGTGCTGCGCAGCAGGCCCACAATCTCATGCAGGTATTCTTTGATGCAGGTGACAGCCCCGGCCTCGCCGTAGCCGTCGGTCAGGGTGGACAGATTGTCTGGTCCGAAGGTTTCGGCCACGCCGATATCGAACAAATGGTGCAAGTGGATCCGGCGCGGACCCTGTTTCGTATCGGCAGTGTCATCAAGCCCATGACAGCGCACGCTGTTGCCCAGCTGGTGCAGGCGGGCAAACTGGACCTGGACGCGCCCGTGCAAACCTACGTGCCGGATTTCCCGCAAAAACGCGGACCCGTTACGACCCGTCAGCTACTTGCGCACCTGTCGGGTATCCGGCACTACCAGGGGGACGAGTTCCTCAATCATGAACCGTTTGAGTCGGTCACTGCGGGATTGGCCATCTTCTGGGACGACCCGTTGTTGCATCTGCCAGGTGAACGTTATGTGTACTCTTCCTACGGCTATAACCTGGTCAGCGCCGTGATCGAAGGGGCCTCGGATGAGCTGTACCTGGATTACATGTCGAGTCACGTACTCGGACCGCTGGGTATGGACGACACCAGGCCGGATTACCTGGCCCAGATCATTCCCGGCCGTGGGCGTTATTACTACCGGGGCAATGGCGAGTTACTGAATGCCCCGGAAGTCGATAACAGCTACAAATGGGCGAGTGGGGGGTATATCGGCAGCGTGGAAGACCTGGTCCGGTTCGGGCTGGCGCAGATGCAAACGAGCCCCGTCAATGACACCGTGCGGCGCACGTTCTGGGTGGAACAGACAACCAACGCGGGAGAGAAAACCGGTTACGGGCTGGGCTGGCTTATCAGGACTGATGAAGACGGACAGCGATGGATCGGTCATGGCGGGGGGTCGGTGGGTGGTACCACCCAGTTCTGGATCAACCCCGAACAGGGTCTTGTGATCGCCATGATCAGCAACCTGTCCGATTTCGAGTATGGGAAGATTGTGCCCGCTCTTGGCAGCGTGTTTATGAACCAAGCCGGCATAACCGCAGAACCGACGGAATAGTGGATACAAGGTGATCAAGGTTTTCGAAGATTTTGATATCGCACTGGTCGGCCACTACCAGTCAGTGCTGGAGTCCGATGGTATAGCTACCTTCATGAAAAACCGCTTTGGCACCGCTGGCAGCGGTGAATTGCCATTCGTGGAGGTGGTTCCGCAACTGTGGGTTCTCAATGATGCCGATGAACCTCGCGCCAGGGCGTTAATCGCCGAGTTGCACGATCCCGGCAATAGCATCAGACCTTGAAACATGGGTTTGTGCTGAATGCGGCACAGCACTGGAGGCGGTCTTTACACACTGTTGGAAATGCTCAGCCGGGCGTGGGGATGCTATCGATCCTGACCCCTGAGTTGGCGGATTTCAGCCTCGAGACGATCGGCGGTGAGTTCTTCGGCCGGGATCGCTCGCCCGATACGTAGCTCGATCCGGGCCCTGAACTTACGGGGCCTGCGTTTGTGCAGCGGGTCACGGCGGCTGAACAAGGATCCCCACAGGTTACACAGCGCCATCGGCACCACGTGTCACGGGCCGTTCGGCAACGACCTTCTCAACGCCCTTCTTGAAGGTGTTGATCTCGCCACTGGTTGTGATTTTGCCTTCCGGGAAAATACCCAGCACATCACCAGCATCGATGACCGCGCGCATGCTGTCGTAGGCGGCATCAAGTATGTCCGGGTCCTCCTTGCGCCCGGCGATGGGTATGGCCTTGCCGTATTTGAAAATGAAATGCAGCACCGGGACTTTGAAAATCTGGTAGTACATGACAAAGCGCACCGGGCGCCTGATGACACCACCGATGATCAACGGGTCGACATAACTGACATGGTTACTGGCCACGATCACGGCGCCCCTGTCGGGGATGTTTTCAATACCCCTGACCTCCACCCGGTAAATCGTATGGATCAGTATCCAGACCAGGAAACGGATCAGGAATTCGGGCACGATGCTGAAAACATAGATCGCCACTACCAGGTTCAGCAGGGCGGTGGCCAGGAATAACTGCGGGATACTGAAACCCGCATTACCCAGCATCAGCATGGCAAAAACCGCCGAGATCACCATGAACATGGCGTTCAGGATATTGTTGCCGGCAATAACCCGTGAGCGGTGTCCCGGTTCCGAACGCTGCTGGACCAGCGCGTACAGCGGCACGATATAGAAGCCGGCAAATATCCCGATCATCACCAGGTCAAATATGATGTGCCAGTTCGCCCAGTGCGCAAAAAAATCAACGAGGCCGATGTAAACGGCGGGTTGTGTGGGGCTGGCGAAATAGAGGTCAATACCAAACAGTGTCAGACCGATGGAGCCGAAGGGTACGAGACCGATTTCCACCTGTTTGCCGCTCAGGCGTTCACACAGCAGCGAGCCCGTGCTGATGCCGATGATGAACATGGCCAGCAGCGTGGACATCAGTTTCTCATCGCCGCCGAGGACGGTTTCCGAATAACTGGGTATCTGGACCAGGAACGTCGCACCGAAGAACCAGAACCACGAGATACCCAGCACGCTGTTGAGTACGACCTTGTTTTCGCCGATGAAGCGGATGTTCCTGAATGTTTCTGCGAGGAAATTCCAGTTGATTTTCAAATCCGGCGCCACTGCAGGAGCCGTGGGGATATCACGGCTGGCGATGTAACCCGCTATGGCGATGAGCAAGGCAATGGTGCTGATCCAGACCGGCCAGTCAGCTTCGATCCCGATCAGCAGAGGGCCGGCGATGGTGCCGGCAAGGATGGCCACGAAGGTGCCCATCTCGACCAGTGCATTACCACCGACCAGTTCACGGCGGTCCAATACCTGGGGAATGATGCCGTACTTGATCGGTCCGAACATGGTGGACTGGAAACCCAGCATGAACAGGACACACAACAATAACGGCAGGGAATTCAGCCAGAACCCCAGCGTCGCGGTCAGCATGATGAACACTTCGAACAGCTTGATATACCTGATCTGCACGGATTTCTCGAACTTGTCGGCAAACTGTCCGAACATGGCGGAGAACAGGAAAAATGGCAGGATAAACACCAATGCGCTGAGGTTGATGACCTGGTCGGTGTTCAAGCCCGCCATCTGGCTGCTCTGGAACACCAGCAGGGCGGCCAGGCCGTTCTTGAACACGTTGTCGTTGAATGCGCCCAGCGCCTGGGTGATGAAAAACGGCATAAACCGCCGCTCTTTGAATAGTTGAAATTGAGAGTGGTCTGACACTGCGATTGGCTAAGCTGCTATCGACGATTCAGAACACCTGCAATCGTGGCGGTCATCATCGTGGCCAGCGTGCCACCCAGAACTGCGCGTAAGCCAAAACGGGCGATGTCAGGACGGCGGTTAGGAGCCAGGCCGCCGATACCGCCCAGTTGTATCGCGATAGATGAGAAATTGGCAAAACCACACAGTGCATAGGTTGAAATCAGCATGGAGTGCTCGGACAGCACGTCCTTGAAATCGCTCAGGTGCATATAGGCCACAAACTCGTTGATAACGACCTTCTCACCGATCAGGCCACCGACGATGATGGCCTCGTTCCAGGGGATACCGATGATCCAGGCCAGCGGGGAGAGAATGTAGCCGAGGATGACGGACAGGCTCAGCGGTTGCCCGATCAGGCTCTCAAGGCCGCTTACCTGGCCGGCCCACGCCAGCGGGAAGTTGATCATCGAGATCAGCGCGATAAACGCCAGCAACATGCCACCCACGTTGAGCGCCAGCTTGACACCGTCCGCCGCGCCGTTGGCAGCAGCCTCGATAACATTGGTGGCGGTTTTTTCTACCTCGAGGTGGACCGTGCCCTTGGTCAGGGATTCTTCTGTTTCAGGTCTTAACAACTTGGCGATCACGATGGTCGCCGGTGCGGCCATTACGCTCGCGGCCAGCAAATGCCTGGCATAGAACAGTCTCTGCGCCTCGTCCGCCCCGCCGAGCATGGCGATATACGCGGCCAGCACGGCGCCCGCGATGGTGGCCATGCCACCGACCATCATCGTAAACAATTCGGATTGCGTCATCTTGGCGATGTAAGGACGCACCACCAGCGGCGCCTCGGTCTGGCCGATGAATACATTGGCGGCCACGGACAATGATTCTGACCCGCTGATGCGCAGGATTTTCAGCATGACCCAGGCCATGCCCTGGACGATCTTCTGCATCAGGCCGATGTGGTAGAGCACCGCCATCAGGGATGCGAAGAAAATGATGGTCGGCAACACCTGGAAAGCGAAGATAAAGCCGAAATTGGTAGATCTGGCGAGGTCGCCGAAGATGAATTCCGCACCACTCATGGCGAAGTCGATGGTCTTGACAAAAACCTGGCTGATGGCGGCGAAAAATTCACGTCCACCCGGGACCATGATCACGATAATGGCAAAGGCGATCTGCAGCCCGATCCCCGCCGCAACCTGTTTCCAGTCCACGGAATTCTTGTTGTTTGAAAATGCGAAGGCAACCGAGATCAGTACAGCCAGTCCAAATAAACCAAAGGCAATCGTGGAGATGTTGCTCGTCATGCTGGATTCCAGGTGGCGTGAGTGATTGTTATTAGGAACGCAATGTATCGGCTTTGCCGGTATCTGGCAAATTCAACGTGCATTCCTAAAGATCGATACCGGCCCAGTGCCTGCCTTTCCATTGATGAATGCAGGCAATAGACTGGCCTGCCCGGTAAACACTGTTGACAACCCAGACACCCAGCAGGCCGAGTCCGAGCACGGGCCCCGCGATGTAGGCGGCCGGCAGGAAGAAAACCCATTGGGCAATGACGCTGATCCACATGCTGCGGCGTGTATCACCGGCGCCGATCATGGCATTCATCAGGACCATGCCGGTGGTGTCAAAACCGATAACGAGCGCCCACAGGATCATCGGCCAGTAGGCCAGTTGGCGGGTCTCCGGGTTGGTCAGGAATATACCCAGCAACGGGTCAGCCAGCGGGATCAGCACCACGCTGAGCAATACCCCGTACACCAGGGCCAGGGCGGCGGCGTTCCAGCCCCACCGGGCTGCATCCTCGGTATCCCCGCGACCCAGTGCATTGCCGACCAGGGTCGTGGCGGCCAGGGCCACGCCAAAAGCTGGCAGGGCTGCGGTGATATGAAAGGTCATCAGCACGTTGACCGCGGCGATTTCAGCGGTACCGATCTGGCTCATGATCCAGACCAGCGTGACCAGCCCGGCAGAGAAAAACAACTGCTGGAGGCTGGAGGGCAAAGACAGCCTGAACTGCTGCCACAGCGTAGAGCGGCTGGGAATGCCGCGCAGGAAACCCTTGTCACGCGCGTGGCGCAAGGCGAAGAAGAAATACAGGGCAGTACCGATATACAGCGAGATGGTGGTTGCCAGCCCGGCGCCCAAAACACCCATTTCTGGCGCGCCGAGATTGCCAAAGATCATCACCCAGTTCAGGAAGATGTTGATAGCGTGCATGATCAGCAGCGTACGCAGGTACACGCCTGTCATATGAATTGCGCTCCAGTAGCCGCGGAAGGAAAAGTTCATACCGACCGCGATCATGCTGAGAATGCGTACCTGCAAATAAGGAACACCCTGTTCGATAACCGCCGGGTCATCGCTGAGGAAGGTATAGGCTGAAGGTATGGCGAGGAATAAAACAGCACACAGCGGTACACCAATCAATAGCGCCAGCAGCAGGCCGCCATTCAATGGGACGGCGGTTTCATCATGCCGTTCTTCGCCCAGCCTGCGGGCGGCAAGTGCCTGCACACCCGCCGACAGTCCGATAATGAACGATATGGCCAGGTAGTTGGTGAAGCTGCCGATACCGGTGGCGGCCAGTGCCGTGTCGCCGAGGTGGCCGACCATGCCGATATCAACCAGGTTCAATATGTTCTGGGACATCATTCCGCCCATGATGGGCAGGGCGATGGCCCAGATTGAGCGGCGCCGGCTTGGAGCCTGGGAAAAGTGCGAGTATCCGGCTGGCGGCGCTGCTCAAGACATCACTCTGCAAAAAGCAGTGTTTCGCGGGTCGTGGCGAAGTTGATATCCGGCCAGCGTTCCTCGGTCAACTGCAGGTTGACCCGGGTTGGCGCCAGGTACACCAGTTGATCGGCGGCATCACGGGCCAGGTTGTTGTTCAGCGCCCGGGTGAAATCGGCCAGCATTTTTTCATCGTCACAGCTGATCCAGCGTGCTGCCTGCACGTTGACATTCTCAAATATTGCATCGACGCTGTACTCGCTTTTTAGCCGGTAGGCCACCACGTCGAACTGCAGCACACCGACGGCGCCCAGGATCAGATCATTGCCCATCAACGGCCGGAAAAACTGGGTTGCACCTTCTTCGGAGAGTTGCAGCAGACCTTTTTGCAGGGCCTTGAGCTTGAGCGGGTCACGTAATTGCGCCCGGCGGAACAATTCGGGGGCAAAATTGGGGATGCCCGTGAACTGCAGTTTCTCACCCTCTGTGAAACTATCACCGATGGCGATGGTACCGTGGTTGTGGACGCCTATGATGTCGCCGGGCCACGCTTTGTCGACCTGGTCGCGGTCCTGGGCCATGAAGGTCAGGGCGTTGGGTATCTTGATGTCCTTGCCCAGACGGACATGCCTGACTTTCATACCCTGGACGAATTCGCCCGAGCAGATACGCATAAAGGCGATCCGGTCGCGGTGGGCCGGGTCCATATTGGCCTGGATCTTGAAAACAAAACCACTCAGGGCGGTCTCGTCGCTGGCAACATCGCGCCCGGTGGTTGCACGGGATGCCGGGGCGGGGGCGTGCTGGACAAAGGAGTCCAGTAATGGTGTGACCCCGAAATTGTTGATAGCCGAGCCAAAAAACACGGGTGTCTGGTCGCCTGCCCGGTAAGCGCCGGCATTGAATTCATGGCTGGCACCCTTGACCAGTTCGATCTCCTCGCGTAGTTCACGCGCATCGTATTCACCCAGGCGCACATCCAGTAAGGGGTTGTGTATTCCCGGGATGACTTCGGCCTGCTGGGTGACGTAGTTTTTGCCGGATTCGTACAGGTGCACGGCGTCGTCCTGCAGGTGATAGACACCCTTGAGGCGTTTACCCATGCCGATCGGCCAGGTGATGGGTGCGCACTGGATACCCAGCACGGACTCCACCTCGTCCAGCAACTCGATCGGGTCGCGGCCTTCCCGGTCCAGCTTGTTGATGAAGGTGAATATGGGGGTCTGGCGCAGGCGGCAAACCTCCATCAGCTTGATGGTCCGTTGCTCGACGCCCTTGGCGCAATCGATGACCATCAGCGCGGAATCCACCGCGGTCAGTGTCCGGTAGGTGTCCTCGGAAAAATCCGCGTGACCCGGTGTGTCCAGCAGGTTGACGATGTAATCCTGGTAGCTGAACTGCATGACGGAGGAGGTGACCGAGATACCACGTTCCTGTTCCAGCTTCATCCAGTCCGAGGTGGCGTGCCGCGCTGCCCGCTTGGACTTGACCGCGCCCGCCATCTGGATGGCGCCGCCGAACAGCAACAGCTTTTCGGTCAAGGTGGTTTTACCGGCATCCGGATGCGAAATGATCGCAAATGTGCGCCGGCGGGCAATTTGTTTCTGTAACTCAGGCATAGATGGAATATAGGCCGATTTTCGAGGCGTGAATAGTAACAGAGTCATTTGAGCGGTGTTACGTGCCAAGTTCAGCTGCCGCCCCGGCATTATTCGTTGGGCAATACGCCTTCGATCATGACCCGTTCCGCGGGTGTCATGGTCGTACCCGTGGGTGTGATAAAACGGAACGGCAGTGATTCCATCACCATCCCGACATTCAGTTGAATAGCGAAATGCAGGTGAGGTCCGTTGCTGTAACCGGTATTGCCGGAATTGGCGATCCACTGACCCCGGCGTATTTCCGCGCCTTCGCGCACCCGCAAGCTGTTGGCCTGCAAATGCGCATACACGGCCATGGTGCCGTCCTCATGCAGTATGCGGACATGGTTTGAACGGGTCAGGTAACGTTCCGTTTGCGCAGCGCCATGGAAATCGTCTTCCATTTCCATAACCCGCCCGGAGCGTGCCGCCAGGATCGGTGTGCCAACCGGCATGACGATATCCACCGCGTACTGGCTGGACGGGTCACCGTGGGTCACATCGTTGTCAAACCCCTGGCTGATCGGGAACTGTAAACCGAGTGGGAACGGGGGGTAATAATCAACTCCGGGTGGTAATTGCTCGAGCGGTGGGCCCAGCATCTGTTTGTAGGACAGGCGGAAGCTGAAACCCGCACCCGGATCGCTGGCCCTGATTTTCACCAGGCGCTGTTCAGTCTGCCCGGGCAGCACGAAACGGGCAGGTAACGGTGGTTCGCTGGTCACGTTCTCCGCATCTTCGAGACGGAGTTCCAGTTCAACCGGTCCCCAGACATTATTGAAAAAGGAATATTCCGGTTCGCGGTCGATACCCAGCTTGCGCATGGAAACCAGGGGGGTTGGGTCCGCGGGCATTTCGACGGTGGTAAACGACTGCTCATCAGCCGGTGGTATGGAGCTGAAATGCCACACGCCGTCTTCGTCCTGCCATTTGTACATATCGCCTGCGCCCGCGTTGGCGGTCATGAGCAGGCAGATAACAGCCAGCGGGATAAATTTTTTAAAAGCAGCAATCATTCAAAAATACCGTCTACCATGTCATGCTTTAGTGTAATACCTTTTGTGATTTTAACCCGATGGCGTTGTTTTGCGAGGACGGCAATGCGTAAGTTTATTTTGTACTACCAACCGGAGTGCCATTTGTGCGACGAGGCAGAGACGCTGTTACGGGCAAATGGGTTGGGAGAAACTTACCTGAAAGTGGACATTTCCGGCGATCCGGAACTGCTGATGCGTTATGAAATCCATGTACCGGTGTTGCAACGCGCCGATGATCAAGTGGAGTTATTCTGGCCGTTCGATGCGGTTGAACTGGATCTGTTCACCCGAACCAAGTAGTTAGCCCGGCAGCGGAGGCTGCCGGTCCTGGGGCAAGGTACACTCAGGTTCGGGGTTTGTTAATAATGTCTGCGCGAGCTGTCGTTATTACCGAACAGGCCGTCGAATTTATTACCGACCTTGTGGGTGAATTCCCGGAACCAGATGCCGATTCCTTCAAACAGGCTCTTGGTGCGGTGCGAGGTTTCATCCATGAACAGACCCAGCGCAACATAGACCACGAGCGTGATCAGGCTGTAAAAAACACCCAGTACGATTGCCGCGAGCCTGATCAACCAGACTTCCTGGTTCAAACGCGCCGCAAGTGTCTTGCAGACACCCAGCACGATCGGCTGTCCGGGTTCACCGTTCAGGTTTCTCTTGACGCTTTCAAAAAAGGTTTCGTCTTGCATGGTTTTCTCCAGTCCACGTATCTAGGGTCTGTTAGCACTTGCTAGGTCTTTGCGTTGCCGGCCCAAATGGTCTCAGGCAAGGCGCGAGGAGTGTAGTTTGGTCATTCCAATCGAATGACGAGCAACACAGCATGGGGCCATTTGGGCCGGCAACCCAAGGGACGCCCATTTGCCCACTACGGCGTTTTTCACTCAGGTATCTACAATACATTACGTTCATCGTTCCTTGTACTGGACAAAATGGGTTTTCGTCGCAACGATCTGGCAAGTGCTAAAGACCCTAAGTTTAACGATGCAGGTTCCATGCCAAATGTGCCAAAAGGCCCAAACCCGGACATTGCACCGGTCGGAACGGGCTCCGAATTTGAATGATTGCGCCTGTCCCGGGCGATTATCCGGAAGAAGGTGAGGCCGCGAAGCGGTCGAGAGGCTGGCCTGGGCCATACCGGCGCAATGTTCGGGTTAGCGGGGTAGAGCGTGTTTGAAGGTGTAATTCTGGCCACAATCCGGCATTTTTCGCCAAACAAACAGCCGGTGGCCAAAAAATCTGCCTGGCCGGCGCACCATGAGGGCGATTCACATGCTAGACTTTTGTCCGGTTTCCATTTGGCAGGTTGCAACATTGACCAAGTCCATCGCCTACATAGATTCAAAACGGATGTTGCGGGGTCTGAGTGCAGGTTTCCAGCGGCTTTTTCAGCGCCGGGAATACATCGACCGGATCAACGTCTTTCCCGTACCGGATGGTGACACCGGCACCAACCTGGTGTTCAGTTTCAAGGTCATCCAGGATGCCGTGCAACACGCGCATGGTCTTTCCCTGAAACAACTGATGGACAAGGTTGCCAGGGCTTCACTCGATGGCTCCAGGGGCAATTCCGGCGCCATCATGGCGCAATATTTTCATGGATTTTCAGAAGCGCTTAGCGAAGATTCCCAGTTGACAGCAACGGAATTGGCAGCGGCCAGCAGCGCCGGTGCAAAGGCCTCGTGGACAGCCATGTCTGAACCGGTGGCCGGTACCTTGCCCACTGTGCTCGAGGATTTTTCAATCGGTCTGGAGCGCAAGGTCGGGGAAGGTGTCGAGGATATCCAGGATCTGCTTGAGTACGGTCTGCAATGCGCCCGTGAATCGCTGGCCCACACGCCGGAGCTGTTGCCGATTTTGAAACAGAAGGGTGTCGTTGACGCCGGTGGCCAGGGTTTCGTGGACCTGATGGAAGGCATTTACGCGTTTATCGAATCCGGCGAAGTTGCAGAGGTGCAGGACCTGCCCGGGGAGTCCTTACCGGAGCACGCCACGACGATGGAAATGGATACGGGCTTGCATCGTTTTTGCACCGAATGTGTTATCGAGGGTGACGGGCTGGATCGCGCCGTTATCATGCAGCGGCTGGAGCAACTGGACTGCAGTTCGTTGATGGTGGCGGGTGGCAGCGAACGCGTACGTGTTCACCTGCATGTCAACAATCCGGGCGAAGTGTACCTGGCGTGCGAACAATTCGGTGAGTTGCACCAGCAGAAAGCCGATGACATGGAGCGTCAACACGGCCTGATGAACCAGGCGGGACACGTGGCGATCGTGGCCGATTCAGGGGCGGATATACCGCTCGAGGAACAGGAACGCCTGGGTATCCACATGGTTCCGGTGCGCCTGAATTTTGGCACCACCGAGTACATCGACCATATCACCTTGAAGCCTGCAGACCTGTACCGGATGCTGGGGGAGACAACGGAGTCGCCCAAGACCTCACAGCCGCCGATCGGGGATTTCAGCCGTCAATATGACCTGTTGACCGCCCACGGTTACGAGGTCATGTCCGTGGGACTGAGCGAGGCGCTAAGCGGCACCACCCAGGCGGCCAGGGCCGCGGCAGAGAACTTCGACGGTAAAGTACGTGTATTTGACACCCAGAGCGCCAGTTGCGGGGAAGGCCTGCTGGCAGTGATCGCAGCGGAAGCTGCACAAATGGGGGCGCCCGTGGACGAGATAGAGGCATTGCTTGAAGAATACATGCCCCAGACCCGGACCATCGCAATCGCTCATGATCTGACTTACCTGGCACGTGGCGGGCGCTTGCCCGGGTGGGTCAAGAAGTTCACGGATTTCACGCACATCAGCCCGTTGATCACCGCCAAACAGGGGCGTTTCGGCCTGGCCGGCGTCACGACCGGGATCGGCGCCAAACCCAAGGCGCTGGGTAAGGCGGCAGTGCGCAGGATGCGTAAGAGCACGACCTACCGTATCCTGATTGCCCACGGGGCCAACCGGGAAGGGGCCGTCGAGTTGAGGCGGTACATTTTGCACCGCCACACGCGGGTTCATTCCTGCCATATTACCGAGGCGGGTCCGGCCCTGGGTGTGCACCTGGGCCCGGGTGGCCTGGTGGTGGGTTTCCTGCCACAACCCGGACAGTTGAATTGAATGAGGGCCTGTTAATACTAACCAGGTCCCTGCGACGGGAATCCATTTTGCTCAATACAAGGAACGATGAGAGTAATGTACTTCGAGTACCTGAGTGAAGAGAGACGCCATAGTGGGCAAAATGGGACCCGTCCCTTCGGGTTGCGGTCCCAAATGGCCCCATGCTGCGTTGCTCATCACTCATTTGGATTCACCAAACTACACTCCTCGCGCCTTGCCTGGCACCATTTGGGCCGGCAACGCAGCGATCTGGATAGTGTTAACAGGCCCTTAGCATGACAGTATTGATTACAAAAATTGTTCTGGCTTACCTGCTGGGTTCCATCTCCGGCAGCTTATTGGTCGGCAAGCTCAGGAAGGTGGATATTCGCAAGCAGGGCAGTGGCAATGCCGGTGGTACAAACGCATTCCGTACCCAGGGCCTGGTATTTGCCCTGGGTGTGGTGATCATTGATGTGGGCAAAGGGTTCCTGGCGGCCTGGTGGGTGCCGGCCCTGCCGCTTTGGGGTGCACAGGATGTCGTAAGCCCCGATGTGCTGGTCATGTTGTGTGGTTTTGCGGTCGTTGTCGGACATTGTTTCCCCGCCTGGCACGGCTTCAAGGGCGGCAAGGGCGCCGCAGCGGCTGTGGGTGCGCTGCTTGTGATCGAACCCTGGGTGTTGGTTCCGCTGATATTGGTGTGGCTGATAACACTGGTATTGAGCGGCTATGTCAGTCTGGCCACGGTGCTCGCGGGTTTCAGCGTGGTGCCGGCCGCCTGGTGGCTGGGTGACGGGGCACTGGTGATCTTTGCGGCCATCCTGGCCCTGTTCCTGCTGTTTACGCACCGTAGCAATGTGCGCCGCCTCAGGGATGGGACGGAAAACCGCTTTGAGGGCATTCGTCTTTTTGCCAGAAAACGCTGAACGGGCCGGGTAGCATGAGCAATGATGATATCCGAAGCCTGGTCCGCTGCCTGTCGGCAAGCCAATTCCTGAGCGTATCACAGCTTGCCGAACAGCTCGGCTGCGACCCTGCCGGGGTCAAACAGCAACTGGAGAAATTGCGCAGACTTGGCGTGGAGATCGAAGAACTCACCGGCCAGGGTCACCGTTTGAGCGCAGCGCTGGAATTGCTGGACTCCCCTTCGATCCTTGCCGGCCTGGACGGGGCGAGCAGACAGGTTCTTTCCAGTCTGCTTGTTGAGCTGTCGCTGGATTCAACGAACTCAGCCCTGCGGCGTTTACCACTTATCGAGCAGCATGCAACGGCCATCCTGGCCGAACACCAGTCTTCGGGGCGGGGCCGCCACGACCGGGAGTGGCATTCACCGTTTGGCAGCAACCTGTACCTGTCACTGGGCTGGACCTTCGATAAACCCATGTCTGAACTGGGCTGCCTGCCGCTGGTGGTGGCGCTTGCGGCTGCGGTGTCCTTGCACCGGGTGGGCTTGAACGGACACCGCATCAAGTGGCCAAACGACTTGTTGCTCGACGGACACAAATTGTGCGGTTGCCTGGTGGAGTTGCAGGGCAATGCGCAGGGACCATGCCAGGCGGTACTGGGTGTGGGTATCAATGTACATATGCCGGGTGCGGCTGCGGACCAGTGCATCGACCAGCCGTGGACGGACTTGCGCTCCCATTTGCCGGGCTGTTCACGCAACGAGTTGGCCACCGTGTTGCTCGAGGAACTGCTCAGGCACCTTATGCTGTTTGCGGACGAGGGATTTGCACCCCTGGTGGATGCCTGGACACAGCTGGATGCCTTGCAAGGGCAGAGCATTACCGTGCATACCGGCGATGGCCCGGTGCGGGGCAAAGCACTGGGTGTCGATCAGCAGGGGGCTTTGTTGCTGGACACAGGTACGGCGGTTCTGAAGCTGTACTCAGGTGAGGTCAGCTTCAGGGAAACCAATATATAATGCGCCCATGTTGAGAATCATCGTCATCAGCCTGGTGCTTGTAAACCTGTTATTGCTTGGTTTTCAGGCCAGCAAACCTGCCCCGCAGGAAGTATCGCCGGTCATTCAAAGCGTGAGCGAAGACCCTGATGTTCCGACCCTGCACCTGTTTGGCGAACTCATGCAAGACCAGCAGTTAACGGCGGGTACCCGGCAGTGTTTCAGTCTTGGCCCGTTCCACACCGTCGAGGAACGGATCAGCCTGCGTTCACAGCTGCGCGGTATCGTAACTGCAATCAGCGAGCGGCAGACCCAGGCCCTGGTGGAAAAGGGCTACTGGGTATTTCTGCCACCGTACGCTTCCCTGTTGGAGGCCAATCGCGCCCTGTTTTCACTGCGTGCGCTGGGTCTGAATGACATTGCCATCATCCACGATGACGGTGAATGGAAAAACGCCATTTCACTGGGGTATTTCATGCGCCAGGGGAATGCGAACCGGCGCAAGCAGCAACTGCAGGAAAAGGGCTTTGATGTGCAGGTGCGCGTCAGCCGCCATGCGGAACCCCGCTACTGGCTGGATTATGAGCAGGCGCCCGGGGTCAGCCTGCTCGAGATGGACATGCAGGATTTCCCGAACGATTTCATGAAACGTGCGTTGCCCTGTCCCGACCTGGGTTTCTTCAGTGTCACGGATAACGAGCCCGTTGAGAACACATCCGGCCAGGGTGCCGTTTTAGAGGCCGAGCCCGGTGATCTCCCCGAGGATAACAATGGATGAAATTACGTCTTAAAACATTGCATTGGCGGCCCGTAAACACATAGAATTCCACCCCCTGAGATTTCCCCATGCCGGTATAGCTCAGCTGGTAGAGCAACTGATTTGTAATCAGTAGGTCCCGCGTTCGAATCGTGGTGCCGGCACCATATTATTCAATAACTTACAAACTTTCATCAAAATATCCAGTCACGCTTTAGTCATATAAACCTGAAATATGTTTACTCGACGTTGCTGTATCATCGACCCGAAAAACCGAATGGGTGGACTGGCACGCTAGCTTCAAACAATATTTGCGACGATAGTATAAAAGGAAGGAAGACAGCCACGAGTCGCTTTATTGCAATATCTCCGGCTTCACAGTTGAGGGTTTTCTGCTGTCGAATCTGCCTGGCTGAAAATGCTAACATAGCTCAGAAATTGCAGATTCAAGGAAGGCCAGTTGACGACGTGTATTTTCAATACAGTAAGAGCTTCCAGAGCCCGTATCAGAGCGCCTAGCGATTTGATTTGATCATGAACTGGACGACGGTCATCTGGACAAGCTCTGGAGCCATTTCCCTGACACTGGCCGGTCTCTATCTTTCCGTGTGGAATCGCCAGCGGGACAAGAGGGCACGTGTTCTTCACAGCTATTCCGCTGAGCGCTCGCCATGCTGGAGTTGAAACTTTTACATGCGCCCACGTCTCAGCATATGGGGAAATTCTGCGCTGGATGCAGAGAAGAACATTGATTCATCATGAAGGACGGCAAAATCTACAAGAATACTGTTAAGTAAGCTGATCGAGAACTTGGCTAAAGGTTCATTATCCCTCAAAAAGGAGATTTGAAATGAAACGATTAAGAGCGCTTTTAAGTGTATTGGTACTAACCCTTGCTATGGCCATGCCTGCCTTGGCCGTTGATTACGACATCGTCATCAATAACGGCCGGGTCATGGACCCGGAAACGAAGTATGACGCCGTTGCCAATGTCGGCATCAAGGACGGCCGGATCGCCGTCATCACGAAGGACGCGATCAGCGGCAAGGAGACCATCGACGCCAAAGGGCTGGTGGTGGCGCCGGGATTTATCGATGGGCACCAACATTGTATTGAGCCCTATCAATACCGGTTGATGCTGCGCGACGGTCGTACGACGCTTCTGGACACAGAGATCGGCGCTCACGGGCCAAAGCTCGACGAGTGGTACAAACGGCGTGAAGGAAAAGCACCGGTGAATTTCGGCGTGGCGGTCGCCCACGAATTTGCCCGGGCGGAGGTGTTGGACGGCTTTACCGATTGGAAACATTTATACACTCCCGACGCGGAGAAAACCCGCTCCACAAAGGACAAGATAGACGGCAAAGAAACCATTAAGGAGGGTTGGTCCAAGACCCGGCCCAATCTGGAGCAGGGAAACCAGATCCTTTCCCTGATTGACGAAGGCTTGCGCAGGGAGGACTTGGTATTGGTTCTACCGTTGGCTACATGCGCGCGGGGGTTTCGGCCCGCGAGATATTTGAACTGCAAAAGCTGGGCGGGCTATACGGCCGCTTTATCGCCATGCATTTCCGTTATACGCCCGGTGATGATACCACCGAAGTCAACGGTATCCAGGAGATGCTGGCAAATGCGGCGGCATTAGGGACGCCGGCCATCGCCTCCCATTTCAATAATCCGGGATACAATATGGTGCATGAGCTTATGGTGCGGATGCGGGAACGGGGTTACAACGTCTGGGGCGAAATCTATCCATACGCCGCAGGTTCCACGGCTTTGAATGCCGTATTTCTCGAGCCCGAAGTCTGGGTACAGGCCCTGGGCAACAAATACGAAGAGACGGTTCAGGATGTCGCGACCGGCGAATTCTACACCCAGGAATCCCGTGAGGAGATGCTCAAAAAAGAACCCGCACGTCTCGTGCTTGTCTACAAAAGCCCCGAATCGGCGATTGTTGACTGGCTTAAAATGCCCGGCGTGGCTATTGGTAGCGACGGCATGCCCATGATCCCAAGCGATAACCTAACCTGGGATACTCCCTTCGAAGATCTGCCCAATACCCACCCGCGTACTTCCGGGTCTTTTGGCACCGTGCTTCGCCTTGTCCAGGGAAAACAATATTCCGCTGATGCAGGCCGTATCCATGACCAGTTACAATTATGCAAAGCCGCTGGGCGAGATGGGGTTGAAGTCCATGCAGGTTCGCGGCCGCATGCAGGAAGGCATGGTGGCCGACATCACCCTGTTCGATCCTGAAACGGTCAGGGACAATTCGACCTACGCAAACGGTAGACTTCCGTCCACGGGAATTCTTGATGTATTGTTAATGGCGTCATCGTCATGAAAGATCAGGAACCACTGAAAGGCGTGAATCCTGGACAGCCGATCCGCTTCGAACCGGTCGAGAGCAAGTTCGAACCGCTCACCAAAGAGGGGTGGACCCAGACCTTCTATGCCTCCCCGATCGATTTCGGCGGTGGGATTCCTTGTTGTGACTTTCATTGATGCGGCAATCGGAAAAGCAATGAGTTTCTATGAATCGTGTCGGTGTATTGCCGACACGATTCAAGGAGTCAAAGAATAAGAAAACCGGATTATTAATATTCAAAGGAGAAAAACAATGAAACGAAACATAGCACTATTTTTTATTGCACTAGTCTCGTCATTTGTTGACAGTTCAACCGGCAGCTGCCCAGGAAAACATGGACACGCGGTTTGAGGAAATTAAGAGCGAAGCTCAGCGACTCATGGACGAGATCAAAGTCCCAGGTATAGCCATTGGGATCATGCACGATGGCAAGGTCCAAATGGCCGGCCTCGGCATTACCAATGTTGACGATCCTCAGGCTGTCACTGAAGCCACCGTGTTTTATATCGGCTCCATATCGAAGTCTTTTACGTCCACCGTAGTTCTTAAAATGTCAGAACGCGGAGAGCTCGACCTCGAAGCCCCGGTTCGGAAGTATCTCCCGGAGTTTTCGGTCCTGGATAGAGAGGCTTCAGAAAAGGCGAAGGTCATCGACCTTTTCCAGCACCGGACTGGCTGGCAAGGCGACTACTTTGAGGATCCCAGTTCGGGGGAAGATGCCTTGGAGAAGGCCGTGCGGGCTTTTCGATTCCTACCGCAACGCACACCTTATGGCGAGGTCTGGGCCTACAACAATAACAACTTCATCATTGCAGGACGCCTCATTCAAGTCGTAAGCCGTGCAAAATCTTATGAACAAAAAGTTAAGGACGAGTTGTTTCTGCCCCTGGGCATGACGCACAGCTCCTTCTTCATGGCGGAACTAATGGCAGAACGCTTTGCTGTTGGCCATGCCGGAGTATATGACGGGACGTCCGAACCTCAGGTCAGCTTTGCGCCTTTTCCGCGCAGCGTCTATCCGGCCGGAGGCATACTCAGTAATGTCAGTGATATGATGAAGTATATGAAATTTCAGTTTGACGGTAAGGACAAGGACGGCAGTCAACTGTTGTCTCCAAAGTTGCTGGACATGGCGCACAGTCCCTTGGTCGAAGGCGAGCTGAGTGAAAACACCGGTGTTACGTGGTTCGTTGAGGATATCGGCGGTGTGCGAACCGTTTTTCATGCCGGTCGGTCGGCAGGGGCTACCGCCAAGATGCTGTTTGCACCGGACAAGAAATTTGGGATCGTTGTTCTTACGAACAGCGACCGCGGTATTGAAGTGTACGATGCGGTAATCGCACTGGCTCTCAAAAAGTATTTGGATATTGAGAGAACACCCTTGGTTGCAATCACTGCAGATCGTAGTTCCCTTGAACCTTTCGTAGGTCTTTGGTTAGGGGATAATGAAGACTACAAAATCTATTTTGACAACGACCAGCTCATGGCTGAGCGCTTGTACAAACCACTAGGAGGAGTCCAAATTTATGAGAACCCTCCACCGATTTCGATGAGTAGCGCGGGTGAAGACATGGTTATCATGACAGATGGTGCCTTTCAAGGAACGGTTGGTGAGTTGCTGCGTGACAAGTCTGGAAAGCCGGCGTTCCTTAGCATGCAGCACCGGATCTTCCGTCTGAGAATAGGTTTCATGGTTTTTGCCCTGATGAGGAAGAACGATTAATATAATATTTAAAAACGAAAAACAATGAAACAGAAACATATGGTACTATTATTTATCTAGTGCAATAATCTCTCATTGTTGCAGTTCAACCGGCATTTGCTCAGGAGCAAAATGTTAAGGATATTTCTCAGAAGATTGAGAAACTTACGGAGGGGCTGGTTGGCCGCATTGGTGTGGCTGCACAGGAAATCGGCAGGCGACGAGGTCATCGCGTCAATGGCGATGAGACCTTCGCCATGGCCAGCACCTACAAGGTGGCGATCGCCGCGAAAGTGATGGATCTCGTGGACAAAGGGGAACTCAGTCTCGACCAAATGGTCGACGTCCCGCACGACATGTATGTCGCCGGCGAAGTTGCGATTGCCGAGAGATTCCCCTACCCCGGGGTCCAGTTCTCGTTAGCGAACTTGATATATCCGATGATCACAGAAAGTGACAACACGGCGACCGACGTCTGTTTGGGGCTGGCAGGTGGACCAGCGGCGGTGACCGAGAACCTGCGCAGGCTCGGGATCACCGATTTCAGGGTCGATCGGTCTGTCCGCGAGATTCTCATGGATTTCTACGACTTGCCAGCGGTCACCCCAGAAGCTGTCGTTGAGGCCATCAGCAAGAACCCGGCACTGGTGGCGGCCCAGGTTGATCCCAATCCGGACTTCGAGGCGGATCCCCGCGACCACACAACGCCCAATGCGTATCTGAAACTCCTGCTTGCCATCGACAGTGGCACAGCGATGAGCCCGGAAAGCCGCGAGTTCCTGCTGGGCGTCATGTCGCGCACGCGCACCGGCGCTGGCCGTATCAAGGGGCTGTTGCCCAAGGGAACGCCCGTAGCGCACAAGACCGGAACCGTAGGCGGAGTTGCCAACGACGTTGGCTATGTCACGCTCCCTGACGGTCGGCGGTTTGCCATCGCCGTGTTCACGAACAGCAGCGAGACCTCCGAGTCGGACAGGGATCGGGCGATTGCCGAGATCACCCGCGCGCTGTTCGACTACTTCTACTTGTCTCCGGCGGCGAAGTAAAAGGTGGGTAAACCTCGTGCTATAAGCAGGAAGATATCGCCAAGATTTGGGGCGGCAATATGTTGCGGGTAATGAGAGCGGTTATCGGATGATCCATTTAAATGCATCTGGGGATCAGATTCAGTCGACAAACCTGGTGATTTTCTGGTCAGTCCGGCGCGCAATCAGGCGATGATGATGGCCGAAGGCTGAACCACACATGGTCCGGGCGCCTCGCCCGGACCCGCGGTTTGCAACGTTAAAAATGATTTACGTGTGGACTGCACCTCCATGCGTCACTAAAGGGACTCTTTACGGCCAACATCTGCTGAGCTATATTATTTAGGGTTATCAGCGATGGCTTAGTCAGGCATTGCATCGCAGTAGTGAAAGACCATGAGAGCCACAGCCGAAATCGGCTGCTGCTCCAAACCGGCTATATGCCGGTTATTTTTGTTTCCGCAAAAGCTTTCCTTAGGAATGACAAGCACTCCGAACTCGATTACTTGATTGACTGCGATTGGTTTGTTAATTCCGGAATCAACAAAAGAATCCATGACGAAAACAGTATTATTGAGGAGAAAATAGAGAATCATGTTTAAAAAATATTTGATAGTCAGTGCGTTTGTTGTAAGCGCTTTGGCAGCACCCACGCTATTTGCCAAGGATTATGATCTGGTCATCACCGGCGGAAGGGTCATGGACCCTGAAACACTGTATGACGATATTGCCAATGTCGGCATCAAGGACGGCCGCATCGTCACGATCAGCAAAAAGCCGCTGAAGGGCGCCGAGACCGTGGATGCCACCGGCAAGATCGTGGCGCCCGGCTTCATCGATACGCATTTCCACTTTCAAATGCCGATCGGCTATTCCCTCGGTTTGCGCGACGGGTTAACCAGCAGCATGGATTTCGAGATGGGCTGTGCGGGATCCTATATGGCCGACTGGTACGAAGCGCGTGCCGGTGTGACCCAGGCCAACTACGGCTGTGCGGTTAGCCACGAGTTTGCCCGCGCGATGTTCATCGACGGGTCGGACGGCGCCGATTACCTGGTAAATGGCCCCATAGCCGCTTTCACAACCCGGGCGAAAACTGGCTGGAGCGCGACGCGCCCGACCCTGGAACAGGGCAACGCGATTCTCGAGGAGATTGACAAGGGCCTGCAGGCTGGCGCCCCCGGCATCGGCAGCACCGTGGGCTACATGAGAGAGGGCGTCTCTTCACGCGAGATGTACGAAATTCAGAAAGTCGGTGCACGCTATGGCCGCCCGACCGGTGCCCATACACGCTATACGCTCGGCACCGACACGACCGAGAACAACGGCGCGCAGGAACTCATTGCCAACGCCGTGGCGCTTGGCGCCCCGGCGATCGTCCTGCACTTCAACAATGACGGCTGGCGGCTTGCACACGAGATGATCATCGAGCTTCAGGAACAGGGCCACAACATCTGGGGTGAAGTCTATCCCTACGCTGCGGGTTCCACCACGATCAATGCTTCGTTCCTGGCGCCTGAGAGCTGGATCGACGAATTTGGTAGACGCTATGAAGATACCATGCTGGATCCGGTCACGGGTGAGTACTATACCCTGGAGACCTACAAGGCCACCGTCGCATCCGAACCGACCAGGCCGATCGTCATATTCAAGCAGCCCGAAGAAAACGAGGCTAAGTGGCTGACGCTGAAGGGCGTGACCATGGCCAGTGATGCGGTTGCTGCCACGCCGTACGACGCCCCGTGGGATTACCCGATGGAGAAACTGGGCGGTACACACCCCCGCACGGCTGGTACCCGAGGCAAAACGATAAGACTTGGTCGGGAAAACAACATCCCGATGATGCAGCTGATGTCGATCCTCAGCTACAACGCTGCCAAGCATCTGGGCGATACCGGTCTGAAGTTCATGCAAGAGCGCGGCCGCATCCAGAAAGGCATGGTTGCCGATATCGTGGTGTTTGACCCCGAAACCTTCACGGACAATTCAACCTACGAACAGGGCGCTGTCCCTTCGACGGGCATGAAAGCCGTGATCGTCAACGGTCAGATCGTTGTGCGTGACGATGTGCAGCTTCCTGTCTTCCCCGGTCAGCCGGTCCGGTTTGAGCCGGAAGACAAGCCGCGCTTCGAGCCGATCTCGGAAGAGTCGTGGAATGCCGAATTCTCGACCGGTATGCCAATGCCAACTGACTTCACGGGTGCCTTCCCTGCGCATGTGGACGACGCAAACTGATCGTGACAGCGCCCAAGCAATAAGACTGAGATCATGCGGTTTCTGAGAGCAGTTATCGGGTGATCCATTTACAGGAGATTATGGTGACTATTCATAAATTACCCAGGTCAGTTCAAAAAATGTTCCACATCGTGGCGCTTGCGCTTGCCGCGAGTGTCGGCCTGCCGGCCGCTGCCCAGGACGCCTCCGGGCCGATCCTGTTCACGAACGTCAACGTCTTTGACGGCGTGAACGAAGCCCTGATCGAAAACGCCAATGTCGTGGTGACGGACAACCTGATCACCGCAATTTCGACCGAACCGCTTGCTGTCGCTGGTGGCAAGGTGATCGACGGCGGCGGGCGTACGCTGATGCCTGGCCTGACAGATTGTCATTGGCACAGCATGGGGGCCTATATGACTCGGGACCCGTTTGCGGCTGGTGCGGGCAAACTGAATCTCGTGGCGGCCCATGGGTCAGAAAAGACGCTTATGCGGGGTTTCACCACAGTGAGAGACGTGGGCGGCCCTGTATTTGATGTAAAGGCGGCAATCGACGAGGGTCTGTTGTTGGCCCCCGGATCTACGCTGCGGGTTCGATGATTTCCCAAACGTCTGGACATGGCGATTTCCGTAGCCCGATTGATATCCCTGAGAAGCTATTCACGGGATCTTACTCCGCAAGAAAGGATGGGTACGGTCGCGATCGCAGACGGCAGGGCGCAAGTCATGCAGCGCGTGCGCGAGAACCTGATGCATGGGGCGGCCTTTATTAAGCTCATGGGCGGTGGAGGTGTCGCTTCCCCCTCGGATCCACTCGACGTATCGCAATACACTATCGAGGAAATCGCTGCAGCAGTTGAAGTCGCGGAGAACTGGGGCACCTACGTGACCGTTCACTCCTATACCGCGAAGGCGATCCAGAACGCGATCCGCGGCGGTGTCCGTAATGTAGAGCACGGCCAGATGATTGACGAGGAAACAGCAAAACTTATGCAGGAGACGAATACTTCAGTTTGCATGCAGCCCTTCTATGACGATGAGGATGCTATCCCAATGCCTCCAGGTTCATTTGCGGAACAAAAATACCAGCAACTGATCTCAGGAACCGATACAGCCTTCGAGTTAGCGATTAAATACGACCTGCTGTTCGGGTTCGGCACTGACAGTCAGGGTAATCCGGCACTCGCAGAGCGTCAGGGGGCTCAGTTGGCGAAGCTCGTCCGCTATTTCGAGCCGTGGGAAGTGCTGAAGATTGCGACCAGCCAGAACTATCAGATCATGAAGCGTTCCGGGCCTCGCGATCCCTATCCCGGCGAAAACGGTGTGGTTAAAGAAGGTGCTTATGCCGACCTGCTTTTGGTCGACGGAAATCCCCTGGAGGACATTAACCTCATCGCCGATCCGCATAAAAACTTCGTCATTATTATGAAGGACGGCGTGATCTACAAGAATACCATCGAGTGACCGCTTGCCTGTAAGTAGACGTCAGGTCGATTTCAATCAATAAAAAAGGGCTAAAACAATGAATACAGAAACTCGAATTTTACAGAAAGTGAGCAGCAGCATGAGACTCATGGGCTGGCTGTCCATCATTTTTGGTGCCCTGGCGATCGCCATGCCCTGGATTGCAGGTCAATCGATCCTGCTGATGGTCGGCGCACTGGTCATCGCCGCAGGTATCATGCGCATGATCTGGGCCTTCCAGGCAGGCAGCCTGGGCAAGGGTGTCCTGGTTTTCCTGATCGGTGTTTTGACCTTGCTGGCGGGCGTTGCCGTTATCGCGAGTCCACTGATGTCGTCAGCAATCTTGACCATCATGCTGAGTATCTACTTCTTCGTCGATGGCCTCTCCGAGTTCTTCGCGGCATTCTCATTACAGGATGGCAAAGGCTGGCTGCTGTTCGACGCAGTGGTGACGGTTCTCCTGAGCATCATGCTTTTTACAGGCTTTCCGCTGGCCGGGACGGTTGCGATTGGGGTGTTCCTCGGCATCAAGCTCGTATTTGTGGGCGTGACGATGTTGTCGATAAGGTCGCTGGCAAAAAATGCACTCTAAGCAGCTCATGCACCCCTCGACGTTATTATTTAGCGGCACAAGACAAATAACCTTTGTCATACCTGACAATTGGTTGCAGCGCACGGCGCTTCGCGTCGCCGCTGTCATTGGAGAATGAAGATGAAACGACTTAACGATCTCTTAGCCCTGGCGGTACTCGCCGTGGCTATAGCCACGCCGGCAATGGCCGCCGATATTGCTGCTATTTTTTTGACCCAAATTGGATGTGAAGATAATGAAATCAATTTTTATCAAACTGATCCTGATCAGTACCTTTTCTACTTTTAGTGTTATCGCGTTTGCTCAACAAGACCAGGCAGAAGAGAAGGTCGATCTAAGCCCCACACCCTTGATAGATCAGGCGGCGAAAGCCGCGGAAGAGGAGAGCAAGGGAGAGGACAGCCAGGCACCGACAGCCGACGAAATTGCCAGGGAGTTGTCAAATCCGAACACGGTGCTTGGGTCACTGAACTTCAATCTCGACTACAAAACGTTTAAAGGTGACCTGCCGGGTGCATCTGAGCAGAGCGCATTCAGCTTTCTTTTTCAACCGGTCTTGCCTTATCCAGTCAGCAAAAGTGTTAATTTTTATCTGCGGCCGGCAATACCGATAATTATCAAGCAGGATGTGCCGGTCAGTGGTGGGTTTGATGATAAAGGTGTCGATCTTGGTGATATTTCCTTTGATGCTGCGTTGGGCAAAAGTCTTCCAGGCGGCTATGTTGTGGTTGGTGGTGTTGTAGGTACTTTTCCCACGGCAACAAACGATGCATTGGGGCTGGACCAGTGGTTGCTGGGCCCCGAGGCTGCTGTTGCAAAGGTTTTTGACTGGGGTGTGCTCGGTGTGCTCGTATCGCATCAGTGGGACATTGCCGGCGAGGACAGTTTTTCAACCAGTATCACCGGTGGACAATATTTCTACGTCTTTAACCTAACCAATGGCTGGCAAATCAGTGCATCACCAACCTTTTCCTACAACCACAAGGCGGACAGCGGACAGGGTTGGACGGTTCCGGTTGGTTTTGGCGTGTCCAAGACCTCGATCTTGGGTGGCAAGCCGTGGAAGTTCGGTCTTCAATACTGGCAATATGTCAAGCAGGCAGATGTTTTCGGGCCGGATTGGGCGGTGCGTTTTACTTTAACGCCGGTTGTCCCCTTGCCATGGGCTAAATAATTAAAAGGGGCCAGGGCCTGGCCGTATATCAAATTTGAGTACAGGTTTTTACCAAAAATCATGATTTGTCGTGATACCCAATAACCAGTGTTCTGGAGTAAAAACATGCGAATTATTTCAATCTGCCCTGCGCGGTACGTTTGTAGTCCATCTTTTACTACAAAGGAAGCAAGCGGCATGCAAATCGGAAAACTCAGCGCTGGCTCTGGTCAAGTCCCTGGAGACAAAGAAAGTGAATAATTTTCGTATGGCATTAACCTTTACGGTTGCCGCTCTCGCTCTGTCGGCTGCATCGATGGTCCAGGCGCAGGATTCTCAGAGTCCGGTTTCGGAACAAGACAAGCGCATACTCCAGCTGGAGCAGCTGGTCGAGAAACTGGGAAAACGCGTTCAGCAACTAGAGCTTGAGGCAATGGGTCGCGAGGTTGTATCGAGCGACGAGGTTGTGGAGAGCAGCGATGGGTTAGAGAGTAGCGATGGGTTAGAGAGTAGCGAGGCCGTAGAGAGTAGCGAGAGCCTGGCGATGACCGGCTCGCCGTCCCCAGACGCTGCGAGAACACCATCTGGTCAGTTGCCCGGCATTTCCGGCGAATTGCGCGATACACATCAGCTTATGACGCGTGACGACCTGACTTCGGAGGAGTTCCCGGCTTCCTGGCCCATGTTCGGCACCGACACGCGGATGAAAATCGGTGGCTACATCAAGGCCGATTTTGTCGCAGACTTTGACGGTACGCTTGATCCTACACAGCTTCTTATGCGTACTATTCCGGTCGAGGGGACGCCTGAGTTTGGCGGTGATCCCTATGTCGATTTCTTCGCCAAGGAGACCCGATTTAATCTTGACATCCGTCGAGTCATTCCCGGTGCAGTGCCCCTCCGTGGCTTCATCGAGGGGGATTTCTTTTCAGCAGGAAACCAGTTTCGACTGCGCCATGCCTATATCACAGCAGGCAACTTTATCATCGGCCAGACTTGGACAACGCTCTCGTTCATGGAGGCGATACCGATCATGATTGATTTTGCCGCAGGAGACGCCCTGTTCGGCGGCCGCGCAGCCCAGATACGCTACACCAGGCCACTCAACGATCGCTGGACATTAGCGGTTTCTGCAGAGGAACTGCAGTATCTCGGTATACAAAATTCGAACGACCTTCCCGGCAAAGCCACAACGCAGTGGCCGCTGTTCTCTGCGCGGGCCGACTACAACTACGATGGCGGTATTGTTTCGTTTGGTTCGAGCATCGGTCAGCTTCACTGGGATGGCTTTGAGAACGAACCCTCGGACAGCGCGGTGCAGTACGCGTTTTTGGTCGGTGGCCGCCAGAACCTTGGCGATAGAGCGTTCATGACTTACCACCTCAGCTACTCGGAGGGTGCTGGTGAAAACATCATGGCCTTCACTGATACCGCAGCGAATGCGGTACTGGACGCCGACGGCACTCTCACTACGTTTCCGTCATTCGCCGCCGTAATTGGGTTTGGCTATGACTGGTCACCCTCCTGGACCACAGAAGGATCTTACGCCTATGGCGTGTTGGACACGCCCGAGGCGCGCGGCCCTCTCGAGCTGAAGGCTGGTGGGATCGGGCATCTGAACTTTATCTGGAGCCCCATTACCAGCAATTTCTCGGCCGGTGCGGAGATCATGTATGGCAAGACGCGGGTACAAAACGACGCAACCGGGACCGCCACGCGCTTCCAGTTGATGGCCAAGTACTCATTTTGAGTGTCGCTGAGGCAGAAGGTTTGATGAAACGACTAAGAGATCTCTTTGCCCTATCGGTAATCGCCGTGGCTATGGTGGCGCCCGCGCAGGCGCAGCAGTTTATGGGAGACAACCAGTGGACGGCGCCGCATGGCGTGTCCACTCAGGCCGTAACGGTCGGTGAGGAATATTCTCAATACATCGCTGTGCTCGCCTTCAAAGAAGACTGGGAGATTAACGCGCAATTTACCCACTACTATGACGACCCTCGCGACTCGACGGAATCCCATACCTCCGCCAGCTTTTACGCCAAACATCGAATCTCAGAGAACGATGCAGGAACCACCGGTTATTCCGTCTTTATCGGAACGGGCCAAAACCCGGACTATCTCGATCACGGCGTGGTCACCCAAGCCTTTGATTCCTATTTTACGAACCTGACCGCTACCTATGGCTGGAATAATGACCGCGTCCTGCTCGACGTAATACCCGGGTTCACGGTCAACCTCGACCACCGCGACACGGATGAAACCGCCTGGGGTTTTACCTACACCTCAAGACTCGCGATCTACGATGTGATCCCCCAGTCGGCGATTGTCACCGAGGTCTTTGGTACCACTGGCGAGGCCTATGCACCGCCAAGCTACCGGGCTGGTGTGCGCTGGGAAGGAAAGAAGTGGGTCGTGGCCGGGACCTACTCGGATGCCTTTGACGGCTCCGGGGGTGCGGGCTTTGAAATCGGTGTGATTTACTTTACCGATCCGCGCTTTTGCTTTGGCGGTTGCAAGCGCTAGTCTCATGCGGCCGGTCCCGGGCGGCGGCCTTGTCTTAAGGTGTTTTGCAGGAGTTGCGCGATACTACCCTTAACCTTGATGGCGACGAATCCAGGTTGATCAGTTGATTGAGTCGGGCCGGATCATATTGCGTAATAACCCGGAATTTAAAAATCTGGTGAAAGATCTAAACATCCGCTAAGTCAACGTTGCCGCAACACCGCGCAGGACGAATATTGTAAGTCCTGATTGTGTGATTGATTGAAGCAGGGAATCACCCTCACAAGATTCAGTTTGCCAATTGTTCCACTTGAAACGCTGAACGGTTAAGTCTGTTAAAACCCTTTTAGTCACTTTTTAGTCACATGATTGTCGTGTGTAATATGGAGGCAGGATGGTAAGCTATGAGGTATTGAATACAGATAAATAGCTGATATATATAATTAAATGAGAAGGCATGGGGTGAAGCGAGAAGCACTGATGACTAATTTGTAATCAGTAGGTCCCGCGTTCGAATCGTGGTGCCGGCACCATTTCTTTTTTTGATCTCAAGAGTTTTTACTCTGATAATCCCCGTTGTGCTGTGTTAATTCATAGATTGTCTGGAAAGAGAACTGGAAATAGATTTTATGTCCTGTCTAGTGATAAGGCGTGCCGTGCGGGATGAGTTATGTGGTCATGAAAAGAAGATTGCTGATTTCATCCTCGATAACGCCGCGCTTATCAGAGACTATTCTTGCTCACTCAAAATGTGTTGCATGGTCGCGGCGTCAATATTACCGCCACTGACAATCACTCCCACATTGCCCTGCAATTTAAGCGCACCACTCATCAATGCAGCTAACCCAAGCGCGGCTGAGGGTTCAACCACCAACTTCATGCGATAGAAAAAGAACCGAACCGCGGCCTTAATAGCTGCTTCTGAGACGGTGATCATGTCATCAACATTTTTCTGGATCAAAGGAAAGGTTAGTTGTCCCAGACAGGCTGTGCGAGTGCCATCGGCAATGGTTGGCGGATTGGGTTTAACCACCAGTTTGCCGGTTTTAAAAGACAAGGTCGCATCATCGGCGAGCTCTGGTTCAATCCCATAAACTTTGCAATTTGGATTGATGTTCTTACAGGCTATCGCGGTGCCGCTCAACAGACCGCCGCCACCACATGGCGCCAGCATTGATTGAATGTGAGGGTGAGTCTGCAAGAACTCTAAAGCTGCCGTGCCTTGTCCTGCGATCACATCGGCATAATCAAACGGCGGGATCAATGACAGATCATGTTCCGCCAAAATATCCGCGGCGACCGCTTCTCTGGTTTGGGTTTTCGGTTCGTACTCAACCACGCGCGCACCGTAAGCCCTGGTGGCAGCCAATTTAATGGCGGGAGCATCGTTTGGCATGACAATAGTGGTTGCCACCCCGAGCAATTTGCCGACACAAGCGATGGCTTGCGCATGATTACCGGATGAATAGGCAATCACGCCTTTTTGTTTTTGACTATCCGATAGCAGAGCAATACTGTTAAACGCGCCGCGAAATTTGAATGCGCCGACTCTTTGAAAGTTCTCGCATTTAAAAAATACTTGCGCACCAAGCATTTCATTTAGGGTTCTGGAGGTATGCACCGGGGTTTGGTGAGCGTGTCCTTGCAGGCGTTGACTGGCCGACTGTATTTGTTCGAACATAAGATTCCCTTGAAAAATAAGAATGTCAGTGTCTTTGTAATGATCGTCCTGCAACGACTGTTTTAAAACCCTCGTCGCGAAAAAAAACCACGTCATAAATTGCCCACGCCATTGTCACTATAACCTGGCAGGAGTTCAACATTTCAGCGGTGATTTTTCGGGCCATGTAAAGGCATAAACGCTGGTCCGCCGAGGTCGATATTGATGGCTTTAGTGGTTATACATTCAAATAGAGCGCGTCTATAATGAATCACTTTTTTTCATAGCGCAGGCGAGAACATTTCCATGGCATTTATTACTTACCGTGAAGGGCAGCTTTATGCCGAAAATGTGCCGCTAAAAAAGATAGCCCAACAGGTTCAGACACCGGTCTATTGCTACTCGGCATCCGCATTGCGACATAACTATCAAACTTACATCAATCATTTCAAACCCGAAAACTCGCAGGTTTGCTATGCCGTTAAAGCCAATACCAACCAGGCGGTTATCGGGTTGCTGGCCCAAATGGGCTCAGGTGCGGATGTGGTTTCTGAAGGTGAACTCAGACGGGCGTTGCAAGCGGGTATCCCGGCAGAAAAAATCGTTTTCTCCGGTGTTGCAAAGACATCCAGGGAAATGCGCTTTGCGTTGCAGCAGGACATATTCCAATTCAATGTTGAATCGGAACCGGAACTGGAATTGCTAAACGAGGTTGCCCTTTCGTTGGGCAAAACCGCACCGGTTGCATTTCGCATCAACCCGGATATTGATGCCCGAACCCACGCCAAAATTTCCACTGGCAAGGCAAGTAACAAATTCGGCATAGCCTGGAGCAGTATTCCCGCCACCTATTCACGCGCAGCAGAGCTAGACGGCATCAGGGTACAAGGTATTGATTTGCACATCGGCTCACAACTCACCGAGTTGGCGCCGTTTGAGCAAGCCTTTAATTGTCTGGCTGAATTAACCGGGGTATTACGGGTGCAGGGGCATGAAATTTCCGTGCTGGACATTGGTGGGGGCCTGGGCATCTCCTATGATCATGACGGTCCGCAACCACCTGAATTGGCAGATTATGCAGCGCTCGCAAACAATATACTTGGCGGACTGGGTTGCCGAATTCTGGTTGAACCCGGTCGTTCCATGGTCGGCAATGCAGGTATTCTTTTGTCCGAGGTCGTATACGTAAAACAGGGAGAACACGATGAGTTCCTGATCATCGATGCAGGTATGAATGACCTGTTAAGACCCAGTATGTACGATGCCTATCACGAAATTCTGGCGGTCGAGCCCGCAACAGGCGTAGATCGTACCTATCAGATTGTAGGACCCATTTGCGAAACCGGTGATACCTTTGCTCTTAGCCGTCAGTTACCCCCATTACAATCGGGAGACCTGGTTGCGATCATGAATGCAGGGGCTTATGGCGCAGTGATGTCATCGACTTACAACACCAGGCCGCTGGTGCCGGAAGTACTGGTAGATGACGACCGCTTTACGGTCATCCGTAAGCGCCCTGGTTACGATGAAATCATTGGCCTGGACACAGCATTAGCGAAGTGCTTCTTAGATGAATAAAGATACTCCGACACGTTTCATGTATAGGGAACCGCGACCTGTGATTTCGAGGGTCCTAGCGATTCTGTTGTTGCTCGCCTGCACTGTCGCACAGTCTGACGAAAACGAAGAAGCCGCCCGATCAATCCATGAACGTGTCATCACACTCGATGGCCACGTTGATATCGCTCGTGCCTACATGTTGAAACCGGAGTTTGATCCAGGTCAGACAACAAACATGAAAGTCGACCTGCAAAAAATGCAACAGGGCGGCCTGGACGCCGCGGTTTTTATAGTCTACGTCGCACAAGGGCCACGCACGCCAGAAGGCTACGCAGCAGCAAGGACGGCAGCCGACATCAAGTTTGACGCGCTACTCAAAATGGCCGAGGTCTATGAAGAGCAAATAGCAATCGCGTATCGTGCAGAGGACGTCACAAGGATTGCAGCTGAGGGTAAAAAAGTCGAGATCATCGGCATTGAAAACGGTTTTGTCATAGGCAGAGGTGCACAGGCCTTCGAACTGATCGATCATTATTATCAACTCGGAGCCCGATACATGGGATTAACCCACTCCGGTAACAATGATATTTGCGACAGCTCCAGCGTCTCAAAAAAGCTGGGTGACAAACCTGGTGAGAATGGCGGGGTAAGTCATTTCGGTCGCAAGGTCATCGCCCGAATGAACCAGCTCGGCATGATAGTCGATGTTTCACACTCATCTGAGCAATGTATGTTACAGGCCATTGAGTTATCGCGAGCGCCGATTATTGCTTCACATTCGGGCGTCAAAGCCATGGCCGACAGTAGCCGCAACCTGACCGATGAGCAAATGACCAAGCTGGCCGAAAGTGGTGGCGTCATGCAGTTGGTGGCATACAGCGGCTTCATCAAGCCTGACCCGGCACGTGACCAGGCATTTGCGGATCTTGAGGAACAGGTGCGGATTGAATTCAAGGCTGAAGAATTCAGCTACAAACTGCATGGACACACGGACAGCTATCGATCAGGCGTCGAACAAATCAATCGTGATTATCCTCTAGCAACTGTGTCCGACCTTGTTGACCAGGTGGTTTACGCAGTTAATTTGATCGGTATAGACCATGTTGGCATCAGTTCAGATTTTGATGGCGGTGGTGAACTACGCGATTGGCGTGATGCTTCAGAGACTTTCAATATCACCAGGGAGTTGCTGTCTCGAGGGTTTTCCGAGCAGGACATTGCCAAAATATGGAGCGGTAATTTTCTTCGGGTATGGACAGAAGTTGAAAAAACGGCCAAAGCAGCACAGCTTTGACCGTGTCTATTTGCGTAGCCGCACAAATATCCTGCTTCTTTCTTGAACAAACCTGACCATTGTCGATCTGTTCGGGTTCAATTGTCACCACGGTCAGGTTTAGTTACATCTTAGTTCGACTCTTGTCTCACCTGACAACCGTCTCATTCAGGACGACTTTCTGGCCATCCAACCATATCGATGCAATTTCAGCGCGACTGTCGTTTATTTGACCGTTAGATGCAGGTTTTACGATCAGGAAAGAGGCCGCTTGCGATTTTCTCAAGCGGGCTGAACCCGCCTTGTGCTCAGCTGTCTCCATCCACAGCTGATTCATAGAGCCAGCTTCGGTCGGACGTTTTACACCCAGTGCCTGTAAGGTGGCGTACCACGATGACGACGCAGCCGGCTTTGGTGGTTCAGTAAGAACAATCTGTGGCAAGTCAGAAGGATTGACCAATACCTTAATACGCGGCAAACCACTGTCGTCATGCTCGCTGGCAATATCAATCGCCGTCTGTTGCTGTGCCTTGTCGACTGCCCAGTAGATAGTGCCAACTCCCAAACGAGCCAGGCGGGTCAGACTTTTTGTGTCGAGCCACTGGCCCTGCTCCCAGCCATTAATACCAACGTCAAAGGATGGCAGTAACACGTTTCCGGATGCATCTATATATGTACCGGCACCATTAAACTTACTATCACCCAGCAGATATATCTGCGAAGGAACACGGCCCTCATCTGCACAAGCGGCAATTTGGCGATCACTGCGAATAATATTGAATGCGAGATCAGCCCTGTACGCAGTAGAAGTGCCCGGTTGCAATATGGAACCTCCGGTAACCATGACATCCGACCAGGATTCGGATTGATTACGCTCTAAGCGCTCGTAGACTTGGGGGTCGTAACTCTCGAGATCGTCCTCAGCCAGACCCTTGAGTACCATCAAAATTGCAACAAAATTGTTTCTTGTAAGATCGGTTAAGTCGTGATCTGGAGGGACCCCGCCACTTTCAATCAATACCACAGGTGTACCCCAGGCTGTAATGTTGTCGCCAAACGCCCTTGGGCTCCAACCTTCATCATATCGAGCTATACCACCGGGGAAGAAAGGTGTTAACGCTTCAGCAATCGCAACACAGGCCCGCTTTGTGCGTTTTCTACCGCTTGTCAGTGTATTTGCAGCGTCACCTGAAACCGACAGCAGGGCATTGACAGCAACCTGACCGGTATCGCCCACAGCGTGCCTGCGATTCTGATCGTGCAGATTAAACCCCAACATGGGTTCATACTCATCGCGTATACGTTTCAGTAACCTTCCTTCGGGTGTCACCAGGCTTAAAGCATCACGGTTGATATCGATACCCTGCGCGTTGAAACGCTCATACACTTCAGCGCCATCCGGGTTCAACATCGGGATCATCAACAGCGTGTATTTGTCCAGTATTAAACGGGCCACTTGGTCATCGGCATGTTCCAAAAGATAGTTGGCCATATCGAGCAATGCGGGTGTTGCCGATGGTTCATCACCATGCATCTGTGACCACAGCAATATCTTTTCCTCACCCTTCCCAAGAGTGACCAGTTGAATCGGCCGCCCCAATACAGACTGACCGATCTCCTGCACGCGCAAATCACCCCTATGACGTGACTCCAGCCGCTGCAGACTCTCCATTAACTGAGCGTGACGCAGACAAGGTGCAGCGATTGTTTCGAAACGTGCTTCCGGCCAAATTTCCCAGAGTATTTGAGGCGTAAACGCCTGCGTTGAAGAAGACATCAATATGCTCATGATCAATATATAAGTCCTGTTCAAAGTCCTGTCCTGATTTCCAAGTAGTTAAATAGTGGAATCGCCCAGGCATCTGCTCCTACCAAGAGGCTGACCGTCTGGTAGTATATATTTTTTTCCGGTCCCGGAGTTCTAAAATGAAAAAGAGTGTTGCCTTCTTTTTAGCATTCACCCTGGCACTTTTTTCTACCCAGGTCTGCAGTGAATCTGAACACGATATTATCATCCGGGGTGGAACCTTGTATGACGGTAGCGGTGGACCCGCCGTGGTCGCTGACCTGGCCATTGATGGCGACCGTATTACCGCCATTGGCAAGCTTGATGATCATACCGGTGACAGCGAAATCGATGCGACCGGCTTGGCCGTGGCTCCCGGGTTTATAAATATGCTGAGCTGGGCCAATGAATCCCTGATACAAGATGGCCGTTCACTCAGTGATATTTACCAGGGTGTGACTCTCGAAGTTATGGGCGAAGGCGAGTCGATGGGACCGCTGAATGACAAGATGCGGCAGCAGAAAATTGATAGGCAAAGTGATATCAAGTACGAAGTTCCCTGGACAAGCCTCGGTGAATACCTGCAATACATGGAAGATCGTGGAATTTCCACCAATATAGCCTCGTTTGTGGGTGCCTCCACCGTCCGTATACACGAGATGGGTTACGAGGACCGCGACCCGAATGAAACCGAGCTCAATAACATGAAGCAACACGTTCGCCAGGCCATGCAGGAAGGTGCAATGGGTCTGGGATCCTCCCTGCCCTACGTCCCCGCTCCCTTTGCTTCAACTGAAGAATTGATAGCGCTGACGGAAGTGGTCGCGGAGTTTGATGGTTTGTATATCTCTCACATACGCAGCGAAGCCGATGAGGTCCTTGCGTCAGTAGAAGAACTGATAGAGATCGTACGTGAAACAGGTGCGCGTGGCGAAATCTACCATCTGAAGGTTTCACACAAACGCAACTTTGACAAGCTGGACCCGGTCATCGCACTAATTGAAGCAGCCCGTAACGAGGGCCTGCCGGTTACCGCTGACATTTACACCTACCATGCAAGCTCAACCGGATTGAATTACGACCTGCCCACATGGGCCAAGGAAGGCGGCCACGAAGAACTGGTCAGGCGCATTGAGGATCCGGCCATAAAGGCGCGTATCATCGAAGACACCAATATGATTCCGCCAGAGGACATTTTGTTGGTGAGTTTTCGCAATGAGAAACTGCGCAATCTGACAGGCAAAACGCTCGCTGAAGTCGCCACCATGCGTGGAACACCACCGGTGACAACGGCATTGGATTTGATTGTCGAGGACGACAGCCGCATCGGCACTGTCCGATTCACCATGAGCGAGGAGAACATTCGTAAGAAAATAGCCCTGCCATGGGTCAGCCTGTGTTCTGATTCAGGCTCAATTGCTCCTGAACCGCCATTTACGAATTCACAACCACACCCGCGCGCCTATGGTTCCTTTGCACGCTTACTGGGAAAATACGTTCGTGAAGAAAAAATTATCACGCTGGAAGATGCCATTTATCGTATGACTGGTCTGCCTGCCAGCAACCTGAACTTGAAAGAAAGGGGAAAACTGGCACCCAAGTACTTTGCAGATGTTGTCGTTTTTAATCCTGACACCGTTATTGACCAGGCGACTTTCCAGGACCCCCACCAACTGGCTACGGGTGTTATTCACGTGTTTGTCAATGGCGAACAGGTTCTCAAGAACGGTCAACACACCGGGGCAACACCGGGGCGTTTTGTTAAAGGTCCGGGCTGGAGAGGGGAATAACAGCTACCTGGGGCAATATACAGCGCAAGCTGGAAAACGGCTCAAGCCATCACCTGATCCCAGCACAGGTGCAGGCTATCCAGGCAAGAATCTGCCAACTTGCCACAGCGCTCAGGGCTCCAACCCTGAATGCGATCGGCCGTCGCCGTCGCATCCTTGAACGGCATTTCCAGGGTCATTACCAGGGCGCCGAAGCGTTCGGCGAGTGCATTGCTGCAATAGCTCATGTTCGCATTGCCCGGGGTATTCGCCGGGTATCCGTGCTCGATTTGAAAATCTGGGTTGAGATTGGCGAGCGTCTTTTTGTAAAGTTCTAGCTTCTGCTGGCGTTCACGAGTCCAGCTGGGAATGCCCTCGGTGCTGGCGATAAAATTGTAAGGCAAACCCTCGTCGCCGTGCACGTCGAGGCCGAAGTCGAGCCCGGTTTGCTTCATCTTCTCCAGCACGTGGAATACTTCCGGGCTGTTCGCGAGGCTGGCCTTGTCCCATTCACGATTGAGGTTGGCACCAACCGCGTTGGTGCGCAGATGTCCGCGCCGGCTACCGTCGGGGTTCATGTTCGGCACCAGGTAAATCACGGCTTTCTGCAAGATCGCGTTAACCACCGGATCGCTGTAATCGGTCAGGCGATTGACCATCGCTTCCATCCACCACTCGGCCATGGTTTCGCCCGGGTGTTGCCGAGCGACCATCCAGATCGCCTTAAGGGACGCCTCAGCTTCGCCGAAGCGCAGACAGTCCAGCGACTGTCCGTCCAGCGTCAGCCCAAGGGCTTCCACCTGGCAACGTTCGCTGGTCTGAGCGAAAGCGATCAGGTCCGCATGGCGCTCCATCGAGTAGGGCGCGAAATAGGCGAAATACACCTGATCTCCGCTGCTGTGGTGCTGGATGATCAGGTTGTTGCCGTCAAACGTGGTGTCGACGCGAAACCAGAATTCGCGGTCATAACTGGCAACCGCCTGGTAACCCTGCCAACCGCGTTTAAAGGCGGCGCCCCCGGCGTTGGTGATCAGGTAGCGGCAATCAATATCTTTGACGTTGGCGGCGCGAAAGTAGAACCACTGGTAAAATCCGGACTGGTGGTCGGCACGAATCGCAAGCCTGACGTTTGCCGGGTCGCTGCTATCGATGCACTCGATGTTACCGCCATCGAATTGGCTGGATATGATCATCTAATTTCTCTCATTTTTCCACCATCGTAACCACGTCGGGCAAAGACTGTGCAGGAGAACATTTTATGCACTGGTGCAAATGAGTGATAATGTGCGCATTAGAATATTTCTTCCGTTTTCAGTTCGATCAAACCATCAACGCGCTCAATACCGAGTCCTGGCGTTTCGTTGAGAACTATTTTTGCATGTTCGCAAGTAAGGCCGCCAACAACCGGGTTGTACTGTCCTAAAGCAGGCCCATCGAGGTCAATTTTAGTAATGATGTCAGACTTGGCTGCGGCCAAATGGGCCGCTGCAGAGATGCCAACACTGCCTTCGAGCATGCATCCAATCATGCACTCAACATTATGTATCGCCGCGATATCTGCAATCCTGATGGCGTTGGATATACCGCCGGTTTTTACCAGCTTGATATTAATAATATCGGCAGCGCCGGTTTGAATAAGGGTAATAACATCCTTAGCAGAAAAGGCACTTTCGTCAGCCATCAAAGGGGTAATAACCCGCTCGGAAATGTATTTCATTCCGGCAAAATCGTGGGCTTTTACAGGTTGTTCTATCAGCTCAAGCTCCACTCCGGCCTGCTCCAGTTTCTGGATGGCAAAAACTGTTTCCTTGGCACTCCAGCCCTGGTTTACATCAAGCCGTAATAAGGCTTTACCCTGTGTTGCCCGGTAAATTTCTTTGACTCTTTCGATATCTTCATAAAGGTCGGTACCAATTTTTATTTTTAAAATATCAAAACCCTGGGAGATCGCCAGCATTGAGTCGCTAACCATTTTATCGATAGCGTCGACACTGATGGTAACATCGGTGGATAGCTGCCCATTGCCACCGCCTAGTAATTTGTAAAGCGGGGCTTTATAAAGCTGGCCCCAAAGGTCATAAATCGCCGATTCGATAGCGGCTTTAGCACTGTAATTACCCACCATGGAAGATTGAATAATCTGGACAATGCCGTTGAGGTTCTCTATTTCCATACCCAATATTTTTGGCCTGATAAGCGTATCTATACCGGCTATAAGCGAGGCGTGGGTATCGCCGGTAATGACAGGGGTCGAGGTTGCTGAACCATAGCCGATGTTACCGCTACTGGTTGTTACCATAACCACGATGTCCTGAACGTGATCAACACTACGCATTGACGTTTTAAATGGTGTTATCAGGGGGACGCTTAATTTAGCGAACTTGATGCCTGTTATTTTCATTGATAAACCCTTTCAATTTGTTAGCTACGTCTACAGAACAGAGCTTGAGTCCAGTGCTGGATGTATGCCTATGTGGTCGATCATGAGAGCGGTCTAGATGGAGCGAAAACTGGACCTGATCTAATGCCAAACCTACGGGTCATAGCAGTTCTTTAAAACAGTTAAGCTCATACAATTCTATTTGTATAGAATTATTTATTCGTATAGAATAATCGTATTGAATAATTAATTAGCTGACATAGATCAATTTGAATGACTTACAGATGTGTCAGCATCTGGAAGGTATCCAGACGTGCAACCATGTATCTGATGGGAGTATGTTCATGTGCATAAAGTGGGGCAACGTACTGATTTCCTGTACTAACTATATTTTCAGTGTAACTATATCTTCAGTGATTTGCCTAATAAGTTAAACATAACTCAATGGTGAACAAAGTGAACAAAAAAGTATTTCAGCGTTTACTGCTAGCACTTAGTATTGGCATTGGTTTTGCAATGCTTTCAACTCAAACCATGGCAGCGAATAATGATGGCTCAATCAATGGTACCGTTGTTGATGGGAGCAGATCTTCTCTCGCCGATTCAACAATAGTTGTTACCAATGAAGTCAATGGTTATACCCGTACTATCTCGGGTAATGCAGACGGCAGTTTCCGTTTTGCTCGTCTACCTGTTGGTAGCTACACCATTACCGTCACAAAACCCGGTTTTGAAACCCGTCGACTCGAAGATGTACAAGTTATTATCGGTGGTTCAACTGAATTATCGGTAGTGCTTACAGCAGGGTTAATGGAAGAAGTCATTGTGACGGCAGGCCGCATGCAAGAGGGTGTTAATGTGGCGACCACAGAATCAGCCATGAACCTAGATTGGTCGACCATTGAGCGCCTTCCCATTGCTCGGGATATCTCGGCAGTTGCCTTGTTGGCGCCGGGTGTTAATGCAGGCCCAGCTTTTGATGGTATTTCCTTTGGTGGTTCATCGGTGGGTGAAAACTCTGTTTTTATTAATGGCCTGAATGTCAGTGATGTTGAAAGAGGTATTGGTTATTCCTCTGTGCCCTTTGCCATGTATGAAGAATTCCAGGTAAAAACAGGTGGCTACTCCGTTGAATATGGACGTTCCACCGGTGGTGTTGTTAATACTGTTTTGAAATCCGGTGGCAACGAGTGGGAATTTGGTGGCGAAATTCGTTGGTATCCTGATGCTCTCCAAGAATCAGGCGACGATTTTTATAATCGCGCTAACCGTCGGATCATTAATAACAGCGACAATAAGACTGACGAATTTGAAGGTACGCTGTATGCCAGCGGCCCGATCATTAAAGACAAGTTGTTCTTTTTCGCTATGTATGAGCCCCATCAATACGACACGGAATATGGTGATGCGGCGGGCACCCAGATTAGCGAAGAAGAGGATGACAGCGCCTTTTGGGGTTTGAACGTTGATTGGTTTATCACCGAAAACCACAGCGTAAACGCCTTTGTATTTTCTGATGCACGTGATGAAGTTGAATACCGTTACGTTGTTTCTGATGGTAGCCTGAAAGAAATTGCCACCACTGACAGGGGTGGTGTTAACTGGGCCGCAACCTACACCGGTTACTTCGGTGATAACTTTGTTGTGAAAGCCTTATACGGCGAAAACGAGGGGGAACTTACCTCCACTACCAGCAACCTGGATGAATGTAACCGCGTTTACGATAATCGTGACGGCATTGATCAACATATAGGCTGTACAACCAGCCTGCGTGGCGATCGTCGTATTAACTCCAGGGACGCACTTCGCATTGATATGGAATACAACCTTGACAATCATCTGCTGCGCTTTGGTTTCGATCATGAAAAACGAACAACCTTATTGCAGCGGCGCACAGTTGGTCCTTTGGCGACAAGATTTCAAATTTATGACACATTTCCCGGTGACGCAGTTAACAGTGTCAGCGTACCTGATGGTGTATATGCTTATTATGAAGCCCGCAACGAAATTAGGGGTGGTACCTTTGATGCCGATACGTCCGCTGCCTATATTGAAGATGTCTGGTCGATTAATGACACGCTGATGGCAACAATAGGTTTGCGCTGGGATAGGTTTGATTCAATGGATGCTGCAGGCGACTCTTTTATTAAAGTTGATAATATGTTTTCACCCCGCTTTGCTATTTCGTGGGATATGAAGGGTGACGGTCAGTCAAAACTTTACGCCAATCTCGGTCGCTACTATTTCCCCATTGCTAATGCCCTGGCCGCTCGCGAAGGCGGTGGCACTATTGATACCCGCAGCTACTATGTCCTGGACCGCGTAGACTATAACGAAACAACAACTGGCTTAATAAACGCAACGCCAATTGGGAATACGCAACTGGGTGACACCGTTGAATTTGGTAGTGGCGAAGGTTTGGGTGATACCCACAGGTACAAGGTCGATCAGGATCTGGATGCCAGCAAACAGGATGAGTTTATTCTTGGCTATGAAGGCAATATTAACAGAGACTGGTCTTATGGTGCTCGCGGAATTTATCGCAAATTTACAACTGCCATTGAAGATTTGAAAGTTGTTGGTGATGTCCCGGGATGCGGCAGTATCTCAAGATGGGTATTTGGCAATCTTGGTGAGCCCCTGACAATTGATATGGATTGTGATGACGGCGCCACGAGAACTGTGACGATTAATCTTGGCCAAGCACAGCAACTGGGTTACAACGACACCGTTATAGGTGGTGATAAAGCGGAACGTAAATATTATGCGCTAGAGTTTGTTCTTGATCGCCATTGGGATAGTCAGTGGTTGCTACACTTCTCTTACGCTTTGTCAAAGAGCGAGGGTAACTATGAGGGTGGTGTTAACTCCGATACCGGTAATGATATTCCTGGCTGGACGGAAGCAGGTGATGATGTCATGTTTGTAAATTCAAACTATGGCCGTCTACCTAATGACCATCGTCACAACTTCAAGCTTTACAGTGCCTATGCTTTGACAGAAAAATTGAGGGTGGGTGCTAATTTCTCCTTGCTCTCAGGCGCACCAATTAATGCCCGTGGTCATGGCAACCCCTTTAATTCACAAACGCGCAAGGCGATGAACTACCTCTGTGTGGATAATTGTGTTGATCCCGGTGATGGTGTTTGGACTTCCCAGGATCGTGTGTTTGATTATCTTAGAAAAGGAAAATATGGTGACACACCCTGGTTGGTCAACCTTGATCTCAATCTGACTTATTCCTCTCAAGTTAAAGGTCACAACTGGCGTGTCGCCCTTGATGTGTTCAACATATTGAATACACAGAAAGCGATCCGCGTGTATGAAGATGTGACCGGTGGTGCTATCGAAGGCGTTGATGATGACTTCATGGCTACGAGAGATGCACAGCTTCCACGTTCAGTGCGCTTGTCCGCCAGCTTTGATTTTTAATAGGATCATATTCAATATTGACTTAATCGTCGTTTAATAAAAAAGGGCCTCAGCGAAAGCGAGGCCCTTTTTTTTACCATAGCGTTTAACGGATTTTTTTAATGGCTATGATGGTTTCAACATAGGTTTTTTCTGAAGATGCCTGCAGCGCCAATAATGGCGTAACTGATACGCCATTTAATGTATTTCCATATAGTTCGCCGTTTTCCAGAAAGTACCGCATGCTTGTTGTATCGTGAATGATATATGGCTTGCCTTCGACTGAGCCTATGTACATCATAACGTGCCCAGGGGTGAAAATAAGGTCACCCACATCGAGGTTTGCGAGCGCTTTAAGCCGTTCTTCCATGCTGGTTTCTTCAGTAAAGCGGGTGTTTTGGCCAAAGGCGCTGTTGCGCTGCGTTTTCGAATTTCGCGGCAATAACAGCCCCATGCTTCTATAAACCTCACTGACAAACCCTGAACAATCGCGGCCATTAAAACGATGGCCCCAACCATAACGCTCACCAAGGAATTTAAATGCCTGGGTAATAATATTATTAACGTTATGGGCCAGGTAGCCACGGTGCACGTCCTTGCTACGGGCAATGGAGGCATACTTGAAGGTTAAGTTGCCATCTTCATCGCGCACTGGCAGTTTAACAACATAACTTGCATAGGGGTTTTGTCCGTACAGCTCATGGCGATTTTCCTTGGGTACCTCCAACGGCAGGCGTGTACCCATCTCCAATTGCAGTTCAGAGACCTCTGCTACTTCAGGGTTATAAACAGTTGTAACCTTATCGCCTGTTATGACCAGGAAATCAGTAGCAGATTTATAGGCCTTAATCGTCTCTTTATCACCGTAGGCCAGGTCGGCCTCGCGCATCCAGGCTAAATAATTATAGACCCGTACAAGTACCCACTTACCGTCTTTGCTTTTATGTAAAACGGCAACTGCGTCTGCTGGAAAAACCACGCTCTCCTGGTGGCGATCAATATACTTGTTTTGGCCTGCTCTGAATATCGGTACAGCGGTGGGAAAGGTGCGTAGGTTTGAGCGCCGCACGGCCAGAGCATAAGAAACGGGATTGAGTTTTTTGATTGCTTCACGATTTAAATTTTCATCGAGTTCGTCGTAGAAGGCCTGTGTGACCGGTGTGTCATCATTGAATGTAGGGTCCTGTTCTAAATGACGGCTGATAAAGGCTATTTCCGTCAGCAGCTCTGACCTGGTGAGCTGGGGAGGTATCTCAAAAACCTGGGACATTTCCGCTATCTGGGACAGGTTGCTCTGATTGACCTCGTTTATTTTGTCCATGGACCAAATTGGAGTGGCCCCTGCTTCAGTTTGTTTGAGCCAAAATTCAGGCGACAGGTGCTCTTCCGAGACACCTACCACGTCACTGATAAACGAGGTGTTTTCCCGGCCAAAAAGTAGTGATGGATTGCAAAGGATGCCCGCTAAAATTATGGCTGAGAGTATTTTCTTCATTATTCGTTATCCTTTGGGATAATTATTTCTTCTATCTATTAAGCAATTAAAGACAGGGCCTTGCCGACAAGTAAGCCGCCTCCGGTGCCGATTATGTATCCTATCATTGCCATTAATACACCAATAGGAATCAGTGCTTGTGAGTAGGCAGCAGCCAGAATCGGGGCAGAAGCAACACCTCCAATATTGGCCAGTGAAGCCAGGCCGCAGGTAAAAAGGTCCAGCTTAAAGAACCGTGCGACACACAGCATAATAAGCGCATGCACCAGCAAGATCACCATACCCGCCGCTACGTACAGTGGCGCTTGGCCCAGCTCGGCAAAATTTGCTCGCGAGGCAATCAGAGCAATAATGACAAACAGCATCACGTTAGACATTTCACTGGAGCCAGGCATTTTACCAAGGGGTGTCATTGCCGCTAGAACGCCAGTGACGGTAACAATCAAAACCGTCCAGGTAGTGACGGTAAGAAATGCAGTTGTTGGCAGTATTTTCGCAACGGTTAAAGAAAGGGCGGCAACGGCAAAGGCGATACCCAATAAAAAAATCATATCGGTAAACTCAACGGGCCGTTGCTTTTCACCGCCATTTTCTTCCAGCGCTTTGCCGATTCTGTCAAGCACCTGTGTGTCTGCTTTGGTCCAGCGATTAAAAATTTTAGCAAAAGGAACCAGAGCCAAAAGCAGCATCACCCAGAGAGCGTAATCAATAGAATCAATCAGCAAGGTATAGCCCATTTCTGATTCAGGTATATTCAATGAGCCTTGTATGGCAAGCATGTTACCCGTGCCACCCATCCAGCTACCGCTGAGAGCCGCAAAGGCTTTCCAGGCATCGGGCTCCATCCATTGGCTAAAAATAGCAAAAGAGAAAACAAAACCAATGCCGATACTGATCGAGGCGGAGAAAAACCCAAGTAGCATTTTCCCACCAAGGCGACGAATTTGACGCAGGTCACTTTTAAGCAGCATTAAAAAAATCATTGCTGGAAGTAACGCTCGTTTCAATTCGAAATAGGCCGCCGAAATTTCAGCATTACGCTCCCAAACACCAAACGTCGAAAGCAACATAATGACCAAATAAAGTAGTACTGCGGCGGGTATATAAGTAAAAAACAGACTTTGCTTATAGCGTTGCTCAATAAACCTCAAGCATCCGGCAACAAAAAGCAAGATAGCAACATAAGCGAAAGGGGATGTGATCATCTGTAAGCGGTATCCATAAGTCAATCGGTCAGGCCGACCATGTTCCTGGCGACGAAACCAGTGCTAGCATTGGACAATATGATCACCCCTATTTGCTGTGTATGAAGATTTGTAGCAATACACCCTTAATGCGCCCTATACTCTGCGGTTCGGATTCACTCCGAATTAAGGGTGGAATTTACGACCTCTATTTTGTTACTGATTTTATCGAAATCTACAGGGAACGGATACTTGTATCTGATTATTTGTATCGCTTCTTCGAAGAAAGCGTGGGTTTTGCCAATCCGCATGATGAAGGGCATTTCGATTTCGATCAAAACTATACGACCTGGCAGGCAATGGACAGGTCGTCTGAAACATGATTGAAGAACGATTATGAAAAAAATTGGTTTAGCGGGATTTGGGTTCATAGGGAGCTTTCTTTATGAACGATTGAAAAATAATAAAAAAATCCAGGTCGATGCAGTCTGGGATCCCATCTCTGAAAAGACAGCTTCACTGGACAAACACTTAGTGTGCAAAGATTTAGAGGATTTAGGATCCAGGCCATTGGATTTGATAGTAGAGGTTGCGCATGCCGATGTTGTCAAGGTTCTGTGGCCCCTCATAAAATCAGGTGCAGATTTAATGATGGCATCCATGACATGCCTGTCTGACCCGGAATTCCGGAACCGGATGGAGCGCGATGCAGGACAAACAGGTCAGCAAATATTCTTACCCCATGGAGCTGTCCTTGGACTGGATGGTCTGCGTGATGGCAGGTCATTATTGAACTCCGTCTCCATCACAACCACGAAGCATCCTCGAAGCCTGGGAATCACCGACAGCAAAATAAAAAAACCTGAGGTGGTCTTTACAGGATCTTCCCTGGAGGCCTGTAGTACATTCCCGCGAAACGTCAATGTTCACGCAGCTGTCGCCCTTGCAGGTGTTGGTTTCGAGGCAACGCAATCCACGGTCATTGCTGATCCACACACGAAAAAAATGCACCACTATATCGAAGTCAGAGGGCGCGGCTTGAATTGGAACCTTGAAATAGAAAGCTTTTCTGCAGGAGGTGTAACCGGGAGCTATACGCCAGAATCACTTTACCAAAGCCTGGTTGCAATATTGACCAGGGACAATGGATTCTGCATTATCTGAACCTCCCCGGGGATGCTTGATATCAACCCAAAGAAGCACCTGGTATCCGCCTTGGCTGATTTGTGATTTATGTGATTTACAAGAATGTAAATCGATAGTTCACTCCATGTAGGAGATAGATTACATGAGGATCAAACAGACGGTTCTGGGCTTGGTTCTTTGCATTTCGGCCTTGCAGACTTTCTCTTCTGCTCAGGGTAAAACACCCCAGGCATATCGCGGGACCAAAGAAAACCTGCATGTTTATTTACTCATTGGCCAGTCGAATATGGCGGGTCGTGCGCCTTACACAAAGAATGAATCCCTTCCGATCGAGCGATGCTACCTGCTTGACAATAGCGGTGGATGGGAGCCGGCCAGTAACCCACTTAATCGATATTCGACCATCCGCAAAGACATCAGCATGCAAAAAATGAACCCCGGTTACAGTTTTGCACAAACCATGCTTGAAATTGATAAAGAGATTGCTCTCGGTCTGGTCGTGAATGCCAAGGGAGGCTCAAAGATCGAAGAGTGGGCAGCGGCGTCCAAATTCTACCGCGAAGCGCTGAGGCGAGTAACGCAGGCGCAAAAGACAGGAACGCTTAAGGGAATACTTTGGCACCAGGGAGAGGCCAACGTTGGGAACCCGGATAAATACATAGATAAACTCATCGAGCTTGTCGAACGATTCAGGAAAGACCTCGATATGCCGGAATTGCCCTTTATCGCTGGTCAAATCGATAATGTACCCTCCATCAATGACCAGATCGCCATGCTTCCAGATCGTCTGCCCTTCACTGGATTTGTTAGTTCGCAAGGTCTCGCAACTTTCGAGGAATGGCATTTTGACGCTACGAGCGTGAAGCTCATGGGTGAACGTTATGCAGAAGAAATACTAAAAATTCAAACCAGTCCAATGACTGAATAGAAAAACTAAATGATGTCCGCTGAATGGCTTATGCCAACCGAGATCAACCTGGTTATTTACAACTTTTGATGGCAAGGATGGCCTATAAAATAGCTTATGACTTACTAAAATGAATTGATCCGCACTGTACCGGAATATCAAATATTAAGCATGACGAGATTGTCTATCTTGCTGATGCCCAACCCGGGAAGATCGGTGATCGTGATTTCCGCATTGTTGAACAGCACACCACTGGTAACCGGGTCAAACTGCCCCAGTGAAGGTGTGTCAAGATCAACCAAAGTAATGACCGAGGCTTTTGCCACAGCGACATGGGCTGCTGCCGCGACACCGATACTCGATTCCAGCATGCAGCCAATCATGCATTTGACACCGTAGATACCGGCAATATCGGCTATCTTGATAGCGTTGGATATACCACCAGTCTTCATTAGTTTGATATTGATGATGTCAGCAGCACGGGTCCGTATCAGCTCGATGGTTTCTTTGGGGCCGAATGTGCTTTCATCGGCCATCACGGGTGTGCTGATTCGCTCGGTGACATATTTCATGCCTTCAATATCATCACCTCTGACGGGTTGCTCAAGCAATTCAAGCTTCACGCCACTGTCTTCGAGTGCACGCAAAACGGTGACTGCCTGTTTGGGTGTCCAACCCTGGTTGGCATCCAGCCTGATCAGTGCGCGTTCGTTCACTGCTGCATAAATGGCCTTGATGCGTTCAATATCGAGTGCCGGGTCTTTTCCAATCGTGATCTTTAATGTTTCGAAACCAAGATCAATCGCATTCAGTGTGTCTTCCACCATCTTATCGATGTAATCCACACTGATCGTTATATCGGTCATGATGACATTGTCTCCGCCACCTAACAACTTATACAACGGTGCATCATAAAGCTGACCGAAAAGGTCATAAATGGCCATTTCAACAGCGGCCTTGGCGCTGAAATTTCTGACAATGGCGTTTTGGATGGTATTTGTCAGGTTGCTGAGATCTGCAATATCCCGGCCAATCAACGTCGGCGATATGAATTTATTGATCGCCTCAATGATAGATCCATGAGTGTCCCCGGTGATAACAGCGGTTGCAGGGGCACTGCCATATCCGGTATGGCCCGTGTCTGTTTCAATGACAACCACGACATCTTCAATCTCTGTCACCGTGCGCATAGCGGTTTTGAAGGGTGTCTTTAGCGGCATTTTCAGCATGCCGAAACGGATGTTTTTAATTTTCATCTTGTGGATACCAATTAAGAATAATTATTCCAGAGATGTGTGGGTATTAGCATAACAAACATTTTCCTTGAACACTTTACATCGCTAATGAAAGTGCCTGCTCACTGTTTGTTCTACTTACACTCTTATTGTTTCGGAATACTTTGCCATGCTGCTGTGTTAGTTTATAGCTTGTTTGGGGTTAGTTGCCGAGTTTTATGTTATGTCCTGTCTTCTGAAAATGCGGGCCGTCCGGGAAGAGTTGTCAGTCAATGAGAAGAAAATTGCTGACTTCATTTTAAACAATGCCGCACTCATCAGAGATTATTCTTCACTGAACCTGGCCGCTTCCGTGGGTGTCAGCCAGTCAAGCATCATCAAGTTCAGTCAAAAACTTAACTACCGTGGTTTCACCGATCTGAAACTGGCCATCCATGAGTCAGTCGTGAAGAGTGAAAGCGGTGAACCACCCAATGAAACGATTCGCGCAGTAGATGAGCAACTCGATTCTGTTCCACGACAGCTTTACAACATGAAACGCGAAGCACTGATAACCACCATGGAACTGAATGATGAAACACGCATTCTGTCCGCCGTAAAAATTCTGGAAAAAAGCCAACGGATACAGATTGTTGCCCTGGGTGCGGGTTCGCTCGTGGCGCGCATTTTTGCCAGCATGTTGATCCAGATTGGCAAATCCGTGATTTCAGAAGTGGATACCTATATCCAGTTATCCAGCATTGCGACCTTCGGGAAAGGGGATGCGGTGGTTGTTATTTCATTCTCCGGTCAGTCGGCGAAAATGATACAGATAGCACGGCAGGCCAAGAAAGCCGGTGTCAGCATCATATCTCTTACCAATTACAACGCGAACCCTATCCGGTCTCTGGCCGATGTCCAGCTATTCTCAGTCAATCAAAACGGAGGGTTTGAGGTTCCACAAATTATCTCCAGTGCTTCCCAGCAGCATGTAGTTGATGTGCTGTTCAGTTTGATGTTGAAGCGGGATGGCAAGGCAAGAAAGTTGCTGGCCCTAAGTCGCAAAGCCGTGGAAGAGTAAGCCTCAGCTTCTCGTACCAGCTTGTGAGCTCCAGGGTTTTGAGGCTTAAACTCCGTCCGGTGTATCAAGGCCTATCAAATCGTCATAAGTCGGGCGTTGACGTATAAGCTTGAATTTATTTCCCTCTACAAGCACTTCGGGCACCAAGGGCCGGGTATTGTGTGAGGACGCCATCTGATAATCTCGCCTGTAATGCAAGAAATAATATATTATTGTAAGGGCGTTTCGCGGGAATATATAATCACTACAATCAACTATTACCGCGTATGAACACTTATCGTTTTCAATAGAGCTGACAGTACAACATCGCCCAAGGATTCCAGGAAATCATGACTGCACAATGGCTGTCTGTTCTGCCCCCCATCGTTGCGATTGCCGTTGTATTGTGGCGACGTGAGGTCATACTCGCTCTTTTTCTCGCCATATTCACTTCGGAACTTCTGCAGCAGTCATCGTTGCTATCAAGTGTTCCAATGGCTGGTTTATTTACACTGGAACGTATCATTGGCGTTTTCGAGGACAAGGACAACGCCAGAATCCTCATATTCAGTCTGATGATCGGTGCATTGCTTGCTTACATCCGTCAATCCGGCGGCGTAACAGCCATGGTCAATTCGATTATCAACCGGGGTGTTGCACGCAATGGAAGACAGGCAGCCTTTTTGACAACCGGGGTCGGCGTGGCAGTTTTTGTGGAATCCAACCTCAGTGTTCTGACTGCGGGAATATTGTCCCGTGGCCTTTTTGACCGGTTTGGACTGAGCAGGGCAAAACTGGCATATATCATTGACAGTACTTCGGCACCGATATGTATCCTGATCCTGTTGAACGCATGGGGCGCGTATATCCTGGTCTTGCTCGACAGTTACGAGCTTGAAGCCAGTGCAGCACAGATTCTCTGGAATACCGTTCCGTTGAATTTCTACGCGCTGGTCACCCTTGTTATCGTGGTTTTCACTGCCTGGACAGGCAAGTATTTCGGTCCGCTGGCACGAAGCAAAACCATCAGGCATGAAGACAGTGCCGAGGATTTGCCGGTCGACGCTACACATCCGAGTTACATGTTCGTACCGCTGCTGGTGATGGTTGGGGGCATGGTCGCTTTCATGTTCTGGACGGGTGATGGGGTTATGGCCAACGGCAGTGGCTCTCGTTCGGTGCTTTACTCCGTTGCGCTGGCTTGTCTCGTGGCCTATGTCATGATGTTGAAGAGTGGTAATTTCACCCATGTCAAGCTGGTTAAAATCGGCTTTGAAGGTATGGGCGAGTTATTGCCATTGGTTACTATCGTTCTGTTCTCCCTGGCGCTGGGTGCCAGCTTGAAAGAGTTGGGAACCGGTATATTTATCGCAGGTCTCGTGGGTGAATTTCTACCCGTATACCTGATTGTTCCGATGATGTTCCTGGCAGGTGCATTGATATCTTTTTCGACCGGCACATCCTGGGGGACCTTTGCTATCCTGATTCCAATTGGGGTTCCGCTTATCCAGACACTTGGCCTGCCACCGTCACTGGTGCTGGCGGCCATTCTCGGTGGCGGTATTTTTGGTGATCACTGTTCACCGATATCGGATACCACGGCGGTTTCTGCGATTGCGTCCGGTTGCGACCTGCTTGAGCATGTCAGAACACAATTACCGTACGCCCTGGTGGCTGGCACAATAACGCTATTGATGTATTTTGTGGTGAGCATTATCTACCTGTAAACAGGGTGGCTTATGCCAATTAAAATCAATCTGTATGGGTCAAAAATGAAAGTCATGCATAATTCATACTCTGAATCTGGCCGACTGCTATTACAGACCGGTCATGGTTTTGAATCACGTTTTTTCAAGTATTCCTTGTGTTTGCTTTTGGTTCTTTGGGCTCCTGCGGCATGGGTGCAAGAGCAAGAGGGCATCAGTGAAGCCGCCGTTGCCGAGTTGGCAGCCCGTGCGATGTCGGAGTTTGATGTGCCGGGTATGGCCATTGGTATTGTCAAGGCAGACCAGGTCCTGTTGGCGAGGGGTTATGGTGTGCGCGAGATCGGTAAAAAAAAGGAGCCGGTTGATACTGCCACCCTGTTCAAAATCGCATCAAACAGCAAGGCATTCACGACAGCAGCGTTGGCCACCCTGGTCGATGATGGATTGATTTCATGGGATGATCTTGTGATCGATCACATCCCTGAGTTTCGGATGCACGATCCCTGGGTGACTGCCAACTTTACAATCACCGACCTGCTGACACACCGTAGCGGACTGGCACCTTTTAAGGGCGATATGTTGCTCTGGCCAGAACCCAATCTATTCACGCACGATGATATTATTCATGCATTGCGCTATTTCGAGCCAGCCAGCGGTTTTCGTAGCAAATACGCCTATGACAATCTGCTGTATGTCGTCGCCGGTCAGATCATTCCACGTGTCAGTGGTAAAACCTGGGGCGAATATGTCGAGAGCCGGATCATGCGCCCGGCCGGTATGAAGCATTGTTTTGCTGATGCTATTCCGAAAAAAGAAATGCGTAACCTTGCCAGCCCCCACGGTGTGATTGAGGATCAGCTGAGTGTGATTGAACGTGGTCGAATCACTGCTCAGCCACCCGTATCTGCTGCCGCCGGTGGTGTTGTTTGTAGCCTTGAAGATATGCTGACCTGGGTCCGGACCCATCTGAAACAGGGTACAACACCTGAAGGGCTGGAGCTGTTCAGTGCGGTACAACACCGGGAAATGTGGAAACCGCGAACAATCTTAGGGGTCAGCGAGCGTGCTTACGAGTACAACCGGACACATTTCAGAGCTTATGGCCTTGGATGGCGATTGGCCGATGTGCATGGCTACAAAGAAGTCTCACATACCGGTACGTTGGCCGGGATGAAGTCCTATGTAGTCCTGATACCTGAATTGGAGTTAGGGGTCGTATTACTCACCAATGGCTCGAGTTCCGCCGCCCGTTCGTCTGTGATGAATACCATTGTTCGTTCTTTTTTCCCGGTTGAGCAGGTGGACTGGATCCAGCTATTGGCAGATGAGATGAGAGTTGAAGAGGAAGAAAGGCTCACGGCAGATCGACTTACCCAGGAGGCGGCGGAAGTTGACAAAGAAACCATGCAGCCATGTTTAATCCCCGAACTGTCGCAGTTTACAGGCCGTTACCGGGATCCATGGTTTGGCGATATTGTGATTGAACTGGACGGTGGCCAGTTGCTGTTTTCTTCAGACAAATCTCCGAGGTTCAAGGGTAGGTTGCAGCATCATGACGGCAACCGTTTTGTGGTTCGCTGGATTGACCGGACCCTTGGGGCCGATGGCTATGTTTTGTTCAAACAGGGAGACAGCGGTCCGGTTACCGGCATATCAATGGCGAAGATGGATGATGGCGATTTCGATCTTGAGGACCTGGTACTGACCAAAGTGGAGTAATGCTTTTCCATGTTGACCAAAAAAAGTTCAAGCTGAAAACCTGATGCGCCCTACTATTGCAACGGTTAGCCTTGGCGCGATTGCCCATAACTACGGACAAGCGTGCAGGTTTGCACCTGCGTCCCGGAATATTGCCGTGATCAAGGCAAATGCCTATGGGCACGGGGTCGTTAAGGTTGCAGAACAACTGCAAGACATGGTGCCGGCCTTTGCTGTCGCATTTATCGAAGAAGCCGTACAGCTAAGAGATGCTGGCATTAGCAAACCCATTCTTGTTCTGCAGGGTGTTAACCACGCAACGGAGATCAGCGAGGCCGCAGCCAGTAATTTCTGGTTACTGATGCATCGGCAACAGCAGCTTGACTGGCTATTGTCTGCAAAACTCAAAGACCCTGTCCGGATTTGGTTGAAAGTGGACACAGGTATGCATCGTCTCGGTCTTGCGCCCGACACACTGGATCTTGTTTGCCCGACGCTGGATGCCTCGGACAATGTGCAAGCGGACGTGGTGTTGTGTACCCATCTCGCCAGTGCTGACGACCTGTCAGGCCCGCAGACCCGTGAACAGGTAGATATCATCCGTGCTTGCTCAAAGAAGCACGGGCTTGCTGTCAGTATTGCCAATTCGGCAGCTATCCTGCAGTGGCCTGAAGCCCACGCCAAGTGGAACAGACCGGGCTATATGCTATATGGCAGTTGTCCCACCGGTTCGACGGATAACGATTCTTTTGACCTGCATCCGGCCATGTCCATGTGTTCTGAAATAGTGGCGATCCGGAATATAGGGCCGGGTGAAGGGGTAGGCTACGGGCACGACTGGGTGGCCAGTGAGCATTCGAAGATTGGTACCGTTGCAATCGGGTATGGTGATGGGTATCCACGCCACGCGCCAAATGGCACGCCGGTATTGGTCAATGGACAACGTGTGCCATTGACGGGCAGGGTATCAATGGACGCGATCAGCGTTGACCTTACAGGCCTCGAAAAAGTAGAGATTGGTGACCCGGTGGAACTCTGGGGTCAGAATTTACCTGTCAATGAACTGGCTGCTGCTGCGGGTACGATTGGTTACGAGATCCTCGCCGGCTTGACCGGGCGCGTGCCGCTGGTTTACCGGTCTGGCTAAACAAGCAGTAGTTTGCAGAAAAAGACGGCCGCAATCGCCCCGACAAAATCAGCAAACAGGCCCGCAGGGATGGCGTGGCGACTGCGCATCACGCCAACCGAACCGAAATACACCGCGATCACATAAAACGTCGTTTCCGAAGAACCGAACATGGTCGCACCGATCTTGGAGTACATGGAATCCACGCCGTGTTCGTTGACGAGGTCGGTCAAAAGGCCAAGCGATCCACTGCCCGACAGTGGGCGCATCAAAGCCAGCGGCAGGTTTTCGGGAGGGAAGCCCACAAAAGTCAGGACCGGCGCCAGCGCCTGGAGCAACAGGTCCAGCGCGCCGGAGGCACGGAACATACCCACTGCGACCAGGATGGCCACCAGGTAGGGAATGATCCGAATGGCGATGGTGAACCCGTCCTTGGCACCAACCACAAAGACCTCGTACACCTTGACCTTTTTGACGGACAGCGCATAGAGCGGAATGCCAACCAGCAATAGCGGGATAATGTACTTGGCGAATTCGTTCAGGGTGAGGGTAATGGACTCAATCATGGTCTAGCCCCTCCGGTTGGTCTTTCTCAGAAGGGGTGTCCAGGGCAAAATGTTTGCGCTTTTGAAGGAACTTGACCGCCGCGATTGCCGCCACCGTCGAGCAAGTCGTGGCCAGGATAGTCGGGATGAAAATCTGGCTGGAAACTCCGCCCATCAAGGCAACCACGGTAGCTGGCAGGATGAACTGCACGCTGGAGGTATTGATCGCCAGGAACATCACCATCGCATTGGTGGCGGTGTCTTTGTCCGGGTTGAGTTCCTGGAGTTCTTCCATGGCTTTCAGGCCAAGCGGCGTAGCAGCGTTGCCCAAGCCGAGCATATTGGCCGACATATTGAGCACGATCGACCCCATGGCAGGGTGGTCAGCCGGTACGTCCGGGAACAAGCGAACCATGATCGGCCTGAGGCCCCTGGCGATAAGTGAAATCAGGCCGGATTCCTCGGCAATTTTCATCACACCAAGCCACAGCGCCATGATGCCGATAAGGCCGATGGAAATTTCCACCGACACCTTGGCCATATCAATGGCAGCCTGGGTCACAGCCTCGATCCGGCCGGTGAAAATGCCGACCACGACGCCGATGAGCATCATGCCGAACCAGACGTAGTTCATCATTGTGTGGCCCTCCTCAAACGACCGGTGATTGGGGCAACATGATAAAGGGTGATTCACCTTCCGCGTGCAACTCGACCTCGTGCGATACCGGCAGGGTGGCTTGGCAGGCACCGTGTCCGCAGGGGAAATTGCTGATGATGGGAATGTCCAGGTCGCCGCAGACGTCCAGAACAATTTCATCCGTATCTTTGCCGAAAGGCTCCTCGGTGTCCGACATTTCCAGTATTTCCCCGAGCACCAGGCCCTTGACATGGTCCAGGCTGCCAGCTTCTTTCAGGTGAAACATCATGCGGTCGAAGGCATGCATCGTCTCGTGGACTTCTTCCAGTAACAGGATGGCGCCACTTGTGTCGATCTGCCCGGCAGTGCCCAGCCGCTCTACCACCAGGGACAGGTTGCCGCCCCAGAGTGGGCCACTGGCGTTTCCAGGCTTCAGGATCCTGGCCGTACACTCCGGCGCAGATTCGATTTTCACACCCTCTTCACCGGAAAGGACACGGTGGAAGGTGTCCAGGTTGTAGTCCACGGTATCTTTGCCGTAGGTGGTCAGCATGGGCCCGTGGAAGGTCACCAGGCCAGAGCGCTGGGAGATGGAAGACAAAAAACCGGTGATGTCGCTGAAACCCACAAAAATCTTGGGATTGGCCCTGATGACATCGTAATCCAGCAGGGGAAGAACCCGGTTACCACCGTAACCCCCGCGCACGCAGATGATCGCATCAATGGATGGATCGGCGAACATGGCCATGATGTCCGCGGCGCGCTCGGCGGCCGAACCGGCAAACTTGTTGTCTTTCAGGCCGGTCGTTTTACCCAGGACCAGTTCATAACCAGCTTGTTCAAAAACGCCGATTGCACGTTGCAACCTCTCGGGCTCTATCCAGTATGATGGGCTGACGATTCCAATCCGGTTGCCCCGTTCAAGCCGTTTGGGTCTCAACTGCATTGGATATCCAGAATTCCAAAGTGAATCGATTCGATTTTCATCAGCATTTATCCATTAGTGGCGTGACCGCTACCCCATTCATTATACCGTCGATCAAGTCTCCATTTTTGTCTACCCGGCACAAGCCCACAAGCGATATTTCACGTCTAAATTTTGATATCACTGCTCCTTAAACCGAAGGCGCTCCTGGCTCCTTGTTTCCAATGTCAAAGACATAGCTCATCGGTGCATGGGCTTAGGTTAGCGCCATACAGTCATGCCTTCTAAATCTCCACATCACCCTCAAACACCAGGTCTGCTGGGCCGCTGAGTGTCACCTTGGTGAATTGATTCTCTGCCGTTGCTTCGAATCCTATCTCCAGGGTATCGCCGCCTGCGACGTCGACTTTGACCGGTGAGGAGGCACCTGTGAGGATGTGATGAATGATAGCTGCGGCGCACATACCCGTTCCACAGGCAAGAGTTTCATCTTCTACTCCGCGCTCGTAAGTGCGGATCTCTATGTGCTTATTGCTGATGACTTTGGCAAAATTGGCATTGGTGCCATTCGGCGAAAATCGATCGTGGTACCGAATCGCCGCACCATTTTTCACGACGTCGAGAATTTCTAAATCCTCTACGAAAGCGACCGCGTGTGGGACGCCAGTGTTGAGCGCATGGATGTCGGCTCCGAGGCTATCGATCTTAACGTCTGTATTCATTTCGAGATCGAACGGGTCAGACATCACGATGCGGACATTTTCGCCAATCATTTCTGCCGAAAGAATCCCTGCGATGGTCTCGAAGCTCACCACGTCAGCAACTTTTTCACCGAGATGTGCGGTGAATTTACCGAAACAACGCGCTCCATTTCCACACATTTCAGCTTCTACTCCATCCGCATTGTAGTAGCGGAACCTGTAGTCAGCACCTTGAGTCGCTGGCTCCACAGCCAGTAAACCATCGGCTCCTATGCCGCGGTGGCGGTCACAGAGTGACTTGATCTGCCCGGTGGAGAGATTGATGGACAAGTTACGATTGTCGATAACGATGAAATCGTTACCAGCACCGTTCATTTTGTAAAAGTGAAGTAGCATGGTTTCCGTCAGTCCAGGATGTCGAAAAGGTCAAGCGAGTGTCCATTGATTGATTACGCTGATTAGAAAACTTCAAAGTATAAGTGGTTTAAACGCCATATTTCCAGATACCACAGAGTATTGAACGGCTGTTCTTACGGGGTCTTTAGTCAGTTTGTGTCCAGTAACCATGCAGTAGTAACGTCCAAGCACTTTGTCAAACAAAGTTAACTTCAGGAATTGTAGCCATTTACCTCGGGTGTCGCTTGACACGGCACAGTCAAATAGCCGATACTTCGTAAAATAAAGTTAAATGTGGCCATGAACTTTAAATTCGACGAGATTATCAGCGCTCCGTGCCGATTAGGCATCCTGGCCACACTTGTGCCAGGTGAACCTGTCTCTTTTTCAGGAATGAAGAACGCAACCAGCCTTTCTGATGGCAACCTGCACGTGCAAAGTCGCAAGTTGGCAGAAGCCGGATACATAGAAATCAACAAAAAGATGAATGGTCGCCGTTCTGTAACCGAATTCCGGATCACCGAACTGGGGCGTGAACGGCTTCGGCTTCATATTCTGAAGCTCCAGAAGATTCTTGCTACGGAAGAAAGTCCCAGGGCTCGTGCACAACGTACTGAGCGCATTGATGATTCGATGGTTTGGGCATGAACGTTGTCAAAAATATAGCAATTGGTGCTGATCACGGCGGTTTTAATCTGAAAACCGTGCTGGCAACCCATTTGCGGAGAGCCGGGCACCAGGTAGAGGATGTCGGGACTTCATCTCGTGAAGCTGTTGATTACCCGGTATTTGCCCGTGCGGTGGCCGAGGCCGTGTCACGGGGTAAAGCTGACGCTGGCATCGTGATTGACGGCGCCGGCATTGGCTCTTGCATGGTCGCAAACAAGGTACCGGGCGTTCGCGCAGCAGTTGCCAACAGCCTGTTGAGTGCCCAACACAGTCGCGAGCACAACGATGCCAATGTATTGGCCCTGGGTGCCGGGCAGGTCGGAACCGGCCTCGCAGAACAGATTGTTGACGCGTGGCTGATTGCTGAATGTAAGGAGCCGCGCCATTTAAACCGGGTTGCAATGTTTACAGAAGAGACAATGGAAATGAACCTGTCTGAGGAAGACATTGAACGGATCGTGAACAGGCTCCAGCAGCTGATTGGACCGATGCCGAATGCGGAAACCCCGGGTGATTCAGTGGGTGACAATCCAGAGACAGCCCGCGAGTTTGTGCGCCTGGGTGCCACCGGATTGACCAGCGTTGCCCCGGCGGAGCGGCCCGGGAGCATACCCGGTGACCTGGCACGCTATATCGACCACACTCTGCTCAAGCCAAACGCGAGTGAGGAACAAATTCGCACGCTCTGTGCCGAGGCGCTTGAATATGGTTTTCGATCGGTCTGCGTAAACCCAACCTGGGTTTCATTGGCGGCTGAGCTACTGCGTGGCAGTGAAGTGCTTACCTGTACCGTGGTCGGTTTTCCGCTGGGCGCCAACGAACCGGCGATCAAGGCCATGGAAGCACGTCGTGCCATTCGCAACGGCGCGCGAGAGATCGACATGGTATTAAACATTGGTGCGCTCAAGAGTGGCAATGATGAGCTCGTGTTACGTGACATCCGCGCGGTGGTCGAAGATTGCGTCGATGGCAACGCGGTGTGCAAGGTCATTCTGGAAACAGCACTTTTGACCGACGAGGAGAAGCGGCGTGCCTCGGAGTTGCGCGAAAGCTGCCCGTGCCCACTTCGTCAAGACATCGACGGGATTCTCCAGCGGCGGTGCAACGGTAAATGACGTGGCGTTGATGGCGGATGTAGTGCGTGGTGCGGGTATGGAGGTCAAGGCCTCCGGCGGCATCAGTTCCTATGGCGATGCAAAGGCCATGATTGAGGCGGGCGCCACCCGCCTGGGTGCGAGCGCCAGCATTGGCATCGTGCGAGAGGCAAAATTGACAAGCGTCAGCGCTTGAGGAGTTCTATCGATGGTCGATTTAAGAGCTTACGTTTTTCTTGACTCATTACAACCGCAGTTCGCCTCCTATCAGGCGACGATCTCAAGGGGTTACCTGCCCAAGGTAGGCCAGGCCAGCCTTTTTGTGGAAGTTGACCCGGGAATGATGATTAACGAGATCCTTGACGTTGCGCTCAAGGCGACCGATGTCACGGCGGGTATGCAGATCGTTGAACGCCACTACGGCATGCTGGAAGTACATTCCGAAAGCCAGGCCGACGTGCGACAGGCAGGGCAGGCAATCCTCGACTATCTGGGCCTGCAGGAAAATGAGCGCCATAAACCAAGGATTGTGGCCAACCAGGTGGTGCGGCATCTCGAAGATACCCAGACCATGCTGATCAATCGATTCCGTTTCGGCAACATGATCCTTGCGGGCCAGACCTTGTTCGTACTCGAAGTGGTACCGGCGGCCTATGCCGCGCTGGCAGCCAACGAGGCTGAAAAGGCGGCAAATATCAACATACTGGACGTACGCGCCGTGGGTAGTTTCGGGCGTGTCTACATCGGTGGCGAGGAACGGGATGTCGTGGTTGCTCATGAAGCGGCAACACAGGCAATCAAGGCAGTTACAGGTAAGACGGTAAAGAAGTAGTCACATAGATTAACCCGGGCTCAAAGGCCCGATTTGCGAGGAGCAAGGTAATGTCAGAAGCATTAGGAATGATCGAGTGCCGGAGTTTTCCGGCCATGGTGGAGGCGGCCGACGCAATGGTCAAAGCGGCCAAGGTCGAACTTGTCAGTTACGAGAAGACCGGTGGTGGTTATACAACGGCGGTGGTACGTGGTGACGTTGCTGCAGTAAGGGCAGCGTGTGACGCCGGGCGTACCGCTGGCGCCCGCGTTGGCGACGTGGTGTCAGTGCACGTGATCGCACGTCCACACTCAGGTGTCGATATGACGATCCCGCTGGGCCGGACTCCCGACACGGCGAGCAAGTAGCGGCCGTGGGAGTGCTGTTGTCGTGAAACTCGCGAAAGTACTCGGCACTGTCGTTGCCACCGAAAAGGATACCAAGCTGGTCGGACTCAGGTTCCTGATGCTGGGTCTCTGGGGCTACGACAACAAACCTGAAGGTGGTTCTGTCGTGGCGGTAGACGCCGTCGGCGCCGGTGTTGGTGAAATGGTGCTTTTTGCCAGCGGTTCTTCCGCCCGTCAGACAGAGCGTACCGACAAAAAACCGGTTGATGCCGTTGTAATGGCTATTGTCGACAGTTGGGAAATCGAGGGCGAGGAGAAATACCGGAAGGGCGAGGCTGACGCATGAGCCGTCCGGGCGGAAACGCCACTATTCTAAGCGACCAGCAGGTTGACATCATTGCCATGCGGCTTGCCGAACGCCTGTCAATGCCACCGGCTGCGGAGACAACGAGCACTGTAGTGCGCAGTACAAGGGATACCACTCCTCGCAGCGCGCTCGGTGAAGGGGTTTTTGCGACGGTGGATGACGCCGTCGAGGCAGCGGGCGTAGCCTTTCGTGAACTGGATGGCATGTCGCTCGAGGGAAGGCGAAAGATCATCACCTCGATACGGGAGTTGATGCTCGAGCACGCCGGGGACCTCGCACACCAGGCACAGCATGAGACCGGTCTCGGGCGGGTCGAGCACAAGGTGATCAAGAACCGCCTGGTCACACGCAAGACTTCCGGCACGGAGGTGCTCACGCCACAGGCTGTTACCGGGGACGATGGCCTGACCCTGACCGAATACGCACCCTATGGCGTCATCGGTACGATCACGCCGACAACCAATCCAACCTCCACCATTATCTGCAACACCATTGCCATGCTCTCGGCGGGCAACAGCATTGTTTTCAACGTACACCCGAATGCCCGCGAGTGCTCCATGGCCAATGTCCGCCTGTTGCACAAAGCGATTATTCGTGGCGGCGGACCGCCCAACCTGGTAACCGCCGTGGCCGAGCCGACCATTGAATCGGCACAGGAACTCATGGGGCACAAAGGTGTGCGTCTTCTCGCGGTGACCGGTGGCAGCGGTGTGGTACGCCAGGCGATGACGAGTGGCAAGCGTGCTATCTGTGCAGGCCCCGGTAACCCACCGGTAGTGGTCGATGCCACGGCTGACCTGGAGCACGCCGCGCGTGGAATCATCGCGGGCGCCTCGTTTGACAATAACATCGTGTGCGTAGACGAGAAGGAAGTGATCGCCGTCGAGAGCATAATCGATGAACTACTTCATCAAATGAAGCAAAATGGAGCTTACTTGCTAACAGGGGATGAACTCCACCGGGTTGAACAGGTGATCTTCAGCGAGAACAAGCGGGCCAAGGCAGCGCGCGGTGGTGGAGAAAGATCTCATCGGCAAGAATGCGAGCGAGATTCTGGAACGGGCCGGTATTTCATGTACGGGTGACCCACCGCTACTGATTGCCCGGGTTGCAAACGATCATCCCCTGGTCTGGACCGAGCAGATGATGCCCGTACTGCCGGTCACCTCGGTGCCCGACGTGGACCGGGCGATCGAACTTGCCAGGGAGGTGGAGCACGGCTATGGCCACTCGGCTGGCATGTACTCCAGGGACATCGATGCGTTGAGCCATATGGCCCGCACGATTAATACCAGCATCTTTACCAAGAACGGACCCTTTTTCGCTGGCCTTGGCGAAGGCGGAGAAGGCCACACGAGCTTTACCATCGCCAGCCCAACAGGTGAAGGGCTCACCGGGCCGGTTGCCTTCAGTCGACTGCGGCGTTGTGTCCTGGTTGATCATTTCCGCATCGTCTGACGCAAGATGAAAAATATGAAACGACACGGGGCAATAGCGTTACTGGAATTTGAAACCATTGCGACCGGCGTGCTGGCGAGTGACCTGATGGTCAAACGTTCGCCCATCGCATTGCTGCGCTGCGGGACCATTCATCCGGGTCGTTTCCTGATACTTGTCGGGGGCAGTGTCGCCAGTACCCAGGAGGCTTTCCTGGTCGGCAAACAGTTTGGTGAGGCAGAGCGAACCTTGAAGGGCGATGTATTTCTCGGTGACGTCCACCCGTACCTGCATGACGCGGTGCTGGGTATACGCCGGGATCTCGTGGGTGATGCGCTGGCAGTGGTGGAAACACACTCGTCACCCGCTTTGCTGGCGGCCGTGGACGCGGCAGTCAAAAGCACCCCCGTTATGCTTTGCGAGGTTCGCCTGGGTGATGACCTGGGTGGCCACGCACTGGCGTTAATGGCGGGTAATTTGCCAGATGTCGAGACCGCACTCGATATCTGCACAGATCGGGCCGGGGATCAACTGCTTGCCCGGTCACTCTTGCCACGACTGGACCCTGATCTGCGTTCGCTTTTTGACCAGGGGACACGTTTTGGTCCTTGCCAGCCCTATGAACCCGCCAGCGCGGAATACCCCGAGGAGGTCGCATGCTCCTGGGACGTGTAATTGGAACCGTGGTGCCGGCAGTGCTGGTGGATGAGCTGTCCAATACGCCATTGCTCTGGGTACAGCCACTTGACCGCGACGGCCAGGACAATGGTAAACCACTGGTTTGCGCAGATGGCACCCGCATGGCGGGGCCTGGGCAGATTGTTTACTGGGTAGCCAACCGCGAGGCCGCACTTACTCTCGATCCCTGGTTCGTTCCGGTCGATGATGCCATCGTCGGCCTGGTCGACGAAATCAGAAACTATCCACCGGAACAACTGGACTGATGATTCTTGCCCGTATCACCGGTAGCGTGGTGTCGACCATTCACCATCCCGTCGTCAACGGTCGCAAGCTGCTGCTTGCCGAACGACTTGATCACAACGGAGAAGCCACGGGTGGTTATCTCATCGCGATGGATGCCATTGGCGCCGGCAAGGGAGAGACCGTCCTGATCCTGGACGAGGGCAATGGAGCCCGCCAGATACTCGATGACCCTGACGCTCCCGTGCGCTCAATCATTGTCGGTATCGTCGATGCAGTGCGGATTGAACCGGACTGATCGGCCCACAACTTAGGCCCCGGTCATTGCCGGGGATCAAATGTCGGCTATTTTCTTAAAACACGTTTGATTGTCAGGCACCGACCTCAGATTTCAATTATGTGAAGCATCTGCCGCAAAGCGAAAAGTGCAGCTTTCAGGTTTCTTTTGCATCATGTTTTGGAAAAATCAACTGTTCGGTTTCAAAACCCAGTTTTCGGGCTTCTTCCAGTAGTCGCGTCAAAATGGCGGGCTCGAGTTCAGGGCTCCGGGCCAGGATCCACAAATATTTGTGGCTGGGGCCAGCGATCAGGGCGTATTCGTAGCCTTCATGGTCAAGTTCGACAACATTGTAAGCGCCGTAGAAAGGGCCAAAGAAAGAGACCTTTAACGCGCCGGTAGTGGTATCCCCGGTAAAGTATGCCTTACCTTCTGCGCTTTCCCAGTCGGATTTTTCAGTGTTAAAGCCCCGGTTGATGACACGCACCCCGCCGTCTTCACGGAGACTGTAGCTAGCCGTAACATTGGAGAGTCCGCGTTCAAACGAATGATCCAAACGCGCAACTTCATACCAGGTGCCCAGGTATCGTTGCAGTGAAAAGTTTTCAACGGCAGTGAACTTGTCGGATGTCATTACGCAGCTGGACAAAGATAAGAGCGTTATTACCGATAAAAAGACACTTCCAGTTAGTAATATACGGATTGATTTGAACATTGATTTTTCCATTATTTAGAAGTCACGCGAATCATATGCCCAGTGTAACAGCGCTTGTCTCTGGCGGGGGCGACAGAGCAGGTCGCCTCTTATGCAATTCTTCCTGAGTTGAGATATATGCCGGTTCATGTTTCTCCAGCGGCGGATCTGGCGTTCATCGTCCGCGTGCCGGCGTCCAAGATAGTAACGGCAATACCATTGAAACCATCCCCGTGGATCATCCTCGTGGATCCAGCCTTTTTCCAACCAATAAGCCAAAGGCTTGGAAGCCCGTACACCGAAGAAATTCAGGTCGGGGTTATGTCCGGAAGGACTCAGTTTGGCTTTCCTGAACCATTCCGAGGGAAATTCAGCCGTACAATCAGTCAGGTATTTACCGCCAAATACGCCCATTTCCAGCATCCGGGCCGGTGTGAGCTGTGGTTTGAACCCGGGGTCAAAATTCTGTCCTGCCGGTTCGCTCAGCCAGTACTCATAGCCGCTTTGCATCAGGTCGTTGACCGTGATTTTACGGGCTGTCGGTATTTCCTTGCTGTTTACCATCACAATTTTGGGGTTCTCTGCCATATTCAGAATGCACCGACATATTGCGGCGCTTTCATTTTACCGGGATTACCGGGACCCGCAACAAACTGCAGGTCCCGGTGTTGCAGATTTTTGCGTATCGGGGTCACGCGTTAAAAGCTGTAGCGCAGACCCAGGTTGAACAGGGTGCCGGAGTTCTCGACATCAAAACCGGCGCTCAGCAGAGGTGATTTCACCGACGCATCCTCCGTGTAGCGGTAACGCATGTCACCAAACATCTCAACCCTGTCGTTGAAGGCGTAAGACGCGCCCAGTATGAGCTGGTAAGAATAACCGGAGTCGCTGTCATTGATGACGCCCACGCCTGACGGAATGAACTTGACATCAGTATCTGCGTAGCCCACACCCGCACCGATGTATGGGGAAAACGCCTCATCGTGCATGAAATCGTAATAGCCGTTCAGGTAAAACGTGCTGGTCTCCAGGCTGCCCCGCCCATCGGCCACGAGATCACCGACCGTAATACCCAGGTCACCGACGTTGCCGGTTAGCAATACGCCCGCGTCGATGTTGGTCAGGTCGATGCCTGCGGCAGTTACGCCCTTGTGAGAAGAGATGTCCGAGTCAGACATGGCATACTCAAGCTCGAACCTGAATGCGTCCATCTTCCAGCCAAAGGCAATTGAGTAAGCCATGTCACTGTCAAAACTGGTCGACCAGCCCACGGGCGAGCCTTGCGGTATTGTCAGCGGTGGTGAAACGCCGGTTACCTCGCCAGTGGTGAAGTCGGTCAGGAATGAACCGCTGTTCTTCGAGTTGCCCAGGTCGAGGTATCCCAACGTGCCGGACACATACATATCTGCTGCCAGTACCGGTGAGGCCAGGCCGGATAAAGCAAGCAATACGGTTGTTTTCGCCAAATTCTTCATGATCTTAACTCCTTTTTATGTTGGAAAATATAGTTTATGTATAAGTGTTAGACCTTAATATACAGCATTTAAGTAATGTTTGTAAAGGATTTGTATATATTTATAAATAACTTTATAACCGGGCCCTGCCCGTGCCGGTCGGCAAGATCAGTGTTTGAATTGAAATGACGAGCTGGCCCCGGGCAGCACCGCGCCCGCCATCTGCTTGTCCACCAAGGCGATAAACCTGTAAACCAGGTCCCGGGGCTGTGTAGGAAGTCCTGTCATTCACCGTTATCGGCGCATTGCCCCGTATCCTTCCAACTCCTGCGCCAAGTCAATTTCATTGTTGCGCGACCGGAATAAACTGCTGGTTAGACGTAGAACCCGGCGGAGTGAGATGAAGCAGAAACGTGAAGACAAGCAGATGGACCGGCGGGCATTCCTGGCGCAATCAGGCCTTCTCGCAACCGGTGTCGGTGCGGGCGAAAGCTTGGGGTCAGAGTGAAGTGCCAGAGTAACTTACTCTGGCACTTCACTCTGACCCCTTTCTTCTTACTCGGGCACTTTACTCTGACCCCGTTCTTCCTTCCTTGACAAAGGCGACAAAGCGCTCGACCCACGGATTGGCTCTGCTATGTGCGGTGGTGTGCAAAACCTGCCATGAGTTTGTTGATGATGAGCGCATCGTGTTGTCCGTCAATGCCGTTCCCGCGCCTGACACGCTGGGCAAAGACCGGGTCATTGTCCAGGTTTTCCAGCCGCGCGTAGTGAAATTCATGTGCCGGGGTGGAACCTTGGCGGTTAAGGGATGCGCCAGGTAATTTCGGCCACGGGTGGTCCGTTGTTTCCTGGACCAGCATGTATCCGCGGCCTTGTGGACGCTCTTCCATGACGGTATCGGCGGGTACGAAGCCAACCATGTCACGTTTCGAACCGTGCCAGTGGATGCTGCGTGTCAGGTACATCAGGCCCCCGCACTCGGCGTAGGCGGGCATACCCGCTTCCAGCGCCTGGCGGATGTCCGCCAGCAAAGAGGTGTTGCTTGCCAGGGCATCCAGGTGGGTTTCCGGGAAGCCACCACCGATAAACAGGCCGTCGGCGGCGGGCAGGTGGCTGTCTTTCATGGTGTCAAAAGGGATCAGTTCAGCACCGGCCCTTGCGAAGGCTTCGAGATCATCCTGGTAATAGAAACCAAAGGCCGCATCACGTGCGATGGCGATACGTGTATCGGGTTTTGATAAGGGTGCAGGTGATGCCTGGTTTTCCGCCGGTGCGCGGCCCGTGTTGGCCAGCTTGATGATGCGGTCCAGGTCGACACTGGCAGCGATGGCATCCGACAGGCGATCGATCGTGGCGTCGGCAGTTCCCTGGCCGGTCGCCTCGTTAGCCGGCACCAGGCCGAGGTGACGTTCGGGGATTTCCAGGCCGCTATCACGCCCGATTGCCCCCAGCACCTCGGTGTCGGTGTAGCGTTCGAGTGCTGCACGCAGCTTGGATTCGTGGCGGTTGCCACCGACCTTGTTGAGTATCACCCCGCCGATGTTCACATCCGGGTCAAAGTCCAGGTAGCCGTTAATCAGCGGTGCAATACCACGGGTCATACCCCCGGTATCGATGACCAGCACCACGGGTGCGCCGAGCAACTTAGCCAGCGCAGCGTTGCTGTCGCTGCCCTCGGTATCCACGCCGTCAAACAGGCCCTTGTTGCCTTCGATCAGGCTGATGTCTGAGCTTTGCCGGTTGCGTGCGAAGGTCTGGATGATTTCATCAGGCGCCTGGGTGAAAAAGTCGAGGTTGTAGCAGGGCCGGCCCGCTGCGCGGCTTAGCCATAACGGGTCTATGTAGTCGGGGCCCTTCTTGAAGGTCTGCACAAGCAGGCCCTTGCGCGCCAGCGCAGCCGTCAGGCCGATGGAAACGGATGTCTTGCCCGAGGATTTGTGGGCGGCAGCTATGTAGAGATGACCCATACGTTAACTCAGTTATTTCATCAGAAGTGGGGTGCAGGGGCTGGGTATTCCTTCCCGGAACCGTGAGCGGCAAGGAGCCGCGACCGAGCCCCCAGGGATGGGTTCACGGCGTGTTCCAGGAAGGAGTACTCAGCCGCTGTGTTCAGCCTATTAAACTGATTCTGCCTTGACGCCGTGGTGCGGGTCAATGGCTGCATCGCTGAGCGTCGCCGGCAAAAAGCGCAGCACTTTCAAACCCACCAGGACCAGCAATCCGGTCAGGGCGATACCACCGAGACCCAGACCGATTTCGGGCAGGCTGGGCGCATAGCTGGCGACAAGACCATCGTTGAAACTCGAGGACACCTCCATGCCGGGGAACAGGTTCAGGGGATAAGCCTGGCCACCGATGACGATCACGTAAACCTGTGCAAAGCCACCCAGGATGACCAGCACTGACGCCAGCGTTATACCGCGGTTTGATATCCGTTTGTCCGTCTTGCCGGGTTTGAATACAAGCAGCATCGGCAGTATTCCGCCCACCACGACCTGGCCAAGCCAGAACAGGTACGTGTAAATACCACCCTCCAACAGGATGAAGCGTTCGATGCCGGCGTGTTCCGCCGCATACAGGTTGGCCAGGTGCTGAATCACCGTGAAGTAGATGACCAGTGCGGCGAAAATACCCAGCAGGCGCCCCAGCTTGTTGATGACTTTGGTACCGACTTCCCGGCCGGTGCCGTTATAACTTGCCAACAAGACAAGTATGTAAACGGCCAGGCCGAAGGAAAACGACATCGCGATGAACAAGGGCGCCATGACAGCCGAATCATAGGCTTCGCGGGAAACCAGGAAGCCAAAAATACAACCGGTACCAGTGGTCAGTACCAGGCGCCACACAAAGGCCAGCAGGCCGGCGGCACCGGCATAGCGGTTCATGCGCCGTTCCATCTGTAACCACAGGTAGGCCGCGACGATCACCAGGAATCCCACGTACAGGAAGATGTTCCAGGCGAAGATCGACTTGAAATTGTAATGCGTCATCGCCACGATCAGCCGGTCAGGCCGTCCGAGGTCGAGCACCAGCACGGCCAGTCCACCGGCCAGCATCGCGATCGCCAACAAGCCAGACAGGCGTCCGAGCGGTTTATAGATGGTTTTGCCAAATACGCTGCCGATCGAGGCAACGTTCAGCGCCCCGGATGCCGCGACGATCAGGAATATGGCAAACACATGCGGTGTGCCCCACACCACCTGGTTATTCATGCCGGTAACGTAGTGGCCGTAATGTTCCATGTACCAGGCGCAACCCAGGCCGGCCAGGACGAACAGGGCGAACACCGAGGCGAGTGCATAGAACCGCCCGCTGCGGCCTTCAATTTCGCTGTACGTGATCCGTTTCACCATGCTGCTCCAGTATCAGAGATTGGCATAGCGCACACCGGGGTCGAGACCGAGGTCGGCGCGGACCTGTTGCGTGGCGTAGGTTGCGACACGCTGTGAGATTTCACTGCCGGGGTCTTTCAAATCACCAAACAGCATGGCTCCGCCACCGGTTCTTGAGCAGGACTCGACGCAAGCAGGTTGCTGGCCGGCATCCACGCGGTGCACACACATCGTGCAGGACTCAACCGTGCCCTTGCCCCTGGGTGCGTGGGGTTTCTGGTCTTCGAGCACCTCGTGTACAAACGACCTGGCCTTGTAGGGGCAGGCCATCATGCAGTAACGGCAGCCAATACAGGTGTGCTTGTCCACCAACACGATGCCGTCGGCGCGTTTGAAAGAGGCGCCTGTGGGGCAGACATCCACGCACGCCGGTTCGGCGCAGTGCTGGCACATCATCGGCAGGGACTTGCTGCATCCCCGTCTGCGGGTCCTTGATATTGATCTTCCGGATCCACTGTGCATCGGTGGATTGCCTGCCGTGACCCTGCAGACCATTTTCGGTATTGCAGGCAGTGACACATTCCTTACAGCCATCGTCACAGCGGTTGAGATCAATCAGCATACCCCAGCGCACATCGGCGGAAACGGCACTGCCGGCCTGCCTGGCTGCTGCCGAGGATGACCGGGCGATTCCGTACAGCATCACGCCCGGTGCCAGGGTGACACCGGCGGCGGCTGCCATGGCGCTGAGGAACTTGCGTCTTACCGGGTCAAAGCCGGGTGTTGCGCTGTGCTGATCGCGTTTCCTGCTCATTATTTCATCGCTCCGCCTGGGGCCACGTTTTCGGGCCGTGAGGCATGGCATTGGAAGCAATCTATGCTGACGGCGGCGTAATCGTGACAGGAACGGCAAAAGTGTTGCGGGCTGGAAACGGTGACCGGTACGGCGTCCGGGCCTTTGACCACGTGGCAGTCCAGGCAATCCCTGAGGCTGTATGGCGCGCCGCGCACGCCTTCGAGCATCGTTTCATCACGTTGGTGTTTGAGCAGATCCATGTGGTTGCGACGCATGAAATCGGGGTCTTCGACACAGCTTTCACCCTGCGCCGTGGCAATCGAGGGCAGCGGAACACCCGTGTCGGTGCTCACTTCTGCATGAGCCTCGGTCCACAGGCTGGCCGTGAAGACCAGCACCAACGCTGAAATCCATATCAAAGCGCGGTGCAGGCTCACGGTTTACTCCCCCAGCCCCATCTGGATATAGCCCGACGGGCAGACATCTTCGCAAATGTGACAACCAATACACTTGCCATAGTCGGTGTCGACATAGCGGCCCATGGTTGAGACGTCTTTCTTGACGCGGAAAATCGCATCCTGCGGACAGAAAACAACGCAGTTGTCACACTCGAAACACATACCGCAACTCATGCAACGGCCGGCTTCTGCCCGGGCCTGTTCTTCGCTCAAGCCCTCGATACGTTCACCGAAAGAGCCCAACACGGAATCGGCGGTAATGGTGCTTTCATTGCGCTTGTTCCTGGCTTCATAGGGGAAATGACCAAGGAACAGCTCATCCGAGGGTACGATTTCAACGTGTGAGCGATCCTCATAATTATGGATCGCGAAATCGGCATTCCATGTGCCGCGGACCTGCTCGTGCGGGTACTCGGCAGGCGCATGGTCGGTTTCCTTCAGTTTTTCCAGCAGGTTGAACCGGTGTGCGTCCACCTTGGGCCGGTTCGCAGGATCTTTGCCTGCCAGGAAGTCATCCAGGCCATCGGCTGCAATGGAAGCCTGTCCGATCGCGGTGGTCAACAAATGTGGCCTGATGATATCGCCGGCGGCAAACAGGTCCGGGTGGTCCTTGACCCGGTAAAAGCCGTCCGCGTCAATCAGGCCGCGGCCGTTGTTGAGTTCTTCAAACCCGGTCAGGTCACCGCGCTGACCGATGGCGGAGACCAGCAGGTCAAACTCCAGTTCCCTCTCAGTTCCCTCGACCGTAACCATGTCACCACTGCTCCAGTCCGTCTCGATAACCCGGACACGGGTTGCGCGGCCTTCTTCATCGAGAATGATTTCCTGTGGCAGCAGACCCGGAATGATCGTCACACCTTCCTGGCTGACGTGCTCGACCTCCATCTTGGTGGCCGGCATGATTTCCGCCGTCTCACGTGAAATGAGGGTAACTTCGGCGCCCTGGCGATTGGCCACGGTGGCCACGTCATGTGCCGCGTAGCCCATGATGATGTTTTCGGGCCGGTCGTGTTCGCGTTTATGCGTAATGTGGCCGAGGCGGCGTGCGACCGCTGCGACGTCCATCGAGGTATCACCACCGCCGATGACCAGCACCTTGCCCGAGGTGTGATGCAGGCGGCCATCGTTGAATGCCTGCAGGAAAGCAACACCGGAAATCACATTGGGTGCGTCACCACCGGGCACTGGCAGGGCCATGCCGGACTGTGCGCCCAGGGCAATGAATACCGCGTCATATTCTGCGCGTAGCTCGTCGAGCGTAACGTCTTCGCCGACCCTGGTGTTGTTGCGAATCTCGACACCCAGGTCAATAATTCGCTGGATTTCCCCATCCAGTACGGAATCCGGCACACGGTAGCCGGGGATGCCGTAACGCATCATGCCACCGAGTTTTTCCTGTGCCTCATACACGGTGCAGCCATGCCCCGCGCGGCGCAGGTGGTAGGCACAGGCCATTCCGGCCACACCACTGCCGATGATGGCGACTTTTTTGCCGGTTTCCTCACCTGCGGGGTGCAGCGCCAGGCCATGTTCCAGGCCATAATCGCCGATGAACTGCTCGACTGAATTGATACCGACGTGGTCTTCGACCTCGTTACGGTTGCAGCCGTCTTCACACGGCGCCGGGCAGACCCTGCCCATGATCGCCGGGAACGGGTTGGCGTCCGTAACCCGCTTGAATGCATATTCCTGCCACGGTGTGTCCCCGGGTGGCTTTTCGATACCACGTACGATATTCAGCCAGCCACGGATATCCTCGCCCGACGGGCAACTTCCCTGGCATGGCGGTGTACGGTGCACATAGGTCGGGCACTTGTGCGAAGCATCAGCCGTGAAGATTTCCTCCACCCAGGGCCGGGGTGTATTGTCCCCGTCCCTGAACCGGCGTTTGGTAAGAAGTTTTTCTGTCATCGTGTCATTTTCCTGCGCTTTTTAGCGTGCTTGATACTCGTCTAATTCAGGTACGGCCAATCAAGCCGTGGCCACACTTTCCTCTGCTGGCGCCTCAGCTTCCGTCTCACTGCCAATCTGCCCGTCCAGGATGATGGCGTTGGAAACCAATTCGTGCAGGCTGATGATCCTGTCCATGCCAATACCGTAGGTAGGCATGACCTTGGCGAACTGCGTCTTGCAGATCGCACAGATAGCCGCCATGTGCGTAACACCATGTTCTTCCACGACTTCCTGCAGGGCTGTCATACGTGGTGACGAGCCCTTGACGCGGAGTTCCATCAGGTCATCGGTCAGCAAACCGCCACCGCCGCCGCAACAGAAGGTCTTTTCATGGATGGTGTCTGGGGCCATGTCCACGAAGTTGTTGCATACCGCCTTGATGATCGCGCGCGGTATCTCGAATTGTCCGCCGGGTTTATCCCCCATGCGTGACGCCCGTGCGACATTGCATGAATCGTGGAAGGTCAGTGTCATGTGGTCGTTGGCGGACTTGTCCAGTGTCAATTCGCCACGCTCGATCAAATCCCAGGTGAACTCACAGATATGCTGCGGCACCGGGTAGTCGGGGTCCAGGAAGTCGAAGGGTCCGGACAGGGTGTTCAGGAAACTGTAGGCCACACGCCAGGCGTGGCCGCACTCACCGAAGATGATGCGTTTGACACCCAGGTCCTCGGCCGCTTTCCTGATCCGGTCGGTCAGCATCTTCATCTGCTCGTAGGAGCCGATGAACATGGCGAAGTTGGCCGCCTCCGATGCATAAGAACTGACGGTCCAGCTGACACCGGCCTGGTGAAATACCTTGGCGTAGCCGATCAAACCATCGATATGTGGTTCTGCGAAAAAGTCAGCGCTGGGTGTGACCAGCAGGATATCGGCGCCTTTTTCATTGACCGGTATCCTGACCGCGACGCCGGTGTCATCCTCGATGTCTTCTTCGAGGTCTTCCAGCGTGGCAATCAGCGCTTTTTCGGGCAGACCGAGGTTATTGCCGATCTTGTGCACCTTGCCGAGGATTTCGTTGCAGTATTTCTGGCCCTGGCCGATATGGTCCATGATTTCGCGCGCCGCCATGGAAATCTCGGCGGTGTCGATGCCGTAGGGGCAATAGACCGAGCAGCGCCGGCACTGGGAGCACTGGTGAAAGTAGCTGTACCAGTCGTCCAGCACTTCCCTGGTCAGGTCTTCGGCGCCTACCAATTTTGGAAAATACTTGCCCCAGAATGTGAAATAACGCCGGTAAACCTTGCGCAACAGGTCCTGGCGCGCCACCGGCATGTTCTTGGGGTCACCGGTACCGAGGAAATAATGGCATTTATCGGTGCAGGCACCGCATTTCACACAGCCGTCCATGTACACGCGCAGCGCCCGTGAGCGCTCCAGCAATTCACCGAATTTTTCGATCGCCCTGGTTTGCCAGTCATCAACCAGTTCACCCGGAAAACCGAGCGCTTCATTGTGGGCAGGTGCGGCGACAAACGGCGAGGAATCTTTCATCGCTCCGCATTGGAGCGCCGGGATCTCGAACAGGGGATTGATGTTCAGTGTGTCGTAGTCGGCCATCAGTTACCGGCTCCCGGATTGTTTTGCCCTGCTTCCAGTTCGGCCGCCCAGGGTGCGAGGTGCCTTTTCTCGCGTGGGTTATCGACCTGGTTACGGGTGGGGCTGAAGAACACGCCCGGCGCATGCAGCAGTTTCGAGAACGGGAATACGAACATCAACACCAGGACCAGGCCCAGGTGGAGGAGCAGGACCGGGTCAGCCGGCAGTGGCTGCGGGCTGAAATGAACCAGGCCCAGCGCAAATGCCTTCAGTGCGACGATATCGGTGTGGGCCACGTATTTCATGGCCAGGCCACTGCCCGCGATGCCGATCAGCAAGACCAGCATCAGGTGGTCGCTTGGTCCGCTGATGTAGCGGACACGTTCGACCAGGAAACGCCGCCCCCACAGGGCCAGCAAACCGGCCAGCATGGCGAAGCCAGCGTACTTGCCAAAGGGTTGCACCCAGTTGACCCAGAACCACACGGGTTCGGTGAAATACCTGAGATGCCTCAATATCACCAGTAGCATGGCGATATGGAAAACCCAGCCGAACAGCCAGGTCCACTTGTTGGATTTGAACAGGCTTTCAAAGAAAGCCACTTCCCTGAACATGCGCGCGACCACGCCCGGTCGTGTGACCGGTGCCGGGGTAGTCGGGATTTTCAGTGGTGCAGGCGTGCGTGCGTAGAGACGAATTTTATATACCAGGCCGACGGCAAGGACTGCCGTCGCCAGGTAGAACAACAAAGCAAAGGTCGTGCTCAGCAACTAACTCTCCCGCCAGGTAGTTTACTGGACCGGTATCAAACCAATGAAATGGTCAGACACATCCGGTCGGCTTCGGCAGGCCGGCGATCTTGCAGGCTTGCTTGGCCGGGCCATAGGGGAACAACTCGTACAGGTACTTGCTGTTGCCTTTCTCAGGACCCAGTTTTTTCTTGACGGCCTTGGTCAGAACCCGCACCGCCGGTGCGATCTGGTATTCCTCGTAATACTCACGCAGGAAGTTAACGACTTCCCAGGCGTCATCGTTCATCTCGATTTTCTCGTCCGCGGCGATCAGTACTGCCAGTTCCGCGTTCCACGCACTGATATCAGTGAGATAGCCTTCTTCGTCGGCCTCAAAAGTCGTGCCGTTTAATTCATATGCCATGATTAACCTCTATTACCTTTGTTAAAAAAAATCTTTACAACCAGGATTGGGCAGCATCGTGCTCAACCACCAAGTCTACAAATTCACCATAGTCCACAACGTTGATGCCGTCGAGCATGGGTACATCATCCAGGCCCCGTGCACTGACGTCGGGACCGAGAACATAAAAAGTCAGTTCCCCCATGCGTGCTGTGACAGCATCTGCGAAAGCCGCGTTGGCCATGGCGGCGTAAACGCCGTCTTCGAGCAGCAGCACCGCGCTGCCGGCTTCGGCCAGGCGCAGGCAACTGTCCAGGGAATTCCGTTCAGTTGGGGATTTATTTACCAAATGCAGCATCGTACTCATGAGCTGATCACCACGTCTTGTTGTGCCATGATTTCACGCAAATCGTCAGCGGCCACGACCTCTACCGGGATGATCAAATCCTCGGCGGTCAGACCGCGTAGTTCGAGGGACTCCTGTTCGACATAGATTTTTTCCACGTCGTAATCATCGAGTGCCCTGTAAGTATTGGAAAAGTTCTTCATGCCGATGGCGGTCGTGTCCTGGTTTTTCTTCAACTGGTACACGCCGTCGTCGAGGAAAACCACGCTCACGTCCTGGTCAAATGCAGCGGCGATCAGCACGACTTCCAGGTTTTCCAGCGCGTAAATCGTTCCGTACGGCGCCTTGCGGTTCACGTATAAAAAGCGCTTTACAACTTCCGGGCCGTCTTCTTCCCAAGGTTCCATCGTTTAATCTCCAAACACGACCAGGCGGTCGTTCTCGATACCGGCCTCTACCAACTGGCCCAGGCCTGAAATACGAAATCCCTCCTGCAGGATTTCTTCCTTGATGCCACGGCGCAGGGCTGCGGCGATACAGACCACCAGGTCGACGCCGTTCTCCTGCGCCAGCTTGGACCACAGGGCCACCAGGTTCCGGTCGTCGGATTGCGGTTCCGACAACTTGTTGGAATTGAAGACGCCGTCGTTATAAAAGAACACGCGGGAGACTTCATGGCCCTTGGCAATGGCGGCCTCCGCGAAGCGGTAGGCGCTATCCGAGGCCTGGTGTGTAAACGGGCCTTCGTTGACTAAGATTCCAAATTTCATCAGCTTGTTCTTGCCAGTTTGTTAAAAGTGTAAGTGCGTCGAGGCGTTCAGGCTCTTGCGTGCCCCGCGCCAATCGTCGATCTGGTGCTTGGTAAAGGCCAGCTCGGTCATCTCGAAGAAACGCGCCCAGCCGATACGTTCAATCCATTCGCCCAGGCGTTCCCAGGCACGTGCATCTTCCTTGTAAGCCATCAAGATACGCTTAACGATGGCTGAAACTTCGGGCCAACGCGGCGCATTGTTCGGCAGGTTGGCCGCTACCAGCTTGTGGAAAGTCGGCTTGGAACGTGCGTTCGAATGCTTGCCGCCGACCCAGATGGCCAGCTTGGTGGAATCGGCGCCATTGATCTGCATTGGCGGGCAGGGTGGGTAACACGCGCCACAACAGATGCATTTCTTCTCATCGACTTCCAGTGAAGGTTTGCCATTGACCATGGCCGGGCGGATAGCCGCTACCGGGCAACGCGCTACGACCGCGGGCCGCTCGCACACGTTGGCAACCAGGTCGTGGTTGATTTTTGGTGGCTTGGTGTACTGCACGTTAATGGCGATATCACCCTGGCCGCCACAGTTGATCTGGCAGCACGAGGTCGTCAGGCGTACGCGGTTGGGCATTTCCTCGTGGGTGAATTCGTGGTGCAGTTCATCCATCAGCGACTTGACCACCCCGCTTGCGTCGGTGCCGGGGATATCGCAGTGCAGCCAGCCCTGGGTATGGGAAATCATGGACACGGAATTTCCCGTGCCGCCCACCGGGAACCCGGCATCGTTCAGGGCCTCGATCAGCGGTCCGGTTTTATCCATGGACGTGCACATGAACTCGGCATTGCTGCGGGTGGTGAAACGGATAAAGCCATCGGCATAGGTATCGGCGAGATCGCACAGTTTGCGGATCGTTCCAACGTCCATCTGCCGCTGGGTGCCGGCGCGCACCGTCCAAATTTCGTCACCGGAATGCGCCGTGTGGTGCAGAACACCCGGTCGCGGCCGGTCGTGCCAGGCCCAGTTGCCGTAGTTCGCACGCAAAGTGGGGTGCATGTAAGGGAAAGGATCGGGAACCCCGGTTTCATCCGGTCTGCGTGGCATGGTTGCTTCATTCATTATGTGTTCCTCTCATTCTATTCGGCTGCGGCTTTCTTGCGCTCAAACCACTTCGCGGCCTCTTCGTCCCAGTCGTCGGTACGGACATAGGAAGATGTGCGGGGGTGGTTAACCATGTTGGGATCGACCGGGATATCGAGCGCCTCCAGGAAATTGGACAGGCCGATACGGTCGATGGTCTCACCGATACGTTCGTGCTCCAGTGCATTTTCGGCGAAGAAGTCGATCACCTCCTCGGTGAACTCGTTCAGCTTTTCGAAGTCCTCGTCGCTTTCGAGCTTCATGAACGGGAGGATGACCGTACCCATCTGGTCACCGATCTTCAGCGAGCGCTTACCACCGATCAGCACCGAGATACCCCGGTCCTTGCCGGGTGACAGGGCCTTGGTCATGACATTGATGCAGTGCATGCAACGTACACAGCTCTGGTTATCGACATCCAGCGTGTCATCGTCATTCAGGCTCAGGGCGCGTGTCGGACAGTGTGATATCACCGTGTCGATCATCTGTTTGCGGCCTACCTTGGCAACATGTTCTTTCACTTTCTCCTGGTCAACCTGCATGTCATCACGCCAGGTGCCGATCACGGCAAAGTCGGCGCGATGGATTGCATTCACGCAATCATTCGGGCAACCGGAGAACTTGAACTTGAACTTGTAGGGCAGTGCGGGACGGTGCATTTCATCGAGCAGGTTATTGATGATTTCGCGGTGAGCACGCACTTCGTCGTAACAAGATTGCTCACAACGGGCGTGGCCGACACAGCTCATGGAGGTACGCAAGGCGGGTCCGGCGCCACCCATGTCGAGACCGATCTTGTTCAGGTCGTCAAAGGCGGGTTGCACATTTTCCGTCGAGCATCCCTGGAACATGATGTCGCCTGACTGGCCGTGCAGTGCGATCAGGCCCGAGCCGTGTTCTTCCCAGATATCGCACATGTCGCGTAAAAGCTTGGTGGAGTAATGCAAGCCTGCCGGGGGCTGAATCCGCAGGGTGTGGAACTCCTTTGATGCCGGGTAGTCTTTCGCGACTTCCGAAAAACGCGGGATAACACCACCACCATAACCGAAGACGCTGACGGTACCGCCCTTCCAGTAACCCCTGCGGGTCTCATAGGAATGCTCAAGCTGACCCAGCAGGTCTTTCATCATGTCGGAGCCGGGTTTGCTCCTCGTCGCTTGCCAGGCGTTCGAGCCCTTCGACGAAACTCGGCCATGGGCCGTCTTTCAATTCGTCCAGTAACGGTGTGTCGTGCGCTTTCTTTGTCATAACGGCTCCACAAATTGCTTAGTGTTAACAAACCCTGCGAAAATTCAATCTGCCAAATTAATCCCAGCACGGATTTAGCAAAAAGATACCATGCATTTATTATAGTCAGGGAAGTATCAAACGTTAGTTGAACCAATTCTGAAACACTGTATATTTCAGACGGCAACTTCAGCCCATTCTTATATATTAGAATTTTATGATATACGATTTCAAGTCCTAATTCCAAACAGATTTGATTTGACATGAAAATTGCACCGCTCAAACCGGCCAGGAGCCGGAAGAAATGGCAGTAGGGCTAAATGGATAACTCACGCTACCAGCAGTGGCGAAAGGCCAAGCTCGAACACTATCCACGCAGCGTGGATCAACTGCGTGTGGACATCGGTGGCTTGAGACAAATGACCGATACCGAAGTGGCCTCGATCATCTCCAACTGCCTGTGTTTCAACATGTGTATCTATCGTTGCCGGGATTTGGCCGTGGACAGGCCGGCGGTGCGTGAATTTGCCGCCGCGTTCGGTTTGAACAGGGCCGACCTCCACCTGTGTGCAAATGATGACGGTGTCTCGGAGTTGTCCGTTGCGGATAAAGGGGTGCGTAACGACTACGTGCCTTATTCCAGCCGCGGCTTGAGCTGGCACACCGATGGCTATTACAACCAGGCATCACGCCGGGTACGGTCCGTGGTACTGCACTGCGCTGTAGCTGCGGCAACGGGTGGTGAGAATGCATTGCTGGATCCGGACATCGCCTATATCCGCTTACGGGATGAAAACCCGCGCTTCATTACCGCGTTCGAGCACCCGGAGTGCATGACGATTCCGGCCAACGAAGGAGCGGAAGGCGAAATCAGGCCCGTTGTCACCGGGCCCGTATTCAGTTATGAAGACAACGGTGCGATTCACATGCGCTACAGCGCCCGCAAGAAAAACATCCGCTGGCGTGATGATGCATTGACCCATGCTGCACGGGAGTTTTTAAGCGCCTTACTGGCCGAAGAAACGGGGCCGGCTTTTCATTATCGCCTGCAACCGGGTGAAGGCTTGATTTCCAATAACGTGTTACACAACCGCACGGCGTTCGAAGACGGGGCAGGGCACGGGCGACTTTTGTACCGCGCACGTTTCTTTGATCGTATGAGGACAGATTAACCCGCATATTGCACCAGCCAGGATCGGGCCTGCGTGTCTTTGCCTGGACTATTTGGATATCATGCGACTATTGGTCATGGATTCAGAAGCGCAGATATTTTGCCGGCCTGGATGTTGACACATTATGCGGATTAAACTGCCCGGTTGATTGAGACGAATTAGGAACCAAGCCAATGAAAGCCATTGAAGTCAAACTCAGCGATATCATCATTCAGCACCCCGGTATCAACTCCTTTCCGGAGTTGATGGAGGCGGTACGTCAAATGTCTTCAGATGACATGCTCTATCTCGTTTTTGACGTCAAGCCCGACTACCGTGATACCCCGCGAAATTGGGAATGGAAACTGGAGTCAGTTTTCGGAACAGGTGAAAAATGATCGAATCAACAGTCACAAAACTGGACCAATTTACCGCACCCTATGGCCGCGAAGTTACTTTGGAAAACGTGGATTACGAAAACGACACGCGGGTGCTGCGTATCCGAATCCGTGAAGGCAACCGTTTTACCGTCATGGATATCAACCCGGAAACAGCGGCGAGATGGGGCGAGGCCATGATTGCATGGGCCAAAGAATCCCCGGAACAGGAAAATTGAAATGGATCACCTTCCGATCTTTCTGAATGTGAAAGACAAGCGCACCCTGGTGGTGGGACGTGGTGTCATTGCGGCCCGCAAAGCGGACCTGTTGCTCAGGGCCGGCTCCCGGGTCACGATCGTTACACCCGAGCTCGGTGATGAATTATCCCAGTTGGCGGAAAAATACCCGTTCGAGCACAAAGCGGAGGCCTTGTCTGCCGATGATCTCGATGGTTGCATGATCGTTTTTGGTTGTTCAACGGATGACTCCGTCAACCAGCAACTGTGTAAATACGCGGCCGCTGCCGGGATCATGGTCAACGTGGCGGATCAGACCGACTATTCCGATTTCACGATGCCGGCAGTGGTGGATCGCACACCCTTGCTGATTGCCATCTCCAGTGGTGGCGCCTCCCCCCTGTTGACCCGTTCAATAAAGGCGCGTTTCGAAACCGAGATTCCGGCGGCCTATGGGCGGTTGGCGGAATTTGCCGGCCGTTACCGTGACCGCATCAAGGCCATGGTGCCCAACCTGACGAGAAGGCGGCGGTTCTGGGAATCGATGATCACGGGGCCGGTTGCCGAACACGTTTTCTCGGCCCAGGTCGAAGAGGCGGAAACGCTGATGGACAACTTGCTCGACGAGGCTTCGAAAGATGGTGAGAAGCCACCCGCAGGCGAGGTCTATCTCGTGGGAACCGGTCCGGGTGACCCCGATCTTCTGACATTCCGGGCGCTGCGCTTGATGCAACAGGCCGACGTGGTGCTCTATGACCGCCTGATCGGGGACGGCATCCTGAACCTGGTGCGCCGTGACGCGGAGCGTATTTATGTCGGCAAGCTGCCGAACGACCACTCCGTGCCACAGGAGGAAATCGGCAGGATGCTGATCCGCCTGGCGAAGGACGGTAAACGGGTGCTCAGGCTCAAAGGCGGCGACCCCTTCGTGTTTGGCCGCGGCGGCGAGGAAATCGAAGCCTTGTCAGAGAATGGTATCGCCTTCCAGGTAATCCCGGGAGTTACCGCTGCCGTGGGTTGCGCGTCTTATTCCGGCATACCCCTGACCCACCGCGACCACGCGCAGAGCTGCGTGTTCGTGACCGGCCACGAAAAAGACGGCAAGCTGAACCTGAACTGGGAAAGCCTGATCCAGCCACGCCAGACCGTGGTGGTTTACATGGGTCTGTCTTCATTGGGTTCGATTACCAGTGGTTTCATCGCCAACGGGGCGGACCCAGCCACACCGGCGGCGGTTATCGAGAACGGCACCCGAGCCGGGCAGCGGGTGATTGCCGGGACCCTGGAGTCCTTGAAGAACAAGACGGACGCGGCTGAAATCAAGAGCCCGGCACTGGTCATTATCGGCAGCGTGGTGACGTTGCGTGAAAAACTGTCCTGGTTTGCAGAAAAGTTGTAGGAGCAATCGCCGAAGGCGATCGCGAAATCGCGATGTAAACATTGCTCCCACGGAAGGTTGGTGTAGCAACCTTTAGGTCGCGATTGGTAAAGGATTTAACATACAGGAGCATATATATAATGAGTAAGGCATTGAGCTACCTGATCAAGGCCCGTCCGGAAGCAATGACGGCCTATTTCACTTTTTTGAAAGATACCGGAAAATACCTGGACCCCAAGACCCGGTCATTGATTTCGGTCATAACCAAGATCGACGCCCAGACCGAGCGCGGTTTGCGTCAGTACCTGCCACGGGCCTTACGCGACGGCGCCAGCCCGCACGAAGTCCTCGATGCCATATTGATGGCATTTCCGACCCTGGGCCTGGCCAAAATCGTCTGGGCGATCGACATATTGCTGGACATGGATATCCCGGAATTCCGGCCCGAACTGCTGGAGCACGAACCGAGTTGGCACGAGTGATCGAATGGGCTGACGTGATGGATGGAGATATCACCTACGTTGAAGATTGCGACGGCAGGAATGTCTTTGTCTATCGTTCCGGTGAGGACTGCAAGGTCTATGACAGCCGTTGCCCGCACCAGGTGACGGACATCCCGCACCTGGCGCTCGCCGGCAAGCAACTGACCTGTCCGAAACACAAGTGGGTCTTCGATGTTTCCACCGGGGAATGCGTGGACAAGGGTTCACGGCCCTTGAAGCAGTTTGAAAGCCGGGTCGAAGGCGGAAAGCTACAGGCCAGGTGGTAAAAGAAAGATCGGGCGCCCCGTTGCGAACCCAGTTCGTAAGCATTTCCCTGGCTGTGCCGGGTATTCCTTCCCGGGGTCGTGGAACCGGCGCCACAGGTATATCCACCTGAGACACGCCGTGGATACATCCCTGTAGGCTCTCGGCTCGGGCGTCCTGCTTCGCTCTACCGGGTCCGTCCCTGGACCCGTTACACAACATCCCTGTTGTGTAAGGTCTCAGGTTGGAATACCTGTATCCCCGCTAGTAGCAGTTGTTATCAGAACCCGCATCTGACTCTCTCATTGTGCCCGGTTGTTTGCCGGTGTGGGCGACATTAAGCACCGCACCGAAACCTGAGAGTCGTTAGGGGAGAAATGGACGGGATGTCCATTGCAGGCCGCCCAGGGCAGGACGCCCTGTAAGGCCGGCCCCGTTAAGACGACTCGAAGGAGAGGGTAGCCCGAAGGGCTGTGGGGTCGGGAGCCCACCCCGGCAAACCACCGGGCATGCGAAATGGAAGGTACACGCAGCGTATCGTTTAGTTGTTTACCGTAGTTTGAGAGATCGCACTGCGAATCTGACCTCCAGGGACAAGGTGAGCCAGGGAACCAAGCGAGAGGGTGGCCTGGGCCATGGAGGAAATGCAGTGGATTGTAGGGAACAATCCCTGCCCAGTGTTCCTTGCGATCTGCACTCCATCCATGGACATAAGCGTGCCCCGGGAAGGAATACCCGGCGCAGCTAGGGAGATGTTCTGTGCTCCCTTGCGAAGTACCATTCATCCATGGCATCGTCGCTCCTGCGCGCGATTGAATTTAGCACCTCGCTTTAGTGAACCTGATCGCACCGTACATCCCTGTACTCCTTGCGATCTACACTCCATCCATGGAGATCGCCGCTCCTGCGCGTCCCTGCGCCCGCGGCATACACTCCATCCATGGAGATAAAAAAACGCCGGCTTGCGCCGGCGTAAGTTCTGAGGTTAAGCCGTCTGGCTTAAGGAGTTGTCGTCCCTGCATCAGAATGTGATTTGCCCGGCAGTTTGCTTAATACCGAGGTTTTGGTCCTGCTGAAGAATGCCCCGATGTCCAGCCCGATACCATACAGCGAGGGCACCATCAGCAGGGTTACAAAGAAGGCGGCGAATACACCGAAGGCCAGTGCGACCACGATGGGTTGCAGGAATGCGGCCTGGATGGAGCGTTCCAGCATCATCGGTGTCAGGCCCACGATGGTGGTAACCGAGGTCAGCAGGATCGGTCTGAAGCGGATTACACCGGCCTCGATGATGGCTTCGCGCGGCGCCAGCCCCTTGTCTCGCAACCGGTTGCAGTAATCCATCAATACCAGGTTGTCATTGACCACCACGCCCGCTGCTGCGGCAATACCGAAATAACTGAATATGGCCATTGTCATGCCAAGTACGGCGTGACCAATGATGGCGCCGACAAAGGCATAGGGCATGGCGACGAGAATCAGTATCGGTTGCCAGTAACTGCGGAATGCCACCGCCAGCATCGTGTACATGGCGAAGAAGGCGATCAGGTACAAGCCTATGACCTCTTCGATAAAGCGTTGTTCACCTTCGGCCTGGCCCACGGCACCACGGTCAATACCCGGATAACGTTTCTCCCATTCGGGGAAGAAATTATCTTCCAGGTCTTTCATGATGTCTTCGCGCACGTTTTCTTTCAGGTCCGCGCTGATACGTGCAGCACGGCTGCCATTGCGGCGCTGTATCCGCGAGATACCAGGTGCGTATTCGAGATCGGCAACTGCCAGCAGGGGCAGTTCACGGCCGTCACTGGTACGCACGCGGAAGTTCTTGAGGCTTTCGATGGAACGCCTGGATTCGAGCGGGTAACGAACCTTGACCCGTACATCCTGGCCGTCACGCGGCAGGCGTTGTACTTCTTCACCAAAATAGGCCTGGCGCACCTGGCGGTTGACATCGGCCAGTGTCAGGCCGAGTTTGGCCGTCCCCGGCTTCATCGTCAGGCGGATCTCCTCGTTGGCGCCTTCGAGGTTGTTACGGATGTCGTAAACGGTTTCAAAAGTGCGTAACTGGTTTTCAACATCGGCTGTTGCGGCACGCAAGACGTCGAGATCGGGGTGCCGGATGGACAGTTCGAAGTCCGGGTCGTTTTGGCCGAGTGTGTGCTGCACGGAAACCTCGCGCGCGTCGGGCACATCACCCATCAGCTCGCGCAAGCGGACGGATGCATCCTTGGCGCTCATGTCGCGGACTTCCGGTGGTGCCAGCTTGACGATGGCCAGCACGCTGTCACGGCGTGAGCGGGTGTACCAGTTTTCGATCAACTGGCCCTCGCCCTCGGTTCGTTCATTGACTTCCTCGACCAGAGCCAGCTCCGCCTCCTGCAGCTGGGCCAGGATTTCAAGGGCGCGGCTGTACGGTGCACCTTCAGGCATGACCACGTTGACAATGATTTCATCGGATTCGATATCCGGCATGAAGGCCTTTTTGACCCAGCCCGTGCTGAACATGCCAAACACGATGATCAGCACACCGATGAAAATACTGGTGGTCAGGTAGCGGTGATCGATCGACCAGGTGGCAATCTTGCGATAATGGTCTTGTGAGAAATTCAGGATGCTGTCGGCAACGCGCTTCTGGAATTTTCCGAAGCCCTTCAAATCGTGCCGTACTTTCATGGACGATAGGTGTGATGGCAGGATTAACAAAGATTCGACCAGTGAAAAACCCAGGGCCAGGATCACAACCCAGGTGATGTGCCGGGTGAATTCAGAGGTGGAACCGCTCACGAATAGCCAGGGCATGAAAGCCATCACGGTGGTGATAACGCCGAAGACGACCGGTTTGGCAACCAATTGGGCTCCGGCGATGGAAGCATTAACGCCACCGCCGATGCGGTGCGCTTCACTGTGTATGCCTTCACCGACGACGATCGCGTCATCGACCACGATACCCAGCACCAGCAGGAAGGCAAAGGTGGACAGCATGTTCAGCGAGACACCCACGGAACCCAACAATACAAAGGCACCCGCATAAGCCGTCGCGATACCCACGGCCACCCAGAAGGCGACGATCGGGCGCAGGGTCATCAAGAGGACGAACATGACCAGCACCAGTCCCATGGCAGCGGAGCTGCCGATGGTTTTCATACGGCCTTTGAAGTCCACTGCGTTATCGGTCCACAGGGTCAGCGAAGCGCCCTCCGGCAGGCTTTCGCGCCGTTCCTCGATCCACTTGTTGACGGATTCAGAGGCCTTGACGATATCCATGATCTCGGTGGACATGAACTGCAGCAGTACGGCCGGTTCGCCGTTGAGGGTGGCCAGGATCGGGTTGTCCTCGAAGCCGTCAATGACGGTTGCTACATCACCGACACGGATGATGCCGCCATCGCCGGTTTCGCGGATGATGATCCTGTTGAACTCGGATTCGGTATCGGCCTGGCTGCGTACTTTTAGCTGGTAGGTGCCGACCTCGGTGCGCACCTGGCCCGCCGACTGGTTAATGGAGGTGTTGCGGATCGCCTGGGCAACCTCGGAGAAACTCAGGCCATAGCGTTGCAAGGCATCTTCGGAGACTTCGATGGAAACCTCTTCCTGGCGCACCCCGAACAACTGCACCAGGCTGACGGCTTCCAGTTGTGCCGCCTCGCGCCGGAGGGTTTCAGCCAGGCGTTTGAGTTCACGTTCACCCAGGTCACCGTGCACGGCGACACGCATGAACTCGTTTTGATTGACGAACTGCTGGACCTGGGGTGGTTCCATATCACGCGGGAATGAGGAGATCGAATCCAGGCGGATTTTCACGTCGTTCATGAACTGGGTGAAATCGACCTGTTGTTCGGCCAGGATGGTGACCTGGCCAAAACCTTCGGCGGCGGTTGAGCGGACCCACTCGATGGAGTCCAGGTCGCGGATCGACTCTTCGATACGGGCGACGAGTTGCTCTTCAACTTCCTGCGGGGCGGCGCCCGGCCAGGCAACCGTGATCTGCAAGGCCGGGAAGCGGACCTGTGGGTCCATCTCGCGTTCCATCTGGGAAAAGCCAATCGTGCCGGCTACGAAGATACCGATCATGACCAGGTTCGCGGCTACGGAATTTCGTGCCCACCAGGCAATTAAACCATTCATTTGCTGTGCCTCTTTTGCGTTGTTTATGGCTTAGCTTTGCTGTTTGCGGCTGATGGCGCGGACTTCCATGCCATCAACGGCGGCCGGGATCGTCGAGGTGACGACCTTGTCGCCAACTTCCACGCCGGTACTGACCAACACGGTTTCTTCGGAGGTGGAAATGATCTCGACGGTGCGGATTTCCAGACGGTTCTGGTCGTTGATCACGTAGACCTTGTCCGCACTGCGCAGGGCCAGGCGTGGCAATACCATCGCGGGCTGGCTGTTAACACCGGCGATCTCGGCGTGTACGAACATACCCACGGCCATTGGCGCACCATGATCAGCACCGAGACCATAGGGGTCTTCAACCTCGGCCACTGCATAAATCATACGTGTCTGTTGGTCAACCGAGGCGTGGGTGCGCACGATGCGTCCGGTCCAAAAATATTCTTTGCTGCCAACATGTGCCGAGAACTGAACGACGGGTGCGTTGAATTCATCAGCAGTGAAACCCATCGGCAGGTTCAGTTCGGCCAGTTGTGAATCGGTCAGCGGCAGACGGACTTCCACGATGCCGGTGGAAAATACGCGGCCCAGTTTGGTGCCCGCGCTAACATATTGGCCAATGCCGACGTTCTTTTCACGTACACGGCCCAGGAAGGGCACATTGATCTCGGTACGCGCCACGTTCAAACGGGCTTCTTTCAGGTCGGCTTCGGCGGCCAGTAGCTTGGATTCTGCTTCCAGGACCTGTGGTTTGTTCAGCGCATACGGGGTGGGTTCACCAGAAGTGCGTTTGTCCAGCCAGTGGTCTTCCTTGATCTTGGCGTTGGCGAGCTCGCGTTGTACCCCGACCGTCGCTTCGGCGACCCGTGCCTCTGCGCGGATAACGGCCAACTTGTAGTTGGTGTCGTCAATCTTGATCAGGGTTTCACCAGGGCCAAATTCGGCGCCTTCTGCAAATGATGCAGAAATACCCACGATGCGGCCTGAGACCTGTGGTATCAGGTCAATCTCGGTCTTGGGGCGTACTTCACCCTGGGTCATGACCGAAATGGTCACCTCATCCGATGTCACTTCATCAACATAAAGTGATACCAGGCGATGGGAGTCTTCCTTTTTCTCAGGTGCGGGTTTGGCAGCACTCAGGGCCTGCACAACACCGATACTGACTACGAGGACGATGATAGGGGCGACAATTTTCAACAGCTTTTTCACGGTAAACCTCTTTTGTGTATTTCAACCGCACATAAAAATGGGCGGATGTTTTTATTCAGCACTTTCATGCGCCTGTAAACACCAGCCCTTTTGTAGCAAACACATTTATATGTCTGACGATCTATTCTTGTTATTGGTTACACTTTTGGACCCTTTCGGAATGACCAGTTCTTCAAGGACAGGTATATGAGACCATGAATTTTGGGGTGGCGCATGGGCCATAAGTCAGTGTTGTACGTCAGTAACACACCTTTTATCGGATTTTGGGCAAAAACTGACAGGAAATCAGTCGCCGGAGACGTTTTCCTGTGAGTTATGAAAAATCTGTCCGGGTGGACTACGCTTATACACATACCCAAAGGATACTTTTACCACGTTTTAATGTTTATATTAGAAAAACTTTATATAAATTTAACTTTTATATTTGGTTGACATCCACCTGCAAAAAGTAGCAAAGTATTCAATGCGTAAGTACCTTTGAGGGACACACCATTAGATGGAAAACAATAAGTTATCAGTTAAATTTTAGTAAAAACATGAATTAATGAGTGGTTAGAGACCAAGGATCGGTCTGAATTTGCAAGTGGTCTGGCTGTATAGGTGGGCAGATTAACGTCTGTTATGGTCAGTAAATTCGGAAAGCCGGGGACATTTTGTTGCCGGTGAGATTTATATATTTTGGGGAGTATTATTATGCAGTCTTTAGCGTCACGCGCGCCCGTCGTTGATGTACGGTTGGGTTATAAAACACTTCTATTCATTTGTCTTCTAGCTTGCTTCAGTTTCAGTTCTGCTGCGCTGGCACAATTGGGCCAGGTTGAAAAAATGGGTACTGCCTGTGCTGGCACGTACAACCCAAACCTGAGCTGTAATTCCAATGACATCGAAATCAACGATGTCTCGCAGATGACGCTTGCTGAAGGCGGACAGGCGCCGGTTGCATCCTGCGTCGAGGGTGAAACAGTCACGCTCGATATCAAGCTGACCACCTTGCTCAACGCTTCCGGGCGTTACGACAGCCTGTTCTGGATCGGCGAGCAGGGCCAGAACCCGCGTGGCACCACCGGCACCTGTTACGTATCGTCCCTGCCGGACGATCCTGACAGCACGTTTATTCTCGACCTGGAGGGTGACGGTGATCAGTGCAATGACACCAACAGTTCCGGGACTACCCCGGTCGAGCAGTACATGATGCAGGTGGAAACCCTGTGTATCGACCAATACTCACCCGATCCTGGCGGCACCGATCCCGATGACGTGATCGCTGTGCCGGATGGTGAACTGGACATATTCGTGCTGGTCACGTGGTTCCAGAACAATAACCTGCGTTGTGGTATCGGTCCGGATCCTGCAAACCCACCTGACGGTGTGCTTTCAATGACACCGGGTGTTAATCCCAAGTGCGACGCGGCCCTGTTGCTGGGTATCGACGTAGAAGTCCTGGAAGCGGCCACCATCCAGGTGGTCAAGAACTCTTCGGGCGGTGAAGGCGCATTTGATTTCACCACCGATATCCCAGGCTTGAGCCCGGGCTTTACACTGGACACCACGGGTGACGGCACTGAGTCCACAGCAGTCATCCAGCTCAACGAAGGGGAAGTCGGTGTCACTTACAACATTACGGAAACCGTACCTGCCGGCTGGTCGCTGGCTTCCGCGACTTGCTCCAACGGTGACGGCACCCCTCCGCCGTTACGCCGCTTGACACCCAAAACGTTGTTTGTACCTTCAATGATGCGGCGCTGGGATCAGTGACCGTTATCAAGAACACCGTTGGCGATAATGGCAGTTTTGACTTCACCAGTGACTTACCAGGCGGCAATTTCAATATTGCAACAGCCGGCAATACCGGTATGTACAGCGAAAGCAACGTACCTGCCGGGACTTACAGCATCGTCGAAACCGTACCGGCCGGCTGGGCACTGAGTTCCGCGACCTGCTACTGACGGCAGCCCTCCGGATGCATTGGTTCTCAGCGATGGTGAGACCGTGACCTGTACTTTTGTTGATACCAAAGACGGTTTGATTATCGTCGATAAAGTGACGCTCCCGGGTGAATCACCACAAAGCTTCACCTTTACGCCGAGCTGGGGTGCACCATTCGGCCTGACTGACACCGATACGCCAGAATTATCAGGCTTCCTTACTCCGGGTACCTATAGTGTTGCCGAAACTGTACCGGCAGGCTGGGTGTTGTCAGATGTTACCTGTATTGGAGTAGCAGATGACCGGGAGGTTGACGATATTGAAGATCCGGCAGCCATCGACCTGGATCCGGGCGAGGTGGTGACCTGCGTATTCACCAATACCCAGGACGGTTCTATCGAGGTAGTCAAGAACCTCTCTGCCACCGGACCTGCGGTTGAAACCTTTGGCTTCACCAGCAACTTCAACGGCACTTTTGACCTGACGGGTCATGGAGACTCTACCGGTGCAATTGCAGTCACACCGGGTAGTGGTTACACCGTTACGGAAGATGATCCGACCGCTGATGGCTGGGCCAATACGGGCGCAAGCTGTACGGGTGGAGATGACCCGACGATCGAGTATTAACGTGTCTCCGGGTGAGGCAGTGGTGTGTACCTTCACCAACACGCCGTTGGGTAGTGCGACCATCATCAAGAACACGGTCGGTGGTGACGACACCTTCGACTTTATCGGTGACGCGCCGTTCAACGGTTTGCAATTGACAACGATCGCCGGTACGGCTTCCGAGGACTTTACCTATGAATTGCTGGCCGGCGCGTATGACGTGACCGAAGATCCAATCCCCGCAGGCTGGGTATTGACCGATGTTGGTTGCGTGGAAGACGGTGTCCAGGATTCGGGTGCAGTCAACCCGACTGCCACGTTGAACGTGGAATTGGCCGAAACGGTTACCTGTACCTTTGAGAACACGGCTGACGGCACGCTGATTATCCGCAAGGAAACCCTGCCCGATGGTGCGGCGCAGGGCTTCGACTTTGTTGGTGACGCAGCGGGTACGATTCATGATTACAGCGCGACAGCGGAAGAAATCGTGGTATCCGGACAGCCGGGTACTTATTCATCGGCCGAAACCGTTCCGCCGGGCTGGGAGCTGACGGACATCGATTGTGTCGGCCAGAGCGATGTCTCTATCGGTGTAGGCACTGATGCCTTTGAGCCGGGTGATACCAATGTTACCGTGGACCTGGAAGCCGGTGACACGGTGATCTGTACCTTTGAAAATACTGCCGCGGGCAGTATCACGATCGAGAAAATGACGGGTGGCGGTGTTAATGCGTTTACCTTCAACACTGATTTCGACGGCAGCTTCCAGCTTGATACCAGTGGTGGTAACAACCCGGCCAGCCAGACGTTCTCTAACCTGTTGCCGGGCAGCTACATGATCTCCGAAGTGATCCCGAGCAACTGGGCGCTGGCCTCCATCAGTTGCAGCGTGGATGTTGCCAGCACCATTACCATTGGCGGCGCAGGCGGATTTGATCCGGGCGATACGAGTGTGACTATCGACCTGGTGGACGGTGAGGCTATCACCTGCAGATTCACCAATGTCGCCTTTGGCAATATCATCGTGGACAAGGTCACGGATCCGCAGGGTTCGTCGCAGAGCTTTGATTTCACCAGCAACTACGGTGCGCCGTTCAGCCTGACCGATGGTGATACACCAAACGATTCCGGTCTGATAGAGCCGAGTTGGACGGGCGGTCTCTACAACGTTGCCGAAACCGTGCCCGCGGGTTGGGACCTGACATCGGCGACCTGTACCGGTGAAGGCAATACGCCGCAGGCGATTGACCTGGGAGCTGGTGAAACGGTGACATGTACGTTCGTCAACACCATCCAGCCCGCCACTATCATCGTCGAGAAACAGACCGATCCGGATGGCTCGACCGAGGACTTCGGATTCACGACGGATTACGGTTCACCATTCAGCTTGATGGATGGCCAGACCAATAATTCCGGCCCGTTGCTGCCGACCTCCGAGGCGGGTACTTACTCCGTCGCTGAGGATGCAGAAGCCGGTTGGGATTTGACCTCTGCAACTTGTGACGATGGCAGCCCGATCAATGCGATCGATCTGAGCCCGGGTGAAACGGTGACGTGTACGTTTACCAACACCATCCAGCGCGGCAACATCATCGTTGACAAGGTGACCGATCCTGCGGGCTCAACCCAGTCGTTTGCCTTCAACCTCTCGGGTACGGGTGTGAACCTGGACTTTGCGCTGACCGATGCGGCCACGCCGTACAACAGCGGCGACCTGTTGCCGACGTCTGAGAACGGTCCCTACAACGTGGCTGAGACGCTACCGAATGGTTGGGATGCGACCTCTGCGATCTGTGACGATGGCAGCCCCGCCGACGCGGTCGTTCTGGATCCGGGTGAGACGGTGACGTGTACATTCACCAACACCATCCAGCGCGGCACGATCATCGTAGAGAAGTTGACCGATCCGGATACATCCCTGGTCGAGTTCGAGTTCACCACCAGCTATGACGTCGATCCGTTCATGCTGGGTCACGGTGGCCAGGACAACTCCGGGCCGTTGCTGCCGACCTCGGAATCGGGCACCTACGCCGTTACCGAGGCCTTGCCAGCGGGTTGGAGCCTGGATTCTGCGACCTGTGACGATGGCAGCGATCCGGCGACTATTGACCTGGGCCCGGGTGAAGTGGTGACGTGTACGTTTACCAACAGCATCCTGCGCGGCAACATCGTTGTCGAGAAACAGACCCTGCCGGATGGCTCGCCGGAGATATTCTTCTTCTCCAGTAACTTTGACGGTCCATTCGACCTCGAAGACGATGAGCAGTACGATTCCGGTGACCTGTTGCCGAGTTCCGAAGCACTTACCGCGACTTATTCGGTAAGCGAAGATGCCACGGAAGGTTGGGACATGACCGACGCGACCTGTACGGGTAGCGTATCCGGTGCCGAAGACCCTGCTGCCATCGTGTTGGATCCTGGCGAAACCGTCACTTGCGTGTTCGAAAACACCCAGCGCGCGAGCATTTTGATCATCAAGGAACTGGTTAATCTGCCTGATGGCGAGTTCTGTTGGGATGTTCTCGGGCCGGATGTGGATGACAGTTTCTGCATCCAGACATCGGGTGGAACCGGATCTGGCGGCGATGATAACCTGTTGCCTGGGTTCTACAGCTTCAACGAGATCATCAATGGGTCATATTTCGTAGCCAGCATGGATTGCAGCAATGGAGACACTGCGGAAGCGTTATATCTTGAACCGGGCGGCGAGGTGACATGTACGTTTGTCAACATGCCGGCCACTTCCGTACCGGTCAATAACCCGTTGGCACTGACAATGCTGATCCTGATGATGCTGGCCGCAGGCTGGTATTTCAGACCGGCGCATATGCGCAGATTCTGAGTTAATCTTTAAGCATTGAAAGAAGGCCCGGGAAACCGGGCCTTTTTTTTGATCCAACGCGGGTTTGATAGAAAGCTAAAAACGGAAACCGATATGTGCGCCGTAGACCATCGGGTCGATTTCCACCGTGCCGATGCTGGTACCGTCCAGCTTGGCCTTGGTTTCGATGTTGGCATAGCGCACTTCAACGTTAAAAAACACGTTGTCGCTGATCAGGACATCGAAACCGCCCTGGATGGCGTAACCCCAGCTGTCACCAAGGCTGAGGTTCGTTCCCTCGAGGAGGCCGGTCGTTTTTTCGCTGAAGAAGTTGGTGTAGTTCAGGCCGATACCGACATAGGGCTGGACGGTTGCCGTGGGCCGCATGCGGTATTGCAGGCTGACGGTCGGCGGCAGGTGCTTGGTGCTGCCGACTTTCGGGCCTCCGACCAGTGAGATGTCGTGTTCGAAAGGTACGGCGGCGAGTACTTCCACGGCCCACATATCCGTCATCATATAGGTGAAACCAACCGTTGCGCTGACGGCATCGTCAACCGATACGATTTCATGGTTATCGGTTTTTGGATCGACATCCATGGCGCCAACACGCAGCAGCCAGTCACCCGGCTCATAAGCCGTGGCCGTATTAACAAACCCCAGACCCAAGGCAATACCCGCAATTACTGTGGTTCTCAATGCATTTTTCATATCAACATTTCCTTGTTTGCTTGAAATTCGGGGTATTTATATCACAGATTCCGGTCTTTTTGCCCGCCAGCCCGGCAAACCGGCACCCGGCTTTGTAATAGAATTGCGCCTTGGGCATACGCAGGCAGATAAAAATGGTGCAGGCAAATCATCAGGGTGTAATGGTGGTACACCACCTACCCCCGCAGCGGGACTGGAAAGCCATCATCGGTGAATCGTTTCGCAAGCTGGAACAGCTGCTCGATTATTGTGAGATTGATGCGGCACAGCTGGAGCTTGATGCCAGCCCTTCATTTCCATTGCGTGTTACACGGTATTACGCGTCCCTGGTCGAAAAAGGCAATGTTCGGGATCCCTTGTTGCTACAGGTATTGCCGGGTTTGCCGGAGCGCCGGGTCGTCGATGGCTACAGCAAAGACGCGGTGGGTGATCACCTCGCCATGCCGGTCCCCGGTTTAATCCACAAGTACCGCGGCAGGGTGCTGCTGGCACTGACCGGCGCCTGCGCCATCCATTGCCGGTATTGCTTCCGGCGTCACTTCCCCTACGGTGAGATGAGCGTTGATTTCAAGGCCGATGGCCCGGTGATGCGATACCTGGCGGACAATACCGATGTGCAGGAAGTGATCCTGTCCGGTGGTGATCCACTGATGGTTAGTGACGGGAAACTGGCTGATTTGATTGCCAGGCTGAACCGGGTTCCACATATCCGGTTGTTGCGTATCCACAGCCGCCTGTTATCCGTTTTACCCGAGCGGGTAAACGCGGGCTTGCTGGCAACCCTGTCCCGTTTCAGCGGCCAGGTGGTGTTCGTTACCCACATCAACCATCCGAATGAGATTTCACCGGCCAACCAGGCGGCATTCCAGCGTCTGTCGGGGCAGGGCTACAAGTTGTTCAACCAGTCCGTATTGTTAAGAGGGGTCAACGACAAGCCACGGACACTGGCGGACTTGTCCTACAAGTTATTTGAAAACCAAATCGTGCCCTACTACCTGCACCGCCTGGATAAAGTACAGGGTGCGGCGCATTTTGACCTGCCATCCGCGGAGTCAGAACGAATTTACCGGCAGTTGCGCGAGTCCCTGCCCGGTTACCTGGTGCCGTTGATGGTGGATGAGATCCCGGGGCAGGCCTGTAAACAGCCCGTTGCATGTGAATGAACAAGAAAAAGGGCTGATCCCTTCAAGCGCTAAATCCGATTCGCCCGGCAAGCGCCTGTCTTTTTTCAGGACACGTCGTAAACCCATCCCTGGGGACTCTTACTCAACGTCCTGTTTCGTAAGGTCCTGAAAAAAGCAGTGCACTTACCTGGCTAGCTACAATCTCAGTACCCAGAGAAAGATCGGGATTCATTTTGTCCAGGCCCTCTCCCTGAGATTAAACCGAATAAAATGAACCTGGCCCCCTATCCTCAGAAATCAGCCGGTGGTGTCAGGCGTTTGCGTGGCGGATCGTAGAACACACCCTCGATGACCCGGGCGCGGGCCTTGACCTTGCTCCACGTCAGTTCCTTCTGGTAAAAGATCTCTACCAGGAATTCCTCACCGGGTTTGCCGTGCGGCGCCTTGACCGATGCCAGCGCGATACTGGCCTTGGCCGATGGTGACCAGCACGCGGACGAAACCGTGCCGATAAACTTGTTGCCTGGTTGTGAAGATATAGGAATCGTGGGCCGGCTTATTGCCATCGATATCCAGCTTGACCAGGTTGTAACGGTGGCCATGCTGCTTTTCTTCCAGCAGCGCCTTGCGGCCGTTGAAGTGCGGTTTCTTGAAATCGACCAGCCAACCGAGACCGAGTTCGAACGGTGAGCGGGAGTGGCGTTGCACGCACGGTTGCGTTGGCGTTGGTGAATTCATGACCGGCCTGGATAAAGCCGGCCTCGATCCGTAACAATTGCAGGGCCTCGTCACCCATCGGCCTGGATACCATGCAGGCTGCCGGCTTCGAACAGGCGGTCCCACAATATTTCGGCACAAGCGGGGTCTATCCACAACTCGTAGCCCAGATCCCCGGTAAAACCGGTCCTGGATACCATCAATTGCGTGGCCTCGAATTCAAAATACCTGATATCGAAAGGCTTCATGGTCTCGATATCCGTCAATCCCATTCTCTTGAGCGTTGCGCAAGAGGTCGGACCCTGCAGGGCCAGTGCGGCGACCTCGTGGGTTTCATCCCGTACCGATACGTTGAAACCCACCATGTTGAGCATCATCCAGTCCAGGTGACGCTCCTGTGAGCACAGGCGGTAGTCATTCTCACCCAGGTGAAAAATGGTGCCATCATCGATGACCCGGCCATCATCGGCACACCATACCGAATAACCCACCCGGCCCACGGCGATCTTACCCACATCACGTGTCACCAGGCGATTCAGGTAGGCCAGGGCATCCCTGCCGCTGATCCGGTACTTGTTCATCGGTGTCAGGTCAAAAACCGCGCAGGTGTTGCGACAGGCAAAATACTCCATGTCGGAACAGGTATAGGCCCGCGGTGATAAGTAATCCGCCCAGCGGCCCCATTCCTTCAGGTGGTTCAGGGGCTCCTGGCGGGAGTAAAACGGGCTGCGGAAGACCTTGGTCTTGTAGTGCGCCTTGGTGGAGTAATCAACAACACCCCGGCTCGTTCCCTGTTGCTCGTCTACACTCATGACTGCTCACCTTTGCTGCTTTTTGAGGCCAGCACCGCTTTGGCCGCATTGCGCCCGGCGCAGCCCATGACGCCACCACCGGGGTGGCTGCCCGCTCCGCACAGGTACAGACCATCAACCGGGCTGGCATATTGTGCGGCACCCGGCACGGGTCGCATCATCATGGACTGGTCGATGGCCAGTTCGCCATGGTGCCAATGGCCACCCGTGATACGGAACTCGCGCTCGATGTCCGCCGGGGTCAATAACTCGATGATGCCTGACCTGATCGCGGATACCCGGGTGCGTAACGCGCCAGGGTGTCCAGCACCAGTTCTGTAAAAGCTTCCTTGCCGGTCTGCCACCCGCTTTGTAGCTCGTATGGCGCATATTGCACCACGGCTGACAGCACGTGTTTGCCGGCCGGTGCAAGGCTGTCATCGTGGATACTGGGGATGGTGATTTCCGCCACCGGCCGGGCTGAATACTCACCATACTTGGCATGGTTGAATGCGTGGTCCACGTATTGCATGTCGGGTGCGATCAGCAGACGGTCACCGAGCCGGTTCTGGTTTAGCCCCTTGAACTCGGGCAGGCCATCCAGCGCCAGGTGCAACTTGGCGGCATTGCCTCGCATACGCATGTTCAGGATCCTGCGTGTAAAACCAGCTTCCAGGTGACGGGCGCCAAGCAGGTCGAGGAAGGTTGTCTTGGGGTCTGCATTGGAAATCACCGTGCCGGCCGCGATCTTTTCGCCACCAGCCAGTTCAACACCCCGGACATGGTCATCTTCCATCAGGATGCGTGCTACACGCAGCCGAGGTCCTGATGTCAGCGCCGTGCTTGCTTGCAGCCTTTGCCAGTGCCGCACTGACGGCACCCATGCCGCCCTTGGGGATTGCCATTCCCTGTAAGCCACTGAGGCGGTGCAGTGCACAGAAGACACTGTTATTGGAACGTGGGCCAAGGTTGGTGCCCAGCACGCCTTCCATGCTCAGCGCGCCTTTCAGCAAGGGGTTGTCGAAGTATTCCTCCAGCACGTCATAGATATTGATGCCGGCGATGCGCAGGAATTCGCGCATGTCGTCCCTGCCCAGCAGGCGTATATCCAGCGCCGTTTTGGCCAGGCCCATCCAGTCCTTGCGGTTACCGGTTCCGATCCGTGGCGGAATACGGTTGTTCAGGCGATTCAATACGCGTGCAAAACGGTTCATCATGCCGCAGGTATTCCTGCATGGCAGCCCGGTCCCTGCCGCTGATGTTTGCGCCTTGCAGCCGGTCACCGGCAATCAGCAGATGGTTGCCATCTTCAGCCAGCGCCGTGGTCATGATGTCCCGTTGTGACAACGACAAACCGTTTGCATCCAGTGCCAGGTCCTTGCTTATATCCTGGTCGAGAACATACAGCAGGTGTGCGCCGGAAGAGACTTTGTAGCCGGGTGCGAATTGACGCGTCACGGCTGCCCCGCCCACCTGTGAGGCGGCCTCGAGCACGGTCACCTGCTTGCCGGCTTTTGCGAGGTAAGCTGCACAGACCAGGCCGTTGTGGCCGCCGCCGATGATGACAATATGATTGTCGAGATGGCTTCTATCAGTCATCGAGCCAGCCCTCCGGTACGGTATTGGGTTTACGCAAGTCCCTGAGAATTTCACGTGCCGCATTGGCGCCCGGCGCGGCCATGATGCCGCCACCCGGGTGGGTTGATGAACCGCACATGTAAAGCCCCCTGGTCGGCGCCCGGTACTGCGCATATCCGGGTATCGGCCGGTTGAACAGTAACTGATCGATGGTCAGTTCACCCTGGAAGATATTACCCTGGGTCAAGCCGATTTCATTTTCCAGTTCACGCGGGGTGCGAATTTCTGCGTGCAGGATCAGGTCTTTGAAACCCGGTGCGTATTTTTCGATCTGGTTGATCACGGTCTGGCCAAACTGGTCACGTTGCTCATCGGTCCAGTCCTTGCCATTGACCCTGGGTGGTACGTATTGCACAAACACCGACATGAAGTGCTTGCCCGGCGGAGCCATGGTCGGGTCGGTCAGTGACGGGATCAGCACATCCACGTACGGGTCTTTCGACCAGGTTCCGTTTTTCCAGTCATCGTAGGCACGTTCCAGGCGCTCCACGGAATCCACCAGGTGCATATCGCCCTTGATCAGTTCCGGGTTGCCCTCCAGTGCCGTGAAGTTCGGTAAGCCGTCCAGAGCCATGTTGACCTTGCCGGATGAGCCACGAATCTTGAAATTTCTGACCTTGCGAATGAACTCCGGATCCTGTTCTTCAGGGTCCATGCATTCGAGGAAGGTACGTGGGAAAGTCATGTTGGACACGACCACGTTGGAGCGGTAGAAATTACCATTTTTCAGCGCTACGCCGGTCGCCTTGCCATCGCGCACCGTGATTTGCTCCACGTCGGATTCCTTCAACAGGGTGCCGCCGTGGTCTTCGAAACAACCCTTCATTGCCCTGGCGATCGCCCCGGTACCGCCACGCGCGTAACCCCACGCGCCCATGGTGCCATCGACATCGCCCATGGCGTGGTGCAGCAGCACATAGGCCGTGCCGGGCGACATCACACCCATGGCAGAACCGATAATGCCACTGCCGGCCTTGGCAGCCTTGATCAGCGGGTGCTCAAAATATTCATCCAGGTACTCGGAGATACTCATCGTATAAAGGCGCATCATGTCGTAAATGACGTCTTCGCCCAGGTTCAGCAGTTCTTTGCCCATGTAGAGCATTTCCTTCAAGTCCCTGGGTTTGAAGGAGGTGGGGTCGGGGGCCATCCGCAACAGGAACTTCCTGATAAAACGGCTGGCTCGCATAATGTCACGGTCAAAGCGGACCTTGGCATTGGCGTCACGCGGGCTGAGCCGTGCCATTTCACGGCGCGAAGCATCGGGATCGACATAGGAACCGATGTAATCACCGTCCTGGGACATGGTCGCATTACCGCCGTAGGGCACGATCTGCAGACCGTATTTCGCCAGGTTCATGCTGCGATAGACTTCGGGTCTCAGCAGGCTGCTGACATAAGACGCGTTGGAGTAAATCCAGTTCTTGTGCAATTCGCGGCTGGCCGTAGCACCGCCGATATAGGTGTTTTTTTCAAGCAGCAGGACATCGAGTCCCGCCATGGCCAGGAATGCTGCATTGGCAAGGCCGTTGTGACCTGCGCCGATGACGATGGCATCATATTCTTTCACGCTCGGACTCCCGGTGTGTCTTTGCCAGGTGGCATGGCATCGTAAAAATTTTAGCGGGGAATAGATTCGCATATCCGTTGACTCCTGTCCATATGAATGAATGATCATTCATTCATTGAAAATTAATGTGAATCAACTTATGCTGACCCGTAACCCAGAGCATCGAGCATTAATCTGAGTATCAAAACCCGGTGACCCAGCCTGCCAAAAAGCCCCGTACAAAGCGTCGTACCGCGCCCAAGGAGGAGCGCCAGGTCCAGTTGATCAAGGCAACCATGCGCTCGATTGCCAAGCACGGCCTGTCTGTTACCACGATGGCGACCGTGGCCGGGGAGGCAAAACTCAGCCAGGGTATTATCAACCTGCACTTTCAGAGCAAGGAACGCCTGCTCGAGGAAACCCTGCTGTATATCGTGGGTGAGTACCGCGAGGCCTGGCACAAGGCCCTTGACGGTGGCGGAGAGTCTGCGGCCAGAAAGCTGGCGGCGCTGGCCAGCGTCGATTTTGACAAGAAGATATGTCAGCGCAACAAGCTGGCAGTCTGGTTTGCTTTCTGGGGTGAGAGCCGCTCGCGCTCGACCTACCGCAGGATCTGTACGCAAAGCAGCCGGGAATACAAACAGGATCTGACGCGGCTGTGTGACGGAGTCATCCGGCAGGGTGACTACGGGGTCCGCGCGGAGCATATAGCGAACGGTCTGCTGGCCATCAACAGCGGCTTGTGGCTGGACCTGCTGTTGACACCCGCCGAGTTGAACCGCGAACAGGCACTGGAAATAAGCCTGTCTTACCTGCGTGGTGTTTTTCCGAGGCACTTTTCCACGTGATGCACATCGCGTTGCGGTAATATCTGAGAATGCCGCAACGGACAGGTGACTCTTGAGCGCGAAGCCCGCGACATTGCTCACGGACAATGACAAGGTGATGGAACTGCGCCGGATGAAGCGCATCCCCTTGTTATTATTGCTGTTAATGGCGCTGTTGTTTGCAGCTACATTGCACAATCCGGCTGGCTGGGCCGGTTGGCTGCACGCCTTTTCCGAGGCCGGCATGGTCGGTGCGCTGGCGGACTGGTTTGCCGTCGTGGCCTTGTTCCGCCACCCGTTGGGCTTGCCCATCCCCCATACTGCCATCATCCCCAACCGCAAGAATGATATTGGTGAAAGCATGGCGCGTTTCGTAGCCGAGCATTTCCTCGAGCCTGCCGTGGTGCGCCGGAAACTGGCCGATACCAACCTGGCGGTCTTCGTGGTGAACTGGCTAAGGAGCGAAAAGGGACAGACGCAGCTTGCAGGATCTCAGCGCCGCAGTGCTCGGCTGGGCGATCAAGGCATTGCATGAAGAGCGTGTACGCAAGTTTTTTTCACGGTTTTCCAGCAAACAGTTGGCGAACATCAGCCTGGCGCCCATGCTTGGCAGTACGCTGGAGTGGCTGGTGCGCGGCCAGCGGCACCAGCAGATACTGACCCAGGTTTTACGCCAGGCTATCGTGGTGCTGCACGACCACCGTGATGCCATCCGGACAAGGGTGCAGCAGGAAAGCCCGTGGTGGGTGCCGGGTTTTGTCGACGACCGCATCCTGAAGAAAATGCTGGAGCGGATCGAACACCAGCTGTTCGAGATGGCGCTGGACCCGGATCATGCCCTGCGCTCCCGCTTTAACGAGTGGTTGCAGCGCCTGGCGCAAGATCTGAAAACCAACCCGGAGCACCAACGTCTTGGTGAAGACATCAAGCAGCAGTTACTTGCCAACGATGAACTGCAGGATTACCTGTATGGCCTGTGGAGCGATTTTGCCGATTACGTGGAGACAGATATTGATCAGCCCGAGTCCGTGATCAAGCAACAGGTCGGGCAATGGCTGGGTGGTATGGCCGAGGAACTGGAAGCGGACCCGGATATGCAGGCCTGGGTCAATGACTGGCTGGTGGATGCCATCACGCAGATCGTCGGACGAAACAGCGCACAAATCGCCAGTTTGATCAGCGATACGGTGAAATCCTGGGATGGTGAAGACACCAGCCGCCGGGTTGAACTGGCAATCGGCCGCGACCTGCAATTCATCCGTATCAACGGGACTTTAGTAGGTGGCCTGGTCGGTTTATTGATCCACGCCATCAAGCTCTACGTCTGAGTGGCGGCCTCGAAACGGTTACGGTCGCGGTTTTTACGTACTTTTCTCGGATCCCAGATACAACCGTTCATGGCAACCCAGGCGCCGGGCTTAACTGCCTGCAAGGCACCGATTGCACAACCGATATTGAACACCGCGTCAGAGTCACGGAATCTCGTCGGGTTCAGGGCCCCGGTCAGGACCATGGTTTTACCCGGTATGTCGGCCAGTGCCAGCGCCGTTTTGACCATTGTATCGGTGCCGTGCGTGATCAATACGTGCGTTGCATCACTGGCGGCTACCACGTCATGGATAAGCTTTCGATCTTCATCGGTAACGTGCAGGCTGTCCTTGCGCATCAGCGCATTGACCTCGAAATCAAACCCAACCTGCAGGCTGTGCAGGATCTCCCCGATTTGCGGGTCACCGATCTGGTAGTGACTCAAATCATCAAAATAGACTTTGTCGATGGTGCCGCCAGTGGTAACAATCAGTAATTTTTTCATTATCAAAGTCCGATTGAATTCATTGCCGCTGTTGTATCGCAACAGGTAGTATAGGCTTCAGGCGCTAAATTCAAGATGATGTCACGGGTACACGAGTATGAATACTCAAGTCCGGCAGGGTAAGGCAAATGGGGACAAGCCGCAACATGCAGGGCTTGCCCGTTTACTGTGGTTACAACTGTGTGGTGTGCTGCTGTTGGCGCCTTGTATCCTGTTGGCGCAGGATGAACCGGAACCCGCAGACCAAACTCCCCCCAACACGCAGGAACAGGTCGAAGCCGTTGAACAAATCACGGTAGCCCTGCCTGGAAGCAACCAGCTTGCGCTGGCGCTGGCCTTACCCGCATTACGTAACCGGACCCTGCTGGATGTTGCAGCGGCTTCACACGTATTGCAGCAGGCGAAGGATCGTGACGATATCGAGCAGGCCACGCTGGCGCAGATGTTTCTCGATGACCGGGGTTGGTTACAACGGCTGGTGGACCGCCATGGATGGGTTGAGCCGCGCAGTTCGGTGCTCGATGCTGCCGCGTGGCTGGTGCTCGAGGAATTGCAACAACACGGACTCGAAGACCGGGCGCTGACATTCCCTGGCGGTATGCCGGAAGCCGCCTTGCTGTACCAGGTTTTTCAGCGTTCCGGGCAACGTCTTGCGGTTGTAAATCTGCCGGCGCTGTTGCTGGCGATCGAAGCGGACGCCATCGTGCTGTGGGATGCGTTCCTGCAACTGGCAAGTCCCGAAGGCGAAACGGATGCTGCCTGGAAAGTGGTGGAAACCACCTGGTTTGCCCCTCAACTGCAGATTCCTGCTGAGTATTTACAAGTGGACCCGGCTAACGATACCGATGTGCTGATGGTGGAGGATATCGGGCAGGCCATGTCACGGTTGGCAGTGCAATCGGTGGCCATGAGTCCGCCTGACAGCCGGGCGCTGGTACGTTTGAGGTATTCCCTTTTGAAACAGGCACAGGCACTCGAGTCCGACCAGGGCGTCGCGGACCAGGTGGCTGATGCACTGTATATCGCGAGCCTGTTGGATGGCCTGAATGACGCTCGCCATTTCGAGTTTGTGCAGGGCCTGGTGAGTTTGGCGACCAAATGGCTGGAAGAACCCGCCGGACAGGAAATTGAATTTTCGCCAGCCGCGTGGCTGGTCGATGCGCTGCCTGACATTTCAGCGCAATATGCTCAAGCATTTGCGCGCACGGACCCGGGTCTGAATGACGCAATGGGCGCCGTTTACGGCATTTTGCAGGGTATTGTCAGCGGGGAGGGCACCGGGGATGAGAGCGCTGATCCGTTCACTGAGCAGGCGCAAACGATCCTGGCGGATGCTGTAGCCCGACTGGCGCTGCTGATCCCGGACATGGTCTATTACTTTGATATCCCGGTTCGATCGAAGATTATTGAAGAAATCAATATCTGCACCAGTATCGCCGCGAGCAATGACGAGGATGGCCAGCCAGCCATGACCCGCAGCCAGTTTGACGGATGCATGGAAGCCCTGGTGCAACTCGCTGAGCGCGAAACCCGGACCCTTGAATTGTCGGGTAACATGGCGGGCCCGTTCACCCAGGATGCCTTGCGTCGGGAGCTGGGTATTCCTGCCTGGCAAAGGGTCAACTACGGCGTCGGTTATCTGCTGGATCGTTATCCGGGCACCTGCCAGCAACCCGCTGCACCGCTGCCCAACCCCTTGGAGTGGGCCGTGTTGGCAACGACGATGACCTGGCTGGCCGAACACTCACCCGGTTTTTTCAATAGCGAGGAAAATGAGTCCCGGGTTGCAAGGATGCGCACCATCGGTGAGCAGTTGATGCTCAACCTGGCGGGACAGTCCACTTGCCTGGCAACTGAGCAAGACGGCAACAACGACATGATCAGCCGCACCACGCGGGATTATGAACAGGCGTTGCGGGATCTGAACCAGGGTATCAGGCTCGCCGAGCAGGATTTCCGGGTTCAGAGACTGCGGCGCGGTGCCGATGTTTCGCTTGCAGAGGATGGCGCACAAAGAACTGCCTACCGCCCTGATGACCTGCTGATCAGGCCCTGTAATCCCGAGGCCGTCTGTGACATGAGCGGGGATTTGAGTACGACACGGGCGCTGATCGGCCTGTTCCCGGATCAATACCTGGTCGCAGACCAGACCGGGATGGGCAGAATCGAGATCTGTTACCAGAACATGGAGTGGGTGCAGCAACGTTCAGAACTCGTGCGCCCCGATGATGACAATGTTGCGAACTATTTTGGTCGCCTGGGTTTTGACCTGCTGGGCCGTTACGTGGAGAACGGGCAGAGCAGTGATATTTTCGGCTTCCGCTTTACCAGCCCCGAGGAATACCACTACCTGTTTGCCCAGACATCCGAAGAAATCCTGCAGGACAGTTGCCCGGTGGAATGGGTGGGCAGCCGCATCGTTACACCGCTGCGAGAAAACCGTGGAGGAATCGTGCCTGACCGCCTGACCTACCTTGCAGCTTCGCGCAATCTGCCTTCGCGCCTGTTGCAGCAAAACTGGGACCAGGGTGCGGAATGGCGGGATTGGTTCGTCACCGGTCTCGGGGTCGCGCCGATGGATGTACAGCCGTCTGCGGATATCATGCCCGGGCTGAATCAGCACCTGCAATCACTGTTCCAGGCAGAACAGGCCGAGGTATACCAGCGGGTGTTGCTGCCAAGTGCCACGAACACCGAGGGTGATGATGTGTCCCTGTTTGACGAAATGTCACGGGTATCGATCAGCAAGGCGCTGATGCGTATGCAAATGATGCTGTTTTACCCGGGCTCGCTGTTCAACTCTGATGCAGTCCGCATGGCGATCAGCGGGGATGCAGGCCTGTTGGATGGCCGTGTCCTGCGCCGTCTCCGCGAAGAAGATGTTGCGCTGCTCACTGTCAACAGAATTGCCCTCGAACGGCTCAACACCTTCCGGAACGTCTGGCTGAGTCAAGCGGAAATCGTGCGTCAGCAAGGCTCGGTATCACCCAGCCTGGCGTACGCGATGACCCGTATGAATGTCCTATACAGGCAGTCTATCCTTTCGCGCGCTGAACCATTGCAGGAAATCGACGTAACAGACGCACCACAGGATCAGCCCGAAGGATAAGCCAAAAGTCGGTGCTTTACCGCCGGGGTTTCAGAGGATTTCCAGCACCGATACGGGTGGACGGCCAATCGCCGCCTTGTCGTTTGCCAGCACGATGGGTCGTTCGATCAGGATCGGTGCTTCCAGCATGGCCGCGACCAACTGCTCATCGGTGAGGTGTGGGTCATCCAGCCCCATTGCCTTGTATTCGGCTTGGCCCTTGCGCATCAATTCCCTCGGCCTCAAGTCGAGCTTGCCCAGTATTGAAACGAGTTGATCCGCATCGGGTGGTGTGTGGAGATACTCGATGATTTCGGGCTCATAACCGGCTTCCTGTAAAAGCTTGAGCGTGGCGCGGGATTTGGAGCATCGGGGATTGTGCAGAATTTGTATTTTCATCTTGGGGTCTTGCAACCTCTGGTCGGTGTTAAAATCAGGAATCATAGGGGTCAGGTTCATTTGTTGTCCACCCCGCGTTGTTACAATTGGGGCAATTTCTGATAATGTAACCTGCTCCCTATCTTCGGATGAACAGGTGGAGCACGGATGTGAATGTACTGGAGTCATTTAGCAGCCTGCCGCGCATCAAGCGGCTCGCTGCCCATGTCTGGCGTCATTTCAGGGAGGATCGCCTGTTTGACGAGGCAGCGTCCCTGGGCTACACAAGCCTGCTTTCGATGGTGCCGCTACTGGCGGTAGTATTTGGCATTGCCTCGGCTTTCCCCGTGTTTCAGCAATGGAGCGAGCAGTTAACAAACTTCGTATTTGCCAATTTTGTTCCCGCTTCCGGTGATCAGGTACAGACTTACCTGGCCGGATTCCTGGACAGCGTCAGCAAGCTGACCCTGGCGGGGATGGTTGTGTTGATCGTGACAGCGTTGTTGCTGATGGTCAGGATTGAACGGGCGTTCAATATCATCTGGCGGGTGCCGACCGCGCGCAGTGTTCGCAACCGGGTCGTCATGTACTGGGCCGTGCTGACGCTGGGCCCGCTGGCACTGGGTGTCGCCGCTGCACTCAGCGCGCAACCGGTATTCGAGCAGGTGGCACAGGGCGTTTCCACGCACTCTGCCTGGCGGGCGATCGGTATCTTCTCGTTGTCCTGGCTGGCCTTTACCCTTACCTTCCTGCTGGTCCCCAACCGGCGCGTACCGTTCATGCATGCATTGGTCGGCGCATTCCTGTCTGCCATCCTGTTCGGCCTGGCCAAAAAGGTCTTTGTCGCCTTCGTTGCCAAGGCCAGTTTCAGCGTCATTTACGGTGCCCTGGCAACCATTCCGATCTTCCTGCTCTGGTTATACCTGGTCTGGATCGTGATACTGCTGGGTGCGTCATTGTCCGCTTCGCTGACTACCTTCAATGACCGGCGTGTCGATTGGAATTGGCCACGCAAGTGGCAATTCCTGCTCGCATATCGCCTGGTAGGTTATTTGTGGAAAGCGCAAACCAGGGGTGAGACTTCATCGATGGAAGCCCTGATGGAGCAACTGGAGGGCGTCAGAGAAACCGAACTGTCGACCCAGCTTGGCGTGCTGTTCGATGCGGGTTATGTGAAACGCAGTGAAGATGGTGACTGGCTGCTGTGTCGGGATCTCGAGAGCGTCAGTCTGCTGGACCTGTACCGCGCCGGCGGGTATTACCTGCCACTGGATGAAGTCCCGGAAATTCCCAGCCAAAACAGCTGGGACGAGATCTTTTTCAAATCGATCACGTTGGGTGAGGTCGATATGCAAAGGTCGCTGAAAGGTATGTATAGTTACGCTGAGCATGGATAAAGGAACAAAAATGATAAAACTGCTGCAACCTATTTTGCTGGCCCTGCTGTTCGCTGTGCCCCTGGGTCAGGCCGCTTACGAAAGCGACACACCGGTTGATTTTTCCCTGCAGCGTTTGCACGGGGAACCGGTTAGCCTGAGCGAATACCGGCAGCAATGGGTGGTGCTCAACTACTGGGCGACCTGGTGCGCACCCTGTCGCGAGGAAATCCCGGATTTGTCGGCGCTGCACCAGGCACGCGATGACATCACGGTACTTGGGCTGGCTTATGAAGATACCGATATGGAGAACTTCGATGCGTTCCTGGAGGAATTCAAGCCAAGTTACCCGATTCTGCTGGTCGATGTCTACGCGCCACCTGAGCCGTTCGGGGCCCCCAAGGCGTTGCCTACAACGGTGATCCTCGACCCACAGGGTTATCCGGTCAAGACCTACCTGGGGCCGGTGACCAGGGAAACTATCGAGTCTTTTATCGACGCGCAATAACACGCTTTAAACACCGGTAACTATGGCCCCGTAGAAATACCGGCCTTGCGTACCGGTGCGAACGATTGCCTGTGGACCGGGCATGGCCCCAGTGCCCTGAGCCGTTCCAGGTGGTGGGCGGTCGGGTAGCCCTTGTGACGGTCAAAGCCGTATCCGGGGTACAAACGGTGCAGCGATAGCATCAAGCGGTCCCGGTAAACCTTGGCCAGCACGGAAGCAGCGGAAATCGATGCAATGAGACGGTCGCCACCGGTCACGGCCGTGACCGGGCAGGAAAGATGGGGTGCACGGTTACCGTCGACTACGACCCTGTCTGGCGCCGGTGAGAGCTTCTGTACGGCGCGCTGCATCCCGTTCAGAGTAGCCTGCAGAATGTTGACCCGGTCGATTTCCTCGACCTCGACGAACTCCACGCTAAACGCCACGGCCTGGGCCTCGATACGGGGCGCCAGCCATTCCCGCCTTGAAGCACTTAGACGCTTGGAATCGTCCAGGAATGCGAGGTCATATGCACTGGGCAATATGACGGCCGCGACGGTGACCGGTCCCGCCAGGGGGCCGCGGCCCGCTTCGTCGACGCCAGCTTGGAGAAATGGGACTGTATTCATATTTTATTTCGTCCCAAGTCTCAACTCGCCAAGTGTTCGCCTGTCTTTTCCCGGGACATTCCCTTGGTTGTGCCGGGTATTCCTTCCCGGGACGCGCTCGAGCCATCCATGGGCGCTCGGTAATTCGTATCCAGACGAATTACGGTCCCGGGTAAGGAACGCCCCGGCACAGTTTGAAGTGCTTAGTTTTAAACCTCGGGAACGATTGGTGCCAACGGGGATACAGGTATTCCAACCTGAGACCTTACACAACAGGGATGTTGTGGAAGAGCCTACAGGGATGTATATACGGTGTGTCTCAGGTGGAAATACCTGTGTCCCCTTGGTGGCCGCACGAATGCTCATGTTCAGCCCTGGCGAGAAATGTGTTTCAGCACCACGCGCGCAGCGCTCGCAGCGGCATCCATTCTCAATTGCTCGTGTAGTTGCTCAAAACGATCTCTTAACGCGACCCGCCGTGCAGGGTTTTCCAGCCATCTCATGGCCTCCTCTGCAATACGCTCGCCGGTGACCTCTTGTTGCAACAATTCCGGTACCAGTGCCTCGGCGGCCAGGATATTGGGTAGTGCAAAAAAGCGGCTCTTGACCAGCCGCAACCACTTGGCCAGCGTGTAGGTCATGCCCGCCAGGCGGTAACAGACCACCATCGGCCGGTTGATGAGCATGACTTCGAGCGTGGCGGTGCCGGATGCGCATATTACGAGATCAGCTGCAGCCATTGCCTGTTTGCCACTGGAGGTAAGGACACGGCAGTCAAGACCGGGGTACTGTTCCAGTTCTTTTTCAACGTGCTCCCGGATCAGTTGCGAAGCCGCGGGTACGAGGAATCGGATACCCGGCTGTCGCTTTGCCAGGATGGTGGCGGCATCGAGCATCGGCGTAGTGAGCTTACCGGCTTCTGAAATCCGGCTGCCGGGTAACAGGGCAATACAGGTGGCAGCCTCATCAATGCCCAGCTCGGAGCGGGCCGGGTCCGTCCCGACACCAGGTGGAATCTGGTCGGCCAGGGGGTGCCCCGTGTAATCGGCCAACACGTTCTGTTGCGCGTAGTAGCCGGGCTCGAACGGGAACAGGCACAGTACGCGGTCAGTGGACCTGGCGATGGTTTTGACCCTGCCGGCACGCCAGGCCCAGACCGTTGGGCTGACGTAGTGGATGACCGGGATCGAGCGGGCCTTGAGCTTCTTTTCCACGTTGAGGTTGAAGTCCGGGGCGTCGATACCGATAAAAACGGCCGGTTTGACTTGTAGTACCTTTTCGACGAGCTGGCGCCGCAGGCCCAGCAGACGCGGGATGTGGTTGATGACTTCGAACAAGCCCATGATGGACAACTCCGAGGAGTTCCACCAACAGTCCATTCCCGCCGCTTTCATCAAGGGGCCGCCGATACCCACAAAACGGGTATCCGGATTCTTATCGAGGATGGCCCCGATCAGCGCGGCGCCCAGCTGGTCGCCGGATGCCTCTCCAGCCACCAACGTTATGGTGATCACCTGATAATGCCGCGCTCAGCTGTTTTCAGGAAGTCGACCATCGGTTGCACCTCGGCAGAATCAACAGCCATCTCCTCCAGCTTGGCAATCGCATTATCCAGCGTCAGGCTTTCGCGATAAATCGCCTTGTAGGCGCGTCTGAGCTGTTGGATCTGCTCTTTTGTGAACCCACGCCGCCGCAAACCCTCTGAATTGATGCCCTTGACCGTCGCCTTCTCGCCGGAGACCGTAACGTAAGGTGGAATGCTCTGGGTCACGTGGCTGGCAAAGGAGGTGAAGCTGTGTTCACCAACGCTACAGAACTGGTGGATCAATGAGTAACCCGACAGGATGGCGTGGTTGCCGATAGTTACGTGCCCGGCGAGGGCGGAGTTATTGGCCATGATGATGTTATCGCCGAGGATACAGTCGTGGGCGATGTGTACACAGGCCATGATCCAGTTGTTATTGCCGATCTTCGTAACACCACCACCCTGCATGGAACCACGGCTGAAGGTGCACAGTTCCCTGATCGTGTTGTTGTCGCCGATGACGAGCTCGGTATCTTCACCCTTGTACTTCATGTCCTGCGGTTCTTCACCGATGGAGGTGAACTGGAAAATCCGGTTGTTCTTGCCGATGGTCGTGCGGCCGGTGACAACTGCGTGTGGCCCGATCCAGGTGCCTGAATCGATGCGGACTTTTGCTTCGATGATTGAAAAAGCGCCTACCTCGACATCGTCTGCGAGTTCGGCTTTCGGGTCTACCAGGGCGGTTGGGTGGATCATGATCTGTTTCGCACTCTTTCAGGATTCTGTTGATATCGCCGGGTTTAACCCTCTGAACACAATAGCTCACAACTGGCGGCTCGCTGGCCGTCGACACTGACCCGGGCTTCGTACTTGCCCATGCCACGCATAACACGGGTCTGCTTGGCCTCTATGAGCAACTGGTCGCCGGGTACCACCTTGCGCATGAACTTGGCATTGTCGACCTTGACCAGGTAATAAATACCGCCCAGGTTTTCGGCGGTAGCCATGGCGACATAGGCCAGGATGCCACAGGCCTGTGCCATGGACTCGAGGATCATCACACCGGGCATTATGGGTTCGCCAGGGAAGTGACCTTCGAAATATGGTTCGTTAACGGTCACGTTCTTGATCGCGGTGAGCGTTTTCTCCGGCTCGAGCGTGTAGGACAGCACCCGGTCAACCAGCAGGAACGGATAGCGGTGGGGCAGTATGCGCTTGATTTCATTGATGTCGAATGGTGTCTCAATCATTTTCTTTGTCATTCTCTGCTTGTTTTCCGGTTTGTTTTTCAAGTTCACGTACACGCTTTGCGAGTTGTTCCAGCTTGCGGATGTGCACGGCGCTGCGGTTCCATTCCCGCAGTGGTTGCGCCGGCAGGGCCGCACTCCAGGTCGTACCGGACTGCGTGACGGATTTTGTCACCACGCTCATGGCAAGCACCGTTGTCCGGTCAGCGATACGGAGGTGTCCGGCTGCCCCGGACCGTCCGGCAAACATGCAGTACTCTCCGATCCTGGTGCTGCCTGAAATACCTACCATACCTGCCATGGCCGTGTGAGCGCCAATCTCGACATTGTGGGCAATCTGCACCAGGTTATCCAGTCTGACGTCATCTGCGAGCACGGTATCGCCAATGGCGCCGCGGTCTATGGCGGTATTCGTGCCAATTTCGCAGTCGTTGCCGACTCTGACCGTGCCAAGCTGCGGTATTTTGACCCAGTGGTCTTTATCGAAAGCCAGGCCAAAACCATCACCACCAATGACGGCGCCCGGGATGAATGATGGTGCGGTTGCCGATGATGACACCCTCGCACAGGGTCACGTTGGCTTTCAGCGTGCTGCCAACGCCCAGTGTGCAATCTGCAACCAATACGCTACCCGGTCCGATGGAACAACCATCGGCGATGACACACCCGGGTCCGATGACGGCATTCGCGCCGACGTGGACGTCCTGGCCCAAAGCCGCTGTCCGGTCAACACTGGCGCTGGTGTGTACACCGGGACTGGTGGGTCTGCGCGGGTCGAAAATGCCGGCAATCTGCGCGTAGCTAAGGTATGGATCATCTGCGAGCAGGGCGTTTACCGGGCACGCATCAAGCTCTTTGGGCGAAATAATGACCGCTGCTGCGCGGGTTGATTGAAGTTGTTCACGATAAGCCGGGTTGGATAAAAAGCTGATTTGCGTGGTGGCCGCGTCGGATAGGGTGCCCACACCATCAATCAGGGTCTCTCCATTGCCGTGGTACTGGAGACCGAATTGCTCAGCCAGTTCGGACAGCTTGAAACTGCGGACAGATTTTTGCATATGAAAATCCCGCCTATCTTCCGGTGTAGCAGATAACAGCGTTAGCGAAGCGATTGTTCCCGTTTATCCGCCTCGAATTCCACCCTGAGCTGGTCAAGGATCAGTTGCGTGATGTCCAGCGATTCATCGGCGTAGACCACGGGGCTTGAAAGGATCAGGTCGTAGCCATTAACACGGGCGATCTGTTGGACGGCCTGGTTGATTTGATCTTCCAGTTTCTGGACTTCCTCGGTGCGGCGGAATGACAACTCGTCGCGCAGGTCCTCTTTCTGCCGGTTAACGCTGCGACGCATCTCGCGCAGGTCGCGCTCCAGGCGTGTCCTGGCGTCTTCAGCCATATCACCCAAGGCCAGGCGGTCTTCCATGCTTTGTGCCTGGCGTTCCTGGAATTCGATGGTCTCGTTTCGGGGGCGGAATTCAAGATCCAGTTTTTCCCGGCCGGCCAGCACTTGCGGAGCATTATCAAGAACCTGCTTCATATCTACGTAACCCACACGCAACTGCTGTGCCATTGCCGGGGCGGCAACGACAGTAAATAACAGCAGCAATATGGGTAGTAAGCGCTTCATAAGCCCAAATTGTACTCTTTTTGGGCTTATGAATTAAGTACTAAGCGATTTATGCTAACGATGCCCCTGAGCTTAATCCGGGTGTCCTCAGAACGTCGTTCCGAAAGAGAACTGCAAACTTTCGGTGCGATCACCGTCAAATTCCTTCAGCGGTATGGCGTAATTCATGATGATCGGCCCTACCGGCGCCTGCCATGTGACCGAGATACCGGCAGAGGCCCTGAACAGGCTCGCGTCAAAGGTGTCCAGGTTCTCATACACGTTACCGAAGTCCACGAACAGCGCGATGCGCGACCCGCCCCCTTGCGTGAACGGGGTTGGAATGGCGATTTCAATACCACCGGAGACCTTCAGGTCGCCACCCACCGCGCGGCAGGAAATATCTTTTGGACCCAGTGTATTGTCTTCAAAGCCACGTATATCACGTACACCACCACCGTAGAAATGCTCAAAGAACGGCAAGCCGGTGTCCAGCGTAACCACTTCTTCCGGGAGGCAATCCGTTATTAAGCCCTCGAAATCTGCAGGCACAGCCTGTGAAGTGCTGTCGTAGTCATCATAGGCGTCGCCATAGCCGACATCACCGTGGAATGAGAATACCAGGTCGGCCCAGATCGGGATGTACTTGGCGTAACGGTAGAAAATCTTGTAGAACTCACGGCTGCTGCCCGGTAACGATGTCTCCAGGGCCAGGCGTTGCGAGGAACCGCGCGTCGGGTTGAGGAAATGGTTGCGTGAATCACGCGACCATGACGTGGTGAAGTCATAGGTTCTGAAGTCGCGTTCCGAAGCGTCCAGTATGCCGTCGCCGTTATGGTCAAGTGATGTCGACAACGGGTTCAGTATGCGGTGGATTGGCGGCTCGTTAATAAAATCATAGCCGGCAACATAGAAATAATCTTCAGGACAAATACCGTTTTGGTTGAAGTCCTGGCAGAGCGGGTTGTCCGGGTCATCCGGGTTCGCAATGTAGTATTCACGGCCGTAGCTACCGATATTCAGGTCGGTCTGGCGGATACCGAATCCGGCACGCAGGTAATCGACCTCGGTGAGCGGGATACCGAAGCTCATACCGCCGGCAGCCTCGGTACTTGTAAACGTCGAGATGTTCGCCCCGGCCTGGTCAAATTCCTGGTAGCGCAGGTAAAAACCGCGGCTGACACCATCCTCGGTCCAGTAAGGGTTGTCATAGCTGACCGAGAAACTGTCAATAATGCTTGAGTGGGACAGGGAAATACCCACGCGTTTGCCACTGCCGAGGAAGTTGTCCTGCTGCACGCTCAGCGAGGCGATCAGACCCTGGATTTGTGAATAACCCAGGCCGACTGAGAAACTGCCAGCAGCGCGTTCCTGAACGGTAACCTCAACGTCAATCTGATCGTCGGTGCCCGGTACGGCCGGTGTTTCGATATTGACCGATTCAAAATAGGTCAGGCGTTGCAAACGGATTTTCGAACGGTCGATGGCGGCCTGGGAGAACCAGGCACCTTCGAACTGGCGCATCTCCCGCCGCAATACTTCATCCTTGGTACCGCTGTTACCGACAAAGGTGATCTGGCGGACATAGACACGTTTGCCCGGATCGACGAAGTAGTTGATGGTGACCAGGCGGTTTTCACGGTCGATCTGCGGGATCGGGTTTATATTGGCGAAGGCATAGCCGATATTCGACAGTAATGCCGTAATGTTCTCTACGCTTTGCTCCATCTTCTTGCGTGAAAATATGTCATTTTCCGCGGTCATGATCAGGCGCCTGAGGGTCGCCTCCTCGATCACCAGGTCCCCGGTTATCTGGATTTTTTCAACGCTGTATTGCTCGCCCTCAATGATGTTGGCGGTGATGTAGATTTCCTGTTTATCGGTGCTGATGGAAACCTGCGTGGATTCGACATTGGCATCGATATAACCACGGTCCTGGTAGTAGGAGCGGATTTTCTCCAGGTCACCGGACAATTTTTCACGTGAATACTGGTCATCCTTGGCCCAGAATTTCCAGAACGGCGGAATCTTGGATTCGAATTCGGTTTTTATTTCCTTGTCGGTAAACAGGGTGTTGCCGACGATATTGATGTGCTGGATCTCAGCCGTTTTGCCTTCTTCGATGTTGATGGATATACGCACCCTGTTGCGGTCCAGTTCCACCACGCGGCTTTCCACCTGTACTGCGTACCGGCCCTGGCTGAAATATTGCTTGACCAGTTCCTGCTTGATACGGTCCAGGGACTGCGGTTGGTAGACCTCGCCCTGGGCGAGACCGATATCCGCCAACACCGGGTACATGTCCTCATCCTTGATGGCCTTGTTGCCGGATAGCGAAATCGATGCAATCGCCGGGCGCTCCTGGACCCTGATAACCAGGATATCGCCTTCACGCTCCAGGCTGATATCGCTGAAAAACCCGGTCTGGAACAGGGCACGCACCGCCTGCCGGCTGACCGTGGCGGTCAGCAACTCGTTGGTGTCGACCGGCAGGTAGTTGAATACCGTGCCTTCTGAAATGCGCTCCAGGCCTTCGACCCGGATATCGGAGATAACGAACGGATCAAGCGCCAGGGCAGACTTTGCACTAAACAGGCCACACAGGAGGATTATTAAAATTCTTCTCATTAACTCAGATCCGTAAGGGTTAAATACAAGGCAGGTAGTCTATCCGACCAGTCGTAAAATATCGTTAAAAAATGCCAGCCCCATCAAGCAAAACAAGGCCAGCAGACCGATGTACTGGCCCTTTTCCTGTACCTGTTCAGACACAGGGCTACCCTTGACCAATTCTATCAGGTAATAGAGTAAATGCCCCCCATCCAGTACCGGAATGGGCAGCAAATTGAGAATTCCCAGGCTCAGGCTGATAGCGCCGAGGAAAAACAGGAAATTGGATACCCCGGCGTTGGCCGAACTGTTGGCGAATTGCGCGATGCTGATCGGGCCGGACAGGTTCTTGACCGAGGCGGATCCTGTCAGCATGCGGCCAAGCAATCCCAGGGTAGAACGTGTCAGCCGCCACATTTCTGCGGCAGCAGCGCCGAAGCCGTCAAACAGGCCGTACTTGTGCAGGAAGTACGCACGGCTGACCTGTGCCTGTAAGCGCGCATCGGGCGTTTGGTTGACGATGCCCAGTATCAAGCGGCTGGACAACATACCGGTACTGCTCTTTTCAGGTATGACGTCGAGTTCCAGCGTGCCGCCGGCACGCCCGACGGTGACGGTCAGGGGCTCACCGTCCAAGCCGTGTTGTTGCACCAGCGCGCCCACCCAGGCCCAATCGGGAACCGGTTCCCCGGCGATACTGATAATACGGTCACCGGCCTTGAAACCGGCCCGGTAGGCCGGGCTGTCCGGGCTGACCTCGCCGACGACAGCGGGAAGCTTCATCCGCCACGGGGTGATGCCGATGGCTTGCAGGGTTTTTTCTTCGTCAAAGTCGTCTTCGAGTAGTCCGAGGTCCAGCTGAACCTGTCGTTGCAGACCGTCTTCCTGTTCCAGTTCGACACTGACCAGGTCCCGGTCCAGTGCCCGCGTGATCAGGCCGAGCATGGCATGGGACCACGTGTCGGTTGGCTCGCCATCGAGCGCAACGATGCGGTCGCCGGCCTCGATACCGGCGCTGGCGGCAATGCCACTGACTTCACCGACCACCGGACGGGAATCCGGTATGCCGACCAGGAACATCAGCCAGAACGCCAACAGGGTAAAGATCAGGTTGAAAGCCGGGCCTGCAATGACGATGGCGATGCGTTTCCAGACTGATTTACGGTTGAAGGCCTCGTCCAGGTCTTTTTTGTCAACTTCTCCCTCACGCTCATCCAGCATCTTGACGTAACCACCCAGCGGGATCGCTGCAATCACGTACTCGGTGCCGTCACGGCCTTTCCTTGACCACAATTTGCTGCCAAAACCGATCGAAAACTTGAGCACACGCACACCCATGCGCCGGGCCACCCAGAAATGGCCGAACTCATGAAATGTGATCAGCAGCCCGAGGGCGACCAGCAACCACCAGATTGAACCCAGAAATTCAGCCATCGATCAGGGCCCGTGGTCCAGCATGAAAATGGTTACCGTCGATGAGTATTCGCATATTGTCTTAGCTACTTTCACGTGTTTGCACGATGCGTTTGGCCGCAGTGCGTGCCAGGTGGTCGAACTCCAGTACCTCGTCCAGGGCGTTGATACTACCAGGCGCACAGGTATCCAGTGTCGCGGCAACGATCGCCGGTATCTGCAGAAAGCCAATGCGTTCCTCGAGGAATGCCTCAACGGCAACCTCGTTGGCGGCGTTTAATATCACCGGTGCATTACCACCGGACTCCAGCGCCTGGAAAGCCAGCGCCAGACCCGGGAAACTGTCCAGGTCGGGCGGAAAAAACTCAAGCGCTCCCATCCCGGTTAGATGGAGACGCTCGACACCGGCTTCAATACGTTCAGGCCAGGCCAATGCCTGGGCAATTGGGGTGCGCATATCGGGCACGCCCAGCTGTGCCAGCACGGAACCATCACGGTAGGCAACCATCGAATGCACGATGCTCTGCGGATGGATGATGACTTCGATCTGCTCCGGCCGGGCGTTGAACAGCCAACGGGCCTCGATGACTTCCAGGCCCTTGTTCATCAAGGTAGCTGAATCCACGGAAATCTTGCGCCCCATGCTCCAGTTCGGGTGCTTGCAGGCCTCATCGGGCGTGACGTCAAGCAGGGACTCCCTTGCACGGTGCAAAAATGGTCCGCCGGAAGCGGTCAGGATCAGCTTTTCCACACCCGCACTTTCAAGGCCGTCGTCAAACTTCTCCGGTAATACCTGGAACAGGGCGTTGTGTTCCGAGTCGACCGGGATGATGGTTGTTGCGCTCTCGGCAGCGGCCCGGCGGAACAGTTCACCGGCGATCACCATGGATTCCTTGTTTGCCAGCAACAGGCGCTTACCGCTTAAAACGGCCTGGAAAGTGGGTTTGAGACCGGCTGCTCCCACGATCGCAGCCATCACCACGTCAGTTTCAGCCATGGCGGCAACAGTGCTCAGTGCGTTTTCGCCGGCGATGATTTCCGCGTTGCAGCCCCGTTCATCCAGCGCTGCTTGCAGGTCTGCCACCCTGGCAGTATCACTGATGGCCGCGTAACGGGCGCCGTGTTGTGCGCATTGTTCGGCCAGGCGGATCATGTTGGTATGCGCGCTCAGCGCGACCACGTGGAACCGTTCCGGATGCCGTTGCAGGACATCGAGCGTGCTTTCACCGATCGAACCGGTCGAACCCAGAACTGTAATACCCTGACTCATGAGGACCTCAATTGCCTGGTTTCCTGATTAATAGCCAGCAACGACCAATCCCAATACAAAAAACGGCGCCGCAGCCAACAGGCTATCGAGGCGATCCAGGACCCCACCGTGTCCGGGTAGCAGGTTGCCGGAATCCTTGAAGCCACTGGTGCGTTTGTGCATTGAGATCACCAGGTCACCGCCAACCGAAGCCAGCGCCGTCATGATGCTCAGCAGGATAAGCCTGGCGGGCTCAACAGCCGCAAGCTGCGGCATCAATGTCACCGCCAACAGGGCGACCAGGGGTGCTGCGATCAATCCACCGGCAAAGCCGGCCTGCGTTTTACCCGGGCTGATATGCGGCGCCAGTTTCCGCTTGCCAAAAGTCTTGCCGGCAAAATAGGCGCCGGTGTCAGCCGCCCACACGATCAACAGCAACAGCAGAATCAGCCAGGATCCATCGGGACGCATGCGTATCCAGCTGAGAGCAAACCAGCCGGTGGTGATGGACAGGATCGCGGTCAGCGAGGAAAGCAGCCTGTATTTGCTGTCGACTTGTGCACCGGTGCGGTACAGGGGCAAACGGATGAACATCAATAACCAGGCCACGCAGGCCAGGCCGGCGTATAGCGCGATGGCGGAATCCCAGGCGGCTCTGACGCTGAACAAGGCCGCGAAGATGATGGCTTGCACGGCAAGCAGCACGTAACCGCTTACAGCGTCGGTGTATCCGGCCAGGGGGGCATATTCCCAGCTTCCAATCAACAGGATAGCGGCCAGCAGGACCAGGAACCACTGTGGGGGTAGTGCAAAAATCGCCGCCATAACCAGCGGTAGCAGCAGCACGGCCGTCAATACACGTTGCTTAAGCATGTGCAGATTCCGTCAATTGATTGCTGGTCTTTCCAAAACGTCTTTCCCTGGTTTGGAAATCAACGATGGCCTCGTCCAGTGTTTCAGCGTTGAAATCAGGCCACAGCACGGGCGTGAAATAAAATTCGGTGTACGCCGACTGCCACAGCAGGAAATTACTGATACGGATTTCACCACCGGTACGGATGAACAGGTCAGGGTCCGGTGAACTCGCCAGCGCGAGAGCACCGGCAAAACGGGGTTCATCGATATCCCCGGGATCGATACCGCCTTCGCTGGCCAATTCGGCCAGCCGCCGCGCAGCCTGGATGATATCCCAGCGTCCACCATAGTTGACCGCGACGTTGGCGATCATTTGCCGGTTATCGCGGGTCAGGGTTTCAGCCTCGGACATTTTTTTCCGGATGGCGGCATTGAATGCGCTTTTGTCGCCGATAAAACGGATACAGATGCCATTGCTGTGCAGTTCGGCGACTTCCTTGTTCAATGCTTTCAGGAACAGTTCCATCAGGCGGGATACCTCGCCTGCAGGGCGGTTCCAGTTTTCGCTGGAAAAGGCAAAAACTGTCAGGTTTTTTACACCGAGACGCACGCAATGTTCGATCGTGACACGCAGTGCCTTGAGCCCGGCCTGGTGGCCGAAACTACGAGGACGATTCCTGGCTTTTGCCCAGCGGCCGTTGCCGTCCATCACGATAGCGATGTGACCAGGTATGGCTGGCGCTGCAGTCACTTGGTTGTATCGCTTTTTTTTGCGGGTATCAAAATTCCAGCAACTCCTGCTCTTTTACCGCGACGATCTCATCTGCCTGCTTGACGTGTTCATCGGTGATCTGCTGGACTTCAGTTTCAGCCCGGCGTTCGTCGTCTTCAGAAATTTCCTTGTCTTTCATCAACTCCTTGATGTGATGAATCGCATCACGGCGGATATTGCGTATCGCGATCTTGGCATTTTCACCTTCATGATGGACGACTTTGCCGAGCGCCACGCGGCGCTCCTCGGTCAACGGCGGCAGCGGGATGCGGATGACCGTACCGGCCGTCACGGGGTTGAGTCCCAGGTCGGATTTCATGATGGCCTTTTCGAGTGGCTGGATCATGGTTTTATCCCAGGCGGTAACTGCCAGGGTGCGGGCGTCCTCGATCGTGACACTGGCTGCCTGGCTGATGGGCACTTCGCTGCCGTAGTAATCCACCGTGACGTGTTCCAGCAAGCTCGGATGGGCCCTTCCAGTGCGAATCTTGGCCAATTCTCCGCGCAGTGAGTCAAGGGTCTTGTGCATGCGGATTCGCGTGTCTTTCTTGATGTCCTGAATCATTATTTTCTCCCGTCTGCCAGCGTTGGGCGAGTGTTTACCGGTATGATTTTTTAGTGCTCCAAAAAGTCGTTCACGCTGCTGTGCAGGTGAACCACTGATTCTAACCCGAATATTGTACCAGTGCACCGGCCCTGGCTTGTCCAGATATGCCTGGACTTGGGCTTCCTTTAACCCATAGCTACTGCTATGGGATTCAGTCCAGCCCGGCGTCCATCCGCATCTGTCCCGCGCCATTATCCAGCGCACTGGTGCAATATTCGAGTTAACAGCAAAATGGGAAAAGTTGTCTGCGCAATCCTGGCAGGAATGCGCAATATGCGGGCTAATTAACCAGCGTGCCGACTTTCTCGCCCTTGACGATACGCATCAGGTTGCCATGGCCGAAAACATTGAAAACCCGGATCGGCATACGCTGGTCTCGGCACAGCACGATCGCGTTGGCATCCATGACGCGCAGTTTGTCTTCAATGACCTGGTCATATTGCAGGGAATCATACATTTCAGCGCTACTGTCAGTCTTCGGATCGGCGGAATAAACGCCATCGACCTTGGTGGCTTTCAGCACGATGTCAGCACCAATCTCGATGGCACGCAGTGCGGCCGCCGTATCGGTGGTGAAAAACGGATTGCCAGTGCCACCAGCGATGATGACAACACGGCCTTTTTCGAGATGCCGCACAGCCCGGCGGCGTATGTAGTCCTCGCAAACATCGTGTACCGAGATTGCAGACATGACACGCGCATCGACACCGGCTTTCTCAAGGGCGTCCTGCAAGGCCAGCGAATTCATCAGCGTGGCCAGCATGCCCATGTGGTCGCCGGTGACGCGGTCGATCCCGGATTCGGCCAGCCCGGAGCCCCTGAAGATGTTACCGCCGCCGATGACGATAGCAATCTGCACGCCGGTGTTGATGACATCCTGTACTTCATTGGCGATCCGGCCGATGATGGCCGGATCAATGCCATAGTCTTCGTCACCCAGCAGCGCTTCGCCGCTGAGTTTCAGAAGTATCCGTTGGTATCCCGGATCAGACACTTTGCATCTGTTGTGCGACTTCGTCAGCGAAGTTTTCGTTCCGCTTTTCGAGGCCTTCGCCAACCACCAGGCGGGTAAACCCTTTAACCTTGGCACCCTTCTGCTGGAGCAGCTTGGCAACGGTGATATCACCGTCCTTGACAAAATCCTGGCCCAGCAAGGTGATCGTTGACAGGTGCTTGCGCATGCGGCCCGCGACCATTTTCTCGATGATCTCGGCCGGTTTGCCACTGTCTTCGGCCTGCGAGATAAGAAAACGCTTTTCTTTCTCCAGCACATCGGCAGGCACGTCATCGACATCGACGTAAGCCGGGGCCAATGCGGCAACATGCAGGGCAACATCATGGGCTACTTCAGCATCACCGCCTTCAACTTCCACCAGCACGCCAATGTGGCCGCCGTGGATATAGGCGCCGATGGTGTTATCGCTGGTCATGCGGAAGGCACGACGCACCTGGATGTTCTCACCGATCTTCGTGATCAGGTTCTGGCGAGCGGTCTCAAGGCTGGTGCCATCGACTTCTGAAGCCATCACGGCTTCGACATCCGTTGTTGCCAGCTCAAGTGCCTGACCGGCCACCTGGTCGGCGAAGGCCAGGAAATTTTCGTCCTTGGCAACAAAGTCGGTTTCGCAATTGATTTCAACCAGTACTGCTTCCGTGTTGTCGTCGTTGCTTGCCAGGATAACCTTGCCCTCGGCAGCGATGCGCGAGGCCTTCTTGTCGGCCTGTGCAAGTCCGATTTTGCGCAGCAGTTCTGCTGCAGCGTCCATATCGCCGTTGGCTTCAACCAGTGCTTTTTTGCATTCCATCATGCCAACGCCTGTGCGTTCGCGGAGATCTTTTACCATTGAGGCAGTTACTGCCATCGTCCTATTCCTTTTTCTGTCAGTTAATACGGTCCGGATTAATACCGGGTCGTAACCCCGCCGCCAGGGCGGGGTGTTTCGTTTCAGTCTTCAGCTGCCTTCTTTGCGACCTTTTTCTTGGTGGTCTTTTTCTTGGCAACTTTTTTCTTGGTGGTCTTTTTCTTGGCTACCTTCTTGGCTGCGGTCTTTTTCACCGGCGCCGGTTTGCTGTCTGCTTTTTCAGCAGCCTCAACGGGCGCAGCTTTCTCTTCAACGGCCTCAACCGGTGCAGCCTTCTCCTCGGCTGCCGGTGCTTTTGCCTCAGCTGGAGCAGCTTCTTCAGCGGGTGCGGCTTTCTCTTCAACGGCCTCAACCGGTGCAGCCTTCTCCTCGGCCGCTGGTGCTTTCGCCTCAGCCGGAGCAGCTTCTTCAGCGGGTGCGGCTTTCTCTTCAACAGCCTCAACCGGTGCAGCCTTCTCCTCGGCCGCTGGTGCTTTCGCCTCAGCCGGAGCAGCTTCTTCCTCGGCGGGTGCGTTTGCCACGGGCGCCTTCTTTACCACGACTTTCTTGGCTACTTTCTTCTTGGCAGCTTTTTGCGGCTTGGCTTTTTGTGGCTTGGCGGAGCGCTTGATCGGGTTGCCATATTCGTCCAGTTCCACGAATTCGTCCGCGTCATCGATATGTGGGACAGCTGCACGGCCTTCCAGCACGGCGTCAGCAGCCATTTGAGTGTAGAGACGAATGGAGCGAATGGCGTCGTCATTGCCCGGGATTACGTAGTCAATGTCGTTCGGTGAGCAATTGGTATCAACCACGGCAATTACGGGGATGCCCAGTTTGCGTGCTTCCTTGACAGCAATGTCTTCGTGACCGACATCAACCACAAACATGGCATCGGGCAGACCTTTCATGTCCTTGATACCGCCCAGGCTCTTCTCGAGCTTGTCACGCTCACGGGTCAGCTGCAGAACCTCTTTCTTCACCAGGCGGGCAAAACTGCCGTCTTCTTCCATTTTTTCGATCTGGCGCAGGCGTTTGATGGATTGCCGGATGGTGCGGAAATTGGTCAGCATGCCACCGAGCCAGCGGTGGGATACATAGGGCATACCGCAACGCTCTGCTTCTTCTGCGATGGACTTGGAGGCGGCACGTTTGGTGCCGACAAAAATCACGGAGCCGCGTTTGGAGGCGATCTTGCCAATGAAATTCATGGCATCGATCATCATGGGCAGTGATTTTTCGAGATTAATGATATGGATCTTGCCACGTGACCCGAAAATATAGGGGGCCATTTTGGGATCCCAGTAACGGGTCTGGTGACCAAAGTGCACGCCGGCTTCAAGCATCTGGCGCATGGTGATATTAGGCATTTCTTTTATCCTTCAAATAGCAGAAACCCAGCAACCCATGATCTTGCATCTGGTGCCGCTGACTTCCCGGGTTAATCCTCCACATACCCTGTCCGGAAACCCTGTTGTGCAGGGCACCCAACCGGACGGTTGCGGTATGCGTGTGTATTTGATGCCGTAAATCCGGCATCTCGTTTCTCCGGTCATGACTAGCACGTCCGAGAGAGCAGGGCTTTATACCAGAAAAGGCGTAAATGGGCAATAGTTTTGCCCATTTGGGAGGGATTTCGCCTCTTCGGCGAGTTCCTTTTCTTTGCGTGCCCAAAGAGGTGCCGGGTGAGCGCCTGTCCTTTTCAGAAAACGCGGTTCTGGCTCCGCCGGGTATTCCTTCCCGTGATTGTAGGGCACCGGCTCACTGTGCGTCCTGCGCTCGCGGCATACCGTTCATCCTGAACATAAGCGGCCTCCGTGACGCATTTCTGTCACACGTCGCCCAGTGGTTCACCGGTATGTGCTCCAACGGCGCAGCCCGACGAGCAACCCTCTCCTTCGAAATGCCTTAACGGGGCTGGCCTCACAGGACATCCTGTCCTGATCGGCCGAATTGTGCATCCCGCACATTCCTCCCCTAACGACTGTCAGGTTCGGTGCGGTGCTCGAATGTCGCTCACACCGGCAAGCAACCGGGCTGTTATAACGTGGTCAAATGCGAGTGTTCTTGAGGCCTGCAGTGGAGTATTTCAAGCTGTGCCGGGCGTGATCCTTACCCGGTGACCGTCATTCGTCGGGACACGAATGAACGAGCGCCCATGGCAGGGATTGTTCCGGACAACCACCTGTATCTGCCTCGATCCCTGGAGGTCAGACGGCCTAGAGCGTGTCCCGGGAAGGCATACCCGGCGCAGCGCCTTCCCCTGGCTTAAGCGCGGTAGCAGTGGTTCAGACCTATTTCCCGGGGAAGCCGTAAGCTTAAGCCAGTTCTTTTTTGACGGCGTCCAGCCAGGGTTTCTGGCTTTTGCGGAAGTGTGGCGGGGCGAGCTTGGCGTCGTTCAGGATGGATTCAAATTCTTTGCGGGCTGCGTTCTCCTGGCCGTTCGAAGCAAGGCACAGCGCCAGGCGGTACCTCGCCTCGACACCGGGGAAGTAGCCGGACACGGCTGAATACTCCCGGATAGCCGCTTCATTCTGGTTTTGTGCCTCGAGTGACGCGTGCGTAGAGCAGGTGGCCTTCGGCGGAGCGGAAGTCAGGGTTGTTTTCCTGCAGGGATTCAAGTGTTTTCGACTGCCTCAGCGGTCGGTCTTTCTCGAACTGGAGGCGGGCTTTGAGCAATAACAGTGTTGGTTCGGTCTCGAACAGACCTTTGAGCGCCTGCTCGATGATTTCTTCGGCCTCATCGGTTTTGTCGGCATCCAGCAGGGATTCTGCGTATCGACGGCTGTTATCGACATTGGGTGATTGTTGCCAGGCGGCCTCGTGTTGCCGCAGGTCCGGCGCCGGGGTTCAATGTCTGTTTAACGCTCCTGACAGCACGTTGGCCCGTGATGCTGCCGGAAAACTCAGGCAATAACTCGATTACAAGGTAGGCGATGCCGCCGATCAGGGGCATGAAAAGCAATGCCATGATCCAGTAACGGTTACGGCCACTTTTGAGCACGTGGATGATCAGGACCAATTGGACAAGCCAGATAATGATGGACAATGGGGCCACAATACGTTAATCCATTAGTAGTTTATGGGGACACATACATCGATTTGGCAGTTGTGACAGATAAGAATAAGGTTTAAGAGTCGGCCAAAGTATGTCATATTTACCATATATGGACTTGCAGGACGCTGGTTCAAGTATTTAAACAAGGATTGTTCCAGCCTTTTTAGTCCCGCGAAATTAACCATTGGCCGTGCAGGATGGCACGGTCACGCGTCGCCAACTTCCATGCTCGTACGTGGTGTACGGGCAGGGATAAGTGTCCGCGAAGCAAACCAGCAGTGAATGCTGGAACAGGGAGGTTTCAATGTTTAACCATTGGGCCAGAAGTTACTTGCGTTTGCCCGGCAAGGGGTTTGCGGGTATTACTTTCAAGGCGGTTACCGCCTCCTTGGCGTACCTGTGTTTTACAGGTTCCACCGCCGTTGCATCATCGTTTGGTATGGTGGCAGACAATGCCTCGGATGAGTTGCGTGTGTTCGATGTGGAAACCGGCGTCGTTGTCGCAAGCCTGAAGGGCACGACGAGCCGGATCAGTGGTGATTGCGCGATGAGCGAAGACCAGGTCACCGGTTTTTCAAGCCACGCCAACCGGCGTATCGCGGTGTACGAGCTTTCCATGCATCCAGGACGCGGCAGGGTATCGATATCTCTGATATCGAGATCAGTAACGCCGGTGTGGACATGTCACTCAGCCCGGATGGCAGTCTGCTGGTCAGTGTCGGAGCGGGTAATACGTATGAGCCTTTATCCATTGTTGATACGCAGAGCAGGACAGAAATAGCGACCGCCGAACTGTTCCTCGACCATACATCGGCGGAATTCTGCGATGACGGAACCCTGCTGGTGACCACCACTTACGGTCACTCGCACGTCATGCCGTTCGATAACGCCGTCTATGACGCACGCGTCAGCCCGGCGGGTGAGTTGCAGCTTGTCGGCAACCGCCTGAGCAGCGGTGCGCAACCCAATAATGCCAGTTGCGCACCAGGATCGAGGGCTGGCGTACTGCTGGACCGTAACGGTGGCCTGACTTCATTTACATTACCGGGTCTGGATAAAGCCGATTTTGCAGACTTGCATGGCGCAACTGCAGTTGCAGCAGTATTTAACCACGTGGGTGATCGTTTGTATGTCAGGACCAGCGCGGAGGTCGTCGCTTTTGATTACAACCCGCTCAATGGTGTGATGCAGCTGGACTGGGTACAGCCCGTGTCGTTTTCTGCTGAATACTTCGGTATCGACCAGATAGCCGTTGATCCTGAGATGGCCAGGTTTACGTGGATGGCGGGAAAGTCGCTGTTGATCCTTGACCCGGAAAATGGCGCCCGGATCTGGCGCCATTCACACGGGTGATGCAACGGGTGTCTGTTTTGCACACCGCCAGCGGCATACACCTATTGTTGATGTCGCAGCCGACACCACGCCAGCCAACACTGCATCTGCCGGCGGCACTACGCCCTGAAAACAACCTTTGGCAGTGGCCAGGCATAGCTGGCCGCGATTCTCCTGGTGATTATGTTCAGGACGAACGGTATGCCGCGGGTGCAGGATGCACAGGAGCGGCCACCGTCCATCCTTGGACATAATCACTTACAATTGATCGAATTACCCTGTCTCATTGACTGAAATATTCGGAGTGTTTTGCCATGAAACTCGCGTCTTTGAAAATCGGTGGCCGGGATGGCCGCCTCATCCTGGTCAGCCGGAACCTTGAAAACTACGTGCCCGCGGGCGATATCGCGCTCACCTTGCAGGCCGCCCTCGATGACTGGCAACAGACGGCTCCGAGGCTGAACGCCCGTTATGACGAACTGAATCGCGGTGCGATCAGAAACATCGCGCCGCTGGATGTAACAGCATTGGCAGCACCCCTGCCAAGAGCCTACGAGTTCGTTGACGGCAGCGCCTACCTGCCACACGTGGAGAGGGTGCGCCGGGCCCGTGGTGCCGAAGTCCCGGAATCCTTTTATGTCGATCCCCTGATGTACCAGGCCACATCGGCGGGCTTTTTGGGTCCACGCGACCCGGTACCCGTGGTGAGCGAGGAATACGGTATCGATTTCGAGTCCGAGATCATCGTGGTGACCGACGACGTGCCGATGGCTGTAACTGCGGAAAAGGCGGATTCCCATATCCAGTTGATTGGCCTGATCAACGATGTGAGTCTGCGCAACCTGATCCCGGCCGAACTGGCCAAGGGATTCGGTTTTTTACAGTCCAAGCCACGCTCTGCCCTGTCACCTGTGCTGGTGACACCCGATGAACTGGGTGAACACTGGCGGGACAGCACACTGTCGCTGCCATTGCACAGCACGCTCAACGGTGCCTTTTTCGGTAACCCCGAGGCGGGAACGGACATGCAGTTCAATTTTGCCCAGCTCATCGCCCATGCGGCTAAAACCAGGCCGCTGGCGGCCGGCACCATCGTCGGGTCAGGGACCATCGCCAACGAGGATACCGGTAAAGGCGCCTCGTGCCTGGCTGAAATCCGGATGCTGGAAATCATCGCGGATGGCAAGCCATCCACGTCTTTCATGAAGTTCGGTGACACGATACGTATTGAAATGCTCGATGCTGAAGGCGCCTCGATTTTTGGCGCCATCGAACAGCAGATTGTTCAGTATGACCACTGACAACATGAACGCACTGAAGCTGTACACCTACTGGCGCAGCTCAGCTGCTTACCGGGTCCGTATTGCCTTGAACCTGAAAGGCCTGGTGTTTGAATCCATCCCCGTGCATCTGCTGAGAAAGGGCGGGGAACAATACAGTGAAGCTTATCGCAGCATCAATCCGCAAGGCCTGGTGCCGGCGCTGATACACGGCAAGACGGTCGTGACCCAATCCATGGCGATCTGTGAGTACCTGGAAGAATGTTTTCCGCAACCCCCGTTGTTGCCGGCCGCAGCCGATGACAGGGTACGGGTCCGATCGCTAAGCCTGCAGATTGCCTGTGAAATTCATCCGTTGAATAACCTGCGGGTACAGAAGCACCTCGATGCGGTGTGTGGAAAGGGTCTGGACAAGGTTGCCTGGATGTGTCACTGGATGAGCAGCGGTTTTGAAGTCGTGGAACAACAGCTCGCCGATCGGGATAACAGGGACTTACCCTGCCTGGGTGAGCATCCGGGGCTGTTCGAGTGCTTCCTGGTGCCACAGGTGTATAACGCCGAGCGTTACGGTGTTGACATGACGGCATATCCTAAGATCAGCAAGATTGTCAAACACTGCAGAAACCTGCCTGCTTTTGCACAGGCTGCACCCGAAATGCAACCGGATGCGGTCAAAGATTGAGTGGTTTTGAAAAGTTTATTAATTAGGTGTTCACCCTTGGCACCTGTTGGGTCATAATTGTAAGGATGTTTCTCCAGGTATTTGTTTAATGAAACCCAGCTTGATATTAATTGTTTGCCTCGCCTTGGCCGCCTGTACCACAACCCGGCCCGGTCCCGAGGTGTTTGTAACCGCCGAAAACGCCATCCAGGCAGCGGAGGCCGCCGGTGGTGATGAATTTGCCCCCGTGGAAATGCGTTTTGCCAGGGAAAAACTGGCAAGTGCCCGACTTGGCTTGGAAAAGCAGAAATACGAAGTCATCGTCTACCTGGTGGAAGAATCAGAGATCAACTCGGAACTGGCAATCGAAAAATCCCGAACGGCCAAGACGAGAAGGCAGGTCAACGAGTTACGCAAGAGCAACGAGGAGCTCAAAGCAAGCCTGCGTACGACTTTTGGGGATGAGTTCAAATGAGCCGCGCACTGACACGGATTTCGCTCGTATTGATACTGGTCTCGCTCGCGGCCTGTGTTGCACCGCCCAAGAAAGACCTGGCGCTGGAACAGATACGTGACGAACTGGAAAGCCTTAAATCAAACCCGGAACTGGCCGGCTATGCCCCGATGGCGCTGGGTGAAGCTGAGCGTGCCTTGCGCAATGCGGAACTGGCAACCGGGGACAAGCTGTATCGCGCTTACCTGATGTACATGGCCAACCGTCGTATCCAGATCGCTCGTACCATGGCGGAACAGGAACAACATGAAATAGCGCTCAAGGAGCTCGAAAGCGAACGTAGCGAGATGTTGATCCAGGCCAGTCAACTGGAGGCTGACCGCGCGCGCAAGGACGCGGAGCAGGCCAGGTTACTGGTTGCAACCACTTCCGAGGAAGCCGAGCGTGCCCGCCAGGAGAGAGAAGACGCGTTGGCGAAGGAAGCCGAGTCCGCGCATGCTGCCCGGTTGGCGGAGGAAGAAGCGGAGCAGGCACGTCGCCTGGCCGATTCACGCGCATCGGAGGCCGAGTTTGCCCGTCGTGAGGCTGAACTGGCCAGTCAGCAGATCTCCTCGTTAACCCGGCAACTGGAAAACCTGCAATTACGCCAGACCGAGAGCGGTGTGGTGGTGACCCTTGGGGACGTGCTGTTTGCATCCGGTGAAGTGCAACTGGTCGATGGCGGCCTGTCCAGCCTCGAAGAGGTAGTGGACCTGTTACAAACGGAGCCTGACAAGAAAATCCGTGTTGAAGGCCACACGGACTCGCTGGGTGCTGCCGAAACTAATCTGGAATTGTCACACAAGCGCGCAGAGGCTGTCCGCGAAGCGTTGATCAGCCTGGGGGTCGCCGAAGACCGGATAACGGCGCTCGGCATGGGCGAGGATTTCCCCATAGCCAGTAACGAGGACGAAGACGGCCGTGCTCAAAACCGGCGCGTGGACGTAATCCTGCTGGATAACTAGGGCCTGTAAATTAAATCTTCTCAAAAGCAGCCGGATATAGCGTGTACAGCGTGTGAATATCCCATCCGGAAGCCGTAACAAAATTGACATTTTGCGCTTGCCAGAAGCCCTGCTTTGCGCTAATGTTAATTCAACGCTATGGTTTATTTAGTCTTTACAACCGGAGTGTCCGAATAATGGAAGCGAGGGGTGCAAACCGCTCGCTGTCCTTTCCTGATATTTGTCATAAACGCTTATTTAATTTACAGCCGCGCATCACTCGGCGTATTTGTCATGCCCGTGTTTCGCGTGTTTTTCATCCCGTACAGGAGTATTGCTATGTTTGAACACCGCCAGGATAGAATGGAGGAATTAATCAAGGACAACGAAGACTTTCGTCGGATTTACAACCGCCACCAGGAACTGGACAAGCGCGTTACTGCCGCTGAACTTGGCACGGCTCCGATGGAAGACCTGGCTTTAAACCAGTTAAAGAAAGAAAAGTTATGGGCGAAAGACCGGCTGGCCATGTACATGGATGCCGACTGAACCTGGAACTAACAGGTTGAAACGGAAAAGGCCGGGTTTCCCGGCCTTTTTTGTGAGCCCGGATATCGCACGATATCCGGGCTGGCCCGCATACTGCACCAGTCGCCAGTTGCTCAGCTCAATAAATCCTTCATCTCCGGGATTACGTTGAACAGATCGGCAACCAGGCCGATATCCGCGATTTCGAAGATAGGCGCATCCGGATCCTTGTTGACCGCCACGATGGTACCCGCGTCCTTGATCCCTGTGACGTGCTGAATGGCGCCGGAAATTCCAAAGGCGATATACAGGTCCGGTGAAATGATCTTGCCTGTCTGACCCACCTGCATGTCATTCGGGCAGTAACCTGCATCGACTGCAGCCCGCGTAGCGCCCGTTGCGGCGCCCAGCAGGTCGGCGAGTTCATAGACCATGTTGAAATTTTCCTGGCTGCCCAGCGCCCGTCCGCCTGAAATCACGCGGTTCGCGGTTTGCAGGTCGGGGCGTTCGCCGCCTTCTGTTTGTAAACCGATGTAGCGGGTGTGAGTTGCTGGACCGGAGGCTGCTGGCCGGTCTTCAATTGCCGCGCTGCCGTCATTTCCAGCGGCCTTCCAGGACGCGGTACGCACTGTCGCAACCAGCGGAACGGCATCGGCGCGCCACCACGTCCACGATAGCGTTACCGGCATAGACCGGACGTTTGAAATGATGGCTGCCTTCTACTGCCGAAATATCGCTGACCTGGTTGACGCCCAGCAAGGCGGCGACCCTGGGCACCAGATCCTTGCCGTAGGTCGTTGAGGGGCCAAGTACGTGGCTGTACCCGCCAGCCACAGCGGCTATTTCACTGGCGTGGTTGGCCGCGAGCGGAGTTGCCAGGTGCTCTGCGTCAATGCCAATGACCTTGCCGGCGCCGTTGATAGCGGCGGCCTGTGAAGCAATATCCTGGATGTTGGAACCCATCACTACGATGTCATATTCAAAGCCGATAGCGGCTGCACAGCTTGCGCATTTTGCGGTGGCCGGGTTGAGGTCTTGACCGTCGTGTTCTGCAATAATCAGTGTTCTGTTCATGGTGTTTTCCTCATACCAGTCCGCGGTTCTTCAATTCTGCGACCATTTGCGCAGTGTCCTCGACCATAATGCCCTTCGCGCGAGCCGGCGGTGGCGTAAAGTTGGATACGGACAGCTCGTTTTGCGGCACCACACCCAATTCATCCAGCGTGACGACATCCAGTGGTTTGCGTTTGGCCTTCATGATGTCGGGCAGCTTGACGAAGCGTGGCTCGTTGAGCCGCAGATCCACCGTGATCACTGCCGGCAGGTCCACCTCGATCTTCTCGAGACCTGCATCCACTTCGCGGGTCACCGTCGCCGTGCCGTCCGACAAGCTCATCTGCGAGACAAATGTTGCCTGTGGGCCGGTCCCACAAGGCTGCCAACATCTGCCCGGTTTGCGAGTTGTCGCCGTCGATGGTCTGTTTGCCCAGCATGACGAGACCAGCCTGTTCCTTCTCCGCCAGTTTCAGAAAGGTCTGCGCGATGGCCAGGGGTTGCAGCGCCCGCGCCGGCATCGACCTGTATGGCGCGGTCGGCACCCATGGCCAGGCCGGTGCGCAATTGCTGCTGGCACTCGTTGCCGCCAATGGAGACCACGATGACCTCCTCGGCCTGTCCGGTCTCGCGGATACGCAGCGCCTCTTCCAGGGCGATCTCGTCGAAGGGGTTGATGCTCATCTTGACACCGTCGGTGTCGACCCCGCTGCCGTCCGGCTTTGACGCGAACCCGGACGTTGTAGTCAATTACACGTTTGATACCAACCAGTATTTTCATTGAATAATTCAGCTATAAAGATTCTGATAATTGGGCCCGCTGCCACCTTCCGGGGTCACCCAGTTGATGACCTGGTAGGGGTCCTTGATGTCACATGTCTTGCAGTGCACGCAATTGGCGGCGTTGATCTGCAGCCGCACACCGGTCTCCGCTTCTGGCACGATCTCGTAGACATCCGCAGGGCAAAAACGCGTGCACGGGTAGTTGTATTCTTCACCGCACCGGCTGGTGCATACCTCGGGATCCAGGATCTGCAGGTGCACGGGCTGGTCTTCATCGTGGTCAGTGCCGGCAAAATAAACCGACGCGAGACGGTCACGTGGTGGCAGGTCCCGTTCGACCCAGGGCCGCGTCACAGGTTCCAGGTCCTGCAGTTTCTGCAACGATGAATGATCCGCGTGGTTGTGCAGCGTGCGTGGCAGTTTGCCCGCGGTGACGGTCTCGAGGCCGCGGTGATCAAACCACGCCACAGCCCCTTGTTGAAACCGGGCCGGACGTTGCGCACCTTGTGCAATTCAGCATACACGCCGGATGCCCTGAGCATGCGGGTCAAAGCCTTCGGCACTACCCTTCTCGGCCACGTGTTCAGCGGCCAGCATACCCGAGGCGATCGCCTGGTGGGTGCCCTTGATCTTGGGCAGGTTAAGCAAGCCCGGCGGCATCACCAATCAACAGGGCGCCGGGCATTTCCACCCTCGGCAGCGACTGAGCGCCACCCTCGACGATGGTGCGCGCGCCACCCGATAGGATCTCACCACCTTCAAGCAATGGCTTGACGCTGGGGTGGTGCTTGAACTGCTGGAAGGCCTCGAACGGCGAAAATTCCGGGTCCGTGTAGTCCAGCGCGGTGACAAAACCAACCGCCACGCGGTCCTTGTCCATGTGATAAATAAAACTGCCGCCATAGGTGTCCCGGTCCAGTGGCCAGCCGATGCTGTGCTGGACCTTGCCCGGTGTGCATTTACCGGGCGCCACCTGCCACAGTTCCTTGATACCGACACCGTAAACCTGTGGATCGGAATCAGCATCCAGTTTGAATTTCGCAATCAGTTCCTTACTCAGGTGACCACGGCAGCCTTCCGCCAGCATGGTGACCGGCGCGTGGATCTCGATGCCTTGCAGATAGGTGTCCTTGGGATTGCCGTTACGGTCGACGCCCATATCACCGATGATGACACCACCGACCGCGCCTTCATCCGTGTAATGGATGCCGGCCGCCGCGTAGCCGGGGAAAATATCCACACCGAGATCTTCCGCCTGTGGCGCGAGCCAGGCGCACATGGCGCCCAGTGAAACGATAAAATTGCCGTGGTTTTTCTGTTGCGGCGGAGTGGGGAGGCGGTACTTGGACGTGGCGGTAAAAAATGCGATCTCGTCATCGCTGACCGGGACACAGGTGGGTGGCGGGTTTTCCCGCCAACCGGGTAACAACTCATCCAGTGCGTCCGGCTCGATCACCGCACCCGACAGGATGTGTGCGCCCACCTCGGCGCTTTTTTCGATCACGGCGACCATCAGGTCCGGCTTGAGTTGTTTCAGGCGGATTGCGCAGGCCAGTCCTGCTGGTCCTGCACCGACGATAATAACGTCGTATTCCATGACTTCACGCTCAAGGGCTGTATCGCTCATGTGAACTCCTCAAAAGGCCTGGTGCAGACGATGAATTATATCGGAAAACCGCTCCGGATTTCCCACTGACCACCAGCCAAATTATGGCACTAGGTAACCGGGCCCCTTGACGAAACGGCCGGGTGTCGCGCCGGTGTGTTCACCGTCCAGCAATACCGCTACACCATTGACGATCACGTGTTCCATACCGGTCGCATACTGGTGTGGTTGTGCAAAGGTCGCGTGGTCCCGGATCGTTGCCGGGTCAAAAATGGCGAGGTCGGCGAAGTAGCCTTCCTGCAGGGCTCCACGGTCGCTTGATACCGAGGTTGGCAGCGGGAAACGAGGTCAGGCGGCGGATGGCTTCCTGCAAGCGTGATGACCTGTTCATCGCGCACGTATTTGCCCAGCAGGCGGGCGAAATTTCCATAGGCGCGCGGGCGCGCACCGCTTCGATTTTCTCGAACACCTGCTCGATTTTTGGCCAGTTGTCCTTGCCCGCGGCCTTCAGGTGATATATTTCGGCGCCGATCTGTGCTTCTTCAGCGATGTTGATCAACTCGTCAACGGCTTCGAGTAATTGGTTACCCTCGCTACGGATATGCGAAATATAGCGGCCACCGCACTGCGCGGCGGTTTTGCTCAGGGCGATCAATTCATCCGTGTCGGCATAGAACGCAGGCGCGTAGATCAGCGATGAGGCCAGGCCCACGGCGCCCTCTTCCATGGCCTGTTGCACCAGTGCCTGCATACGTGCGAGCTCATCGGCGGTCTGGCGCCCTGTCCTCGTAACCCAACTCATGGATACGCACCGTGGTGGCGCCTACGAAGGAGGCGATATTGGTAGAAACCCCCTTGTATTCAAGGTATTGCAGGTATTCACCCAGCGTGGTCCAGCCGATGTCGAACTTGATGTCACCCTGGCGTTTCAGGTATTCGGCTTTCATGGCCGCGTTCAGGGGCCCCATCGACCAGCCCTCACCCATGACTTCCAGTGTCACACCCTGGCGGATGTCACCCTGGCTCAAGCCGTCCTCGATCAGTGTCTCGGTGGCCCAGCTGAGCATGTTGATAAAACCGGGCGCGACCGCCAGGCCTTCAGCATCGATGGTTTGTTCAGCACTACCCAGGTCGGCGCCCATGGCCGCGATGCGGTCGTCAACGATGCCGATATCCGCATCGTAGGGCGCCCCGCCTAACCCGTCATAGACCTGGCCGTTAACGATCATCAGATCGAAATGTGGCGGCGATGCCTCGTTTACCCCAGGGCCGGCACAGGACAATAGTGTCACGGCCAGGGTCAGCAGCAGGAAGATTTTCTTGATCATGTTGGTTCCGGGTCAGCGTTGAGGCGACTGGCAGATTGTACCTTCTGTAGCACTCGGTGGAACGTCTGCCACGTCTGTTCTACATAATTCAACTTTGAGCGCTGCGGCGAGTATTCCCTCCTGGAACACGCTACAGGCACGTCCCTCGGCAACTGCTCCTGCGTTGCTCTACCTCCTGCGTCCCTGCAGTCGTGTGCGCTCGGTTGCGGCTCCCTGCCGCTCACGGTTCCAGGAGGGAACATCCCGCCCCAGTGTTTGGCAGTCAAGTAATAAAGCCATCTCAATACACGATGTTCAGGGGATGGTGGACGAGCCAAGGGAGTGCCCTGCTTTTTTCAGAACCGTACGAAACAGGGAAGTTGAGTACGAGTCCCCAGGGAAGGGTTTACGACGTGTTCTGAAAACAAGACAGGGCGCTCGCTTGGTGAAACAGGCCCTAATCGAGGCGCTTGGTGAACCGCATGATCGCCAGGAACATGAATACGATAACGAAGATCCCGAGAATGGCCAGTTCGTGGGCCAGTTCCTGCAGGTCAGCGCCACGCAGGATGACGCCGCGGATCAGGCGTATGAAGTGGGTCAGTGGCAATCCCTCCGCAATGATTTGGGCGGGCCGCGGCATACCGGCAAACGGAAACATGAAACCGGACAGCAGGATCGATGGCAACAGCACGAAAAATGCCATTTGCATGGCCTGGAACTGGGTCTGGGCCAGGGTCGAAATCACCAGGCCCAGGGCCAGGTTGGTGACGATGAATACCAGTGTTACGAGGTAGACGTCCAGTAGTTGGCCGCGTAACGGGACCTCGAATACGAAATGCCCCAGCAACAGCACCAGGCTGACCTGGAGAAGACCGATCAACACGTAGGGTGTGATCTTGGCCAGCATCAGTTCCGGTGACTTGAGCGGGGTGGTAATCAGCAGTTCCAGGTTACCGCGTTCACGTTCCCGGACAATCGCCACGGCAGTGAACAAGATCATCGTCATTGTAAGGATGACACCGATCAATCCCGGCACCGTGTTGACGGGCGAGCGGCGCTCGGGGTTGAAGTAGGTCCGGACTTCCACTTGCGGCGCCCGGTCGTTGTAGGGTGACAGGCGCATCTGTTGTGCAATCTGGGCCAACTGGTTCGCTGCGCCCTGCACGACAGGGTCGGAGCCGTCCACCAGCAGTTGCATGGCGGCCCGGCCGGGTTGTTGCAGCCTGCGGTCGTAATCGGGTGGCAGGTAGATACCGACGCTGATCTTGCCCTGGCGCAACAGCAGTTCAAGCTCACTAGCATCGCTGACCTGGTGGCGCAGATTGATGACCTGTGACTCTGACAGGTCCATGATCACCTGGCGTGAAGCCGAAGTACCGGCGAGGTCGGCGACCGCTGCATCGAGGTTACGCACATCCATGTTGATGGCGTAGCCAAACATCAGCAACTGGATCACGGGGATGCCGACGATCATGCCGAAGGTCAGGCGGTCGCGGCTTAGTTGCCGGACCTCCTTCCTGACGATGGCGAAGATGCGTTGCAGGGATTTCATGCGGCTTCGTCCCTGTCGCGGGTCGCAGCGACGAAAACATCTTCCAGACCGGGCCGGGTGGCACGGCAACTGCTCATGTGCAAGCCTGCTTCCCGGATAATGGCGCAGACTGTTTTATCGGGCTCAGGCTGGTCCTTGGCCACCATGACACGCAGTTCATTGCCGATTTGTGCCGAACTGTGGATGAAATCCTTGGCCTCCAGCAGCTTGCCCACCCTGCGTGGTTGATCCGATTCGACGATGACGATGTTGGCATCAATGCGGTCTTCGAGTTCTGCAGGGCTGCCCTGGGCCACCAGCTTGCCAAGATCGAGGATGGCCAGCGCGTGGCAGCGCTCGGCCTCATCCATGTAGTGGGTTGAAACCAGGATGGTCGTGCCTTCATCCACCAAATCGAACAGGGTTTCCCAGAAAGCCCGCCGGTTTTCGGGATCAACAGCGCTGGTGGGCTCATCCAGAAACAGCAGTTCCGGTTCATGCAGGGTGGCCGCGGCCAACGCCAGGCGTTGTTTTTCGCCGCCGCTCAGGGTGCCGGCGCGCTGTTTCAGCAACTGTTTGAGCCCGTAGCGTTCCACGGACTGCCCGATGCGCTGTTTTTGCAGCTTGCGCTCCAGCGTGTAGATATCAGCCATGAACTGCAGGTTTTCGATGACCGTCAGGTCCTCAAATAGCGAGAACTTCTGCGTCATGTAGCCGACTTTCAGTACGCAGGGCCTCGGCTTCATCCGGGATGCTGTACCCGAGTACCGAGATGTCACCCGAAGTGGGTGTCAACAACCCGCACAACATGCGGATGGTGGTGGATTTGCCGGAGCCGTTGGGCCCCAGAAAGCCGTATATTCTTGAGCGTGGCACTTCAAGGTCAAGGCCCTGCACGGCCTTGACCTTGCCGAAGGTCTTGCCCAGGTTATGGGCCCGTATAGCCAGATCAGGCATGGCCAGCTCAGTCATTGCTTGCCTCTGTCAGCGGAAAATCAACCTGGAGTGGTACACCCGAGGGCAAATGGGCCGCGTCCGGCAGATCGACTTCCGCCAGGTAGCTCAGACGTGAGCGGTCGTGCTCGGTGAGTGCGAAGTAGGGTGTAAAGCTGGCGTCTGTCGATACCCAGCGTACGGTGCCGGTCATTGTTTGTTCACTGCCATCGATACGTACATCCAGCCGCAGTCCCGGTTGCACCGCGATACGCTGGTGTTCAGGCACGTAAATACGCGCATAGGTCCGGGACGTATCCAGGATCACGGCCACGGTCGCGCCTGGAAGCGGGCGTTCGCCCAGCTGGTACAGGCGTTTATCCAGCATGCCGCCCACGGGTGCGTAAATTTGCAGGCGTTCGATATCCAGTTTTAACTGGTTAATGCCGGCATCCATGGCCTCGAGTGCGGCCTGTGCTTGCTGCAGTTCCTCGATGGTGGTTCCGTTGAGCAGGCTTTCCAGTGACTCCCGGCGGCTTTTTCGGCGGCGACGGCGGTTTTCCAACTGGCAATTGCCCGGTCAAGCGTTGCCTGGTTGGACAATTCACGGGCAAACATTTCCCTGGCCCGTTCAAGGTTTGCAGCGGCGTTGACGACGGTCGCCTGTGTCGCTTCCAGCTCGGCCTGCGCTGCACGAATGTATTCCGGGCGCGGTCCGCGTTGCAGTTCCGCCAGCCGCGCGGCAGCCTGGTTCCTCAGTGCGGTTTGTCTGGCCAGTGCGTTTTCCAGCCGGGCAGGGATCCTGTTCCAGGATCAGGTCACCGGCTTCGAGCACCTGGCCGTCGCGTGACGTGGATCGCAACGATGGGTTCATTGCTCTCGACACTGACCTCGACCCGGTCACGCTCGAGTGTGCCCACCATGTAGGTTTCTTCGGACATATTGCAGGCGGCAAGGCTTGCCGATGCCAGAAGTATTAACCATCTTGCGCAATTCATAATGCGATTCCCTGTTGAAGCAGTTGCGTGATCTGTTGGGCCAGCAATTCGATACCCCCTGCATCGAACCGGACGCCGAGCACGGGTTCAGCCAGGTCACGGGCGATAAACGGAAAAATACACAAGGCCATGATCAGCATGGATGAAATGACGGGATCCGCATCCTGTCGCACCCGGCCGGCCGCCTGCGCCTGGCCCAGCAGGCCGGGCAGGGCGCCTCCAAGGTGCGGCGCCATGTGTTGGGCAAAATATTGTTGCATTTCACCACCTGGCAGCAGCACCTCGCGGGTCATCAGGCGCGGTATGTTGGGGTGACTGGCGGCCATGGACAGCAAGAGCTGGGCGATGGTGTCCGGAGAGGTTTCCGGATCATCCTTCATCGCTGCAATGGCCTGGCCCAGTGGTTTAAGGGCGCGCTCCATGACGTTCTGCAACAGCAATTTCTTGTTACCAAAGTAGTAATGCACCAGGGCGGGATTGACCCCGGCCTGCTCGGCGATCCGGCGCACCGGTGTCGCGGAGTAGCCGTGGGTTGAGAAAAGTTCCTCAGCGGTATCGAGAATTTGTGTCCGCAATCCGGTTGTCCGGTGTCTGCAGGCCGCCCCCTTTGACGCTCTGATTGCGTGTTTGGTCTGATTCATGGTCTATATATTAATTAAACGTTTAATTAAATTCAAGCCTGATCATTGATAAGCCGATCACCGGCAAACTGCGCTTTGCAACGGGAATCTGTAAAATCAACAGCATGGTTATGATGGAAAAAGGCAGTTTGGACAGGACCTTGTCGGTGGCGCCGATGCTGGATTGGACCGACCGCCACTGCCGGTATTTCCATCGCCTGCTGGCGCCATCCGCCCTGCTATACACGGAAATGGTCACTACCGGTGCGATTATCCATGGCGATACGGACCGGTTTCTTGCCTATAACCCAGAAGAACACCCGCTGGCTTTGCAACTCGGTGGCAGTGATCCTGCGGACCTGGCGCAGTGTGCCAGGATTGCCGAGCAGCGTGGTTTTGACGAGGTCAACCTGAACCTGGGCTGCCCGTCCGACCGCGTTCAACGTGGCAAGTTTGGCGCTTGCCTTATGCTCGAACCCGCGCTAGTGGCTGACTGCGTGGCCGCGATGCTGGACGCCGTGGACATACCGGTAACGGTCAAAACCCGCCTGGGTGTGGATGACCACTACAGCTACGCGTTCATGTCCGACTTTGTGCACAAAGTGGCGGAGACCGGCTGCTCGGTTTTCATCATGCACGCGCGCAAGGCGATGCTGAGCGGGCTGAGCCCCAAGCAAAACCGTGATGTACCGCCTTTGAACCATGACTGGGTGTACACCCTGAAGCGTGAATCGCCAGCACTGGGGATCGTGATTAACGGCGGTATTGATTCAGTTTCCATCGCGAACGGGCACCTCGAGCAGGTGGACGGTGTCATGATCGGGCGGGCCGCCTACCAGAACCCCTGGCTGCTGGCCCAATGCCAGCAGCAGTTTTTGGGGAGCACAGGGGAAACGGGGCGCGAGGACATCGTCAGGGCAATGACTGCGTATATTGAGCGCCAGGTAGAGCAAGGCGTGTGGGTCAAGCACATCAGCCGGCATATGCTGGGTCTGTTCCAGGGTTTGCCGGGCGCCAAGACATGGCGTCGTTACCTCAGTGAAAATGCCTTCAGGGATGACGGCAATACCCACTTGCTGGATGATGCCCTTGCAGCGATGCAGCAGATCAAGGCAAGCGTTTGAGTCTTCCAGTGTGAGTCGATGACAGATTTACACGAAGATGAGAATCCACCGGGGTATCACGCAGGTGACGATATTCAGGTCCGATTCACCTGATTGCGTTAGAATCTTTTGCAGCTTAGAAATTTAATCGGGCTTTGCCCCTGAATGCAGATGAAACGAAACAAACTACAAATCACGTGTTTGATTTTATTGCTGTCATGGCTGCCGGCCTCTGTTTTTGCAGTCACCCTGGATGAAGCAGCGAGAAAAGCGGCAAGGCAGAATGATGCCAAGGTATTGTCAGCCAGGACGGTCCAGCAAGGTAATCAACGGGTCCACGAGATCAAGGTGCTAACCAAGAAAGGTGTGGTCAAAACCGTCAGGGTGCCGGACAACAGCAAAAAGAAAAAGTAGGGGAGGAGGGGGCCTGTTAACCCCTTGCCAGATCACTGCGACGGGAGACCATTTTGTTCAGTACAAGGAACGATGAACGTAATGTACTACCAGTACCTGAGTGAAGAGAGAAGTAGTATTGGGCAAAATGGGACCCGTCCCTTCGGGTTGCGGTCCCAAATGGCTCCAAGCTGCGTTGCTCGTCACTTATTTGGATTCACCAAACCACACTCCTCGCGCCTTGCCTGGCCCCATTTGGGACCGCAACGCAGCGAACTGGCAAGGGGTTAACAGGCCCTTATGCGGATTTTATTGGTTGAAGACGATACCGCCTTGCAGGCTTCGCTGTCGGGAATATTGCGTGATGCGGGTTATGCCGTGGATGTCAGTGGCGATGGTATAGAAGGCCTGTTTTTTGGCGAGGAATACCCGTTGGACCTGGCCATCATTGACCTGGGTCTGCCCGGCATGTCCGGCTTGGAAGTGATCCGCAGGCTGCGTGAGAAGGAACGTAACTTCCCGATCCTGATCCTGACCGCGCGTTCGGAGTGGCAGGACAAGGTCGAGGGCCTGGAGTCGGGCGCCGATGATTACCTGACCAAGCCATTCCACCCTGAAGAACTCAAGGCGCGCGTGGGTGCATTGTTACGGCGTTCGGCCGGGCGTGCCCAACCATCGGTGGAGCTGGGGCCGTTAAAGATCGACCTGCTCAGCCAGCGGGTGTTCAACGGTGACGAGGAAATCGAACTGACCACCTATGAATACAAGGTGTTCGAGTACTTGTTGATGCACCCCAACGAGGTGGTCACTAAAACGCTGTTGTCAGAACACATTTACGAGGAGGATGCTGACCGCGACAGCAACGTCATCGAGGTTTTTATCGGCCGTTTACGCAGAAAAATCGATCCCGCAGGCATTTTCAACCCGATCGAGACCTTGCGGGGCCGTGGTTATCGTCTGAATACCGAATCCCAATCCAGCTGAAGTCCACGCACCTGAGCCGTGAGCAGTAACCCGCAAATTGCAGCAGTCGGAACCGGGCTTCGAGATAAGCACTTGGTTTTATTATATTTAGTGCTGTTTTCAGCAAGCAAGTACCCAGTACACTTTGTACCCAGCCCGGCGTCCAGTCGCATCTGTCCGGCGCCATCATCCGCGATACTGGTGCAATATGCGGGCTAAGGAAACCCAGTCAAAACCATTCTCCCTGCGTTTGAGGTTGCTGCTCCTGGTCGTGCTGTTGCTGGTTATTTCGCTGGGCCTGGTTGGCTTTGCCCTGGACGCCGCCTTCCACAGGAGCAACGAGGCGGGTCTGCAGGCACGCATGGAATCCCTGGTTTACCTGGTGCTCGCCGCGACCGAGGTCGGATCCGATGGCGCCCTGCTGGTGGACGATGATCCCGGTGATCCACAGCTGTCGCAACCGGGCTCTTCGATTTACGCCGTGGTCGAGCAGAACGGGCAGCATTGGGCCTCGTCTTCATCGTTGGGAACCGAGTTACCCGTGCTGGGGGTAGCTGAGCCCGGGGCCAGCGTATTCACAACGCCGGTTGAAGACCGCAGGTTCTACATTTTGCAATACGGGGTCAGTTGGGAACTGGCGGATGGCAGTATGCTGCCAGTGACGGTCAGCATCATCGTGCGCCCACGGGAAATCCGGCAGGAGAAGAATGCATTCCGGCTCGGCTTGTGGCGCAGCCTCGGCGCGACCGCCCTGGTGCTGCTTATTGCACAGCTGGTGATCCTGGCGCTGGGTCTAAGACCATTGCGAAGAATCACCCAGGATATCTCGGCCATCGAGGCCGGTGAGCTCGAACGGCTGGAGGGCTATTACGCGACAGAACTGGAGCCCTTGAAGCGCAATGTAAACCACCTGCTGGATACCGAGAAGGCCAACCAGACCCGCTACAGGAACGCACTCGATTCCCTGGCGCATAGTTTGAAAACACCGTTGTCCGTGATCCGTTCCAGCCTGCCGGCCGACACCGAAGCCAAGTCGCACGTGGTGCAGAACGCGGTCAGTGACATGCAACGGCTGATCGCCACGCGCCTGCAACGCGCGGCCGCTTCCACCCGCAGTACGATCGCACACGCCGTGGATGTAAAAAGCCAGGTCGATCGCCTGGTGCAATCCCTTGAGCGTGTGTATTCTCAGGAATTGATAAGCATCGAGCTTATCATCGAACCTGGCCTGGATTTCTTTGGCGAGCAGCGTGATTTGTTGGAGTTGGCCGGCAACCTGCTCGACAATGCCTGTAAATACGGCGCCGGGAAAGTCCGCCTGTCTGCCCGGCCGCTGGATGCCACCAGCCCGCGTGCCGGCTTGATCCTCGAGGTCGAGGACAATGGTCCCGGGATCGCAGAGCAGGCGCGTGAACAATTACTGCAGCGCGGTGTGCGCGGTGACGAACGGGTTGATGGCCATGGCCTGGGCCTGGCCATCGTGCTGGAAATTGTCAGCGCCTACAATGGTGAAATCAGCATTGGTGACAGCGAGCTCGGTGGCGCCCGTGTTAGCGTGACACTGAAACCCTGACTATGAAAAGACTGCTGAAAATCATGCAACGCTTACGTGATCCCGTTAACGGTTGCCCGTGGGATGCACAACAGAATTTTGCCACCATCGCTCCATTCACCATCGAAGAGGCCTATGAAGTGGCCGATGCAATTAGCCGTGACAACATGGACGACCTCAAGGATGAGCTTGGTGACCTGCTGTTCCAGGTGGTTTTCCACGCCCAGATGGCCAGCGAGATGGGGTGTTTTGATTTTGATGATGTTCAGCGGGGTTTGTGTGAAAAAATGGTGCGCCGCCATCCGCATGTATTCGCGGACACCGAAATTGATGATGCCCAACATCAGACGCAGGTCTGGGAGGACTACAAGGCCGAGGAGAGAAAACACAAGGGTGAATACAGCCTGATGGACGGGGTCCCGGCGGGCATGGCGGAAATTCAACGCGCGGCAAAATTGCAGAAACGTGCCGCCAAGGTCGGATTTGACTGGGATGCACCGGCGCCCGTGATGGAAAAGTTTGACGAGGAACTGGCTGAAATGCGCGTGGCAATGGAGAGCGGTGATAAGCAGGCGATGGAAGACGAGGTCGGCGATTTGTTATTCGTTGCGATCAACCTGGCCCGCAAGCTCGATATCGATCCTGGCAGTGCGCTGCGGCGCAGCAATGCCAAGTTCGAGCGGCGATTCAGGGCCATCGAGGAAGCGGCCGGTGGCCAGGATGGTCTCGGGGCCATGGATATCGAGGCAATGGAAACCCTGTGGCGGCAAACAAAACGGTCAGAGAAGGGGTCAGAGTAAAATTTCGGAGATGCAGATAAATGGTTGGCGCAAAAATTTACGAATTTTTACTCTGACCCCAATCTTGACGAGTGGAGAGCGGTAACGATGAACGAATGGCTGGCTCAACTGGATATCAATAGCCTCATGCTGGGATTGCTGGCCGGCCTGTTGCTGGGTCTGATTGCTGTCATGACCGCGGCGAGGATAGCCAGGCGCAAAGGTGCTGAAGCAGAAGAAGTCCGCCTGCTGCCACTCAATGAGGAACTCGAAGTGCGTCTCGCAGAGCGTGGCGAAGAACTGGCTGACATCCAGCGGACATTGGCAATCGTCGAAACCCGGCTGGAAGAACAGCAACAACACCATCAGGTTGAGAAAGCTTCACTGGAGGAGGCTGAAAAGCGGCTCACCGAATCCTTTGAACGTCTCGCGGGCAGGGTGTTTGATGAACGTTCAAAACGTTTCACGGAACTGAGTGAGAAACAACTGTCCGGCTTGCTGAAACCGTTGAGCAAGGACCTTGAATCGTTTCGCACGACGGTCAATGAAACCAGCCGCGAGGATACCCGCCAGCACGCTGCACTGCAGGAAAAACTGAAGCAGATGGAGCACCTGAACGAGCGTTTGCACAAGGAAGCCCAAAACTTGACCAAGGCGCTGACACGTGATGTGAAGGCCCAGGGCAACTGGGGCGAACAGCAACTGGAACGCCTGATGGAACTGGCGGGCCTGGTCAAGGGTGAGCACTACTACACGCAGGTCTCGACCACCGGTAAGGATGGTGAGCGCCTGCAGCCAGATTTTGTGCTGAAATTACCCGAAAACCGCAGCATCATCCTCGATTCAAAGGTGTCGCTGACCGCCTGGACCCGCTACCAGGCGGAAGAGGACGAGGCGAAACGTGACTTGCTGCTGGCGGAACACGTAGTGTCCATCAAGGCCCATATCGCCGGACTCGGGAAGAAAAACTATCCCGGTGCGGAAGAACTCAACGCACTGGATTTTGTATTGATGTTTGTACCGATCGAGTCTGCCCTGATTGCGGCCTTACAATATGACTCGGGTTTACCTGAATACGCCTTGCAGCAGCGTATCGCCTTGTTGTCACCGGCCAATTTCCTTGCCACGGTGCGCACCGTTGCCTCGATTTGGCAGGTTCACAAGCAGAACACCAATGCCCAGGATATCGCCCGCCGGGCAGGCTTGCTTTACGACAAGTTTGTCGGTTTCACAGAGAACCTGAAAAGTGTTGGCATGCGCCTGGACCAGGCGCAAAAAGCCTATCATGATGCATACAGTCAGCTGGCTACCGGTGCCGGCAACCTGGTGGGCCAGACCGATAAGTTAAGCAAACTCGGGGCCCGTCACGCCAAGCAACTGGACGCGGCGCTGGTGGAACGGGCGTCGGAAGATGACTTGGAAGACGACAGCCACCTGCGGCTGGTCGAGTCGGATGACGAGGGGGATGAGAAGGCCTGATTAGTCCTCGCATGCCTTGACCAGCTTCCACCCTCACCCCCTCTGGCGGCGATTTTATCGCCACTGAAACTACAGGCAATAATCATCCATGATCAAGGCTTCTTCACCCACTTCTTCAATTAAATTCGTAACTGTTTCGCAGGAAAGATTCTCAACACCCTCGAGGCTGATTAACTCAAGCTCACTGAATTTCAGCAGGGGTTCGATGCTTTCAATCGGGTTGTGATCGAGGAATAAACGCCAGACATTCTCCAGGGCAACCAGCGGCTGAATGCTCTTCACTTCGTTGCCGGAAAGGTCAATGACGTGAAGCTCCGATAAGCCGGAGAGCGGGGATAAATCGCTGATATGGTTGTCACTGAGATATAGATGTTCCAGGTGTTGCAAGCTGACCAAGGCAGACAGGTCTGAGATTTGGTTGTTGCAAAGGTCAAGTTCTCTGAGCGCCTGGAGCGCTTCGAGCGTGCTGATATCTGATATTTCGTTTTGGCTCAGATTGAGTACTTGCAGCGCAAGATTTTCTCGTAATGCAGTGGCGTCAACGATCTGGTTTGATGCCAGGTTCAAAACCTCCAGGCGTTGAAACACGCTGATCGCGCTAATGTCACGGATCATGTTGTGGTCAAGACTCAGGTGCGTGACACTGAAATGGGAAATCCCATCGGGTATTTGCCTGATCTGGTTATCGTCGAAATTCAAACGATCGAGTTCCTTAAGCACCGTTAGCGGGGAGAGATCGGTGATCGCGTTATGCGCGAGATCCAATTCCCGGACATTGTGGAGATTTTCGATGCCTGAGAGGCTGGAAATCTTTCGACTCGCGGGATTAACACAGCGCAATTTCAGTACTTGTCCTGCGTTAGCCCATCCGTTCTTTTCGGCTTCTTTTACAACGCAGTTCCGGAGAGCGGTATCTTCAAATACCAGATCTTCTACATTGGTGTAACCAACATCTGGCGAACAAGCCACCAACAGGAGGCAGGAAATCAGCGAGCTGATAACTAAGTAGGAAGTTTTCATACTGGATTGTTTCCTTGTTTTTCTTGGATATATAAATGAACAGTCGTCATTTTTGAAAATTACGTGAACCTTGAATGATTTGACATTTGGACGATGTTAGAAATTCCAGAACTCCGGTATCAGCAGAATCAACACCGTGTAGATCTCAAGACGGCCAAGCAGCATCGCGAAGGAGAGAATAACCTTGGCCGGGTCATTCAGGGACGCATAGTTCAGACCGGCTTCACCCAGGGCGGGGCCCATGTTGGCTATACAGGCGACCACGGCTGAATACGCTGTAACCATGTCGAGCCCGGTTGCAGTAAGCATCATGGTCATGACCGCGAAGCTGGCTATAAAAAGCAAGAAAAACCCCCAAACAGCCGCCATCAGTTCTGGGGTAACGCTCTGCCTTCCGTATTTGATCGGCAAAGCAGCGTTTGGGTGAATCAGAACACGCAGTTCCCGCAATGCCTGGCGATGTAACAAAATGACGCGTATGACCTTCATGCCACCCGCTGTGCTACCGGCACAACCACCAATGAATGCAACGAATATAAGCAATAGTGGCACAAAACTTGGCCAGGTATAAAAAGGGTCAGTGGTAAAACCGGTCGTCGACATCACGGATACAACATGGAAAGCACCGTGACGTAATGAAGCCGCCAGGCTGTCAAAGGTGTTTGTCAGGTAGAGTGCGAACGTGGCCAAAATAATAAACACAAGCAGCAACAGGGCGTAGACCTTGAGTTCGTTATCCTTGAAATAGTATTGGAGACTGGCTTTCTTCCAGGCCAGGTAGTGCAGGCTGAAATTGATGCCGGCTACGAACATGAAAAACAGCGCTATGGCTTCCAGTTCAGGGTTGTTCCAGTACGCAAAACTTTCGTTATGGGTGGAAAAACCGCCGGTGGCTACTGTGCTGAATCCATGCCCAACGGCATCAAACAGGTCCATGCCACCCATTTCATAAGCAATAATGCACAGGGCGGTGATACCGAGATAAATCAGCCACAGGGCTTTTGCGGTCTCGGTAATGCGTGGTGTGAGCTTGGAATCTTTTACGGGGCCGGGAATTTCCGCCCGGTACAATTGCATGCCGCCGATACGCAGCATCGGCAGGATGGCCACCGCCAGCACGATGATGCCCATGCCCCCCAGCCACTGCGTCTCCATGCGGTAAAAAAGGATCGCGCGCGGCAATGCGTCAACATTGTTGATGATGGTTGCACCCGTGGTGGTGAAACCCGATGCGGACTCGAACACTGCATCCAAAAAGGATATATCAGGCGAACTCAACAAAACGAAAGGTAAGGCCCCCACCAAAATCACCGCCAACCAGCTACAGGTGACAACCAGGAACCCGTCACGCAAGCGCAACTCCCGCTTCTCATGCCTGACGGGCAGGTAAACCAGCAGACCCAATAACAGGAATATGCCCGCACTGTCGAGGAAAAGCTGGAAAGTGCCGTCGTCGTAATAAAGCGACACGAGCACAGGAGGCAACATCATCAAGCTTGAAGCGATGAGAAGAAAACCGATTACTTTTTGTATACCTGCGAATCTCATTCCGGTCCTATATTATGAGTGTCGCACCCGCTTGAAAATGGTGTTGTGTTACGTTCCATGATTGCAGGTGAGGTAAATCGCAGTGACTTGTCACGCCGAAAGCGTGTTGATTTTATGCCTACAGTTCTGCATTTGATACAGCGCTTTTCCGATTAAATGACCTGAGTCAATTGATTGCGGCGGAATTCAGCCCTTCGCACCTACCGTGACCCGTTCATGGCCTTGCAGGTCCTCGAGCTGTGGTGACATCCTCGAATCCGCCATCGCGCAGGATTTGCCGGCACGCCGGACCCTGTTCCCAGCCATGTTCGAACATCAGCCAGCCACCGCTGGGTGAGCAGGGGTTGTGAGCCGCGGGCAATTTCCTTTATTGCAGCCAGTCCGTCGGCGCCGGGGGTTAGCGCTACCAGTGGCTCGAAACGCAGATCACCGCGTTCCAGGTGCGGGTCGTCGTCATCGACATAGGGTGGATTGCTGACGATCAATTCAAACGTACCACTCCAACGGTGTCGGCCCAGGAACCGCAGTGGAAACGGATGTGGGCAAAGCCGTGCCTCGCCGCGTTACCGCGTGCGACTTCGAGCGCGGCTTTCGCTGATATCGGTGGCGTGAATTTCACAACGCCTCCGCTCTGAGGCCAGCGCCAATGCGATGGCGCCGCTGCCGGTGCCGAGATCGGCAATACGCCAGGCGGCCCCTGGCGGGATTTTTGCCAGTGCCGTTTCGACCAGTAACTCTGTTTCGGGACGAGGAATGAGTACTGCCGGGCTGACCTCGAGTTGCAGCGACCAGAATTCACAGGTGCCGGTCAAATAGGCAACAGGTTGCCCATGTGCACGTTGTTTGACCAGACGCCTGAAAGCCACTATGCGCTGGTGGGGTGGTTCCAGTTCTGGGTTGGCGTATAGAAATGACCGCGTAGTTTCGAGAACAGAGGCCAGCAGCACTTCCGCGTCAATGCCGGCTGACGGGCTGTCAGCCAGTTTTTGCCGGGCATCTGCCAGCAGGTTCTTGATGTTCTGTGACGTCAACTGCTCTCTGAACGCTGCGTTGTTCCCGCATCAGCTGGTGGGGGACTGCTTGAACCGTTCGCGGTGTGGCGTGCGACCACGCCTCTTTCCACCACTGCTTGAAATCATCCAGTATCAGGTACAGCGACGGGATCAGGAACAGCGTGATCACCGTTGCAAACAGGATACCGAAAGCCAGCGATGCGGCCATCGGCACGACCAGTTGTGCCTGCAGGCTGGTTTCGAAGATGGCGATGGGCATCAGGCCGAGGAAAGTGGTCAGCGAGGTCAGCAGAATGGCCCGGAAACGTGACCTTGCAGCGTCTTTCACGGCCTTTTCAAGCGGTATGCCCGCTTCGCGTCCACGGTTGACGAAATCCACCAGGATCAGGCTGTCATTCACCACCACGCCCGACAGCGCGATAATGCCGAAATAGCTGGTCATGCTGACCGGGATACCCAGGATCAGGTGACCGGCCAGCGCGCCGATGGTGCCGAATGGTATCACCGACATGATGATCAACGGCTGTGCGTAGGAGCGCAGCGGTATGGCCATCAGCGCGTAGATCAGAAACAGGGCGAACAATCCGCCACGCACCAGGTCTTCTTGTATATCGATCTGCTGCTGGCTGGAACCACTGAGCTTGGAGCGCACACCTGGGAATTGCGCCAACACCTGTGGCAGTTCACGACTCATGATGTCGTTTTGAATCTTTGTTGGCTCGTATTTCTCTTTGTCCACCTCGGCCGATACGCGCACCGCCCGTTCCCGGTCAAAACGGCGAATAAAGGCCGGGCTCTGTTTCAGTTCAACCTCGGCCACTGAATGGAATGGTACCCGCCCACCATCCGCGGTGCGGATTTTCATATTGTCCAGGTAGCCAACCGAATCACGCTCCTCGCGTGGAAAGCGCACCATGACCTTGACCTCATCCTGCCCGCGCTGGATACGCTGGACCTCGGCGCCATAAAAGCCTGCACGAACCTGGCTGGCGAGGTCCGCCAGCGTGATACCCAAAGCCTCAGCCTGTGGTTTCAGGTTCAATTTGATTTCCGGCCGGCCGTGTTCATAGGAATTGCGGATATCAAACAGGCCTTCATAGGTGTTCATCCTGCGCACCAGTTCCTGCGAAGCGCGTCCGACCTGGTCGATGTTTGCACCAATCAATTGCAGAGAGATCGCCGCACCTGCACCGTGGTTGACGGCGGAGGAATACGCCAATTGCTTGACACCCGGCAGTTCCCCAACCTTTTCACGCCAACGCCGCAACACCTCGGTGCCTGATAGAACCGCATCGTCGTCCTTGACCAGTTCGGTGATGACCTGGCCCCTGATTTCGCCCTGCGAGAATGACAATACGCTGGAAACCACGGCCCCGGATTCCACGCCCTGTTCCGCGCTGACCTCGGCATCGACCGCCCACAAGCCGTCCTGTATCTGTTGCAGGGCCTCGTGGGTACGCGATGCCGGTGTGCCTTCGTTCATCAATAACTCGACCTCCAGAAAATCGGCAGTGATATCCGGAAAAAACACCGAGCGCAGGATACCGCCGGCGATCAGCCCGACGGACAGGATCAGCATCGAGATAAATACCGAGAATGTCAGGTAACGGCGTTTGAGGCATTTAGCCAGGAACGGGGAGTAGTACCTGTCGATGACGGTATGCAGGCCTTCACTGAAAAAGCGCTGGAAAATAACAAACCTGTTGTGTGTGTCCTTCTCGTATTGCTTGACTTTCATGTGGGCCAGGTGGGCCGGCAAAATCAGCTTGGATTCGACGATCGAAAAAACCAGGCACAATGTGACGACCCAACCGATGGAGGCAAAAAACTTGCCCATCACACCGGAGATCATCAGCACCGGGATGAAAGCCGCGATGGTGGTCAGAACACCAAAGGTCGCGGGCATGGCCACGCGGAATACCCCTTCGAGAATATTGTCCACCGAATGACCCTTGGCGCGTATATTGGTGTACGCGCTCTCACCGATGACGATGGCGTCATCGACCACGATACCCAGCACCAGTATGAAACCGAACAGGCTGATCAGGTTGACGGTGATATCCAGCGTGGGCATTACAAAAAAGGTGCCGAGGAAGGCCACGGGCAGGCCGACCATGACCCAGAACGCCAGTTTCAGTCGCAAAAACAGCGCCAGTGACAGGAACACCAGCACCGCACCGATGACCAGGTTCTTGATCATCATGTCGAGACGGCCCTGCAGGTAATAGGTCACATCCGCCCAGGACTGCACGTTTACACCTGAAGGCATGGAGGCCTGTTTTAACTCGATAAAGTCTCGCACGGTCTGCGACATTTCCAATTCACTTTGGGTCCCGACCGACAACACCTGGATGGTGAAAGCCGGTTTGCCGTTGAACTCGGAAAAACGCCCGGTCTCGGCAAAGTCATCCCTGATGGTTGCAATATCCTTCAGCAGTATGCGTGAACCATCGGGGTTGGTGCGTACCAGGATGTCCTCGAAATCCAGCCCGGTGTATGCCTGCCCCTTGGTGCGCAACTGGATATCACCCGAGTCCGAGCGGATCGTACCGGCCGGCAGGTCCAGTGATCCACGGCGTATCGCGGTGGCCACTTCAGCCAGCGTCATGCCATATTGCTCAAGCGTGAATTCGCTGATCTCGATACTGATCTCGTAAGGCCTCGAACCCAGCAATTCAGCGCGTGTTATACCCGGCAGGGTGACGATTTCATTTCTGATCTGTTTTGTGTATTCCTTCAGCGTACGCTCGTCGACATCACCGTACACCGAGATCAGGTTGACCTGCTGCTGAAAACGGGTGCGTGAAACAATCGGTTTTTCGGTGTTCTCCGGAAAGGTCGAAATGGAGTCGACCCGGCTCTTGATCTCATTCATTACCTCCAGCACGTCATAACCGGTGCTGACTTCGACCTGCACCGTGCCGCTGTTACGGCGGCCGGTGGAAATGATCTCATGGATACCTTCGATATCCTGGATGGATTCCTCGATCTTGACCAGTACGCCTTCTTCCACGTCCTCCGGGCTGGCGCCCAAAAACGGCATGGTGACCGTGACAAAATTGGTTTCGATCTGTGGCTGCGCTTCTTTCTTGATGGTAAAGACCGAATACATGCCGCCCACCAGCAGGATAGCCATCAACAGGTTGGCGGCAACCGCGTTCCTGGCAAACCATTCGATGACGGCGTAATACCAGCCGTGCTGGGTTTTCATGGCTCATTCTCCTGGTCTGAGCCGTTCGAGTCTGCACGTTGTGTATTCCTTACAGCCAGCTTGGTTCCGGGTACCGGGGCATCCAGCGTGGTGGTGACCACCCGTGTGCCGCCGGCGATGCCTTTGCTCAGATAAACCTTTTTGGGTTCGGCGCGCAAAACTTCGACTGCTAGAATTTCAAGCTCGTCGTCTGCGTTTGCCACCGGGATCGTGTTGTCAGGCCGCAGCACATAACGTGGCAATACCACCACGTTTTCAGCCCGCACACCCTGGATTTCCGCGTTGACAAAGGTGCCGATTTTCAACTCGCCTTGCTGACTTTTACCCAGCACGCCATAAGGGTCTGTTACCTGTGCAACGGCGTAAATGACCCGGCTGACCTCATCTACCACGCCCTCGGTGCGGATGATCCGGGCTTGCCAGTAAAGGGTTTTCCCGGCGTGTTCCGCACTCAGTGTCACGGGCGGATATGGCTTGTTTTCGGTGCGTGCCTCCGTTTCGGAAGGCAGGTCGAGGTAGCTCAGGTCCTTGTGGGTCAGCGGCAGGCGGATTTCGGCGGTGTCGATGGCAAAGGTGACACCGAGCCGGGTGCCGGGTGTGACGTATTGGCCGATATCTACCAGCTTTTGCCGCACCAGGCCGTCGTAAGGCACGGTAATCCGGGTACGCTCAAGATCACGGCGGGCTTTTTGCACATCCGCCTCGGCAGCGCTGACATTGGCTTTGGCGTCTGCCAGTTGCGGTTTGCGCAGGACCAGGTCGGACGGCTGTCCCTGCTTGCCCATGTTCTGCCAGTCCTTCAGCGCCTGTTGTGAACGGGCGGATTCATCTGCAAGTTTTGCCTGCCGGGATGCCAGGGCGGCTTCCGCGCGTTTCAAACCGGTCTGGTAATCGCTGGGGTCGATCTGTAGCAGGACATCACCCTTGTGGAAAAATCCCCCTGCGACAAATTCGGGAGTGACGGAAACTATTGTTCCAGATACTTCTGAAACCAGCGTGGTCTCGGTTCTCGGCCGCACCGTCCCCTGGGAGTTAACTGTGAAATTCAGCGAAATGACTTCGGCTTCAATGGCATCCACCAGTACCGCTTTTTGGGTGTCTTCTTTGCGGTCGGCCCGCTGTGTGCTTTGAAACATTACCAGCGCAACCACCAACAGGATCGAGCCAATGATCAAAATCAGCGGCAACATTAACTTGAAAAATTTTTTCATTCCCTAAAAACTCCGGTGGATTCCCTGGGAGACAGCATGGCGGACAATGATAACGGATTATCCACTCTGGATTATCTACCGTATAACCACATTAGTCACGGGACATAAGTTGGGGTTCCATAACAACAGGAATAAGCGTTGGGTGGTGGATCGAAGCGTGCGAGCCGGGTGTTTCACCTCAGTATTGTGCTTGACGGTACAATGAGTTTCTTTCACGCTTGATCGCAAAATCAATCAGGGACCAATCACGGTAATCAAAATGGGAATAGTGTTAAAAACAACCCAGGAAATCGAGGCCATGCGGGTTGCGGGACAACTGGCGGCTGAGGTATTGCGCATGATCGCCGAACACGTGCAGGTGGGGGTTACGACCGGTGAACTGGATGACATCTGTCACGCCTATATCACTGGAGAGCAAAAAGCGATTCCGGCGCCACTGAATTACCGTGGTTTTCCCAAGTCGATCTGTACTTCCATCAACCAGGTGGTGTGTCACGGTATACCCGGTGACAGAAAGCTAAAAAACGGGGATATCCTCAATATCGATATCACCGTCATCAAGGATGGTTGGCACGGTGACACCAGCAAAATGTTCCTGGTTGGGGAGCCGCCGCTACGGGCACGCCACTTGTGCGAGGCTGCCCATGAAGCGATGGTCAGGGGTATCGAGGCGGTCAAACCGGGTCAGCGCCTGGGAGATATCGGGCACGCCATACAGAGCTTTGCAGAGCGCAACGGCTTTTCCGTGGTGCGTGATTATTGCGGTCACGGAATTGGCAGGGTGTTCCACGAAGACCCGCAGGTACTGCATTACGGCAGGGCGGGCGTGGGCGAGTTGCTGGTGCCCGGCATGGTGTTCACGGTGGAGCCCATGATCAATGCCGGCCGCAAGGAAACCCGCCTGCTGGGCGATGGCTGGACCGTACATACCCGGGACCGCAGCCTGTCGGCACAATGGGAGCACACGCTGGCCGTCACCGAAGACGGCTGCGATGTATTGACCCAGTTACCCGGTGACGAGTTGTAGGGGCCGGGTTCAGATGAAGGTTCGGTTGAGGGGGCGTCTGTCCAGACCAGCTGTTGCTGAAGGTTGCCTGGAAACCGGTCTGCTGCAGCAACCGGAGGGCAGGCCAGGATCAGCAAGCAACTGGTGCAGCTACTGAAAACGGCCATGGCCGGTGCGGACGAGCGCCTGGGCGGCAAGTTCGAAGCCGGTGAAGACGTCAACCAGCTGGTCAGGGCGCGCGCCTGGGTCGTGGAACAACTGGTTCTCCATGCTTGGGACAGCCTGGTCAGGTGACCGTCAGGAGATTTCACTGGTGGCGGTCGGTGGTTTTGGCCGTGGTGAACTGCATCCCGCACTCCGATGTTGATTTGCTGATCCTGCTGGCGGATTCACCGCCTGCTGAAGATTTGCGCAGCACGATTGAATCATTTGTTTCCTTGCTGTGGGATGCCGGCTTTTACCTGGGTCACAGCGTGCGGACGGTCGAGGCTTGTGTCGCGGAGGCAAAAAAAGACGTCGCCACGGCCACCAGCCTGATGGAGAGCCGCCTGCTGAGCGGGCAGCAGGACATGTACGCGCAAATGCGTCATGCCACGGCGGCCGACCAGGTCTGGTCGGCGTCAGAGTATTTTGACGCCAAGTACGAGGAGCAACTCGGCCGTCACACCCAGTACCACTCGACCGCCTACAACCTGGAGCCCAACATCAAGGAAGGCCCGGGTGGTTTACGTGATATCCAGATGATCGGCTGGGTGGCGAAGCGGCATTTTGGAACACAATCCCTGCACACGCTCGTCGAGCATGGTTTTTTGACAGAATCCGAACTGCAGGACCTAAAGGACGGCCGGACATTTTTGTGGGAAATCCGCTACGCGTTACACCTGATTGCCGGGCGTGGGGAAGACCGCCTGTTATTCGAGTTCCAGCGCCAGATCGCCCAGCATTTTTCCGTTGAAGAGATTCCGTCAGGTTCGAATGACGGTGTGGAGCAGTTCATGCAGCGCTATTACCGCACGGTGATGCGCAATGAACGCCTGAACGAGATGCTGTTGCAGCTATTCAGCGAAGAATTGCTGCCACGTGAGACACCGCCGGCCGAAGATCTGGGTGAGGATTTCCAGGTCACGCACGGTTTCCTGGGGGTTGCCGATGAGCAGCTGTTTGAACGCCGTCCCGTGGCGCTGATGGAGTTATTCGTATTGCTGGCAAAACACGAGCAACTGCTGGGTGTGCGTGCGTCCACGATACGCCTGATCCGTAACAGCCTGCACCTGATCGATGATGCATTCCGGGCAGATGCCGCAGGCCAAGGGGTATTTTTTCGAATTGCTGTGCCAGCCCAGCGGGGTCTACACGCAATTACAGCGTATGAACCGTTATGGTGTGCTGGCCGCGTTTATCCCGGCGTTCCGGCAGATCGTCGGGCGTATGCAGTTCGACCTGTTCCATGTCTACACGGTGGATCAGCACATCCTGTTCGTGGTCAGGAACCTGCGCAGGTTCGCCTACGGTAAGTACCGCTCCAATTTTGCCCACGCGGCGGATATTTTCCAGCAGATCGATTACCCGGAACTGCTGTACCTGGCGGCCCTGTTCCATGACATCGCCAAGGGTAGGGACGGGGATCATTCAGAGCTTGGTGCGCAGGATGCGCTGGCGTTCTGCAAGCAATTACCGATGCGCGACGATCACCGCGAGCGGGTCGCCTGGCTGGTGGAGCAGCACCTGGTCATGTCACGCACAGCGCAACGCAGGGATATTTCTGATCCGGAGACCATCAAGGGGTTTTGCGACATCGTCGGTGACCAGACCCGGCTGGATTATTTGTACCTGCTGACGATCGCCGATATCGCAGCCACCAGTTCCAAGTTATGGAACAGCTGGAAAGACAGCCTGCTGTGGGAGTTGTATTCAGTGACCTCCCTGGCCCTGGAAGAGGGCAGTTCAAACATCTTTGACCGCAGTCACCGTATCGAAGAAGCCCGCTTCGAGGTGCGCGATATATTGCTGAAGCAAGGCCTGGATATCGATGCAATCAATGCCCTGTGGGATGACCTGCCGCAGAATGTTTTCCTGAGTTTTTCCAGCGACCAGCTCACCTGGACCGCTTCAACGGTGTTGACGGCAGGGTAAAGAAGCCAGGTACTGGTTGCCATCCGCGAAATCGAAGGGCAGGGCGTCAGCGAGTTGCTGGTGCACGCGCCGGATTATGACGGTCTTTTTTCAGCGGTCACCACCGTGATCGATGAAATCGGTCTCGACGTTTTGTCGGCGCGGGTCGGCACGACATCTTCCGGCAAGAGCTTTGACCTGTTCCAGTTGATGGACCGGCATGCGCAGGCCATCAACGATGTCGATTGTGAGCGCTTGAAAGCACGTTTGCGCGAGGTGCTGGTAAAGGCGCGCTTGCCGAAGCCGGTTACACGCAGGTTGCCGAGGCGTTTGCGGCCATTCAAGAGCGGCGCGCGGATTCGCTTTTCGGCGGCCCACGGTGGTGAAAAAACCCTGATGGACCTGGGCTGTTCCGACCGCCCCGGCCTGTTGTCGCATATCTCTGCGGCCATGGTGGCCTGCGGGGTGCGGATTCACGATGCAAGGATTGCAACGCTGGGTGACCGCGTGGAGGATGCATTTATCCTCAGTGACAAGCAAAATGAACCACTGAGCCGTAAGATACGCACTGAGTTGCTGGAAACACTGAAGGAAACGCTGGGGCAGGATGGGCGGACCATGGTAGGTATGAGATGACTTCTGAAATCCGGGATTATCGCCAGTTGATCGAGGCGGCGTTCGAAGATCGCAATCGTATCAACCCGGAGAATGCAGGGCTGGACCTGGTTACGGCTATTGAGGCCTCCCTGACGGGCCTGGAGCAGGGTGATTTGCGTGTTGCCGAACCAGTTGGCGAAGGGTGGCAGGTCAACGAATGGCTGAAAAAGGCGGTATTGTTGTATTTCCGCATCCGTCACAACGAAGTGTTCGAAGACGGTGCAACCCACTATTTTGACAAGGTTCCACTGCGTTTCGAACCCGGTTCCAGTGACGACATCAGGAAGTGCGGGGCACGGATCGTGCCACCGGCGACCGTGCGCCGTGGGGCATTTATCGGCCACGACGCCGTTTTGATGCCCTGTTACGTCAACATCGGCGCCCACGTCGGGGCAGGCACAATGGTCGACACCTGGGCGACGGTTGGTTCCTGCGCGCAGATCGGCAGCCACGTGCATTTGTCGGGAGGGGTTGGAATCGGCGGTGTGCTCGAACCCCTGCAGGCCACACCTACGATTATCGAAGATGACTGCTTTATCGGTGCACGTTCCGAGGTGGTCGAAGGGGTCATCATCGGCAAGGGCAGCGTGTTGTCCATGGGGGTTTATATCGGCAAAAGCACGCGTATCTATGACCGTGAAAGTGGCGAGGTCATGTACGGCAAGGTGCCACCCGGTTCCGTCGTGGTACCGGGCAGCCTGCCGGCCAGGGACGGCAGCCATTCCCTGTACGCCGCGATCATCGTCAAACGAGCGGATGAAAAAACCCTGGCCAGCACCAGTATCAACGAGTTGTTGAGAGCCAGCGTCGAGGCCTGACATGAGCGCGACACTGGACTTGACCCGCAAGCTGATCGAGATGCAATCGGTCACACCTGATGACGCCGGTTGCCAGCGTTTGCTGGCCAAGCGGTTGGAACCGCTGGGTTTCAAAACCGAATGGTTCCAGTTCGGCGATGTCAGCAACATTTTATTGACCCATGGCCAGACCACTGGCGACGAGCCGTCGTTATGGTTTTTGGGGCATACCGACGTGGTGCCCCCGGGCCCGTTGGAAGACTGGTCAACACCACCATTCAAGGCTGATCTCAGGAACGGTTTTTTGTATGGGCGCGGCGTTGCAGACATGAAGGGCGCAGTTGCGGCGATGGTCACAACGGCCGAAGAACTGGTGGCTGAATATCCCGGGCACGCCGGGCAAATCGGTATTCTGCTGACCAGCGACGAGGAGGGCATTGCCATTGACGGCATCAAGCGTGTTGCAGAGGTGCTTCGCGAGCGTGGAGGTGCACCGCATTATTGCCTGGTGGGTGAACCCAGCAGCCAGGTGACGCTGGGAGATACGATCCGGATTGGCCGGCGTGGTTCCATCCACGCCAGGCTGCGGCTCGACGGTATCCAGGGCCACAGCGCATTTCCCGCGGAAATAGATAACCCGGTCCACCGCTGGCGCCCTTTCTGCATGCACTGACAACGGCGCAATGGGATGCCGGCGATGAAGACTATCCGCCGACCCATTGCCAGGTCACCAATATCACCGCCGGTACCGGGGCTGAGAACGTTACGCCCGGCCATGCAGAGCTGTGGTTCAATATCCGTAATTCACCGGTCTCGCCTGCGCGGATTATCATGCAGAAAGTCGAAGACCTGCTGGAGAGCGTAGGTATTACCAACTTTGCCCTGGACTGGCGCGTGGCGGGTGATCCGTTCAGGTCAGCTGCGGGTGAGTTGCGTGCGGCGACAGTCCGGGCCATCCGGGAGGAACTGGGTGTACAGCCCGAACTGAACACCGGCGGCGGCACTTCGGATGGGCGTTTCATGGCCCCGCTCGGGTGCGAAGTACTCGAATTCGGCCTGCTCAACGAAAGTATTCACAAGGTGGATGAGAATACGCCGGCCGGTGATCTCGAGGCCCTGCACAGGGTTTACCGGAACATCATGTTATCCCTGCTCATGGCCTGATTGAATACCATGCCTTCCCGCCAGCAACGTTGCCCGGTCCTGCTTTACCACTCACAGAACGTGGCAGGCAATGACTATGCGTCGAATGATCACGTGGCATTCGCGCAGGACCTGCGTTTGATCCAGAAACTGGGTTTCAGGATCATTCCCCTGGCCTGGCTGGTGGACTGGTTGCTGGGTAAACGTGAACTGGAGCCCGGAAACTGCGTGTGTATCAGTTTCGATGACGGGGTGGATGCCGATGTACGCGACCTTGAGTTTCCAGGTTTTGGTCTGCAACGCGGCTTGCTGAACATCATGCGAGATTTTCGTGATGAGTTCGGGCCGGATGCGCAACCCCAGCTGCACGCCACTTCGTTTGTGATCGCCAGTCCCAAGGCCCGGGCGGTGATGGACAAGCATTCCCTGTTTGACCAGGGCTGGATGAGCGAGGACTGGTGGGGCCGGGATCATGATGGTCTGCTGGCGATCGCCAACCACGGCTGGGACCACGAACACCCCGATCTGGAACACCTTGGACAACAGCCTGCGGGTGGCTTTTTCGGCGTGGATAAGCGCGACAAGGCCGACCGGCAGATTTTTGCCGCCGCCGGGCATATTGCAACGGTTGCCGGGGGCCGTTGGCCGGATCTGTTTGCCTATCCTTACGGGCATGTGAATGAGTATTTAAGTGGTGAATATTTCCCGGCGCAAACACACCATCGCACCCGGGCGGCATTTACTACCGAGCCGCATGCGGTCACGCAGGATTCCGATCGCTGGCAACTGGGACGCTATGTCTGCGGCTGTGACTGGCAGTCGGATTCTGGCCTGAAAAAGATTCTGTTATCCTGACGCTGATGCGACCCCAGACCTTTGCATACTACGTATTGCGTGAACTGCGCGACGCGGTTGAATTTGTCCTGTTGCCGGGTTTGGCGCTGGTGCTGCCGTGGTACTGGAGTTTCCGGATCTTCCGCCGTGTTGCGCGCTGGAATTGGCTGTATCGGCGTTATTGCCGTGGCGCTTATGAGCAGGCGTCCAGGTTCATGGATATCCCTGATCCGGCGCAATGGCAGCAACGTCACCGCCTGTTGTGGCTGATGGATGCCGCCGAGTACTACGTGATGCGTTTTCGGCCCCGGGCATTCATGCGGCCCGACCGTTTCCGGGTGGTGGGTGATTGGCCAAAGGAAGGGCACTTCATTGCCGTTGGCCTGCATTGGGGATTGGGTGGGCTGTTGTTCAAGGACCTGAACAGCAAGGGGCATTCGCCACGCCTGATTTTCAAACGTAACGTGCTGGGTTTTACCCAGCAAAGCCGCGTGGAAAACCTGTACCGCCGTTGGCGGCCGAGACAGTATGCCAAGATCGGCGGCGGGGAACCGATCTCCACCGGTGGTGGTTTCGCGAAGATCGTGCAGATGCTCGATGACAGGGACGTGCTGATCATCGTTTACGATGCACCGCTGGAACCAAACTCGAGACCTGTCGAGGTGAACGTGCTGGACCGCCCGACAAAATTCCGTAGCGGGGTGATACGAATACTGGCTGACAGTGACGTGGATTATGTCAAATACCGCCTGGGTTACGATTTCCGGGACGGATGCCGCACGCTCGAGATTTCGCCCCCGGTCAACGTACACGACCAGCAGGCGATCGCCACGGACCTGGCGAATTATCTCGATGAAACACTGCGTCATGATTCGACCCAGTGGTATTTATGGCGCCAGGCGCCGGTGTTCTTCGACTAGGGCCTGCTAAGGCTTACTGAACCTGATGAACAAATTACCGGACTTCCTTATTATCGGGGCGCAAAAAGCCGGCACCAGTTGGTTGCATTACCACCTGCGTCTGCACCCTGAAATATACCTGCCAAAAGCAAAGGACCAGGGTTATTTTTGCTGGTGTGAAGGCCCGCAGGCGTTGACGCTGGAACAATACCGGCAGTTTTTTGAATCGGGTGCCGAAGGTCAAATGGTTGGCGAGGCAACAGCCGCTTATTTTTGGACCGATAGTGGTTCACGATGGGGTAGCAAGCCTGATGGATACTGTGAAGACCTGCCAAAAAGGGTGCTGGATACATTAGGTGGCGACACCCGCCTGATCCTGTCATTGCGTGACCCGGTTGAACGCGCCATTTCCGCCTATCTACACCACATTGCCCTCGGCGACCTCGACCCGGCAGCCAGCCTGCTGGACGCCGGGGATTTTATCGGTCTGATCGACATCGGGTTTTACGCGGCGCACCTGCAAAACTGGCTGCGCTATTTCCCTTTGCAGCAATTCCTGGTGCTGAATTTCGAGCAGGATATCGAAAAACACCCGCACGCCACCTTGCACCGTGTATTCGACTTTCTCGGCGTGGATTCTGGCTGTCAGGTCAGTGCGCCGGAGCGGCCGGTTTTCGAAGGCCGTGAACGGCTATGGCTGGATGGCGAGGTGTGGGTGCCGCTCGCGCAGTACCCGGCAGCACCAGAAGATGCGCAGCGACAGATTGACGGACACACGTACTGCCGCCGGGTAGAGCGCTCTACGATCAACCGTCTGCGTGATATCTATGCCGCAGACCAGGACCTGCTTAAAGAGTTGCTCGGCTAAGGCCTTTTAACAGCCTGATATTGAAGCAGAATCAATGGATATGTGGCCTGCCGTAGCCAATTCCAATGACTTGATTTAATGCCGTCCTGACCGCAAATACTCCCCATCAGGGCCCGTTGTAGATGGCCCCACGGTTTTCGAGGAAGAAACGATGCGAATGGACAAATTAACCAGTAAATTCCAGCTGGCCCTGGCGGATGCGCAGAGCCTGGCTGTTGGCCTGGACAACCAGTTGATCGAGCCGGACCACGTTATGGTCGCACTACTCGACCAGGAGGGTGGTTCCATCCGTCACCTGTTGACCAAGGCCGGTGTCAAGGTCAACGCCCTGCGCTCGCGCCTGGGCGAACGGCTCGATGCGTTTCCGCGTGTGTCCGGTGCTGCCGGGGAGATCAACCTTTCCAATGACACGATCAAGATCCTGACGGTCACTGACAAGTTGGCCCAGAAACGCGATGACCAGTACATCGCCAGCGAGCTGTTCGTACTCGCGGCGCTGGACGTCAAGGGGTCGCTGGCCGATATCCTGCAGCAAAACGGCGCCAACCGGGAAGCCATCGAAAAGGCGGTTGACGAGATTCGCGGTGGCGAACAGGTCAATGACCCGAATGCCGAGGAATCCCGCCAAGCGCTGGAGAAATACACCATCGACCTGACCGAGCGGGCCGAACAGTCAAAACTGGACCCGGTGATCGGCCGGGACGAGGAAATCCGCCGCTGTATACAGGTGCTGCAACGCCGTACCAAGAACAACCCGGTTTTGATAGGTGAACCCGGTGTCGGCAAGACCGCCATCGTCGAAGGCATGGCGCAGCGCATCGTCAACGGCGAGGTACCCGAAGGCCTGAAAGGCAAGCGGGTATTGTCGCTGGATATGGGCGCCTTGATTGCCGGTGCAAAATTCCGGGGTGAATTCGAGGAACGCTTAAAGGCGCTGTTGAACGACCTCAACAAGCAGGAAGGCAATGTCATCCTGTTTATTGATGAGATCCACACCATCGTCGGCGCCGGTAAAGCAGAGGGTTCGATGGATGCCGGCAATATGCTGAAACCCGCGCTGGCGCGTGGTGAACTGCATTGCATTGGCGCCACCACGCTGGATGAGTATCGGCAGTACATGGAAAAAGATGCCGCGCTGGAACGCCGGTTCCAGAAGGTATTTGTTGGTGAGCCAAACGTAGAGGACACCATTGCCATCCTGCGTGGTTTGCAGGAGCGTTACGAGGTCCACCACGGTGTCGATATCTCCGATCCGGCCCTGGTGGCCGCCGCCACGCTGTCGCACCGATACATCTCGGACCGTCAGTTACCGGACAAGGCCATTGACCTGATGGACGAGGCGGCATCAAGAATCCGCATGGAAATCGACTCGAAGCCGGAGAAACTCGACCGGTTGGAGCGAAGGCTGATCCAGCAGAAAATACAGCGTGAAGCCTTGAAAAAGGAAAAGGACGAGGCCTCCGTGCAGCGGTTGGCTGACCTGGAAGAGACCATCGCCAAGCTGGAACGCAAGTTTTCCGACCTGGAGGAAATCTGGAATTCCGAAAAGGCTGCCGTGCAGGGCACGACCCACATCAAGGAAGAGCTGGAACGGGCCCGCGCCGAACTGGAAACCGCGCACCGGGCCAGTGACCTGGCGCGTATGTCCGAATTGCAATACGGGCGTATTCCCGAGCTGGAAGAAGCCCTGAAGCAGGCCGAAAGCGGCGAGCAGGCGGACTTCAAGCTGTTGCGTACCAGCGTGACCGAGGATGAAATCGCCGAGGTCGTATCACGTTGGACCGGTATCCCGGTTTCGCGCATGCTGGAAGGGGAGCGTGACAAGCTGCTGCGCATGGAATCAGCCCTGCACAAACGCGTGGTTGGCCAGGATGAGGCAGTGCAGGCGGTTTCCGATGCCATCCGCCGTTCACGCGCGGGTCTGTCCGATGCCGAGCGGCCCATCGGTTCGTTCCTGTTCCTCGGCCCGACCGGTGTGGGCAAAACCGAGCTGTGCAAATCACTGGCGGAATTCATGTTCGATACCGAGGAAGCCATGGTGCGTATCGACATGTCGGAGTTCATGGAAAAACATTCCGTGGCACGCCTGATCGGCGCACCCCCGGGTTATGTGGGCTACGAGGAGGGCGGCTACCTGACCGAAGCCGTGCGGCGCCGGCCGTATTCGGTCATCTTGCTGGACGAGGTCGAAAAGGCCCACCCGGACGTGTTCAATATCTTGCTGCAGGTACTCGATGATGGCCGTTTGACCGATGGTCATGGCCGCACGGTGGATTTTCGCAATACCGTGATCGTGATGACCTCCAACCTGGGTTCCGCCCGTATCCAGGACCTGGCCGGTGGTGGCTACGAGCAGATGAAGAACGCGGTGATGGAGGTGGTCGGCCAGCACTTCCGGCCCGAGTTCATCAACCGCGTGGACGACCTGGTCGTGTTCCACCCGCTGGACCGGCAACAGATTCGCATGATTGCCGGTATCCAACTGGAGATGTTACGCAAACGGCTCAGTAATGTCGGGCTGGAAATGGAGATCACAGATGAGGCCCTCGACTTACTGGCAGAAGCCGGTTTTGATCCGGTCTACGGCGCACGGCCGCTGAAGCGTGCCATCCAGCAGCAAATCGAGAACCCGTTGGCGCAGAAAATCCTGGCGGGTGAATTCGTGAGTGGCGGAACCATCAATATCGATGTCGAGGACGGCCAGTTCAGCTTTCTGTAGGAGGGACCGGCATTGCCGGTCGCGATTATGTTCAGGCAGGGATTGTTCCCAACAATCCCCTGCATTTCCTCCTTCCATGGAGGTCAGATGAACGGTATGCCGCGGGCTGGGCAGGGATTGTTCCCTACAATTCCCTGCATTTCCTCCATCCCTGGAGGTCAGAAGCGCAGGAGCGGCGATCTCCATGGATGGAGTGTAGCTGGTCGAAAAAAAAGGGGTTGGCCAAGGCCAACCCCGAACGGAGCAAGTATCCGGTGTGATGTTACTTGGAGGCTTCCCTCGCCAGCTTCGTGAACATGACCATGCCAACGACCGGTAGTGCGATGACATATCCCAGGGCGATGAACGGTGAGGCAAAGAACAAACCAATGTTCTTGATTAAAACTGCCGCACTGCGGTGGTTCTTCTTGAAGGCCGCGTATGCCAGTTTGCCGATCTGGTACAAACCAATGAGAGGCAGGGCAAGCACGTAACCCAGCGCGATTAACGGTGCGCCGAAAAACATCCCGACGACTCTGGCAAAGCCGAGTATTCCGGACCTTTTGCTGGCTTCCCGAACGGTCGCGGATTTGCGTTCTACGACGGTTTCCGGCTCATGCGCGACTTCCTTTACCGCTCCGGTTTCACTGATGGCTTTCAGCGTGATGCTTTCGATGATCCCCGGTGTCAACGGCTTGTGGACAAACCCGCTTGCGCCCAGGACAGAAGCCCTGGATTCAGTTTCTTCGGTGCCGTGACCCGTAATGACAACCACGGGTGTCCAGGGGCAGCGTTCCTTGATGCGGGCGGTCACTTCAAGCCCGTCCATGCCTGGCATTCTGATGTCGGTGAATACGACGTCAAACTCAGACCCGGTCATCGTGGCCAGTGCCTCCTCACCACTCATTGCGGTGGTGACCTCATAGCCCTTATCTGACAGAACCCTGTCAAAGCTGCGGCCTACAATTGCATCGTCGTCAATGACCAGTACTTTTTGGGATTTGGTGTTCATGGTTTGCTCCTTGATGTTGCTGTAATGTTTTCTCTTGCACTATGGTTAATGCAAAATTGGTGCCACGATTTAAAGCAACATAAAAAATAACAAAAAAGCTAAATAAAACAGCAATATAAAAATATCAAATAAGTAATGGGGTATATCAAACGAAGGCAAATACGGGGGTGTATGTCTATAAAATTTATACGGAAAACTCCAGCTTTTCAATAATAATGAGTAAAAACAAGCACATACATTAATACGGGTGTGTATATAAAAAATATACATCAGTATTAGTGTTTAAAAACAAATAGATAGAATGAAAGCGGAAGAGATGCCGGGGCTACACGTCAGGGCCGCCACTCGGGAGCCGCGCCCGTATCCTTATACAGGGGCTTATTGAACGTGTCGCGTTCTTCGCTGAAATACCACACCGTTTTGGGGAAATACTGCTCGTGTTCTGGAAAGACCCTGGCAAATTCCTCCCGGCAGGGTCCAGTGAAATCATCCCTGGAAAGGCCTGCATAGTTCTCCAGGCAGGCCTGTACCAGCCGGTCGAAAAAATGTCCGCCCATGAAGCGGTCGTAGACGATGCTGTGGAACCTGTCGTGCTCCATCAGGTTGTAGTGGTTGAGCCGCCGGTCGGACAGGCCGATATCCCGGCGCCGGCGCATGTCGATCCCCACGCTCAGGTCGCGATGGACGATGCGCGAAATTTTCCCCGCTGTATCTATTTCAAAAATCACGTTCTGGCCATGAGGCTCCATCAGGTATCCGAAATGATGAAAACAGGCCACCCAGTGCCGGATGATGGGTAGCATGATCGATTCCAGCACGACGGCCAGCGGATCACTGTCACCGATCAGGCTATAGAGCAGCAAGGGAATCTCGGGATCAAAAAAATCCCGGCCATAGAGCGCAAACCCTGGAAGCAAACGGGCATTGGCGCTTCCTTCGGGAAAGGGTCGCATGTCCCGTACCAGGTAGCCCCAATGTTCCCCGCGGATTGAGTCGGGGTCGAGGTTGGGATGGCACACGGCGATCACTTCCCGCAAGAAAGCGAAACGCTCATCCATCAGCCCGATGCCGGCTTCCAGTTCCCGGCTGACGTTGATGGCCTGTTTGAGCACCTCGTGGCGCATCCTGCGGCCGTAACGCGAAATCTTAAAGGGGAAATGGACCTTGACGGCGTTCAATGGCAGTTGGTCCAGGGCATAGAGGGTCCGCGTAGAGGAACTGGGTGCCACGGACATGGTTGTGCGTCCGGTGGACAGGTCCAGGGTCCTTTGTACATAGTCTTCCTCATGGCAGGTCTCGAGCACCTGCGGATGGATGGCGAACATCACCTTGTCGTCAACCAGGTACGTCCCGGCCAGTTCCGCGCCGGGATTGGCCGTATAGACGAGCATCCGGTCCCGGGGAATTTCGAACAGGGGCAGTTCGAACCGTTCCCGGGAACTATCCGGCCGATACGCGTCTGCCGCTTCGGTGTAGGCCGCATGGCTGCTGTAGGTCCGGGTGCCCTCGTTGCGGTAGCGTTCCAGGTATTCGAAGGGCGGGAAGGATATGGTCATCAATTAAAACTTTACTTTGGACGAACCTGCCCAGAACCCCTGACGATCCACTTGTAGCTGGTTAGTTCCGGCAGCGCCATTGGGCCACGGGCGTGGAGTTTCTGGGTGCTGATACCGATTTCAGCGCCCATGCCGAACTGGCCGCCATCGGTGAAGGCCGTCGAGGTATTGGCATAGACCGCTGCTGCGTCAACGCTGTTGAGAAACCGTTCGATGATGCCCAGGTCCCGGGCGATGATGGCTTCAGAGTGCTTCGAGCTGTAACGGTGGATGTGTTCGAGGGCTTCATCCAGCCCGGCAACAGTCTTGATGGACATCCTCAGTGACAGGAACTCAGTGCCAAAATGCTCCCCGGATGCCGGTTGCAGGCTGCCTGCAAATTTTCCGTCGAGTTCAGCGTAGGCACCTTCATCCGCGAACACCTCGACCGAATGATCTTCACCGAGCGAGCGCATCAAGCCGGGCAGTTCCGGTAACAGATCACGGTGTATGACCAGCGTATCCAGTGCGTTGCAGACGCTTGGCCGGCGGACTTTTGCATTGGTGATCACGGTTTTTGCCATGGCGAGATCTGCGCTGGCGTCAACATAGGTATGCACGATGCCGGCCCCGGTCTCGATAACCGGTATGCGCGCGTTGTCCCGCACAAAGTCGATCAAGCCCTTCGATCCACGCGGTATGGCGAGGTCTATAGTATCCACTGCCTGCAGGATGGCAGGCAGGTATTCACGTTCAGGTGGGGCCAGGAACACGACGCCGGGGTCGATGCCGTGCTCCTTTAATACCCGGTGCATTATGCTGACCACTGCCTGGTTGGTATCGTGCGCGTCGCTGCTGCCCTTTAGCACACAGGCGTTGCGGGTTTTCAGACACAGCGCGAAGACGTCAAAGGTGACATTTGGCCGGGATTCGAAAATAACCGCGATCACCCCCATTGGCACACGGACCTTGCTCAGCTCAAGACCATTTTCGAGTACTTTTTCCTCGAGGATTTCACCGACCGGTGATGGCAGCGCCCCTACGCAACGCAAATCGTGCGCGATGTCGGCAAGGCGTTGAGAATCAAGCAACAGGCGGTCATATTTCGGATCTGATTCCGGCATGCGGGACAAGTCGCTGAGATTTGCCTGCAGGATGTCTTTTTCGGCCGCGATGGTGGCCTCGGCCAGCGATTCCAGCACCAAGCGGATTGTGCTGTCGTCGCAGCGGGCCAGTTCACGTGATGCTTCCCGCGCCGCGATCAGACCCTGTTCAAGATATTGTTGCTGCTTAGCCATGTTTTTAGTCCACCAGGTACAGGTAATCATAATGTACCAGCAGCTTTTGTCCGCGCTGGCCCATTAACTGGCGGGCTTCCTCGTGGCCATAACGTGCTTGTCCGCAACCCAGTACCTCACCTTCCGGGCCGAGTATCTGGATGACATCGCCACGATCAAAATAGCCTTCGATGGCTACGATGCCAACCGGCAACAGGCTGGCAAGCCTGTTGGCGTCCATCAAGGCATCCGCCGCGCCCTGGTTGACCGTAACCGACCCGGTTGCATGGTCATCCGCACTGGCCAGCCATCTTTTTGCAGGTGATGCGCCACCGATGACGGGGAAGTGTGTTCCGGCCTGTTGCTCACCGAGGATTTTTTCCATGATTTGCGGGTCGGTTCCGTTCGCTATCACGACTTCAGTGCCGAGCCTGGCTACCTTTCGTGCAACGGCCAGCTTATTGTGCATCCCGCCACGTCCCAGGGCCGATGTGCCGCGTGAAACAATGTCTTCCAGCTGGTAACGCTCATCATCCCAGCGCTTTATGCACTGCGTTGAAGCATCGTCCGGGTCGCCGTCATAGACGCCCGGGACCGTGCTGAGCATGCACAGCAATTCCGCATTGACCATGCCGGCCAGCAGACCAGCGAGTTCATCATTGTCGGTGAACATCAATTCGGTCACCGAAACCACGTCGTTCTCATTGACGATGGGCACGATGCCCGCTGTCAATAACGCTTCGATACAGCCGCGCATGTTCAGGTAATGCCGCCGGGTCTGGAAATCGCTCTTGGTGGCCAGTACCTGGGCGATCGTCAGGCCCTGTTGTTCAAACAAGTCGCGATAGGTTTCCATCAGGCGGACCTGGCCGGTGGCTGCCATGACCTGTTTTCTGGCCACGGGATCGGACACCCGTCCCAGTTCCGCTGCCAGGCCGCTGCCCGCCGCCACTGCACCTGATGAGACCAGCAGTACTTGCCAGCCTTGGTTACGCAGGCTGGCAAGTTGCCCGACCAGCCTGGTCAGCACATCCCGGTTCAGGGCACCGCCCGGGTCGCATAGGACCTGGCTGCCAATTTTGACGACGATCCTCTTTACCATACTGCTTATAGACCGAGTACTTCCTTGCCCTGCTGGTAAACGATATCAACCGGTATGTTGATAGCGGTCAGGCGGTTCAGGTCAGCCTGGAGTTGTGGGCTGACATTACCCATCCCGGCGACAAATGCCGCGACCGCGTCGTAATCGCCGTTACCCTGCATGACCAGTAGGTCATTGCCCAGGTTCTTGATGGCCTGCTCGAACTCGGTGACATTGACACTGTACTGCCCGGTTTCCGGGTCGCGAGAGAATGCGCCGGCATCAGAAAAATAGTTGAAACGGATCATGTTGGCGCGGCCGTGTGCGCTGCTGGCACCAAAACGCACCGAGCGGAAAATGCCGGCCAGGAAGGTGACGTAGTTGTCCATCAGTTCACCCTCGGTGATTTCGCCCATCTCGCGCAGCTTCTGGACCATGTACAGGCCGAGGATGTCCGCCTTGCCCTCTTCGAGTGCCGAGGCGTGTTCCTTCAAGGCCTGGCGCACCGTGCCGGAACCGTCCAGCGTGGTCTTGATACCGAGGCCATGGGCGACCTCGTGGAACATGGTGTTACCGAAAAACGCATCAAAGGTGATGTGCTGGCGCTGGTCCTCTGCGATCAACTCATCTGCGATCGGCATCAGGATCTGGTTGAACTTGGCCAGCATGGAGTTCTTGATCTGCAACCTGCGTGCGCCCTTGGCCATTTGCACTTCCTCGTCATTGGGCAGGTTGATGGCGATGGTCTTGGAGCCGGAATTGCAGTCACCCGCGCAAAAGGCCAGGTCATAGGCGTTCAGGTCAGCGTCAGAACCCGGCATCTCGGCCTTGTAGGCCTCGTCTACGGGCAAACCCTGTTGCAGTTGCGGCATGTACTTGGCAAACCGTGCCAGGCGTTCACTCCAGGCCTGGTCCTTGATCAGAACGAAAGTCTCAAACGCCGCGCGGTAGCCGAACAACGCGTCCTGGTAGGTTTCAATGGGTCCGATGACCAGCTCGATCGGGTTATTTTTCATGTCCATCCAGGCCATGTCGGAAGCCTGGTAGTCGTCGGTCTTCAGCGCTTCGGCGCGTATTTTCAGATAGGCCGCAAATTCCGGGTCTTCGGCCAGTTCCGAGGCCTGTATCAGCAAGTCGGAGATCTGGGCAATCTGGGTTTCGAATGCCACGGAATAGGGCACCAATTCCAGGCCGCCGTTGCTATCCCGCTTCACGATCGAATACAGGCCATCCTTGCCATCCTGTTGCCATGCTTCAAATTCTTCCTTGCTCATGTCCTCCGGGTAAAAACGTGCACCGGGTGGGCGTGGTCCGAAGCTTTCGATAAACGGCTGGTCGGCCGCCAGGCGGTCCCACGGGCCGTAGTTGTACACGGCAAAGCGCCTGGCCTTGGGGTCTTCGATACTGTCGAGCAGCTCGTCCTTGTCACCCCAGACCTGCTGCCAGAAAATGTCATCGGTGATCTTGCCCGCCTCGATCAGCAGACCGATCATCTGTCTTTGCCCATCACTGAGATGGCTCAGATCAGTGGTCAGCCGCACGTCGGCGTAGATATCAAAACGGGAAGGTACTTCGGTTTCAGCCGTGGCCGGACCGGCGGTGCTGAGCGGTGCCTGTTCGCCAGCTTCAGCGGCTGTGGTTTGCGTGTCTTTTTCACAGGCCGAAAGCATGCCTGCCAACAGGAATGCAGTGATAATAAGCTTGGTTTTCATGGATGCATCTTTCCGTTTGGAAATGGGGCCAACACTATACCAAACTGTAGGCTGAAAAAGGTGTGATTGAACCGACATGGACGCACCTTGTAGGAGGGACGGCGTGATTGAACCGACATGGACGCACCTTGTAGGAGGGAAGGCGTGATTGAACCGACATGGACGCACCTTGTAGGAGGGAAGGCGTGATTGAACCGACATGGACGCACCTTGTAGGAGGGAAGGCGTGATTGAACCGACATGAACGCACCTTGTAGGAGGGACCGGCTCTGCCGGTCGCGATTATGTTCATCGCGGCGAGACGTCGCTCCCACAAGACGCCGCGATTGATTGCAAGCTAGCCATTGACCTTGGCCGCTTTGAACCTTACCTATTAGTTGTCCGGCAATAGCTGGATGCCTTATCAGCGTTTATAATTGCCAGCCCCGTGCTTGCCACCGGGTTGAGAGACAGGAGATTGATCAGTGCCGATCTACGAATACCGTTGCGAGTCGTGCTCGTTTGAATTGGAAAAGCTGCAAAAAATCAGTGAAGCGATGCTGGTTGACTGCCCACAGTGTGAGCAGCCCGCATTGAAACGACTGATTTCCGCTGCTGCTTTCCGCTTGAAGGGCAGTGGCTGGTACGAAACGGACTTCAAGAAAGACAATAAGCGTAACCTGGCGGATGCATCCGGCAAGGATAGCGCAAGCAAGTCGTCCAGCACAGAAAACGATGGTAAAACCGGGTCTGCAGCTGCCACCAATGGTGCCGGCAAGTCTGAGACAAAACCTGTAGCCAAGCCCACAGCAACCCCCTGAACAAGGAACCAGATCATGCGCAGCCATTTATGCGGTGAAGTCAACGAAACCCTGGATGGACAGTCCGTCACGCTATGTGGCTGGGTGGATCGCCGCCGCGACCTCGGGGGCTTGATATTTCTCAGCCTGAGGGACCACGCCGGCATTATCCAGGTTGTCATCGAGCCTGACAGCGCGGCATTTGCCGGGGCGGAGCGTCTGCGCAATGAGTACTGCGTACGATTGGCTGGCACCGTTCGCATGCGGCCTGAGAGCCAGTGGAACGAATCCATGGCCACCGGCAAGGTCGAACTGGTCGCCGATACGGTCGAGTTGTTAAACGCTTCGGCGCCGATTCCCCTGCTGATGACCGATGAGGATGGCGAAGAGGTCCGCTTGCGTTACCGATACCTGGACCTGCGCCGCTCGCGTATGCAGCGCAATATGCGGATCCGCGCCAAGCTCAACCAGGCCATCCACAAGCACCTGGATAGCAATGGCTTTTCAGAATTCGAAACCCCTATCCTGACCAAGGCAACACCCGAGGGTGCGCGCGATTACCTGGTTCCGAGCCGGGTGCACGCGGGGCAGTTCTTTGCCCTGCCGCAATCTCCGCAGTTGTTCAAGCAGCTGTTGATGATGGCCGGCATGGACCGTTACTACCAGATCGCACGTTGTTTCCGTGACGAGGACCTGCGTGCCGACCGTCAACCGGAGTTTACCCAGTTGGACATGGAGTTGTCATTCGTGGACGAGGCCGGTGTGCAAGCCGCTGCCGAGGGGCTGGTCCGGGCGGTATTCAGGGATGTGCTGGACGTGGAACTGCCGGACCCATTCCCACGCATGAACTGGAAAGACGCGATGGAAACGTATGGTTCCGACAAACCGGATCTGCGTTACCCGATGCGCCTGCACAGCGTGGATGATTACGTCAAGCACCTCGAGTTCCGGGTGTTCTCCGGGCCAGCCAATGCTGATGGACAACGGGTCGCGGCACTGAGGGTGCCGGGTGGTGCCCAGTTTTCACGCAAACAGATCGATGAATATACGGCCTACGTAAAACGCTACGGCGCCGGGGGGCTGGCATGGATCAAGGTCAACGAAGCGGAGGCCGGTATCGCGGGTCTGCAGTCACCGGTGGCCAAGTTCCTCGACGACGAGGCGTGGAACGGTATCGCCGCACAAACCGGTGTCGAGAGCGGCGACTTACTGTTTTTCGGCAGCGGCGACTGGCTGGAAACCAGCAACTTCATGGGTCAATTGCTGGTCCGTTGCGGCGCCGACCTGGAGTTGGCCGTCGAGGGCTGGCAGCCCCTGTGGGTTACCGATTTCCCGATGTTCGAATGGGACGAGGACAGCGGACGCTACATGGCCATGCACCACCCGTTCACCGCACCGCACACGGATTCAGCCGAGGCACTGAAGGACGACCCGGCTGGTGCCCTGTCCAAAGGTTATGACATGGTACTCAACGGCGCCGAAATCGGTGGTGGTTCGGTGCGTATCCACAAGCCCGAAATGCAGCAGGCGGTGTTCCAGTTGTTGGGTATCAGCGAAGAAGAAGCACAGGCCAAGTTCGGCTTCCTGCTCGAGGCCTTGAAGTATGGTTGTCCGCCCCACGGCGGTATTGCCTTTGGACTCGACCGCGTTGCCGCGCTGATGGCCGATGAACCATCGATCCGTGACGTGATCGCGTTCCCCAAGACGACCACGGCACAGTGTCCATTGACCGATGCACCATCTTCCATTTCAGACAAGCAGTTGGAAGAACTGCATATTGGTGTCGTCATCAAGCCTGAATGACGCAAACGACCGAACAGGGGCTGGACCGCGGTGGCATTGCCGCCGCGCTGGCCGCTTTCATCTTCTGGGGCCTGGTGCCCATTTACTACAAGGGCCTGCAAACGGTTGGCGCCTGGGAAGTGCTGGCGCACCGGGTCATCTGGTCGGTCCCAGTATTGCTGGTCTTTCTGGCCATACGTGACGGCGGAAAAACCTGGCAACGGTTGCGTCTACCGCCAAGCAGTATTGCCTGGCTAATGCTGTCCGGCCTGGTGCTGGCCCTGAACTGGCTGGTGTTTGTCTGGGCGGTGGCCAATGACCGGGTGCTCGATACCAGCCTGGGTTATTTCGGCACACCGCTGGTCAATGTGTTCCTCGGTTTTCTGATACTCAAGGAAAGGCTGACCCGCTACCAGGTCATCGCGGTTACGGTGGCGGCTGCGGGTACGGTTTACCTGGCGTGGTTCCTGGGCAAACCACCCTGGATCGCCATGACACTGGCCGTTTCCTTCGGTACCTACGGTTTGCTGCGTAAACGCCTGGACGTGGGGCCAATGCTGGGCCTGTTGTGGGAGACGATGCTGATTTTCCTGCCGGCGCTGGGCTACCTGTTCTGGTTGGCATCACATTCGACACAGAATTTCCTGCAGGGATCGATGAACATTGACCTGCTGCTGGTGGGCTCCAGCCTGGTGACGGTTTTGCCGTTGATCTGGTTCAACATGGCAGCCAAGAAACTGCCCTTGAGTATTCTCGGTTTTTTCCAGTACATCGCGCCCAGCATGAGTTTTCTGCTGGCGGTCTTTCTCTACGACGAACGCTTCACGCAGGGCCACGCGGTGGCATTTATCTGTATCTGGCTGGCGCTGGTGCTGGTTTCCATCGAACCATTCAGACGGGCACGACGCCGATTGCGCGCGAGCAGGCAGGGTGAAATATGAAATCCACCACGCGTATTGTCCTGGTGCACGGGCTGTGGAACCGTGGCTGGTTCATGACCGTCATGGCCCGGCGTTTGCGCGCCAAGGGACACAAGGTGGAGGTGTTCAGCTACCCGACGCGCAGTGATTGCCTTGACGGCCACGCCGATGCCCTGCATGCGTTTCTCGGTGAAATGGATGCGGATGAACTGCACCTGGTGGGTTACTCGATGGGCGGGCTGGTGATTCTGAACCTGTTGAGCCGTTACGATGACCTGCCACCTGGCCGCGTGGTGCTTATGGGCACGCCTGTCAAAGGCAGCAGGGTGGTCAGGCGGCTTGAAAAACTGCCCGGTCAAAAACTGTTGTTCGGCAAGGCCCGCGATAACCTGTTGCAGGGTTATGAGCACACACCACGGATGCATGAAACCGGCATGATCCGCGGCACCCGGGCGCTCGGGCTGGGCCAGGTTGCGGGGTCGCATGGTGAACCGAATGACGGCACTGTTGCGGTCAGCGAAACCGAGCTCGAAGGCCTGACCGACGCGGTAGAGATGGACGTGACGCACTCGGAAATGCTGGTATCGATCGGGGTGGTCGAGCAGGTTGAGCATTTCTTGTTGCATGGGGAGTTTGACCCGGCCACGCTCTGAGGCCCAGTTCCTTTCTGCGTCCGACCCGGTCGCGCGGTGCAGTCTAATGCCCTTTTTCGCCCCCGGAATGGCAGGGTTTCGTGATAAAATTCCGGTAATTCCAATCCAAGGTACATGCTTTATGGCAGGTCATTCCAAGTGGGCGAATATTCAACATCGCAAAAAGGCGGTTGATGCCAAGCGTGGTAAGATATTCACTCAAATCAACAGGGTACTATCGGTTGCAGCACGCGAAGGTGGCGGTGATCCGGATACCAATCCGGCATTACGGCTCGCCATTGAAAAAGCCAATGCGGCTAACATGCCCAAGGACAACATTGAGCGGGCGATCAAGAAAGCGACCGGCGATCTCGATGGTGTTACTTACGAAGAACTCAAATACGAGGGTTACGCACCTGGCGGCGTAGCGGTCATGGTGGATTGCCTGACCGACAACCGCAACCGCACCGTTGCCGAAGTGCGCCATGCATTCACCAAGTACGGTGGCAACCTCGGCACCGATGGCTCGGTGGCCTATTTGTTCTCCAAGGTCGGCGTGCTGAATTTTGCCCCCGGCACATCCGAGGACGAGGTCATGGAAGTGGCTCTGGATGCCGGTGCCGATGACGTGGTGATGGCGGACGACGACTCCATCGAGGTCATCACGACCCCCGAGGTTTACGCCGATGTCAAGCAGGCGATGAAAAAGGCCGATCTTGCGCCGGAGAATTCCGAGATTACCCAACGGGCCAGTGTAGAAGTGGAACTGGATGTCGAAACCGGTGAAAAGGTGCTGCGCTTCCTGGACGCGCTCGAAGACCTGGACGATACACAGGACGTTTTCTCGAACGCACAAATTCCGGACGAGGCGTACGACAACTGAACACGCGCTGCTCAACACCGCCCATAGCTTTCACAACCGGCCTTTCAGCCATTCTGCGTGGTGAGAGCTGATCAAGATGGAGAAAAACGTACGGATACTTGGTGTTGACCCCGGTTCCAGGATGACCGGCGTCGGTATCATCGAAATTCAAGGTGACCGGATCGTACCGGTTCATTTTGGCGCCATCAACGCGGGTACTGGCGAATTTACCGAGCGTCTCGGGCTGATTTTTTCCGGCTTGCGGGACATCATCATGGAACACCACCCGGACCAGGCCGCCATCGAATCGGTTTTTGTTGCGCATAACGCCGCCTCGGCCATCAAGCTGGGCCAGGCACGTGGCGCCGCAGTGTGCGCGGCGATTTCCTGCGACATACCGGTGGCGGATTACAGCCCACGTTCTGTCAAGCAGGCCATCGTGGGCAAGGGCAACGCGGACAAGACACAGGTCCAGCACATGGTTGGCATATTGCTGGGTATCCGTGAGCCGATCCAGAATGATGCAGCCGATGCCCTGGCCGTGGCATTGTGTCACCAGCACACATCACATACATTGTCACGTATGGCAATGATGCGGGGATAGAGGAATGATTGCACGGTTGTCAGGGATATTACTGGACAAGGATCCACCCACTCTCGTCATTGACGTAAACGGTGTGGGCTATGAGGTCGAGGCGCCGTTGGGCGTATTTTCCGATCTGCCCGAAAACGGCAATCCGGTGGCGATCCTGATCCACCATCATTTTTCACAGGATAGCCAGACCCTGTATGGCTTTTCGTCAAAAGGTGAACGCGAACTGTTCCGCAAACTGCTGAAGATCAGCGGCATTGGCGCCAAGGTGGCATTGAACATACTGTCGGGCGCCAGCGGTGAAGAGCTGGCCCGCTATGTCTCGATGGGTGACGTGGCCTCCCTGACACGTTTACCCGGTATCGGCAAAAAGACTGCGGAGCGCATCATCGTGGAATTGCGTGACAAGCTCGATGGTATGACCATTTCCATGGGTGGCGGGCCGGCCACACCAGGCGCCGGCAGTTCCGACCCGGCCACCGAGGCCCGGGTGGCACTGGCATCTCTCGGTTACAAGCCGGCCGAGGTCAGCCGCATGGTCAGTGCCGTGGCGGAACCCGGCATGGAGGCCGAGGAAATCATACGCAATGCCCTGCAAACCCGGATCAGACCCAATGAGTGATTTTGACACGCAAGCCGAAGACCGGATCGTCACCCCGATGGGTGCACCGTCCGAACGCGCGATGGAAAACCGCCTGCGGCCAAAGACGCTGGATGAATATATCGGCCAGGAGACCATGCGTGAGAAACTGTCGATTTTCCTCGAGGCGGCCCGCCGCCGCCAGGAAGCGCTGGACCACGTATTGATATTCGGCCCGCCGGGCCTGGGCAAAACCACCCTGGCGCACGTGATCGCCAACGAGATGGGTGTCAGCCTGCGCCAGACTTCGGGGCCGGTGCTGGAGCGCGCCGGTGACCTGGCCGCGATACTGACCAACCTGCAACCCGGTGACGTGCTGTTCGTGGACGAGATCCACCGCCTGTCGCCGGTGGTCGAGGAAATCCTGTACCCGGCGCTGGAGGATTTCCAGATTGACATCATGATCGGGGAAGGCCCGGCCGCGCGTTCGATCAAGTTGGACCTGCCGCACTTCACACTGGTTGGTGCGACCACCCGTGCCGGTCTGCTGACTTCGCCTTTACGCGACCGTTTTGGGATCGTCGAGCGTCTTGAGTTTTACAGCCCGCAGGAATTGCAGCAGATCGTGACACGTTCCGCCGGAATACTGGACATTCCCTGTGATGATGATGGTTCCATGGGTATCGCCAGCCGTGCCCGTGGCACGCCGCGTATCGCCAACCGCTTGTTGAGACGGGTGCGTGATTTTGCCGAGGTCAAGGGTGACGGCCACATCAACGCGGAAGTCGCTGCCGGCGCCATGGACATGTTGAAGGTGGATGCCTGTGGATTCGATACGCTGGACCGGCGTTTGCTGCGCCTGATCATAGACAGCTTTGACGGTGGCCCGGTGGGTGTCGACAGCATTGCCGCAGCCTTGTCAGAAGAGCGCGGAACCGTTGAGGACGTACTCGAGCCATTCCTGATCCAGCAGGGATATATTTCCCGCACGGCGCGGGGACGGATGGTGACAGCCAAGGCCTACCTGCACTTCGGTCTGGAGAGGCCAGGCAGTGGCAACAACGGCGGTGATGCCGATCTTTTTACGGGCAAATAACCCCATTTCAGTTATTTTTACGTTCTAAGGAAGCAATGCAGAACCAAATATGAATCCCTTTGTCTGGAAGATAAGAGTTTACATGGAAGACACCGACGCCGGCGGCGTGGTCTACCATGCACGGTACGCGCACTTTTTCGAACGCGTTCGTACCGAGTGGCTGCGCAAAATGGGCCTCCACCAGGCGGAACTGGCGGTGGAGAAGAATATTATTTTTCTTATCCGCCACATGGAAATTGACTACAGAAGAGCGGCAAGGCTGGACGATGAAGTCGACGTTACCGTGCATTCCGTGGATATCGATGGGGTTAAGATGATATTCAACCAGCAAATGACCCGCTGTTCCGACGGACAGCAAATCGCATCGGCCAAATTGATAGCCGTGTGCGTAAAGGCTGACAGCATTTCACCAACCCGGGTGCCCGAATGGATCAGGGCGAAAATTAAGCAAGGAACTGACAACAATGCAAAGTGACTTACATATCTGGCAGCTGATCCTCAGCGCCAGCTGGATGGTAAAAATGGTGATGCTGATCCTGCTGGCGGCATCGGTGACATCCTGGATGATGATCTTCCGCAAGCGCCAGATGCTGGCAGCGGCAGAAAAGGGCGCCAATGCCTTCGAGGAAAAGTTCTGGTCGGGAACGGACCTGACCCAGTTGTACGAAACCATCAGCCGCAACAACAGCGAGGACGGGTTGGAGCGGATTTTCGAATCTGGCTTCAAGGAATTCACCCGCATGCGCGAACAGGGACGCATGACACCAGGCGTACTGGTGGAAGCTGCCCAGCGTGGCATGCGTATCGCATTGGTGAGAGAAACTGACCGCCTGGAACACCACCTCAGTTACCTGGCGACGGTCGGTTCAACCAGCCCCTATATCGGTCTGTTCGGAACCGTGTGGGGCATCATGACCTCATTTCATCAACTGGCGAACGTCAACCAGGCCACCATCGCCATGGTCGCACCCGGTATTTCCGAAGCCCTGATTGCAACTGCGATGGGTCTGTTCGCAGCCATCCCGGCCGTGATCGCCTATAACCGCTATTCCAACCAGGTGGAACGTCTCGAGACCCGTTACGACAATTTCACCGAAGAATTTTCCAGCATCCTGCAGCGCCAGGCACACGCGCTGGTGGATGGCTAGGGAACGGTTGCGGCATGCAGACCAGGAAAAACAAGCGCCGGCCGATGTCCGAGATCAACGTGGTCCCGTACATCGACGTCATGTTGGTGTTGCTGGTCATTTTCATGATTACTGCACCCTTGCTGAACCTCGGTGTCGAGGTTGATTTGCCAAAAGCTGACGCCGAGCCTTTGGAAAGCCAGCAGAACGAAGAGCCGATGGTGGTGACCGTTTTGAAAAACGGTGACCTCTACCTGAATGCCGGCGGTGAAGCCGATGGTGTCAACAGCGGCCTGATCGACCCGGAAACCCTGGTCACAACGGTTTCTGCCATCGTGCGCCGCAACCCCGAAATACAGGTGCTCGTCGGTGGTGACCAGGCGGTCGGCTACGGACACATTTACGGCGCCATGGTGTTGTTGCAAAAGGCCGGTGTATCGAAGGTGGGGCTGATGTCGGACCCACTGGATTCGATCGAGGGACAAGGCGGAGGCTGATCGCAAAATGCGCGAGCTCCTGTCAATCACCTGGGCCCTGTTTCTTGCCCTTGCCGTACATTTTTTGATGGCGGCCATAGTGGTGCTGGGCACGATGGACTGGAAACCGTTCAAGCCCCCGGTGCTGACCGGTATGACGATCGAAGCCGTGATGGTGGATACCAGCGCGATCAAGCAACGCCGGGAAGAAGCGCGCCTGGAAGCAGAAAGGGCAGTCGCGCGCAAGGTCGAGCAGGACCGCCGGGAACGGGAACTGCAGGACCGCCGGGAACGGGAAGCCGAGGAAGAGCAGCAACGGCAAAAGGAAGAGGCATTGCAAAAGCGGCAGGAAGACCTGCGTCTGCAGCAGCTCAGGCAGAAGCAGGAACAGGACCGCAAGGACCGTGCGAAAAAACAGCAGGACGAGTTGGACAGACTCCGGCAGCAACGTGAAGAAGCGGCCCGCAAGTCCAGGCTCGAAGAAGAGCGCCTGAAGCAACTCGACGCGCGCAGGCAGGCAGAGGCGGATCAACAGCGCCAGGACCTGGCCGAGGCGGATTTGCACAGGCAAGTGGCACAGGAACAGGCAGAATTCAGGGCCGGGCAAATTGCGACCAAGGGTGAGTCATACTATGCGGCCATCCAGGCCCAGGTAACCAATAACTGGTTGCGTCCACCCACGGCACGTCCTGGCTTGAGATGCAGGCTGAAGATTGTGCAAATACCGGGTGGGGAAGTGATTTCCGCGGCAATCGCCGGTCAATGTATCGCCGATGAAGCGACACGCCGCTCCATCATCGCAGCCGTCGAGCGGGCTGGTTTATTGCCTTATCGTGGTTTTGAAGAAGTGTTTGAACGAGAGATTGATTTTATATTTACCTATGATGAATAAAACAAACGTACTTTTTGTCCTGTTGCTGCTGGTGTTTTCACCATTGACCCAGGCCAAGCTCGAGATCGAGATCATCCAGGGCAATGCAAGCGCCCTGCCGGTCGCCATCATCCCGTTGCAATGGCGGGCATCGGACCCCCAGCCGGAAACCGGTGTGGCAGAAGTCGTGTCATCCGATTTGTACCGTTCCGGCCTGTTCCAGCCGCTGGAGGACAGGGACCTGGTCGACCGGCCGGTGGACGAGGAGTCCATCCGCTGGGGCACCTGGCGTTTGCTGAAGGTTGACTACCTGGTCATCGGTCATGTCGCTGATGCGCCGAACGGCAATGGTTATGACATCGTTTACCAGTTGTTCGATGTGCACAGCCAGGAAAAGTTGTTGTCTCAGATCACCACGGTTGGTTTTGGTGACCTGCGTTTTGGCGCTCACCGGGTGGCGGATGCGATATACCACAAGCTGACGGGTGTACCCGGTGCATTCTCGACGCGCATTGCCTACATATCCGCCCAGGGTGATGGTGATAACGCCATTTACCAGTTGTTCGTGGCGGATGCAGACGGTTTCAATCCGCAACCTGTTGTGGGATCACCGGAACCATTATTGTCGCCCAACTGGTCACCCGATGGATCGCAACTGGCCTATGTTTCCTTTGAAAAGGGAAACTCGGCCATCTATGTTCAGAATGTCGCCACCGGTCAGCGGGAGCTGGTATCAAGCGGGAAGGGCATCAACGGCGCACCGGCGTTTTCTCCGGACGGGCGTTCAATGGCCCTGACGTTGTCCTATTCCGGTAACCCCGAAATCTACGTCCGGGACATGGCCAGCGGTCAGAAACGGCAACTGACACAGCACTGGGCCATCGATACCGAACCACTCTGGTCACCGGATGGAAAATGGATCTATTTCACCTCTGACCGGGGTGGCAGGCCACAGATTTACAAGGTGGCAGCAGAGGGTGGAAAAGCGATGCGAATCACCCGTGAAGGTGATTACAACGCACGTGCCAGTATTTCACCCGATGGAGGTAGAATTGCTGTAGCACATGGGCGGGGAAACGAGTATCGTATAGCAGTACAGGATTTGGATTCTGGGCGTATGCGCATCCTGACCCCTGGGGTGCTCGACGAGTCGCCCAGTTTCGCGCCGAACGGCAGTATGATTCTCTATGCAACCCGCGAGGGCCAGAGGGGTGTGCTCTCGGCGGTTTCGGCTGACGGGAATGTTCGTCAGCGATTGATTTTGACTGAAGGTGACGTGAGAGAACCCGCGTGGTCTCCCGTTATCAGGTAAACTTGGCACAGAAACCGTTTAACGGTTCTAATTTGGAAAACTCTGGAGATAAAAATGAAGACTACGTGGCGTTTTTTGCTTGCCCTATCAATCGCCGTGGCGATTTCGGCCTGTAAAACAACCGAACCCGAAGCTGAGCCTGTTACCGAGCCGGAGCCTGCACCAGTGGTAGAAGAAGTCACTACCCAGGCAGCATTGGACCCGACCGATTACACCAACGCCCGGGCCGCCGAGCTCTTTGACAATCCCGAAAGCCTGCTGTCCAAGCGGGTAATCTACTTCGACTTCGACAAGTCGGACGTGAAATCGGAATACCGCGCCATCGTTGCTGCGCATGCGGCTTACGTTTCATCCCACCGCAGCGCGCGCGTAACGCTGGAAGGCCATGCGGACGAGCGTGGCACACGCGAATATAACCTCGGTCTCGGCGAACGTCGTGGCAACGCGGTTTCCGGTCTGCTGTCAGCCGCAGGTGCGATGGGCAGCCAGTTGGATACCGTCAGCTATGGTGAAGAGCGCCCGGTATGCCGGGTCAGCGATGAAAATTGCTGGTGGCAGAACCGTCGCGTGGAGATCGTTTACACCGCGAGGTAAACATGTTTTTAAACCGTTCTAAGTTTGGTTTGATGGCCAGCCTTGTGCTGGCCATCGCCGTTTCGACATCCGCAAATGCGCAGACCGATGACCGGCAGGCCATGATGGACCTGGTGATCCAGGTGCAGCAGCTGCAGGATGAAATCCGTATGCTCACGGGTATGCTGGAAGAGCAGGCCATGGAACTGGAAAACCTGGGCAACCGCCAGCGTGACCAGTACCTGGATCTTGACCAGCGCATCACGGAACTGCGTAGCTCAACTCCGGCCCCGTCAGTGACGACCGGCGTTGTAACACCACAACCGGGCACTTATGCCGCGGCGGAGCAGGCCCAGCCCGTTGTACGTGAAGACGTACCCGAGGTCAGACCGGCACTGGTTGCCCCCTCAACGGTAAGCGGTATCGCAACACCGGATACCCAGGCCAGGGAGATGGCGGCCTCACCGGAAGCCGAGAAGGCGCTTTACGACCAGGCTTTCCAGTCCCTGAAAGACATGAAGTACGCGGATGCGGCACAGCAGTTCCAGGCTTTTCTGGACCAGTATCCCGCGAGTGAGTATTCAGACAATGCGCAATACTGGCTGGGTGAGTCGTACTACGTAACCCGTAATTACGAAATTGCCCTGGAGGCTTTCCAGACCCTGCTGACCCGGTATCCGGACAGTCCCAAGATAGCCGATGGCCTGTTGAAAATCGGTTATACCCACTACGAGTTGAAACAGTGGGACCAGGCCCGTGCCGCGCTGGTGCAGGTGCAGGATCAATACCCCGATACGACCAACGCCAGGCTGGCCGGCAGCCGCCTGCGCAGCATGAAGGTAGAAGGCCACTTCTGAACCGAACCTGTGGTGGCCCCTGCAGGAGGGACCAGCTTTGCTGCTCGCGAATGAACCGGCAAAGGAGCACCCTGTAGGAGGGACCAGCTTTGCTGGTCGCGAATAAACTGGCAAAGGAGCACCCTGTAGGAGGGACCAGCTTCGCTGGTCGCGAATAAACTGGCAAAGGAGCACCCTGTAGGAGGGACCAGCTTTGCTGGTCGCGAATAAACTGGCAAAGGAGCACCCTGTAGGAGGGACCAGCTTCGCTGGTCGCGAATAAACTGGCAAAGGAGCACCCTGTAGGAGGGACCAGCTTCGCTGGTCGCGATTAATCCCTTAAAATACCCCCATGTCTTCAAACACCGCACAATCCACCGACTCCCGCGAGGGCATGCTAAAGATCACCGAGATTTTCCATTCCCTGCAGGGTGAGGCGCGTGATGCCGGCCGGCCGACGGTGTTCATCCGCTTGACGGGTTGCCCGCTACGCTGCACATACTGCGACAGCGAATACGCCTTTTACGGCGGTGAATGGATGCACATCGACCAGATCATGGAACAGGTGGCGGAGCACGGCACGCGATACGTGTGCGTAACCGGTGGCGAGCCCTTGGCGCAGAAACGCTGCATGGAGTTGCTTGATCGTTTGTGTGATGCGGACTACCGGGTTTCCCTGGAGACCAGCGGCGCGATGGATGTCTCAAGGGTTGATTTGCGCGTAAGCCGTGTACTCGACCTCAAGACGCCGGATTCAGGTGAGCTTGAACGCAACCTGTGGCCCAACCTTGAGGTGCTGACCCCGCACGACCAGGTCAAGTTCGTGATCTGCTCCAGAGGGGATTACGAATGGGCCCGCGCGGAAATCCGCTCCCGTGACATGGAACATGATCTGGATATTCTGTTGTCACCGGCCTGGGGTGAGCTCGATGCCGCTGAACTGGCTGCCTGGGTACTGGAAGACCGGCTGAATGTCAGGGTACAGTTACAACTGCATAAGATCCTGTGGGGCGATGTGCAGGGGAAATAGGGTATGAATACATCCGTTAACAAAAAGGCTGTTGTATTGCTGTCCGGGGGGCTGGATTCGGCCACCGTGCTGGCGATTGCACGCAATCGTGGTTACGACTGTTACGCCCTGAGCCTGGATTATGGACAGCGGCACCGCTCGGAACTCGAAGCTGCAGCAAGGGTGGCGCAATCCATGTCGGCCGGATTGAAAACGATACAGCTGGACCTGCGGGCCTTCGGTGGTTCAGCGCTGACCGATGATATCGATGTGCCCGAGGAAGAAGGCGAGGGTATCCCGGTAACCTACGTGCCGGCGCGCAATACCATCATGCTGTCACTGGCGCTGGCCTGGGCGGAAGTACTGGGCGCCAACGACATTTTCATCGGTGTCAACGCAGTGGATTATTCGGGCTACCCGGATTGCCGGCCCGAGTTCATCAATGCCTATGAGGAAATGGCCAACCTGGCGACAAAAGCAGCGGTGGTAGGCAACCAGTTGGCCATACACACGCCGCTGATTGATCTGAGCAAAGCGGACATCATCAAGCAGGGTACCGAACTGGGTGTTGATTACGCCTTGACCGTTTCCTGTTACCAGGCAGACGAACAAGGCCGGGCCTGCGGTGTGTGTGATTCCTGCCGAATCAGGGCGGCCGGTTTCGAATCGGCTGGCATCCCCGATCCGACTCGTTATAAATCTGCCTGATTTTTCCAGTTTTTCTTGAGTACAGCGCTGTTTTCAAATAAAATGCCGCGCTCCTCGAGTGACCCCATGTGGGCCGTTAGCTCAGTTGGTAGAGCACCGGACTTTTAATCCGATGGTCGTTGGTTCGAATCCAACACGGCCCACCAATTTTTCAATGCCACAGTTTTACTCTGGCACTTGACTCTGACCCCAATTATTACTGACCCCAATTATTACTTTGTTTTCTCAGCAAACTCGGGCTCACCACCTTGATATATTACCGTGATACCCATTATCGTATTGATGTCATTTCTCACAATTTCAATTCTGAGATCATCGTCCTTAAGAAAGAATTTTGTTTCCGATTCGGCAAAAAGAACCATGGTGGAATAGGGAGAAATAAGTTTTAAAGTATTGTTTTCCAATACAATATCAATAGACATTTTAAATGACTCTATTGAATATGACCCCGCATAGGATGAAAGAATTTCAGGAGAAACCTCAATTACTTTAATGGACTCAGGATCATAAGATCTCCCGGACATAATTCGAAGAACTTCACTTCCGCCATCAAGATATTCTTTTACCACTTTTGAATAAACTTCCTCCCCGCGATCACCATTTGTAAATACGATTATTCCATTTTTTGATTCCGGGAGCAGAATAGCAATGGTTGAAATCCCCCACTCACCTCCTTCGTGAACCAATGCGTATTCATCGTTTGGCAAGTTCCTTACAATTTGCCATCCTAAACCTTGATCATAGTCCTTTTTAATATTTATCTGGGTTGATGTCATATCGTTAAACAAACTGTCTGACAAACCAGAGTGATTCATGACATAAATTCCAAAAGCGGCAAAGTCCTTGATAGTAGTAAGGAGTCCACTTGCTGAAGAGACTTGCATACATCCCTGGTTATTATATTCTTCACCCTCTGCATTGTGCCTGTATGCAAACCTGGCTTTTTCTTGTTCATTGCCCCACTTAAATTTGGTACTTGACATATTTTGAGGTTTGAATAACACGGAATCAGAGATGTCCTCAAAGGACTTGTTCAGTTTGTTTTCTATTGCTTTTCGCAAATATTCAAATCCTTCACCGGAATAATTATATTTTGTTCCCGGTTTAAATAAGAATTCGAGTTTTTTTGAATCAAGATCAGAACGCCAATTGGGTAATCCAGACTGGTGGCTTAAAACATGACGGGTTGTTAATAACTTATGCCTTTCATCATCTGCAATATCCGGATCAACCCAATAAATATGCAAAGGTTCATCCAAATCCCATTGTCCAGTTTCAACCAATTTCAATACTACAATTGTTGTTATTGTCTTCGTAACAGAAGCAATCGTAAAAATTGAATTATCTACGGCAGGTATACCCTTACGCAGTTCCCCAAAAACCTCATGATCAAATAGTTTTCCGTCATTGATCAGCCCAATGCCAACAGCTGGCACATTATATTCAGGTAACCATTCCAGAATATCATTCCCTTTTTCGCGAAGAATACTGTTCTGGTGGGCAATGATATCTACTGAATGGAGAGATAGTATGATGAGTCCAAGAGACACTATTTCTTTAGGTTTCATGTGATGAGGTTTTGTTGTTAGAGTTTCACCAATGACGGAATCATGTTCTCAATTGTTACATTGTCATAGCTAATTGTTGGATTGTGTCGTTGGTTTACTCTGGCACTTCAATCTGACCCCAACTATTTGGACGTCTCACCGGGTGGTGTTCTCGCACCCACAATCACCAGCCAGAAGATTATCGGCAGTTCCAGCATCTCAAGTCCCGTAATGATCGGGGACAGTGCAGCCTTGTATTGCGGCAAGAGCAAGAACGTAAAATTGCTCATCAGATAGGCAAAGGCTGCCAACCAGAGAGAAACACCGATGATCTTTGGTATGAAGCCGGATCGATAAACGAGCACACCCATCGGAATCAGCCAAAGCCCCCAGAATATCTGGATGATCTGAATGCCGTGACTCTGTAAACGAACAAACAGATATGCGAGGCCTTCCAGCTGTGATGGGTCGAATGCGGATAAGAAATCAGGTCTGCTCAGAATGAGTAGAACCGCGAGTTCATTGAAAGAGTTGGCAAACGTTGCGGCGACAGCAATCACGACGAATGCGACCATCAGCGCCGCCTGGCTTTCGCTGACCTCCTTGAACAGCCTGTACAGGGCCAGGGCCACGAGCAAATAGATCAAGCTGGACAGGAGCCCGACGTAAATACCTGACCGGTATAACAGCTCCGAGGCCTCGATGTTCTGAATGGTCGCCGCAGCGTCTCCGGAAACGATCAGCGTAGAAGGAACATAGAAAAGACTGAAGATGCTGGTCGGGACTCCCAGCAGATACAACAGCCCTGCAGCTCTTGCTTGTTTCTTTTTAGAAGTCATGTCACACCCCTGAATTGTTGAGGTCCGCATCGTGGGAAACTGGCCGCTAAAAGCATACTCGTTTTTTTGCAGGACACAAACGGATGGCCTGTCATTGGCCGAATGGTTTGGCCCGGATATTTCGATGTATTCAATCCTTTTGGGTCAATTGAAGCGCCGCATCGAGAATTTCATCTTCCTGGGTAAAGGGGTCATCACTGACCCTGTGATCAGGAATGACACCCCGTATGCGCGGATCACCGCTGGGGCGTACCATGCAAGCCTTTGGGAAGATGACACCCATGTTTGTGTTGGGCAGCTCAAATGTATGGATGGCTCCGCACGAAGAAGGTGTGTCGGCGGTCTCCTCTCCCACGAGGACTCCAAATTCGTAATCCTGCACAATGGCTGCAACTGCCGTGGCGTTGGAAAAACTGAAACGGTCAACCAGGGTTATGACCTCTCCTTTAAAAGCAAGGTCATCGGTTCTTGGCTGTGTCGTGCCGAGTTCAATCTCGAACCGGGTTCCGTCTTCAAGGGTCATGATCTTGTGCTTCATGTCCGCAAGTTCGGGCATATCCACGTCCTTCCAAAAGGACTTGGTGACCTGGCTGGTCCGGACACTGAATTTTGACGCAATCTGGAAAGGCTTATCTGCAAAATAGGCGATCATTGGATCACTGAAGGAGTTATCGCCGCCATAATTTCCGCGCAGATCAAGAATTAAATATTGTGGTTTCTTGCTGGCAATCTCGATAAATGCAGAATCGATGAAATCCAGGAACTCTTCATTATTGAAGGCTTCATGCGTGGATATGTCATGTGACTCGGCATTGAGAAAAACGCCCGGACGTAAGTAGGCAACATCGCCAATGAATTCAAAAGTTCTTCCGCTTTTCATGAACGATGGTGCCCCTCCAGCCTGTGTTCTTTCCTGGAGTTGCTCGAGAGTCAGTCCTTCAACCTCGGTGGTGATTTCCTCCCCGCCTGGTTTCTTGATGCGAAGCGTGCCTGAAGGAAACTCACCAAAGACATACCACCAATTACGCTTAAACGACCCGGTTTCCAGAAGGGTCCGTTTGGCATATTGGCTTTCACCTTGTTGATAGGCATATATCTCCTCGAGCAGTTGGTGGATGCCAGTTTCATTGATTGCCAGGATTTCATCACCGGCTTCAACCTGCCCGTTATCAGACCAATTTGCCGATAACAGCACCTTCCCCTCCCAAAAACTGATTTCGAAGGGAATGAATCGTCCGCCATTCTCATGAAACTGCTTGTACGCTTCGGATGGAAAATAGGAAGTACAGTGCGTAAACCCCGCAAGAGACACAAACGGCTCGAACAGGCGACTGATCTCAAGATAGGTCATCGGGCCGGTAATTGAGTTCATGACCTGCTCGAAAGCACGGTCGTAGTCAGCTTTAGTGGTGTTGAGGAACAGGTCGTAACTACTGATCTGAAGTGTCTCGTAGAGAAAGGCAAGATCTTCGCGCACGGTCTCTGCAGAATAGACAACTGGCTCATTGGAAGGCAGACTCTCCGCCCCATTTGTCGTTATTGGATGTATAAACAGGAATATCAGGACCAGCGCTAACGGAATTTTAGCTACAAAACGATTCATCGTGGGAACTCCCTGTGCATGGAAACGGCGTGTATGGAAGCAACACGTAGGACAGGGTGCATTTGTTACACAGAAAGCAGCATCTTCCCCCTCTTATTAGAGCCTGGATGTTGCATCGACCGATTGAAATCACACGGACACGTTCTAAAAAGACAAACACCGCAAGTGCCTGATCCCTGAACTGTGCTTTGAATAAACCCGAACCGCTAGAAGTCGAAATAGGAATAAGGCCCCGACCAGCTTATATGCCTTACCGTCTATTTTCAATTCATGGGGTTTTGATGCCGTTGCATCCATATTGGACATGATGAACATACTTGTATGCCCCTCCAGGTCTTCGATGGAAACCGCCGTGTAGTTTTCATCGTCAAAAACGAGCTTCAACTCCGCGATATTGCTGTTCGAATTTACCGCGATCTCCGAAACCGGGCTGTAGCTGCCGTGCGGCTCTACCACGGTGGTGAAAACCGTGTTCCCGGCACCCTTCCTTCGGACCATGAATGCCGCATCCCGGCGCAGATTGAATTCCGGGTCATTGGCGCCAATGCGCGTGAACAATAACTCATCGGCGGCATCGGCAAGCTGATGTCAGCGTGTAAAACTTGTCATTGGCCATCCACGAGAATTTGGTGTTGCCGGAGGCGGGCTTGCCCTTTCCTTCCAGGTACAGGTGCTGATACCCATTGTTTTCTCCCAGGGCACTCAGCGTTGACGGTGTCTCGTATTCAAAGTTGACCTTCACTACCTGGCCCATGTAATAGAAGGGCAGGTCGTATTGATTCATCCCGTCCGAGATCGACCTTGAGAATATCCAGCAGGAACGGCTTGGCAAATCTTTCATTCTTGATTATTGCCATGGTCCGTTTCATTTCCGTTCCCGGATAGGCATTGGTTTCTGTTGCACTGACTACCTGCACATCGCTATTGCTGTCGTCATAGAAGTAGAGGTCGGAATGGTGTTGACTGCCGATCTCATATTTGCCCTGAAAATGTGAGGTCTCGTTCTGGGTCAGCGTGTTGTGCGCAATGGTCTGCTTGGCCCACGTGGTGTTTTCCTTCAGATAATTACCACCGCCTTTTTGCTCGATATTAACGAAACGTGCGAGTCCGTAGTCCTGGAGGACTTCCTCACCCTTCTCATAAAGAGAAAACGAGAGCTTGTCGTAGTGACCGTGGCTCAAACCCTGGGCGGCGTACTTGTATACGAGTGTCAGGTCCTCATTGCCGTAGCGCAGCACTGCTACACCGCCCTGGTTACCGTCTGGTCCGTCGGAAAGGTTGATGGATTTTTTCTCGAATGGCTGTGTCTTTCCGTCGCGAACGGCCAACGCGACGGAAATGCCCGCGTCATCCAGCAGTACCTGGTCCTGCTTTTTGGCAATACTCAGCAACCGCGGATCCTGTCCGCCGACGTGGAAGGCGATATCGACTGCCGTGACCAGTTCGCGGGCATGGTAGGACATGCCTTTTTGCCCATCATTAATAGGAAAAAACTCACCATTTGCATCCGACAGGTTCAAAAGGGCATCGACTGCTTTCAGCAGCACGCCATCCTTGTGCTGGAAAATCTCCAGATCGGGTTTCACGTTGTGCAGGCCCTGCGCAAAAATCAGGAACGGGTACATGGCGTAGCGCTGGTAATAAGGGCCCTCGGTATAATAGCCGTCCGGTGAAAAAGGCTCTTCGAGATTCGCCAGGAACCCAGCCTTTTGTCCTTCGACCTTGATGAAACCACCGTCATCGTCCTTGGTTCCTGCCACCAGGCCATCGTCCTGGATGCCATACAATGCCCGCTGGACCAGTTCGTCGTCTCCCATGACCAGGCCGATCATGCCGACAGCGGCATTGCCCCAGGTGCTGTGGTTATGCACCCGGTTGAAGAACTGTGGGCTGTCGACGGAAATGTGATCGGCAAACGGTCGAAACAGATTCTCTTCCAGCGTTTCCCGTTCCTCACTGGATAACCAGTCGTAAATGGCATCATAAGCCTGGCTTACGTATACCAGCCAGTTGCTGTCGTTCAGGCATTGCCAGAACAGTTTTCCCCTCGCATAGGATCTTTCCTTCGGGTGCAGGGGCAGGTCCTTGTACAAGGCCTCGTATTGAAAGAGCATGTCGCGGACATAGATGGCGTATTTTTCATCCTCCAGGATCTGGAACAGGACGCCGGCTTTCTGGATGACCAGGAAATTCCGCTTGTGCCGTTCGTGCGTATAGCCGCCCGAATAGTCCTTCGGGACCGGCGTATCGATCCCCAGTTCGATTTCGGCGTCCACCTCCGCTTTGACCTTCTTCAAAGTGGCATCGAAAAGGGGCACCGTGCCCAGTTCTGTTCTGATTTTTTCGACACCGGCCTTGGTCATGATCAGCTTGGGGTGCTCACCGGCTTGCGATATCGTCGATACCACCAGGCCCAGGACCATCAAGGACATTGCGATTCTGTTTATAACTTTCATTTGCACCTATCCCAAAACAAGAAATTTTAATACTTCGGCCAACAGCGTTCCTGTCATAGTTTTGCCTCAGCCCGGGCAATATTGCCGGGTTGGCGCTCGCTTACTCTATCAAACAGTAAGAGAGGCAAACAGTGAGCGGGGGCTGGCTTGCAAAAAAAAAGGGTGCCATCATCATGGCACCCTCTTGTACAACCTTGCAGCCGTGCTTGCCAGAAGCGATAGCTGGCACTGACAACGTATCTGGGATCAGGATATCCGACGAAACACAGAGGTCCGGTTTTGTCCATGCCTTGTGGGTCTCTAAAGGCACGATCTGGATAGATGAGAAGGGAGTCTCGCTCGAGGAGTCGTTAATTGATGTGAACCGGGAGCGGAACCCCGGTCCCGCTCCACAATTCACTTTGTTTCTTATTATTTCGCTGCAATATCTTCCAGCATTGCCGTCGTCAGTGACTTCGGCCGCTCGAGCGGGCCCAGTGCACGGTCCCAGGTAACGTTGGCCAGTGTGCTGATCGCGCCCAATACCGAAAGACCCTGCAGTTACTGGAATTTGATCCTCTAATCGGTCGCACCGTAGACATTTGCTTTGCCATCTTTGTTCATTTCTGTTAATAATGTAACCGCTTACATTTTACTTACGGGAATGCCAATGGCGACTATCTACGAAGTTTCAGAGCTTGCGGGCGTATCACTGGCAACGGTGTCGCGGGTTATGAACGATAGTGACAAGGTTACACCCAAGACACGCGAGAAAGTCGAGGCGGCTATGAAGGAACTTGGATACCGCCCCAATTCAATTGCACAGTCCCTGGCTTCAAACATTTCAAACTCCGTCGGCATCCTTGTTCCTGAGCTGCACGGTCCTTTTTTCGGTTCCATGTTAAGCAGTATAGAGTTGGAGTTACGCAAGGCAGGCAAGCACGTGATCATCACCGCAGGTCACAGTGATGCAGAGCGTGAAAGGGACGGTATTGAATTTCTCGTTTCCCGTAGGTGCGATGCGCTGATACTGTTTGTTTTTGCCATCTCGAATGAGCGTATCAAGTCACTATGGGAGGACGCTGTGCCCGTTGTGGTGATCGGCCGCCTCATCCCGGGTATGGAAGATGATTGTGTAAGTCTTGACAATGAAACCGGCGGTTATATTGCGACAAAATCCCTAATCGAATCGGGCCATCGCCAGTTGGCCTGCATCACCGGTCCGTTGTGGAAGAGTGATGGGCAGGAGAGGCTGGCGGGCTATAAACGGGCCCTGGCTGAACATGAACTCACCTTCGATCAGCGCTTGGTGGCCGAAGGGGACTACGAAGAGTCGAGCGGGCGAAATGGGATGAAGCAGTTATTACAGAGTGAAATCCCCTTCACCGGCCTGGTCTGTGCCAATGATGTAATGGCGGCGGGTGCTATCGAAATTGCCAGGGAGCATGGTATAGCAATCCCTGAAGATCTTTCTGTCGTGGGCTTCGATAACGTGTTCTTCACTCGTTACATGCACCCGCAGCTTTCGACCATTGACTATCCCATAGATACGATGGGCCAGATGGCGGCGCGTTGCGTTCTGCGAGACGTCTATGGCAAGGCCGATCTGGACATTCAGTGCCGCTTCGAGCCCAGCCTGGTAAGACGTGCTTCGATTATGGTCAGAAGTTAATGTGGCAGCAGCGGCTTCAAGTTCTTTCTTGGGCTGGATTGATAGCGCTCTTGATGAGTGCGGAAGTCGCAGTGGCTGTTGAGCCGATAAACCATGACAAGCGTATAGCTGAACTGCTGGGGCACATGACCCTGGCCGAAAAAATCGGCCAGATGACACAGGTGAATTCAGCGAATGGCACAATACCGGATGACCTGCATGAAGCTATCAAGGCCGGTCGCATCGGTTCAATCCTGAATGAGGTCAATGTAGACACCGTCAATGAGTTGCAAGGTATCGCGATCAAGGAAAGCCGGCTTGGTATCCCGCTGCTGATGGGGAGGGACGTGGTCCACGGTTTCAAGACCGTGCTACCGATCCCACTTGGCCAGGCGGCAACGTGGAATCCTGAGTTGGTCCGAAAGGGCGCGCGCGTGGCTGCGCTCGAGGCCGCATCATCGGGTATCAACTGGACTTTTGCGCCCATGATCGATGTTACGCGGGACCCACGCTGGGGGCGTATTGCCGAGAGCCTGGGCGAAGATCCTTACCTTCACGGTGTGCTTGGCTCTGCAATGGTCAGGGGTTTCCAGGGCGACGACCTGGCGAACCACGGGTCGATTGCTGCCTGCGCGAAACATTTTGCAGGTTACGGCGCCAGTGAAAGCGGCCGTGACTACAACACCACGAACATACCGGAAAACGAACTCAGGAATGTTTACCTTCCTCCTTTCCAGGCGGCTGTCGATGCCGGGGTTGCGACCATCATGGCATCTTTCAGCGACCTGAATGGTGTGCCGGCAAGTGGAAACAGTTTCCTGATGAAACAGGTTCTGCGTGAGGAATGGGGTTTCGGTGGGTTTGTTGTAAGCGACTGGGCTTCGATCGAACAACTGAGTGTTCACGGTCTGACCGCCAACAACAAGGAATCGGCATCTGCGGCGCTCAGAGCCGGTGTGAACATGGAGATGGCCAGCACCACTTATGCCGAAAACATTATCGACCTGGTCGAAGAAGGGCAAATCGATATACCACTGATCGATGAATTGGTTGCTGCGATTCTCAAGGTTAAATTCGACCTGGGTCTTTTCGATCGACCGCTCACGGATCCGGACTCCTTTCCGGCGGTTGCGAATCCCGCACACCTGGCGGTAGCCAGGCAGGCGGCCCTGCAGAGCATCGTGTTACTGGAAAACAGGAACAACACCCTGCCACTGGCGAAAGAGAGGCTGACTTCGTTGGCGGTAATTGGGCCGCTGGCGGATGACGGCTACGAGCAACTGGGCACCTGGATTTTCGACGGTGACCCGGAGATCAGCCAGACACCACTTCAAGCCTTGCGGAAATTTTTGGGAGATTCCGTTGCCATCAGGTATGTGCGGGCCATGGAGACTACGCGCAGCAGGTCAACCGATGCATTCGATGAGGCCCTTGCAGCAGCAGCAGCGTCCGATGCAGTGGTCGTGTTCCTGGGGGAAGAATCAATTTTGTCAGGCGAGGCGCACTCGCGCGCCGATATCAACCTTCCGGGTAACCAGGCTGACCTCGTCCGTAAGCTTCATGATACCGGCAAACCCGTGATAGCGGTCATTCAGGCCGGTAGGCCCCTGACGCTGGGAAATATCGTTGATTATTCAGACGCGATCCTGTTTGCCTGGCATCCTGGCACGATGGGTGGACCGGCCATCACGGACATTCTGTTTGGTTTCGAGTCCCCTTCCGGCAAGTTGCCGGTGACGTTCCCCAGGATGGTTGGGCAGGTGCCTATCTACTATGCGCACAAGCATACCGGCAAGCCACCGACGGCTGAAACCTACCTGCACATCGATGATATTCCCTCCAGAATGCCACAAACGTCTGGCGGATTTGTTTCCTCTCATCTGGATGCCGGTTATACGCCCCAGTACCCATTTGGGTACGGTTTGTCCTACTCCGAATTCTCATATAGCGACATTCGGGTCAGCACTGAGCGGGTTCCCATGGGTGAACCCGTAACCGTGCAGGTAACGGTCAGTAATACCGGCGATCGGGAGGCGGCAGAGGTTGTTCAACTCTATGTACGTGACCTCGTCGGTAACGTAACCCGGCCGGTGAGAGAGTTAAAGGGCTTTCAGCGCATCAGGCTCGAAGTGGGCGAACAACGCGCAGTTTCTTTCGAACTGGGCCCTGATGATTTGGCTTTTTACGGCAGGGATATGCAGTTGATAACCGAACCGGGTGATTTTCACGTCTGGATAGGCGGTAGCTCAGATGCTGAGCTGCGGACAGCCTTTACTTTAACCAAAGAACCAAAAAATGGTGGTAGATAAACATGACTCCTAGTACCCGCTACACCATCCGCGTGGCATTGATAGTTGCCATGGGTGGCTTCCTGATGGGTTTCGACGCCTCGGTGATTTCCGGAGTCGTGACCTTCATCGAGCCAGAGTTCAAGTTGACCAATATCGAGCTGGGCTGGGCAGTCGCCTCGCTAACCCTGACAGCGACGCTTGCCATGATGGTCGCAGGCCCGCTCAGCGACCGTTTTGGCCGGCGGGTGGTGTTGAAATGGGCGGCGGTTTTATTTCTGATGTCCGCAGTCGCCTCGGCCCTGGCCCCAAGCTACCTTATGTTGGTTGCCGCGCGAATGCTCGGCGGCCTGGGGGTAGGGGCGGCGCTGATCATCGCTCCGATGTACATCGCAGAGATTTCACCTCCCGATATTCGTGGCCGGATGGTCTCGTTCAACCAGCTGAATATCGTGATCGGCATATCCGTGGCATTTTTCAGTAACTACCTGATTCTCAGGCTCGGTCAGTCCGATCTCGCCTGGGCACAGGCTCTGCGTCTGGAAGATTGGAACTGGCGCTGGATGCTGGGCGTTGAAGCCCTGCCTGCAGTGTTCTATTTCCTGGCGCTGCACTCGGTACCTGAAAGCCCGCGCTGGCTTGTAATGCACGACAAGGACACCGAAGCACTCGATGTTATGGCCCGGGTCAGCGACCAGGCGCAGGCGGAGGCCGAATTGAAGGAGATTCTGGCATCACTTGACGCGGAAGCCGGCAAGGAGCAGGGCACCCTTAAGGAGCTTTTCCAACCGGCGATGAAACTTGTGCTGACCATCGGTATCACAATGGCCATACTGCAGCAGATAACCGGTATCAACTCGGTTTTCTTCTATGCCCCTATGATTTTTGAACAATCCGGGATCGGCACGGATGCATCTTTCATGCAGGCTGTGCTGGTCGGCCTTGTGAACCTGGTTTTCACAGTACTTGCCATCATGCTGATTGACCGGCTGGGGCGCCGGCCCCTGATGATTTTTGGCCTGGTGGGTATTGCCACCTGCATGCTGCTGCTGGCCTACGGCTTTGGTATGGCCACCTATACCCTCAGTCCCGATGCCATATTGGCGCTGCCGGCGAGCCTCGACGCAGATGCCTTGATGCCAATTGCGGGACAGGTGTTCGACAGTGATGTCGCTTTCAACAACGCGCTGGTTGCAGTGATTGGCAATGATGCGTTTTCCAGCCACCAGTCGTTACTGGTCAGCAGTGCCATATCAATGAACCCCACGCTGATCCTGTTCGGGATACTGGGCTTTGTTGCCAGTTTTGCCATATCACTCGGCCCAGTCATGTGGGTGCTCTTTTCCGAATTGTTCCCCAACCGGATTCGTGGCATCGCGATTTCCTTCGTTGGATTGATCAACTCGGCGGTGAGTTTTACCGTGCAACTGGTTTTCCCATGGGAACTGGAAAACCTCGGCAGTTCCATGACATTCCTCATTTACGGTATTTTTGCCATCCTGGGCCTGGTCATCATCATGAAATTGCTGCCCGAGACGAAAGGGAGGCGACTGGAAGAACTCGAAGCGGAACTTGTGCGCCATTAACACTGGAAAACTGATTATGTACATGACCAAATTCACAACCCTTGTCGCAATGATGACATTGAACAGCCTTTTGCTGTTTTCAGGGCCAGCGTCCGGTGATGGTGCTATCCCGGTTGAGATCGCGAAACAGGGGGAACGGTACGTACTGCTTCGCGACGGTCAGCCCTATGAAGTGAAAGGGGCCGGACTCGAGTTCAGTGACGTTGCAGTTTTTGCCTCTCACGGCGGGAACTCAATTCGAACCTGGAGGACCGACAATGCGCAATTCACGGGGATGGAAGTTCTCGACGAGGCCGCCCGGCACAACGTCACCGTTGCCCTGTGTATCGAGATCGGACGCGAGCGTCACGGTTTTGACTACAACGACGAGAAAGCCGTGGCCAGGCAGTTGCAATACGCGCGCGGAGAAGTCCTCAAATACAGGGACCATCCCGCCCTTTTGACCTGGGTTATCGGCAACGAAGCAAATCTGCATTTCAAGAATCCCCGGGTCTTCGATGCGATCAACGAGATTTCAAAGATGATCCACGAACTGGACCCCAACCACCCGACAACTTCGGCTATGGCAGGGATAGATGCAGGGCTGGCTACTCTGCTCGAACAGCGCGCGCCAGACCTGGATTTTGTCAGCATTCAAATGTACGGCGATATCGTCAACCTGCCACGATACCTGGAAGAAATGGGATTCGATCAGCCGTACATGGTGACCGAGTGGGGTGCAGTGGGCCACTGGGAAGTGCCCAAGACATCCTGGGGTGCGCCGATCGAGAATAACAGCAGCGAGAAAGCGGCTAACTACCTAAAGAGCCATCGAATCGCAATTGCTTCCGATCCGGACCGGGTGCTGGGTTCCTACGTATTCCTCTGGGGGCAGAAGCAGGAACGGACACCGACATGGTACGGCATGTTTCTTGAAGACGGGACAGAGACTGAAACCATTGACGTGATGCAGTACATATGGACCGGATCCTGGCCGGAGAATCGTTCTCCGAATGTGGCGAATATGCTGCTCAATTCCCAAAATGCGTACCAGGACGTATCACTCAAAGTCGGCAGTACTTACGAGGCGAGCATTGAAGCGAGTGATCCTGATGGTGATGTCCTGCGGTACCGCTGGGAGGTCATGCACGAGAGTGACGCTACACAAACGGGTGGTGACCGGGAAGATATACCCAAGGTCTTATCTTGTCTGGCCGATGCCGTCAGCCCTGGTAAAGCCGTCCTGACGGCTCCCAAAGAACCCGGTGCCTATCGTCTGTTTGTTTATGTTCATGACGACAACGGCCACGCCGGCCACGCCAATATTCCTTTCCAGGTGAAGAAATAATCCCGGGAACGAGTGATGGATATGAAGAATATTTACTGGGGGAATACGATCATCAAGCAGGCTGATTCCAGTGTCAGCGGCAAGATCGTCGAATTAGAAGGTGAATCGTTCTACCAGATCACCAATTACGATGCGATGCCGCCATTCCTGATGACTGTCGTCAGCGGCTCTGACCACTGGATGTTCGTTTCCAGCACCGGCGGGCTCACCTGTGGTCGCGGGGATTCCGAAAAGTCGCTGTTCCCTTACGACACTGATGACAAAATTCATGATTGCGCCGCACATACCGGGCCGCAAACCTGCCTGCTTGTCGAAAGAACGGACAGAAGATACTTATGGAAGCCCTTCAGTAGTGAAGTGGCGGTTTATGATATCCAGCGCAACTTGTACAAAAGCCTTGTTGGAAACCGGCTGATATTCGAAGAGATCAACCGCGATCTGGATTTGGTTTTTGTCTACAGCTGGTCCACCAGCGATAGTTTCGGTTTCATCAAATCAACAACGGTGCGTAATACCGCGGATGATAATGTGGCTGTGGAAGTGCTGGATGGCATCCGAAATATGCTCCCACCGGGTATTACCAGCGAGTTGCAGTCCCGCATGAGCACGTTGGCAGATGCTTATAAAAATGCCGAAATCGACGTGGCGACAGGAGCGGGAATATTTTCATTGAGTTCCATCCCCTCTGACCTGGCTGAGCCTTGTGAGTCACTGAAAGCTTCGGTTGCCTGGTGCCTGGGGCTTGAAAATTCCTCGATACTACTTTCTGAAAAGCAGGTGGAAGCATTTTGCGCCGGCCTGCCACCAAGCCCCGAAACAACGATGAGGGGACAACGCTGTGCTTATTATGTTCACGCCGGATTCGTCATTCCTTCAGGCGAAAAGAAAGACTGGTGCCTGCTCGCCGATGTCGACCAGGGGCCAGCTGGTCTGCCGCTTCTTTTGAACCGTATTGCCCAGGGGATCAGCCGTGAAGATATCGATGCGGATATCGAAGCAGGCACCCGGCATCTGCAACGCCTGGTCGCTAGTGCAGACGGCCACCAGGTCACTTCCGATGAACTGGTAACGGGGCGGCACTTCGCAAACACATTGTTCAATATTATGCGCGGTGGCATTTTCTTCGATGAATACAGGATTCGGCACGATGACTTCATGGATTTTGTCTCGGCATGGAATATTGCGCTACGGGATAAATTTTCCGAATTGCTGACATCGATGGACGATCCACTATCTCGCGCATCGCTGCTGGAAGCAGTTGAATCCAGCAGTGATCCGCATATGAAACGCCTGGCTCTGGAATATCTGCCGTTGTGCTTTAGCCGCCGTCACGGGGATCCGAGTCGTCCATGGAATAAATTCAAGATTGACATCAAGGCTGCCGATGGGTCGGAGATACTGTATTACGAGGGGAATTGGCGTGACATATTCCAGAACTGGGAGGCCCTGGCGATTTCGTATCCCGAGTTCGTCGACAGTTTCATCGCCAAGTTCGTCAATGCCTCGACCGTTGACGGATACAACCCCTATCGCATAAGCAGTGATGGAATTGACTGGGAGGTACCGGATCCGGAGGACAGCTGGTCGAATATCGGTTACTGGGGTGATCACCAGGTCAATTACCTGACGAGGTTTCTGGAATTATCTCAGCAGTATCAACCGGGACGCGTTGCGCAGCTACTCGACCAGGATATCTTTGTGTATGCCGATGTACCGTACCGGCTTAAGAGTTACCCGGAAATGCTGAAAAACCCGAGGGACAGCATAGCGTTTGACCAAAAACGGGCGCAGCTGACGGCGGATCGCGTCAGGAACATTGGTGCCGACGGCAAACTGGTAACTCTGAGCGACGGATCGATTTACAGGGTCAACTTGCTCGAAAAACTGTTGGTGACAGTTTTAAGCAAGCTGGGGAACTTCGTTCCGGGCGGCGGCATCTGGCTGAACACACAACGCCCCGAGTGGAACGATGCCAACAACGCACTGGCGGGCTTCGGTTTATCGATGGTCACGCTGAGTTACCTTCGTCGTATGCTGAAAACCATGGCATGCTTCGCCAGCAATGCTGCTGCAGAATCATTCATGATTTCCGCGGATGTTGTGCAGTTATTCAGGGCAGTTAACCAGTTGTTGGAAAGGTCCGTGGGAGCAATCAGCGAAACGACCGGGGACACTGGCCGCAAGAACTTCATGGATGAAATGGGAATCCTTGTATCGGGTTACCGTGAACGCGTTTACGGGGGGGGCTACGGCAAGCGATCAGCGGTAGATAAAGGTGAGTTGCTGTCTTTCATCGACACCGCGCTGGTTCACCTGGATCACTCTCTCGAGCTGGGCCGCAGACCAGACGGCCTTTTTCACTCTTATAATCTTATCCAGTTTGGGCATTCCGGCTACGGTGTAAAACATCTTCCCGAGATGTTGGAAGGCCAGGTTGCGGTATTGAGCTCCGGGTATCTGCAACCACTCGACGGTTTGGCGCTGCTGGATGCGTTGAGAAAAAGCAGGATGTATCGTTCCGACCAGAATAGCTACATGTTGTACTCCGACAACGACCTGCCGCCGTTTTTGAAGAAAAACCTCATTCCGCAGACGCTCATTGATGACAGCCCGCTACTGCTCAATGAATTGGAATCAGGGCGAAAAGTGATCGTTGAGCAGGATATTGACGGTCGTGTTCATTTTAATGGCGCACTCAGGAACGTTGAAGATCTTTGCATCGCCATGGAACGGGCAGGAGGCATCGGCGAGGGGGACAGAACTGAATGGTGCAAGATTTTCGAAGCGGTCTTCAAACACCACGGGTTCACCGGGCGCTCCAGCACGATGTACAAATATGAAGGACTCGGGTGCATTTACTGGCACATGGTCTCCAAGCTGTTGTTAGCTGTTGCCGGGTTCATCGATGAAGCCCGGCAGGCGGGTGTTGACGACAAGACCCTTCAGCGGTTGGCTGGTCATTTCCATGACATCAAGGCCGGGCTCGGCCCGTACAAATCACCCTCTGAATATGGCGCCATTCCATTGGATCCGTATTCCCATACACCGGGGTTTGCCGGTGTGCAGCAGCCGGGTATGACAGGGCAGGTCAAAGAGGATGTGATAACCCGATTCAAGGAACTTGGTGTGACCGTAAAAGAAGGGACTGTGTCTTTTGAGCCGTACTTGCTCAGACGTGACGAATTTCTTTCAGTGTCCAAGGCATACGTTTTTTCACCTGATGACAGGCGTTGGGTCGGCACATTGGAAGCCGGGTCGTTGGAGTTTAGCCTATGCGGTATTCCCGTGGTTTTCCACTTGGCTGAATCAAGCGTTATATATGTATATACGGATGACGGGAAGCCCGAGGTCATTCCTGGCACAAACCTTGGGAAGACTTGGAGCCGCTCACTTTTTGAGCGGGAAAAACGTATTAAAAAAATTCTGGTGGATGTACCGAAGAGTGCACTGAATTGACGTCTTTGGTTGAAATAGTGTTATGTAAGCGCTTTCATTTGTAAGCGCTTTCATTTATAGTATGCAGGTAACTTTTCTTGCGGCATTTTAAAATTTGAGGAACAGTCACAATGAGAAAACTACTATTCGTGGGAACCATTATTTTCCTGAGCATGGCTACATGGGCAGTTATCGCTGACGATACACAGCTTGCAACTTCCGATGAAACGCCTGTTGTTACCACTGATGAAACACCAACAGTTGAAAGCGATGATGAAGCTAAATACGGAAACATCGTTCTCGAAGAGGTCGTGGTAACGGGAATTCGGTCCAGTTTGAGGAACGCGGTTGAAATCAAACGAAGCAACGTCGGGGTCATGGAGGCAATTTCTGCCGAGGACTTCGGTAAGTTTCCCGACGGCAACCTGGCGGAGTCCCTGGCCCGCGTGCCGGGTATTGCCATTGACAGGAGCAACGTCGAGGGTCAGTGGATCGCGGTTCGTGGTTTTGGTCCCGAGTTCAACCTGGTTACCCTGAACGGCCGTCAAATGCCAACTGCACCCGGTGTCTGGGGTGGTGGCAGATCGTTCAATTTCGGTGATATCGCATCACCGGGCGTAACGGCAGTAGAGGTTTTCAAGGCTGCTGACAGTACCCTTCCATCCGGTGGAATCGGTGCTACGGTCAACATGGTAACAACCAAACCACTGCAGGTAACAGGGACCAAGAAACACTTCGGCCTGGCCCTGGTGGAAGATTCAACCAGTACTGACGGTGGTTTGCCGTTCGAGGCCACCGTTTTGTTCGCTACTAACCAGGACAACTGGGGTTTCTCGTTCTCCGGCGCTTACCAGGAAAGGTCAAACCGCGAGGAAGGCACGAGGGAATCCAATTGGCTGATTCCTGAAGTCATGCAGGAAACCGAAGGCTATCTGAGAGTTGATTCATCCAACCCGCTGTACACAAACAATAATACCCGGGCTGACGGCAATACTTTTTACCAGGAGCCATCGGCATACCAGATCAAGGACAATGAGCGGACAAGGACAAACGCACAGCTTACCTTCCAGTACGCGTTTACCGAGAACTTTGTCACTACCCTGGACTACACTTATTCGAATGTAGATTTTTCAGCCGTGGGTGTGATGTTCGGATCCTGGCTGGGTGGATGGGATACAGATTATGCGCTGATCAACGAGCACGGCGCCTATACGAATGCCATTGTCAGTAACCGCGCATATGACCATGAACTGATCTGGCAGGAATTGGTGAATACCAACAAATCACTGGGTTTTAACGCCGAATGGAATGTCACGGATTCACTTTCACTCGTCTTTGATGCACACCATTCTACCGCAGAGGTTGACGGCGGAGAGCTGAATAATTCCATAGGCTTTACCACTGATAATAAGGCCACCATTACCCATATCAACGGCGGCAATTCCGGTATCAACACGTTTTACTATGATACTGATTTTGGACCTGAAAATTACATGGGAACCAACCTGACCATGCGGGATGGCTATAAAGAAAATGAGATGGAGCAGTACCAGCTCAGTGGTTTGTGGGAAAACCTTGATGGGGGCTTTATTACATCCATCGATTTTGGCTACTCCCACCTGGAAAGCTCATTTGTGAAGAAACGGAGTATCGGTGATTTTGACGCTGCGTTTCCTGACCCTGCGTCCTGGGATGATGCCTTGTTCAACCGGACCAATCTCGGTAATTTCATGAACTCGTTCAACCCCGAAATTGGCACGGACTATTACTATCGCATTAATCCAGCCGATGCACTTGCAGCATTTATGGCCAATAACCCGGGCGTTATCGACCCGGTTGACGGTAATGTGTGCTGTGGCGCGGGCGATATTGATCACAATGACCGTGTCAATGAAACACTTGATTCCTTATATCTTCAGTTCAACATGGAAAGCCAGATCGGCACTATGCCGCTGGATATCGTTGCTGGCGTCAGGTACGAAAAAACCGATATCAAGTCTATCAGTTACTATGCCAGGCCCACGACTCTAAGGTGGGACATGATTAGCGGAATAATCGCCATTGACGATGGCACGGGTGCTGCGGACGAACCGGGGTATGGAGACAGCAAGGAAATACTCCCCAGCCTGGCCATGTCGCTCGGCATCACTGAAAACCAAATCGTAAGGTTGTCCATGAGCAAATCGATGGCAAGACCCGATTTGTTTGATATGAGCTCACAAATCGAATTTGGCACCAGGGATTACTTCCAGGTAACCGCAGAAGCCGGTAACCCGGATCTGGAGCCGTTGACCTCAAATAACTTCGATATCAGTTATGAAAACTACTACGCGGACGGCAGTTATTTTGCGATCAACTATTTCAGAAAAGACATAGACGGGTTCATTGGATCCAGGACGACAACCGGGCATACTATTGAAGGATTAACCGATCCGTCCCAGTCAGTAATCGGCCAAATGGCAATCGAATGTGTCCGGGCCTGGGTGGATGCCGGTCGTCCGGACACCGGTTTCCCCGGGGAGGGGGGTACAGGTGATTGCGTATCCCAGCAGGCATTATGGGCACAAGGCTGGATGAATGATTTCCAGCACATGGGTTGGGTTGTCAATGCATTGGCCGCCGGTGTTGACCTTTCAAATGGTTACCCGTGGAGCCCGGCTGAATGTGCAGGCAATGGCGCCGACGGTTGGTGGAGGTGTGATCCCGGTTACCTCGACGGAACAGCCAATGATCCGCTGGCCTTGATTGACTACACCGCACCCTACAATATGAACAAGGGCACCGTAAGTGGTCTCGAATTCTCATTCCAGCATTTGTTCAAAGACTCTCCTTTCGGTATCACGTTTAACTACACCTACATCAGTGGCGGAGACGTTGATATCGACCGCTATGCCGTTGGCGAACAGTTCATTCTTCCCGGCCTGGGCGATGCGGGTAACTTCTCCGTGTTTTTTGAGAATGACAAACATACCGCCAGGATTGCCCTTAACCATCGCGGTGAAACCGTTGCAGGATTTGGCAACTACGACCAGCCCTTATATGTTGAGGAAAGGAACCAATGGGATGCATCGTACCAATACAGGTTCACACGTGGCGGTGCACAGACGACGTTGTTTGTCGAAGTCAGTAATCTCACTGATGAGCCGACCCGCCTGTATGCACGCTACCCCGAGATGCTGTTCTTATCCCAGGATCACGGCCCAATCTACAAGTTTGGTGCCAGGGTAAACTTCTAAATTCAATCTGAAACTGAAAAAAAAGAGGGCGTTCGCCCTCTTTTTTTTAGAAAGGAACACATTTAGAAAAAAGGGAACTCTCATGATCAAAAATTCGCCGTACAAAAACACCAACCATGGTTTCGTTATTCTGATCTCTTGCGTGGCTACAATCGGTGGATTTCTGTTCGGGTTTGATAGCGGCGTAATCAACGGGACCGTTGATGGCCTGCGATCTGCCTTCAATTCCGACAGCGTCGGCACCGGGTTCAACGTGGCATCCATGCTGCTTGGGTGTGCTGCAGGGGCATTTTTTGCAGGTCGGCTGGCTGACCGATGGGGCCGCCGTACACTCCTGATCCTGGCTGCAGTGTTCTTCGTTGTGAGCGCCTGGGGTTCCGGGATGTCAGGTTCCTCACTGGAGTTTGTGCTTTACCGGGTGATCGGTGGTCTGGCTGTAGGTGCTGCCAGCGTAATGGCTCCCGCTTACATCAGTGAAGTTGCTCCAGCGCGGTATCGCGGTCGACTGATGACTATTCAGCAGATCGCCATTATCTTCGGACTATTCACTGCTTTCGTGAGCAATTATCTCCTGGCCAAATTCGCGGGTTCGTCGACTGCCGAATTCTGGTCGGGATATCAGACATGGCGATGGATGTTCTGGATGGAAATCGCGCCCGCCGCAGTATTTTTCCTTTCCTTGCTGGCGATTCCGGAAAGTCCGCGTTACCTGGTCGTTTCCGGAAAGAGGGAACGTGCCCTGTCTGTCCTGACGCGCCTCTATGGAGGAGATTTCGCAAGAAAGAAAATTGACGAGATCGAATCATCACTGGCTGCTGACCACCATCGGCCAAAGCTCGCCGACCTGCTCGAGCAACCAGGCGGAAAGGTCCGCCGGATCGTCTGGGTGGGAATTGGGCTGGCTGCCTTCCAGCAACTGGTGGGCATTAACGTTGTTTTCTACTACGGCGCGGTTCTGTGGCAGGCAGTTGGATTCTCCGAAGGTGACGCCCTGTTGATCAACGTGATATCAGGAGCGGTGAGTATTGCCGCTTGTATTGTAACAATCACACTGGTGGATCGTATCGGTCGCAAACCTTTGTTACGGATTGGCTCAATAGGCATGGCCATCACCCTTGCCCTTGTGGCGTTCGCTTTTTCCACTTCGCAGGAGACTGCCGGTGAGCTGATCCTGTCCGACAGCATGGGAATACTCGCCCTGGTTGCAGCTAACCTCTACGTGATGATTTTTAACGGCACCTGGGGTCCGGTTATGTGGGTGATGCTGGGCGAGATGTTCCCCAACCAGATTCGTGGCTCCGGACTGGCAGTGGCAGGCCTCTCACAGTGGGGAACGAATTTCCTGGTAACGATGACGTTTCCGATTTTCCTGGCTTCAATCGGGTTGCTTGGCGCTTATGGTATCTATGCGGTGTTCGCCGCTATCTCGGCTGTTTTCGTACACAAGATGGTCCATGAAACCCGTGGCCTGGAACTCGAGGAAATGAAGGGTTAATAAGTCACTTGGGAAGATATTGTTGGGACCTCAGGGTAATCGTGGTCGCGCGACCTTGATGCGGCTTGAACCGGGAGCGGGACACCCGGTCCCGCCCCACATTTCACTCTATTTTACTTCTTCGCTGCAATATCTTCCAGCATTGCCGTCGTCAGTGATTTCGGCCGCTCGAGCGGGTAGCCCAGCGCACGGTCCCAGGTGGCGTTGGCCAGCGTACCGATAGCACGCCCGATGCCGAACAGTACCGTGTAGAACGAGTACTCGGTTACACCGTAGTACCACTGGATCACGCCTGACTGCGCGTCAACGTTTGGCCACGGGTTCTTGGCCTTGCCGTGTTCCATGAGCACATCCGGCGCCACTTCGTAGATCGCGTTGATCACTTTGAAGAGCGGGTAATCCGGCAGAACCTTCAAGCAGAACTCGCGCTGCGACATGTAACGCGGGTCTGTTTTGCGCAGCACCGCATGCCCGTAACCCGGGACCACCTGGCCGCGTTCAGCGTCGCCCACAGCGCCTCGCGGATGACTTCGCGGGTCGGCTCTTTGCCACCGAGTTTCTCCATGAAATCCTGCGTCCAGCGCAGCACGTTCTCGTTTGCCAGTCCGTGCAGCGGCCCGGCCAGGGCGTTGATTCCGGCCGACAGCGCGTAGTAACAATCGGACAATGTCGAAGCCACCAGGTGAACGGTGTGCGCCGACACGTTGCCCGATTCGTGGTCCGAATGCAGGATGAAGTACATCCGTGCCACGTCGTCGTAGGGTCTGTCGATGCCCATCATGTGGGCGAAATTGCCGCCGAAATCCAGATCGGGGTCAGGATCGATGATATCCCCATCCTTGAACAGCCAGGCGATAAATAAACGCGCCGATGGTCGGTAGCTTCGCCAGCAGGTTACAGGCGTCTTCGTAGGTCGGCTCCCACAGGTCCATCTTGCCGAGCCCTTCGCGGTATTGTTGCTGCAAAGACAGACTCGCGCTGCATGGCAGTGATCGCTGCCGAGAACATCGCCATCGGATGCGAATCCTTCGGCATCGCCCTCAGAACGTCGAAGACGTACTCCGGTACTTCTGCCCGGCCCTTGAAATCCTCGATGACTTCTTCGGCCTGTTCCATGGTCGGTACTTCACTGGTCAGCATGAAATACCAGAAGCTCTCCACGGACGGGATACTCGTTACCGGGTGCTTTCGGCAGGGCCGCGAACACTTCCGGAATGGTCATGCCGCGGAAACGGATGCCTTCCATCGGGTCGAGGTAGGATATATCGGTTACCAGGCACCTGACGCCGCGCGCGCCACCGATGGCCTGGCCGATCGTGACTTCGCCGACTTTCACGTCCGAGTGTTCCTTGAGGAGCTTCATCGTGCGTGGGCGATGCTCCTCGATCTTGCGTTGTAAGATTGTTTTCAATGTAGACATCTTTATCTCCTTTCGCTTGGTTTTCATTATTGCTGCTCGTTAAGCTCGGATGCCCGATCATACTTGCCCTACCTTCACACTTGACATCGCCGCTGGTACTCCGGGTTCTTTTCTGAATGCTGGCTGAGCCTTGCCAATATCTTCAGCGGGAAAAGCTCTTGTTCTGCTAACTCCTGGTTATAAGGAAAAAATTGCTTCAGGTCCGTCACGCGGACGCTGATGTCCTCGGGCATTCCCGTGTCAATAATGGTCGCGGCTGATGCGGATGAGTTCATCGTGAACCATCGTGATATACGTCGCCGGTTGTCTATCTTCTTCGGGAACACCCTTGAACTCGAAGTACTCCTGCACACTCTGCGGGCACTTGAAGATCAATGTCGGCGTCTTGTCTTCTTCTTCTTCGAGCCGGCCGCGCACGGTGGCCTCGAACAGCATCGGTGATAAATCCTCGTGCGTGATGTTCCAGTGGCGCTCGTACGGTCTGTGCGTGAAGAGATCGATCTCGTTGTCATCCGTCACCGCAATGGCGAAGATGGATCCTGGGAATTCCGCATCGGAAACCAGGTAGTCGCCATAAATGGTCTCTCCGCAGGTGTCATGTCCTGCTGCCGCTTTTAGCGGTTTTCTTCAGGTATGCGGCCCTTTCCTCCAACCGTAGCTTGTTGATCTTGTGGGCAAGATCGGTATTTTCGTGCTCCACCGGCTTGCTTGGTGCGACCACTTCGCCGACCAGGCGCGGCAGAAAGATCGATATTGTCGTGCCCTTGTCGATCACGCTGTCTATGGATAACGAGCCGTTGAATTCCGCAACTGTCTGGCGAACGAAAACAAACCCGAGGGAGTGCAACTCGCCATCGAGGTTCTTTTTGTCGGTCAAGAGTTGCTCGATTTTCTCCGCGGGTATACCGGAGCCGATATCGCGCACGCGCAGCATGATATTGTCGCCATCGACCATGGCAACTGATGGTCAGCACGCCGACTTTCTTATGACTCATCGCATCGACCGCGTTCATCACCAGGTTGAAAATCATACGGCGAAAACGGTGGCGGTTGCCACCGAGGACGGCCGGGTCGAGCTGGTTCAGGCGAATTTCGACACGGGCGTTGGTTTTCTCGATAACGTAGCTGTAGACGACGTTGCGTACGAAATCGCGCAACTCCTCGGCAACGTCGAATTTTTCGTAGAGGTCGTTGTCCTTCTCCTCCATGAAATAGTGGATGCGGTAGTACACACCACTTATCCAGCGAATGCAGTTCAGGCAGTGCCGGTACGAGCGGACGCTGCGTGATGTCTCGGGCAGAAGCTCCAGAAATGATTCCGTTTGCTCCCAGCGCGGGTCCATGATGAACTTGCAGGTGTCGTAGACGCTCTGAACGTATTTGCGCCCCGCGGCGAGAATTGTTTCGTCCGCGAGCAAAGCTCTTGACCGCATCGGTGTAGCTATCAAGGGCTTTGCGCTGGATAACGGCCTTGCTTTTGAGTTCCTGCAGATCTTCGTCGTGAAATGCCTGCGCATGCTCGATATCGTGGATCTCGAGATCGGTGTTGACCGTGGCGTGAAAGTGGACCACTTCGTTGATGAATCGCTCAACGCGCAGATCGTGGATCAGGAACTTGATCTCCGCGACATCGCGCTTGAGGCCTTCAGGGTGCTCAACCATGTATCAGCGACCTGCTGTGAGTAGGTTAATGCCAGAATCGCGGAATCGCGTTAACTCGAGGTGATCGAGGCATGGCGCTTCCCGCCATCGTTTCTACATGGTAACTCATACGGACTTTTTCGCCTAGTTGCTTTAGGTCAAATTCCTGCCGGAAGCGCTGTAGCTGAAAAATCAAGTATTTCCAGGGCCAGTTGATGTAGGTCCAGTTTCTCCAGGTGTGCGGCCAGCAGTGCCAAGTAGGATTTTCCGAACACGCCTGCAGGGTGCATGAGCAACAGAAGAAAACAGTGGACGAATCATGACCCCGGTTACGCGCCAGTGGTGTTCACACCTGGAATGGCTTATCGTAGCCGCTGACAAAATTCTGACGGAACCAATATGACGGACATTCACGCTCATGAAATCATGCACATGATGCTGGAGACCGACGGTGGGTTCAGCCGCGAATCACTCGCCCAAGCCATCATCGAACGTTTCGGCACGGATGCCAGGTTTCACACCTGCTCCGCCAATGGCATGGACGTCCAATGCGGCGATCGATTTCCTCGAGAGCCGTGGCAAGTTCGTAGCCCGCGATGAAGGATTCAATACCGCGCAGGACAAAATCTGTAACCACTGATCCTGCCCAGACTTTAATTGCCTGAATTTAGTAACGGGTAGTACCTTTGGTACTGCTATGGCGACCAATTTGGAGGATAATATACCCTTTCACCCGGCCCATTCGGGCCGATCATGAGAGGAAGCTCAAATGAAGAAACTCATCATGTTGCTGGTCGCCATTTCGCTGGCGGGAACCAGCCTCGCTCAAGAAGACAATGACACCTGGAATCTCACGGACCTGTACCCCAGTGTCGACGCCTGGAACAAGGCTAAAGACACGCTGGAAGCTGACCTTGCAAAAATTGATCACTGCCAGGGCCAGTTGGGCGAGAGCGCCGCGAAATTGCTGGAATGCTCCGACATGCTCAGCGATATGTTCAAGACCTTTTCCAGGATCGGGTCCTATGCCGGCATGGCATCGGATGCGGACACCCGGGATGCGGCAAATCAGCAACGTCGTACCGAGGTTCAAATCCTGGGTAGCAAGTTTACCGAGAAGATATCTTTTATCGACCCGGAAATCCTCGAGGTCGGGGCGGACACGCTGAATGGCTACCTGGCCGAGCTGGCGTCCCTGGAGCCCTACAAGCATGACATCCAGGATACCCTGAGACAGTCAAAGCATGTTCTTGATGCGGAAGCCGAGGCGATGATGGCGGCGACATCAATGATGCGCAACACGCCCTCAAACACTTACCGGACACTGGCCAACGCCGACATGCCCTGGCCAACCATCACCCTGTCCACCGGTGAGGAAGTACGTCTCGACCAGTCAGCCTATTCAAAATATCGCTCGGTTGATAACCGGGCCGATCGCAAGGCCGTTTTCGAGAGCTTCTGGGCCAAGTGGAAAGAATATGAGCGCACCATGGGCACGACGCTGGCCGGACAGGTCAACGTGCAGATTTTCAATCACCGCCAGCGTGACTACGCCAACTCGCTTTCCGCCTCGCTGGATAACAACAACATTCCCGAGGCGGTCTACCGTACGCTGATCGAGGAAACCAATAAGAACCTGGGTACGCTGCACCGTTACTTGCAACTGCGTGCGCGCATGCTGGGTGTCGATGACCTCGGATACTACGATGGTTACCCTTCACTGGTCGAATCCGGCAAGAAGTTCCCCATTTCAGCCGGCAAGCAGTTGACGCTTGAAGCGGTCGAACCACTTGGCAATGCTTACACCGAAGTGATGTCCAGCGGGTTCGAAAGCCGCTGGATGGATGTCTATCCACGCCCGGGCAAGCGCTCCGGCGCCTACATGAACGGCAGCGCCTATGACGTGCACCCCTACGTGCTGATGAATTACAACGACGATTACAATTCGGTTTCCACGCTGGCGCACGAGTGGGGCCACGCCATGCACTCCTACCTGGCCAACAAGAACCAGCCGTACCCAACTGCCGGTTACTCGATCTTCACAGCCGAGGTCGCATCCACGTTCAACGAGGCGTTATTGCTTGAACTGATGCTGAAAAAGGCAGCGGATGACGATGAACGCCTGTATTACCTGGGCAGTGCGCTGGAAAACCTGCGTACGACTTTCTTCCGTCAGACCATGTTCGCCGAGTTCGAGCTGGCGATCCACGATCGCGCCGAGGCAGGTGAGGCTTTGACCGGTCCCAAGTTCACCGAGATCTATGGTGACCTGTTGCGCCGTTACCACGGCCACGATGAGGGCGTGATGACGATCGACGACCTGTACACAGTGGAATGGGCTTACATCCCGCATTTTTATTACAACTTTTACGTGTACCAGTACGCAACTTCACTGGCGGCGTCTTCCCTGTTGGCCGAAGCGGTCCTCCAGGGTCGTCCGGGAGCTGTTGAAAACTACATGAACCTGTTAAAGGCCGGTGGTTCGGACTACCCCTACGATTTGCTGACACGGGCAGGTGTCGACCTGGCAACGGCTGCGCCTTACCAGGCCGTATTCAAGCGTATGAACGCCATCATGGACCAGATCGAGGGTATCCTGGACCGGCGTGTGCCGAAGGCGGCACCCTGAAATAGCTATTGAAAAGCCCCTGTCCGACTGGCAGGGGCTTTGAGGTATCCTGTTGCCATGATGGAAACAAACCAACAAAGCCAAGCTGATGGATGGTACGGCCCTGGCCAACCGCGTGCTCGCAAACGCGAAAGCCAAGGTCGAGAAGATTCACAAGAGCACTGGCGTCATACCCACGCTCGCCACGGTGCTGGTGGGTGATGATCCAGCCTCGGCCACCTACGTGCGCATGAAGCGCAAGCGTTGCGAAGACGCCGGTATGAAGTCGTTGCTGCTCGAGCTGCCAAACGGCACGGGTACCGAAGAACTGGTGGGTGAAATCCAAAAACTCGCGCGAGGATGAATCCATCCACGGCATCCTGGTTCAGCACCCGGTTCCCGCACCGATAGACAAGCGGGCAACCTTCGAGGCGATCCCGGCCGAGAAAGACGTGGACGGTGTTACCTCCAGCACGCTGGGCCGGGTGATCCTCGGCATGCCGGCGTTCGCATCGTGCACACCCAAGGGCATCATGCAGTTGCTCGACGAGTACAACGTGGAACTCGATGGCTCGCATGCCGTGGTGATTGGTCGCAGCCCGATCCTCGGCCGTCCGATGGCCTCGATGCTAATCAACCGCCACGCGACCGTGACGCTGTGTCATTCACGCACGCGATCACTGCCCAGCCTGGTGCGTAACGCGGATGTGATCATCGCCGCGGTTGGTAAACCGCGCTTCGTCAAGGGTGGCTGGGTCAAGGTCGGCGCCGTGGTTATCGATGCTGGCTACAACATCGGCAATATCGGCGACGTGGATTTTGAGGGCGCATTCGAGCCGTGTTCGCTGATCACACCGGTTCCGGGCGGTGTCGGGCCGATGACGATCGCCACGCTGATCGACCAGACCGCCGATGCGGCGGCGCAGCAGTTGGGTGTGCAATTTTCGGAGTGAGTGCCGAGGGGCCCACTTACGGCGCCGGGGGCTGGCCGCCAGCGTTGAGCTTTACCTGTTGCCTGACTGACTCGGCCATGGCCAGCGTGGCCGGGCCGGCGCCTTCGGCGTCGGTGACCACCATGTACAGGTCGGCGTACCTGCGCGCCCCCGTGCTCCAGCGGCAATGGTTTCAGCAAACCCTGCTCCAACTCGGCGTGAATCTTCAACAGCGGTGACCAGGCGAAACCGAGCCCCTGGCAAAGCGCCTGGATGCGTGTGCCCATGGTGCTGACGGTAAGGCGCTGTTCGGTACCAAGCCAGCCGACGTTGAGATCGCGTTGCTCTCCACTGTCACGCACCACCAGCTGCCTGTGTTGTTGCAGGTCACGCTCGGTAAGCACGCGGCCCAACTGGTGCAGTGGGTGCTGCGGGCTCGCCACGCAGGCAAATTCCAGGCGTACCAGGTGATCCCCCAGCCAGCCCTGTGGAACATGCGGTGTAATGGCCAGTTGCACGCGGCCACGCCTGATGAGATCAGCCGCGCCTGAAATGATGCTTTCCACCAGTTCGATGCGGGTGCCGGGAAAGATTCTCGTGAACTCTGCAAGTGCCGGCAGCAGCACCTGGTTAGGGAATATTGCATCGACTGCGATGTGAAGCTCAGCCTCCACACCGGCGGATAAAGTGCGGGCCATGCGTTCTATATCCGCCGCTTCATCCAGCAAGACCCGTGCGCGTCTGAGCGTCATCTCACCCACCGCGGTCAAAACCGCCCGTCGCCCCCGGATTTTGAACACGGCAGTGCCCAATGCCTGCTCCAGGCGCTGGATACTGTGGCTGACCGTGGACTGGCTCTTGCCCAGCGCCTCGGCGGCAGACGCGTAACCACCTTCATCCACCACGGCGACCAGGGAACGCCAATTATCGAGGCTCACATGCGGTTCAATGCCAGTTTTATTATCTATCATATCGATTAAAAACAACGAATAAGTGCTATTTATTATGCAATAAATAGATAATAAAGTGTAGCCTAATAATTGGAGATCAGGAATGAAACGCATACTTTTTATTCATAGCAGCATGTTTGGCGATGACAGCGTCAGCACTGAAATTGCGCAGGTCGCTGGTTGACCGGCTGATCAGGGAAACACCAGGCAGCACGGTGACCAGGCTGGACCTTGCCCGGGAAGCCCCGTCACACCTGGATGCTGAAGAATTCAGCAGCTGGACGGTACCGGCCGAGGCAGCGCGATGAAACCCAGCGGGTGCTGGCCCAGATATTCGGATAAGCTGATCGACCAGCTGATGTCGCACGATACCCTCGTACTGGCGGTGCCCATGTACAACCTCGGTATTCCATCTACACTTAAAGCATGGATCGACCGGGTTACGCGTGCCGGCAAAACTTTTGCTTACACCAGCGAGGGGCCCAAAGGGTCTGGTCGAGGACATGCACGCATACCTGGTGTTGGCGCGTGGCGGCATGTATCGCGACACACCGCTGGATTCGCAAACCAACTACCTGGCTTCGATATTGGGTTTGATGGGGATCGAGTCTGTCGACACCATTTTTGCCGAAGGTCTCAACATGGGGGGCGATACACGGGAGAAATCCGTGGACGGGGCCCTGGCGGAAGTCAAGCGGCTGGTTTCCAGTAATCACGGGGAGTATGAAAATGAAGCAGCGTAGTATCACGGGAATAGCCAGCGCGCGGCCCACATCAGATGGGGCGGGTGTAAAGATCAGCAGGTTGGCTGGATTTGGCGGTCAGCTGAACATGGATCCGTTTCTGATGCTGGATGAAATCCGCTCCGACAACGAGGACGAATACAGTGCCGGGTTTCCACCGCATCCACACCGCGGATTTGAAACCGTGACCTACATGCTGGCCGGTGGTTTTTCCCACCGCGACTCGATGGGTAACGAGGGCAGTATCAATGCCGGTGGTGCACAATGGATGACCGCAGGCAGTGGCGTGATTCACTCGGAAATGCCCCTGCCCGGTGATGAGCCAGGTATGCACGGCTTCCAGTTCTGGTTGAATCTGCCGGCGGCAGAAAAAATGAACCCGCCTGCCTACCGCGATATGCAAAGTGGTGAAATCCATGAACTGCAGCAAGATGATGCCCTGGTTCGCCTGATTGCCGGGGAACTCGTGCAGGGAGATGCACCTGTTAGCGGGGCCGTGACCGGGAAAACCACCCGCGCCCTGCTGGCCGATGTCAGTTTGCCGGCCGGGGGTAAAACCACCCTGGTGTATGCCGGTGAGCCTGTCGAGCCAGTTCTATGTTTACGAAGGCAGTGTTCTCGTGGGTGACCAACGGGTAAGGCGTGGTGAACTCGCTCAACTGGGGCGGGGTGAAGCGGTGCATTTTTCAGCCGCAGAAAAGTCCGGTCTTTTGCTGTTTGGTGGTTTGCCGTTGAATGAACCGGTTGCTCATCACGGTCCGTTTGTCATGAACACCCGTGCGGAGATCGACCAGGCTATCAGCGACTATCAGAAAGGCACGCTGGTCAGGGACCCCGTGGGATCATTATAAGCAGGGCAGGCCTGCACGATCACCTGGTGCTTCAGGAGTGCTTATCCGCGACCTTTACTCACACCGTAAAGTGTTCGGGGGCATGGACTATACTTGGTTCGGATAGTTGATGACCGCCTGAATGGAACGAGGATTGCAATGACGAAGAACGAGAATGCCACCACCCCGGATACCCGCCCGATACCACAAGAGGCTTTCGACTGGTACGACGAATACGCGCACGGTTTCATCGACCGGCGCACCTTCATGGGCCGCCTGGCCGGTCTGGCAGCAACCGGCATCAGCATGAGCGTGTTGACTGCTGCACTGTTGCCGAACTACGCCGAGGCTGAGCAGATCTCGTTCAATGACCCCGATATCAAGGCGCGTTACGTGAAATTCCCTTCACCCAAGGGGCACGGGGAAGGCCAGGGCTACCTGGTCACCCCCAACGGACTGGAAGGTACGGCCCCGGCGGTGCTGGTCATCCACGAGAATCGCGGTCTGAACCCCTATATCAAGGACGTCGCGCGGCGCCTGGCGAAAAGTGGCTTCCTCGCATTCGCGCCGGATGCGCTTTACCCACTCGGTGGTTACCCGGGTAATGACGACGAAGGCCGGAGTATGCAACGCGGCATGGACCGGGCCAAGATCGAGGAGGACTTCATCGCAGCCGCGCAATTCCTGGACGCCCACGCGCTAAGCAACGGCCACCTGGGTGCGGTCGGTTTTTGTTTTGGCGGTTACATCGTCAATATGCTGGCGGCCACGATGCCGGATATGCTGGACGCGGGCGTGCCATTTTACGGTACACCGGCCGCCGAGGAACTCCGCGCAAACGTGCGTGGCCCGCTGATGCTGCAGTTTGGTGAGCTGGACAAGCGTGTGAACGATTCCTGGCCTGCTTACGAACGGGTACTCAAGGAAAACGGTGCGGAATACGTGGCCTATGTTTACAAGGGTGTGAACCACGGCTTTCACAATGACTCGACCGGCCGTTACGCACCGGAAGCGGCGGAACTCGCCTGGTCACGCACCATCGACTTTTTCCGCAAGCACCTTACTGGCTGACCACCCCGTGGCGTTTCTGTCATGGGTTTTCGGCGGCGCGGTGCCGTTCCTGTTCAATAATGGTGCTGTAAGCGAAATAATATTTGTAAATGTTACTGACGTAATCCACCGTTTCCCGGCCAATCTCCTTGGCGGCGATTAGTTCAACATTATTGAACCACTGGTTGGGGTCCAGTCCCGCTGATGCGGCTTTTTGCATCAGGCCCCTGACCCGTGCGGGTCCGGCATTGTAAGCTGCAAACGAGAACAGGGCCCGGTTCATGGTGTCTATTTCAGGTTTGGTGAAATATCGGTCGCGCAAGAAATTGAGATATTTCACACCCGCGTGAATATTGTGTTCTGTATCCTCGATGTCTGAGATACCAACATTCGGGTCGGTGGCCGTACTTTGTAACAGTTGCATGATACCGATCGCGCCTGCATGGCTGCGCACGCTTTGGTCCAGCCTGGATTCCTGGTAACCCTGTGCTGCCACCATCAGGTAGTCGAAGTCATATTGGGTCGAGTATTTCCTGAACAGGTCAACGGTATCATTGAAACGTCCCCACTCGGTCGGATCGAGTGCGTTATTAACCCATCCGGCATTTTTCAGGTAACGGTTGATCAGGATGTTGCCCATCAACGTCCCCTTGCGGTGTTCGAGCGCAAATTCGTCAACTTTCGCCTTAAGCAATGGGCTGTTCTTGCGTATTGCCCAACCGATGTCCCGGCCGGACCGGATGACCAGGTCATCGCGGAGGTTCAGACCATCCATGATGTTGGCCCAGAAACGTGCCTTGTAGTCGTCCATGACCACCATCGGTAACAATCCGGCGCGGACCATTTCCAGCAGGTCGACATCCTGCAGATGAGGCGGTGCATCGATTATCTCGATCGTTGCCTGGCCCTCGTCTTGAAACCTGAGGTTCAGGAGCTCCAGGCTGCCGCGGTAGCTGCTGCCTGGCTTGATATAGACGCGCTTGCCCGACAGGTCGTTGATCGTATCAATCTTTGGGGCAGCAGGGCCGGTAATCACGATTTCACTGATATTACTGTATAGCGGCGTACCGAAATCGACTGATTCCGAACGTCTTTGCGTGATGGTGAGACCAGCCACCGCAATATCCCCGTATCCCTGCACCAGTGCGGTTAGCAACTGGTCGAAATTAACCGGGATCAGTACCACGTGCAGCTTGACGTGACCGGTTCCGAGCTGTTCGTTGAGGGATTTCTCGAACATCTTGACCAGTTCGAATGTCAAACCCTTTTCTTCGAAGCCATCGAGGTAATAACCACCAGCCTGGTATACGGTGAGTACCCGGACCAGGCGGCGTTCGACCATCTTGTCGAAATCGCCTGTCCAGCGTTGTATCAGGGGGGGCAGTTTTGCCGGCAAACCCAATTCTGACGGGCTTAACAACAGTTTAGCGGGATTGGCGCCGGTTGGATCCTGAACTGTTTCGATTTCATGCCCGGAGCCAGGGAGATTCTCCACCTCGGCGATGGCTTCGGGTGTACCCGTGCCGGTTGATTCATTCTGTTCTGCGCATGCTGGCAACAGGGCCAGGCAGATTGCAAGCAGCAGGCTGGTAAACATATGTGGTGCTCTCATGCTCATCTTCCTTTTTTTACCTCATCGGCCAACCGTGCGTACACATCGGGCCGCCGGTCGGTGATGACATCGTTGCGCGCGGTGATGCTTTTGTCCCTGGCTGCCTCGATGTCGACATCAACAATGCTAACAGCTTCTTGCTCAGTGGATGCACGCGACAATACTTCACCCTGCGGATTGGCAATGATTGATTGGCCGGTGAAGGTCAGGTCTTTTTCGGTGCCGATGCGGTTGCACGTGACCGCATAGATACGGCTGCACATGGCGTGTACCGGCACGGCCTGTTGCGCGTAGGGCAATACCAGGTTGGACGGGTGACAGATAATATCAGCGCCTTCGAGCGCCAGAAGCCGCCATGCTTCCGGAAACACCCAGTCAAAGCAAACCAGCATGCCCACCTTGCAAATCCCGATATTAAACACCGGCAGCCCCAGGTTGCCGGGTTCAAAAATGTCTTTTTCATCCATGAACAGGTGCAGCTTGCGGTATTTACCGGCCACGCCTCCCGGTCCGACGAGTACTGATGTGTTGTAAAGAAGATCGCCCTCACGTTCGTTGAAACCGGCCACCAGGTAGAAATCGTGACGCGCACATTGCTCGACCAGGAATTGCACGAATTCGCCGTCATCTGTTCTGTGACAGGGATAGCGCTTCCCGGCGTGATGCAAAACGGTAACCGGTGCTGGCCAGTTCGGGCAGCACCAGCAGGTCTGCATCCTTGCCAGATTCGAGCAAGGCTTCCAGGTGCCTGGTATTGGCTTCAATGTCCCCGAAAACAGGTGCGAACTGCAGGTAACCGATTTTCATCCCTGTTCTCCTTCGGGTGTCTTAACTACTGCATTGGCATGTGCCTTGATACAGATGGACGGCCGGGTTATCGCGTCGTCCGGTTGCGGATATACGTGGTCCGGATCACCGTATTTGTTCAGCAATTCGTCGTAGTCCCCGAAATCCAGCGCGCGCATCGGGCAGGCATCCACGCAGCTTGGGTTCTTGCCCTGGTCCACGTAGTCCGCGCACAGGTCGCACTTGCCCATGACGCGCTTGTCCGGGTTGAACTGCGGTGCGCCGTAGGGGCAGGACCAAATGCAGTACTTGCAGCCGAAGCAACGGTCCTGGTCCAGCGTTACGATGCCGTCATCGCGCTTGGCGAGCGCCCCTGTCGGGCAGTTTTCCACGCAGGGCGGATTTTCGCAGTGATTGCAGGACATCGACAGGTTGTAAGCGAACACGTCCTGTTTCCACGCCACGCCCTGTTTCTTCCAGCCACCACCGGTGACCTCGTAAACGCGTCTCCACAGCTGGCCGATGGCGAGGTCATTCTTGTCCTTGCAGGCCATCTGGCAGGTCTTGCAGCCCGAGCACGAGGCGGAATCAAAATAGAAAGCCAGCCGTTTCATCCGCCACCCTCCAGCGGGCCGACTTCCGCCATGATGGTGTGCTGCGTATTGCCAAAGGCGAACGGTGACCAGCGTTCGGAAGTCAGCGTATTGACCGAACCCCCGATGTCATTGCCGTCCTCGTCCGGTTGCCACCAGGCGCCCTGCGGGATATTGATCACGCCCGGCAGGATGCGCGGGGTGATACGGCAGGGCAGGATGACGGTGCCCCGGTCGTTGAATATCCTGACTTTCTGCCCGTCCGTGAGACCCCGTTGTTGAGCGTCCAGCGGGTTGATGAACACCCGTTGCGGGAAGGCCTCGTTATTCCAGTCACAATTGGCAAAAGTGGAATGCACCCGCGGCATAAAGTGTGTGCCAATGACCTGCAGCGGGTATTTCTCGCACTCCGGGCCAAACGGGCTTTCCCATTCCCGGATGTATTTTGCCACGGCAGGCACTTCACCCGGCAGACCCCGGTCGAACATCTCGCTACTGAAAATTTCGATCTTGCCGGAGGGTGTCGGTAACGGATGTTCCGAGGGGTTTTCCCGGAAGGCCTGGAAAGCGACCTTGGGTTTTTCAACCGGCCGCGAGTAAACACCCAGGTTCTTCTCTTCGAATTCTTCCAGCGTGGGCAGGTCGGGAAAGCGCTGTTCGCGGTAGTCATCCATCAGCGCGCCGATCCATTGCTTCTCATCCCGACCTTCGGTGAATTCCCGGGCGATGCCCAGTTTTTCCGCGATTGCAGCACATATGGCGTAATCGCTTTTGGTTTCCCAGGGTGGATCAAATATTTTTGGCTGGAAGATCAATTCTTCACCGTATTTCCAGCCATCTTCCATGCCCCAGGTCTCGAACTGGGTACAGGCCGGCAGGACCAGGTCCGCGAAACGCGCGGTCACGGTCATGAAATTATCCTGCACCACGAAAAATTCCAGCGATGATGTGTCCTTGATGATCTCTATGGTGCGATTGATATTGGCGTGCTGGTTGACGATGGCGTTGGAGGCCACGGCCCAGATCATCTTGATGCCATGCGGCAGGCGCTCAATGCCGACCAGGCCGTCTTTATCGGTGAGTTCCGGACCGCGTAACACCGCCTCGGACCACAGGAATGACGGTATCTGCGCTTGTACCGGGTTGTCCGGGATCGGCAGCACATTCCAGAACGGGCCGCCACCGGTCTGCAGGGCGATGCCACTGGCCCAGCCACCGGGTTTGCCGACATTGCCGCTGATCGCTGCCAGTGTGCAACCGGCCCGCACCACTTGCTCACCATAGGCGCGCCGTTGCATGCCATAACCCTGGTACAGCACAGCCGCTGCGGCGGTTGCGTATTCGCGGGCGATGCGGATGATGTCCTCTTTGGGTATCGAGGTAATTTCCTCGGCCCATTCGGGGGTCTTCGGCTGGCCGTCAACCACACCCAGGATATAGTCCTTGTAGGACTCCTCGTTGGCATGCGGGGCCGGCATCTGGTCCTTGTCAAAACCGATACAGCAGCGCTCGACAAAATCCCTGTCGTACAGGTCCTCGGTGATCATCACGTAAGCCATCGCGCTCATCATGGCCACATCGGTGCCCGGCCGGATCGCGATCCACTCGTCGGCCAGGGCCACCGCGCTCATGGTCATGCGTGGATCGATGCAAACGACGCGGGTGCCTTTTTTGCGGGCTTCTTTCAGGAAGTACTCGCTGTTGGTGCCGTCACGCATCTCGGACGGGTTCCAGCCCCACATGATGATGTAATCGCTGTTCAGCCAGTCCTGGCGCTGGTTGCCGGTGACTTCGGTGCCGTAAACGGTCCTGGTGGCCCGGGAGATACAGGCCCAGGAATAGGAGTTGTAATAAGCCAGTGCACCGCCGTACATGGCCATCAGGCGGTCGGCGGACCATTTGCCACCGGTCTGGTTATAGCTGCCGGTGCCGTAGGGGATGTAAATCGAGGTGTTGCCGTATTGTTCCCTGATGCGATTGATGTTGGCCGCCATCAGGTCGGTGGCTTCGTCCCAGCTGATACGTTCAAACTTGCCGGAACCGCGTTCACCCACCCGTTTCAAGGGGTATTTCAGACGGTCTTCGTGATGCTGGCGGTGGCGGTAGGAACGGCCCCTGATGCAGGCGCGCAGTTGCGGGTCGGCAACCGTGTCACCCGGCCGGTCATCGGTTTCAATGCGGGTGATCACATCATCCCGGACATAGACCCGGAGCAGGCAGCGTCCCCCGCAATTATGCGACGGACAGCCCGTGCGGATCATTTTTTCTTCGTTGGAGGTGCCCGTCGTAACGACGCCATTGGGGGAAATACCCTTTTCCATAGCAGGGCATTCTAGCAAGTATTCGACGCGGGATTCAGGGCTGAATATTCGTACCGGCTGCCACTACAGGGATCAGAATTCGCAACCCTAGTGCCGGTTTTCCAGGGCATAGAACGTGGCCTGGTCGTAATCCTGCGGATCACCCGAATCGTTTTGCGTATAGACGCCCGCCTTGAAGTACATGTAATCGTCCTCGACGTCGTAACCGCTGTTGGTCATGTCGATGGTGGTGCGGCCCAGCACAACACCCTGCCTGCTGATCGTCACTTTCAACTCATGTCCTCTTGCATCGATCTCGTAGCTGAATTTTTCATTGAGCGCGATACCGTCAAGCGGATCATGGGCCGTGTCGGACCTGCTGCCCAGGATTTCGTACCACTGGTCATCACCGCCGGATATCTCATGGGCCGCGTATATCGAGCCTCTTTCGTTGCCGGGCAGTTTCCGGTAGTGCAACCTGACCGGCTCATCGCTGCCCGCGTGGATTTGGCCAATGATGACCACACCGACGTCCCGCGCCTTACCCGTGGTGGTGACGTGGTTAACGGCGAGCGTGGCGCGCAATACCCCGTCGACGCCACCGGCGCGTTTTTGAGCTTTCTTAGAAGTAGAGGAAAATACCCAGTTGTTCCTGTAGTCACCGCTCTTGGGCGTCGTGCTGATGCTGGTATCGCCGCGGCGCAGCATTTCGCGCAGCTCGGTGCGTGTGTAGCGTGTGTTCTTGGAGGTCTTGCTGCCTGCAACGGTCGTTTTGAAAACCATGCCACCGTCATCGGCGGTGTAGAAATATTCGTCCTGGTAACCCGCAGCAAGGTCGCTTTCGTCTATCCGTTTCGAACGGCCGTTGCCGTCGTCTGCCGGGGTGCTGAGGTACCAGTCGATCAGTTCGAAATTACGTCCCGGTGGAAAATCGGGTGACAGCCCGCCTTCAGCCAGCCGGATGGTGGCAGCCGGTTTGCCTTCCCGCTCGATGATCGAGAAATCGTCAAACAGGCTTTTTTTGCCGTTGAACTGGGTAAAGATTGCGACTTGTGAGTGTTCGCCGGAATTGAAGGCCACTTCGACCTTCTTCCAGGTCTTTGTCTGATCCTGCCGTTCGAAGACCAGTTGCTGGCCCAGCTTTACACCCAGGATACCGGTGCCCATCACGTAGGCGCTGACCACGTAATCCGTGTCCGGCTCGACATTGATGACCTGTGCGAAAGAACCGGCCTGGCTGGTGATTTTTGCCGCCTTGTCACCCTGGTGCGAATCGCCCGAAATTGCAGTCGATTTACCATCCTTGTCGATGTCCATCCAGCCACTCCAACCCTCCTCGAAACCGGGATTGATGAATTCGGCCGCATGAACCGGCATGGCAGTGACGCTGGACAAAAAAATACTGCCACAAAGAACTATTCGCTTGATGAGTAGCTGTAAATCCATGGTCATTCTCTGTTACTGGCATATTGCCTTTTGAAGGTGTTGCCTATCAGAACAGATTATTCCCGTCGAAAAAAGGGATAATTAACGAGGGCCTGAAAAACAGCTATTCTAATGCCACTGTAGACATGGAGCACCGGCCGATGACCCTGATCAAGGCATTCCCCATAGTACTGTTCCTTTTTCTGATGGCTTCGCCGCTGGCTGTTGCGGATGGTGAACCCGTCCCCCCATCCCGCACGACCGGTTGTTGTCGGATGATGAACTCGTGGCCTTACTGGACGCCCGGGACAGTCCGGAAATCGAGCATATACAGCAACTGTACCGTGAGCGTCCTGCCGACGGTCTGCAGGCCCTTGCCGCTTACTTCCGCGAGGCTTACTCGGAGCGGTATTACTTCGACTGGAAAAATCATGGACCGCCGTTTCGGTGATTACCAGGAACGGTTTTCCTCCAAGCGGTCCGGCCATGCGCAAAACCGGGACATCCACATGGGGCTTTACCCGGCCCGCGCGCGCTGGAAACTTCCGTATGAAAACCTGAAGGGCAATTCGGTTACGGCGTATGAATTACGCCACCTCGCACGCCAACACAAGGTGCTCGACATGGCCTTCATGCATCACTACGAAGATGGAAACCCGTTATACGTGGACTACTTCACGGAGCAGATGCGCTCGCTCAACGAGGCATTCGAAGCTGGGGAATACGAAGGTGACGACGGGGGCAACGGTGTTTACGAGTCATTCCGGGCCGGCTACCGGGTGTTGAACTGGCTGCAGGTCCACGCTTTTTTCCTCGGCTCGGTGCAATACGGCGACCGTGACCAACTGGACTTTGTCCGGACCATGCTTCATATCGGTGCCTCGCTGCACGCTAGGAACCCGTCGTTCCGTTATGGCAATCACCAGACACGCGGCATGGTGGCACTTGCCATGATCGCGATCCTGTTCAGGGAGTATGCCGGCACGGACGCCTGGTACCGTGACGCGGTGGCGATTCTCGGTGAACACCTCGACAAGGAAGTCAACCCGGATGGCTTCCAGTTCGAAAGGTCCATCCACTATCACGTGGGTGACATCTACAACTATTTCCGCGTGCTGCAATTGGCGCAACTGAACGGCGTTGCAGTGCCCGAGGCGTGGCGGTCAAAACTGAAAGCGATGTTCGACTCCATGGTGGTCCTCGCACGCCCCGACAGGCGACTGCCGGTTTTCCAGGACGATACCAACGACCCCTGGGCCGAGTACAACAAGATGGATGATTTCATGTTGCTGGGTGCCATTTTGTTCGACGACGCGGAGATCAATTATTTCGCTGGCGAGGCGGTGGATGCTGACATTTACTGGTTGCTGCGCCGGCAGCAGATCGAAATGCTGGCAAGTCTCGATCGCAAACGGCCGGCAACAGGTTCCGCCGAACTGCCCGACACCGGCTACTACGTCATGCGTGACGGCTGGGAGAAGGGTGGCTTATACATGGCGATCACGGCCGGTTTGTCCGAACACAAACCGGACCACCAGCACGGCGACATGCTGGGGCTTGTCGCACGGGCCAACGGCCAGGATATCCTGCCCAACTACCAGGTGCGTTACTCACTGCCGGATTACGAATACTTCAAGAACTCGTTTGTGAAAAACGTGGCGCTGGTGGACAACATACCCCATGGAGTTGGCTGGCGGTCGAACCGGGGTGGTTCCGGTTTTGGCAAGTGGGAAAAATTGCCACAGCCCGGCGTCATTGCCTGGCTCAAGCGTGAGCGCTGGGATTTCTTTGCCGGCAGCCATGATGGTTATGAAGATATTGGTGTGGCGTACTACCGCAAGGTCTTTTTCCTGAAGGGCCTGGGCTGGATCGTCAGGGATATCTTCGAGCCTTCCGGCGGCACGCATCAGTTCCAACAGGTGTGGCAGGGGCATTACTCCGACGAGGGCACCGGTAACCACCACCGGTCCGCGTTTGCCGATGGTTCCGGGCTGGAGATCCTGCAACTGGGCGCCCAGGCTGAATCGGCTTCCACATCAATCAAGCGGGGCAAAGGGAACCTGGTGTACACCTTGCCGGGCGAGGCGGGTGATTACACCACGTTCCTGTATCCCTACGATAAATTTGAGAACCGGATTCCGGACTCGTTTTCCAAGACGGGTAGCATGTCGACGAAGGGCTGGACAATCCGCACCGTAAAAGGTGAGGAAGCCGTTACGAACGGCTTCTCGACGGACGCGCGCCTGATTCTCGAACACCCTGGTGGTGCCTTTCTGTTGGCGGCAACGTGGATCGCGAAAGAGGGTCAACGGCTTGAGTTATCGGAGCGCAGCGACTTTTATCTCGCAGGCCATCCGGCGGGACCGGCGGAAGTGACATTTCTCGGGCACCGCCCCGTTGATTTCAATTCACGCAGCGCGGAAAAGGAGAAAAACGGGCGGATTCAACCCGGTTCGGATTTCGTTTTACCGTGATCCAGGATTCCGTCAGGCGACTGTCATCGGTCGCCCGTACTTATGCGTTAATGAGCTGAAACGATGTGATACAGTGAAAAACGCTCCCTGACCTCCTGGGCGCGCTTGCGGGCTTCTTCGATCTGCGCCGCTTCGCTGGTCGCGATCAGCTTGCTCAGGATCCGTGCAAAGTGCTCGTGCATAGCGGCCCTGGCGGCATTGGCATCTCGCTTGACCAGTGCCTTGTAAATTTTCTCGTGCTCTTCCACGCGGCGGTCGCCGTCCTGTTCGCAGATCGCCTTGTAGGCGCTGTAAACCTGGGGTGCGTGGTTGCGCACGTGCCACATGTGCTCGATCATGGATACCAGCATTGCATTGCGTGTTGCGTTGGCGATGACCTGGTGGAATTTCTTGTCCGCACCGCCTGACGCCAGGTCTCCGCACTCGTTTTCCAGTGCCATCTCGCCGAGTGAGTCGTTCAGTTCCTCGAGTTCATCTTTTGAGATCAGGTTGGCAGCCAGCGCGGCAGCCTCGCCTTCGATCAGCGCGCGTGCTTCGGTCAGTTCGAATGGGCCGATGTGGTTGCTATTGCCGCTGCTGACCGAGTGGTGTTCAAGTACATAAACGCCGGAGCCCGTTTTGACCCTGACCCGGTTAAGCACTTCCAGTGCAATGATGGCTTCGCGGATAGTGGGCCGGCTGACATCGAAACGCCCAGCCAACTCGCGCTCAGGGGGCAGGCGGCCACCGGCGGGGAATTCCCCGGAATCGATAAGCACCAGCATCTTGTCCAGAACGCTTTTGTAAAGCCGTTGTTCCCCAGCCATGTTGATCAACCCTTAATACCAATCCTGATCTTTGTTGTATTCATATTACCACAAACCGGTAAATTGGCTATAATCATTAACAACCAAGCAGTAAACACCTCTAACTAATTGTAAATTAACTAAAATATAAGTGTGTGAGGTTGTATTTATTTAAAAATCAGCGGTTCTATTTTTAAAATTTACGTAATTTTACAGTGGTTGGTCGACAAATAGTCAGGTCAATTACTTACCAATTGCTTGTAAACTGATTGACCAAAATGTTAAAAATTGGTTACACTTGATCAGTCCATTAAAATGCATGGGCTAAAACAGTAAAACAATAACTCAGGAAAACGGCGCAAACCGTTACAAAATCAATCAAAGCACAGGTGAAACCTATGATGAAGCAAGATCCTTCCCAGGTTCACGGGAAAACCCACTGGCTAAAAACCAGTTTTTTCGTGGCGCTAGCTGCCATCCTTTATCCCGGAGCTGCAATATTTGCCCAGGATCAAACGGCAGATGCTGATGTAAGCGATGATCAGGAAGTAGTTTTGGAAGAAGTGATCGTCAGTGGCACCCGCCGCGCACTGCAAAACTCCATTGATATCAAGCGTGAGGCGACGGGTATCGTTGACGCGCTGAGCATCGGCGACATCGGCGACATCCCCAGCCTGTCGGTGGGTGAAGCCATCGAGCAGATCACCGGCGCCACCGGACACCGCTTCAAGGGCAGCGTATCGGGTATCTCGATCCGCGGTCTTGGACCGTTCCTGTCGCTGCAGACTTTCAACGGGCGCGTGGGTACCACGGCCGCGGCCAGCCGTGACATGAACTACCAGGTGTTCCCGTCCGAGCTGACCAAGTCGATCACGATCTACAAATCCCAGCAGGCCGACCTGATCGAGGGCGGCATTGCCGGCACGATCGACATCGGCACAATGCGTGCGCTGGAGTACGGCAAGCGGTCCGTCAACGTGAACCTGCGCGCCAAGTACAACGAGTATGGCGACCGGTCGAAAGACGCCGACCCATGGGGCTACCGTGGCTCGATCAGCTACGTTGACCAGTGGGAACTGGCCAGCGGCAACGAGGTGGGCTTCTCCATCGGTTACTCGCGCTGGGATTCCGGCAACCCGGAAGAGACCTTCTCGACCAGTTCCAGCTGGTACGTCTGTCAAACCAGCGTTGACCCGCAAGACGATCGCTGCACGGATCGTGGGGGCGAATACACCCCTGCGGACCAGGCCGCGGACGCGGCGAACGGCATCGTCGCGGATGACCTGTACTTCATCCCGAACTCCTATTACTGGCGCCTGAACAATGCCGAGGTCGAGGTGCGTGACGCGCTGATGGGCTCCTTCGAATGGCGCTCGGACAGAGCGGACATGACCATTGACTGGTTCTGGTCGGACAAGTACTACGAGGATGACCGGCACGATTTCATCATCGCCGACTCGCGCCGCGAGCCCCGCAACGTGGTGCATACGCCGGACTACGCCTTGCTTAGCTTCACCGGCGTCAGCCGCATGAAAAGCGACGGTGAGTTGTACCGCCGCGACGAGACGCTGGAAGGCGTGGGTTTCGACTTCGGCTACAAGCTCAACGACAACTGGGAACTCCGCACTGACATCTCGTCCAACAACCACGAGCGTCACCGCGTGCGCCGTTACGTGCGCACGCAGTCCGATTACGTGATGTACGACATGGATCTGACAGGCGGCCTGCCGTCTATCAGTTTCTACACCGGGGTGGATGAATCTGTCGGTGGCCGGGATCTGCAAACGGATTTCGACCCGAACAACTTTCTCACTTTTGGGGGTAGAGATAGCGATGGCGATGGTATTGGCGACAGCAGGTTAAGTAGTGATTTCGAGATACGTAGACGCGACACCGACCGTGAAACCAAGTCCGATGGCCTGACCCTGGATGCGATCTGGACACCGGATGACGGTGGTTTCCTCGAGAGCGTCAAGTTTGGTCTGCGCGGGGGCAAGTACCAGCGCATCACCAACAACGAGGACGACAACCGCCAGGATGTCGAGGATATCCTCGATGACTACTACCCTGACGGCTCGGTGACCGATGGTAGAGATATTCGAGCGGATAAATGACGAATGCGTCTTCGACCCGTTCCCGAACAGCAAGTTCTTCAACAATGCCCCCGGTACCAACATCGGCGGCTCCTTTGCGGCCTTTGACACGCTGTGCGCGACGAGGATCATCACCAATGGTGAAAACAGCCTCACAGCCCCGGACCGGACCTTGAACGAGGCTGATATCAACGTCACGGAAAACACCACGGCCGCCTACGCCATGGCCAACTTCTTTACCGATAATGGCCCGGTCCCGATCTGGGGCAACTTCGGTTTGCGCTTTGTGAGCACCGAGGTGGATTCGAAGGGCCTGCGTGCGGGTTATATCACCGAGCAGGACGCGGATTCCGGCCTGTGGCGCGTCGTCGAGACGGGTGCGCTGGAAGATATCCGTCACAAGCACACGGAAGACGTATGGCTGCCCAGCGCCAACATCAACTTCGAGATGAGCGATACCTTCATGATCCGCGCCGCGGCCTACCGGGCCATGTCGCGCTTCAACCCTGAGTTCATGGGCGCCGGCAGGGACTTTGGCAGCATCGACGACGACTTCGACTACGAGACGCGGGAACAGGCGCTGCAGGGAGAGCTGGATTCGGCCTCCGGCGGCAACCCGTATATCGAGCCGTTCCTGTCCTGGAACGGGGATGTCTCGTTCGAGTGGTATTTGTCGGACGACACCGCGATCAGCGCCGCGCTTTACTACAAGTACTTCGAGGCCGAGGTGATGTCCCAGGTCGAGCAGGAAAACCTCACGATCGATGGCGTGGATGTCCTGGTCGATGTCCGGAAGCCCGTGTTGACGGGCGATACCTCGGGCCTGTGGGGTATCGAGTTGACGGCATCCCACGTGTTCTCGACACTGCCGCAGCCGTTCGACGGCCTGGGTTTCAAGGTCAGCTGGAACCACACCGACACCGATTTCGAGACGCAGGACCCGATCTACGGCGACCAGATCCAGGCCGACGGCACGGTACTGCCCGGCCTGAACGAGCTGATCCCTGCCTCGATCTACGGCCAGTCCGACGACGTCGCCAGCCTGCAGCTGTTCTGGGATATCGGCAGCCTGAACCTGAGCGTGTTCTGGAAGCACCGTTCCGAGTATTTCCAGCCCAACGACGGCGGCGCGACGTGTCCACCGCTGGTTTGACGACGCCAGCTACCTGGACTTCTCAGCCAGCTACCGCTTCAACAGCGTGTGGAAGATGCGTTTCACCGCGCAGAACCTCACCGACGAGGCCCAGTGGGCCAATCGTGGCCTGCGGCACGATGCGCCGACCCTGTGGAACAGCAGTGGTACCAGGTACGAGCTTGGTATCACGGCCACGTGGGACTGATGGCATTGAGATAGCATGAACCAAATGCGCTGGATTAATATACAACCACGATCCGACGCGCATTCCTGGTTCTGATTGCGATAGTGACAACGCCTGCCGTTCTGGCAGGCGTTGTCGTTCATGACCAGGAGGAGTTTGGGAATGCCGTGCGGGAGGCCGAGCCGGGCGATGTAATCAGGCTTGGCAAACGGTGTCTGGAATGACTTCGAGATCGTCTTCACGGGCGAAGGAACGAAGGACGCCCCCATCACCCTGACGGCCGAGGAAAAGGGCAAGGTCATCATCACCGGCCAGTCCAATCTGCGGCTGGCAGGTGAATACCTGGTCGTTTCCGGGCTGGTTTTCAAAGACGGCTACACACCGACGGACGAGGTCATTGCGTTTCGCTCGCAACAAGGAGAACTTGGCCAATCATTCCCGGGTTACCGAGGTCGTGATCGATGGTTTCAATAACCCCGAACGTACCGAAACGGACTACTGGGTGTCGATCTACGGCAAGCATAACCGTTTTGACCACAACCACCTGGCGGGCAAGAGCAATAACGGCGTGACCCTGGCCGTGCGGCTGAACACCGAGGCCAGCCAGGAAAACCACCACCGCATCGACCACAATTATTTCGGCCACCGGCCGATCCTCGGCTCCAACGGCGGTGAAACGATGCGTATCGGCACCAGCCATTATTCCCTGACCGATTCCTTTACGGTGGTGGAGAACAATTACTTCGACCGTTGCAACGGCGAAGTGGAAATCATCTCCAACAAGTCGGGTGGTAACGTGTTCCGCGGCAACGTGTTTTTCGAATCCCGTGGCACGCTGACCCTGCGTCACGGCAACGGCAACCTGGTCGAGAACAACATATTTTTTGGCAACGGCGCGGACCATACCGGCGGCATCCGCTTGATCAACAAGCGCCAGACCATCCGCAACAACTATTTGCAGGGTCTGACGGGCACGCGTTTTGGCAGCCCCCTGACGGTCATGAACGGCGTGCCGGATTCACCGATCAACCGCTATCACCAGGTGGAAGACTCGGTCATCGAAAACAACACGGTCATCGACAGTTGCGCATATCGAGCTCGCGGCGGGTAGTGACGAGGAACGCAGCGCGGTGCCGAAGACCACCCGTTTTCAGAACAACCTGATCTACAACAGGGACGGTAAGGACATCTTTACCGTGCATGACGATATTTCCGGTATCGAATTTGAAAACAACGTTCTGAACGAGGTGGAAGAATTTCCAGATCGAGCGTGGTTTCAGCAGCCGGAAAATCGAGTTGAAGCAACTGCCGAATGGCTTGATGGTTGCCACCGATGAGGACCTGGAAGGTATTGGTGCGAGCCATGATCTCAAGGTGCTGGACAGGGATGAAACCGGTGTTTCCTGGTACCCGAAACCGGATGGCAAGGCCCGCTTTGACAGCGGTGCAACACACACGATCGAGGCCAGTGGTGATGAACTGGTCAAAGCTGTTGCTGCATGCAAAAGCCGGTGATGTCATCGAGTTACAAGCCGGGCATTACCAGGTCGAAAAACTGATCAGGGTAGACAAGCCGCTGACCATCCGTGCAAGCGGTGAAAAACGGCCCACCATCGAGTTCGAACGCACAGCCCTGTTCGAGATCGAGGAAGGTGGCGCTTTGAAGCTGCAGGGGCTGGGGATCGATGGCAGTAGCGCACCGGATTCCGCCGGCAACACGCTGATTCGCACCAGCCGTTACTCCATGCTCGGTTCATATGACCTGCTGCTCGACGATTGCGTGGTCAGGGACCTCGATGTCAACCATTCCTTCAATTTTCTGACGGTCGCCAAGAGTACATTCGCCGGCCGGATTGAAATCCGGAACTCGAAATTCTCAAATATTTCCGGTGCGATCCTGGAACTGGACAGGGAGACCGATGATCTCGGTCTGTACAACGTGGAATACGTTTCCATCATCGATTCGAGCTTTGAGGACATCGGTGAAGCGCTTGGCCGTGTTGTACCGCGGCGGTACTGATGAGAGCACCTTCGGCCCGCATTTTGAGTTACGCGGCTCGGTATTGAAGAATGTCGGTCACAACAAGCGGAACAAGTCCGCCAGCGCCGTGTCGCTGCACGGCGTGCAACTCACGGGAATTTTCAACAACGAGTTCATCGGAAGCCAACACGTACGCGCGATGTTGACCGTCGGTGATCCGGTTACGACGATTGCCGGCAACCTGTTCAAGACGACACCTGCGCCTGAAATCCTCAATGGCCAGGCGACCCTGCGTGATAATACGGTGAGCCAATGAACTGGAGTGGTTATTGCCACTCGTTAAAAAAATAGGGATGGAGCAGATTAATGAAATACCAAACTGACCGGTTTATTTTTTCCGACCGGGCGAAAAAAGAAGATATGGGTGGCGGTATCGTGCGCCAGATCCTGGGTTATGAAGATTCCTTAATGCTGGTCAAGGCTTCTTTTGAAGCAGATGCAATCGGATACACCCACTCGCATCCTCACGCCCAGATCGCGTTCGTGGAAAGCGGCGTGTTCGAGTTCACGGTCGGTGATGAGACAGCGATGTTGAAGAAAGGGGACTGTGCCTATGTCCCATCCAACGTGGAGCATGGCGCCATTTGCCGGGAGGCCGGCACATTGCTCGACATATTCAGCCCCGTGCGGGAAGACTTTCTTGCAGAGAATGAGGATTAAGAAACACCGGGAGCCGCATCGAGTTGGTCTCTGAAAAATGATTTTATAGGAAACAGGAAAGATTTTGAATCTCAAAGATAAAGTAGCCGTCGTTTCTGGCGGTGCCCGGGATATTGGCAGGGCCATTTCAGTCAAGTTGGCTGCGGAAGGCGCCAAGGTCGTTTTTAACTACTACGAAAGCGATGAGCAGGCCACGGACACCATGAACATCATACACTCAGCCGGTGGCGAAGCCATCGCGGTCGGTGGCGATATGACCAGGCAGGAAGATGTCGACGCGCTGGTGAGTGAGGCGGTCAAAGCTTATGGCGGCAAGATCGATATCCTGGTCAACGTGGTCGGTGGCCTGGTGGCCCGCAAAACCCTGGAAGAAGTAGATCTCGAGTTTTTCGAGTTTGTCATGAAACTGAATTTCACCAGCGCCTTCATGGTGACTAAGGCGGCAGTTCCCTACATGGGTAACGGTGGTTCGATCGTCAACTTTTCCTCCCAGGCCGGCCGTGACGGTGGTGGTCCGGGTGCCTGGGTTTACGCCTCCTCGAAGGGTGCTATTTCGACCTTTACGCGTGGCCTGGCCAGGGAACTGGGTCCGAAGAATATTCGCGTCAACGCTTTGTGCCCGGGTATGATCGCCACGACCTTCCACGACACATTCACCAGGGACCAGGTGCGAACGAATGTCGCGGGTATGACCCCCTTGCGCCGTGAAGGTGTGGCATCGGAAGTTGCCGATGCGGTTGCCTACCTGGCCTCGGATGAAGCGAGCTTCCTGACCGGTGTCAACCTGGATATCAATGGCGGGCTGTATTTCTCCTGATAACAACGGCAAAATATTTCACACGGAAATAGAGGGAAGGTAAATCGTGTCAAAATTCATTACATTTGGCGAAATTATGCTACGGCTTAAAACACCGGGCAATGATCGCTTTTTCCAGTCACCGACATTTGAAGCAACTTTTGGTGGTGGTGAGGCCAACGTGGCAGTAGCACTGTCGAACTATGGCCTGGATGCACGCTTCGTTTCTGCATTGCCGGATAATGACATCGGTGAATCAGCGATACGTGAGTTGCGGAGCTTCGGTGTAGACACCTCTGTGATTCGCCGCTCCGGCGAGCGGGTTGGTATCTACTATCTCGAAACCGGTGCCAACCAACGTGCTTCCAAGGTGGTTTATGATCGTGCGGCTTCCTCAATTTGTGAGTGTGGTCCGGGTGATTTTGATTGGGATGAAGTCTTCAGGGATGCAAAATGGTTTCACATTACCGGCATCACACCGGCATTGAGCCAGTCTGCCGCCGACCTCAGTCTGGAGTCGGTAAAAGCGGCAAAGGAAAGGGGGGTGACGGTATCGTGTGATTTCAATTTCCGTGGCAAGCTGTGGAAATATGGTAAATCCGCACCCGAAGTGATGAATGAACTGGTGAACTATGTCGACGTGGGCATTGCCAACGAGGAAGACTGCCAGAAATCACTGGGTATATCTGCAGGTGTTCATGTTGAAAGTGGTGAACTGGAAATCAAGAAGTACGAAGCTTTAAGCACAAAAGTTCTTGAAGAGTTTCCAAATATGTCTGTAATCGCAATTACATTGCGTGAGTCAAGAAGCGCCGATATCAATGGCTGGTCTGCCTGCCTGCGGGATAAATCCGGCTTTTACCTGTCACGCAAATACGAGATTACCGACATCATTGATCGTGTCGGTGGTGGAGACAGTTTTGCCTCCGCGCTGATCTATGGGCTCAATGCCTACGAAGACCGTAACGACTCATTGAACTTTGCAGTCGCTGCCAGTTGTCTGAAACATTCCATTTCGGGGGATTTCAACCGGGTTACGGTCGAAGAGGCCGAGAAACTGATGGGTGGTGACGCTTCCGGACGGGTGCAGCGCTAGTGTCCTGTCACACTGCATGGTGCTTAAATAATGACCTTGGCAAAAACGATTGGTGATCTGTTGATTACCCTGGGAAATACAAATAATGAAACTTAAAAACTTACGTTGGTGGGTGATCGTATTAATCGCGCTTGCCACCGTCATCAACTATATCGATCGTCAATCGCTCAGCGTACTGTGGCCAGAAATCGTCAAGGATCTGTTCCCTGATGAGTCTGCTTTTGAACGTAAGCAAATATACGCGAATATCTCCGTTATTTTCGTATTTTCTTACGCTTTTGGTCAGGCCATATTCGGCAAGATATTTGACTGGGTAGGTACGCGTTTGGGTTTTGTCCTGTCCATTGGTGTCTGGTCCATTGCAACAGCCCTTCACGCAGTTGCACAGGGCGCAATCAGCTTGAGTATCGTTCGTTCCGTCCTGGGTGTGGCCGAGGCCGGTAACTGGCCAGGTGCAGCCAAGAGTAACGCAGAGTGGTTCCCAACCAAGGAGCGAGCCCTGGCCCAGGGCATCTTCAATTCAGGTGCGGCCATCGGCGGCATTATCTCGATTCCCCTGATCGCATTCATGACCATCTTTTTCAGTTGGAAGATGGTCTTTATTCTCGTGGGTGTGATCGGTTTATTGTGGCTCATCCCGTGGTTGGTCCTGGTTAAAGCGCCGCCAAAGTCTCACCCCTGGTTAACAGACGAAGAACGTGAGTACATTTTAACCGGTCAAAAAAACACTGAAGCCGGAGAAGATACTGAAGAAGAGGAGTACGTCCCTTCAACAGCCGGTCTACTTTCGCATAAGCAAAGCTGGGGGGTGATTATCGCCTCTGCGGCAATCGACCCGATTTGGTGGTTGTTCGTCTTCTGGATACCTATTTACCTGAATGAGGTCTATGGAATGGATGTGAAATCCATTGGACTATACGGTTGGGTACCCTACGTTGGCGCCATGTTAGGTGCATGGTTTGGCGGTATTCTGGCGCAAAATCGCATGAAAGCAGGCTGGAATGTCAACAAAACCCGTAAGTTCACCATTACATTGGGTTGCCTGATCATGTTGCCTGCACTGTTGGCCATGGCGAACCCGGGCGCGCCAGTGGTAGCCGTGCTTATCATGGCTGTGATTTTATTTGGTTTTCAGACCGCTATTGGTAATGTCCAGACATTACCAGCCGATTTATTCAGTGGAAAAACGGTTGGGACGCTTGCTGGTTTTTCAGGTATGGCAGCCAAACTCGGTGCCGTTGGTCTAACGTCACTTGTGCCCTGGTTGACCGCTGATGGCAACTATTCGCCTGCCTTTGTTATCGGGGCCTCTCTGGCCATCATCGCCATGTTGTCTATCTGGATTCTTATTCCAACAGTAGAGCGACTGAAGCCCAAGCACTGAGTCAAGGACAAGCAGTTGATAATTCTTCAATCCCTTTTGTACAAACGAATCTATTTTAGGAGTCAGACATGACAAAACCTGTCATCGGTTTCATCGGCCTTGGCCTCATGGGCGGCAACATGGTCGAAAACCTGCAAAACAAAGGCTTTGAGCTGATCGTAATGGATCTCAACAAGGAAGCCGTTGCAACGGTTGTTGCCCGGGGCGGTACCGAGGCAAGCTCAGCCAAGGAACTGGCAGCGGCAAGCGACATCGTGATGCTTTGCCTGACCACGTCCAAAGTAGTTGAAATGCTTGTCTATGCCGAAGACGGTATTCTGGCTGGCATCAAAGAAGGCGCTGTTTTGATTGATTTTGGAACTTCGATCCCGGCTTCTACCCGCAAGATCGGTGCAGATCTTGCCAGCAAAGGTGCAGGCATGATCGACGCACCACTTGGCCGTACACCAGCCCATGCCAAAGACGGATTGCTCAACATCATGGCATCTGGCGAGAAGGCAACCTTCGACAAGGTTAAGCCGGTTCTTGATATGCAGGGCGAAAATGTATTCTATCTTGGTGCACTCGGTGCCGGTCACACGACCAAGCTGATCAACAACTTCATGGGTATGACGACCGTTGCAGCCATGTCGCAGGCTTTTGCCGTGGCCGACCTTGCTGGTGTTGACCGCCAGCAGCTTTGGGAGATTATGTCGACAGGCCCATCCAATTCGCCATTCATGCAATTTTGTAAAAACTATGCGGTTGACGGTGTAAGCGATCTGGGCTTCTCAATCAACAACGCCAATAAGGATCTGGGTTATTTCCTGGAGATGGTTAAGGATTTGGGTACAGAATCTCAAATTGCCGAGGGCACCTCGGCTAATCTTCAGGCAGCCGTCGATGCTGGCATGGGTAATGGCAATGTTCCGGAAATCCTGGATTACTTCCTGAAGCTGGAGAAGTAGCCAAAAGGGGTCCAGAGGCAAGTGCCAGGCATCGAGAATATGGCACTTGACTCTGACGCCCTTCGTTGGGCGGGGATGCTTCAGTCAGGGTGCAGCGCTAAAGCCCGGTCTTGACCCGGGCTCAGTGCAGTTCGCGTCGTAATTTTCAACCCTGCGCAGGATGTTGTGTAAGCGAAGTGCGTGTCGGGCAGAACAGGCACCACAATTTGATGGGTTTGCCCAGAACGAAGAATTCATTTTGAATGACCAGGTGAACCTGGTCTGAAGCTTCCGGCGCCAACAGGAAATGACGGACGATTTGCTGTTCCGGACACTTTTTTGGGTTTTCGGACTTTTTCCGATGGCAAAAATTGCTCTGTATTGTAAGAAGGGGGTTAATTGTGGCTTTCTTTAGTGGCAACGAGTTACTGGCAATTTGCTTGTACAAATTTCTAAACGGTTCATACTGTTAAGTCCGTTTCTCAACTTGGAGTTGTCGGACCATGAAAGTTTTCAAATTTGCAAGTAGCATTGTCCTATTTTGCAGTATCGCGATTGCACAGGCTGCTGAAAATCCAAAGTTAGTTCCCCTATCGCAGGATCAATCTGCCGCCCCCCTGGTAACGGCTGAAGTAGCCGCAGTTGTTGAAGCTGAAGCAGTTGAAGTGGCTGAAGAAGCCGCAGTTGTTGAAGCTGAAGCAGTTGAAGTAGCTGAAGAAGCCGCAGTTGTTGAAGCTGAAGCGGTTGAAGTGGCTGAAGAAGCCGCAGTTGTTGAAGCTGAAGCGGTCGAGGTGGCTGAAGAAGCCGCAGTTGTTGAAGCTGAAGCGGTTGAAGTGGCTGAAGAAGCCGCAGTTGCTGAAGCCGAAGCAGTAGAAGTAGCTGAAGAAGCCGCAGTTGTTGAAGCTGAAGCAGTTGAGGTGGCTGAAGAAGCCGCAGTTGTTGAAGCTGAAGCGGTCGAGGTGGCTGAAGAAGCCGCAGTTGTTGAAGCTGAAGCAGTTGAAGTGGCTGAAGAAGCCGCAGTTGTTGAAGCTGAAGCGGTCGAAGCAGTTGAAGAAGCCGCAGTTGCTGAAGCCGAAGCAGTTGAGGTAGCTGAAGAAGCCGCAGTTGTTGAAGCTGAAGCGGTTGAGGTGGCTGAAGAAGCCGCAGTTGTTGAAGCTGAAGCAGTTGAAGTGGCTGAAGAAGCCGCAGTTGTTGAAGCTGAAGCAGTTGAGGTGGCTGAAGAAGCCGCAGTTGTTGAAGCTGAAGCGGTTGAGGTGGCTGAAGAAGCCGCAGTTGTTGAAGCTGAAGCGGTTGAGGTGGCTGAAGAAGCCGCAGTTGTTGAAGCTGAAGCAGTTGAGGTGGCTGAAGAAGCCGCAGTTGTTGAAGCTGAAGCAGTTGAAGTGGCTGAAGAAGCCGCAGTTGTTGAAGCTGAAGCGGTTGAGGCAGTTGAAGAAGCGCCAGTCGTTGCACCCAAAGCGATAAAAGAGGCTCCTGAAGTTGACAAAGATGGCGAAAAACTTGACTGAGACCTTCTGGTATTCTTAAAGCAAGGCGGGTTTTAACCCGCCTTTTTTTTGCAAGCAAAGCCGCAAAGCCATGAGTCGACCACCAACTGTGAGGGTTGTTCCTCGATTTCTAATCCACCGACTTCGCAGTAGGCCCGCAATTTACGCTTCTCTTCTGCGTCTTCGTACTCATACCAGGCTTCGAGCTTCGAGTTCCCCTCTAGCAACTCATTGAATTGGCCGCAGGCTCCCCGTCTTCGAAAAATTGAATCGTCACCATTCTGATAGCCATTTTGCATGGCTGAAAGGTGTCTAGAAAAGTGGCGGTGATTCAATCTCCAGTTCCACAAACACCATCCGGGCATGTGCCTGTGCGGTCTCAATTTCTGTTCCAATCTGCAGCCGTTGGGGATCAACACCCGCTATTTTGAGTTGGTCAACAATTGCCTGTGCCCGGTAATGTGCAAGGGCTTTGAGCTTCGTGCGGGAGACGGTCTCATTTTTCACCAGCGCTTCAAATACGGCCGCGTAAAATGCCGACTTCTGTTGCGGGTGCTTTTCCCGTAACGCCTCTAACTCCGCCTCGCTAAGCCGCTTACCGGCAAATTCGTCCAGCACCGATATCACCTTGCTACTACTAAAGTCAATCGCACCGGGGGCTTCTCGTCCCGGTGGCCCGGCGCTGCTGGCCAGGGCGACGTGCAAGCGGACCTGTTTGCGGGCCAGTGCCTGCCGGTCGATAACCGTATCGAAGCGTCCATTAATCTTCAGACCAAGACCCGGTCGTTGTACAAGTGCCGCCCCAAGGATGGCAAGATTCCCTGCGGTGGCCTTTGCAAGAGCGGCATCGCCGGGCATGAACACGACACGTTCGAGATGTGCTGGCGATATACCGTTCAGCTTGCCGAGGGTGTAAAAAGGTGTTCTCGTGAGGTTTTGAACAAAGCTCATGAAGCCTTCACTGACAAGACGTCCCAAATGCATATCCCCCCCAAAGTGACCCGCTGGCACGGGGAAGGAAATATCAATCCGGTCGTTGCCGTCCCTGACCAGGGCAACAGCCAGATCGAGCGATGGGTTGATCGGCAGCGCGGGAGTGAACGTGTTGGTGGGTTCCTCATCAAGCCGGAATCCGAGTGCAGAAATTTTGTTTTTCAATTCAAATTGCTGATCGGCGGCCTGGTAATCAAGGCGGATATCCAGTCGACCGGAGGTGATTCCGCGGCCGGTCACGGCTTGCAGATACGGGGACAACACCGTGGCATCGAGGTTTCCAATGCTGATATCAAGCTTGCCAGGGCCGCCAGGGCCGGTCGGCAACCAGTTAGCGTTGAGCACGCTCGTGCCACCCCCCATGACATGTCCCGCCAGGCTCATCGTTGCGTTGTTATCCTGCCGGGTGATGCTGCCTTCAACGTGGTCGGTCTTGATCTGATACGAGGGTGCAAGGCTCTGATCCGTCAGGTCCACTAACCCCCCATTAATCTCGATCCGTGGGATGGCTGGCTGGAGGTGAACTAGCCGGTCAAATAACGGTTTCAGCCATTGGCTGGCGGATAATGTCCCGTCAGTGTCACGCACCAGTCTCAGGTGGGGTTGATGCAACTGCAGCACCTCTGTTGCAACCTTGAACGGTGTGCCCTGGATTGTCAGTTCCGTGGCCAATACGTTCGTGGCGGAAAAAACCGGAGCGCCGTTTGAGTTCTCCACCAACTCAAGCTGATCAAGCCCGGCCTGTCCGCGGATGGTCGTCTGTCCGTGTTCAAAAAAAACTTCAAATCTACCCGATAAAAGGGCTGAGAGAATTCTAAGATGCCGGCCGGAATCGCTGCCAACCGGCATCACTGAGTCGAGGTTTGCCAGGTTGATCCCACCTAACTCGACCTTGGCATCCAGGCTGACAGGGAAAGGTCGTAAACTGCCACTTGACCTGATCCAACCGGAGCGATTTACCACGGCTGCAAGGGTAAACTGACCCGGTTTGTATGGCTCACCACCCAGGTTTTCCAGGCTGAATTCCAGTTCTGTCAAGTCGATCATGGCGTCGTCAGCAGCCCTGGATGCGGTCTCTGTCCATTGCAATTGTCCCCGCCTGACGCGCAGGTGTGCGATAGAAACGGGGGGGGCATGATCGCTTTCCTCATACCCTTCCGGCAAAGAGTCTCCCCGTAGATAGGGCGTGTCAAAAACCATTTCGCGGATGACCCAGCCGCGATGCCAGAGACTTGCAATATCAAGACGGGCTTGCATGCTCCCGAGGGTGAATATTGGATAATGATCCGGGGTGGCAACATGGAGTTGACGCAATTCTGCGCTGAGCAGGAATGGATTGACAGTCAACTGCCCGAGAGTGACAACGCCACCAGCACGTTCGGAGAGGTCGTCGATGATCTGGCGCTTGAGCAGGTAGGGGACCAGCAGAAATCCGGCCAGGGCATACACAATAACGATGGCCACAACAGTGGTGACAGCAATTCGGACCGATCTGTGCAAATCATTACTCCGTAGGTACATTTCGGGTCATTTCCCGCTTGTGTGGGTACCAGATCAATGAGGTATCATACACTTACCAACCTAAAAGCCCACCCGGGCTGGTTCGGATAAATTCTTGTTCATCTAAGGGTGGGTGGGAGAGCATCATGATTTCTTCTACCGGTTCAGGACCCGCAAGCAGTAAGGGTCAGATTAATCAACGTTTGCTTGCCGCCATTGTCCTCCTGGTACTGCTCGTTGCAGGTATCGGGATTTATCTGGTGAGTGACAAAACCGAAACGGTGCAGGTACCACCGCCGGTACCGGACGTTGCCCCACCAAGGGTGCTGGAGACCGTTGAGCCAGCAAAGACAGAAGAAGAACGCGGAGACACCGCTCGCGAAGTTATCGCCGAGCTCAGGAAGAATCCAGCTGAGATCGACTACGCACAGGCCTTTGACCGTGCGCAGGAATTCCAGGCCGCCGGAAATTTTGCCGACGCGCAATTGCTGTACTTTTTTGCTGCCCGTGGCGGTCATGGCCCGGCGGCTTTTGAGCTTGCCAGTCTGCAGGACCCGAACTATTTTTCAGCCGAAGCCGGCCTGATGGACAAACCCGATCCTTTCCAGGCTTATAAATGGTATAGCCTCGCCCGTGATACCGGTGTTCAGATGGCTGTTACGCGCCTGGCCGAATTGCGTGCCTGGGCCGAAGACGCAGCCAGCAATGACCCGGATGCGGAGCGACTTCTGTTGCAATGGGAGTAGATGATGAATAAAAGAAACACAGTAAGACTTACGCTTTCAATCATCGTTCTGGCAGGTCTCACCCAGATTGGCATTGCCTGGGGACAAGTGACCAGACCCTTGCTCCAGGAAGGCAAGACAGCGCTGTATCAGCGTGTCATCGCCATACCCGGTGCGAAACTGAGCACGGTACCAGGGGCAAGCTCTGCGACCACCCTCAAGGTCTCGCCGTTTTCGACCTTCTACGTCTATCAACGCAGAAACAGCAATGGCCAGTGGTTACAGGTTGGAACAGACAGCACCGGAACCGTCGCAGGCTGGCTACCTGCGGGGCAGGCAGTCGACTGGAATCAGACACTGACCGTCGCTTTCAGGGATTCCGCCGAACAGAACCGGGTGCCATTATTCGGTGATCGAGCCTCCCTGAAGACCCTCATCGACAACGGGGATTCAGTCGCATATTCAAAACTGAGTGACCAGGCCGCAGAAGGTGTCAGCGGGGATTCGCCCGTGGTGGCCATCCAACCCGAGGGTTACATTGATATCCGCAAGGAATTTTACCTGGTGCCGATATTGGATCACGAAGATGTCCTGGTGGGTGGGCAGCAGGCCCGGCTATTGCACGTGGCCACCGTGCCGCTACAGGATTCCCAGGCAGTGGTAGATACCTACCGGACCGGCATCGTGTTCGTTATCGACTCCACCATATCCATGGGGCCCTATATCGATAAGACCCGCGAGATCATGCAGCGTGTCTACCGGTCCATTGAGGATGCAAAGCTGGCGGATCAGGTCAGCTATGGCCTGGTGGCTTATCGCGACAATATTACGGCTGTGCCACAACTCGAGTTTGTAACCAGAACCTATGCGAGCCTGGCCGATGGCACCAGCGGTAAGGAATTTCTGTCCCGAATTGCGGCAGTGAAACCGGCTACAGCCTCCAGTGAAGGCTTCAATGAGGACGCTTACGCTGGCATTAGCGAGGCGATCAAGGCCATCGACTGGAGTGGTTATTATGCGAAGTACATCATCCTGATCAGCGATGCGGGTCCGCGTGTTGAAAACGATCCACTCTCCGCCACGGGAATGGGCTCAGCCTCCGTTAGGGAGCTTGCCCATGAGAATGATATCGCGATCGGAGTCTTCCACCTCAGAACCACGGCGGGCGCCAGCAATCACGCCTTTGCCGAGGAGCAGTATCGCGAATTATCAAACATCAGCGGCATTGGTGATTTCTACTACCCTATCAAAACCGGCGATGTGAGTGGTTTCGAAACAGCCTTGAGTTCCATGACAGAACAACTGACCGCACAGGTACGTGAGGCAGCCAGTGGTCGTCCACCTGAAAACGTTGTGACAGCCACCGGCGGCTCGACCGAGCTTGATGAGTTTCAGAACAAGGTCGCACGCCTGGGCTACGGGTTGCGCATGAAATACCTGCAGGAGGAGAAACTTGGCGGTCAGAGGGTGCCGGCGCTGTTCAATGCCTGGATGGTTGACCGTGACCTGGCCGCACCTGCTGAGCGCTCCATTGATGTACGGGTCCTGTTAACCCGCGATCAGCTCAGTGATTTGCACGAAGTGCTGAGCCAGGTGCTGATAACGGCCGAGGAAGGTACGCTGGCTCCGGATGATTTCCTCGATGAACTCAAGAGTCTTGCCGCCTCCATCAGCCGTGATCCCGCCGCTGCCAAGATGTCGACGCGTGCCGTTGGTGGCCAGAGTCTTGCCGATATGGGTTATATGCGCGAATACCTCGAAGGGCTGCCCTACAAGAGTGAGGTGATGAATCTCGACCTCAGTATCTGGCAGCAATGGCCGGCCCAGCGCCAGTTCGAGTTCATCAGTCAGCTCGATGGAAAGGTTGCCTATTACCGATCGTTGCACGATAACGTCGATTTGTGGGTGCCACTTGATGAGGGCGAGGTGGATGGTGACTCGGTGTATCCCCTGTTACTGGAGGCATTACCCTGAGCACGAACGTCTTTTCGCTGCGTGATGTGACGAAAAGTTACGCGGCGGGTGGCGCCAAATATACGTTGTCTGTCCCCCGGCTTGATATCAGGCCGGGGGTCAAGCTGGCATTTGTCGGTGAAAGTGGTTCCGGCAAGAGTACGTTACTCGAACTCCTGGCCATGATTCTGCGCCCGGACAACATTGATACCTTTACCTTTAAACCCGATGCAGAAAGAGAAAGTATCGATATTGAGGCGGCCTGGCAGTCCGGTGACGCCGATCAACTGAGTGATTTGCGCAGCAGGTACGTCGGTTACGTGTTGCAAAGCGGCGGTTTGTTGCCATATCTCAGCGTGCGGGAAAATATCAACCTGTCGCGCCAGCTACTGCATCTGCCAGTGGACGAGGCGGCGGAAGAATGGGCCGTGAAACTCAATATCCAACAACAACTCGACAAGCTGCCCTCGATGCTGTCGGTCGGGCAGAGACAGCGTGCGGCGATTGCCCGTGCGTTGGCGCATGAGCCACGGGTGCTGATAGCCGATGAGCCGACAGCGGCCATCGACCCTCAAAATGCGGAGCGCATTATGGCCCTGATGGCGGCGCTGGCCGACGACCTGGGCGTGACCCTGATCGTCGCGAGTCATGCCATCGGCCTGGTTGAACAGGCCGGTTTACAGCTATTGAATCTCCACACCGAGTCACTCGATGGTGACTCCTTGCTGGTGACGGTGTCCGATGCGACCTGTTAACACACACCATAAACTTGTTGTATTTCTAGCCTGGCGCGATTACTGGCACGAGAAGTTGATGTCAATTTGCTTCATCCTTGCATTGAGTGCCGTGCTGGTACCATTGCTGGTTCTGTTCGGCCTGAAGTATGGAATTGTCACCAACCTCTTGACGCCGCTCAAGGAGGACCCGCGTTACCGGCAAATCCAGCCCGTTGGTAGCGGAAAATACGGCCCCGAATGGTTCGAGACCATGGCTGCGTTACCCGAAGTGGCCTTCATCGTACCCCGAACACGCACGATTGCAGCCATCATCAGTTTGCGTGCCGCCGATACCGACGTGGGACGTATCATTGATGTTGAGTTGATACCATCCGCTGCTAACGACCCGGTACTCGGCGGTCTGCAGGAACCGGGCGGACTCGGGCATGTGGTGCTCTCCCGGGATGCTGCCGACAAGCTCGGTGCGAATGTCGGAACCAGGCTCGAAGGCATAATGACACGCGTCTACAAGGACGAATCACAAACCGGTCTGCTACCGCTGGAGGTGGTGGGCGTGGCGTCTGCGGCGGCTTTTGGACGTGATGGTCTGTTTGTATCGAACGAATTGCTGGTGGCAGTTGAGAATTTCCGTGATGGTCGTTACGTGCCCGCAATAGGCCTGGATGGTGTTGCAATGCGGGATGGCCCGCGCAACTACTCCGGCTTCAGGCTGTATGCAAGGAGCATCGAAGATGTCGCAGGCCTGCGCAAGGGCTTAATGGACCGTGGGATTGACGTGCGCACCCGGGTTGCGGATATAGAGCTGGTCGCCAAGCTGGATCGCAACCTGAGTATCGTTTTCTGGATCATCACCATCATTGCGGCCGGCGGCTACGGGCTTTCCTTTGGCACCAGTATCTGGGCGAATGTCGATCGCAAGCGTCGTGAGTTCAGCGTACTGCGGCTGACGGGGTTCAGGACCCGTGGGATTGTCTGGTTTCCCATACTTCAGGCACTGCTGACCGGAGTGCTGGGTTGGGTCATTGCAGTGGTCGCTTTCTTCGTGGTCCAGAGCGGGCTCAACGCACTTTTCGTCGACAACATCGGCGGCGGCCAGCCAATATGCAGACTGCTGGCGGGGCACCTCGGAATTTCCCTGGTCATGACATTGATTGCAGCCGCCCTGGCGGCGGCATTGGGTGGCATGCGGATAGCCCAGTTCGAACCTTCGCTGGCGTTGCGGGAAGCATAAACAGCGGGTACCTTACTCTAATTCACTAATTGACAGATGCGCACGTAAATAGGTCACAATACTGTTTTCGTAGCCAAAAGGGGTCAGAGTCAAGTGCCAGAATCGAGACTCTGGCACTTGACTCTGACCTCCCTTTCGCTTGAAGTCTGTGCTGTAGGCAATTGCCAGGCATCGAATAGAAAACCTCGCCCTTTCGGGCGAGGATGCCCCAGGCGGAGTTCAGCACTAAAGCCCGGGTGAACCGGGCTCAGTGGAGTTCGTCGTGATTTTCGACCCTGTGCAGGATGTTGCGTAGCGATCTGCGGGTCGGGCAGAACAGGCACCACAATTTGATGGGTTTGCCCAGAACGAAGAATTCATTTTGAATGACCAGGTGAACCTGGTCTGAAGCTTCCGGCGCCAACAGGAAATGACGGACGATTTGCTGTTCCGGATCCCTGATGGCGAACGGCACTGAATAATGCGTGTTCATATTACTGATACTGTGGATGGCCCTGGCATATAGGCCAATGAATACGTTGGCCATCTCGCTCAGGGTGTCCATCATCTGTTCCTGGAACAGGTCTTCCTCCGTTTTCCACGTGTGTTTTTTTCCTACCTGGCGAGCATTGCCCTGGTCGTTGGGCAGAGTCAGGTCGTCATCAATGTCGGAATGGAACAACAGATCCAGCGTCGGTTTCATCGCCTTGCCGAGGTGCTGGAAATCACTGGCTCGCATCAGCACGAAAATCCTGCCCTGCATATCGCCCACCATGGCGCTGGAAACCGTGTACAGGGGCTCATCGCCGATATGCTTCAGGCTTTCACTGAGGGTGGCAGGGGCGATCTCGAAACAGGAATCGGAGCACTCGATATCGAGACCGAACATGTCATCCAGCGCGCTCAGCGCCTTCTGGGTACCATCTACCAGGAAGCGGTCAAAGGAATTAACCTGTTTTTCGGTCAGGTTCAGATCGTGGGTGATCATTTGCTTAAGGTGTGTGCAGTAGGGGGGAGTAGTGCGCTCACAATCACGTCGTCATGACCTGGTCAATGACCTTCAGCAAATCTCTTTGCATGAATGGTTTGCTGACAAAATCCCTGGCGCCCGACTTGCGTGCCCTTTCCTCGACCGAGTAATCACCGGAACCGGAGATCATTACAACCCTGGCAGCAGGGTTGACCTCGATGATCTCCTCGAGAATCGTCTCGCCATTCTTGCCGGTCATCAGGTAATCCAGTGTCACCAGCTCGGGGTTCAGGTCTTTGAATAGTTCCACTGCGGACTCACCGTCTTTTGCGCGGCCAATGACTTCATGACCGCCTTCCTCGATGATCCTGCCCAGGACATTGCGTGCAAACGCAGAGTCGTCAACTATCAATACTTTTGCCATTTTGAACACTTCAGATCACAGCCAACCAACGATTTTTCCGCACCTGGCTTAAGGGGTGCGGACCGTTTAGTAGGGGTCTGTTAAGACTTACTGACTCCGTCAGTCTTAACAGACCTTGGCTCCTTGCTGACACGTGGTGTCGTTAATAATCCTTGGCTTGCCACGTACACCAGGTGATCTCTGGTGAAAAACGTAGATTGGATGAGTATCAAAAGAAGAGACGGATATGACCCGAATGCTCCCCAATACCCCTTGCATCCGTGCCAAAGATTAATTCCGTTACCTAATATTTACACCTAAAGTGCTTGTAAATCAAGATATATGTATCGGTTTTGCTTGTATGTCCAGCCCTGCTTACGGGCTATTCCAGGTAATGCTGGTGCGCCATGAGCTGTCCAACCATCGGCTGAAATACGATCAGGATTTGCGCCACCCGGGATGCCTGGTTCTGGTAGATGTGTGGTTGTGATGCCAGGAACAACAGGCTGTCACCTTCCTTGAGTTTGTATTCACGCTCCGCAATCCTGCACACCAGGGATCCCTTTAACAGGTATACGAACTCCTCCCCGGCATGGGTGATCTGGCTCGCAGGTGCTGCTGCCACCGGGTTCTATACTCATCAGGAACGGTTCGATTTGCTGGTTGGGCAGACCGCTGCCAAGGTTTTCCATCCTGACCCCGGCGGTTTCCGATGTAGGCCGGCGATCTTTTTTCAGGTGGATGACCCGCCCGTCACCCTGTTGTTCAAACAAGGCCGTGATCGGCACGGCCAGTGCAGTAGCCAGGCTGTGCAAGGAAGAAACCGTTGGTGAATTATCACCACGTTCAATCAGGCTGATGGCATTGGTCGACAAGTGGCTCAACTCCGACAGGGCACGCAGTGACAAACCCTGTTTTGTGCGCAGTTCCCTGATACGTTGTCCTACGACGAGTTTTTCATTCATTTGCAGATCCTGTTGGTTTATAGGTCACGCGGCTTCACGGTCACTGTACAGTATATTGTACAAATATAATTGATAAGAATACAATATAGTTGTACACTCAAAACATGCAAAACAAACCTGAAAGTGGAGGTTTATAACGTGAAAATTGCAGTTGCATGCATGAACGAATTTGCCGTCAGCGCGCATTTCGGCCGTGCTGAAAAGTACATGGTATTCGAAGTTGAAGACGGGCAGATCAGAGATAAAAAAATGCTGCCCAAACCCGGTCATCGTCATTTTTCCCAACAACAAACTGGCCAACAGGGTCTTAGAGCATTCGCACCAGGGCAGTGGTTTTGGCCATCACGCCAGGTGTAAACACGAAGAAATGTTTGAAAATATCAAGGACTGTGACGTGCTTTTAACCGGTGGCATGGGGCGCGGCGCCTACCTCGATTTACAGAAGTGGGGTATCAGGCCCATTGTCACCGACATTACCGATGTCGAAAAAGCGGTCCAGGCCGTACTCGATGAAACAATCGTCGATCACACCGAAAAATTACACTAAAAAGGGATCAGACATGAAACAGCATAAAATATTTAGCCTTGATTTGCCTGCTGGCCCCGGCACTGGCTTTTGCCGCAGGCCCGGTCAGCCACGATGAGGCAGGCACCATTAATGGCAGTGTTTATTGCGATCAGGACGAGGATGGCAAATGCAACTGCAAGGAAGAAGGCCTTGGAGATATGCATGTCCAGATCTTTACCACGCAGTGTGGCGGCACACCCTTGCAGACCATCCACACGGACAAGGACGGAAATTTCAGTTTCCACGTGCCAGAACCCGGTCATTACTACGTCATGGTAGATCTGGATTACGTTTGTGGTGGTCGGGTTCCGACCACTGAAACCTGCCAACAGGTTGATCTGAAGGCCGGGGAGACGGTCACGCTCAAGCCATTCGGTTATTCAAATTACGGTAAGTAACTTCCAGCCAGGAGAAGGCGGGTAACACGGGTGGCGATTAACGCCCGGCAAACTGCCGGGGCAGGCCGTTACCCGTGACCTTATTGGCCAAAACACCGCCCATAGACTTTCGGTTCCGCGTTTCCCTGCTTGCCCATTCCGGCTTGCTTACCTAAGCTTAAAGCAGGTAGTTCTCATCGTGAACGAGGAGGTTGTTATGGTCCCTGCATTATCCCTGTGGTTGCCGGTTTTGCTCTCGGCAGTATTCGTTTTTATCGTCAGTTCCGTCATGCACATGGTATTTAAGTACCACAGCAATGACATGAAGGCATTACCGAAAGAGGACGAGGTGATGGACGCCTTGCAGCCCTTCAATATCGAGGCGGGTGAGTATTTCATGCCGTATATCAGCGACATGAAACAACGCGAGAGCGACGAGTTCAAGGCCAGGCTCGAAAAGGGCCCGGTCGCATTCCTGACCGTGGTTCCCGGTGCCTACGACATGGGCGGGAAGTTGGTCATGTGGTTTGTCTACAGCCTGCTGGTGGGTTTTTTCACGGCCTACGTGGCCGGTATTGCAATGGCGCCTGGCGCCCACTACCTGGCAGTATTCCGCATCACGGGCGCCGTGGCCTTTGTCGGTTACGCGCTGGCGTTGGTGCAGAACTCGATCTGGTACGGACGGGGTTGGGGCAGCACTCTCAAATACATGCTGGACGGTTTTGTCTACGCGCTGGTTACGGCGGGTACGTTTGGCTGGTTGTGGCCCTGATCGCAAGTTGACAGGATTCCGACACCGGCCATTCAATAATGGCCGGTGCCGGGTTGTTCGCTATCTGAAGATCAACGAGTCGTTCTGAGTGGCTTACCAGCCCTCAAAGAAACCACCGTCGGCAAAGTCCCAGATCAGGTAGACATAGGCACGCCAGTCATAGCGTTCACGTGTCGTTCAAGCGGCAGCTCCAGGCCCGCATTGATGGCGACATGGCCGCGCTTGCTCAGACCGATACGCAGTTGCGGTAGCATCGAGACCTGCACCGCGCTCTTTTTATCCGGACCCGTTCCGCGCTCGAACGGCACTTCGGCGACCATTTCAATAGCCGGGAACACCGATCGTGGCCACGGCGTGTGCACGTAGTGCATGATGCCGGCAAACTCCACGCTGCTGTGATCCGAGTCTTCCAGTGATAGTTTCAGCCGTCCGCTGCCCTGGAATGTCCAGGCATCGCTAATGATTTTGCCGTAGGCCAGGTAGGGTAACAGCTCCCACTCGGCGCCGCTGTTCAGCGGAACGCCGAGGTTGCCGCCCAGCGTGAGTATTTCGTCCGGCTTTGCGGTCATGTTTAAGACATATTTGAAACCGGGTTCAAAATGGCCAAATTCCCCGTCTCCATCCTCGGTCTCATGTGTCACCTCGAGCACACCCTGCCAGCGCTGACCGATCCGGAATTCGTATTCGAGGGTATTTTTCCACGTGTCATCGCCGTCCTGGCCGGTGAAACGTTGTTTCCACACCCACTCGTCTTCCGGAAATGCTTTCTTGGTGCGTACCGGCAAAAACAGGTTCAGTGCGCCATCGGGGTAGTCGTGTTCACCGCCGAGGGTCTTGATGTATGCGAGAACCGCGTCGATGTCTTCCTCCGGCAGCGCTTCACCAAATGCCGGCATCTTGTCGGAAAACGCCAGTGCCGCGCCACCGTGCGTGACGACCAGTTTCCATTCCGATGCCCCTTCGCGGCTGTTGAACAGGGCATCGGAGAAATTTGCCGGCACCACGCCGAGGCCCTGGACCAACGGGGAATCGGGGTCAGGCTGACCCTCCGAGCCGTGGCAGACCGCGCAATTGGCCTGGAAGATTTCCGCACCCCGTGCCAGTTCGTCCGCAGTTGCGGCAGTGAGGCCGCCGAACATCCAGATGACAAGACTCATACTGCACAAACGAAGCCCAAATTGACGTGATTTCATGACTTTTCCTTCTTAGCTTTCCCACTGCCTATGATAAGGGAGTTGTCGCGGGATTCGTACCGCATTTACGTGTCTATACAATGAAAAAAGGCACCACGACGCCGCGTTCTGCGGGCGTTGGAAGCGGTTGCGTTCCTGGCAATGCTTCAAAGGGCGTCAGAATACGAGCCTGGTCCGAAATGGATCAAACCGGCAGGGCATTCATGGCTAAGGTCAGGACCCGGCAGCTGCGCGCAGATCCTCGGTGACCACCCCTGAATTTTCGATTTCCAGGTCATGCGATAGCTCGCGCCATGGTTCTTCGAGTGCTGCCGCGTACCAGTCACGCATCGCTTCGAGCCCAAGCAGGTGTTGCACGTAATCCAGGGCTGGCTGGCTCACCGGCAGCCCATAAGTCTGGACCCGGAAGGCGACCGGGGCGAAGAAAGCATCTGCTGCACAAAAGACGTCACCAGCCAGGAATGGCCCGCCAAAACGGTCCAGGCCCTCGTTCCACAGTTCATCCACCCTGTCGAGGTCATGTTGCAATGCAGCTGAAATGGCGTGTCTTTTCACACGCACACCACAACTCATCGGGCATTCGCCACGCAGCGCGATAAAGCCCGCGTGCATTTCCGCCGCTGCACAACGCGCCCAGGCGCGCGCTTCACTGTCCTGCGGCCATACCTCCGGATAGCTCTCCGCCAGGTATTCGGTGATCGCCAGCGACTCCCAGATCACCCGTCCATCATCGTGCAGGCAGGGCACGCGGCCATTGGGGCTGAACTCGCGGTATTCGTCCCAACAGCCACCCTCTATCAACGGCACCAGTTTCTCGTTGAACGGGATGTTCAGCACCTGCATCAGCAGCCACGGGCGCAGCGACCACGAGGAGTAGTTCTTGTTGGCGATATACAGTGTTTTCATATTCCGTTTCTGGCCTGGTTGGAAGGTGAGATCGAGTATAGGTACACAGCCTGTTTAGCGTCAATTTTTCATGCCGTGATCAGATGCAAACGGCTGGATTAGGGTACATGGTTCGATCTCAACCGTTACCCAGGGCCTTCCCGTATGCAGAAAAAAGGGGGGTGAAACCACCCCCCTTGGAAATGCATGGTCTTTTCAGGCTACGATTTTTTCCTTCTTTTCGACCCTGGTGTAGTCGAACAAGCCGGCTTCGTCGAAAATCACGCGGTCTTCGTAGTCATCGAACCAGATGGCATCCGGATTGCGCCCGACGATGCAGACCTTGCCGCGATCCGGTGCGTCGAGCGCGTTGCGCAGAATCTTGAAGATCAGTACGCCGTTCTCGGTTCCCGGAACACCAGGGATCGGCTCGTTGGTAACCGCCGCTACTTCCGTCTTGCCCTTGTAGTGGGTGATGGACAGGCGGGCATGGGTTTCCACACCGGACAGGCCTTTCTGGGATTCGTTCAGAATATTCCAGGCGGTTTCGATCGGAACGTTAAAGGCCCGGTAGGCCACGATATCCCGGCCGCAGAAGAAATAGTGATTGCCGACGCCAACCCGGTACAGGGCTCGTTGCATCACCCGCAGCGCATCCGGATCGTCATTGATGCCCTTGATGATGGGCGCCTGGTTTTCAACGTTGATCCAGCCCCGGGAGACCAGCGCTTCCATTGCCTGCCGGGTGTCGTCGTGCCACTTGAGCGAACCGTTCGGGTTGGTGAGGTATTCACCGTCGGCGCCTTTTAGCAGGAACTCATCCGGATGGTTGAAATGAATCATTATCCGGAAACCAACATCCGGGTAGGTCTCGTGGAAATTGTCCAGCATGGCCAGAAAGGTTTCGTCAAAACGCTTCGGGTAGAAGGACATTTCCTTCGTGCCGAGGCGGATGGATTCGACGCCGGCCTCGGCGAGCGCCGCCATCCACGCACCGATCTTGCGGTTGGGCAGCACCATCGGGTCACCGCCGGATAACAGGACTTCCCGGAGTTTTTCGCGCCCTGTTTCGGGGTGCCGTCCGCCGTTTTCAGCAACGACCTCGTTGTGTGCCCGAACGTAGTCGGTCACTTCCTTGATCTTGGCCAGGCCTTTCTTGGCGACCGTGCCGTCCTGGCGCTCGACTTCCTTCTGGCGATCAGTTCTTCGCGGTAGCAGAACCGGCAATGCGCCGAGCAGGTGGAGACTACGTACAGCAGGCCCATTTCATACTTGTGCAGCAGGCCTTCGACCGGGGCAAAGTCCATCTGGTGCCCCGGGTCCTCGGAACCCGCCAGGTTGAGCGTTTCGTCCGGGTTGGCCTTGATGATTCTCTGCAGCGGGTGGCTGTTTTGCGCCATTTCGAAGAAATGCCGGGTCATCTTGACCGGCATGCGTGCCTCGACATCACGCTCCGTGCCATTCAGGCCCGCCAGTGTCGGCGAGCTCATCAGGGGAATAGAAATTCTTGATGTCGTCCGGCGCCTTGTCCTGGAAGAAGGGTTTCAGGCCGTTGATGATGTCGCGGTCGTATTTGGGGTTTTCGATCGTATCCAGGAATGCCTGTTCTCTTTCCGTTGGAACATATTTGCCTGTGGTCTGCCACTGTCACACCTCTCATATAGTCATGCTGTTTCAAGGCCAATAATGTAACATATTGAACTTTATAATGTGTGATAATGTAACGATGATGAACACACATGAAATCGACCACATCAACGCCGGATCTGGTCGCAGCGGTCAGCAGCGAACTGACACCCACGGAACGGCGCATTGCAGAGGCAGGTTCTGGCCGAGCCCACGCTGCTGGCTTTTGGCACGGTTTCGGACCTGGCCAGCCGCGTCGGCACGTGCCGGCCGTCCATTGTGCGCTTTGCCAACAAGCTCGGATTCAAGGGTTACACCCAGTTGCAGCGACATGTTCGCAGCGATCTGTCTCATCACCTTGCGCGTCCCAGCGAGCGAATCCGGCATGATGACAAGGCGGCCCTCGCCAGAACAGCGATCAACGGCGCCATCGCATCCGTATTCGAAGTGCTGAGGGCAAGCGGATGGCAGACTGGTCCAGCCAATAGTGCAGGCGAGCAAGGTGTGGATGCTCTCCGGCGAGACTTCGCGGGCAGGCGCGCATGCATTGCACAGCGGCTTGTCGATGGTGCGGCCGGGCGTGCGTCTGCTCGAGGAGCACTCCTTAGTCACCGATCTCAGCGACGCGGGCCCCGGCGATGCGGCCGTGGTATTCGATTTTTACCGCTACCGGCGCCAGGTCGTCGAGGCTGCCCGCGTACTCGCGGAGCCGGGCGTCGCCATCGTCGTGATCACCGACAGCCCGCTGTCCCCCTTGGCGGAGCTGACGGACACATGGTGTGAGATCGAAGTGCCCGGCGATCGGCCCATTTGACAGTTCGGTTCCCGTTGTGGCGATGGCCGAGTTGCTCGTTTCCAGGGTTGCCAAGGAGCTTCAAGGAGGATGCAACTGCCCGAATCGACCGTATCGAAGCGCTTTGGGAAGAAACAGAGATGTTTCTCTAAGTATCGATACTCCAGGAGGAATGCAAGTGATAAACAAGGAGTATTCATCCGTTGCTGATGCCGTCGCGGATATTCCGGATGGTGCGACCGTGATGATCGGGGGCTTTGGCGCATCGGGCAGCCCGATCGAATTGATCCATGCACTGATTGACCAGGGTGCGAGGGATCTCACGGTGATCAACAACAACACCGGTAACGGCGAAGTGGGCTTGGCCGCGCTGATCGGTAATGGACAGGTCAGAAAGATGATCTGTTCCTTCCCCAGGTCCAGCCAGTCCAGAGTTTTCCCGAAGTTGTACAAGGCAGGGAAGATCGAGCTTGAGCTGGTGCCCCAGGGCACCCTCGCCGAGCGGATTCGGGCAGCGGGCGCCGGCATTCCGGCTTTCTACACGCCCACAACCGTGGGCACCGTGCTGGCCGAAGGCAAGGAATCGCGCGAGTTCGATGGACGTCAATACGTAATGGAACCATGGCTCAAGGCGGATTTCGCCCTGGTCAAGTGCGAGGTTGCCGACCCGCTCGGCAACCTGACTTACAACAAGACCGCACGCAATTTCAGCCCGCTGATGTGCATGGCGGCGACAACCACGATCGTGCAGACGAAACGCTGGTGGCGCCCGGTGAAATTGATCCGGAGGATGTCATCACACCCGGAATATTTGTCAATCGCGTCGTTGAGGTTCCGGACCCGTCCATGAAGACACCCTGATCGCAGCGGGAAGGAGTTACCCATGAGCACCGGCTGGACAAGAGAACAGATGGCCGCAAGGGCAGCCCAGGACATTCCCGATGGTTCCTACGTCAACCTGGGTATCGGCATTCCGGAACTGGTCGCGCGATTCGTGCCGGAAGGCCGCGAATTTATTTACCACACGGAAAACGGGATGCTGGGCATGGGGCCGCCTCCGGCCGAGGAGGATCGCGACCTGGACCTGATGAATGCGGGCAAGAAATACGTGACCGCCGTGCCGGGCGCTGCCTATTTTCACCATGCCGACAGTTTCAGCATGATTCGCGGCGGGCATATCGACGTCTGCGTGCTGGGCACCATGCAGGTTGCCGCAAACGGCGATATCGCCAACTGGTCAACCGGTGCGCCGGGCGCCATTCCCGCCGTGGGCGGTGCAATGGACCTGGTGCAGGGCGTCAAGAACATCTACGTGATCACCCAGCACACGACCAAGACCGGCGAGCCAAAGCTGGTGGAAAAATGCACGCTACCCGCTGACCGGGCCGGGGGTCGTTTCGCGCATCTACACCGACCTCGCGGTCGTTGATGTCACGCCGGACGGATTCCGGGTCGTCGAATTGGCGCCGGGCGTCACTTTTGAAGAAGTCGAACAGAAAACCGGCACGACGATCCTGCCGCCGGAATGAAGCTGGAAATCTGGATGAACAGGACACTGAAATGACCGACGTATTCATTTGTGATGGTATCCGTACACCCGTGGGGCGTTACGGCGGCGGCATTGCGTCCGTACGGACCGATGACCTGGCGGCGATTCCGATCAAGGCCCTGATGGACCGAAATCCGGCGTTGACTGGGCGGCGCTGGACGATGTCATGCTGGGCTGCGCCAACCAGGCCGGCGAAGACAACCGCAACGTGGCGCGCATGAGCAGCCTGCTGGCGGGTTTACCGCAGGAAGTGCCGGCGTGCACCATCAACCGCCTGTGTGGTTCCGGCCTGAACGCGGTTGGCAGCGGCGCCAACGCGATCAGCGTCGGAGAAGGCGACCTGATGATCGCGGGCGGCGTGGAAAGCATGTCGCGCTCGCCATTTGTCATCGGCAAGGCGGAAAGCGCTTATGGCCGCACGCAGACAATGTACGACACCACCATGGGGTGGCGGTTTATCAACAAGAAACTGGATCAGCAGTACGGCACGGACGTCATGCCAAAAACGGCTGAGAACCTGGCCGAGGAATTTTCCATCAGCCGCGAAGACCAGGACCGGTTTGCCTTCTGGAGCCAGGCCAAGGCGGCCGCGGCCCAGCAGGATGGCCGCCTGGCCGGGGAGATCTGCCCGGTCAGTGTTCCGCAGCGCAAGCAGGATCCGCTGATCGTTGAACGGGACGAGCACCCGCGCGAGACGTCGCTGGAAAAACTCGCACAGCTGAAGCCGCTGTTCCCCGGCGGCACAGTCACGGCGGGCAATGCATCGGGCATCAACGACGGCGCCGCGGCATTGCTGCTGGCATCGGAAGCGGGTGCCAAACGCCACGGCTTGAACCCGGGGCGCGCATCCTGGGCATGGCGGTTGCCGGCGTTCCGCCGCGGATCATGGGCATCGGCCCGGTTCCGGCAACCCGCAAGTTGCTGGAACGGCTTGGCCTGAGCCTGGATGACTTCGACGTCCTCGAATTCAACGAGGCGTTTGCCGCCCAGGCGCTGGCCTGCACCCGGCAGCTGGGCTTGCCGATGATGACCCGAGGATCAATACCCGCGGGTGGCGCCATCGCGCTGGGCCATCCGCTTGGCATGAGCGGCGCACGGCTGGTGATGACCGCTTATGACCAACTGCGGCAAGGCGGCGGAAAACTGGCCCTGTGCACGATGTGCATCGGCGTCGGGCAGGGCATTGCCATTGCCATCGAAGCACTGCAATAGGAAGGAACAATGGAAGCGCTGAAACATGCAATTGAAGATGCACGTGCGCGGTATGTTGCGGCAAATCCACTGAGCCAGGCTGCCGACAAGTGTGCTGGAAAGCACATGCCCGGCGGCAATACACGTTCGGTTTTGCATTTTGACCCTTTCCCCCTGACCATGGTCCAAGGGCGAGGGCGCGGAGGTTGTTGACCTGGACGGTCACCGCTACGTGGATTTTGTCGGCGAGTATTCCGCGGGCCTGTTTGGTCATTCGGATGAAGTCATCAAGACGGCCATTCACGAAGCCCTGGAAGTGGGTACTGCCATGGGTGCGCCGACAGCTTACGAGAGAGAGCTGGCGGCTCTGCTTTGTAAGCGTTTCCGTCGCTCGAACAAGTCCGGTTTTGCAACTCGGGCACCGAAGCCAACCTGATGGCGATTGCCACCGCAGTGGTGCATACCGGTCGCAAGAAGATACTGGTGTTCAATGACGCCTACCACGGTGGGGTCATAAAGTTCCCGAACGGTGGCTCGGTTCTCAATGTGCCGTTCGATTTCGTTCTTGCGGACTACAACGACATCGAGGGCACGGCCGGGCTGATTCGCCAGCTCGGTGAAGAACTGGCTGCGGTGATGGTCGAGCCCATTCTGGGTGCCGGCGGCAACATCCCGCAAGTTATGCGTTCCTGAAAATGCTGCGGCAGGAAACCCGGAAAGCCGGGGCACTGCTGATTTTTGACGAGGTGAAAACCGCGCGGCTCGGTCCGGCAGGCATGCAGGGAATGCGGCGTATCGCGCCTGACCTGACGACGCTGGGCAAATTTGTCGGCGGCGGTCTGCCAACCGGTGCTTTTGGCGGTAGCACCAGGATCATGGCGCATTTCAACCCCAAGCTGCCGGGCTATTGGAACCATGCCGGTACATTCAACAACAACGTCTGCTCCATGGCAGCCGGTTGTGTCGGCCTGGGCAAAATCTACACGCAGGAGCGCGCGGCGGAGTTTTTCGATTGGTCTGAAGCATTCCGGCTTTCACTCAATGAACTGTTCGCCGCCAAGGATGTGCCCATGTATGCCAACGGAATGGGTTCCATCATCGCCATTCATTTCTCACGAGAAGTGACAAAAGCGCCGTCTGATATCACCGCGGGCTGCCAGTCACTTGCGTCCGCTGTTGCACATGGAGATGTTGCTGGAGGGAGTGCTGATCTGTAAGCGTGGCGACCTGTTCCTGTCATTGCCGATGACCGATGCGCACCTGTCAAAAGCCCGGCTTGCATTTGAAAAGTTTATCGATCGTCATGATCAGTTGATCAAGAAGGTTTTAGCCGCGTGACCGGGGAAAACCCTGGTCAGGGGCAGGGAGTGTGTCAAGGCAAATAGGGTGAATGACCAGGTACAGTCTGTACTGGTTAAAGTAACGATATGTAGCATTAGAGGGTCGCCAGGTTTGGGTATATACAGACCCTGTACAGTTACACTTTTGCATTAAATGCAGGGCACTTGATTATAGTCAATTACCTGCAACATCCAGGGGAGTAACCTCTGTATTGAGGGCTCGGTTTTTACTTGGAAATGGGCCTTTTTCTTCAGCCAGCCTCTAGGCGGGATTCATCATGAAACAGATTATTGTCCATGAAATAGGTCCCCGCGATGGCTTGCAGATAGAGCGGCGGGTTGTCCCGGTCGATACCAGGGAGGCCTGGATTCGCCGCCTGATGGAGTCCGGTGTCGACATTGTCCAGGCCGGCTCATTTGTCCGTCCGGACAGGGTTCCGCAAATGGCCGTATCCGACGAACTTTTCCGACGCCTGGTCAGCAGCAAGACTACGCCCGTTACCCTTTCAGGTTTTGTCCTCAACGAAAAGGGATTGGAACGTGGCTTGGAGTGTGGTGTTGAAATGTTTTGCCTTGGCGCCTCTGCCAGTGAGGCACACAGCCTCAATAACACGGGCATGACGAGAAAAAAAGCCATGGATCGTATTATCAGGACGGCAAAGCTGGCGCTGGCTGAGGGTAAGAAAGTCCAGGTTTCGGTGCAGTCGGCCTTTGGTTGCGGCTTCGAGGGTCCGGTTGACGAGCAACGCGTGCTGGAGATGATATCGGCGTACCTTGACGCCGGTCTGCGTAAAGTCAGCCTGGCCGATACATCCGGCCATGCGCATCCAGTGCAGGTTGAACAGCTATTCGGAGCCATTTTTGATCTGGATCCCGGGGTCGAATGCACCGGGCACTTCCATGAAAACTATGGTCTGGGCCTGGCTAATATCATGGCTGCCATGCGCGCTGGTGTGACCTCTTTCGAGACATCGTTTGCCGGACTTGGCGGTAGCCCATTCACGAAGGCGTCGGCAGGCAATGTGGCCACCGAGGATTTTGTAAACGCCCTGCAGTTACAGGGCTTACGTAAGGACATCAATCTGGGTCAGTTGGTTGCTGTGGCTGGTGACGTGGCAGGATTCTTTGAACGGGAAATGCCCGGTCGTGTCTATAAGACGGGCACGATGAAGGGGAAGGAATCAGCATGAACAAGCAGAATTGGAATCCGGCTTACCTTGATTCATTTGCAATTGAATTGTTACCGGTAAATCATCAGACTATTTTAGGCGCGAACGAGCTAATTACCATTACACGCCAGCTACTTATTGCGTGGGAACTATAGAAAATGAAAGGGGCTTCGGCCCCTTTTTTGTGAAAACGAAATAGAGGAACAACCGCGATGATGGAAATTACAATCTGCGGACGTGGAGGGCAGGGCGGCGTTACGCTGGCCAAGATTATTGCCTCGGCTTACTTTCTCAAGGGTAAGTACGTTCAGGCATTCGGCGTATACGCTGCGGAGCGCTCCGGCGCGCCGTTACAGGCTTTCGTACGTATAGACGACGAGGAAATCACCAACCACAACCAGGTTCAACATCCCGATTACATCGTGGTGCTGGATCGTACGCTGATCGCTCCGGGTATGGACGCTGACCTGAAACCGGGCGGTTCCATCATCCTGAATACACCAGCGGACAAGACCGAAGACAAGGAACACTTCACTGGTCGAACGGTTGCTACGATTGACGCGACCAGCATTGCTGTGGCTAATGACCTGGGCACGCGTACCGTGCCGATCGTCAATACGACGATGGCGGGTTCGTTGGGCAGGGTGCTTGGTTTGTCCCTGTCCGAAGTGTTGGAAGGGCTTGAGCACCTGAATTTCAGCGGCGCCAACAAGACCTGTGCACGTGAAGCTTACAAAAACGTACAGACTTTCGAAGTTGGGGGTGAAGCCCACCAGCCCACGAATGCCGCCGAAGGCAAGGTCGGCAGCCTGTTCGACGAGGACGTCGGCGGTATGCCGAAGATCAAGACCGGCAGCTGGGCCACGGAAAAACCCGAGCGGCGGCATTTGACACCACCATGCAACCACGTTTGCCCGGCCGGTAACGATGTACAGGCGTTCATCAACGCGGTCGGCAAGGAGGATTTTGACCACGCGATCGAGATACTGCTGGAAACCTCCCCGTTGCCCGCAGTCTGCGGCCGTGTCTGTCCCGCGCCGTGTATCGCCACCTGCAATCGTGCCGAACACGACCAGTCGGTCAATGTCCGGGAAATCGAACGCGCGGCTGCCGAACTTGGCAAACGACCTGAACCAACCAGCCCGTGGCGGAAAGAAAAAGTAGCGGTGGTGGGTTCCGGTCCGGCCGGGCTCAGCACCGCTTACCATATGGCCCGCCTGGGTTACCCGGTGACGCTGTTCGAGACCGATAATGAACTCGGAGGCGTACTGCGCACAGGCATACCGACTTATCGTCTGCCACGTGATGTGCTGGATGAGGAAATCAAGTACATACTGGATCATGGCATTACCGTGGAAACTGGCAGGGCAATGGAGCGTGAGGATGTTCTGCAACTGAGCCAGGATTACCAGGCCGTATTCGTGGGCACAGGCCTACAAAACGTCAGCGACCTGGACCTCGGTAGCGCGGGGACCATCACACCGGTCCAGGGCATCCCGTTCCTGGAGCAGGTACGCAAGGGCGGGGAACGGCTGGATGGCCAGCGCGTGGTGGTCATCGGTGGCGGTAACACCGCCATGGACGCGGCCCGCTCGGCGTTGCGTATCGGCGCCAGCGAGGTGCGGGTCGTGTATCGCCGCACACGTGCGGAAATGCCGGCTATCCACGAGGAAATCGAGCAGGCACTGGAAGAAGGGATCATCCTTGATGAACTGGTCGCCCCGGTCCAGTTGAAGGAGTCCAGCAAGGGGCCGGTACTGACCTGCCAGGGCATGATACTGGGACCGCCTGATGACAGCGGCCGACCGCGGCCGATTGCCGATTCCAGCCCCGAGTCTAAATTTGAAATACGTTGCGACCTGGTGATCCTGGCGCTGGGACAGTGGCACGATATCTCCATCCTTCCCGAAGGCGCAGAAATTACGGAAGGCAAGGCCTTGCTGGGTCTCAGTGGGGCGCCGGTATTCCTGGGTGGTGACTTTGCCACCAACGAAGGCACCGTCTCGGCCGCGATCGGTTGTGGTGTGCGGGCTGCGCGGCATATCCATCGTACGTTGGCGGGTGAGGATCTGTTCCCGCCGGTCGAGGACCCGGTGGCCGAATCCGAAGCGATCAAGTTCCACCGTTTCCACCACGCGGCGCGTGCAGAGGTCAATACACTGGACCCGGAGGTGCGGCGTGGTTGTTTCGACGAGGTGCACCTCGGATTCAAGGCCGGCCCCGATGGCTCGGGTGCGGTCAGCGAGGCGCTGCGTTGTCTCAGTTGCGGTGTATGCAATGAGTGTGACCGATGCATGGAATATTGTCCGGAAGGTGTTCTCAGACGCAGCGATGACGATGACGGCTATGTCTTTGACCTGGAATACTGCAAGGGTTGCGGTGTGTGTATGACCGCTTGCCCGCGCGGCGCCATTTACATGACAGGCTTGTGAGCAGGAGAATTTACCGATGACCAGAACACTTGCAACAGGAAACCACGTTGCCGGTCACGCACTGGCGCTGGCAGGTGAAGCCAACCGTAATGCACGCGGTTGCTGTGCCGGGGCCTACCCGATCACACCGCAGACCGAGATCATTGAGTACCTGTCCGACTATCCATTTACCAAGGGCCGGATCGTGCTGGTCGAGTCTGAGCACAGCGCCATGGCCGTTTGCATGGGCGCGGCCCTTGCAGGTGCGCGTACCTTTACCGCCAGTTCGTCGAACGGGCTGGCTTACATGACCGAGAACATCTTCGCGGCCGGCTACTACCGTCTGCCGACGGTGATGATGGCGGTCAACCGCACACTGGGCCCGCCATGGAACATCTGGGTGGACCAGGGTGACAGCCTGATGATGCGTGATGCGGCCTGGCTGCAGTTTTACTGTGACAGCCACCAGGACCTGATGGATACCACGCTGATGGCATTCCGCATCGCCGAAGACCAGCGCGTCATGCTGCCGGTCATCGTCGCGCTGGACGGCTTCGTCACCTCGCACACACAGATGGTCGTGGACCTGCCCACGCAGGAACAGGTGGACGCTTTCCTGCCGGAATGTGTCATTCCGCACGGCCTGCGACACGACCACCCCACCACGGTGGGTGGCCTGACCTGGCCAAATGAAACGGAACTGCACCGTTACGAGATCCAGCAGTCGATGGAAACCGTCGTACCGGTGCTGAACGAAGTGCGTGACGAGTTCGAAAAGATCTTCGGCCGGCGTCCGGCTGGCGCCATGGAGACCTTTGATACCGAGGATGCAGAAACCATTGTGGTTGCCTGCAATACCATGGCACGCACCTTGCACAACGTAATCATCGAGCGGCGCAAGCAGGGTGAGAAGATCGGTATGATTCGCACCAAGTTGTTCCGGCCGTTCCCACGCAGGGAGCTGTTGGACGTCATCGGCCCGCAGGTGAAGAAGATTGCCGTGCTGGACCGCAACCATTCACCCGGCTCCGGCGGTATTTTCTGGCAGGAAATCGCCACGACACTGAGGGAACGTCCCGATGTGCTGTTACAGGACTACCTGGTGGGCCTTGGGGGTGGTGACGTCACGCCGAAGGTAATCAACAAAATCATCGATGATTTGAATAAACGTACGGAAGCCGAGGATCCAGATTGGAGGGACAGAACAGCATGAGACCACAAACTCCATCCAAACCCTATAGTAACCACCTGCTGCGGCCGGGGAACACCAACTGTGCCGGTTGTGGCATGTCGGTCGGTTTACAGTTTCTTGACGAGGCACTCGGCGACGAAGTGCCGGTCATGGTGATCCCGTCAAGTTGCGGTATCGTCACCGCGGGTATGTTTCCCACCAGCGGTTATGGCGCGCCTACCGTGGCCACGACCTTTGCCTCCTCCCCGGCGGTGGCCACCGGTATCACCGCGGTCACCGAGATGAACGGTATCGACAACCCGGTCATCTGCTGGGCCGGTGATGGCGGCACCTACGACATCGGCATGGCGACGCTGTCGGCTGCGGCCGAGCGTAACGAGGACATCATCTACATCTGTTACGACAACGAGATCTACGGTAACACCGGAGGCCAGCGCAGCAGCGCCACGCCGGTGGGCAGCGTTACCAGCACGACACCCTCGGGCAAGACCGAGTTGAAGAAGAACATAATGGCCATCATGGCGGCGCACAGGGTTCCCTATGCTGCGACGCTATCTATTGGGCACCGCAAGGATTTTCTGCGGAAGATCGAGTATGCGCGTTCGGTGAAGGGTTTCCGTTTCCTGCTGATGCTGTCTCCGTGCCCCACGGGTTGGAAGTCGGAACCGGACCAGAGCACCGAGTTGATCGAACTCGCCGTCAGATCCGGCCTGTTTCCCTTGTATGAAATATTCGATGGTGTGCGTTACCGGATCAATTTCCGGCCAGATAGCACGGATGTAAGCGAGTACACGGACCAGCAGCGCCGCTTCCGTAAAGTCTGGGGCGATACGGACAAATTGCAGGCTTTCATTGACGCACAGTGGCAGTACCTGGACGGCATGGCCACGGTGTTCCCGGCCAAGGCGCCCGGTACCAAGGTCTAGGGCCTGTTAACACTGATCAGGTCCCAGCTCAGTCGGTTGTCTTAAGCTCCAATAGCTGCAGTGCGTACACGAAAAATGATCTGCAGCTCTTGAGCCTGAAGCTGTACAGCCTGGCTTTGTCAGGTGGCAGTGATTCCAGTCGTGGCAGCAGTTCGTCACTGTCGCTGATCAGTTTTTGCAACTGTGTTGCATCGAGCGCGGTGGCTACACCGGTCTGGGCGCAGATTCTTTCGAACTCCGCGTCCCAGGCCTCACGCTGGCAGAAGGGATCCTCTGCGCAAGGCAGGCTTTGAACCTCATTTCCGGCTACATCGGCCGAAGTGCCGTTGGCCATTGCGGGCACGCTTGCCAGGAGCAACACGGCGCTTGCCAGTTGAGCAAGAAATTTCATCGTCATCGTGTCGGTCCTCGGCCGCGCATCTTCGGATGGCAACGTTTGCAGTCATTCAGCGGGAAGGCCACGTTCAGGTGACAGGCACCGCAAAACTTACCTTCCAGGATATAGCGCATTTCAAAATTTTCAGTTGTCTTCTTCTTGACATTGAATAACCCCGGATGACAGTCGCCGCAATCGAGCCAGTCCATGTGCTCATCGTGCAAAAAACGTGCCGGCGGGATCAAACTCCAGTTGGCGTCGATATCTAACTCGTCTTCATACGGCATCGGTTCATAATTTTCATCAAAAACGCTTTGCTTCGGATCGATAAGACCGAGTTCCAGGGCTTCTGCCCAGTCGATCCGGTTACCGAATTCCGTCTTTGGAAATTTCTTGAGGCGGCTGAAGCGTTCCTTTGCTCCCGGCCAACCACCGGTGTGGCACTTCTGGCAGTTCTTTTCGGAATGGTCAAACGCAGTTTCACCGTTGTGACAGAAACCGCAAAACTCGCCGGCCTTGTTGGCTTCCTCGGTGATCATGGTTTCATTTGCCTTGGTCACGAAACCCAGTTCAAAGTGACAGACCCGACAGGTGTAACGTGTACGGTGCGACCAGTGTGAAAACACCACCGGTGGCAGTGAACCGCTCTCGATCTGCCGGGTAATCATGACGTCGCCAAACTGCCACGGTTCCGGTAACCGTGGCAGATCAAATGTCTGGGCCAACACAATGGGTGCGGCAATAACCACCAACACCAGCAACAACAGCTTATTGGCCTTGTGCATCATGATGCCGGCAATCGCTCAGTACACACTCTTGGTATGGCAGAGTTGGCAGTCCATGTTCATGAACGCGACCTTGCCGTGACAGGCGCCACAATACTTGCCATCGAAGATCTCCTGCATTTCGTAGGTGGTGCTGGTTTTTGAAACACCAAAGATCTGCGGGTGACAAAGCTCACAACCGTTCCAGACGGCATGCTTTTCGTGGGAGAAAATGATATCAGGCATCGCTGTCACCTGCGCATCGATTTCGACATCGAGCGGAACCTGTAGTGCACTGCGCTTGATCGAGATTCCTTCCAGGTAATCAATGAGTTTGAACAGGCCTGCCTCCTCGGCTATCAGCCAGTCCACGCGATTGCCGAAACGTGCACGTGGGTAACCCTTGACCGAAGCATAGAAATCGTTTTCAGGCTCTATTTTCAGTCCTTTGGAATGGCAGCGACTGCAGCTCTTGTCCTGTTTGCCACGGAACGTAGTCTTTTGCATCGCGAACGCGGTGTCGCCATTATGGCAGGCGCCGCAGTACAGGCCATTCCGGTTGTCCTCATCGCGTATGCCGGTCTGGCCGGTCACCATGGCAAACCCCAGGTCCACGTGACAGACCCGGCAGGTGTACTTGGTGCGGTGCAGCCAGTGGGCAAAAACGACAGGGGCAATACCGGCTTCCTCGGAATAATTGTTCATGACCACCGTACCGAACTCGTTTGGCCTGGGCATGCGTTCCTTGGTTCCAAAAGTCTGGGCGAAGACGGCAGTGGCGCAGAGCAGCGATACTGCCAGGAAGGTATATCGTATATGCCTCATGATTGTTCTCCTGTGAACGGATTTCATGGACGAAATCAAAGGAATAACAACAAGTCAATAGTACCACTATTTTAGTTGTCAAACCAATGATAATGACAGGTAAATATCTTTTAATTACATATATTTACAATTATTTTTAAGTTTCCGGAATTACCCGTTAAAAGTGCATTTAGAGGATGGAAATTTGATTTTCCCAGCAAGGTCTTTATGCTGTTGAAACCATGATCACAAGAATCGTAAGAATGGAATTCAAACCCGGGCGCGTGGATGATTTCCTGGCCCATTTTGGCCGCATCCGGGGTCTCATTTGCAACTACCCCGGCGTACAGCATCTCGAGCTGCACCGCGACACCGGCCAGCCCAACGTGTTTTACACCTACAGTAAATGGGACAGCGAAGCGGCGCTGGAAACCTACCGTCAGAGTGATCTGTTCAAAGGTGCCTGGGGTGAGGTAAAACCCTGGTTTTCAGAAAAACCGCAGGCGTTCAGCCTGGTGGAGCAACAGCTTGTTGAAACCTGCTGACCGGGGATTTTTGTCGCCTACTTTTCAACCCTGATACGGGTATCCACTGCCAGCAAGGTCTGCGTGGTGCCGAGCAGCGGGTTGATATCCATTTCCGCGATTTCAGGTGCCGACCTCGACCAGTATTGATACCCGTTGGATGATTTCGCTGAACAGGTTTTCGTTGACACCATCCTGGCCACGGCTTCCCTTGATAAGCGGGTAAGCTTGCAAGCGCCGGATCATGCCGGCGGCTTCGTCTTCGGTGACCGGTGCGAGACAGGCGGAAAAATCGTTCAGCACCTCGACCAGGATGCCACCCAAGCCGCAGACAACAAGATGACCAAAACCGGGTTCACGTTTTGTACCGATAAACAACTCAGTGCCGCTGGCCATCGGCTGTACCAACACCCCTTCGGCGCCGTCGATCAGCATCAACTCTGCAAAATGCGTCAGCATGTCCGGGGTGGATTCGACGTTCAGCACCACCCCCCCGATATCGGTTTTGTGTACCGGCCCGATAACCTTCATCGCCACGGGGAACTCGAACGGGCTGGTGGCTTGTTTAATCTGGTCGGGCGTGGTGAATGCCCACTCCCGTACACGCGGGATACCGGCCGCATCCAAAAGGTCAGTGACCGCACCGGGTGGCAGGAAACCATCGGCTGCAGTGTCCACGATGGTACGGACCCGTTCCCGGTTGATGTGATGGTTTGGCGATGATATTTCTGCGGGTGCCGGGGTGTTGGCGATGGCGGTCAGAGCCCCGGCCAGCACGACCTCATCCGGGAAATTGACATAACCTTCCGACAGGAAAGCCTGTATACCATCGGCGGCATTGATAACCGAGGGCAAAACGGGGTAGATCGGCTTGTTGCAGGTCTGCATTTTCGAACGCAGCAGTTCATAGACATCCGCCACGTCGAACAGGCCCGGACTGCCGAAGATGACCACCATCGCATCGACCTGGTCAAACTTCTGTTCGCAATAATCGATGATGGTTCCGAGTTGCGCTGCGGTGCCGGTTGCCAGGAAATCAATCGGGTTGGCGACGGATGAGCCCGGGTTAAGTTGTGATAGCAGGGCTTCGGCATCCGGCCCTTCGATGGCGGGAATGTTCAAACCACCGCCAGACAGGGCATCGGTAAGCATCACGGCCGGGCCGCCTGCATGCGTGATAACGGCAATGTTTTTGCCCTTCAACTCGGGGTACAAAAACAATGAGGCGACACTCAGTAATTCCTGGCGGCCATGGCACTGCACGATCCCGGCTTTTTCAAACAAGGCCTGGACCGCCATTTCCGGGTTGGTCAGGGCGCCTGTATGTGACGCTGCCGCGCGGCTGCCGGCCTCGGTGTGCCCGGCCTTGATGGCGGCTATGCGGGCGCCCTTTTGTATTAAAGAAGAGGCGTGTTTCAGCAGCTTGGCAGGCTTGGAAACCGACTCCAGGTACAACAGCTTGATGCGCGAATCGGTATCCGCGTCAAAGTTCAGGTCCATGTATTCGAGCACGTCCTCGATACCGACCTGGGCGCTGTTGCCTACCGAAAATACATTGGCAAATTTCAGGCCCAACAACAAGCCCGCCTCCAATAGAAAAACAGCCGTGGCGCCGGAACTGGAGATCAAGTCGCAGCCCCGTGGATCCAGTTGCGGGATCGGCGTGGTGAAAACCCCCTGGTAGTTGCTGTTCAGCAACCCGATGCAGTTGGGTCCGATCAGGCAGCCATCCACCGAGTTGACCGTGGCAACGATTTCTTCTTCCCAGACCTTGCCCTGCGCACTTTCCTCGGCAAAGCCCGCGGACAGGATGATGAATGCCCTGGTGCCTTTTTCAGTGGCAAGTATGCGTACAGTTTCGGGACAGAATTTTGCCGGGATCGACAGGATTGCCAGATCAACCTTGTCCAGTTCATTAACGGAAGCCACGCAGGCGATCCCCTGGACCGCAGACTGTTTCGGGTTGACCACGTTTAAGGTGCCCGCGTAAGCGCCATCGATAATGTTTTTTAAAACCTTGCCGCCGGGTTTGTGTAAATCGTTGGAACCGCCGACGACGACAATGCTTTGCGGGTTTATAAGCGCCTGGTTGATCATTTACCTAAGGCCTGCACAGTTTCAGTTGGGCTTCTTGAATATGACTGCCTCGCCACTGCGGCCGTCGATCAGGATATCCAGTGGTTCTTCCAGCCGCACATGCCGGACAAAGCCAATCTCGGAGACGGGTTCCAGCGAATTGAGCCAGTCCCAGTCGATCATCTCGTACTCAGTATTGTTATTGACGGTCAGGTATCCCGTCTGGAAGGTGATCAGGTTCTGGAAAAAATGGGTGCCAAATGACGGTTCAACCACGAAATCACCGTAGTTGGCCTCAACGATAACCCGCGCCGCGGAGATCTGGTCCCACTTGACCGGTATCCCCAGCCAGCGGTCGGTAGTACCCCAACGTCCCGGGCCGAGCAACAAGTAAGGTTTGCCTTCGTCTTTGAACCGCTTGTTGTATTCGCCCACCTGTTCCGTCATATGAACCATGTTTGCGCGTTCAAAATTTTCCGGCTTTATGAAGACGATATCCCGGATGCTCTTGATCCTGCCGTTACTGAGCGCCTGGGTCGAATTGCAGAACACCAGTTTCTCGTCTCCGTCTGGTACGGAAATGTCTTCAAACGCGGTATCTACCATCATCGGCCGGATCTGTAAGAACCGAAACTCATGTGGTTTGCCTGGATCGGAGCTCAGCTCTGCGGCGAATTCCATCTCGACCGGTACGTTCATGGCCTTGCTGCCAAGTTGCAACAGGTATTGCAGGATTTCATCCAGCGGGAATAATTTTGATTTCAGGATCGGATCAAAGGTCACGATCCTGGCGCCCTTGCGCCCGATGCCGGGATAAATCCTGTCGTTGTCGGCAGAATACGTGGAACCGACGTACTTGAGTGCGCCCTGTTTTTCGGCATCGGCCAGCTTGAGTTTGATGAGCCCGACTTCACCACCCCTTTGCGGAAAGATCGAAGGGTTCTTCATGTCCACGGCAAAAAAGTCATGCTGGGTATTTCTCAGGTAGTCTTTTGTCGTGGAGAACTGTGGCAGTACGCGTGGGTTGGCCGGGGAGAAGAACAGGCAGTTTTCCCCTTCCATGATGGTCTTGCCCAGTCCCAGCGCGGTATAGGCGATACCTTCTTCCGGCTTGATATGGCCGACTGAGTAGAAATTGTAGGACCTGGCCATGCCGGACAATACCGGGTAAAAGCAGCCGTCCCGGTCCTTGCCAACGATCTCCTGCAGGATGATGGCCATTTTTTCTTCTTCGGCCCGGTTGCCGGTCGCCTCGATATAATTCTGCGAATTCCTGAAGTAAACCGACGCATAGATCAGCCTGACAGCGGCCAGCAGCCGGTCCACGCGGCCTTGCAGGGACGGGTAGTTATTGGGCAGGAAATGCGTGTCAAAAATCCCGGCGAACGGCTGGTAGTGGGAATCCTCCAGCAATGAGGAAGAACGAACGGCCAGGGGGTAGTCGGCCGCTGCCAGGAAGGACATCAGGTCCTCTTCGAGGTCCTGCGGTACGGTCGCCTGGCTGAAGGTATCGATGATCTCCTCATCGCTGCGTTCTCCGAGGGCATACTCGGTCAGCCCGTTGCTTTCCATGAACTCGTCGAAAAACCCGGTGCAGATCACTGCTGTACGCGGGACCGAGATGCGGGTGCCCGGAAAAGCGTTGTATACGGGGTAACGGTTGATCAGGTTATTGACGAACGCCAGGCCACGGCCCTTGCCACCCAGTGAGCCCTCGCCGATACGCAGGAACTCGGCCTGGCCGTCATAGTGGTCCCTGGAGAAATCGGTAATGATGCCGATCTGTCTTTCGTGCCGGAAATCCTTGAGGGTCTGCACCAGGTAGGCGCGCAGGTCCTTTGGGTCCTTGAATTCATTAACCTTGCGCGGCCGCAGGCGGTGCGCCAGCTCGAACTCGGTGCGGGCCATCAGCCAGTTGGAGAAATGGTTTCTCTCCGCGTGGTAAAGCAGGGACTGGCTATCGATCCGGGCCACGCATTTTTGCATCTCCCTGAAATTTCGTGCACGGTCGAGCTTGGTGCCGTCGGGCAGGCGGAATACAAAATCCCCGAAACCAAAGTTCTGGTTGATGAAGGTGCTCAGATCATTCAGCAGGGTGGGTGATTGCTTGTTCAGAAACGCGGCATTGCAGGCTTCCGCCGTGGCCAGCAATTCTGTCATTGGACGATTGCAGCAGAACGGGCAGATCCTTCATTTCCTTCTTGATGATCTTGGCCAGTTCGATGCCGGCAAATTCACTGATTTTGCCATCTTTGCTGAATTGGATGTCAGAGATGACACCGAGCACGTACTTCTTGTACTTCTTAAACAGCGCCATGGCTTCTTCGAAGTTCACCGCCAGCAGGATCTTGGGCCGTGCGCGCATCCGCAGGAGCCGGTTGGCCGAATTGATACTTTCCGAAAGCAGGGCCGATGTCTGCTGCATGGTCTCGGTGTAGATCAGGGGCAGAAAGGAAGAGTAAAACCTGACGGAATTCTCGACCAGGATGATGACCCGCACTCCGACCAGTTCGGTATCGGGCCCGACGTTTCTCTGGTCCTCGACAAACTTGATAATGGTCAGCAGTATTTTTGACTCACCACTCCAGTAAAAAATGTTGTCGTAGGCTTGTTCCTGTTCTCCATGATCCCTGATCAATTCCAGTTCACGGTGGTGGAAGGCGAGCAGGACGAAGGGCATATCGGGGTTTATCAGTTTGGCCTGGCGGTTGAATTCGGCCGGGTCGATATCGTTCATGGAGCGGAAAACGATCACCAGGTCAAAGTGTTGGTGCTGCAGTGGCATCGAGCGCGTGTTTCCCGGAATCGACGCGCTTGATGGCCGGTGCGCGGGAAAGCCGTAGTTCGGCATATTCGGACATGACCAGGTTGGCCAGTTGCCCGTCCTCGTGCAGGTTGTAAATATCGTACAGGCTGGAGACGAGCAGGATATCCTTGACCTTGAACGGCATCAGCGAGTCGAAGTGCGCTGGCTCCTGTTCAAAATCTTTTAAGTCAATAACACGGTTCATGGCTTAATCCGACTGGTGCAATATGCGGGTTAAGTATATCGAACGGTACGTGCAATATGTGGGCTAACAGCAAGAGTTCCCGAAAAAACAAGGCCCGCATCTGTTCGATACGGGCCCTGCAATTACCTGGCGGGACCGGGTGCCGGAATCCCGGCACCCGGACCGTTGCAGATGGATCAGACTACACCCTGGTCCATCATGGAGTCGGCAATCTTGCGGAAGCCAGCGATGTTGGCTCCAAGAACATTATTGCCAGGCTCGCCATACTCTTCGGCAGTGTGTTTGCAGGCTTCATGGATGTTGATCATGATGTCATGCAGACGCTTGTCGACTTCTTCACGCGTCCAGTTCAGACGCATGCTGTTCTGGGACATTTCCAGACCGGAAACCGCAACACCACCGGCATTGGCGGCTTTACCCGGGCCATAATGGATCTTGGCGGCCAGGATCTTGTCAACCGCTTCAGGTGTGCTCGGCATGTTGGCGCCTTCCGCGATGCAGAAGCAACCGTTCTTCAACAGGGCTTCGGCGTCATCGCCGTGCAGTTCGTTCTGGGTGGCGCATGGCAGCGCAACGTCAACCGGAACATTCCAGACACCGGTGCCTTCATGGTAGGTCGCAGACGGATACTCATTAACGTATTCGTAGATGCGGCCACGGCGCGCGTTCTTCAGGTCAAATACGTAGGCGAGTTTTTCAGGTGTGATGCCGTCGTTGTCAACGATGTAACCGCCGGAGTCGGACAGGGTCACGACCTTGCCGCCAAACTCGTTGACTTTTTCGGTTGCATACTGGGCAACGTTGCCGGAACCGGATACGGAAACGCGTCAGGCCGTCAAAGGATCCTTGCTTGGCGGTCTTCAGCATTTCCTGGGCAAAATAAACGGTGCCGTAACCGGTGGCTTCCGGACGGATCAGGCTGCCGCCCCAGTTCAGGCTCTTGCCGGTCAAAACGCCGGTGAACTCGTTACGCAGACGCTTGTACTGGCCGAACAGGAAACCGATCTCACGGCCGCCAACACCGATATCACCAGCCGGGACGTCGGTATTCGGACCAATATGACGGCACAGTTCAGACATGAAGCTCTGGCAGAAACGCATGACTTCGTTATCCGACTTGCCCTTGGGATCAAAGTCGGAACCACCTTTACCACCGCCCATCGGCAGCGTGGTCAAGGCGTTCTTGAAGACTTGCTCAAAGCCCAGGAACTTCAGGATGCCCTGGTTGACGCTGGGGTGGAAACGCAGGCCGCCCTTGTATGGGCCGATGGCGCTGTTGAATTCAACACGGAAACCACGGTTGACCTGGACGCTACCGGCATCGTCGATCCACGGCACGCGGAATACGATCATCCGTTCCGGCTCAACCACACGGTCAACAATTTTTGCCTCAACGTATTCCGGATGCTTATCCAGAACTGGCGACAGCGACTGCAAGACTTCCTCGACCGCCTGGAGGAATTCGTCCTCACCACGGTTCTTGGCCTTGACTGTCGCTAGTACAGAGTCGAGATACTGGTTCATTTCTGTCTCCTATATGAGTGTTACTAAGCTATTCTAGTCCATCTATTAAAGGGGCACCCATTGTGCAAAACGGATGCCCCAACATTTGTGCCCTTCGGTCCGTTCAGGCGTAGTGGGGATATACCGGCTGGTACATCACGGACTTGATCTCGGCCAGCAAGTCTTGTGGTCGCTCGCGGTCGGTCAGGCCCTTGTCCCAGGCAATCTTTGCTACTTCGTAAGCGATCGTGGCGCAAACGTCCCTGATTTTCCCCAGTGGCGGATACACGTTACCAACGACCAGGTCTTCTTCGAGAACCTGGCTGGCCAATGAATGCGCCGCTGCCAGGAACATTTCGTCCGTTACGTGCTTGGCGCCACTGACGATGGCACCGAGGCCGACACCCGGGAAAATGTAAACATTGTTGCCCTGGCCGGGTACGTGGGTCTTGTTACCGAGTTTGACCGGGGCAAACGGGCTGCCGCTGGCGAATATGGCGCGGCCCTTGGTCCACTTGTAAGCCTCTTCTGCCGTACATTCTGCCTTGGAGGTCGGGTTCGACAGGGCGAAGATGATCGGCCGCTTGTTGATCTTGGCCATCGCCTCGATGACTTCCTTCGGGAAGCTGCCCGGTTGGCCGGAGAGACCGAGGATCGCCGTCGGCTTCAGTGTATTGACTCGCCTCGAGGAAATCCTTGACGGGCGCTACTTTCCTGGCGAAGCGTTGCTTGTGATGCTGGATGTGTTCACGATCGGAAGTCAACAAGCCCCTGGTGTCATAGAAGAAGCACTGCTTACGGGCCGTTTCGACGGAAATGCCCTGTTCGACCAGCGCGGCGACAAAGGTATCGGCAGTGCCAATACCGGCCTCACCGGCGCCGAGGAACAACAGGCGTTGTTCAGACAACTTGCCGCCATTAATGCGCAGGGCGCCAATAATGCCGGCGAGTACTACAGCGGCGGTACCCTGGATGTCATCGTTGAAACAATTGATCTTGTCGCGGTATTTGTCCAGCAAGCTGAAGGCATTGATGTTGCCAAAGTCCTCGAACTGGATCAGCACACCCGGGAACACTTCGTTTGCGGCCTGGATGAACTCGTCAAGCAACTCATCGTACGCTTTACCGCGCATACGGCGTTGCTCGAGACCGTTGTACAACGGGTCGTTCAAAAGATCTTCGTTGTTGGTGCCCACGTCGAACATCACCGGCAGGCAGCAGGTCGGGTGGATACCGGCACAGGCCGTGTAGAGTGACAGTTTACCGATTGGGATACCCATGCCCTGTGCGCCCAGGTCGCCAAGCCCGAGTATCCTCTCGCCATCGGTAATTACGATGATCTTGGCTTCCTTGTGTGGCCAGTTTTGCAGGATGTTCTTGATGTTGCCGCGGTCCTTGGCCGAGACATAAAAGCCTCTCGGTCTGCGGAAAATATGCTGAAATTCCTGGCACGCCTGGCCCACCGTGGGCGTGTAGATCAGGGGCATCATTTCCTGGATGTTGTTCATCACGACACGGTAGAAAAGTGTTTCGTTGCGATCCTGTAATGAAATCAGGTACAGGTATTTTTCAAGGTCGCTGGCCTTGCTTCGGATATTGCCGAGTACGCGCTGCTCCTGTTCCGCAGGCGAATGAACGCGTGGTGGCAATAAACCGGTCAGATGCAGTGCTTTCCGGTCGGCTTCGGTGAACGCGGTTCCCTTGTTACGGATAGGGTCATGCAGAATTTTTACGCCTCGATTCAACGCTGACAAATCTTGTGTCATTCATGGTGGAATCCTTTGGTGTTTGCAAGCATGGGACTGCTCATAAATTTAATCGGGAATTGGGGCCCAATACCCTGTTCGGCTACGGGCGAATAATACCATTAAATGCTTCATTTCAGTGCAAAAACCGGGGATTAGGGGCTGGAGTTGATCTGCGTCAATTAAGGTATCGAAAGACCTTGTACAGACGGGTTATAGCTGTCAATCAATGTTAAAATTACTCACGTTGGAAGAAGCGGTTATTAATGTTTATAACTCTTTAATAAACAACAAGTTACATGTCAACTCAAATCACATTAATTGCGGGGGGCATCCCAGAAGAATCTAACGTTCGTTAGATGCAAAAAAACGCTTATTGACTGTTGTAATTCCAGCATGAATTAGAGCTTCTGTTAAGCCATTCAGACGTTTAACGGGTGCACAACGTATCGTACATTAAGGAGACGTACGAATGAGCCAGTCAAACATTGCCAACAAGGGTTGGCGGGTTACCTTTGCCGGCACCGGCATCAACCTTGCACTTGGGGTTCTATACACCTGGTCAGTTATCAAAGCCGCCATCCCAGTCGATTGGGGATGGACCGCTGCACAGAAATCCGACCCTTATGCCCTTGCATGTTTTATGTTCGCTCTCGCCATGATTCCAGCCGGGCGCCTGCAGGACAAAATCGGTCCACGTTGGGTGGCCACCATCGGTGGTGTGATGGTTGCACTGGGTTGCATTATTGCAGGCCTGGCCGAGTCGAGTTATCTCGGTTTTGTCATTGGTTTCGGCATATTTGGCGGTATTGGAATCGGCTTTGGTTATGCTGCAGCCACACCGGCTGCTGTTAAGTGGTTTCCTGCTTCCCGGACGGGTTTGATAGCCGGCCTGGTCGTGGCCGGGTTTGGCCTGGCATCCGTCTATATCGCACCGACCGCACAAGCGCTGTTGAATGCCTATGGTGTATCAAACACGATGATCATTTTTGGCGTTGCATTTTTTGTCATCGTTGTTGGTCTTTCGCAGCTGTTACAAAATCCGCCTGCTGGTTACACGCCGGTTGATCCGAAGGCGCATTTGCGGCCCACCGACACCGCAGCAGCCAGGCCTCCCGTGGAAATGAACTGGAAAGAAATGATCCGCACCACCAATTTCTGGATGTTCTGGACCATGTATGTTTTTGGTGCAGCGGCTGGTTTGATGGTGATTGGTTCGGCTGCAAGCATGGCCAAGGCATCGCTTGGAACAGCGGCCTTTGTCGCAGTGGTGGTTTTGTCTGTTGGTAACGCGGGTGGGCGTATACTGGCCGGAGTTGTCTCTGACAGAATTGGCCGCCAGTGGACCCTGTTTGTCGCATTCATGATTCAGAGCATGGTGGTACTGATTCCGGTATTCTTTGCCGATAACGCCATAATATTGTTAGTTGCTTTGATGACCATCGGAGCATGTTACGGTGCCAACCTGACACTCTTCCCATCAGCCACCAAGGATCAGTTTGGCATGAAGTCATTCGGGATGAACTACGGTGTGATGTTCACTGCATGGGGCGTGGGCGGACTTGTTCTTCCTCGCATCGCAGGTATGGTTAAGGACATAACGGGCAAAGAAGATATCGCCTTCTATATCGCATCCGCCCTGATGGTTTGCGGTGCCTTGCTGGCCGTTCTCAACCAGGGTAGAACCCGCAGCCAGGACGCAGAAGTAGAGTAACCGGTTCGTCCGCGCACCCGGTTGCCGGAGCCTGAGTCAGACCTGTAGATTAAAATGCAGATCAAGGAAGTGTGCCACGGAAACGTGGCACACTTTTTTTGTACATTGAAATCCTGGAACCGAACCACCTCGAGATGAACCACGGTGATCATCCACTTTCCAATTGATCTGGATCACTGGAAGCACTGTTTTTTTAGTAACCGCCATCCGTGGATGGAATTTGTCAGTACGAACTGCTTAAATTAAAGTAGAAGGGGTTCTCGCAACGCCCTTGTTGGAAAAGGAGTTGCAAGCAATGGACTCGCGGGTATGCGTAACGTCACGCAAGGATCGGGATTTATTTCCTGCTGGCTGCCTTGATGTCGGTATTTGGCGCTACGCTGGCAGCACAGGAACCAATACCCGCGTCCGATACCCAGGTGGAGCCTTGGAGCGGCGGGCCATTCTGCTGGATATGCAGGGTCCGATCGGTCCCGCCACCGCGGAATTTCTGACCAGCTCACTGGAAGATGCCGGATCCCGTAACGCAGAACTGGTGATCATCCGCATGGATACCCCCGGTGGTTTGGATGCCTCCACCCGGGATATCATCAAGTCGATTCTGAGTTCGTCCGTGCCGGTCGCGACTTTTGTCGCGCCCGAAGGTGCACGCGCGGCCAGTGCCGGCATGTATATACTCTACGCCAGCCATATAGCCGCGATGAGCCCGGCGACCAACGTCGGGGCAGCCACCCCGGTGTCCATTATCGGCGGCAACCAGCCTGGCGGGAAAGAGAAGCCCGGGGAGGACGAGAAGGAGGCCGATGCCGCACCCGATGCCAGCGATACGATGACCCGAAAAGCTGTCAACGATGCCGTTGCCTATGCGCGCGGCCTGGCTGCCAAGCACGGCCGCAACGCCGACTGGGCGGAACTGGCTGTGCGGGAAGCAGCCAGCATCACGTCAGAAAAGGCCCTGGAAACCGGCGTTATCGACCTGATCGCCGCCAATGTCGGCGATCTGCTTGAGCAACTGCACGGCAGGATCGTCAACGTGCGCGGTCAGGATCGCGCTCTGGATACGCAGTCACTACTGGTGGAGCAACTGGAGCCGGATTGGAAGAGCGAACTGCTCGGGGTGATCACCAGCCCGACGATTGCCTATCTGTTGTTGTTGGTCGGTGTTTACGGGTTGATCCTGGAAGGCTACAACCCTGGCGCCATACTGCCCGGCGTGATCGGGGCAATTTGTCTCCTGGTCGCGCTGTATGCTTTCCAGATGCTGCCGGTGAACTATGCCGGTTTTGGCCTGCTGGTGCTGGGGATAATCCTGATTATCGGGGAGGTGATGTCCCCCAGCTTCGGTGTACTTGGCATCGGCGGCATCATATCGATGGTGATCGGTTCCATCATCCTGATCGATACCGATGTACCCGGTTTCACGGTATCAAGGCCCCTGATCGGCGCAATCGCGCTGGCCAGCGGCGTTGGATCTGATGGCTATCGTCGCTATTGCCGTCAAGGCGCGGCAAAGACCCGTGGTGGCGGGCCGGGAAGAACTGGTCGGCGCCACGGGGGACGGCGTTGACTGAATTTCGACAGAGTCTGGAGAGGTTTTTGTTCACAGTGAACGCTGGCGCGCGGTTACCTCGAGCACCGCTGCGTGAAGGGACAGGCAGTCGTGGTGACAGCGATCGATGGCCTGACGCTCAATGTACGCCCCGTTGATGACTGAAGCTGGTGAGCACGCCAGGCCGGCATAAAACATTCATGAAGGAGTAGGGATTATGTTCGATTATTTCATTCGGCATCATCGCGTTGGCCGTGCTGGCCATCATTTTCAATGCCATCAAGATACTGCGTGAATACGAGCGTGGTGTCATTTTCCAGCTCGGGCGTTTCTGGAAGGTCAAGGGCCCGGGCCTGATCATCGTCATACCGGTCATCCAGCAAATGGAACGCGTGGACCTGCGCGTCATCGTGATGGATGTACCCACCCAGGATGTGATTTCCCGGGATAACGTGTCGGTCAAGGTCAACGCCGTGGTTTATTTCCGCGTGATCGATCCCGAGAAGGCAATCATCCAGGTGGAGAAATACCTGGAGGCTATCAGCCAGCTGGCGCAGACGACCCTGCGTTCCGTACTGGGTCAGCATGAACTGGACGACATGCTGGCTGAGCGCGACAAGTTGAACCACGACATCCAGTCCATCCTGGACCGGCAAACCGATGCCTGGGGCATCAAGGTAGCCAATGTCGAGATCAAGCACGTGGATCTCGACGAGAGCATGATCCGCGCGATCGCGGCGCAGGCCGAGGCGGAACGTCAGCGGCGTGCCAAGGTAATCCACGCCACCGGTGAAAAGCAGGCCGCCACCGAGTTGGTCGAGGCTGCAAAAATACTCAGTGCCGATTCGAAGGCCATCCAGTTGCGATATCTGCAGACACTGACCGAAATCGCGGGCGACAAGACGTCGACGATCGTGTTCCCCCTGGATTTGGTCGAGAAGCTGAAGGGCATGAACCTGTAAAGTTCAAGTTGACCGGACAAAACCAGGTATCAGAGGTTTCCAAAACATGAATACGATCTGGATACTGGTTGCAAACCAGGCGGAAGCACAGATTTACTCAGCCAGCCAGATTCACGGGGAGTTGGTGCTGGTGGGTACGTTCACCCACGCAGAAGGCGCGGCCCATGTACGTGATTTGATCTCTGATGCGCCGGGCAGGGTACACGACCGCACCGGCCCCGCCCGGCATAGCATGGAGCCGGACACAGGGGTGAAAGAAGAGGAACGCCGCCGGTTTGTGAAGGAACTGGTTGAAAGGCTGAGAACCGCCCACTTCCAGGGTAAATTCGATCAATTGGTACTACTGGTGGCTCCTGCTGTTCTGGGCATTATTCGCAAGACTTTGAGCGGGGGGCTTGCAAAAGCCGTGGTTAAAGAAATCCCCAAGGATGTAATTGGACAAGGTGTGGACAAAATACAAGCACAACTGGTGCGTTCATTCGCGTTAAAGTAAACAACAGGTACTCCTTCAGAACGATATTGCCATGTATGCACAGTTGTTGCACGAATGTAAGCCGATCACTGAAAAACCGCTAGTTCTGACCGAAAATGGACAGGCCGGAGCCTGCTGCCGGAGAAGTGCTGATCAAGGTGCAGGCCTGTGGCATTTGCCGCACCGACCTGCATGTTGTGGAAGGTGAACTCGACCCGCACGAGATATCGGTTTCCGATTATCCCGGGTCACCAGGTGGTCGGCACTGTAGAGGCGGCACCGGAAGATTCCCGATTCGAGACCGGCCAGCGTGTGGGCGTGGCGTGGCTGAATGCCACTTGCGGAAGCTGTCATTTCTGTGATTCTGGCCGTGAGAACCTGTGCGACACGCCTGAGTTTACCGGTTGGACACGCAACGGCGGTTTTGCCGAGTACATCGCGGCACCGGCCGAATTTGTTTACGCGCTACCGTCAGGCCTCAGCGATATCGAAGCGGCGCCATTATTGTGCGCCGGGATCATTGGATACCGCTGCCTGCGCCAGTGCGAACTGCAGGACCTGGGCAGGTGCGAAGCTCGGCTTGTACGGATTTGGCGCAGCAGGCCATATCGCGATCCAGATTGCCCGGCATCGTGGTGCAGAGGTGTATGTCTGCACCCGTGACCATGATCGTCACCAGGCCCTGGCCGAGGAACTGGGCGCAAAATGGGTCGGTGGCACGTTTGAGCAGCCACCTGTAAAACTGGATGCATCCATTGTTTTTGCACCGGCCGGTGAAATCGTACCGGCCGCACTCAGCGCGCTGGACAAGGACGGCCGCCTGGTGCTGGGTGGTATCCACATGAGTGACATCCCTGATTTTCCTTACCAGGACATCTACTGGGAGCGGGTTATCCGTTCAGTGGCCAACAACACGCGGGAAGACGGCCGCGAGTTCCTTGCAGAGGCCGTGCAGGCGAAGGTTTGCACCCATACCCAGGAATTTCCCCTGGCAGCGGCCAACGAAGCGCTGATCGCGTTGAAGCACGATGCGATCAAGGGCGCAGGGGTTTTGGTAATTTAAGGGTTACCCTTGTGGGAGGGAGCAGCTCCGCTGCTCGCGATTGGAGGCAGGAATTATCTTTGGCCTATCGCGGCCAGCAAAGCTGGCCCCTCCTACAGAAAACATCAGCCCTTTTGTGGAAGATTATAGCTCCTCCGTACATTAATAAAAGTCTGTCGTGACCAGCAGAGCTGGTCCCTCCCACAAATTTCCTGCTCCCTCCCACATTCCCGCTGATAAAAGCTGATTTAAATCAGGTTCAGGTCTTTACCCGCCTGGATTGCCTCGGCGCGCTTGTGCACATGCAGCTTGTACATCAGGTGCTGTATGTGGGTGCGCACTGTACGTATGCTGATCGATAACCTGTCGGCAATTTGCTGTGTTTTGACCTTTTCGGCCAGCAGGCCAAGCACCTCGATTTCACGATTTGACAAGGTTTCGGTCGGCTTGACCTCGGAGAGTTGATCGCTGGTCAGCGATGGTGCGTTTTCTTCAGGGTTGCAGATATGCAGCAGGATCTCGTGATCCGGTTTGTCGAAAAGAATGACGCAATTGATACCAAACCGCTCAGGTTCATCACTACCCGTATCGAACGCCGCATGGAAACTGCGCACGGGCTCATGCTGAAATGCTTGTTCGCGGATGGGGCAGTGCTCACAACAATGACGGTTGCCATAAATATCCCGGCCAGCCAGCATGGTCCAGCATTTCTGTCCCAGCGCTTTTGAGCGTTTCACGCCCAGCGATTTTTCTGCGGCCTCATTCCACAGCACGATGGAGCCTTGCCGGTCAACCGCAAACGCAGGGTCGCCGGTGATGTAATTTGAGGTCTGAGTATCCATGGTGCCCTCCCAGGATGCAATCCACACTGCTCAGTAAGAATTGTTTAGGTCATCATGGTGAAAATGGCCTACGATCTCCTCCAGTCTCAGGCTACTCTCTTGGGCGCGGAACTCATTGATCCAGATCAATAAACGGGAGTGTACGCAGGATTTTTTCAGGTACAATTGGACACGGCCAATATGACCTACATCAGCACAGAAACCCGCCAGAGAATTTTTATCGGTATTCCTCTCGGTGACCGTACCCAAAAAGCTATTGAGCAGCTGCTTGAACCCATGCAGCCGTGTTCCCGAAACCTGCGCTGGGTGCCTGCTGTGAATCGTCACTTGACGCTGGCTTTTTTGGGTGACATCTCCCTGGACGAACTGGAAAACGTGCAGCAAGGATTTGCCGAAACCTACCATGAGCACGATCAATTTCAGTATGAGTTGACGGCGCTGGAGCGTTTTCCAAATACCAGGGGCAGGATCATCGCGCTGACCGGTGAGGCGGGTGAACCATTAGACAACCTGGCCATGGCAACGCGTGACATGCTGTCAGAATGCAGGCTGGGGTTTGAGCGCAAGAAGTTCAGGCCGCATATCACGCTGGCGCGAGTCCGCAACCCGAAACACCCGGTGATGAGATTTGACCGACGTGTCAATATCGGCATGAGCATCAATCGCGTTGCACTTTACCGGAGCACGCTGACCGATTCGGGCAGTATCTATTCCGTTTTAAGAAAAGCAGAGTTGCGTTAGCCGGATCGAATTCCGAGGGCGAATTATTGGTTCAGCGCGCGGGTGAACGTAACTACATCCTTTCGAGCCTGTTCCTTCAGTGATGACTGAATATCATTTCCTGATGCAGTAACAATATTCTCTACCGTCCATAGACGATATCGAGTGGAACTTGAACCGGGTGAGAGCCTGAGCATTTTGATTCCGGGAATTTGCCTCGCCATGCTCAGTTGCCTGATGCCGCAAGCTTGCTCGGCGGAAGCCTTGAGCCCTTTGACCGAGACCGCGAATTCGAGCTGACTTTCATCCACGGAGGCAGTCTGCAAACCGAACACACCCAATAGTCCCTTGAATGTTTCTTCCAGGTTCACGGGATCAACCAGGCACCCGATTGCTACTTCCACTTCGACATTCACGAAGATTCTATCCAGTTTCGGGTTGAAGTCCTCCAGCCGCTCCAGGCTGACACCGGCCGCTTCAGCCATGTTGGCCGACAGGAAAAACACCAGGATCAGAAAAGTACTTTGTTTCATCGGTTGTACCACGGTTAACATACCGTAATTGCGCGGTTATTGCCAAAAGTGAATGGAAGCTGATAACAGCTTGCCGTATCGTTATAAAATAGGGCTATTGATGATCAGGAGTGAATGGATGAATTTCTTCAGGCTGTTACCGGTATTTCTCAGTTTCCTGTTGCTGGCGGCGCATTTTTTTCGTGCCGGCCAGACAGTACTCGCGGTGATACCGTTACTGCTGTTCGTTCCGTTGGCATTCAGGAAAACCTGGGTTCCGTGGTTGATTCAGCTGGTCCTGTTGCTGGGCGCCATAGAATGGGTGCGCACCCTGTACGTGGTGGCGCAACTGCGTATCGAGTACGGACAACCCTGGCACCGCATGGCTGTCATCCTGGGGCTGGTGGCCCTGTTCACGGCGCTTTCCTGCCTGGTATTCCGCAGCAAGGGTTTGCGCGACCGGTATTCCGAGGGGCAATGAAACCAGGCTTACATAATCTAATGGGCAAGGATATTTGGCAATCGTATGTATAACCTGCTGATTGCGTTTTTCCTGTTGGCCATCCTGGTCTCGTTTTTGTGCTCGCTGCTCGAAGCCGTATTGTTGAGCATCACACCGTCCTATGCACAGCTCAAGCTGCAGGATAGGTGGCAGAACCGGCAAGCACCTGGAAGCCCTGAAGTCGAATATCGACAAGCCACTGGCGGCCATCCTGACACTCAACACGATAGCCCACACGGTGGGTGCAATCGGTGTGGGTGATCAATCCGCCAAGATATGGGCGGATGCCAACCCGATGATCACAGGCGTAATCGTACCGACGGTGATGGTGCTTGGCATCCTGATCCTGTCGGAGATCATCCCCAAAACACTGGGTGCCAATCACTGGCAAAAACTGGTCCCGTTTACCGTCGCCACGCTCAGGGTGATTGTTTTCCTGCTGTACCCATTGGTGTGGGCCAGCCAGCACATTACCAAGGCCCTGAAAAAGGATGAAGCCCAGAGTGATTTTTCGCATTCCGAATTCCTCGCCATGGCCGAGATCGGTGTTACCGAAGGTGCGGTCGAGCAACAGGACACGGAAATCATCGGTAACCTGTTGCGCCTGGAAAGTGTACAGACCAGGGATGTGCTGACACCCAGGACGGTGGTGATGCTGGCCTCCGAGGAGCAGCAGCATCGAGGCTTTCTACAAGGAAAGCGGGGAGCTGCCGTTCTCGAGAATTCTGTTGTATGAAGACGAGGAAAACGAGCATATTTCAGGCTATTTTTTGAAATCGGAATTGATGACGTGCCTGGTGGAAGGCTTTGGCGCTGAACTGCTCAAGACCATCAAGCGTGAAATCATGGTGGTGCACGAATCTCTGCCGTTGTCCGAGTTGTTTAACCGCTTCCTTGAAAAGCGCGAGCATATCGCTTTGGTGGTCGATGAGATCGGCGGTATGGAGGGTATCGTGACCATGGAAGACGTGCTGGAAACGTTGCTGGGCCTGGAGATCGTCGACGAATCCGATAATACCGAAGACATGCAGGTGTTGGCGCGTAAAAAGTGGCAGGCGCGCGCCGAACGTATCGCCTTGAATACCGCAGATGAGGATACGTCCGCAGATCGACTGAGTCGTTCTTGACGCTGGATTAATTTGGAATTCAGTTCGGGATTGAGACTGATTTCCGGTAGAATCAGTAGGGGGACTTCAGAAATCCCGTATTACGGGAGGAGATTTATAAAATGAGGATAAGAACGGCGATGGCATGTGCGGTAGTTTTCCTGATGCTGTTGGCGGGCAATATACACGCCGCCGGTAACCTGGAGAGAGGTGAAAGCCTGGCTTACGATTGCATCAATTGCCATGGAATGAACGGCGAGGGTAATTTCGAGACGCCCGCCATCGCCGGACTCGACGCGGAATATATCCTGGAGCGCCTCAGGAATTTTTGTAAGGGTGGTAAATCCCTGGACGGTATGATGAACACCTACACCGAAGATCGCAGCGACCAGGAACTGCAGGACCTGGCGGCCTATTGGGCTTCGATGGAAAAACCGCAAACACCGCAATAAAGGCACACATCCTCTCAAGAGTAACACCCTTTAGGAGCGGCGCCTTGTAGGAGGGACCAGCTTCGCTGGTCGCGAATGTTTTGGAATTTTGCAAAATCGCGACCGCCTTCGGCGATCCCTCCTACAGAAAAAACATCTCCTGTGGCAGCGGTGCCTTGTAGGAGGGACCAGCTTCGCTGGTCGCGAATGTTTTGGAATTTTGCATAATCGCGACCGCCTGCGCCGCTGCCCGCACAGACTCCGGTTTGCTCTTGCGGGAGAATAAAACCCGACTGATTTCATCATCACTTACTGTATGATGGGTGACACAGGTCACGAACGCACTTGGCTTCAACCTGGCTTGCGTAAAATGGTCTCCGGCATGATCGGTGCTGAACATGGAATATCGACAATGACAAGAATCCTGGCGCTGTTGACATTATTTGGGACATTGATACTGGTTCCGGTTTCAGGCCTGGCGCAGGGTTCAGTTTCTATACAGTCGCTGACCGGTGACGAACGCGCTGCGCTGGCCCCATCACGGAACACGATTGAATTCGGGCGTACCGCGGCGGAGGCCAACTGTGCCGCCTGCCACGGCATGGATGGCATCAGCACCGAGGCAGGCAAACCCCACCTGGCAGGACAACGTGCCGTTTATACCTACCGCGTGTTGAAAGCGTTCCAGGCGAATGTTAGACGGGATGAGCACCACAACGATTTCCTGAACGACAAGGCCATGCTCGCAACTGCTGTTTATTATTCCAGCCTGGATCCGGTTCAGCTTGCCGCGAGCGAGGCGGAAGGTGTACAGGACGAGACGGCTGGACAGGCGGACGAGGACCCGTTCCACGGGATCAGGGAATCCATGCGGCGCTGTGTGAAATGCCACGGCGAGACGGGCAATGCATCGGGCAGGGGCATGCCGAGCCTGGTCGGTCAGGATCCGGAGTACTTTGTCACCTCGATGATGGCTTACGTTGATGGTAGCCGCAGTCACAACCTGATGAAAAAGCTGGTGGCTGACCTGGACGAGGAAACCATCAGGCGGATGGGTATTTTCTACGCCGTGCAGGAACCACTCATGACAGAGGCACAGGGTGAAGGCAACGCCGATACGGGGCGCCGTTTGTCAGAAGCCTGTGAAAGCTGCCACGGTGGCGACGGCAACGCGTCAAACCCGAGCATGCCCACGCTGGCTGGCCAGGATGCAAAATATTTCATCAAGGCCATGCAGCACTACAAGGATGGCAGGCGCCAGCACCAGAAGATGTTCGAGGCCGTCAAAGGACTCAGCGAGCAGGAAGTGATCGACATGGCCACCTATTACGCGGCGGAGCAGCCACGCCGCCGGGACGTTCGCGCACCGTTGAAAAGCACCGAGTGGATCGCACGTTGTGAGCGCTGCCATGGCATCGATGGCAACAGCAGCGATCCGCGTTTCCCGTTGCTGGCCGGGCAGGATGAAACCTACCTGGCGAAGGCGCTGAAGGCCTATGCAAGCGGCGAGCGCAAGCACACGGCGATGCACGCCATGTCCGACCCGCTGAGTTCGACGGATATCGAGCGCATCAGTGCTTATTTTGCGTCCCAACAACCCAAGGCTGTAGTCTATATGCAACTGCCATGCGGAGATGAACCGGACGGTAAAAGTCCGGACATTCATTTTTAACTTGTTGACAGGGCCGTTCACGACCCATTTGATTGGAGGAAATGAGATCATGTTAATCAAGAAGATATTAATCACGATGCTGTTCGTGCTGATGTTCAGCGCCGGCAGCGTGCAGGCGGGCGGTGACGCCGCCAGGGGCGCCGAACTGGCGATAGCTTGCGCTGATTGCCATGGCGAAAACGGCCTCGGGGACGAGGATTTTCCACAGCTGGCCGGCCTGGAAGAGGAACTTCATGTCAAGCTGCTGAAGGGTTTCAAGACCGACGAGGAAAGCGAGATGAGGGACTATGTCACAGACCTCAGCGAGCAGGATATTGCCGATCTCGCTGCTTACTACGCCACGCTTGCAGCACAGTAGTATTTAACCAGGCAGGTGGGTTGTACCCTTGCGGGTAACAGCTCGTCGATCTCAAAAATGAGGGGTCAGGATAAAACCCTGGCCCCATTTAAGCAGGGCAATAAAAATGAGCGACAAGCCCATTCACCGTCTTTACCGGCATTTCCAGGAACTGCCTGTCAGTATGCGGGTGCTATTTACCGGCACCCTGCTGGCGATCGGTATGGGCTACATGTTTGCACTGATCTACGTGTACTCGTCCGACGCCGGGCGTGACGGCAACCCGGCCCTCACGGTGGAGGATATCGTCATTTCCTACAGCGGCTCGGCCGAGGGCACCCAACTCGAGGCCGCCCTGGCGGGCCCGATGTCGGCCATGCTATCCGAAGGCGACCTGGTGAAGATATTGAGCTGGGTGGGCGATGGCGCACCCAAGGCTGAGTATGAGGCGGAGATCCAGGCCGTGGTGGACCAGAACTGCCTGGACTGCCATGACGGCAGCAACCCGCACTTGTCCAATCTCGATGGTTTTGACAATATCAAGCAACTGGTCGTACAGGACACCGGTACCGACCTGCACACCCTGGTTCGTGTATCGCACATCCACCTGTTTGGTGTGACCTTCATCTTTTTCATCATGGGTTTCATCTTCAGCCACGCCTGGGTGCGCCCGGTATGGCTCAAGAGCCTGGTCATGTTCACGCCCTTCGTGTGTATCGCGGCGGATGTCAGCTCGTGGTATTTCACCAAGTTCTATGCTGGTTTTGCCTGGGTGGTACTGATCTCCGGTGGCCTGATGGGGCTGTGTTTCGCGATCATGTGGTTTGTATCGATGTACCAGATGTGGTTCTATAGGGTACCCGACCATATCAGGGATAGAACCCTGCAATAAACTTCTACAAAATACTGTCGCCACCCTGGGTCTGCTCCGGAATCCATTTTAACAAACTAAAAATGGATTCCGGGACCAGCCCCATGTGCCATTTATTGTAGGGACCAGCT
>CAVWBD010000002.1:0-436965 GCA_963753105.1 uncultured Gammaproteobacteria bacterium
GTTGAAAAACCCGCGTACTGTCGCACCGTCCAGGGCCGCCCGGCGTACATCGTGGCCTTTGGCCCGCGCACGTACGGCGCCATACCCGGTAGTGAGTCCAGGTGCGCGATACCATCGAGATCCTGCGCGCTGTACAGGGGTTTGACTGCGATACCTTCTGGAGTATCCCACACGAGTTCGTCCGGGGAACGGCCTTTACGCTCCTTGGTGGCGAGCGAGCGCCAGTCATCGAGTGTCTTTTTTGGAAACTCCGCCATCGCTACTCCCGGCTTCAAAACGCATTAGGGCGGTGGTCTTTCACACCGTCAAAACTGCCTCTGATCCACCTGCAAAACGTCCGGATATGTTAGCAGAATGCAGGCCTCGCAACGTCGCTTTTACGGTCCCGCATTGCGACCAGGGTAACCTGGACCGTCTATGCCTGTTCAGCGGAACCCAGTACAAAATCAACGCAATCGTTCAGGGACTGGCTATTGATCGCGGCGTGGTAGCTGGCCTCGTGGTCACAGGAACGCAGGGCTTTCTTGATCATGCCCTCGAGGTTTGGCCGTTTTTCGGCGGGCTCGGTCGCCGTGCCAATGCCGCCACCGAATTCGAAGATCAGGCCGGCGCCGTCGGCAAATGCCGAGCGCAGGTTTTCATACCACATGACCGGGTGAAACAGCTGGAAAAACAGGCGCGCCCGGATCGCTTCCGGCTCGGGTGAGTGGAAAGCACCGGTAAAATTGGACAGGACGGTGACGTCCGACGGGCCAAATTCGGCGGTCTCGAGCACCAGGCGGTATTCCTGGGCAGCCTTGACCATGTAATAGGTATGGAACGCGCCTTCGGTTTTCAGTCTCACCGGGCGTTTGCGCCGGAACTGCTCCAATACCTGTTGCTCCATCTGCTCGAGGTCTTCCGGCTTGCCGCCGACCACCGTCTGCTGTGGCAGGTTGCAACCGGCGATTGCACAATGGTGCCGTTCGGCGATGGGCCGGACGGTTTCCAGATCCATTGGAAAGGCGGTCATTTCCCCTTCGCCATATGTACCCATCAACTCACCCCGTTTTTGTACCAGCCTCAGCGCTTCGGCAAAGCTCAGCACGCCGGCAGCCACCAAGGCGGAATATTCACCCAGGCTGTGGCCTGCAGCCAATGCCGGGTGCATGCGGTCGTCGGTCAGATCCCTGAATACTTCAAGCATCGCGATGGAGTGAGTCAAAAGCGCCGGTTGTGTAAAACGGGTCAGGTTGAGCTGATCCTGCGGGTCCTTGAAGGACACAGCTGCGATGTCGTAACCCAGCACCTCGCTGGCTTGCTGATAGGTCTTACGGGCGATCTCGTACTCGCCGTAAATATCACTGCCCATACCCGGGTACTGGGAACCCTGGCCGGGAAAGACAAACATGATTTGCTGGTCGTTGATTTGCATTTCTTACCTGCGATTTTTGCGGCACCAAAGAATAACACCAGTGCTCACTGTTGTCCCACTCAATCCGAGACCAGCGCCGGGCCGGGTGCTCAATCGACAGATCAGTTGTCACGACAACGATTTACCAGCCAGGGGAGTGCGCTGCATTTTTCAAAACCTTACGAAACAGGACGTTGAGTAACGGGTCCAGGGACGGACCCGGTAGAGCGAAGCAGGACGCTCGAGCCGAGAGCCCCCAGGGATGGGTCTACGGCGTGTTTTGAAAAAAGACAGGCGCTTACCTGGCTAAGTGGATTCAGCTGGTCTCAAGTTCTACAGCTACCTCGTCAGGATTGAGCCGTTACAGTTCCCTTCGGCACGGCCCACCGGTTGTAAAACACCAGTGACACCGCAGTGATTCCCGCCAGTGCCGCAAACAGGATCCACATGGTTCCAGGCTTGTCGATACCGTTGGGTCCGAAGTACTGGTAAGCCTGGCCGGACAACAGACCGCCAAACAAGTGGCCCAGGGCCACGCACCAATAGAAATACCCCATGTACATGCCGACTTTTTCCGGTGGCGCGATTCGCCCCGCATATTCCTTGGAGCGTGGGCTGGCCATCATCTCACCAACCGAGAAGACCAGTATCGCGGATACGACGATCCAGCCGCTCATACCGACCAGGTACAGGCCAAAACTGGCGATGGTGACACAGACACCGGCGATGATGCTGGTCAGCGGCGAGGTCTTGCGCATCAGGAAAGATATCAGCACCTGGAAACAGATGATGCCGAATGCATTCAGGTTAATCAGGTGCTCGGGTTTGACCTGGCCGTGCTCCAGTACGGCCCGTGACCAGTTGCTGGTATCAAAACCCATGCTGGTAGCGATACCAGTAAACCACGTAGCCATCGGTGTGAACGTGGCGATGATGTCCGAGGTATCGACATAATCGCGGATGTATTCGGGCAAGGTCATGAAAATCTGGTTGAAGGAGATCCAGAAACCAGCCATCAGCAACAGGAACAAAAGGTAGCGCCCTTCCCCGATGGCCATCGGTTGTGCGTACCAGCGCTGCCCTTCGGCGGAAGGCTTCGCCGCGCGGAACAGGGCATCCAGCACCAGGTTCAGGGCCAGCCAGCCGGCTGCCACCTGGGCCACCAGCGAGAAACTCCACCACTTGGAGCCCATCACCAGCACCACCAGCATGCCGGAGATCAACAGGAAGAAGCGCAGGTTTCCGATCACCTCGACCATGCCGGCGAAAACCTCGCGCAAAGAGCGGTGGCTTTCCTTCTCCGTATCGCGTGGTGGCTCGCGGTATACCAGCATGCAAACGATGGCCATGATAGTGATCCAGCCAGCTGACCAGTAAAACACCAGGTTCCAGTCCCATCCACGTACAATGCCGGCCACGATCGGGCCGATAAAACCGCCGACGTTGACCATCATGTAGAAAATCCCGAAGCCCACCGAGCCGTTTTCCTCGTTGGTCGCTTTTGCGACCGTCGAGATCACCACCGGCTTGAACATGCCGTGTCCAACCGCCACCAGGAAATACACACCGAGGAAGGGCCAGAATCCCGTCGGCAACGCCAGCAGCAGGTAGGCCGGCACCATGACAACTGCCGATGCCAGGAACATCTTCTTGTAACCGTAACGATCAGCCAGGGCGCCAAATACAGCAGGGAACAGGTACAGGAAAAAAGTCGCAATGCCCTGGATCACACCACGGTCGGTGGATGAGAAACCCAGCCCGCCGTCTTCTACCGAACCGGTCAGGTACAGGGTTGAAACGGCGTAAAAGCCGTACCAGCCCATCCGCTCGAAGATCTCCATCGTGTTGGCAGCCCAGAAGGACTGGGGGAACTGGCTCAAAACACCCTTTTTCGCGGTCATAAAGACATCCCTTGAGATGTGGTTTGCAGGTTGCTGTAACTGCCGACCAGACCCCGGCCGGGCGAAACAGGATTATAAACCAACTGGAGGCCTGCGGTCAGGCTGCTGTAGCAACATGTATATCCTGCTGTTTTTTCGCAAAAACATTGCTTTACGACGGTAAAGCGTGTACCTTGCGCGCGCTCATCCGCTTTCAACAGCCATGGAATACCTCGTGATTAAAACCCTTAGAAACATTGCCATCATTGCCCATGTCGACCACGGCAAAACCACGCTGGTCGACCAGTTGCTGCAGCAGTCCGGCACCATGGGCGAGCATTCGGCCACGCTTGACCGGGCAATGGACTCCAATGAGTTGGAAAAAGAACGTGGTATCACCATCCTGTCAAAAAATACCGCGATCAACTGGAGCGATGGTAAAGAACAGTACCGCATCAATATCGTGGATACCCCGGGTCACGCGGATTTTGGTGGCGAGGTCGAGCGCATCCTGAGCATGGTGGATTCCGTGCTGCTGTTGGTGGATGCCGTTGACGGCCCGATGCCACAGACACGATTTGTGACCCAAAAGGCCTTCGAGATGGGTTTCCGGCCCATCGTGGTCATCAACAAGGTAGACCGTGATGGTGCGCGCCCGCACTGGGTGCTGGACCAGACCTTCGAGCTGTTTGACAACCTGGGTGCCAGTGAAGAGCAACTCGACTTCCCCGTGGTGTACGCCTCGGCCCTGCAGGGTTATGCCGGTCTGGAAGACGATGTGCGCTCCGGTGATATGACACCGCTGTTTGAAACCATCGTAAATGAAGTCCATCCGCCCAAAGTAGACCTGGACGGCCCGTTCCAGATGCGTGTCAGCACGCTGGACTACAACACCTATGTCGGTGTCATCGGCATCGGCCGGGTACAGCGCGGAAGTGTCAAACCCAATCAACAGATAGCCGTCATTGACCGATACGGCGAGCAGCACAATGCCCGCATCCTGCAGGTATTGGGCTTTCGCGGTCTTGAGCGCATTGAAACCGCAAATGCCAACGCCGGGGATATCATCGCGGTGACCGGGGTGGAAAACCTGCGTATCTCGGATACGCTGTGTGCCCGGGATGCCGTGGAAGCTCTGCCACCGCTGACCGTGGACGAACCCACCATCAGCATGACTTTTCGTGTCAACAATTCACCGTTCGCAGGCCGGGAAGGCAAGTACCTGACCAGTAGACAATTGCGTGAACGGCTGTTTCGCGAAGCCAGTCATAATGTGGCTTTACGCATCGAAGAGACCACCGATGCGGAAAGGTTCCGTGTATCCGGACGTGGTGAATTACATCTTTCCATCCTGATTGAAACCATGCGGCGCGAAGGCTACGAGATGGCTATTTCGAGACCGGAAGTTATCCTGCATACCAACAATGGACAGACCGAGGAACCCTATGAACTGCTGGTCGTGGACCTGGAGGCGGATTACCAGGGTGCAGTGATGGAAAAACTCGGCGACCGCCGCGGCGTATTGCAGGACATGAAACCCGACGGCAAGGGCCGCATCCGCATGGACTACTTGATCCCGGCCCGTGGCCTGATCGGTTTCCAGTCAGAATTCCGCACTCTGACCGCCGGCACCGGCCTGCTTTTCCACACCTTTGAGAAATACGGTCCGTACAACCCGACCCCCATCGCAACCCGAAATAGCGGCGTGTTGATTTCCAACAGCACCGGCAAAGCGGTGGCCTACGCCCTGTTCAACCTGCAAGACCGCGGCCGGATGATTATCGAGGGCGGGGTTGATATTTACGAAGGGCAGATCGTTGGCATCCACAACCGCGGCAATGACCTGACGGTCAACCCACTCAAGGCCAAGCAACTGACCAACATCCGCACCGTCATCAAGGACGACAACGTATTGCTGGCCGCCCCGATGATCATGACGCTGGAACAGTCCCTGGAATTTATCCAGGACGACGAACTGGTGGAAGTGACACCCGAAACCATCCGTATCCGTAAGCTGCATCTGAAAGAACACGAACGCAAGACAGCTGGCCGCACGGCCAAGAAACAAACGATTAGCTAGTCCTACTCAAGCGCTAGGACGGGTGTTCCTACCCGGGACCGTGAGCGATAGGGAGTCGCGACCGGGCCCCCACGACTGCAGGGACGCAGGAGGTACGAGCCCAATGATGGGCGAAGGTAGAACAATGCAGGAGCAATTGTCGAGAGCACCAAGAGTAGGCGCCCTCAGGCGACGCAGGAGCAGTTGCCGAGGGATGGGCTTCGCGTCGCACATCCCTGTGCTCTAACGCGAAGTACCGTTCATCCTGAACATAACGGCGTGTCCCGGGAGTGAATGCCCGTCCCTGCGTTAAATACGGCAGTAGTGGTCAGATTTTATTTCAGCTTTTCAAACTTGCTGACAATCAGCATGGCAATTTCCAGGGCCTGTTCATAATTGAGACGCGGGTCCACGATGGACTTGTAGGCTTTGCCCAGGTCCGCCTCACCAAGGTTCCTCGCCCCACCCGTGCACTCGGTGACGTTTTCACCGGTCAGCTCCAGGTGGACACCGCCCAGGTGCGACTCGAGCTGATCGTGGAGTTCGATCGCCGTTTCCATTTCCCGCATGATATTGCGGAAACGCCGCGTCTTGATGCCCGCGCCAACCGTCTCGGTATTGCCGTGCATGGGATCACACACCCACAACACCGGGGACCCCGTGTCCTGCACTGCCTTGATCAACTCCGGCAGTTTCTTCTCAATACCGGAAGCCCCCATCCGGTGGATCAACACGATACGGCCGGCCTCTCCTTCTGGATTGAGCACCTCCAGCAAGCGCTGGACCTGTTTTCCGTCGCTGTCGGGGCCTATCTTGACCCCGATGGGATTACGGATGCCCCTGAAAAACTCGACATGCGCGCCGTTAATTTCCGCCGTGCGCATACCGATCCACGGGAAATGCGTGGTCAGGTCAAACCAGCCTTCCTGGCGCGGCACCCTGCGGGTGCCTGCCTGCTCGTAAAGCAGGTGCAGGCCTTCGTGCGAAGTATAAAAATCGACCCTCTTGAGTACACCCGCGCGGCGTCCCGATACGGTTTCCATGAAATTGACCGCCCGCCCCAGGCTATCCGCCAGGCGTTGGAATTCAGCGGCCAGCGGTGAGTGTCGAACCCAGCTCAGGTTCCAGTATTCGGGGTGATGCAGGTCCGCAAACCCACCATCGACCAGGGCGCGTACAAAGTTCATCGTCATCGAGGAACTGGCGTGCCCGTGGATCAAGCGCTTTGGGTCGGGCCGTCGCGCCTCGGCGGTAAACTCAACCGAATTCACCAGGTCACCACGATAGCTGGGCAAGGTCACGCCGTCCCGGGTCTCGACATCCGATGAACGTGGTTTGGCGTACTGCCCGGCAAAACGGCCAACCCTGATGACTGGTTTCTGTAAACCATGGGTCAATGCCAGGCTCATCTGCAGCAACACCTTCAGACGGTTGGTGATGACATCCGAATTGCACTCGGCAAAGCTCTCGGCGCAGTCACCACCCTGCAGGAAGAAACGCTCACCGGCCTGCGCCTGCGCAATTTGCTCCTTGAGGGATAAAATCTCCCAGGACGTCACCAGTGGTGGCAGAGCGGACAGTTCGCGCATGGCCGTCTGCAATTCTTCCTTGTCAGGATAGACCGGTTGTTGCCGGGCTTCTTTGGCCTGCCAAGAATCCGGCTGCCACGTTGTGTTATTCATTGGAATATCAATATCCTTTATTTTTTGATTCAAATTGTGCCGTTCGGTCTTCGGTCTCAGCCGTTGGCAGGCCGGCGATAAACCACCCACAACGTCGCCAGGGCCAGACCAACATACCAGACAAAGGTCCACATGGGCATGCTCATACCCAGAAATGTCCACAGCACCTCTGCACAATCACCCGATCCGTAAAGGACCGTCTTGACAACCTCGGCCACCGGCCAGTTTTCCAGCATGTAATTCAGGCCCGGACTGCACTCGGGTACCAGTTCCGGCGGCAAATTCTGTAACCAGACGTGACGGCCGGCGATGATCGCGCCAAAGATTGCGCCCAGCGTGAATAACCAGGCGTAAATCCTCTGACCGGTCCCGCCCGGGTTGTGAATAAAAGCCAACAGAGCGGCCACCCCCATCCATATAAATGCAACCCTTTGTAAAACACACAAGGGACAGGGGCTAAGGTAAACAATGTACTGGTTGTACATAGCGAAACTAACCAACACTGCACAGCATAAAAACGCAGTAAAATGCCAAATTCTAGGCGTAATCCAGTTGAGCATCATGGTTCCTTTCAATTCCCGTGAATGCGGCGGTCCACGCCGAATTCACTGCTATAATTCGATCACACGTTTCAGGATAGTGACTGTACAGTAATGAAGACAAAAAATGCACCTATAAAGGCGCCAATCGGCACAAAAATTAGCTGCAAGGGCTGGCACCAGGAAGCCGCCATGCGCATGTTGATGAATAACCTGGACCCGGATGTCGCGGAGAAACCGGAAGAACTGATCGTTTACGGCGGCACCGGTAAAGCGGCTCGCAATCGCGAGTCGCTGGAGCGGATCATCAGCACGCTGAAACGGCTGGAGAACGATGAGACCCTGCTGATCCAGAGCGGCAAACCGGTCGGTGTATTCCGCACCCACGAAGAAGCCCCCCGGGTGTTGATCGCCAACGCCAACCTGGTGCCACGCTGGGGTAACTGGGACGTATTCCGGGAGTTGGAGAAAAAGGGTCTGACCATGTACGGCCAGATGACCGCCGGCTCGTGGATTTACATCGGCTCCCAGGGCATCGTGCAGGGTACCTACGAGACCTTTGCCGAGTGCGCGCTCCAGCATTTTGGCGGCAGCCTGAAAGGAACGCTGACCGTCACCGCCGGTCTCGGTGGCATGGGCGGCGCCCAGCCACTGGCCTGCACCATGAACGAAGGCAACTGCCTGGCGGTCGAGGTCGATCCGTGGCGGATACAGCGAAGAGTCGAGACTCGCTATTGCGACCGCATGGTCGAGAGCCTCGATGAGGCGCTGGAAATTTTCGAACAGTCCGATGGGCCGGTATCCGTGGGCCTGCTTGGGAACATCGCCGATGTGTTACCGGAACTGGTACGCCGTAATATCGTGCCCGACATCATCACCGACCAGACTTCGGCCCACGATTTGCGCGAGGGTTATATTCCGCTGGGTTATTCACTGGAAGAAGCTGCAGTTCTGCGGGAATCGGACCCCGAGGCATACGACAACAAGGTGCTGGATTCAATGGTCGTACACGTTCGTGCGATCCTCGAAATGAAATCCCGGGGCGCCGTGTGCTTTGATTATGGCAACAACCTCAGGGGCCAGGTCGCGGACCACCGTGACATGAAGGAAGCCTTTGATTTTCCTGGCTTTGTCCCGGCTTATATTCGCCCATTATTCTGCCGTGGTGCAGGCCCATTCCGCTGGGCGGCCCTGTCCGGCGATCCCGATGATATCCGCGCTACCGATGCAGCCCTGCTTGAGCTGTTCCCGGACAAACCTGCGCTCAGGCGCTGGATTGAAAAGGCCCAACGGCAGATCGAGTTCCAGGGACTGCCGGCCAGGATTTGCTGGCTCGAATACGGTGAACGCGCCAAGGCGGCGCTGAAATTCAACGAACTGGTGCGCGAAGGCAAATGCAAGGCCCCGATCGTCATCGGCCGTGACCACCTCGATACCGGTTCAGTGGCCTCACCCAACCGCGAGACCGAGGCCATGCTGGACGGTTCCGACGCCATTGCGGACTGGCCGTTGCTGAATGCCATGCTGAACACCGCCTGCGGCGCCAGCTGGGTATCCATCCATCACGGTGGTGGTGTGGGTATCGGTTATTCCCAGCACGCCGGCATGGTCTGTGTCGCGGATGGCTCTGAGATGGCCGACAGACGCCTGGAGAGGGTGTTAACCGCTGACCCCGGCACAGGCGTTATGCGCCACGCCGATGCTGGTTACCAGGAAGCCATCGATATTGCCAACGAGCGGGGTGTTGACCTGCCGATGATCAACGGCGAGTGACACCGATGTCCGCGCCGCATATACGTCTGCAGCATCTGTATGCCGACCTGGACAGCCGCATGGCACAGCTGCGGGAAAACCACGGCGCTGTCGTTGAATCACGCAAGGTCGTTGAAAACGCGCTGCACGACGGCGCAGCGCACTACGGGATCAACACCGGTTTTGGTGTGCTGGCCAACAAGCGTATCTCAAGCGATGAACTGGCCACCCTGCAACAGAACATCCTGTTGAGCCATGCCTGCGGCGTGGGGGATCCGGTACCGCCGGAAATTACCCGGTTGATGCTGCAGCTGAAGATCCACTCGCTGAGCCTGGGTTATTCAGGTGTGTCACAGGGCACCTTCCGGCAGTTGCTGAAACTCGAACAGTCAGACGTCCTGCCATGGGTGCCCAGCCGGGGCAGTGTTGGCGCGTCGGGTGACCTGGCCCCGCTGGCGCATATGTGCCTGCCGCTGATCGGGCGGGGCGACGTATGGGATGAGCCCCGCAGGAACAGAGTATCGGCGGCAGACATGCTGGGCGCCAGGGGAATCGAACCCGTCAACCTGCAGGCCAAAGACGGCCTGGCCCTTATTAATGGTACACAGATGATGGCGGCCTACGGCGCCTATGTGCTCGAACGCACGCTGATGCTGCAGCGCGAGGCCGACTTGCTGGCCGCCATGAGCCTCGAGGCCCTGCAAGGCAGTTCAGCGCCGTTCGACCAGAGAATTCACGCAATCAGGCCCCACCATGGGCAAGGGGTGGTTGCCGCCAATATCAGGAAACTTCTGGAAGGCAGCGAAATACTGGCCTCCCACCGCGACTGCGGCAAGGTGCAGGACCCCTACAGCCTGCGCTGTGTGCCACAGGTGCACGGGGCCAGCAGGGACGCCCTGGACTATGCCCGCGGGTGTATTGAGATCGAACTGAACTCGGTCACAGACAACCCCCTGGTGTTTGAGCAGGGTGACATCCTTTCCGGTGGAAACTTTCACGGCCAGCCGTTGGCGCTGGCGATGGATTTTACCGCCATCGCGCTGGCAGAACTGGCCAGCATATCCGAGCGGCGCACCTATTTGTTGCTCGAAGGCCACGACGGTCTGCCCAAGCTGCTGATGCAGGATACCGGTGTCAATTCCGGCTTCATGATCCCGCAGTACACGGCCGCCGCCCTGGTCTCCGAGAACAAGGGTCTGTGCCACCCGGCCAGCGTTGACTCGATTCCGACCAGCCTGGGCCAGGAGGACCACGTCAGCATGGGTTCCGTCAGCGCCTTCAAACTGTTAAGGGTGTTACGCAACGTCGAATGCGTGTTGGCGGTCGAGTTACTGACATCGGCGCAGGCGCTGGACTTCCGCGGTGAATTGTCACCAGGCCGTGGGGTAGCCATAGCGCACAGGGCCCTGCGCAGCCATGTCGAGCACGCCGTGCAGGATTACGAGGTCGGGAATGATATCGAGACCTGTACCGAGCTGCTGGACAACGGTGAATTGCTGGGCGTTGTCGAAGCTGAGCTGGGGCCCCTGGGCTAGGACGAGATCCTGATGACCCTATTACGCAACATCGGCCAGCTCGCTACCTGCTCACCGGAAGCGGTACAACAGGACGCCGGGCTGATCAACGATGCGGCATTGGTGTTCAAGGACGGGGAAATAACGTGGGCGGGGCCCGAGCAACAATTACCCGCGCACTTTGCCGGGCAGGAATCCGTGGATTGCCAGCAACGTCTTGTTATCCCGGGCCTGGTGGATTGTCACACCCACCTCTGTTTTGGCGGCTGGCGTGGTGATGAATTCGAAATGCGGTTGCAGGGCCGCAGCTACCAGGAAATTGCGGCGGCCGGTGGCGGTATCCGCAGCACGGTGGCCGCGACCCGTGCGGACTCGGTCGAGAGCCTGATTGAAAAAACACTGGGCGCCCTGGAAGGTATCCTGGACCTCGGTGTCACGACCATGGAGTGCAAGTCAGGCTACGGCCTTGAAAAGCAGACAGAACTGAAACAGCTACTCATCTATGCCCAACTCGATCAACTGCAGGCGGTTGACCTGGTACCCACCTTTCTCGGCGCCCACATGGTGCCGGATGAATACCGGGACCGGCGCGAAGACTATGTGCAGCTGCTGTGCGATGAATTGATCCCGGCTGTGGCTGGTGAGCAACTGGCGCACTTTTGTGACATCTTCATTGAAGAAGGCGCATTCACCATTGCCGAGGCGGAAAAAATCCTCCGCTCAGCCAGCAAAGCCGGGCTGAGACTGAAAGTTCACGCGGACCAGCTGAGCAATGGCGGTGGCGCCCGCCTTGCAGCCCGTTTAGGCGCTGTTTCGGCAGAGCACCTCGAATATATCGATGAAGAGGGCATCCAGTCGCTGGCTGATGCCGGTACAGTGGCCGTCAGCCTGCCACTGGCGTCCTTATACCTGAAGGAGCGTTACCTGCCGGCCAGAGCGATGCTCGAAGCCGGTGTACGCGTGGCCGTGGCAACCGATTTCAACCCGGGTTCAGCACCCAGCTATCACCTGCCACTGGCCATGACGCTGGCCTGTATCAACCAGCAGATGACACCCCAGGAAGTGCTGATGGGCACCACCACCATAGCCGCCCGTGCTGTCGGCCGTGAACAAGACATCGGCTCCCTGTTACCGGGTTACGCCGCTGACATCGCGATCATGGACGCGCCTTCGCTGAACCACTGGCTGTACCATTTCCGTGGCAATGCCTGCATCGGTGTGATCAAGAACGGGGAGTGGGTGCGCCAGACCGGTTGCCTCGCATCCTAACGGGAATTGTGGGAGCAACCTTTAGGTCGCGAAAATATCTATCGCCCAGTGGTTCACCGGGCACAGAGAAAAGCTCGATTGCGATTGTTCTCAGGCCTATCGCTGAGCGTATCAAGCTGGGGCGGCGTATTCGTTACCGGGACCGTGAGCGACAGGAGTCGCGACCGAGCCCCCAGGGACGGGTTCACGGCGTGTCCCGGGAATGCATACCCGCCCCAGCCAATACAGTTCATCAGTAAGTTTGTAATTCACCAACCTGCGCTTCCACGGCATCAAGCACCTCAAGGTTCTTGACACATTCCTTCATGGCGTTGTGGTCGGGGTACAGTGGGCGGTCAACATCGAGGTATTCAACACGCTTTCGAATGGCTGCCTTCGCTGCCAGGGTACCTTTACCGGGTGTGTAATCCCTGAGATCCAGGGCCTGTGCAGCGGCCATCATCTCGATACCCAGCACGCCATTCGCCAGGTCGCAGATCTGCCGGGTCTTCAGCGCCGAATTCATGCCCATGGACACGAAATCCTCCTGGTCGGCCGCTGCCGGGATGGACTGGATAAACGCCGGTGTGGACAGGATGCGTTGCTCGACGATCTGCATATCGGCCGTGTACTGGCTTAGCATCATGCCGGAATACATACCAGCGCCCCTGGTCAGGAACGGTGGCAGGCCTGCGCTGAGCGCCGGGTTGGTCAGCCTGTTCAAGCGACGCTCGGATAACACGCTGACCATGGTTACGGCCGCGCCCAGGGTGTCCAGGGGCATGCTGACCGGTGTGCCCTGGAAATTGGCGCCGGTCAAAACGACCTGGTCCTCGGGCAGGAAAATCGGGTTATCCCCAACCCCGTTGGCCTCGGTTTCGATCTGGCTACGGGTCCAGCGCAACTGGTCGCGCGCTGCACCAATGACCTGCGGGGAAGAACGCATGGAATAGGCGTCCTGTACCTTGACCTTCTGCTTGCCCGTAACCAGGTCCGAGCCGGCGATAACCTGGCGCAGGTTCGCCGCACAGGTGACCGCACCGGCAAAACCACGCAATTCATGGATCCTGCTATCGTAGGGCTTCATATTGGCGCGCAAAGCCTCCAGGGACATCGCACAGCCAATTTCTGCCTGCTTCAGCCAGCGCTCAACGTCATACACGATCAACGCACCGATGCCATTGATCAGGTTGGACCCGTTGATCAAGGCCAAACCATCCCTGGCCTTGAGACCGGGCACCGGGATTCCAGCCTTGTCCAGCGCCTCGCGCCCCGGCAAGCGCTGGCCTTCGAAAAAGGCTTCCCCTTCACCCATCATCAGCAAGGCGATCTGGCTCATTGGCGCAAGGTCACCACAGGCGCCTACCGAACCCTTTTCGCACACTACTGGCGTAACACCCCTGTTTAGCATATCTACCAGTGTCCGGGTAATCTCGATGCGCACACCCGAGTGGCCATTGGCATGCACATTGGTTCGCAACAACATGGCGGCCCGCACGTGTTCGATGGGTGCAGGGTCCCCAATGCCTGCGGCATGGTTATAAACCAGGTAGCGTTGAAACTGTTCGACCTGCTCGTCATCCAGCACGACCTCGGAAAACTCCCCGATACCCGTGTTGACCCCGTACATAATCTCGTGATCTTCTATGCGATCTTCGATGAACCCGCGACAATGGTTGATCCGCGCGACCGCATCATCGTGCAGGGTAATTTTTTCACCCCGCCTGGCAACGGCTTCGATAGCTTCGATGGAAAGGTTTTTGCCTGTGACTGTAAGCATTGGCGCATCTCCCGGTTTGGATTGCAGGCGTTGTGGTGTGAGTACAACGATCTGCAATCGATACAGAACGTTCGCTCCCACCCTCCCCGCTGCAACCAGGAGATATCCTGTGAAATGAATATCGGTTCGCGTACTTCTAATTATTCTCCAATTTGCCAGTAAAGCCAATACAACAGGTCCACTAATTTCTCTATTGATCCATGTGGAGCTGGCGCGGGCTGTTCCTTACCGGGACACGCCGTGAATCCTTCCCTGGAGGCTCGGTCGCGACTCCTGTCGCTCACGGTCCCGGTAAGGAACACCCCACCCCAGCTTTACCTTCTACATTTTGAACAGCGTTCCAAACCTGATGTAATAAACGATCAGTTAACTAATTTTTAGCCAGGGGAGTGCCTTGCTTTTTCAGGGCCTTGTGAAACAGGGATGTTTCAGAACGGGTCCAGGGACGGACCCGGTAGAGCGAAGCAGGACGCCCGAGCCGAGAGCCCCCAGGGATGGGTCCACGGCGTGCTCTGAAAAAGTCAGGGCACTCGCCTGGCAACATGTGGCCATCGTTTTCAATTCCCGCCGAAACATGTCGAGTCAGAACCTGTTTGTAATGGAAATGATTCGTATTTAATTGATCTAGGTTATGTAACTGCCCCACCAAGATGCATTACAATACTGTTTTAATGAGAATGGCTCTCATTTAGAACAGGGATACACATGACACTTGCAGACCTTGCGCCCGGCGAATCGGCCAAACTGGACGAAATTGACACGAGGGATCCGGGCGTTATCCGCCTGATGATCCTCGGTATGGTCGAGGATATTACCGTACACATGAAAAATGTCGCCATCGGTGGTGATCCGTTGGAAATCGGCTTTTTTGGCAGTTCGATATCCTTGCGCAGGGAGCAGGCGCGGTGTTTCAAGGTCACCCGGATTGATGGTGCTGCTTCAACGTGATGTTTGAGACCACCCGTGATTGAAAGCACCGAAGTCAAGATACCAATAACCGGCATCGGAATCCGTCACAAGGCGCGGGCTTCGATTGCATTAATCGGCAATCCCAATACCGGCAAAAGCACCCTGTTCAATCGCCTGACCGGCCTGCGCCAGACAACCGCCAATTTTCCCGGTGTAACCGTTGAGAAACACCAGGGCACGGTGGAGCTTGGTAGCCGTGCGCTGAACCTGATCGACCTGCCCGGTATTTACAGCCTGGACGGTACCTCGACCGACGAACGTATTGCCGTTGACGTCACACTCGGGCGTGTTGCCGAAACCCAGCGCCCCGAGGGTTTGCTGGTCGTCATGGATGCCACCCATATTTACCAGGGGCTTTACCTGACGGAGCAGTTGTTGGAACTGCAGTTACCGATGATCGTGGCGTTGACGATGATCGACGCGGCCACAGCCAACGGTATCAGTATCGACACTGCGGAACTGAGCAAGGCACTCGGCGGCGTACCTGTTTACCCCGTCAGCAGCATCAGCGGCCACGGTATCGACGAATTAAAAGCCGGCCTGGAGCACATCACTGAAGTCCAGGTACCACCGATCCCCGCTTCATGGCCTGAATTGAGTGAGACGGCCCAACTGTTGTCTCAACAACTTGGCCCGGACTGGCAGCGTATCGATGTTATCCAGGCCTTGCTGCAAACTCATCCGGGGTTTACCGGCAAACTGAGCAGGGAACTGAATCATCAGGCTGTGACTGACCTGCGGTCACGGCTGTTTGGTGAAGAGCCGCCACCGGCGGTCGAAGCCCGGCACCGTTACCATTGGGTCAAGCAGGTGCTGGAAAACATCCAGGATCATACGCCCTTGTATGCAAAACTGGGCGCCCGGCTGGTGCGCTGGACATACCGGCCGTGGCCGGCCACGGTGTTGTTTTTCGCCGTATTGTTGTTGGTGTTCCAAGCGGTGTTCAGCTGGGCAACACCGATGATGGACATCATTGACAGCGCCAGTTCCGGACTGGGGCGCTGGCTGGTTAGCCAACTGGGTGAAAGTGCCTTGAGCAGCTTTCTCGCAGACGGGGTCATCTCGGGTGTCGGCAGCGTCATCATATTCCTGCCACAGATCCTGATCCTTTTCCTTTTCATCATCATTCTCGAGGATACGGGTTACCTGGCCAGGACTTCCTTCCTGATGGACCGGGTCATGCGCACGGTCGGCCTGTCGGGCCAGTCGGTGATACCGATGTTGTCCAGTTTTGCCTGTGCCGTGCCGTCTATCATGGCGACCCGCGTGATACCGGATAACCGTGACCGTATTGCAACCATTCTCGCCGCACCGTTCATGACCTGTTCCGCCAGGCTGCCGATCTATGCCCTGTTGATCGCCGCATTTGTGCCCAGTGACAATATCGGCTGGCTGAATCTGCAGGGCCTGGTGCTGTTTGGTCTTTACCTGCTCGGCATCCTGGGTGGCCTGGCCACGGCACTGATGCTCAAATCTTCCGCGTTAAAGGGACCCAAACCACACTTTATGCTGGCGTTGCCTGAATTCCGTATACCCAATTTACAGACGGTTACGATCAAGTTGTTCGACCGCGGCAGGATATTCCTGAAACGGGCGGGAACGGTGATTTTCATCGTGGCCATCCTGGTCTGGACCCTGGCCTACTTCCCGCGCATGGATACCTCGCCGCAAACCATGATCGGTGGACAGGCGGAACAGGCGGTCCAGGCAGACCTTGAACTCACCAGGTCCGCCGCACAGATGGAGCAAAGCTGGCTGGGGCGCATCGGCCGGACGATCGAACCTGTTTTCAAACCGCTGGGCTGGGACTGGCGGGTATCTTCGGCGGTTGTAGCCGGTTTCCCGGCACGCGAGGTCGTGGTGGCCGTCATGGGCACCATCTACGCGGTTGGCTCAGATGCTGATGAGCAGAGTCTTTCCGAGAAACTGCGCGCAGCCTCCTGGCCTGATGGCAGGCCCATTTTCACCTTGCCAATGGTGCTCGGCCTGCTGGTTTTCTACGCCTGGTGCCTGCAATGTGTCGCAACGCTCGCCACCATCCGCAGGGAAACCAATAGCTGGCGCTGGCCCATTTTTGCCTGGACCTACATGACCTTCATTGGCTACACGGGCGCGTTTGTTTTCTACCAGGTCGGTAGCCTGCTTTAAGGGTCAAAGCGTTATTCCGTACCATCAGGCAGTCTGATCGAGCAACTCCAGCATACGGAGTTCCTCCCAGTGGCATTACGGGTGATTCATCTTCCACGATTTGGACACCCAAAACGGTCGGGCCACTGCACGCAGTCCTCGACCGTACCGCGCATGACAATAACGTCTCCAAGTTCAAGAGTTTGGGCGAATGCAAGGCCAGGCAGGACAGTTAATACCAGCAGTGTGAGAACCCTGGAAAACATGGGCCCAAGTATATCTGAAAGTGGTTTTTGGGGGCCAGGTTCGTACCGTTCAGGGTTAATAAAGTGATAATCTTGCCCTACGAGAATTGAAGATGCTGATCAGTTATTGATGTTTTTCCAGCAGCAGGGGGAATTAAATGGCATCTGATTTAGATTTTATCGAATTCGTAATTGACCAAATGGAAAATGCCGGTGCAATTACCTGCAGAGCAATGTTTGGCGGACACACCGTTTATTGCGAAGGTAAGGTGGTCGCGCTTATATGCAATAACCAGTTATTCGTTAAACCGACCAAAGCAGGAAGGTCATTTATTGGCAACGTTATTGAGGCGCCGGCTTATCCAGGAGCTAAACCGTCTTTTCTCATTGAGGAACAGCTTGAAGACAAGGATTGGATCAGCAGCTTAATAAGCTTCACGGAAAAAGAGCTGCCTGAACCCAGGCCAAAGAAAAAGTCGAAACGAAAGAGTGGCAAAAACAAATAACAAAACACGGACGTAAAAAAAGCCCGGCATTACCGGGCTTTTTTATTAATAAACAGTTTTTTTAATCTTCAGCGGCCTGATCTTCCTCGCGTGGACGGTCAACCAGTTCAACATAAGCCATCGGGGCCTTGTCGCCGGAACGGTGTCCACATTTCAGAATCCGCAGGTAGCCACCCGGGCGTTCCACGTACCGTGGTCCGAGTTCTTCGAACAGCTTGCCGACCGCAGCCTTGTCACGCAGGCGGTCAAACGCCAGGCGGCGGTTGGCCACGCTGTCGCTCTTGGCCAGCGTGATGAGCGGCTCAGCCACACGGCGCAATTCCTTGGCCTTGGGCACGGTGGTGCGGATGATTTCGTGCTCGAACAGGGAAGTTGCCATGTTACGGAACATGGCCTTCCTGTGACTGCTGTTGCGATTCAGCTTACGCCCTGATTTTTGATGACGCATATCTCGTTCCTATATTCTTACAACGTGACAGGACTTAACTGTCTGCCAGTGCGGCCGGTGGCCAATTTTCAAGTTTTGTCCCCAGGGACAGTTCGTGCTGCGCCAATACATCCTTGATTTCAGTCAGTGACTTCTTACCAAGGTTGGGGGTCTTCAGCAGTTCTACTTCGGTCCTCTGCACCAGGTCACCGATATACAAAATGCTTTCCGCCTTCAGGCAGTTGGCAGAACGTACGGTGAGTTCCAGGTCATCGATCGGGCGCAGCAGCACAGGGTCGATTTCCTGTGATTTCTCTTCTTCGACGATTTCGGTGCGGGCCTTGAAGTCCACGAATACCGCCAGCTGGTCAGCCAGGATATTCGCTGCCATCTTGACTGCAGCCTCGCAATCCATGGTGCCATTGGTCTCGACATCGAGGATCAGCTTGTCCAGGTCGGTACGCTGCTCGACACGGGCCGTTTCCACGGCGTACGAAACACGGCGCACGGGGCAGAATGATGCATCCAGCAACAGACGGCCAATCGGACGCGTCTCTTCATCGTTGACCAGCAACTGGTTGGCTGCCTGGTAACCGACGCCACGCTGCACTTTCAGCTGCATGTTGATGCTGCCGTTTTTGGACAGGGTGCAGATCAGGTGATCCGGGTTGACGATCTCGACAGTGTGGTCAACCTGGATGTCGCCAGCAGTAATCGGGCCTTCACCTTCTTTGCTCAGCGTCAATACAGCCTCTTCACGCTCGAACATACGCAAAGCAACACCCTTGAGGTTCAGCAGAACTTCAATGATGTCTTCCTGCAGACCTTCGACCGCAGTGTACTCGTGCAACACGCCGTCGATTTCGACCTCGACGATCGCAAAGCCGGGAATCGAGGACAACAATACGCGACGCAATGCGTTGCCCAATGTGTGTCCGAAGCCCCGCTCCAGTGGTTCAAGTGCAATGCGCGCACGGTTCGGGTTGATCTCATCAACGCCAACCGCTCTCGGCCTTAACATGCTTTCAATCACATCCATCATGGGATGCACCTCACTCAATAATCAATCAGATGAAACAATTCTGCCAAACATCGGGCAAAAACCAGTTTGTTACTTGGAATAAAGCTCGACGATCAGGTTCTCGTTGATGTCTGCCGGTAAATCACCACGATCCGGATAGTCCTTGTACAGACCTTCCATCTTCTCGTTGCTGACTTCCATCCATACCGCGGCCAGATCCATTTCCTGGCTCAGCGTAATCGCTTCCTTGACCCGCAGGTGGTTCTTGGCCTTTTCAGCGACACTGACGACATCGCCAGGTTGTGCCTGGTATGACGGGATGTTGACAGCCTTGTCGTTCACCCTGATCAGTTTATGAGAAACCATCTGGCGCGCCTGGGCACGCGTTACTGCAAAGCCCATGCGATAGACGATATTATCAAGCCGGCTTTCCAGCAAACGCAGCAGGTTTTCACCCGTGGCGCCCTTCTGGCTGGCAGCCTTCTTGTAGTAATTACGGAACTGCTTTTCAAGCACGCCATAAATACGGCGGACTTTCTGTTTTTCACGCAACTGCAAAGCGTAATCTGACAGACGCTGACGGCGCGACGCACCGTGCTGACCGGGCACCTGGCCCAGCTTGCACTTGGATTCCAATCCACGCGCAGGGCTCTTCAGTCCCAGATCCACACCTTCACGGCGCGAGAGTTTGCAGGTAGGTCCTGTATATCTTGCCATTTCTAAAACTCCTAAACGCGACGTTTCTTGGGTGGACGACACCCGTTATGCGGGATCGGCGTCACGTCGATGATGTTGGTAATCTTGTAACCCAGCGCGTTAAGTGCACGGACAGAAGATTCACGACCTGGTCCCGGACCCTTGACACGGACTTCGAGGTTTTTCAAACCAAAGTCCAGTGCGGTCCGGCCGGCAGCTTCTGCGGCAACCTGGGCAGCAAATGGCGTGCTCTTGCGTGAACCACGGAAGCCGGCACCGCCGGAAGTGGCCCATGAAAGAACATTACCCTGCCTGTCGCTGAGCGTAATGATCGTATTGTTAAAAGAAGCGTGTACGTGGGCGATCCCATCGACCACGACCTTTTTGACCTTCTTCTTTGTCTTCGCTTTTTGCTTCGCCATGTTAATTTACCTGTCTTAGCGCTTGATCGGACGACGCGGACCCTTACGGGTACGGGCATTCGTCTTGGTACGTTGGCCACGCACCGGCAAACCACGGCGATGGCGAAGGCCTCGGTAACAACCGAGATCCATAAGACGCTTGAGATTCATTGCAACCTCACGGCGCAAATCACCTTCGACGGAAAGTTTTGCAACTTCGCCGCGAATAGCCTCGACTTCATGTTCGGTCAGGTCCCTGATTTTTGTGCTCGGTGTTACTTTCGCCGCCTCACAAATTTCCAAGGCCCGTGTCCGTCCGACCCCATAAATGGTGGTCAAAGCAACCCAAGCGTGCTTCTGGTCTGGTATGTTGACTCCCGCGATGCGAGCCATACTACGTACTCCTGCTACTGTTGGTACTGTTAAACGTAAAACAGTACATTATATCGAATCGAATAATCCGGTAAAAGCTGCAATTCACCTGAAGCAAACTGATCAGCCTTGTCTTTGCTTATGCTTCTTGTCCGTACAGATGACAAAAACGATGCCCCTGCGTCGAACAATTTTGCAATTCCGGCAAATCTTTTTAACTGAAGCTTGCACCTTCATTGCAGCTCTCCTTCATCACTAAGGTGGTTACACTGATCCGGCAATCCGGCCCGGCATAAACCCCCGACAAATGCATGGCCGCAGCCATGCTCTTAAAAACCAACCTAGCGGCGCACCACACCCGAACGCCCGTAGGACTTCAGGTTCGCCTTTTTCATCAGGTTGTCGTACTTGTGCGATATCAAATGCGCCTGCACCTGGGCAATAAAGTCCATGATGACAACCACAACAATCAGCACCGAGGTGCCACCAAAATAGAACGGTACCGCCCAGATAACCCTGAGGATGTCCGGCAACAGACAAACTGCTACCAGGTATAACGAACCGACCATGGTTAACCTGGTCAGCACACTATCAATGTAATCGGCCGTGTGACGACCCGGGCGGATGCCGGGGATAAACGCACCGGACCGCTTCAGGTTGTCGGCTGTTTCCTTGGAGTTGAATACCAACGCCGTGTAGAAGAAACAGAAAAATACGATCAGGCCTGAATACAAGAGCGTATAAGGCAAATTACCCGGTGTCAGCGCAGCCGCGACATCCGTCAACCAGCCAAGGTTGTCCGAACTGGAAAACCAGGTTGCCAGCGTGGACGGGAAAATCACCAGGGATGATGCGAAGATCGCCGGGATAACACCCGACATGTTCAGTTTCAACGGCAAATGCGTTGCCTGGTTCTGGTAAGCGACCCGGCCCTGACGCTGGGCATAGTTAACGGTGATGCGGCGCTGGCCGCGTTCAACCTTGACGATAAAGTAAACCACACCGAGGACCAGCAACAGGATGAACAGCATTGCGGGTATGCTCAGCTGACCGGTGTTGACCAGTTCCAGGGTGCCCGCAACGGCGCGTGGCAGACCGGCGACGATACCGGCAAAGATGATCAGCGAAATACCGTTACCGACACCACGCTCGGTGATCTGCTCACCCAGCCACATCAGGAACAAGGTGCCAGCCGTCAGTGTTACCACCGCGGTAAAGACAAAACCGTAACCCGGCATGAACACGATGGAGGTCTGGCCCTGTAAGGCCAATGCCACACTGCCGGCCTGGAAAGCCGCCAGTACTACCGTGAATATACGCGTGTACTGGGTGATCTTCTGCCGCCCGCTGGAGCCTTCTTTTTTCAGTTGTTGCAACTTTGGAATCGTCGTACTCATCAACTGCATGATGATCGATGCAGAAATGTACGGCATGACACCCAGTGCAAACAGCGAGAATCGCTCCAGCGCGCCACCGGTAAACAGGTTGAACACATCGATGATGGTTCCCTGCTGGGAGTTCATGAACTGCAGCAAGGCCTGCGGATTGACACCGGGAACCGGTATGAATGTACCGATGCGATAAATGATCAACGCTACCAAAACGAACAGCAAACGCTGACGCAGTTCGGTTAAACGCCCGAGTCCACCCAGTGTATCTGCTAATTGTGAAGGCGTTTTTGCCATTATTCGACCTTTCCACCCGCAGCGATAATCGCGGCTTGTGCACCCTTGGTTACAACCAGGCCCTTCAGCGTTACTGCACGGCCGATTTCACCGGTGTTGATGACTTTCACCTTGCGCGCATCGTGCTTGACGATACCCGCCTTTTTCAGTGTTTCCATGTCGATCACGTCAGCATCCATGGCCGCAATGTGGTACAGGCGAACCTCTGCGTTGTAACGTGCAGTTGTCGAGGCAAAACCACGCTTCGGCAGGCGGCGCTGCAGGGGCATCTGGCCACCCTCAAAACCGACCTTGTGGTAACCACCGGAACGGGATTTCTGGCCTTTGTGTCCACGGCCGGCAGTCTTGCCGTCAGTGGAGCCGATGCCACGGCCCACGCGCTTACGGTTTTTCTTGCTGCCCTCAGCCGGGCTGATCGTGTTCAGTTTCATGTCTGTACTTTCCTTTCAAACAGGCTCGCAGAAGCGGTTTATGCCTCTTCCACTCGTACCATGTAATAAATCTTGTTAACCATGCCGCGGATTGAAGGCGTATCCTCCAGGGTTACGGTCTGGTGCATGCGCTTCAGGCCGAGGCCACGTACGCATTCCCTGTGTTTTGGCTGGGCTCCGATCGGAGAACGGACCAGCGTCACGTTTATCTGTTGTTTCTTAGCCATTGTTTTGCTCAGCTGTGGTTCGCCATGATCTCGTCAACGCTCTTGCCGCGTTTTGCAGCGATCGATTCCGGGTTGTGCATGGCCTGCAGACCCTTGATCGTTGCCCGGACCAGGTTAATTGGTGTGTTGGAGCCGACACTCTTTGCCAGTACGTTGCTAACACCAACCGTTTCCAGCACCGCGCGCATGGCGCCACCGGCGATGACGCCAGTACCTTCCGATGCGGGCTGCATATAGATCCTGGAACCACTGTGGCTGGCCTTTACCGGGTGCCACAATGTGCCATCCTTGAGCGATACCGTGATCATTTCACGACGTGCTTTTTCCATGGATTTCTGGATCGCGATCGGGACTTCCTTGGCTTTTCCATAACCAAATCCGACCTTGCCATTTCCATCACCAACGACACTCAGCGCTGTAAAGCCGAACACACGTCCGCCCTTGACAACCTTGGCAACACGATTGACGGCTACTAGTTTTTCCAGCATCCCGTCAGTGTTTTCTCTGTCCATTCTCGACATTTTTATACCTGTTTCCTGATTCTTCAGTAGGGCAACTTAAAATTTAAGCCCGCTTTCACGCGCAGCGTCGGCCAATTCTGCAATCCGGCCGTGATATTGGTAACCGGAACGGTCAAATGCCACGTCCGATATGCCTGCAGCTACCGCACGCTCGGCCACTGCCTTACCCACGGCTTTTGCAGCATCCTTGTTACTGGTGCTTTTCAAGCCTTCGCGCACTTCTTTTTGCACGGTGGAGGCTGCGGCAATCACGTTGCCGCCTTCTGCCGCGATGACCTGCGCATAGATATGACGCCCGCTGCGATACACCGTAAGGCGTGGTACACCCATGCGACGTATGTGCGAACGGGTCTTCTTGGCCCTGCGCAGTCGTGCTATTTTCTTTTCCATTACTCGTTCCTCTTAAGCAAGCCGGCCGGACTTAGGCCTTCTTGGCTTCCTTCCTGACTACACGCTCATCTGAATAACGCACGCCTTTACCCTTGTAAGGCTCGGGCGGACGGTACGCACGTATTTCTGCGGCAACCTGGCCGACCTGCTGCTTGTCACACCCGCTGACCACGATCTCGGTCTGCGAGGGCGTTGCCAGCGTGATGCCTTCAGGTGGGGCGAACTCAACCGGGTGAGAGAAGCCCAATGCAAGGTTCAACTTGCTGCCCTGGAGTTGCGCACGGAAACCCACGCCAACCAGTTGCAACTTCTTCTCGAAGCCCTCTGAGACACCTACGACCATATTGTTGACCAGCGCCCTGAAGGTACCGGCCATCGCAAGGGCCTTGTCATCTTCCGGCGTTACGAGGTATTCACCATCGTTATCGGTTTCCGCCAGGCTGACGCTCTTGTGCAAAACCAGGTCAAGGTTGCCCTTGGGCCCCTTGACGTTCAACTGCGAACCGCTGACTTTGATATCAACGCCCGCGGGCAGTTTTATTGGATTATTGGCTACGCGTGACATACCGGACTCCTTAAACCACGTAACAGACGACTTCGCCGCCGTAACCGGCAGCGCGCGCTGCCGCGTCGGTCATGTAACCGTTGGAAGTACTGATGATGGCAATGCCCAGACCGTCCATGACGCGCGGCAACTCATCCTTGCCGCGATAGATACGCAGGCTTGGACGGCTGGCGCGTTTCAGGCTGTCAATGACACCACGGCCTTCAAAGTACTTCAGCGTAACTTCAAGTTCTGGCTTGCCGTCGTTCTCATTCACGCGAAAGTCATTGATGTAACCTTCGTCTTTCAATACCGCGGCAATGCCTACTTTGACCTTCGAATTTGGCATGCTCACTGTCACCTTGTTGGTTGACTGTGCATTCCTGATGCGTGTCAGCATGTCGGCAATCGGATCACTCATACTCATGATTAAATACCTTGTTTCTCAATAGCGCCGGGTCGGAAACCAGCTCGTTATTCTTACCAGCTGGCCTTTCTCAGCCCTGGCACATCACCACGCATGGTTGCTTCACGCAGCTTGTTACGGGACAGGCCGAACTTGCGGTAAAAACCACGTGGACGCCCGGTAACTACACAACGGTTCCGCTGCCTGACCGGGCTGGAATCCCGTGGCAATTTCTGCAACGAAAACATTGCCTGCTGTTTCTCTTCAAACCCGACTTCCGGGTCCGCAATGATCGCCTTGAGTTCGGCACGCTTGTTGGCATACTTGGCAACCAGCTTGGTGCGCCGCTTCTCGCGATTGATCATGGATACTTTTGCCATCTGCTCAGATCCTTGCTTATCTGTTCTTGAAGGGGAAGTCGAACGCCTTTAACAGCGCCAGACCTTCCTTGTCATTTCTCGCGGTCGTGGTAATGGTGATATCCATACCGCGAATCGCGTCAATCTTGTCAAAATCGATCTCGGGAAACATGATCTGCTCGGTAACACCGAAGCTGTAGTTGCCGCGACCGTCAAATGACTTGGGGTTCAGCCCGCGAAAGTCCCGGATACGCGGAATCGAGACATTCACCAACCGGTCCAGGAATTCATACATGCGCTCGCGCCGCAGCGTCACCTTGCAACCGACCGGCCAACCGTCACGGATCTTGAAGGTGGCCACGGATTTGCGGGCGTTGATGACAATCGGCTTCTGACCGGAAATCACTTCCATGTCACCGGTTGCGGCAGCCATGACCTTCTTGTCGGTCACCGCCTCGCCTACGCCCATATTCAGCGTAACCTTGGTGATTTTCGGCACTTCCATAATGTTCTTCAGCTCGAGTGCTTCCATCAGCTGGGGAACGAGTTTTTCTTTGTAATGTGTTTGTAATCTGGCCATCTTAAGATCTCTAGATATCTACGGCTTCACCGTTTGACCGGAAAATGCGCACCTTGCTGCCATCTTCCAGGGATTTGAAACCGACGCGGTCTGCTTTACCGGTAGCCGGGTTGTACAAAGCCACGTTGGAAACATGAATCGGGCCTTCCTTCTCTACGATACCGCCCGGCTTGTTACGGCCCGGATCAGGTTTCGTGTGGCGCTTGACCATATTTACGTTTTCCACCAGCAAGCGCTTTTCATCGAGAATCTGGAGTACGTGACCCCGCATCCCCTTGCTGCGACCTGTTATGACGATGACCTCATCGCCTTTATGTATGCGTTTCATCTGTTACTCCTCCCGCCTAGAGCACTTCGGGTGCCAGCGAGACAATCTTCATAAACCGCTCTGTACGCAGTTCACGCGTTACGGGGCCAAAAATACGGGTGCCGATCGGTTCCAATTTCGGGCTCAGCAATACCGCGGCATTGCCATCGAACCGGATCAGGGAACCATCGTTACGGCGCACACCACTCCTGGTGCGAACAACGACGGCGTCATAAATCTCGCCTTTCTTGACCTTACCGCGCGGGATAGCGTCCTTGACGGTCACCTTGATGATGTCACCAATGCGCGCATAGCGCCGCTTGGAGCCACCCAGCACCTTGATACACATCACCCGGCGTGCACCGCTGTTGTCTGCGGCTGTCAGCATGGACTGCATCTGAATCATATTCGTGTTCTCCGGTTTTAACCGATGGTCAGGCTATTGAGCCTTCTCCAGTATCTCGACTACCCGCCAGCTCTTCGTTTTTGAAAGCGGGCGGCACTCAGCGATCATGACCTTGTCGCCTTCTCCACAACTGTTGTCCTCGTCATGCGCGCTGACCTTGGTGGAGCGTTTAATATATTTGCCATACAAGGGATGCTTGATCTGGCGTTCCAGCAACACGGTTACGCTCTTGTCCATCTTGTTGCTGACCACCCGACCGGTCTGGGTGCGTTTGATTTCCTGTGTAGTAGTCATGCCGCATTACCTTCACTTGATTTCTGAGTCATGATGGTCTTGATCCGCGCGATATCGCGGCGCACACGACGCAACTCATTGACATTGGTCATCTGACCCGTTCCTTTTTGCATTCTCAGGTTGAATTGCTCCTGCAACAGGCCCTTAAGCTCGTCGTTCAACTCAACCACTGTCTTGCCTTTCATTTCATTTACGTTCATCACATCACCGACCGGGAAACAAAGGTGGTCCTGACCGCCAGCTTGGCAGCAGCCAGGCGGAACGCTTCACGGGCTGCTTCTTCGGAAACACCCTGGATTTCATAGAGTACGCGGCCGGGCTGTACCGGGGCGACCCAGTATTCAACGTTGCCCTTGCCCTTACCCATACGCACTTCTACCGGTTTCTTGGTAATCGGCTTGTCCGGGAATACACGGATCCAAAGCTTGCCACCACGTTTTACATAACGGGTAATGGCACGTCGCGCGGCTTCGATCTGGCGGGCTGTAATAAACCCGCTGGTCGTAGCCTTGAGACCATACTCACCAAAGCTGACACGGTTACCGACCTGGGCCATACCGCGGTTACGCCCTTTCATCTGCTTTCTATATTTTGTTCGTTTTGGCTGTAACATTGCCCAGTCTCCTAGTTGACGCCTTTCTTGCCGCCGGTTTGTTCAGGCTTGGCAGCGTACAGGTCGAAAACTTCACCCTTGTAGATCCATACCTTGACACCGAGGATGCCGTAGGTCGTTCCGGCCTCGACAACACCGTAATCCACGTCGGCGCGCAGGGTATGCAAAGGCACCTGGCCTTCGCGGTACCATTCGCTACGGGCGATATCCGCACCATTCAAACGGCCCGAAATCTTCACCTTGATACCCAGGGCGCCAAGACGCATCGAGTTGCCAACCGCGCGCTTCATGGCACGGCGGAACATGATACGGCGCTCCAGCTGCTGGGCGATGCCCTCGGCAACCAGCTGCGCATCCAGCTCCGGCTTGCGAATCTCCGCCACAGAAATGTGTGTCGGGACCCCCATGCGGGCAGTTACTTCACGGCGCAGGCGCTCGATATCCTCACCCTTCTTGCCGATCACGATACCCGGACGTGCCGTGTGAATCGTAATGCGGGCCGTTTTTGCCGGCCGCTCGATCTGTATACGGCTGACCGCTGCCTGTGCCAGACGCTTGCGCAGGTATTCCCTGACCGCAATATCCGTATTCAACATCTCAGCGTATTCGCCTCTTTCGGCGTACCAGGTTGAATTCCAGTCTTTGGAAATACCCAGGCGGATGCCGATTGGATGTACCTTTTGACCCATAATATTTGTCCTGGTCTATTTGTTATCGGCCACAGTCACCGTAATGTGACTGGTCCGCTTCAAAATCCGTGTACCGCGCCCCTTGGCGCGCGCCCTGCCCCGCTTCATCGTCGGGCCCTCGTCAACCATGATGCTGGAGACACTCAGCTCATCGATGTCCGCGCCGTCGTTGTGCTCCGCATTGGCGATCGCGGAAAGCAGTACTTTTTTGACGATGTGCGCAGCTTTCTTGGTGCTGAAAGTCAGCAGCTGCTCGGCTTTCTCAACCGGCATGCCGCGCACCTGGTCTGCGACGAGGCGTACCTTTTGCGCTGAAATTCTTGCGCCACTTAATTTTGCTGTTGCATTCATAGCTACACCTACTTGGTCTTGCGATCGCCGGAGTGCCCTCTGAAGGTCCGGGTCTGTGCAAATTCACCGAGTTTATGCCCGATCATCTGATCACTGATCAGGATCGGCACGTGCTGCCGGCCGTTGTGAACGGCAATGGTCAAACCGACCATTTCCGGCATAATCATCGAACGTCGTGACCATGTCTTGATCGGACGCTTGTTGTTGGTTTCAACTGAATCCGCCACTTTCTTTGCCAGGTGGTGGTCAATGAAAGGACCTTTCTTAATTGATCTTGCCATGTTCGCTACCCGTTATTTTCCTGACCGACGGATGATGTACTTGTCCGTACGTTTGTTACTGCGAGTCTTGTAACCCTTGGTGGGAACACCCCACGGGGTTACCGGATGACGGCCACCCGAGGTACGGCCCTCACCACCACCGTGCGGGTGGTCAACCGGGTTCATGGCAACACCACGAACGGTCGGGCGAACACCACGCCAGCGTTTGGCGCCGGCCTTGCCCAGCTTCTCCAGGTTGTGCTCAGAATTCGAGACCTCACCGATCGTTGCACGGCAACGGGTCGGAATCTTGCGCATCTCGCCGGAACGCAGCCTCAGGGTTGCGTACTGACCTTCGCGCGCCACAAGCTGCACGGCTGCACCGGCGCTCCTGGCCAGTTGTGCACCCTTGCCGGGTTTCATTTCCACGCAGTGCACCACGGTGCCCACGGGGATGTTGCGCAACGGCAGGCAGTTACCGGGCTTGATGGCCGCATCGCGACCGCTCTTGACCGCATCACCGGAACGCAGCCCCTTGGGCGCGATAATGTAACGACGCTCACCATCCGCATACAGCACCAGCGCGATATGCGCGGTACGGTTCGGATCGTGCTCGATTCGCTCGACGCGGCCGTTGATACCGTCCTTGTCGCGCTTGAAGTCGATCATGCGGTAGTGCTTTTTATGCCCACCGCCACGATGACGTGTCGTTATGCGACCGGTGTTATTACGACCACCCGTGCGTGATTTCTTTTCCAGCAGCGCGGCATGGGGAGCTCCCTTGTGCAAGTGGTCATGTTTGACCTGCACAACGCCACGGCGTCCTGGTGAAGTTGGTTTTGCCTTAACAATTGCCATAACCAAATATCCTTAAACTGATTCTCCGCCCAGGAAGTCGATAACCTGACCTTCCTGGACGCGTACGTATGCTTTTTTCCAATCGTTACGCTTGCCGGCACGGAGCTTGAAAGTCTTACCCTTGCCCTTGACATTAACAATGCGAACCGACTCAACATTGACCTCGAACAGCTTTTCAACAGCGTCCTTGATCTCTTTCTTATTGGAGTCAGTAGTCACCTTGAAAACGTACTGATTACTACCTTCACCCACACGCGTTGACTTTTCAGTCATACGCGGGGACAACAACACCTTGTACAAACGTTCGTTGCTCATCCCAGCCACTCCTCGATCTTCTTGACCGCGTCAACGGTCACGACCACTTTATCGGCCGCCACCAGGCTGACCGGATCCAGGCTCGCAACATCCAGCGCGTACACATTGGGTACATTGCGTGATGCCAGGAACATGTTTCCATCCACCTCCGAAGTAATAACAAGACCTTCGGTGAAGTCCAGCGCTGCCAATTTGGCCATCAGGTCGCTGGTCTTCGGCGTATCGATCTCGAATTTATCCAGCACGATAAGCCGTTCCTGGCGAACCAACTCGGAAAGAATGGCCTGTATCGCACTGCGGTACATCTTGCGATTGACCTTTTGCGAGTGGTCGCGGGGGGTGGCAGCAAAAGTCACGCCACCGCCACGCCAGATCGGGCTACGCGAGGTACCGGCACGGGCACGCCCGGTGCCTTTCTGACGCCAGGGTTTGGCGCCACCGCCACGCACTGCCGAACGATTTTTCTGAGCCTTGGTGCCGGTACGCGCACCCGCCAGGTAGGCGGTTACGACCTGGTGCACCAGGGGCTCGGAAAAGTCACGCCCGAAAGTAGCGTCTGAAACCTTGATGGCTTTGCCACCTGCAACTGCGAGTTCCATCATCATTCTCCTCAGTGCATCTTCACGGCTGGGCGAACAGAAACCTGGCCACCAGCGGCGCCGGCAACGGCACCCTTGATCAACAACAGGTTACGCTCGGTATCGATCTGAACCACTTCAAGGTTCTGAGTGGTAACACGGGCATCACCCATATGACCGGCCATTTTCTTGCCTTTGAATACACGACCCGGTGTCTGGCACTGGCCAATCGAACCCGGCGCACGATGCGCAAGCGAGTTACCGTGCGTGGCATCCTGCATACTGAAGTTGTGCCGCTTTACAGCACCTGCAAAACCTTTACCCTTACTGGTGCCGGTCACATCAACATGCTGTCCCACCTCGAACTGCCCGACATTGAGTTCAGCACCAGCCTCGAGATCGGTGGCCTCGTCATCACTCAAACGCAGTTCCCACAGGCCCTCACCGGCTTCAACTTCAGCTTTGCTGAAATGTCCGGCTTTTGGCTTGCTCACGAGGCTGCTGCGTTTCGTGCCCAGTGTTACCTGCAAGGCGTTGTATCCATCCGTCTCCACGGTTTTCACCTGTGTGACGCGGTTTGGACTGACCTCGATTACCGTCACAGGGATACTGTCACCCTGCTCGGTAAAAATTCGGGTCATACCGCGTTTGCGGCCTATCAATCCAATCGTCATTGTTCTGCCTATCGTCCTGTTTACTTCCAACCGATCAGTACAGTTTGATCTGTACGTCGACGCCGGCTGCCAAATCCAGCTTCATCAGCGCATCCACGGTCTTGTCGTTGGGGTCCACGATGTCCATCAGGCGCTTGTGGGTCCGAGTTTCGTATTGGTCGCGCGCATCCTTGTTTACATGCGGCGAAGTCAACACGGTGTAGCGCTCGATACGCGTGGGCAGCGGAATTGGACCACGCACCTGGGCGCCGGTCCGCTTCGCGGTTTCCACGATTTCACTGGCTGAGCGGTCGATCAAACGATGATCGAATGCTTTCAACCGGATACGGATTCTCTGATCAGCCATTTCTATTGCTCGCTCTACTCGTCTTATTCAAAGATCTTGGCAACAACACCAGCGCCCACGGTCCGGCCACCCTCACGGATCGCAAACCGCAAACCTTCTTCCATCGCAATCGGTGCAATCAATTCCACCTTCATCTGGATGTTGTCCCCTGGCATCACCATCTCCACACCTTCAGGCATCTCAACCGCACCCGTCACATCCGTCGTACGGAAGTAAAACTGCGGACGGTAGCCCTTGAAGAATGGCGTATGACGCCCACCTTCGTCCTTCGACAGGATATATACCTCTGCCTCGAACTTCGTATGCGGGTTGATCGTCCCAACATGCGCCAGTACCTGACCTCGCTCAACCTCGTCACGCTTGATACCACGCAACAGCACACCAACGTTGTCGCCCGCACGGCCTTCATCCAGCAACTTGCGGAACATCTCAACACCCGTGCATACGGTCTTCTCGGTGTCCTTGATACCAACGATCTCGACTTCTTCACCCACCTTGATGATGCCGCGCTCTATACGACCGGTTACCACCGTGCCACGACCTGAAATCGAGAATACGTCCTCGATCGGCATCAAAAACGGCTTGTCCGTGTCACGCTCCGGCTGAGGAATGTATTCATCCATCGCCGTGATCAGCTTGCGAATCGATTCCTTGCCATACTCGGAATCTTCGCCCTGCATCGCCTTCAATGCTGAACCGGTAATGATCGGGGTGTCATCACCCGGGAAATCGTAAGCACTCAACAGCTCACGTACTTCCATCTCTACCAGCTCCAGCAGCTCTTCATCGTCTACCAGGTCGGCCTTGTTCATGTACACCAGGATGTACGGTACACCCACCTGGCGTGCCAGCAGGATGTGCTCGCGGGTCTGGGGCATCGGGCCGTCATCGGCGCCTACCACCAGGATCGCTCCATCCATCTGCGCCGCACCCGTGATCATGTTCTTCACGTAGTCAGCATGGCCCGGACAGTCCACGTGCGCGTAGTGACGGTTATCTGACTCGTACTCTACGTGTGCCGTGGCAATCGTAATACCGCGCTCGCGCTCTTCCGGTGCGTTATCAATCTGATCAAACAGCCTGACCTCACTACCACGCTCTTCAGCACAGACCATCGTCATCGCCGCTGTTAGCGTCGTCTTACCGTGATCAACGTGACCAATTGTTCCCACGTTTACATGGGGCTTTGTTCTTTCAAATTTTTCCTTGGACATGCCTGTTTACCTCTGCTTAGGCGGTCTTTTTGACGATACTTTCAACCACACTGGCCGGAGCCTCTGAGTAGTGGTCAAATTCCATGGTATAAGTTGCACGACCCTGGGTCTGGGACCTCAGGTCAGTTGCATAACCAAACATTTCTGAAAGCGGGATGTGCGCATTGACGATCTTGCCTGACGGGCAGTCTTCCATACCCTGCAAAATGCCACGGCGACGGGTGACATCACCCATCACGTCACCCATGTAATCTTCGGGGGTGACTACTTCAACTTTCATCATTGGCTCAAGTAACACCGGGTTGGCGATCTTGGCAGCATTCTTGAAGGCCATAGAGCCTGCGACCTTAAATGCCATTTCGTTAGAGTCAACTTCGTGATATGAACCATCATAAAGTTCAACCCTGACATCAACCACCGGGTAACCGGCAACAACACCGTTCTGCAAGGCTTCCTGGATGCCCTTGTCTACGGAGTTGATATATTCTTTAGGTACAACACCACCAACAATCTGGTTGTCAAATTCGTAGCCCACACCCACTTCAAGCGGCATCAGGCGAATCTTGACGTGACCATATTGGCCTCGACCACCAGACTGCTTTACAAACTTGCCTTCAGCTTCAACCGATTTGCGAATCGTTTCACGATGCGCAACCTGCGGACGTCCAACATTGGCGTCAACACTGAACTCACGCCGCATGCGATCAACCAGGATATCCAAATGCAGCTCACCCATGCCGGAAATAATCGTCTGGCCTGATTCTTCGTCAGTGTGGACACGGAAAGAAGGATCTTCCTGCGCCAGCTTGGACAGGGCAATACCCATCTTCTCCTGGTCACTCTTGGTCTTTGGCTCAACCGCGACCGAGATTACCGGATCGGGGAATTCCATACGCTCAAGCGTGATACTGTCTTTCATGTCGCACAGCGTGTCACCGGTGGTGACGTCTTTCAGACCAACGGCAGCTGCGATATCACCGGCGCGGACTTCCTTGATTTCTTCACGGGAATTGGCGTGCATCTGCAAGATACGGCCAACGCGCTCTTTTTTGCCCTTGACCGGGTTGTAAATCGTGTCACCGGAATTCAGCACACCGGAATAAACCCGGAAGAAGGTCAGGGTGCCGACGAACGGATCGGTGGCAATCTTGAAGGCCAGCGCGGCAAACGGCTTTTCGTCACTGCTCTCACGTACGCCTTCTTCTTCGTTTTCGAGGATACCGGTGATAGCGGGAACATCCAACGGAGAAGGCATCAGGTCGACGATTGCATCAAGCAGGGACTGAACACCCTTGTTCTTGAATGCCGTACCACAAAGACAGGGAATGATGTCGTTATTCAAAGTACCCAGACGTAAACCCTTGATGACCTGCGCCTTGTTGAGGTCGCCATCCTCCAGGTACACTTCCATCAAATCTTCAGAAGCTTCCGCGGCCATCTCAACCATGTATTCATGTGCTGCCTGGGCTTCGGCCTGCATATCTTCGGGTATTTCACGCTCTTCGTACGCCACACCCAGGTTTTCAGCGTCCCAGTAAATAGCCTTCATCCGTACCAGGTCCACGATACCTTCGAATTTCTCTTCGGCACCGATGGGCAACTGGATGGGCACCGCGCGGGCACCCAGGCGTTCTTTGATTTGCCGTACTACGCGATTGAAATCCGCACCGATACGGTCCATCTTGTTGACGAATGCCATACGTGGAACCCGGTAACGGGTCGCCTGGCGCCATACCGTCTCAGACTGCGGCTGCACACCGCCGACCGCACAGAAAACAGCCACGGTACCATCGAGCACACGCAGGGAACGTTCCACTTCAATGGTGAAGTCAACGTGTCCCGGGGTATCAATGATATTGATCCGGTGTTCCTTGAACTGCTGGTCCATACCACTCCAGAAACAAGTGGTTGCAGCAGAGGTGATCGTAATACCACGCTCCTGCTCCTGCTCCATCCAGTCCATGGTGGCATTGCCGTCATGAACTTCACCGATCTTGTGCGATACACCGGTGTAGAACAGGATACGTTCAGTCGTCGTCGTCTTACCTGCATCAATGTGAGCCATGATGCCGATGTTGCGATACCTGTCGATTGGCGTTCTACGTGCCACTATAAAATCCTCTAAACCCGGCTACCAGCGGTAGTGGGAGAAGGCCTTGTTGGCCTCTGCCATGCGGTGCGTATCTTCACGTTTCTTGACCGCTGATCCGCGCTGCTCCACTGCGTCCAGCAGTTCACCTGCCAGCCGCTGGGGCATGCTCTTTTCACCACGCTTGCGCGCAGCATCGATAATCCAGCGCATCGCCAGGGTCAGACGGCGCTTGGGACGCACTTCCACGGGCACCTGGTAAGTCGCACCACCGACGCGGCGTGACTTCACCTCGACCATCGGGCTGACGTTTTCCAGTGCAGTCTCGACCAGCTCCAGCGCCGGAGCGCTCTTGTTCTTGTCTTCAATGGTGGCAATCGCACCATAAACGATACGTTCCGCCGTAGACTTCTTGCCACTGCTCATCACCATGTTTACAAACCGGGTGATCATTTCGCTGTGGAACTTCGGGTCCGGCAAAACTTCACGTGCAAAATTTGAATGTTTTCTTGACATTGTGCTTCCTGATCCTTAATTGATCCGCATCAATTCTTGGGCCGCTTGGCGCCATACTTGGAACGTCCCTGGCGACGATCACTGACACCCGAGGTGTCAAGGCTGCCGCGAACCGTGTGGTAACGAACACCCGGGAGATCTTTCACACGACCGCCACGGATCAGGACCACGCTATGTTCCTGCAGGTTGTGACCTTCTCCACCGATATAACTGGTGACTTCATATCCATTGGTCAGCCTGACACGTGCGACCTTGCGCAATGCCGAATTTGGCTTCTTGGGGGTGGTTGTATACACACGTGTGCACACGCCCCGTTTTTGCGGGCATCCCTCGAGAGCGGGTACGCCGCTTTTATACACTTTTGGCTTGCGAGGCTTGCGTACCAATTGATTTACAGTCGTCATACTATTTACCCAAATCGATTTGAAAATGGCAAAAATAAAGGTGCTAAAAAAACAAAACGACAGCTGGGGATTCCCCGTACTGTCGAGGGCCGCGAATTCTACTCAGGCCCTCTGACAATGTCAAATGCCCAACCCCAGCTTTTAAGCCTGGATTGGGCACCCATGATTCCGGCCCACGCGCCGGCGACATCGGCTATCCGGATGATCAGGTGCACCCCCAAAATGAAGTGCTTGTCCTCCCAACCGGCCCTTCTTCTGAAGGGATTGGTTTTGTTAGCCGGTCAATTATGACAGGGTCGCATTTGCTACGCAATAGAAAAATTGAAATTGGTAAATAATGACCATTTTGGACGACACGGAAACTGGCAAGAAAGGAGGGGGCAGAATCAAGTGCCGGAGTTGGTTTACTCTGGCACTTGACTCTGACCCCAAATTATAACGCTGGTTATTCCTTGGCCCGCTCTTCGGCCGCGGCTTCGGCTTCGTCCAGTTCACTAAACTCTTCAGCGGCGACAGCAGCTGCCAGGGCGGCCAGATCGATTTCCGGATCCTCCTCCGGCGCACGCTTGCGCGAGTTGTGATAGGCCATACCTGTACCGGCAGGAATCAGACGTCCAACGATGACATTTTCCTTGAGTCCACGCAGGTGATCGGTGGTGCCGCGCACGGCAGCCTCGGTCAACACGCGGGTAGTCTCCTGGAATGAAGCCGCGGAAATGAATGATTCCGTTGCCAGCGAGGCCTTGGTAATACCCAGCAGAAGGCGTTGGTACTCGGCCGGTTCGCCGCCGTCCCGCTCCGCCACTGCATTGGCATCCCTGACACGCACAACATCAAGCTGTTCACGCATCAGCAGGCTCGTATCACCCGATTCCATAACTTCGGCCTTGCGCAGCATCTGCCTGACGATTACCTCGATGTGCTTGTCATTGATTTTCACACCCTGCAGACGGTACACGTCCTGGATTTCCTTGGTCAGGTAATCGCTCAAAGCCTCGACACCCATCAAACGCAGGATGTCATGCGGGTTCGGCTCGCCATCGACGATGGTTTCACCCTTCTCAACACGCTCACCTTCAAACACGATCAGGTGACGCCACTTCGGAATCAGTGCCTCGTAATGATCACCATCATCCTTGGTAATCACGATGCGCTGCTTGCCCTTGGTTTCCTTGCCGAAGCTGAAAATACCGGAAACCTCGGCAAGAATTGCCGATTCTTTCGGTTTACGGGCTTCGAACAGGTCAGCGACACGTGGCAGACCACCGGTGATATCACGGGTCTTGGAAGACTCTTGCGGGATACGTGCAATGACGTCACCGACAGCAACTTCCTGGCCGTCGCGGATACTGACCACCGACAGGGCCTGCAGGAAGTACTGCGCAGGAATTTCCGTGCCTGCCAGGTACAGCGGTTTGCCCTTCGCATCGATCAGGCTGACCATCGGTTTCAAATCTTTGCCTGCGCTACCGCGCTGCTTCGGATCGATAATCGTCAGGCTGCTCAGGCCGGTGATTTCATCCACCGTTTCACTGACGGTGACACCGTCGATGAAGTCATGGAATTGCACCCTGCCCGCAACTTCGGTAACGATTGGATGGGTGTGCGGATCCCAGTTAGCCACGACCTGGCCGGCCTTCACACTTGTATTATCACGGATCATGACGATGGCGCCGTATGGAATCTTGTAACGCTCTTTCTCACGCCCGTGCTCATCAATGACCGACAGTTCACCGGAACGCGAAACCGCGACCAGGTGGTCATCGGCGTTGACAACCGACTTCATGTTGAGCAGACGCACCGTTCCGCCAGACTTGGTCTGGATGTGGTCAACGGCGGCAGCACGTGAGGCGGCGCCACCGATGTGGAAAGTACGCATCGTCAACTGTGTACCCGGCTCACCGATGGACTGGGCAGCGATAACGCCGACTGCCTCGCCCAGGTTGACCAGGTCGCCACGCGCCAGGTCACGGCCATAGCAACAGGAACAGACACCATAACGGGTCTCACAGGTGATGGTTGAGCGGACCTTGATCTGGTCAACACCTTCCTTCTCCAGTTTCGCAACCCACTGCTCATCCAGTAGCGTGTTACGCGGACACAGCAACTCTTCGGTGCCCGGCTTCATCACGTCCTCTGAGATCATGCGCCCGAGCACGCGCTCGGAGAGCGCCTCGACCACGTCACCACCTTCAACGATAGGTGTCATGACCAGGCCGTTGTGCGTACCACAATCATGTTCCGTGGTTACCAGGTCCTGCGCGACATCCACCAGGCGGCGGGTTAAATAACCCGAGTTAGCGGTTTTCAGGGCCGTATCGGCCAGGCCCTTACGGGCACCGTGTGTCGAGATAAAGTATTGCAGAACGTCCAGGCCTTCACGGAAGTTCGCGGTGATGGGTGTTTCGATGATCGAGCCATCCGGCTTGGCCATCAGGCCACGCATGCCGGCCAACTGCCGGATCTGCGCAGCGGAACCACGGGCTCCGGAGTCAGCCATGATGAAGATCGAGTTCATCGAATCTTCCTCGATGGTCTCACCCTTCAGCGTAGTGGCGGTATTCTTGCCCATGCCATCCATCATGGCCTTGGCGACCTGCTCGTTGGTGCGCGACCAGATATCCACCACCTTGTTATACCGCTCACCGGCGGTTACAAGACCGGAAATATACTGGTTCTGGATTTCGATAACCTCGTTATCCGCGGTTTCGAGAATGCTCTTCTTCTCATCCGGAACAACCAGGTCATCAATACCAATTGAAATGCCGGCGATGGTGGCGTAACGGAAACCCGTGTACATCAGACGATCGGCAAACACCACGGTCTTCTTCAGGCCCAGGCGCCGGTAACAGGAGTTGATCAAGCCCGAAATCTGCTTTTTCTTGAGCGGCTTGTTCAACATGTGGAACGGCATGCCTTCCGGCCGGATCTCGGCCAGCAAGGAACGGCCAACCGTGGTCTCGACCAGGTTGGTTTCATGCCTTTTGTCACCGTGCTCGGAAATGATGGTTTCATCGATACGCACCTTGATACGCGCATGCAATTCAACCGCATTGTTTTCGTACGCGCGGTGAACCTCTTCGATGTCCGAGAAATACATGCCTTCGCCGGCGGTGCCAGCCAATTCACGTGTCATGTAGTACAGACCGAGAACAACGTCCTGCGTCGGTACGATGATCGGCTCACCGTTGGCGGGTGACAGGATGTTGTTGGACGACATCATCAGTGTACGCGCTTCAAGCTGTGCCTCGATGGACAACGGTACGTGGACCGCCATCTGGTCACCGTCGAAGTCCGCGTTGAACGCGGTACATACCAGTGGATGTAACTGGATGGCCTTGCCTTCGATCAGTACCGGCTCAAAAGCCTGGATACCAAGACGATGCAGGGTTGGCGCACGGTTCAGCAATACCGGGTGCTCACGGATAACTTCTGAAAGAATATCCCAAACCTCGGCACGTTCTGCCTCTACAAGTTTCTTGGCAGCCTTGATGGTTGCCGCCATACCGCGCAGTTGCAGCTTGCTGAAAATGAACGGCTTGAACAGTTCCAAGGCCATTTTCTTCGGCAGACCGCACTGGTGCAGCTTCAGGGTCGGACCAACCACGATCACCGAACGGCCGGAATAATCCACGCGTTTGCCGAGCAGGTTCTGGCGGAAACGGCCCTGTTTGCCCTTGATCATGTCGGCCAGGGATTTCAGGGGCCGGCGGTTGGTGCCGGTAATGGCGCGCCCACGGCGGCCGTTATCCAGCAAGGCATCCACGGATTCCTGCAGCATGCGCTTTTCATTGCGCACGATGATGTCCGGGGCGTTCAACTCGAGCAGACGCTTCAGGCGGTTGTTGCGGTTGATAACACGCCGGTAAAGATCATTCAGGTCCGAGGTCGCAAAGCGGCCGCCATCCAGCGGTACCAGTGGACGCAGATCCGGTGGTAATACCGGCAACACCGTCATGATCATGTACTCGGGACGGTTACCCGATTCGATAAAGGCTTCGACCAGCTTGACGCGTTTCGAGAAACGCTTCAGCTTGGTTTCCGAGCGCGTTCCACCGATTTCTTCACGCAGCGACTTCAGTTCTTCGTTCAGGTTGATGGTGCGCAGCAATTCGAAAATCGCCTCGGCGCCCATCTTGGCCACGAACTCGTCACCAAACTCCTCGACTGCGTCGAGGTACTGCTCGTCGGTCAGCAAGGTACCACGTTCCAGCGTGGTCATGCCTTCATCGAGCACTACGTAGGATTCGAAATACAGGATCCGCTCGATATCACGCAAGGTCATGTCCAGCATCAGGCCGATGCGTGAGGGCAATGACTTCAGGAACCAGATGTGTGCTACCGGGCTGGCCAGGTCGATGTGGGCCATACGCTCACGACGAACCTTGGTCAGCGTAACCTCGGTGCCGCATTTTTCGCAGACCACACCACGGTGCTTCATGCGCTTGTACTTGCCGCACAGGCACTCGTAGTCTTTTACCGGCCCAAAAATGGAGGCGCAGAAAAGACCATCACGTTCCGGCTTGAATGTCCGGTAATTGATGGTTTCGGGTTTCTTGACTTCACCGAAGGACCATGAACGAATCAGGTCCGGCGGCGCCAGACCGATTCGGATTGCGTCGAAATTCAACGGCTGACGCTGACGATTGTAGAGATTAAGTAAGTCTCTCATCTCAAGTCTCCTCCAGTTCGATGTTTATAGCCAACGAGCGGATTTCCTTCACTAACACATTGAAGGATTCAGGCATTCCTGCCACCATTTCGTGGTTGCCATCGACTATGTTCTTGTACATCTGGTTACGGCCGGACACATCGTCGGACTTAACCGTCAACATCTCTTGCAGCGTGTAAGCTGCGCCGTAGGCTTCGAGCGCCCAGACTTCCATCTCACCAAAACGCTGGCCGCCGAACTGGGCTTTACCACCCAGCGGCTGCTGCGTTACCAGGCTGTAAGGGCCGGTCGAGCGTGCGTGCATCTTGTCATCCACCAGGTGGTTCAGTTTCAGCATGTACATGTAGCCAACCGTAACCGGGCGGTCAAACGGGTCGCCGGTACGGCCATCGTACAGCGTGGTCTGACCGTTGGACGGCAAGTTTGCCAGTTCCAGCAGACGCTTGATCTCGGCTTCGGGCGCACCATCGAAGACCGGTGTCGCCATCGGCACACCGTCCTTCAGGTTGTTGGCCATCTCCTTGATCTCGGCGGCCGAGAAGCTGTTCATGTTGACCCGGCCTTCCTGGTCGCTGTTGTATATATCGCTCAGGAACTTGCGCATATCATCGGTCTTGGCCTTCTGCTCGATCATTTCATTGATCCGATGACCCAGACCCTTGGCAGCCCAACCCAGGTGGGTTTCCAGTACCTGGCCGATATTCATACGCGAGGGAACACCCAGCGGATTCAATACCACGTCAACCGGTGTACCGTCTTCCATGAAAGGCATGTCTTCCTGCGGGACAATCATCGAGATGACACCCTTGTTACCATGGCGTCCGGCCATCTTGTCACCCGGCTGGATACGCCTTTTCACGGCCATGTAAACCTTGACCATCTTCAACACGCCGGGCGCGAGGTCATCACCGCGGGTGATTTTGCCCTTCTTCTCTTCGAATTTTTCATCGAAGGCCTTGCGCTGCTCTTTCACCTGGTCGGCAAGCTGTTCGATCACGTCATTGGTGTCGTTGTCCTTCATACGCAACTTGAACCACTCATCGGTATCAAGTGTCGCCAGGAATTCAGCAGTGATCTTGCTGCCCTTCTTCAGGCCCTTTGGACCCTTGTCGGCAACCTTGCCAACCACAACATTTTCCAGACGCTGGAAAATCGCTGCCTCGACGATACGCAGCTGATCATCCAGGTCCTTGCGCACCTGGCGCAGTTCGTCCTTTTCGATCGAGATCGCGCGTTCGTCCTTGTCCACGCCGTCACGGGTGAATACCTGCACATCGATGACAGTGCCATCGGTGCCCGACGGGACACGCAAGGAGGTGTCTTTCACATCGGAGGCTTTTTCACCAAAGATGGCACGCAGCAATTTCTCTTCCGGTGTCAGCTGGGTCTCACCCTTCGGTGTTACCTTGCCAACCAGGATATCGCCGGCCGAAACCTCGGCGCCGATATATACGATGCCGGACTGGTCAAGTTTGTTCAGGTTGTGCTCACCGACATTCGGAATATCGGCGGTGATCTCTTCGGAACCCAGCTTGGTGTCACGTGCGACACAGGTCAACTCGACGATGTGGATCGTGGTGAAACGGTCTTCCTCGACAACCCGCTCTGAAATCAGGATGGAGTCCTCGAAGTTGTAACCGTTCCACGGCATGAATGCGATCAGCATGTTCTGCCCGAGCGCCAACTCACCGAGGTCGGTCGAAGGACCGTCGGCCAGTACATCGCCCGCTTTGACCATATCACTAACCTTGACCAGCGGACGCTGGTTCATACAGGTATTCTGGTTGGAACGCTGGTACTTGACCAGGTTGTAGATGTCCACGCCCGGGTCACCGGCCGGAACTTCTTTTTCATTGACGCGGACAACGATACGCCCGGCGTCCACCTGGTCAACGATACCGCCACGTTTCGCAACGGCGGTCACACCTGAATCGGTCGCCACGACACGCTCCATGCCGGTACCCACCAAAGGCTTTTCAGCTTTCAGGGTCGGCACAGCCTGGCGCTGCATGTTTGAACCCATCAGCGCACGGTTGGCATCATCGTGCTCCAAAAACGGCACCAATGACGCAGCCACTGACACGATCTGCTTGGGCGACACGTCCATGTAGCTCACATCAGCCGGTTCTTTCAGCGTGAATTCACCAAGGTGCCGGCACGGGATGAACTCATCTACGAACTTACCGTTGTTATCCAGTTCCGCGTTGGCCTGGGCAATAACAAAATCACCCTCAACAATGGCGGACAGGTACTCCACGTCGTTGGTCACCTTGCCATTGTTGACCTTGCGATACGGTGTCTCGAGGAAACCGTAGTCGTTGGTCCTGGCGTATACGGCTAATGAATTGATCAGACCGATGTTCGGACCTTCAGGGGTTTCGATCGGGCACACACGGCCATAATGCGTCGGATGCACGTCACGAACCTCGAACCCAGCTCTCTCACGTGTCAGGCCGCCCGGTCCAAGCGCCGAAACACGCCGCTTGTGGGTAACCTCTGACAAGGGGTTGTTCTGGTCCATGAACTGGCTCAACTGGCTGGAACCAAAGAACTCCTTGATTGCTGCAGCCACCGGCTTGGCATTGATCAGTTCCTGTGGGGACAGGTCTTCGCTTTCCGCCACACTCAGGCGTTCGCGCACGGCCCGCTCGACCCGCACTACGCCCACGCGGAATACGTTTTCAGCCATTTCGCCAACGCTGCGCACACGGCGGTTGCCCAGGTGGTCGATGTCATCAACCGTGCCGTTGCCGTTACGGATATCGATCAGCACCTTGAGTACTGCCAGGATATCTTCCCGGTCCAGTACACCCGGGCCGGTGATTTCATCACGTCCGACACGGCGGTTGAATTTCATCCTGCCGACACTCGACAGGTCATAACGTTCTTCGGTGAAGAACAGGTTCTTGAACAGGTTCTGTGCCGCGTCCTTGGTCGGCGGCTCACCGGGGCGCATCATCCGGTAAATATCAACCAGCGCTTCCAGCTCGTTGGTCGTTGTATCAATGTTCAGCGTATTGGAAATGTACGGACCCTGGTCGAGGTCATTGACGTACAACACTTCCAACTTCTTGATCCCTGCCTCGCGCAACTGCTCAAGCAATTCATCGGTGATTTCCGTGTTGGCGTCAGCCAGCAGTTCACCGGACTCTTTATCTATGATCGTGTGCGAAATGATCTTGCCAATCAGGTAATCATCCGGCACCTGCAAGGCCTTGATCTTGGCCTCCTTGATCAGGTTTACGTGCCGTGCAGTGATGCGTTTGCCGGTCGCAACGATAACTTCGCCTTTCTTGTCTGCGATATCAAACAGCGCAGACTCGCCACGCAGACGCTCTGGAATCAGTTCCAGTTTTCCACCACCCTTGAGTAGCGTGATGTTGCTGGTCTCAAAGAACGTGTCCAGCATCTCTTCGTTGGTCATGCCCAAGGCACGCAGCAATACGGTTACCGGCAATTTCCTGCGACGGTCAATACGGGTAAAGATTCCATCCTTGGGATCAAATTCGAAGTCCAGCCAGGAACCCCGGTAGGGGATGACCCGGGCTGAGAACAACAGTTTTCCGCTGGAATGGGTCTTGCCCTTGTCGTGATCAAAAAAGACACCCGGTGAGCGGTGCAGCTGGGAAACGATGACACGCTCGGTGCCGTTGATCACGAAAGTGCCGGTGTCGGTCATCAGTGGCAGGTCGCCCATGTAGACCTCCTGCTCCTTGACGTATTTCACCGGTTTCTGCTTGGCGGAGCTCTCCTTGTCATAGATGACCAGGCGCACCTTGACACGCAGCGGGGCCGCGTAGGTCATGCCACGGAGTTTGCACTCCAGGACATTGAACGGAGCATCACCCAGCTTGTAGCTGACATACTCGAGTGCAGCATTCCGGGAATATGAAACAATCGGGAAAACAGACTGCAATGCGCCGTGTAAACCACGTTCACGCCGGTCATTCGCTTTTATTTCCAGTTGCAGGAATTCAGCATAGGACTTGATCTGGGTCTGTAACAGGTTAGGTACATCGAGTACCGCCTGACGCTTACCAAAATCCTTACGTATACGTTTTTTCTCAGTAAATGAGTAGTTCATATTACCAACCGCCTTGTTGCGACCCGGGCAATGGTCGCGTTTCTAAATAACAAACAGGAACAGGCCGGGGATCAAATCCCCAGCCTTTCCTTTTAACTCCAAGTAAATCAAGTACCCTGATTTACTTGATCTCGACAGTAGCGCCTGCTTCTTCGAGTTTCTTCTTCAGTTCGTCAGCTTCACCTTGCTCGACGCCTTCCTTGATGGAGGCAGGAGCACTTTCAACCAGGTCCTTGGCTTCCTTCAGACCCAATCCGGTGATTTCACGAACAACTTTAATGACGGGAACCTTGCTGCTACCGAAAGATGCCAGAACCACATCGAATTCTGTCTGTTCTTCAGCAGCGGCAACTTCACCACCTGCGGCCGGACCTGCAGCAACAGCTACGGGGGCGGCGGCAGAAACACCAAATTTTTCTTCCATCGCGCTGATCAGATCAACTACATCCATCACGCTCATGTTAGAAACTGCTTCTAAAATATCTTCTTTTGAAACGGCCATTGTCGTCTCTCCACTTATTGATTAAGGCAACACAAGAGCTGCCGGGGTTTAGTTAATTTCTTCAGGCAGCCTGTTTTGCATCACGTACAGCAGCAAAACTGCGGACCAGTTTGGTATGCGGCTCGACCAAGGTGCGGACGAACTTCTCAACCGGCGCTTTCATAACGCCCATCAGGATCGCAATCGCCTGGTCGTATGTCGGCAGACTGGACAGACGGCCCAGTTCGGAGGCGTCATAAACCTCTCCACCAACAACGACAAGTTTCGTGACAATTTTGTCATTCGACTTGGCGTAATCCTTGATAAGACGTGCAGCAGCGCCCGGATCTTCCATACTGAAAGCCAGGAGCAGTGGTCCCGTGAGGGATTCCTGCATACATTCAAACTCGGTACCTTCTACAGCCCGGGCAACCAGTGTATTTTTGGCCACCTTGAGATAAACACCACTCTCACGCGCTTTGACACGCAAGTCGGTCATTTCCTCAACGGTGATACCGCGATACTCTACCGCCACGGCAGCCAGCGCGACCTTGGCAACATCTGCCACTTCCGCTACGACTGCTTTCTTTTGCTCAAAATTCAGAGCCATTTGATACCTCCAAGAGTCAAGGGCCGGTTACCCGGCCGTCATTGCGACTCATGGCACCCACTTTCATGGGCGCCACAGGACCACAACGGTCCTTCAGTGACTACCCCGCTTCTCAATAGTGCTCTTATGAACCCGATTGAGAAGCGGGGGCTTCACCATCTGCGCAGGCAGTGACCGGTTTCCCGGAACACGCTTAAACCGGATTACTGGCAAGCAGTAATTCGATACCTGCGGTCTCTGACGGTCTTTACCCGTGTCGTTTTCCGGTTACCCGGAAACAGCACACGGGACCAGCCCGCCTTCCTGCCGGCTCGCACCGGCAAAAATTTCTAAGCCCTGAGTTCCAGGTGGTCTACCACGATGCCTGGGCCCATGGTCGTAGATACGGCAACTTTCTTGACGTACTGCCCTTTTGCAGTCGCCGGTTTCAATTTCATCAAGTCCGTCAGCAACGCCGCCAGGTTTTCACTCAAGGCGTCAACCTCGAAACTGACCTTGCCGATCGTGCTGTGGATGATGCCGCCCTTGTCGGTGCGGAAGCGCACCTGGCCCGCCTTGGCATTCTTCACCGCGGCTGCAACATCGGGTGTAACCGTGCCGACCTTCGGATTTGGCATCAGCCCCCTGGGACCCAGCACCTGGCCGAGCTTACCGACCACACGCATGGCGTCAGGGGATGCGATGACGACATCAAAATCCATGTCGCCGCCTTTGATCTGGTCGTGCAGATCATCCATACCCACGACATCAGCACCGGCTTCCAGGGCCTTTTCAACGTTTTCACCCTGGGTGAAAACCGCGACGCGAACTGTTTTACCAGTACCGTTGGGCAATACGGAAGATCCACGTACGTTCTGGTCCGATTTCCTCGGGTCCACACCCAACCTGATCGCGACATCCACGGATTCCGTGAATTTCACTTTACTGGTGCTCTTCAGCAGCTCGAGGGCTTCTGCAACCGGGTAAACCTTGCTGCGTTCCACCTGCTCGCGGATCGCCTTGTTACGTTTGCTCATCCTGGCCATCACTCAACTCCCTCTACATTCAGACCCATGCTACGGGCTGATCCCGCGATGGTGCGCACGGCAGCATCCATATCGGCTGCGGTCAGGTCAGGCTCCTTGGCCTTGGCAATTTCCTCCAACTGGGCACGGGTCACCGTACCAACCTTGTTGGTGTTTGGCTCGCCACTACCCTTGGGGATACCCACGGCCTTTCTCAGCAGCACAGCTGCCGGGGGCGTCTTGGTGATGAAGGTGAAACTGCGGTCAGCATAGACGGTGATCACGACCGGCAGGGGCAGACCCGGCTCGGTTTTCTGCGTCTGCGCGTTGAACGCCTTGCAGAACTCCATGATATTCACACCGTGCTGGCCCAGCGCGGGTCCGACTGGCGGGCTCGGATTGGCCTGACCTGCCGGAATCTGCAATTTAATATATGCAGAGACTTTCTTAGCCATATTTTACTCCCCGGGTTCAAACGCCCGCTAACCAGTAGCAAGGCTCCCCGTATTTGTTAAGGCATCGCGGAAAACGGGTTTTCCATATGCCAGGGTTATTCACGCGGCGCCAATGCACCGGCGAAAAATCTAACTCAGGCTTTCTCGACCTGGTGGAAACCAAGTTCCACCGGTGTTGAACGCCCGAAAATAAGTACAGCCACCCGCAGGCGGCTCTTCTCGTAATTGACTTCCTCGACCGTGCCATTGAAATCATTGAACGGTCCGTCAATCACGCGCACCATCTCACCCGGCTCGAACAGGATCTTCGGCCGTGGTTTGTCGACGCCTTCCTGAACACGGTTCAGGATGGTATTGGCTTCTTTTTCTGTAATCGGCGCAGGTCTGTCAGACGTTCCACCGATAAAACCCATCACCTTTGGTACTTCCTTGACCAGGTGCCAGGTTTCTTCATTCATTTCCATTTCCACCAGCACATAGCCGGGGAAAAATTTGCGGTCCGAGCGGCGCTTCTGGCCACCCTTCATTTCGACCACTTCCTCCGTCGGTACCAGTATGTCACCGAACATGTCTTCCATGCCGGCCCGTGCAATGCGCTCCGCCAGGGACCGCTGCACCTGCTTTTCAAAACCTGAAAAAGCGTGTACTACATACCAGCGCTTGGCCATGCTCAGCCGCCTCCGCTCAACAGGCTTCGCACCGCTGCACCGATCATCCAGTCAACACTCGCCAGAAACAGCGAAATAATGATCATAACGATGATGACCATTAGTGCCGTCTGCACGGTCTCCTGGTGCGTCGGCCAAACAACTTTACGCCGCTCAATGTCGGCTTCTTTCAGGAAACGGAAAAATGAACCGCCCTTGTGTGTCTGTGCAGCCACCCAGGCAGACAGCAAGGTAACGGCCATCAGGCCTGCTACCCGATACGGCGCACCTGCCAGATCCTGGTAATAATAATAGGCGCCAATACCGCCCAGCAGCATGACGACAGCAACCAACAACAACAATGTGTCGGTGAATGCCGGTCTGCTACTTTCTGTTTTGCTGCTCATATTCCGCTGCTCTATCCATTTTCCGTGCTGGCGCTGTAAAACTCAGCCATACCAACATCTGTCATTCAAACTCTGCTGCAGTACTGGCAGGCCAGGAGGGACTCGAACCCCCAACCCTCGGTTTTGGAGACCGATGCTCTGCCAGTTGAGCTACTGGCCTTTCACTACTGCTTTTATGGGGTCAGAGCCCTTTTTCGCGAGCGAAAAAGGGCTCTGGCCCCGGTCTTCACGACAAGTGTTCAGTTTGTCTTATTCAAAAATCTTGGCAACAACACCAGCGCCCACGGTCCGGCCACCCTCACGGATCGCAAACCGCAAACCTTCTTCCATCGCAATCGGTGCAATCAATTCCACCTTCATCTGGATGTTGTCCCCTGGCATCACCATCTCCACACCTTCAGGCATCTCAACCGCACCCGTCACATCCGTCGTACGGAAGTAAAACTGCGGACGGTAGCCCTTGAAGAATGGCGTATGACGCCCGCCTTCGTCCTTCGACAGGATATATACCTCTGCCTCGAACTTCGTATGCGGGTTGATCGTCCCAACATGCGCCAGTACCTGACCTCGCTCAACCTCGTCACGCTTGATACCACGCAACAGCACACCAACGTTGTCGCCCGCACGGCCTTCATCCAGCAACTTGCGGAACATCTCAACACCCGTGCATACGGTCTTCTCGGTGTCCTTGATACCAACGATCTCGACTTCTTCACCCACCTTGATGATGCCGCGCTCTATACGACCGGTTACCACCGTGCCACGACCTGAAATCGAGAATACGTCCTCGATCGGCATCAAAAACGGCTTGTCCGTGTCACGCTCCGGCTGAGGAATGTATTCATCCATCGCCGTGATCAGCTTGCGAATCGATTCCTTGCCATACTCGGAATCTTCGCCCTGCATCGCCTTCAATGCTGAACCGGTAATGATCGGGGTGTCATCACCCGGGAAATCGTAAGCACTCAACAGCTCACGTACTTCCATCTCTACCAGCTCCAGCAGCTCTTCATCGTCTACCAGGTCGGCCTTGTTCATGTACACCAGGATGTACGGTACACCCACCTGGCGTGCCAGCAGGATGTGCTCGCGGGTCTGGGGCATCGGGCCGTCATCGGCGCCTACCACCAGGATCGCTCCATCCATCTGCGCCGCACCCGTGATCATGTTCTTCACGTAGTCAGCATGGCCCGGACAGTCCACGTGCGCGTAGTGACGGTTATCTGACTCGTACTCTACGTGTGCCGTGGCAATCGTAATACCGCGCTCGCGCTCTTCCGGTGCGTTATCAATCTGATCAAACAGCCTGACCTCACTACCACGCTCTTCAGCACAGACCATCGTCATCGCCGCTGTTAGCGTCGTCTTACCGTGATCAACGTGACCAATTGTTCCCACGTTTACATGGGGCTTTGTTCTTTCAAATTTTTCCTTGGACATGCCTGTCTCCAAAAACAACCGCTGTTAAATTGTAAAAATTGACGAATAACCAGTGGTGCCCACAACTGGACTCGAACCAGTGACCTCTCCCTTACCAAGGGAGTGCTCTACCGCCTGAGCTATGTGGGCCAATTCCAATACCTGATCCAGCAAAAATCTCCAGGTCCTTTGCTCACCGCACCAAGCCGGAAAGTTGGAGCGGGTGATGGGGATCGAACCCACATCATCAGCTTGGAAGGCTGAGGTTCTACCATTGAACTACACCCGCCTGAACTTCCAAACCCGAGCCCAAACTCAGGATTTAACTAACAATTTGCCCCATCTAAAATGGTGGAGGGGGAAGGATTCGAACCTCCGAAGGCTTAGCCAGCAGATTTACAGTCTGCCCTCGTTGACCGCTTGAGTACCCCTCCAGCAAGCAAGCCGCTTATTTTCTCTTAGGCGCCCTGCACTGTCAACACTCGTGAAGCGAATTGTTTAATATTCATCAACCCGGGCAAAATGACCTCAGACATTGAAGCGGAAATACATGACGTCCCCTTCACGGGTGATGTACTCCTTGCCCTCCAGACGCAATTTGCCGGCTTCGCGGGCACCTTGTTCCCCGCTACAGGCAATGAAATCCTCATAGGAAGTGACTTCTGCACGGATAAACCCACGTTCAAAATCCGTGTGAATCTTGCCGGCAGCCTGGGGCGCCGTTGCGCCATTGGTGACCGTCCAGGCCCGGACCTCCTTGGGGCCAACAGTAAAAAATGTCAACAGGTCCAACAAGCTATAACCGGCGTTGATCACGCTTGCCAGGCCGGACTCCTTCAAACCCAGCTCCGCCAGGAATTCCTCACGCTCTTCTGACTCCAGCTGTACTACCTCGGCCTCGATGGCAGCGCACACGGGTACGACCCTGGCATTGTCACTGGTCGCATAGGCCCTGACCTGGTCCAGCAACGGGTTGTTCTCAAAACCGTCCTCGGCAACATTGGCGATATATTCAACCGGCTTCCTGGTCAGCAGGTGCAGGTCTCTGACCAGTTTTTTCTCATCCTTGTCCAGGTGCAGATGGCGAGCATTTCCCTTTTCATCCAGACCCTGCATGATCCTGTTCAGTAGCTTCACCCGCGCGAGCATGCTCTTGTCACCGCTGCGGGTCTGTTTTTCGGCCCTTTGCAGTGCGCGCTCGACCGTTTCCATGTCTGCCAGCGCGAGCTCGGTGTTGATGATCTCGATATCCGCTACCGGGTCGATACCACCCGAGACATGCACCACGTCATCGTTTTCGAAACAACGCACGACATGCGCAATGGCGTCTGTTTCCCTGACGTGTGACAGGAACTTGTTACCAAGACCTTCGCCCCTGGAGGCGCCCTCCACCAGGCCGGCAATATCTACAAATTCCATTGTTGTCGGTAGCACTTTTTGCGGTTTGACGATGGCTGCGATCCTGTCGAGACGGGGATCCGGTACCGGCACGATGCCGACATTCGGGTCAATCGTACAGAATGGATAATTTTCTGCCGCGATCCGTGATTCGGTCAGCGCGTTGAACAGGGTTGACTTACCGACATTTGGCAGGCCGACGATTCCGCATTTAAAACCCATAGCTATTCTCCAGGACCATTCGCTACCGGCTGTTCATCTTCAACGGTGTGCAAATCCTTCGTGGCCTTCGCGACATTGCCGTTCAACAGGTCGGGCATGACCTGGAGCGCGTCACCGATTGAATGCATCATCATTTTTTCCTGCCCGGCAGTTGGACGGCTCAGGACGTAGGACGTCACTGCATCCTTGTGTCCTGGATGACCGATACCAATACGCAAACGCAGGAAACCAGTGTCGTCCACGTGCCTGAAAATATCACGCAGCCCGTTGTGGCCACCGTGGCCACCACCCTGCTTCAGACGTGCAGTTCCGGGTGGAAGGTCCAACTCGTCGTAGGCAATAAGTACATTTCCGGTTTCAATCCGGTAATAGTCCCTGACTGCCCTGACTGTCTGGCCACTGTGGTTCATGAACACGGTCGGCTTTGCCAGTATGCAATTGCGCCCATGCAATGTAGTGCGACAGGTCTCGGCGGACAACTTTGCCTGCTTGCGAAATCCGGCACCGTTGTTCAGGGCGTCCAGAAACCAAAACCCGGCATTGTGCCGGGTTTGGTTATAGTCGGATCCCGGGTTACCGAGGCCAATAATCAGGAATGTTCCTGACAAGATCGTCTCCGGAACTATTCCTTGTCGGCGTCAGCACCATCACCGGCAGATTCTGCAGCGGCTTCTTCATCCACTGCCTCTTCCTCGCCTTCAACGGCATCGACATCGATTTCACCCATGGCCTCAAGCTCTGCTGCTGCAGCTTCTTCAGCTGCCGCGACACCTGTACCCTGAGACTCCTTGATGTGGATTGTATTGGCGATCATGACATCATCGGCATTTTCCATGGCCAAGGCCGGAATTTCGACACCCTCCGGCAGCTTGATGTCTGCCAGCATGACAACATCACCAGCGTTCATGCCTGAGAGATCGACATCCAGATACTCCGGCAGGTTCGCCGGCAGTGCCGCAATTTCCACCTCGGTAACCAAGTGCTGAATAATGACACCAGAGGCCTTGCCGGCCTCAGACACATCTTCACCGGTATAGTGGATCGGCACGGACATCTTCAGCAACTCATCCGCGGAAACACGGAAAAAATCCATGTGCATGATCTGCAGCTTGTACGGGTGGTGGTGCACATCACGCACAACTACCTTCTGTTGACGTCCGTCACCGACCCTGATTTCCAGGATACTGGAGTAGAACGACTCCGTTTGCGCAGCATGCAGCAAGGTGGCATGGTCAACACTCAAAGTGGCCGGATCTTTCTTGCCACCATAAAGAACCGCGGGTATTTTTCCCTGTCGACGCAGGCGGCGGCTCGCACCTTTCCCCACGTCTTCACGGATTTCCGCGAGAATAATATTTGATTCAGTCATCGTATTCCTCGAAAAATATGTTTGCACCAACGGACATACCAAGGTGCAGTAAAAACCGTTTTCACGGCCGTTTCATCCATCCCCGCGACCAGGGACGGCGCAAAAATTTAGTCCGGATTTTGTGCCAGTATCCCGTCTTTGACTTGTCCATGCGCACCTGGACTTGAGCTTCCCTCACCCAATAGCTACAGCTATCAGGTTCAGTCCCACCCGGCGCCCAGTCACACATATCCATCGTCAACGTTCAGGACACTGACATAAAACCCGGGCGAGCCGGGTATTATAACTTATTTACCAGCATGTATTGCAAGGTATATCGAAGAAAAATTAAGGACCTATTGGTCCTGCAAAACCGCCAGTGCCGCCCGGGTGCAATTTTGTGCACCCGGCTGCCGCGCCAGGCTCTGCAGCCACGTCTCAGACAGATGGCCAGTAGTACCACGGGTCTGTCCGTGTTTCTGCGCTGCGGCAGCAAACCATTGCGAGGCCTGCGCCTCGCGTCCGGCCTGGCAATCCAGCAAGGCCAGGCGTGCCTGCCACTGGTTCAAGCCCAGGATGGGCTCAGGCAGGCTGTGGATGAGCGCCTTTGCAGTGTCGATATCCGCCTGCGCCAGTGCAATGTCCGTGGCCAGGCCTGTCAACATCACCTCGCCCGGAAAACGATCCAGCCCGAGTTCGATCATCGCCTGTGCCTGCGGATAGTATTCGCTGCCGGCCTTGATGAAGGCACGTGCGCCTGCCCCATAGAGTGATGGACCCGGTTTTTGAGACACCTGGATGACCGCATGGTAATCCTGTGCTGCCAGCAAAGGCTGTCCCGTTAGCAAATATCCCTTGGCGCGGTTCTGCAGGGCAATCGCGTGATCGGGGTGTTTTTCCAGGAATTGATCGAGCAGAGCCATGCCCTTCTGCAACTGGCCTGCCTCCACTTCCATGCGCCCCTCGAACCAGTCAACTTCACCGTTACCCGGCTCAATGCGCCGGACATGTTGAAAATCCTCACGTGCGAGCTGCCAGTTTTCATGCCGGCGGTACAGGTTGCCTCGCCGCAATAACAGTTCCGTGTTATCCGAATCGCCGACAAGCTGATTCGTCACAAGATCAATCTGGAGTTGCAGGTCCGGGTGCGCAACGGCATGGAAAACCGAAAATACCCCGAGGACCAGCGCAAGGATACACAGATGCAGGCCTGACAGGATATTGACTACACGCATGTAAAGTAAGGGATTCGTCAATCGATGTACATGGAGCTGACCGATTCACCCTGTGCCATACGGCGGATGGTTTCCGCCAGCATCTGGGCTACGCTCAGCACCCGTATCTTGTCACACTGCTGCGCCGCCGTGCTCAGCGGGATGGTGTCGGTAACCACCAGTTCATCCAGCTCGGAATCATTGATATTGGATATTGCAGGCCCGGACAGTACCGGGTGCACACAATAGGCCACCACCCTGACCGCCCCGTGCTCCTTCAGCGCGGCGACGGCAGTACACAAGGTACCTGCCGTATCGACCAGGTCATCCACCATCACGCAGGTTTTGCCCTCGATATCACCGATGACGTTCATCACCTTCGAAATATTGGCACGCGGACGACGCTTGTCGATGATAGCCAGTTCGACATCGAGGCGTTTGGCAATGGCACGGGCCCGCACCACGCCACCCACATCGGGGGAAACCACGACCAGCTCTTCGCTGCCCTGGTGTCGCCAGATGTCGGCCAGGGTCAATGGCGAGGCATAGACATTATCCACGGGGATATCAAAAAAGCCCTGGATCTGGTCGGCGTGCAAGTCAATGGTTACGACCCGGTCCGTACCCACCGCGCTGATCATTTTCGCAGCGACCTTGGCCGTGATTGGCACCCGCGTCGAACGGGGCCGCCGGTCCTGGCGGGCATAGCCAAAATAAGGGATGACGGCGGTAACCCGGGTTGCTGATGCACGTTTCAGTGCATCCACGAGAACCAGTAACTCGACGAAATTATCGGCCGTCGGCGCACAGGTCGACTGGATCAGGTAGATATCGTTGCCGCGGATATTCTCCTGGATCTCAACTGCCACTTCGCCATCGCTGAATCGCCCGACGACTGCCTTGCCTATCGGGGTGCCGAGTTCCCGGGCAATATCATTGGCCAACGGCTTGTTGGCGTTACCGGTAAATACCATCAAGGAAGCACTGCCCACTGTGTCACCGCCTGGTTTTACTTACTAATAAAATGGCTGGGACGGCAGGACTCGAACCTGCGAATGCGGGGATCAAAACCCCGTGCCTTAACCACCTTGGCTACGTCCCAGTTGTTTTTAACCTTCCGGATCACCGACATTGGACAAGCTGTCCAGCAAGGGTGACCGGTTTACGCCCTCGACTGCGCGGACATTATATCGGCATTTTAATTCGCTTGCCGCGCTGTTTGCAGCCTTTTTATCCGCGAATTCCAAAAACACCGTGCTGCCAGTGCCACTCATGCGTGGCCGGCCCCATGGCTGCAAATCCTGCATGATGGCCGCCAGTTCCGGGTACATTTTCCTGGCCACCGCTTCACAGTCATTAGCACCTGTGGTGCGCCCGGTTACTTGCATTTCCACTGCTGCCGTATCCCGCTTGAGTTCAGGGTGGTTGAAAACCTGTGCGGTTGAAATACCGAATTCAGGGAAGACCAGCACATAGTGCCGTTGGCCCAGGTTCACCGCCTGCAGATGCTCGCCCCGCCCTTCCGCCCAGGCGCTGCGCCCGTGTATGAACACCGGCACATCGGCGCCCAGCTGCAACCCCAGCTCAGCCAGTTGTCGCAATGTCAGGCCACAACCCCACAGACGATTCAAAACCAGCAGTGTCGTGGCTGCGTCCGAACTGCCGCCACCGAGCCCCGCACCGGCCGGGATACGCTTGGTCAGATCGATGTGGACACCGTTGTTCACTGCGCATGATTGCCTCAGCAAACGTGCAGCGCGCACACAGATATCTTCTTCCTCGGGGATACTGTCAATATTGCAACACCGGCTGATACAGCCTTTGTCATTAATGGTGAATCGTAACTCGTCACCCCAGTCAAGGATTTGGAACAGGGTCTGCAAATCATGGTATCCGTCAGCACGCCGGCCGGTCACGTGCAAAAACAGGTTGATCTTGGCAGGCGCGGGCCAGACCCGTATCCCTGTTCCCACTGGCACCGACATTTAACTCAGCCCTCTGCTTCCGGACCCAGGCGCCAGCTACCGACCGCCAGCTTGATCCGATGTGTGCCCTGCTGCGCCTCCAGCCGGACGGGTAAGGCCGTTCCGTCAAAGCTGCGATAGCGTTTGAACTCAACATCCCAGCCGGACTGTTGCAGCCTGAGTAACAGACCATCGGTATCGAACTCCGCCATCTCGACCACACCCGGCGCCTGCAATCCGCGCACCCACCACGCGAGGGCTTCCACTGGAACAGACCAGCCCACGTTATCCTGCATCAGGCTGTTAACATCCGACGCCGTTTGCACACTGCCGTCTGATGCCCTCAGGGTTGTATCATCTTCCCTGACTTGCAGTTGCCACGCCCCCCGCCCCATCGCGCCATGGAAATCCAGGTCGCTACCCGCAGGCCATACATCCCAGCGTAGCTTGCCGCTACCGCCCTGCTCACCGTCATCCAGCGAAAGGCGGCCCACCAGGCCCCATTGCTCGAATCCTGCAAGCCGGGCAGCGCGCTCCAGGTAAACTTGCCGGTCATCTGTGCCCTGTTCCCTGACACCCACACCGGTACAGCCATGCAACAACAAGGCCATCGCGAACCACCAATACCACCCCCTGGAAACAGGCTTTATCAAGGCAGCTCACCAAACCGCTGCAGGGTTTCACGCAACACCTGGTTGTCACTATCCAGTTCCATGCCGGACGCCCATAAGACCCGCGCCTCGTCCTCCCGGCCACTGACCCAGAGCACCTCACCCAGGTGCGCTGCAACCTCGGCGTTGCCCAACAGGTCCCAGGCTTCACGCAGGAACCTCTCGGCCTCGGCCAGACGGCCGCGGCGGTAAGCAATCCAGCCCATTGAATCGATGATGGATGGATCGTCGGGTTGCAGCCCATAGGCCTGGTGAATCAGCTGCTCGGCCTCATCAAACCGGTCAGTCAAATCGGCCAGCGTGTAACCCAATGCGTTGATGGCCACTGCATTTTGCGGTTGTTCGGCAATGAGCTTGCGCAGATCACTTTCCGCCAGGTCCAACTGGCCCTGGCCGACCGCCAGCAAGGCCCGGGCATAACGCAACTGGAAGTCCGCAGGCAGTTCAAGCAGGGCGCTGTCCAGTAGCTGCATGGCTTCTTCATGAAGACCGACATCCTGCAGGATCTGTGCTTCGATCTGATAACTCTGGGACCTGGCATCGGCATCAGCCTGAACCCGCAGCTCCACCATTAACATGCGGGCGTCCTCGACATCGCCCAGGCCTGCAAGTAATACGGCCTGCCGTAAAACTGCGTGCACCGAATGCTTGCCGGTGACCTGCCGGTACCACTCAATGGCCTGGCGCGGGTAATCAAGTAATTCAGCACTTTGCGCCGCATGAAATGCCATATCCGGTACTTCGCTATAGTTTTCCCCAGAAAAACCTGCATAAAGCAGTTCCGCGTTCTCCCTGTCGCCCACATCCAGTGCATACACGATGCGTGCAAAGCGCATCTCGGGTGTGTCCGGCAACTGTGCCATCACGGCCTGCCCGCTCGTGGTGTCATCGTTCCGTCTCAGTAACTCCGCGTAAGCCATGGCGTACTCCGGATCCTGTGGTTCGGCTTGCCAGGCCAGCCGGTAACGTGACAGGGCCAGTGCGGGGTCATCCAGGTTGATCGCCACCCTGCCCGACCATGCCAACAGGTCCGCCCTGCCGGGCTCCAGTTCAATAGCGGCTTCAGCGAGTTCCCCGGCCCGCTCAAGTTCACCCATACGCGCAGCAAACTGGCTTCGGGCAAATAGCGCGTCCACGTTGGCACCCGCGTCAAATTCCTCCAGCAGGTTTTCCAACACCTTGTTGGCCCTGACCTGGTCACGGGCCGGTGCCAGCAGTGCCGTTACCACTTGCCAGCCGTGCGCCTGGTCGGAAACCGTCAATTCCAGTATGCGGGCCAACTGGTACTCGGCGCCTACGTAATCACCCTCCCGCAGCCTGGACCCAGCCGCCAGTTCCCGTGCTTCGAGGTTTGTGGTATCCAGCATTGCCCAGCGGTCGGAAGCCAGTGCAACCATCTGCCATTCCCCGGCAGAAACTGCGACCCTGGCGGCCCGCTTGGCGATCTCGGGATCATCCGATATCAGGGCAGCCTCAAGGTACTCGGCTGCTGCGCCTGAATAATCACCCTCAGACCCCAGTACTTCTGCGGCAAACACATGATTCATAACCTCCGGATCGGTCGGTTGCAACCGTACCTCCGGGGCCACGATATCACTGGACACCGGTGGCGCCTCCGGAACTGTTTCGGTGGGCATTTCACTGACGGTTGTACACGCCGTCAACAAAACAGCGGTAAAAACCAGCACGCTCATGGGGCGTTTCATGAAACAATAGTCAACTTTCATAAGCCAAGGATAACTGCTTGCAGCTAGCGAACCAATCCCCGATGGTGTTCCACGGTGACAAGTGGGCATTTATGCCGGTCACGAGCCACGTCATACTTGATATTGCACAGACTGACGAGCAGAATCGCTACGCCCTGTAAATACATTCATTACCCATGCCGTTACTTGCCACCGGAATCAGCCATCACACTGCACCGCTCGAAACCCGCGAGAAAATCGCCATCGCGCGGACCGAGTATGCCGAGCAGGTAAAAGCCCTGTGCGAACTGCAGGGTGTCGAGGAAGTGGTCGTGGTCAGCACCTGCAACCGTACCGAAATTTACAGCATCGGCAAACATGGGAGTGGCGAACAGGTACGGACGTGGTTACAGAACAAGGGCGGACTCAGTGAAGCCGAGATGCAAACGCACTGCTACGTGCGTGAACGTGAAAAGGCTGTACGTCACCTGTTCCGGGTAGCAGGCGGGCTCGAGTCACTGGTGCTGGGCGAATCCCAGATCGTCGGCCAATTGAAGGACTCCTGGCAGTTAGCGCACGAGGCGGGCGGGGTCGGCAAGGTCCTGGACCGTTTATTCCAGCACGCCTTCGCCACCGGCAAGAAAATCCGCAGCAAGACCCGGATCGGTGAGCATCCTGTATCGGTTGCTTACACGACCGTCATGCTGGCGAAACAGATTTTCGGCAACCTCGCCAGCAAAACCGTGGTCCTGGTCGGCGCCGGTGAAATGATCGAGCTGTGTGGCCGCCATTTGCGTGACAAAGGCGTGTCGAGCCTGGTGATCGCCAACCGCAGCCTGGAACGGGCCAAGGAACTGGCCGTGCAGTTCGATGCCCTGGCGGTTTCACTGACCGAGCTGGATTCCGTATTGCACAAGGCCGACATATTGATCAGTTCCACGGCCAGCCACGACCCGGTCATCCACCCGCAAGCGGTCAAGGCTGCACTCAAACAACGCCGCCACCAGCCCATGTTCCTGGTTGATATCGCCGTACCCCGGGATATCCATCCCGATGTCAGCAAGCTCGACAGCGTGTACCTGTACACCATCGACGACCTGCAGAAAGTGGTGGATGAGAATATTTCCAAGCGCACTGAAGCCGCCGAAGCTGCCGGCACCGATGTCGAAGAAGCAGTAGAAGAATTCATGCGCTGGCTCAACAGCGCCCGGGCCTCGGTCTATTTGAAAAACATGCACAAGCATGCACACAAAAATAGCCAGGATCTCGCCGCACGGGCCCTGCGCAAAATCGAGGCCGGCAGGGACCCGGAGAAGGTTATCACCCAGCTGGCGAGCACCCTGGCAAAACGTATCCTGCACCTGCCCAGCACCCGCCTGCGCCAGGCCGCCGAAGAGCAGGATGACGAGTTGCTCAAGGCCGCCTACCGCCTGTTCGAACCGGAGGACTAGTGCTCGCTTGTAAAGGACCAGCCATTCACTGCACACTGCGCCTTGATGCAAAACCCCACAGTAGTGCTGGATGCGCAATGATTACGTTGAAGGAGCACTGACCATGAGCCTGCTACCCTCGATACACACGCGGCTGCAACAAGCCCAGGAACGGCACGAGGAAATCGCCATGTTGCTGGCCACCCAGGAAGTCATGGCCGACCAGAACCGCTTCCGCGAGTTGTCAGTTGAATATTCCCAGCTGGAACCGGTGGTCAGCGCCTGGTCGAAATGGCAGCAGGCGCGCCAATCCATAGAAGAAGCACAGGCCTTGCTGGGAAGCAAGGACGCGGGCATGCAGGAACTGGCCAGCGAGGAACTGGTCAGCGCGAAAGAACTGCAACAAAGCCTGGAACGTGAACTGAATGTCCTGTTGCTGCCAAGAGATCCTGACGATGACAACAACATCTTCCTGGAAATCCGCGCAGGAACCGGCGGGGACGAGGCCGCGTTATTTGCCGGTGACCTGTTCCGCATGTACCAGCGTTATGTTGAAAACAAGAAGTGGCAGATCGAGGTCATCAATACCAGCAACGGCGACCATGGGGGATTCAAGGAGATCGTGGCGCGCATCGTCGGGCACGGTGCCTACTCCAGGTTCAAGTTCGAGTCCGGCACACACCGTGTACAACGTGTCCCTGAAACCGAATCCCAGGGGCGTATCCACACCTCTGCCTGCACGGTGGCCATACTGGCTGAGCGAGATGCGATCGAAGGCGTTGATATCCAGGCATCGGACTTGCGAATTGATACTTACCGCGCCTCGGGCGCAGGTGGCCAGCACGTCAACACCACCGATTCGGCCATCCGCATTACGCATCTGCCGACCGGCCTGGTGGTCGAATGCCAGGATGAGCGTTCACAGCACAAGAACAAGGCGCGCGCCATGTCCCTGCTCAGCGCGCGTCTGCTGGAGCAGGAAAAAGCCCAGCAGGCCCGGGAACAGGCTGAAAGCCGCAAACTGCAGGTCGGTTCCGGTGACCGCTCGCAACGTATCCGCACCTACAACTACCCACAGGGCCGGGTCACAGACCACCGCATCAGCCTGACGCTTTACAAGCTGGAAGAACTGCTCAGTGGTGCGCTGGACATGGTGGTCGAGCCATTGATACAGGAACACCAGGCCGAGCTTTTAACCGAACTGGGGAACTGAATGCACAAGCTCCTGTTTTTCATCCTCGCCTGTTGCCTGGCCACCCCCGTTTTCGCCGCTGATGACGTCTTCACGTTGTACCTGGTCCGTCACGCTGAAAAGCAAGCCGATGGCAGTCGCGACCCTGACCTGACCGAGGCAGGCCAGCATCGCGCACAACAACTGGCAGCATGGTTAAAGGGCAAGAGCATCGAAGATGTCTGGTCAAGCGATTATCAACGCACACGCAGTACGGCTGGGCCGCTGGCAGGCGAACTTGGCCTCGAATTGAATATCTATGACCCACGCAACCAGCCAACGCTGGTCGGACACCTGCTGGGACGACAAAGCACAGCCATGGTTGTCGGCCACAGCAATACCATCCCTGAACTCGCACGGCAGTTATGTGAATGCGAAATTGCCGACATGGACGAGTCCGAGTATGACCGGCTAATCGTGATAAGCATTGACGATGCTCAGGTCCACGCCAAAACACTGAATCAAGCCGAGATGTTTTAATCCGAAGGCTGTGCCCGGTGGTTTACCAGTATGGGCTCCCGGCCCCGCAGCCCTTCGGGCCACCCTCTCCTTCGAGCCGTCTTAACGGGGCCAGCCTTACAGGAATTCAGTGTCAAGCCTTACCGGATCGCATCGCACTTCCCTGTGCTCCTTGCGATCTACACTCCATCCATGGAGATAAACGACTCTCAGGATTCGGTGCTCGGAGGTCACCCAAACCGGCAAACCACCGGGCACAGTGAAGAAGGGTCATTTGCGATTGTCTTTTAGGCTGGCAGCGGAGTAATTCGAGCTGTGCCGGGGTGTTCCTTACCCGGGACCGTAATTCGTCGGGACACGAATTACCGAGCGCCCATGGATGGCTTGAGCGTGTCCCGGGAAGGAAGCCCAGCACAGCCAAGGAGACATCCTGCTTTATTTTGATCGGCTACGCCGGTTACTCCTACAAGGGAATCTTGTTAACGGGCTTTCCAGAAATAGGCCGCCACCGCCAGGTTAATAGGCGTTGCCAGGGCGAGCACATCGAGGTTGTACTGGTGCTGCGGATACAGCAACAACACCCATGCGATGGCGGTGCCACCGGCCAGCAATGGCGCAGCAGTTTTCCTGAGGAAAGGCACCAGGGCCAGCAAAACCAGCGGGTTGAACAACAAAAGGTTGGCGTTTGGCCGGGTCACGGCGTGGTCGGTGAGCAACCACAGCCCGGCCAATACCATGCCCATGCTGGCACCGATCATGAGCCACGCCAGGCACAGTCCCTCCAACCAGGCCAGTGGCATAAATTTTCCACTCAACCAGGCAATCGCGACTACCGCCAGGCCCAGGGCCAGGTAGCGGTACCAAGTGACAGCGGGTGCTGCGGCGGGTTCAGGTGCTGATGAGGTAAAAAGCATCGTATCGGCGGCTAAGAGCCCAGTACCGCTTTGCGCTGACATGGCAGCCAGTTCATCGGCCACCACCATCGGGATGAACATTTCATCCCAGCGCGTGACAGGCCGGTCTACCGGGTAACCAAGCCCTATTTCCAGGCCCAGGTAATACCAGAACTGCAGCTGTGTCAGACGCCGCGTGTGGTCGCGGAAATTGAGTTCAGCCGGCAGTCTGCGCGTGCGCTTGGCCAACTCACCATCCAGCGCGATATCCAGCGCGTCACGGATGCGGGTCGAGCAGTTGCTCAGGTAATAATCGTAACGGTAGTCACGGTTCTCGGGCTTGATGTCATTCAGCAGAAAATCCCTCAACTGCCGGTATTGTTCTGGTTCCAGGTTCAGTTTCTGTGCCCGGATACTGCGGTCATACTGCCGGTAAAATTCAAATTCCCTCAAAGCGGGTTGCGCGAGGGAAAAGTACAGCATGCGGCCACGCAGAAAACGCAGCAGAAAATCCTCCTGCTCAAAATCGAAGAAACCAAAGTTGAACGTGTGGTCCAGGCCCGCGGCCGGTTCCCTGAGCCAGATGGCGTTGTGGCCGAACCGCTCCCAGTAAATCTCGCCCGGCCCGAATGTAACCAGCCAGGCCTCGGCAACATCATCAGGTACTTCGGGAATGCTCAGCGGGGCATTTGCAAAGCCCACTTGGCACCAGGCCAGCATACTCAGGCACAGCAGCGCGTAAAAACCGTTCAGATAGCGTGTAGACACCTTTCCGGTAGCTGTGCTATTCCGCCTGGAGGTCATGCATATCCAGCATGATGATACGACGGCTGTTGGCGGCCGAGACACTGAAACTGAAACGCTCCGCCAGGATTACTTCTTCACCGGGTTCGGGTACCCGGCCGAATTCGGCCAGCAGCAGTCCGCCAACGGTATCGTAACCTTCGTCACTGAAATCGCATTCGAATACCTCGTTGAAATCCTCGACCTCGGCCAGCGCATTGACCTGGTAGCGGTTACCACCCAGCGCCTTGATCGGGGCTTCCTCTTCTTCATCGTGCTCATCGTCGATTTCACCGACGATTTCTTCCAGCACGTCCTCAATGGTGATCAACCCTGAAACCCCGCCGTATTCATCCACCACGATGGCCATGTGATTGCGGCTCGCGCGGAAATCCCGCAACAACATGTTCAGGCGCTTACTTTCAGGTATCACTACCGCTGGTCTGACCAGCGACCTCATGTCCAGCGGACCACTGTTCTCGGCATAATGGCGTAACAGATCCTTGGCCAGCAGGATGCCCTCGACCGCGTCACGGTCTTCGCCGATGACCGGGAAACGTGAGTGGCCGGATTCGAGCACCAGTGGCAGGAATTCTTCCAGCGGGGAATCAAAAGGGATAACGACCATGTGGGAGCGCGGTATCATCGCGTCACGGACCTGCATTTCCGATACCGACAGCACGCCTTCGATCATGGCGACTGCCTCTGAGTCGAGGATGCCCTTGTCGCAGGATTCGTTGATCAGTTCTTTCAGTTCTTCGCGATCCCGTGGCTCGGATGTGAATATCTCACCCAGTCGCCCCATCCAGGACTTGTGCCCGGAACCGCTACTCGATTGGTCTTCGCTCATATTTGTCAGGGCCTGTTAACGGAAAAATTTCCTACCCTGTAGGTGCTTTGTACCAGAAGCCTGCTCACATTTCAGCAATACGGCTTAAAAACCCTATTCGATGTCCAGGTATGGGTCACCAATGCCGAGCTTTGCCAACAGCCCGGTCTCCCGGGCTTCCATCACGGCGGCTTCGTCATTCTGCTCGTGGTCGTAACCCAGCAGATGTAACACGCCATGGATCACCAGGTGTGCCCAGTGGTCGCTTGCTGCACGCCGCTGCTCAGCTGCTTCGCGCGCCACCACGGGTGCGCAGATCAACAGGTCGCCAAGCTGTGAGTGGCGGACTTCTTCAGGTAAGCCGGCAGGGAGTTCGGCAGGAAAAGACAATACGTTGGTGGCGTAGTCGCGACTGCGATAGTCACGGTTGAAACCCCGTGCTTCGGCTTCACCGACCACGCGGATGGCCAGGCTGAACCGACCCTCTTGTCCACCCAGCGCGGTCTCCGCCCAACGCTGAAACTGCTCATCCGCCGGAATATCACCATCCTGCGCCAGGCGCTGGATCTCGAGTTCAAGTTGCATCGCGGCTGTCATCTTCCCCTGCCCCTTCGTAGGCCTGTACGATGCGCTGGACCATCGGGTGCCTGACCACGTCACGGGCGCTGAAGAAATTGAAAGTGATGCCTTCGACATCTTTCAGGATCTTCATTGCGTGTTTCAGACCCGAGACCTGGTGTTTGGGCAGGTCGATCTGCGTGATGTCACCGGTAATCACCGCGGTGGATCCAAAGCCGGTGCGTGTCAAAAACATCTTCATCTGCTCGATGGTTGTATTCTGCGCTTCATCGAGAATCACAAATGCGTCGTTCAGCGTGCGCCCGCGCATGAAAGCCAGTGGTGCTACCTCGATGACGTTGCGGTCGATCAGCCGCGTGACGTGATCAAAACCAAGCATTTCGTACAGCGCGTCATACAGGGGCCGCAGGTAGGGGTCTACCTTCTGGGCCAGGTCACCGGGCAGGAATCCGAGACGCTCACCCGCTTCCACCGCCGGTCTGACCAGCACGATCCGCTGTACCTGGTCTGTCTGCAAGGCTGCCACCGCGCTGGCCACCGCCAGGTAAGTCTTGCCGGTACCAGCCGGGCCAATTCCAAAGTTCACAGCGTGTTTGTCGATACTGCGCAGATAGGCTTTCTGGTTGGGGCCACGGCCCCGGATCGCACCACGCTTGGTGATGATGGTGACCTCATCCGCATGGGCCACGGGCTCATCGGCGCCTGCGATTTCGGCGACCCCTGAATCCTGCAGGTGCAGGTTGATCACCTCGGGAGTCAGCAATTCCGTGTCGGATAACTTGTACAGCTGTTTCAGCAAACGGCCGGTGACACGGGTCTGGCGGGATTCACCCTGTACCGTGAACAGGTTGCCACGGCAGAAGATATCCACCTGCAGGCGGCTTTCAATCTGTTTCAGGTGCTCATCGAACTGTCCGCACAGATTGGCCAGCCGTTCAGTATCGGCGGGCTCGAGTTCAAGGTTGATTCTCTGGCTCATTCAGGTCCTGTTAACACTAATCATCAAACCACAGCGGCGGGTGTTTCATCAACCATGACCATGCGGGCACGCAGCGAGTTGCTCAGCGCCTCGGTAATGGCCACATCCACGAACTGGCCGATCAGGCGAGCCGGGCCGTCAAAGTTCACCACCCGGTTATTCTCCGTGCGCCCGGCGAGTTGCTGGCTGTCTTTCTTGCTGTGGCCTTCCACGAGGATACGTTCAACCTTGCCAACCATGGCCCTGCTGATGGTAAGCGCCTGCTCATTGACCAGGGCCTGCAAGCGCGTGAGCCGCTGCTTCTTGACTTCCATCGGTGTCGGGTCAGGCAGGGACGCCGCCGGTGTACCCGGCCGTGCGCTGAAGATAAAGCTGAAACTCTGGTCAAAATTCATTTCTTCGATCAGCTTCATCGTATCTTCAAAATCACGTTCAGTCTCACCCGGAAAACCGACGATGAAATCCGACGACAGGCTGATGTCGGGCCGCATCTCCCGCAGGCGACGTATTTTCTGCTTGTATTCGAGCACCGTGTGACCACGTTTCATCATGGCCAGTACCCGGTCCGAACCACTTTGCACCGGCAAATGCACATAGTTCGCCAGCTTGGGAACTTCAGCGAAGGCCTCGATCAGGCCTTGTGAAAACTCAACCGGGTGGGAAGTGGTGAAACGTATGCGTTCGATACCCTCGATGGCGGCGACATAGTGAATCAACAGCGCCAGGTCGGCCCTGCCCCCTTCAAACAGCTCACCATCAAAAGCATTGACGTTCTGACCCAGCAGGTTGATCTCCTTGACACCGCGTTGTGCGAGACCGACGCATTCGGCCACCACGTCATCCAGCGGCCGGCTGACTTCCTCACCACGTGTGTAGGGCACCACGCAATAGGTGCAATACTTGGAACAGCCTTCCATGATCGAAACAAAAGCGCTCGCGCCCGTTGACCCCGCCTCAGGCAGCGCGTCGAATTTTTCAATTTCCGGGAAAGAGATATCAATGGCTGGTTTACCGCTGCTGCGCACGGTCTCGATCATGTCGGGCAGACGGTGCAGTGTCTGTGGCCCGAAGACCAGGTCTACATAGGGTGCGCGCTTGATAATGGCCTCACCTTCCTGGCTGGCCACGCAACCACCCACACCGATGACCACCTTTCGCCCGTCTTTTTTCAATTTTTTCCAGCGCCCCAACTGCGAGAACACTTTCTCCTGGGCTTTTTCCCGGATCGAACAGGTATTGACCAGGATGACGTCCGCATCATCCTCGGAATCGGTCAATTCCAGGCCATGCGATGCCGCCAGCACGTCCGCCATCTTGTCGGAATCGTACTCGTTCATCTGGCACCCGTGGGTCTTGATAAACAACTTGCCTTTCATTTAGCGATAACCTTTGCCCATACCTGCCTTTGCGCGGAACCCGCTAGAATACACAGAACCTGCATATTGCACCAGTATCCCGGATGATGGCGCCGGACAGGTGGGGCTGGACACAGGGCCGGACTGAGACCCATAGCCGCAGCTATGGGCCGAGGGAAGCTCAAGCCCAGGCGTGCATGGACAAGCCAGAGCCGGGATAGAAACCGGGTCGGGAACTCAGTACACCTTGTGTTTTGTCGTTAAAAACAGTGGTTATTGCAATCAAAACATGTGGTTATATTTAGAACCGGTTTCGACTGGTACAATATGCGGGTTAAAACAACAACTTAGCCATATTCTTTGGTACTTGCGATGGATAACGGAAAGCTGAAATTACCGGACGGCCTGATTAGCACACTGAAAAATGCCCGCAATGTGCTGGTCCTGACCGGCGCCGGCATGTCGGCCGAAAGTGGCGTGCCGACATTCCGCGATGCCCAGACCGGTCTGTGGGCAAAGCACAGGCCCGAAGACCTGGCCACCCCGGAAGCGTTCCGCCGCAATCCGCAACTGGTCTGGGACTGGTACACGCAACGACGCGAAAACATCCGCAAGGTGGCACCCCACGCAGGCCACGCCGCGTTGGTCGAGATGGAGCGATATTTCGAGACTTTCCTGCTGGTCACGCAAAATGTCGACAGCCTGCATCAACAGGCCGGATCAACTGATGTGGTCGAGTTGCACGGCAATATCATGCTGTCGGTTTGCAGCGAGACAGGCGAGCCCATTGATGAGGAATGGATCACTGCAAATCCCGGTCGCCCGCCTGCCTCCCCCCACCACCCGCAAGGTCTGGCCCGGCCCGGCGTGGTCTGGTTCGGCGAACAGCTGCCGATGGCATGCCATGCAGCGAGCCATGTCGGAAGCACAAAGCTGCGATGCCTGTTTTTCCATTGGCACATCGACCCTGGTGCAACCCGCCGCTTCCTTGCCATACGTGGCCCTGGAAGCCGGTGCGGTGGTGATTGAAATCAATCCGACCCCGACCGCGCTGAGCACACAGGCCCAATTCAGTTTGCAGGCCACCGCAGCCACCGCACTGACCGGAATTGCTACCGCCCTGGCGCGCTGAACATGGGCACGCCAGTTCGCGCTCCGGTATAATTAACAGGTTCCGTTCCTACCGATCACAACAGGAGCAATCATGACCCAAACCATGCGCGCACTGGTCAAACGCGATGCCGCCGAAGGCATCTGGATGGAAGATGTCCCCATCCCCGCCACACGCACCAACGAGGTGCTGATCAAGGTCGAAAAAACCGCCATCTGCGGCACCGATGTCCATATCTACAATTGGGACGAATGGGCACAAAGGACCATCCCGTCCGGCCTGGTCATCGGCCACGAATTTGTCGGTAAGATAGTGGAAGTTGGCGATGGCGTGACCGGCTATAAGCGCGGTGACCGGGTATCGGCCGAAGGCCACATCATTTGCGGACACTGCCGCAACTGCCGTGCAGGCAAACGCCACCTGTGTCCAAACACGATCGGCATCGGGGTTAACCGTGACGGCGCATTTGCCGAATACATCGTGGTTCCTTCAAACAACCTGTGGCCGATCCCGGACGCCATCGCACCTGAGTTGGCGGCCTTTTTTGACCCCTTTGGCAACGCCGCACACTGCGCCCTGCAGTTCGACCTGGTCGGCGAGGACGTGCTGATCACCGGTGCCGGCCCGATCGGCATCATCGCCGCAGGTATCTGCAAGCATGTGGGCGCACGCCATATCGTCATCACCGATGTCAACGATTACCGCCTGAACCTGGCGAAGGAGATGGGCGCAACCCGCACGGTCAACGTGACGCGCGAGTCCCTTGCAGACGTCGTAAAGGAGATTCACATCGACGGCTTTGATATCGGCATGGAGATGTCCGGTCAGCCCACTGCTTTCAACGACCTGCTGCACCACATGTATAACGGGGCCCAGGTGGCCATGCTGGGAATCCTGCCCTCCGGAACCGGGGTGGACTGGGACCAGATCATATTCAAAGGCCTGGAACTACACGGCATCTATGGCCGGCGCATGTACGAGACCTGGTACAAGATGACCCAGATGGTGTTGACCGGTTTCCCGCTACACAAGGCGATGACCCACCATATACCCATTGATGATTTTCAGACCGGTTTCCAGCTGATGCTCGACGGGCAATGCGGAAAAGTGGTCTGTGACTGGACCGGCAAGCTGTAACCCGATCTACTCCAAAAAGGAAACAAAAATGGTTTCACTGGATTACCTGAATACAACACTGGAAGAAATCCGCGAAGCAGGCCTGTACAAGACCGAGCGCGTCATCACGACACCCCAGAGTGTTGAAATCAAGGTCCAGGGCGGTGCGGAAGTCCTGAATTTCTGCGCCAACAACTACCTGGGCCTGGCGGACAATCCCGATGTCATCGCCGCTGCGCATGCAGCGCTGGACGAACACGGTTTTGGCCTGGCCTCGGTGCGTTTCATCTGTGGCACGCAGGATTTGCACAAACAACTGGAAGCGACTATTTCAGGCTACTTCGGTACTGCTGACACCATCCTGTACACCTCCTGTTTCGACGCCAACGGCGGCCTGTTCGAAACCCTGTTGGGACCGGAAGACGCCGTTATATCGGATGCCCTGAACCACGCCTCGATTATCGATGGTATCCGCCTGTGCAAGGCGCAACGCCACCGCTATCCCAACAGCGACATGGCGGCCCTGGAAAAAATCCTGCAGGAGACACAAGATTGCCGCACCCGGCTGATCGCCACCGATGGTGCATTCAGCATGGATGGCTACATCGCAAAACTGGACCAGATTACCGCGCTGGCGGAACGCTACGATGCGCTGGTCATGGTGGATGACAGCCATGCCACCGGTTTTTTGGGTGCAACCGGACGCGGCTCAGCCGAACACCATGGTGTCATGGACAAGGTGGATGTTTTCACCTCGACCCTGGGCAAAGCGCTCGGGGGTGGTTCCGGTGGATTTACCACGGGCCGGCAGGAAATCATCGACCTGCTGCGTCAGCGTTCCCGACCGTACCTTTTCTCGAACACGTTGCCGCCACCGCTGGTTGCCGCATCGATCAAGGTTTTCGAGATGTTGTCCTCATCGACCCAACTCAGGGACAAGCTGGAGAACAACACCCGTTATTTCCGTGAGCAGATGACCGGGGCCGGGTTTGATATCAAGCCGGGTGTGCACCCGATCGTTCCGATCATGCTCTACGACGCACCACTGGCCCAGCAATTTGCGGCCCGCCTGCTGGACGAGGGCATCTACGTCATCGGTTTCTTCTTCCCGGTTGTGCCGAAGGGTGAGGCCCGGATCCGCGTGCAACTGTCCGCGGCCCACGACACCCATCACCTGGACCGCGCGATCGAAGCCTTTGTGAAAGTGGGCAAAGAACTCGGCGTATTGAACGGCTGATAGTACCGGCCACTACTCCTGACCGGACCTGTTCAGACTCACGGCCGATGAAGCCGAACACCCGCCCTGTTCTTTTGGTTGGGAAAAAGAGTAACTGTTCTTGAACTGACCTTGTCGTCAGGCGCCCAGCTCAGTTTTTACAATGTCCGCCAGTTCGCCGGCGAGCCGTTGGACCAGGTCTTCATCCAGTCCTTCCATGGTTACCCGGATCAATGGCTCGGTACCGGATGGACGCAGGATCACCCGGCCGGTTTCACCCAGTTGGGATTCCGCTGATTTAACCGCCGCGGTAACCGTTGCAGAACTCTCAAGCTCAGACACTTTTCCTGCCAGCGGGACATTGATCATGACCTGCGGCATTTTCTGGATGTCCGTGGTCAGTTCAGCCAGGCTCTTACCCTTGCCAACCATGACTTCAAGGACCTGCAAAGCGCTGACGATGCCGTCCCCCGTGCTGGCCCGGTCCAGGAACAACAGGTGGCCGGAAGCCTCGCCGCCGAGTGTCCAGCCCTGGTCCACCAGCGCCTTGTGCACGTAACGGTCACCGACCGGTGCGCGCATGAACGGGATGCGCCGTTTCTTCAGGGCCAGTTCCATGCCGAAATTGCTCATGACGGTCCCCACCACGCCGCCCTGCAACAGGCCGGCATCCTGGCGCGCCACTGCAACGATGTACAGCAGCTCATCACCGTTGACGATCTCGCCATTGGAATCCACCATGATCACCCGGTCTCCATCACCGTCCAGGGCGATACCGAGGTCGGCGCCGTGCTGTAACACGGCCTTGCTGAGAAATTCGGGAGATGTGGAACCGCAGGCGTCATTGATATTCAGACCATCGGGCTCGACGCCGATACTGATCACCTCGGCGCCCAGTTCCCTCATCACAGCCGGTGCCACGCGATAGGTCGCGCCGTTGGCGCAGTCAACGACAATTTTAAAGCCGCGCAGGCTGATCTCGAACGGAATCGTGCCCTTGCAGTACTCGATATAACGGCCGGCACAGTCTTCAACCCGCGCCGCCTTGCCCATCTTTTCGGATGAAACGGTCGTGAATGGCTTTTCCAGTTCTGCCTCGATGGCCTGCTCAACCTCGTCGGGCAACTTTTCACCATCAGCCGAAAAGAACTTGATGCCGTTATCGTAGAACGGGTTGTGCGAGGCGCTGATCACGATACCGGCACAGGCGTTCAGGGTGCGCGTCAGGTAGGCGACGCCCGGTGTCGGCATCGGCCCGAGCAGGGCCACGTTGGCCCCCGCCGCGGCGAGACCCGCCTCCAGCGCTGACTCAAACATGTAACCGGATATCCGCGTGTCCTTGCCAATCACGACAGAACGCGAACCACCGTTTGCCAGCACCACGCCTGCCGCGCGCCCCAGGCGCAACATGAAATCTGCCGTAACCGGGTGTTTGCCGACATGACCGCGTATGCCGTCCGTTCCAAAATATTTATTTTTCATGGTTCCATTTTACGCTTTGGGTGTGTATTTGACCAAGCTTGGGATAGTGATTGGGGTCAGAGTAAAGTGCCAGAGTAGCCACCTATTTACTTGAAATTGGTCAACCAAGGTTGAGTACTCTGGCACTTTACTCTGACCCCGTTCTATTAGTTCAGAACAGGGCAGTCACCACCTTCAACGCATCGCTTGTTTCGGCCACGTCGTGCACCCTGATGATAGCTGCGCCTGCCCTGGCTGCGAGCACTGCAGCGCTGACGGAGCCAGCCACACGCCCGGTGGCTTCGCGTCCGGTTATCTGGCCAATCATCGCCTTGCGCGAAACCCCGACCAATACCGGGTAGCCCGTTGCAACCAGGGCTGGCAGGTCACGGAACAACTCGACATTCTGTTCATATGTCTTGCCAAAACCAAAACCGGGGTCCAGCACGATATTTTCCCGCGCCACACCACATTTCTCACAGGCTTCCGCCCGTTCCAGCAGGAACTGCCTGACCTCGGCGCCAACGTCTTTGTAAACGGGATTAACCTGCATGCTGCGTGGCACACCCTGCATGTGCATGACACAAACCGGAACGGCCAGTTCCGCCGCCGCCTGCAGGGCGTCTGCCTGGCGCAGGGCACAAACGTCATTGATCATGCCGGCGCCCGCCGTTACGGCTGCGCGCATGACCCCGGCTTTACTGGTGTCTATGGAAATCGGGATGGATAACTCTTTTGCCAGCGCCTGGATGACCGGGATGACCCGTTCCAGTTCCTGCTCCAGCGACACGGCTTGTGCACCGGGGCGCGTGGATTCACCACCCACGTCGATAATGTCGGCGCCTGCCTGCTGCATGGCCAGCGCGTGGCGGATGGCCGTGTCTATATCCAGCCACGAGCCCGCCATCGGAGAAAGAATCAGGCGTGACATTGAGAATACCCATCACGCGAGGCCGGTCGAGTTTGACTTTCCGGCCTGCGCAATCAAGCACATTCATATTCGTGTTCAGTGCTGCTCCGCCGTGCCGCCTATGGAGGGCTTGTCTTCAGTACTCTCAGACGACTCAGCAGCCGGCTCTTCCTTGGCCTTTTTATCGCCGTCGGAATTGTTGTCATCCCAGTCACTTGGCGGTGACGGCACCTTGCCTTCCATGATCTGGTTGATCTGCTCGGTGTCGATGGTTTCGTACTTCATCAACGCTTCGGTCATGACCTCCAGCTTGTCGCGGTTGGCCGTGATCAGCTTGGTCGCTGTTTTATGCGCAATATCAACGATATTGCGTATTTCCATATCGATCTTGAGTGCGGTTTCATCGGACACGTGCTTGTGCTGGGTAACCGAACGGCCGAGGAATACCTCGTCCTCGTCCTCGGCGTAGGCCAGGGGTCCAAGCGCTTCGGTCAAACCCCACTTGGTGACCATGTTCCTGGCCAGTTGCGTGGCGCGCTCGATGTCATTCGAAGCACCGGTGGTGACATTCTCGACACCGAAAACGATTTCCTCCGCAGCCCGGCCGCCAAACAGGCTGGCCAGCTGGCTGTCCAACTGCTTGCGCGAAATACTGTACTTGTCCTGCTCGGGCAGGAACATCGTGACACCCAAGCGCACGGCCACGCGGAATGATGGTTACCTTGTAGACCGGGTCGTGCTCGGGCACCAGGCGCCCAACGATCGCATGACCGGCTTCATGGTAGGCCGTGAGCCGTTTTTCTTTATCCGACATGACCATCGAGCGCCGCTCGGAGCCCATCAGTATCTTGTCCTTGGCCCGTTCGAAGTGATCCTGGGTCACACTTCTTGGCCGAGTCCCTGGCGGCGAACAATGCCGCCTCGTTGACCAGGTTGGCCAAATCCGCACCTGAAAAACCGGGGGTACCACGTGCAATCGTGCGTGGTTCAACGTCATCACCCAGTGGCACCTTGCGCATATGCACTTTCAGTATGCCTTCGCGGCCGCGGATATCCGGTAACGGCACGACCACCTGGCGGTCAAATCGGCCCGGACGCAGCAGCGCAGGGTCCAGTACGTCTGGACGGTTGGTCGCGGCTATAACGATAACGCCTTCGCCACCCTCGAAGCCATCCATCTCGACCAGCAACTGGTTCAATGTCTGTTCACGCTCATCGTGTCCGCCACCTAACCCGGCGCCACGGTGACGGCCAACGGCATCGATTTCATCGATAAAAATGATACAGGGAGCGTGTTTCTTGGCCTGCTCGAACATGTCGCGTACGCGGGAAGCACCCACACCCACGAACATTTCTACGAAATCAGAGCCCGAGATCGAGAAGAACGGCACCTTGGCCTCGCCGGCAATGGCGCGCGCCAACAGGGTCTTACCCGTGCCGGGGGAACCCAGCATCAGCACACCGCGTGGTATGTGACCGCCGAGCTTCTGGAACTTGCCCGGGTTGCGCAGGAACTCGACCAGTTCCACGACTTCTTCCTTGGCTTCTTCGATACCAGCCACATCTGCAAAGGTGACCTTGATCTGGTCCTCACCCTGCAGCTTGGCCTTGCTCTTGCCAAAGGACATCGCACCCCGGCCGCCACCGCCACCCTGCATCTGGCGCATGAAATACACCCACAGGCCGACCAGCAATAAAACCGGGATGATATTGATCAGCAAATCGAGGATAACCGAGCGCTGTTCAGGCGGTTCAGCAGTAATCTGGACATTGTTTTCGACCAGGTCATCCACCAGGCGCGGATCGGGCATACCAAAAGTCTGGAAATCCTTACCGTTGACATCACGGCCCTGGATCGAATTGCCTTCCGCCGAACTGCTGATGGTAACCTCGGCAACAGTGCCATTTTTCACGTTATCGAGAAAATCGGAATAGCTGAGCTCATCGGGCGCACTGCTGACATTGCCATAGTGATTAAAAATGGACATCAGCACCAACAGGATGATGCCCCAGGTAATCACATTTTTTAACATATCATTCAATCGTTTATCCTCAAATCTCGATACTCGGTTCGTCTCATTGTAGCTTGCGCCGGTGCCCCAGTATATAAACTTCCCTGCTACGTGGCCGGGAAGCCGAAGGCTTGCGCACCTGGACTTTCTCAAACAGGGACCGTGCCTGCTGCACAAAACTGTCAAAGCCTTCCCCGTGGAATACTTTGACAACAAAACTGCCGCCAGGCTCCAGCCACTGCTCCGCAAAAGCGAGCGCGAGCTCTGCAAGATACATAGCGCGCGGCTGATCCACTGCACCCATGCCACTCATATTGGGTGCCATGTCCGACAACACAAGGTCAGCATTCTGGCCGCCCAGTGCCTCTTCCAACAGTGCCAATGGTTCATCCTCGGTGAAGTCGCCCTCGATGAAGGTCACATCCTTGATGGGGTCCATCGGCAAAATATCCAGGGCGATGATCCGCCCGTTATCACCCAACTCACGTTGCACGACCTGGCTCCAGCCACCGGGCGCCGACCCGAGGTCCACCACCCGCATACCCTTGCGCAGGAAGTGGTACTTGTCATTCAACTCGGTTAGCTTGAACGCCGCCCTTGAGCGCAGCCCCTGTTGCTGGGCCAGCTTGACGTAATGGTCATCGAAATGTTCGGTCAGCCAACGGCGGCTGCTTTTGCTCTTGGCCATACAGCGAATTCCTGCAATCTCGGCCGGGGTGGGGTATTCCCTCCCGGGACACGCCGTGAACCCGTCCCTGGGGGCTCGGTCGCGACTCCTGTCGCTCACGGTCCCGGTAAGCAATACCCCACCCCGGCCATTTAAGCTGGTATAAATGGAACGACATCGACGCTGTCCCTATTTCAACACCAGCAATGTTAAGATGCCAGTTTGCCATATCAGGAACAAGCAGATGCCACTAAAAGCATCGCAGAAGAAGAATCTGCGCGCCCAGGCCCACCACCTCAAGCCATTGGTCACGGTGGCGGACAAGGGTTTAAGCGAATCCGTCATTGCCGAGATCGAACGCACCCTTTTTGACCATGAACTGATCAAGGTCAAGCTACGCGCCGAGCGTGAACAGCGCAAGACCTGGGCCGGGGATATCGCCAGGCTGTGCAACGCCGAACTGATCCAGACGATCGGCCAGACCGCCTGCTTTTACAAACGCCACCCAGACAAGCCGGTCATTGACCCGGGCAAGTAATCAGCCAGGAAGGTATTACACATGGAATTCAACCTGGAATTACCCACCGACCATTTATTCATCCGTTCGATCGGCGAGCAGGGTATCCGCATCAACGACGACTATTACACCACGTCTTTCATCGTCGCCACCCGGCACATCGTGCCTGAGTGGCCGGTCCACTCCGTTGACGATATCGACGAGGCTGCACTGCAGGTGATTTTCGAACTGGATCCGGAAGTGGTACTAATCGGTACCGGTGAACAGCAGGTTTTTTTGCCACCTGCAGTCCAGATGCACTTTTACCGTAACGGTACGGGCTTTGAAGTGATGACGACGGATGCGGCCTGCAGGACTTTCAATGTGCTGGCCGCCGAGGGCCGCCAGGTGGTCGCGGCCTTGTTGCCGCTTACCAAACCTTAGCTAAACGGGATATCCTCCACACCCTCGCGGCGGGATATTTCCCGCAGGCGTGCCAATGCCGCCAATTGTACCTGCCGCACCCGCTCCCGCGTTACGCCGAGCAACTGGCCGACCTCTTCCAGGGTACGGCGACCTTTGCCGTGCAGGCCAAAACGGTGTTCAACGACGATACGTTGCTGTTTGGGTAGCAGGTCCAGCCATTGGCTGAGTAATTCACCGGCTGCCTGTTCGGCGTACTGGTTTTCAGGTGTATCCTTCAAATCATCGGCAATCGTATCGAGCACTGACTTGGTGTTGTCGCCCTGGGTGCTATCGGTGGATGTGGTTGGTTCATTGAGAGCAAACAAGGTATGCACCGCATCACTGGGTTTATCCAGCCGGGATGCCACTTCGTCAATGGCCGGCCGGCGGCCTAATTTCTGTTCCAGTTCACGTGTGGTTTTCAGGTATGAAGTCAATTCACGTATTACGTGGATGGGCAACCGGACCGTGCGGCACTGGTTCATGATGGCCCGTTCCACGGACTGCCTGATCCACCAGGTCGCATAAGTGGAAAACCGGAAACCCCGTTCGGGGTCGAATTTCTCAACCGCGCGGATCAAACCCAGGTTGCCCTCTTCGATCAGGTCAAGCAAGGGCAATCCCCGGTTGATGTAAGCGCGGGCCACCTTGACCACCAGGCGCAAATTGCACTCGATCATACGCTGACGGCTGGCCATGCAGCCACCGATGGCCGCTCGTGAAAGGGTCTTCTCTTCGTCTGCGGTAAGCAGCTTGGCGCGGCCGATTTCGCTCAGGTAAATACGCGTGACATCGCCATGATGCAATTTTTGCCGTTTGGCCTTGGCATCATCACGTTTCTTAAACTTGAGGTCGTTCTTTTTGGACTCGACCTTCTTGTCCAAATCAGGCCCTTCTTTTGAATCTACTTTTGCCATCTTTTAATCACCGCGGTCCATATCAAACAGCCCGCACAATGCCACCTGTTCCCCCAACCCGATCTTCGAGATGGTAACGCTTATCATTCAGGTTTAGCTGGTAACGCTATCACAATAAGCTGTAAATGTCACAACCCAAAGATATTGTAAACAATTACCTAATTAATTACTTATAAATGCATTATTTATTGGTGGGTTATTTTTTTGGTAGGTAGTTCAATGGATTGACGGGCTTGCCGCGGACCCGTATTTCGAAATGCAGCAGCGGCTCATTACCGGTATTCCTGCCCATTTCAGCGATTTTTTGTCCCGCCGTGACCTGGTCGCCTTCCTTGACCAGCCTGACCCTGTTATGGGCATAGGCGCTGAGCATTTTCTCGCTGTGACGGATGATGATCAGTTCTCCATAACCGATCAGCCCGTTGCCGCTGTAAACGACCTGGCCGGGTGCGGATGCAATGATCGCCTGGCCATCCTTGCCGGTTATATCCAGTCCGTTGCGCGATGGATTATCTGCCACGTAGCCACGCAAGACCCGTCCTTGTGTAGGCCAGCGCCAGCTTTTCGGGTCTGCATCCACTGGTGCCGGCTGTGGTTTGGCTACCTGGGGCTGTTTGCTGACCGGTGCCGCCGACGGCGGAGATGTTTGTACCGGTTTCGTTTCTGCAGCCGGTTTGGTCCTCGCCTGCGCCGGTGGTTTTACGGCGCTGACTTTCACCGCTGAAGAATCTGCGCTGGTCACACTACCGGGCTTTGGCGGCAGCATCCGCAGCTTCTGACCCGGGTGAATGACATAAGGACCTGCGATGCCGTTCCAGCGGGCGAGTTCCTGTGGGTCCATCCCGTAATGGAATGCAATGGCGTAGAGCGTGTCACCGGTCCTGACTGAGTATGTTCCGTCGGAATTCAGCCGGCGTTTCTTGATCAGCGTAGATTGCTCTTCCACGGGAGCGGGCTGGTGGCTACTGCAAGCTGGAAAAAGATTCAATACAACAGCGGCCACAATAATAAACAACACACCACGCAACACGCGGTCGGAAGTGCTTGCGCTGCGGCAAGCCTTCACGACCCTGATCCGCCGAATTTCATAAATGCAAAAACCAGCACCGCGAGAATGATAAGGCCCCAGCCAATCCAATCGATGTATTTTCGTAGCCTTTCTGCGAAACCTTCACCACCGAGCCGGATCAACGCGGCGACCAGGAAAAACCGTCCACCCCGGCCGGCGGCCGAACCGACAATAAATGCAGGCAATGGCATACCGACCACACCCGCGCTGATGGTGAACACCTTGTAGGGGATCGGTGTGAAACCGGCCAGCAGGATGTACCAGAAACCCCAGGTCTCAAATGCACTGACCGTGGCGGTAAACGCATCGGCATACATGGATTCCATCAACCACGGTTCTATCCAGCCAAATGCCAGCCTGCCAATCAAATAACCGGCCATGCCGCCGAGCACCGAAAAAAGGGTGCACAGCGCCGCGTAGTACCAACCCTTAACCGGCCGTGCCAGGCACATGGGAATCAGCATGACGTCCGGTGGAATCGGGAAAAAACTGGACTCGGTGAAACTCAAAACCGACAGTATCGCCGGCGCCCTGCGATGCGCGGACCAGGTGATGACACGATCATAAAGACGCTGGAACATGCCGAGCCTAGCCCGCATATTGCGCCGGCATCTCGGATGCTGGCGCTGAACAGGTGAATCTGGACGCTGGGCTGGACTGAAGGCAGTAGCCGTAGCTACTGCCTGATGGAAGCTCAAGTACAGGTGCGCCTGGACAAGTCAGGGCCGAGATAGGAATCAGGCTGATCATAGTTTTTATCACCGTTCCATCAATGAAAAATCGCATTTAACAAATTCAGACTTCATCAAGCCATTTCCGGCTGGTGCAATATGCAGGTTCATGCGAGTCCGCTGAGCATGGGTACAAAGATGACCCCGCCAAGGTCATTTTCATCGTAGCCTTCCTCGGTCCGGCGGATGGCAAGCAGACGTTGCATGCCATGTTTCTCGACCGGCGCGACAAGCAATCCGCCAACAGCCAGTTGTTCCAGCAACTCCCCGGGTACCGACTGCGCTGCGGCGGTTATCATGATGCCGTCAAACGGCGCCTGGCTCGGCCAGCCGAGGTGTCCGTCCGCGTAGCGGGCGTAAATATTGTTCAGACGCAGGCCGTGGAAACGCCGTCTTGCCAGCTTCAACAGTTCGTCGATGCGTTCCACTGTGAATACGGCCGGCACCAGGTGCGCCAGGACGGCCGCCTGGTACCCGGAACCGGTACCTACTTCAAGGATCTTCTGTGGTGCACCGCCGTCCAGTATGGCCTCGGTCATACGGGCCACAATCCAGGGCTGCGAAATGGTCTGGCTCTGCCCGATTGGCAGAGCGGTATTCTCGTAAGCCCGGCTGGACAAGGCCTCATCAACAAACTCGTGGCGGGGCACCTGTGTAATGGCTTTCAGCACCCGCTCATCCTTAATGCCCTCGCGACGCAGGGTCTGCACCAGGCGGTCACGCGTGCCCTGCGAGGTCATACCGATGCCGCGATTCTCGCTACGCAGTTTGTTCTTGTGGATCATCGGTGGGTTCAGCCTTCATTACCGGTGCTGATGGAAGTGACCCAGCCGGCAACCTGGTCCAGGGCCTGGTAACGGGTCAGATCCACGTGGATCGGCGTTACCGAGATGTACTTACGCCTGATCGCGTCAAAATCCGTACCCGGCCCGGCGTCCTGCTCTGCACCGGCTGGCCCGATCCAGTACATTTCACGGCCACGCGGATCGGTGGTCTTGACCACCGGTTCCGCCCGGTGCCGGTGCCCCAGGCGGGTCACCTCGAAGCCCCGGATCTCCGACCAGGGACAATTGGGAATATTGACATTCAAAATGGTATCCGCCGGCAGTGGATCCTGTTGTAACTGGCCCACCAGCCGCAGGGCCGCCTCACCAGCGGTGTCGAAATGTAACTGCTGCGGGCTTTCATCAAACGCCAGTGACAGGGCCACTGCGGGGAAACCGAGGAAACGCCCTTCCATTGCCGCCGCCACGGTGCCCGAGTAAATGACGTCATCGCCCAGGTTGGCGCCGGCGTTGATCCCGGAAACCACGATGTCCGGGTCGCCGTCCAGCAAACCCGTCAGGGCAACATGCACACAATCCGTCGGTGTGCCAGAAACGCGGAACACCCCGTCCTCGAGTTCCTTGATCCGGATTGGCATGTCCAGCGTCAGGGAATTACTCGCACCACTGCGGTTTTTGTCCGGGGCAACTATCGTCACTGTACCCAGGCCACGCATGCATTTTGCCAGGGTTTGTATACCCGGGGCGTCAATGCCGTCATCATTGCTTATCAGTATTTTCATGCAGGGTATCAGGGCCTAATCCCGGTGCTCATTGAAAATCATACCAGTCATCCGCAGGTATGCTTGCAGGATTCCATTGTGGATCCCGGATGGTATTGTACGGTCTCCAGCCCGCATATTGCACCAGTATGCCTGGATGATGGCGCTGGACAGAGGTGCAATATGTGGGCTAAACAGCTTGCGAAATGCGCAACGGGTAAATCGTGGTTAAAGAACAAAAAAACCAGGCGGAGGATGAACAGCTGTTCAGACAGGAGACGCAGGATGTCGTGCCGCTGAAAACGTCACCGAGGTCGGAGTCCAGGGCGCCACGCAAGGCTTCCCGTACAGGGCAACAACACACGGCAACCACAACTGTGCACCCGACACCAGTGTCCCCGGCAACAAAGACGGAACAATCCGATTCCCGGGAAGATTCATCACACCGCAAGAACGGTGTACAGAACAAGCTGCTGCAAAAACTCAAGCGCGGACGGTTCCCACCCGGTGACCAGCTGGACTTGCACCACGAAACCGCGGCGGCAGGTCATACCATGCTGCAGGATTTTATTACCGATGCCCAAAGCAGGCGGCTGCAATGCATCAGGATTATCCACGGCAAGGGCCTGCGTTCAGAGGCTGGGCCGGTGCTTAAACGCATGGTTCACCAGGCCTTGCGTGAGCATTCCGGTGTACTGGCTTTTACTACTCTGAAGCCGGCAGACGGCGGCAGCGGTGCAGTGGATGTGCTGCTGAAAACCTCATGATTCAGCTGTTCATCTTCCTGCTGGCCACCGGTGCGGTTGTCGCCTGGTGGCAGTTGATGCAGGGCCGTCACAAAGCCCGTCATGCTGCCAAGCAGGTATGCAGCAACCACGGCCTACAACTGCTTGACGACACGGTATCCCTCGACTCGATTACGTGGAACCGCACGGACAAAAACGCGCATATCCTGGTCAATTACGGGTTTGAATTCGCCACCAACGGCGCCGTGCGCAGACATGGCACGGCCAGTCTCGGCTTTCCAAGGGGATTCACAATTACGCTGGACCTCGAAGAAGGACGTTTGATAGAGAAATGGCAGCACCGTTAAGCAGTCACTTACCCTTCCTGTTGCAAGCTATCCCGGTTTTCGGCTACTTGACGATTTTCAGATGCGGGCGGGCTGACGGTTGTTCAGGGTCCGAGCCATCCAGCGGTGGTGGTTCGTGGTCATCCTGGGCAAACATCATGCCCTGGCCGTTTTCGCGGGCGTAAATGGCAATGACCGCGTCCATCGGAATGTAAATCGGGTAGGGTTTGCCCGAAAAACGGGCCCTGAATTCGATGGCGTCGTTGTCCATTTGCATGTGCTCGGTGGCACCGCTGGCGATATTCAATACCACCTTGCCTTTCTGGATGGTATTTTCCGGAACATCGACGCCATCGATTTCGGCATCGACCAGCACGTGCGGGGTCATACCGTTGTCCATGATCCACTCGTACAGGGCGCGTAACAGGTACGGCCGGTTGCTGGTCATGCCCCGGGGGGAATCAGTCATCCGGCCACCCCGGTTAATAGCTGCTCCTTCTCAGGTCGCATTCAAAACCATTTCGCGCTCGGCACGTGTCAGGCTGGTTTTGAAGGAACGCCGTGAAATCAGCCGCTGAATGTAGGCCTGTACCGAGGCGCCCGGTTTGCCGAGGTTGATGCCATACACCGGTAAACGCCAAAACAGCGGTGCCAGTGTGCAATCCACCAGGCTCAGTTCATCACCCAGCATGAAATCGGAGTGCTTGAACAGGTCGTTGGCGGCGACGATGCTTTCCTTTAACTGCTGACGCGGTTTATCCGCCTTTTTGCCAACGGCGCTTTCAAGTTCTTCCGCCAGCGGATACCAATCACGCAGCACGCGGTGATGCACCAGGCGCAGACGCGCGCGGGAAACCGGGTCAACCGGCATCAGCGGCGGGTGCGGGTAACGCTCGTCCAGGTAATCGTTGATCACACCGGCGTTGTGCAACAACAGATCGCGATCGACCAGTGTCGGCGTCTCGTTGTAGGGGTTCAATTCGGCCAAGTCTGCCGCGGCGGACTCATCGTTGGTGATATCGATGATATCTACATTGATACCTTTCTCCGCCAATACAAAGCGGACCCGGTGACAATGAATATCATGATCTGAAGAATAAAGCGCCATTGTAGAGCGACCTTTTACTGCTGCTGTCACTACATATCTCCTGTTGGCATGATCGATGGGCACTGCCCTGTCGTTGTATGCGAATTAATGAACGTCACGCCAATATTCTGCTTTCAACAGGTAGGCAATAAACGTGAAAAGAGCCAGGAACAAAAGCACCCACACACCGATGCTCTTGCGCTCCAGCTTGACCGGTTCACCGGCGTATTCCAGGAACGCGGCAATATCGCGAGCCGTCTGCTCGAACTCATCCGGTGTCTGGCTGCCCGGTGAAGTCAAAACGAAATGGTCAATTACATCCTCGGTAAAACCACCCTCGGAGGTTTCCTGCCGGTAAACCGGGGATTGGATACCCTGCTGTCTCCACAGCACATTCGGCATTGCGGCATTGGGCAGTTGGGTGTTGTTCCAACCACCGGCCTCATCCCGGTAAAAACTGCGCAAGTAAGCATACAGCCAGTCTGAACCGCGTGAACGCGCGATCAGGGACAAGTCCGGCGGAATTTTACCAAACCAGGCTTCGGCTTGTTCATCACCCATAGCGATATCCATGGTCTCACCGAACTTGGCATCCGAGAACACGAGGTTTTCCATGACCATCTCTTCGCTGAGATCCAGATCCCTGGCCAGGCGGTTGTACCGCATGTAGCTGATGGAATGGCAGCCGAGGCAATAATTGACGTACCACTTGGCTCCGCGTTGCAGGGACGCGGTGTCATTGATGTTGACACCGGAATGTTCAAGTTCTGCGCTACCGGCAGCTGTCGCTACCAGGCTGGCGGCGGGCAGGAGTGCTACTGCAAAAAACAAATATATGGCTAATTTTTTCATCAGTGAGTCACCCGGTCAGGTTCTGGTTTCGTCTTGCCACGCGGACTCATGAAAAACAGCAAAACAAAGAACATGAAGTAAACCAGTGTCCAGACCCGCATCTCCCAGGTCTGTGCAGGGGTACCTTCCGCCATGCCCAGCAGACCCAGGCGTACAAAAGCGATCGCGAACAGGGTCAACAGTATCTTGTACCAGGCCCCGCGGTAGCGGATGGACTTGACCGGTGAACGGTCAAGCCATGGCAGGAAGAACAGGATAGCCACCGATGCACCCATCAGCAGTACACCCATCAATTTGTCCGGTACGGCCTTCAATATGGCGTAGAAGGGTGTGAAATACCACACGGGCTTGATGTGCGCCGGTGTCACCAGCGGGTCAGCCGGAATAAAATTATCGTGCTCCAGGAACAGCCCACCCGCTTCCGGCCAGAAAAACAGCACGAAGCAGAACACGATCAGAAACATGCCGACACCGAAAATATCCTTGACCGTGTAGTAGGGATGGAACGGGATGCCGTCCAGCGGCTTGCCATCCGCATCCTTGTTGGCCTTGATCTCGATGCCGTCCGGGTTGTTGGAACCGTTCTCGCGCAATGCCACCAGGTGCAACAGCACCAGGCCCAAAAGCGCCAGCGGTACGGCAATGACGTGCAGGGCGAAGAAACGGTTCAGGGTCGCATCCGAGATGAAATAATCACCCCTGATCCACTGGGTCAGCGGCTCACCGATCTTCGGCAGCGCGCCAAACAGGTTGATGATGACCTGCGCGCCCCAGTAGGACATCTGCCCCCATGGCAGGATGTAACCGAGGAACGCTTCCGCCATCAGCAGCACGTAAATGAACATACCGAAAACCCACAACAGTTCACGAGGGGCTTTGTGGGAGCCATACAAAAGACTGCGGAACATGTGCAGGTAGATGAGGATAAAGAAGAAACTAGGCGCCCGTTGTGTGCAGGTAGCGGATCAGCCAGCCCCAGTCCACGTCACGCATGATGTATTCAACCGATGCGAACGCCTCGAGCCGCCGATGGCTTGTAATACATGGCCAGGAAAATACCGGACAGGATCTGGATCACCAGCACCAGCAGGGCCAATGAACCCATGTAGTACCAGAAATTGAAATTCTTGGGCGCCATGTAGCCCGTCATCACGTTATTCCAAAACGCAGTGACCGGTAAACGCTTGTCGAACCAGCCCAGCAACGCGGTCGCCTGCCTGTTAACGCTGTCAGTAAACTTGGCCATTACACTGCCCCCTGCGGACTGACACCGATCATGACAGTGCGCTCATCGAGAAAACTGTAGGGTGGTATTTTCAGATTGGCCGGTGCCGGCACACCCTTGTAAACGCGGCCTGACAGGTCGAATTTGGACTTGTGGCAGGGACAATAAAAACCGCCGTTCCAGTTCTCGTCAAATGGCTGCGGACCGACCTGTGGGATCATCTGCGGTATACAACCCAGGTGCGTGCAATGCATGTTGACGACCAGGATTTCCGGGTTCAGAGCCCGTTCCTCGCCGTGCACGTATTCCGGCTGTTCCGCATCGGCCGACTGTGGATCGGTCAGGGCCTCATCGACCTTTGACAGGTTGGCGATCATTTCCTGTGTCCTGCGCAACACACCGATGGTCTGGCCACGCCACTGCACCTTGAGCAACTGCCCTTCCTTCAGCTTGCCGATATTGACTTGCACCGGTGCACCAACCGCCTGTGCACGGGCGCTGGGCATCCATGACTTGATAAACGGCACGGCTGCAAAGCCAACACCGATACCGCCCACAACAGAAGTAGTGGCGACCAGAAAACGACGTCGCCCCTTGTTCACGCCATCAGATGACATTTAGTTCTCCAACAGAAATGTGCCCCAAACAAGGGCGGTTACTCAATACCAGGAAGTTCGTATTATTATGGTCAATACAGGCTTCGGACAACAGCGGACCTGTAACTTGCGCAGCGATCATCCCGTTCCTCACCTGAACCAATCGATTATTCTACCGAAACGGCCCATGCGAAACAAACGATTTGCCGATAGAATGGCTGGTGGCAAGTATTGATTTTTATGGATAATCTACGTTTCAGCCCCAAGCATACGGATTTTGACCGGTATGAACCAAGCAAACAACCAGGTCGCGCGAAAGGAAATTGACACTGGGATCCATGCTGGCATTTTTGGTGCGTTCTGTCATCGCCGGACTGGCATTGGCGTTTATCATTTTGTACCTGTGGCCGAACGTTAACCAGCGCTTTTCCAGCCCACCACAGGGTGGCGAACAACCACCTGCTGCACCGACATCCTACGCAGATGCCGTTGACCGCACGGCGCCTTCGGTGGTCAGCATTTATACCAAGAGTGTTGAACTGACTCAGGTCCCCGCCCGCCTGCAGAGAGGTCTTCGGTAGTCAATATGTCGCGCGTTCGATACCGAAACTGGGTTCAGGCGTGCTGGTCAGCGAGGATGGCTACATCCTGACCAACAACCACGTGATCAGCCAGGTGCAAAACATCAGTGTCGGTTTATGGGACGGGCGCTTTGCCGCAGCCCAGGTGGTGGGCAAGTGACCCGGAGACCGACCTGGCAGTGCTGAAAATCAATCTCACCGGTCTGCCAGCCGCGCCACTGGCCGAAGACAGCAACGTGCGTGTCGGTGACGTGGTGCTGGCCATCGGCAATGCTTATGGCCTGAGCCATACCGTCACCATGGGCATCGTCAGCGCAACCGGGCGCAATGACCTGCGCTCGGTCATGTACGAGGACTTCATCCAGACCGACGCCGCGATCAACGCCGGCAACAGCGGTGGCGCCCTGATCAACCACCGTGGCGAGGTGATCGGTATCAATACCCGCAACCTGGGCCAGGCGCCAGGGCGCGCAGAATATCGGCTTTGCCATCCCGATCGCCATGGCCAAGGACGTCATGCAACAGATCGTCGAAAACGGCAGTGTGCGGCGTGGCTGGCTGGGTGCGCTGTTCAGTGACCTGCCGCTGTCGCTGCAGACCGACGGAAGCGCGCTCAGACGTGGCACCCAGGTCAGGGACGTCACTCCGGACGGACCCGCCTGGAGCGCGGGCTTGAGACCCGGGGATATTCTGCTCAGTATCGATGGCGTCGAGGTGAACGACGCCAGGGAATTGATGCTGATGATTTCCCAACGCCAGCCGGGCGCCAGGGTCGAGTTCCAGGTGCAGCGTGGTTCAGAGCTGTTTGAAACCTACGCGACCCTGATCCAGCAACCACCGCTGCGCTGAATAACGTCTGCCTAACCTGGCGGGAAACCGATGAAGCAAACACAGATGCGCGTTTAATGATGAACAGATAGAAGCGCCAACCGCTCTTGTTTACCGGTCAGAGTTAATGCATTTGATGTGCGGTTGTCTTATCGTTTTAACGAGCTAAAAACCCCTTGCCTTTATTGCTTTCCTTTTTCATCTTCTTCAGTGTCTGCTTTTAGCACCCCCGCCGCCCCAATCCCAGCCCCCGTTAATTGGCCTGCTGTACCGAGGGCATTATCTGTGGATGATGTAACTGCCTTTGATGATTTCTCAGAAAAACTCAGACCGGTTGAAGACTTGCTTTTTGAAGAGCCCTTTTTGTCTTTAGTAATTGGGAGATGGCTATCTGTATTCTCTTCCTGTGGACTCATGACTGCCGGGGCGCCCACAGCACCCTTGACCTCAGCGCATGCAAAATCAAATGAAGCCATAAGCAGCACAAGAAACAGACAAAATGAATAAACCAACTTGATCTGTAAATTCTTCATAACGTCTCCTATTTCTAATCGCCAAGTTGTTGGGGTCATCTACTAAAATTTGTTCTTTTTGGTTTGTAACACATAACGTTTTAGTCAAACGGCCCAGAAAGGCGCAGCCTTTTTGGGTCCGGTGGAGGCGCGTAGTGCAGCAACGTACTTGAACGGTTTGTTATGTGATGCTATGAAGCCCACTTTAACTCTAGCTTTTTCTCTGAAATAGCGCAGTCCCTAAGATATAGGTTGATCAGACTCTGGTAGGGGACACCAACTTCCTCTGACAATTTCTTGAAATACTTCAATGGTAGGTTTATCAAGCCTTATCGTCACCTGGCGTTTCAGGGCTTTTGCGTATGGATTAGGTTTTGCATCTGAAAAATCGTATTCGTCTCGCATAATAATCACCGTCGGTACAAAGGCTTTTCTTTCCGGCTGGCTTTTCGGCAAGAAATAACCCGAATCAGGCCATCATCGACCTCGAAACAGTGACAAACCAGTAGCAATCGAAGTTTGGCACTGAGCCCAAGAAGCACAAAACGATCTTCAGTTTCCGAGTGATCAGGGTCCGCAATTAAAAGTGCGTATTCGTCAAGAAAGACCAGATTCCGCTTCTTCGAAAGATACCCCATGCTTTTTGATGTTGGCCGTATTCTTAGCCTCATCCCATTCAAATATGATATCTTTCATACACTACATTATAATTACAGTGTAGGCACAACGCAAATTCACATAACGCATCGGTTCAGCAGCGGCGTGCTAACGCCGTCTGCTGGAACCGCTTGTTAGCTGATTTACATCGATCTTACTTCACCAACTCTGGATCGCCGGGTTTCCAGGTCTTGTCGTAGAAGGGTTCAAGGGGGCCGTATAAACGCAGAATCGTGTTCCACCCCTTGTTGGGGTCGGTCTGGATCCAGTTGTTCTCGTGCCCCTCAGGGGCCTTCGGGCCAAAGTAGATGTCGAAGGAGCCGTCGTCGTTCTGCTTGAGGCCTTTCTTGTTGTTGTCGATGCCTGGGAAACGCTGATCAGTCTGGAGCATTGCGCGGCTCTGGTTGTCATAGAGAGTGAAAGACCAGAAATCTTTGGCTGGCACGTCCTTGGGCAGGTGGATCTTGTAAGTTTTGCTTCCGTCGAGCGCGTTGCCATCTTTATCGAGGTAGGCGATCGCATACTGGGAACCCTTGCCCACGTTTTTTACCGCCATCGCTGGCGTTATTCCCGTCGCATAAAAGTGCATGTAAATCCGAGAATCGAGAAGACGTTCGCCATTCAGGAGAAAGTCATAACGCCCCTCGATGAAAGGGTTCGTCCAAACCCGCTCGCCGGGATAGAGATAATGGCGCTGATCCGCGGGGCGAGCGGCCAGGGCTCGTGCCGTGACGGAGCCGATCGCGGCCGCATCGGTGAGGATTTTCTTCATGCGGTCATCAGGCTTAAATTCTTGACCTTTCCTGATGCCGATGGCCGCCAGAAGGCCGCGGGTTTCGACGTCGAGGCCCTCGAGCGGCTCGGCTTGGACCGTTGAGTTGAGCTCCTCCCAATAACCGTAATCCATGCGGTGAATGGTATTGTCGTATTTCCCCGAGATGTTGACAAAGGTCATCTCCGGCGGGTTGTCCTTTTCGGAGAGAGGATACATCCGGAAGAGCTTTTTGGTCGCTTCCACTGCAGGTTTCGTCGATCCCTCGACCTGAAATCCGCGCCAGATGACCCAGTTACCATAGGTGGTAGTATGGGCGACGTGATAGCCTTCCGGAAGGGCACCTTTATACCCGGGAGGCACGACTAGAAACTTGCCGCCCTTGCCCTTGTCCGGTCCGGCATTGCCGAAATCCACGACATATTTGAACCAAGCATCGTTCAAGAATCCCAGCACAGCGGGAGGAGTCTCGATGACCATGGGCTCATCGCCAAGTTCGAGCCAGGATGCCATGTAAATAGAAGTGGTGTTTGGAGTGAGCCAAAAGGCCTTGGAGTCCATGAGATCTTCAAACAGTACTGCGGTCGTATTGGCGGGTCCGTGCTTGAGAATGCCATGCTTGAGGCCATACATGGAGGCGATAGGAATACAGTTCAGAAAGGCTTCCGTAGCCCGACTGAGATCGAGTTGATCGTAGACTTTCTGAGTGGTCGCCGCATCCGGGACACCATCGACCGAGGTCAGAATGCCGATACTGGTCTCCAATTTATTGGGCGTCTCGATTCCTGGGGGAATCTCGGTGGCCATTTTCATCTTGGATTGTTGCGCATAGACGTGGGTCGTCAGGCTGATTGCCACCAGTCCCGCCAGCGACACCTTGGAAAAGAGGCTTGGTTTCATTCTGTACTCCTTATGTTTATATGTTATTGATCTGGTACTTCGCCTCGATTCTATCACGCGAGTAACATCAAGCAGCTAACGTCTGATATTAAGAGGCGCAGCGCAGCTGCGTCCGATGCCGAAGGCATGAACTTTAATGCCTTGTTATATGCCATTTTGCACGCTACCTCTCTCTCCATGCGATCCGCATGTGCAACACTTTCGATTCTCGACTTCAAATGGCAATGGAAATCCCGACTAGATGGACCACAAATAAACGAGACTAGCCATTTTGCTTTTACTAATTTTGTGTCCGAACTTCCACAAGACTTACAAGTATCAGCCTCATCATGCTACTTCGGGTAATGATCAAGATTTCAACTGCCTTTTCCACTTCCCAGCGCGGCACATTGTAACCTAATATCCCCCAAGCGCCATACACCATGGCCCAATTTGCCCACGCATGATTTATTGAATGCAGAAAAGGAGTGAGTCCTATCAGATTCTAACAATCCTCGGGCGATCTCAGCCTCTATCGGAGTATAAAACCACCCAACCGTTTGCATGAGGTTCGGCTCGTTGTGCATATAACTTACATTTATGTTTGAAAAGTCATGTAACCCGCTAATTTGGGATTTTTCTGACGTCTGATGAAGTGAAAACCCTTCAATATCATGCTGATATCTCCCCTTCTCCCTCTGTGCTAACGGGCCCATGCTGTAGATAATCCCGCAATTTGGATGCAAACGGAGCCAAGCACTCTGATGTTCCGAGTTATTGGCTATCTATGCTCCCTCTAAATTACTGAGGGGTCAAGGTATATGCACAAACCGAAACTGCTTGATCAGGTTCGTAATCAGATTCGTCTGTTCCAGTACAGCTACGACACCGAGCGCACGTACATTCACTGGATCAAGCGCTTCATCGGTTTTCATGGAATGCAACACCCCAAGGACATGGGTAAGACCGAAATCGAGGCGTTCCTGACCCACCTGGCCGTGAACCGCAATGTTTCCCCGGCCACCCAAAACCTGGCGCTCTCCGCCATCTTGTTTATGTACCAGAAAGTGCTGGAGATTGAACTCCCCTGGTTGGATGACGTGGTGCGGGCAAAACCCAAGCGACCGGTTCCAGTCGTCCTCAGCACCCGGGAAGTTCAACAACTGATTCGACATTGCCGTCCATCCCAGCTACTGCCAGTTCAGATGCTCTACGGTTGCGGATTACGATTGATGGAATGTTTGCGGTTACGGGTCGGGGATCTCGACTTCTCACGCCGCACAGTTCGTGTTCATGCGGGCAAGGGGGGTAAAGACAGGGTCACCGTCCTGCCTGACCACCTGGTCAAATCGCTGAGCCTTCAAGTTGAACTGGTCGGCACGCAACATCAACAGGATTTGGAGCTTGGATATGGAGAAGCCAAACTCCCTCAGGCACTGCGGCGCAAGCTGGGAAAATCAAGTAAACGCTTCTACTGGCAGTTTCTCTTTCCCAGCCAGAATATTTCTTCAGACCCACACGACCCTGCTCGACACTACCGCTGGCACGTGCATCGCAGCGCAGTACGAAAAGCTGTCACTGCGGCGGCTTCACAAGCCGGCATTAACAAGCGCGTCACCTGCCACACCCTGCGTCACTCGTTTGCAACCCACCTGCTGGAGTCGGGCACTGATATCCGGACCATTCAGCAACTGCTGGGGCATAAAGACGTGCGGACGACGATGATCTATACCCATGTTGTCGAGCGTGGCGCTTTCGGTGTGCGCTCGCCACTGGACGAAAAAAGGGATCAGGTTCATATTTTCGGCCGTAACGGCTCGGAAAAATGAACCTGACCCCTATCAGTAATTCGCACTAGTTTTGTATTACGATCTCCGGCATCTGCATAACCATGCTGCGCGGCGCCACTGACAAGCGCTCCAGCGGTCTTCAGGGCCATGCTGCTGTATGCCTTCGCCATCGGAGAATTCGGATCCTTGATCACGGTCGGCGTGCCCTCGTCCAGCGCGGAACGGATTTCCATTGATAGCGGCAGGCGTCCGAGCAGCGGAATTTCGAAGTCCTTCGCCATCGCCTCGCCGCCACCATGTCCAAAAATGGCTTCCTCGTGACCGCAGGCGGTGCAGATATGGGTGCTCATATTTTCCACCACGCCCAGCACCGGTACATCCACCTTGCGGAACATGTTGACCGCACGGCGGGCATCCAGCAGGGCGATATCCTGTGGTGTGGTCACGATGACCGCACCGGCCACTGGAATCTTCTGCGCCAGGGTCAACTGGATATCACCGGTGCCCGGCGGCAGGTCGATCACCAGGTAATCAAGCGGGCCCCAGGCTGTATCACCCAGCAACTGCTGCAAGGCCGAGGTCACCATCGGGCCACGCCAGATCATGGCGGAGCCTTCTTCGACCAGGAATCCGATGGACATGACCTTCAGACCGTGGGCTTCCTTGGGAATGATGTGTTCGCCATCGGTGGCCGGTTGCCCGGACACACCCAGCATCGAAGGAATACTTGGACCATAGATGTCCGCATCCAGCAGCCCGACCCTGGCCCCCTGCGCCTTCAAGGCCAGTGCGAGGTTGACGGCTGTACTTGATTTGCCGACACCGCCCTTGCCTGAACCCACGGCAATGATATTGGCGATGGACGGCAACGGCTTGAGGTCTTCCTGCACCTTGTGCGGGACGATCTTGCTGCTGATGTGCACGTTGGCCTGGTCGATACCGGGCTGGTTCTCAAGCTGCGTCTTGATGCCCGCGGCCAGGGCCTTGCCCCCATCGGCCAGCGAATAACCCAGGCGGATGTCGACATTGACGGTGCCATCGTGCACACCGACTTCGCGTACCACGCCGCCCGAGACCAGGTCACGCCCGGTGTTTTCGTCATTGATTTCAGCCAGCAAGGCCATCACGGATTCTTTGTTCATGTATTCACTGCTCTCTGTTGATCGGTTCGTTCTTGGCAAAACATGGCATTGTAACCTCTAATCCGAATACTGTTAACCAAACCAACCAGCTGCATTCTCAAATAATACAGGGCTGTCTGACTAAAAAGGCTGGGCCGGGTATCCCTTACCCGGGACCGTAATTCGTCGGGATACGAATTACCGAGCGCCCATGGACGGCTTGAGCGTGTCCCGGCAAGGAATACCCGGTCCAGCTTCTCACCCAGGCTCAAATATGACAGCAGCATATTCGAACCCTTATTACTTTTTGAGCCCGGGTGCTACAGCTTGACGCAACCTCATGCCATAATTGCGCATTCCCTTATTGGCCCTGAAACCGGCAGCGACAGTAAAACGATGAGCAAGCAAAACAGAAGAATCCTGGTCACCAGTGCCCTGCCCTATGCCAACGGCGCTATCCATATCGGACATATGCTGGAGTTCATCCAGACAGATATCTGGGCGCGTTTCCAGCGCTCGCAGGGGCACGAGTGCTATTTTGCCTGGGCGGATGATGCCCACGGTGCACCAGTCATGTTGCGTGCACAGGAAGAAGGCATTACCGCCGAGGAACTGATCGAGCGGATGAATGCCGAGCACCAGCAGGATTTCAGGGATTTCGGGCTCAGTTTCGACCACTATTCCACCACCCACAGCGATGCCAACCGTAAATGTGTTGAAACGATTTATGCGCACCTGCAGGAAGGCGGTTACGTCGAACGGCGCACCATTTCGCAGTTCTATGACGAAGAAAAGGGCATGTTCCTGCCCGACCGTTTCATCAAGGGCACCTGTCCCAAGTGCAAAACTGAAGACCAGTACGGCGACAGCTGCGAATCCTGTGGCAGCACCTACACTCCAACCGATTTGATCAACCCGCGCTCAGCCGTCAGCGGCACGGAACCGGTCATGCGCGATTCGGAACACTACTTCGTGCGCCTGTCCGAATTTGAAAACCGCCTGCAGAACTGGATGACCTCCGGCGCCTTGCAGGTGGAGGTGGTCAACAAGATGCAGGAATGGTTCGAGGACGGTCTGCGCGACTGGGATATTTCCCGTGACGAGCCCTATTTCGGATTCAAGATCCCCGGCACCGATGACAAGTACTTCTACGTGTGGGTGGACGCACCGGTCGGGTACATGGCCAGCTTCAAGGAACTGTGCGATGAAAAGGGCCTGGATTTTGACGAATGGTGGTCACCGGACACCGATACCGAGCTGTACAACTTTGTCGGCAAGGACATCATCTATTTCCACACGCTGTTCTGGCCGGCGATGCTGATGGGGGCCGGCTACCGTCCACCCACCGCCGTGTATGCACACGGATTTCTGACCGTGGACGGGGTCAAGATGTCCAAGTCGCGCGGCACGTTTATCCAGGCCCGCACTTATCTCGACCACCTGAACCCGGATTACCTGCGCTATTACTTCTGCGCGCGGCTGGGTCCCGGCCTGGGCGACATCGACCTGAGCCTCGAAGATTTTGTCCTGAGGGTCAATTCGGACATGGTCGGCAAGGTCATCAACATTGCCAGCCGTTGTGCGGGCTTCATCCACCGTGGATCGGACGGCCAGCTGGCTGCAGAATTGCCCGAACCCGGGTTGTACCGGCAATTCATCGATCAGCGCGAGGCAATCGCCGACGATTTCGAACAACGCAATTACCAGTCGGCTATCCGCCGCATCATGGCGCTGGCGGACGAGGGCAACCGCTATATCGATGAACACAAACCCTGGCAGTTGACCAAGCAGGAAGGCCAGCAGGCTAATGTGCAGGCCATTTGCACCCAGGGCATCAACCTGTTCCGCGTGCTGATGACCTACCTGGCGCCGGTGGTGCCGTTTACCGCTGATGCCGCGGCTGAATTTCTCGGCCAGCCACTGGACCAGTGGTCAGACCTGGACAAACCCCTGCTGGGCGTTTCCATCAACACCTTCCGGCCATTGATGACGCGCATCGACCCATTGAAGATCGAAGCCATGATTGAAGATTCAAAAGAAAACCTGCAGTCCACGGAAGAACCGGCCGCTGAGCCACTGGACCTGGCCGATGAGATCACGATCGATGATTTCCTGAAAGTCGATCTGCGTATCGCGAAGATCATCGATGCGCAAAAAGTGCCCGAGGCAGACAAGCTGATTCAGCTGACACTGGATTTGGGGGCTGAAACCCGCAACGTCTTTGCAGGTATCAAGTCCGCCTATGACCCGGCAGACCTGGTCGGACGGTATACCGTGATGGTCGCCAACCTGAAGCCACGCAAGATGCGTTTCGGTGTATCAGAAGGCATGGTGCTGGCGGCGGGCCCCGGTGGCAGCGACCTGTATATCCTCAGCCCGGACGAGGGCGCAATACCGGGTATGCGAGTTACTTGACCCCCATCCTGTTGCTGACGGCGCTCGGCGCGATTTGCGGCCTGGCGCTCGCCCGGGCCAACGTCCATTGCAGGGTCAATGCCGACCCGTTCATTGACTGGATCGACGCCGTGCTGCCACAAACCCAGTGCAGCCGTTGCGGACATCCCGGTTGCCGGCCTTACGCCAAGGCAATCTCAACAGGAGAAGCGGACATTAACCAGTGCCCGCCGGGTGGCCGTGATGGCATCCTCACCCTGGCTGGTCTGCTCGGCCGCGAGCCCAAACCGTTGAATCCCGACAATGGCAAGCTGGTGCCGCCAAGCGTGGTCATCGATGAACAAGCCTGCATTGGTTGTACGCTGTGTATCCAGGCCTGCCCCGTCGATGCCATCGTCGGTGCATCAAAGCTGATGCACACCATCATCGATTCCGAATGCACCGGCTGCAAATTGTGTCTGCCGCCCTGCCCCGTGGATTGCATTGACATCATCGAGGCCGGACCTGGCGAAAACCCGGTGGAATACAGCTTCGAAGGGATTGCCACACCGCCGGATGAAAAACCCTGCATACGCTGTGGTGAATGTATCAACGTTTGCCCCGCAGCCTTGCTACCACATGAATTGCATATGCAACTCAGCAATGGGCTGGTGAAGCAGGCAGGGGACCACGGTCTGTCCGACTGCATCGAATGCGGTGACTGTGACACGGTCTGCCCGAGCCATATCCCCTTACTCGAGTGGTTTCTCCATGGTAAACAGGCACTAGAACTCACGCAGAAGGAAGACGCGGCCGTGCGGTTGGCACGCAAACGCTTCACGGATCGCAATCACCGCCTGCTGCGCCTGGAAGATGAGCGGTATGAGAAAATGCAGCAGCGTAAACAGGCATTGCAGGACAAGGCCGCGCAACAGGATCGTATCCGCGCATCCATCGCACGCGCACAGCTTGGCAAGCAGGTAAAAAGAACCAGGGACAATAGTCCATCGTGATGACGATATCGCTACGAGAAACGGCAAGCCCATGAAAAAACAGGACAGAGAAGAATTTTTCCGGCGTTTGAAAGCCATGGACCCACACCCGACGACCGAGCTCGAATACCAATCGACCTTCGAGTTGTTGATCGCCGTCATTCTTTCAGCCCAGGCCACGGATGTCAGTGTCAACCTGGCCACCCGCCGCCTGTACAGGCTTGCCAATACGCCGCAAGCCATTCTGGAACTCGGTGAAGATGGGCTCAAGGCGTACATCAAGACCATCGGCCTGTTCAACTCCAAGGCAAAGAATGTCATCGCCACCTGCAAGACCCTGCTGGAACAACACGCGGGCGAGGTTCCAGCCGAGCGTGCGGCGTTGGAGGCTCTACCCGGTGTCGGGCGCAAAACGGCCAATGTCATCCTGAACACGGCCTTTGGCCAGCCGACCATGGCAGTGGATACACACATCTTCCGCGTCGCCAACCGCACCGGCCTGGCACTCGGAAAAACACCACTCGAGGTCGAACGCAAACTGCTCAAGAGTGTGCCGGAAAATTACCTGCTCGACGCACACCACTGGCTGATCCTGCATGGCCGTTATGTTTGCAAGGCGCGTAAACCGAATTGTGCGGAATGTATCGTGCGTGACCTGTGCCGGACCGGGAAACAAAAAGGATACTGATTCACCCTGGCGCGGAAATCGCCCGCCTCACCCCGGATTACGGCCATTTTAGAAATCGCCTGAAATATTTTCCAACCCAGACGGGTCTCTTGCCCCATGTTCGGGTTTTTCCTTGAAAAATGGTAAATCTCTACTACGCTTGAAGGGTAACCCGAAAACATTGTCACCCGTGACCCTGTCACGGCGTGACGAAACCAACCCTTGAACGGGTTATATAAGCTGGCGCTTTAAGCGTTTTGTGAGACTGCTCCGGGCCTTGTTTGCCCGGTTTTTTTGAACTTGTGGAGAAAATTTTATATGGCTAAGCAATCAAAGACTTTGAAACCCGTTACCGCTGCTGTCGGCATGGCCCTGGCGACTACCCTGGCGATGTCACCAGCCGTCATGGCTGACAACCCGTTTGCCACCACCGATCTCAACGCCGGTTACCAACTGGCAGGCGAGAAGGGCAAGGAAGGCAAATGCGGCGAAGGCAAATGCGGCAGTGACAAGGACGCAGAAGGTAAATGCGGTGAAGGTCACGAGAAAGACAAGGAAGGCAAGTGTGGCGAAGGCAAGTGCGGTAGTGACAAGGAAAGTGCCCACAGTGAAAAGGGCAAAGAAGGTTCCTGCGGTGAAAAGGGCAAAGAGGGCGCTTGCGGTGAGGGCCACAAGAAGGACAAGGAAGGTGCCTGCGGCGGCAGTGTCTGAGGTTTGACGCCTTGAGTCAGAAATCCTATCCGGTAACGGGTGCGGGACTCGGTTTGAGGCGGGCCCTGTTGGGTCCGCTTCGGTCCGCTGATACCGACACCACCGACGACCACATCAGTTTCATGGAAGTCGCGCCCGAAAACTGGATCAACGTGGGTGGCGAACGCGGTGAAGCTTTCCGTTATTTCACGGACCGTTTCCCCTTTGTCTGCCACGGGCTGTCGCTATCCATCGGCGGGCCGACGCCGCTCGATGAAACCTTCATCCGCAAGCTACGCAAGTTCATGGATGAATTCGGGATACGGGCTTACAGCGAGCACCTGAGTTACTGCACCGACGGTGGTCATTTGTACGACCTGATGCCGATACCTTTTACCGAAGAGGCCATCAAATACGTTGCGGCACGTGTCAGGCAGGTACAGGACCTGCTCGGCCGGCGCATTGCGCTGGAGAACGTATCGTATTATGCGGCGCCCGGGGCTGAACTCAGCGAGATCGATTTCATCAACGCGGTGCTTTCCGAGGCGGACTGTGACCTGCTGCTGGATGTCAACAATATCCATGTCAACAGCGTCAACCACCACTACGACGCAGTTGAATTCCTGCGCAAGTTACCCGGAGAAAGGATCGCCTACGGCCATATTGCCGGGCACTTCAACGAGGCCGAGGACCTGATCATCGATACCCACGGCGCCGATGTCATCGGTGATGTGTGGGACCTGCTTGATGCGGCTTATGAATTTTTTGGCGTGTTCCCGACCCTGCTGGAAAGGGATTTCAACATCCCGCCGGTGACAGAACTCTTTGAGGAACTGCGACAAATCAAAACCGTCCAGGCAAAGTGGACCTCCAGTCAGCATGCGGCAAACGGAGGGCGGAGCGATGACCATCGACACAGCGCCTGAAGCACTGCTCAAACTGCAGACCGGTTTTGCCGCGCATATACGCGACCCCCAATCATCCCCCGCACCCGATGGAATCGAAGACCGGCGCATGGCCATTTACCGTGAACTGTTTTTCAACAATATCCGGAGTTTCCTGTCCACCAACTTCCCGGTACTGAGGTCCCTGTTTGATGCGGAAAGCTGGGATGAGCTGTGCCGTGATTTTTACCGCGATTTCCGCTGCCAGACCCCGTTGTTCCCGGAGATTCCACGCGAATTTCTGCGCTATTTACAGGAACACCGTGAAGCTAAGACAAGCGATTTGCCATTCATGCTGGAACTGGCCCACTACGAATGGGTGGAACTGGCCCTGGCGCTGGATGAAACCGAGGCCGGCATGACCCAGGCAGACCCCGCTGGTGACCTGGTGACGGGCATCCCGCTCCTGTCACCACTGGCATGGCCGTTGAGCTACCGCTTCCCCGTGCACCGGATATGTACCGATTACCAGCCACGCAGCACGCCGGATGACGCCACCCACCTGCTGGTTTGGCGGCAACAGGATTTTGCGGTTCGCTTTATGCAGCTGAACGAATTTTCAGCGTTACTGGTGCAGCGATTGAAAGAAAACACCACTCAGTCGGGTCTTGAATTGCTAACGGCGATTGCCTCCGAATCCGGGCACCCGCAGCCGGAAGTGCTCGTGGAAGGTGGCCGGGCCCTGTTGAATGAACTGAGGGAAAAGCAGGTCATCGCCGGCACACGACCCGCTTAGCAAATCACCTGGCTTGCACGAGGAAAGCAATGATCACAATGTACGACAACCTGACCGCCCGTCTGCGTGAAGTCGGCGACTACACCTGGCCACTGCTGCTCAGGCTTATCCTGGCCTTCGAATTCGCAGAGGCCGGACTGGGCAAATTGCGTGGCGAGAACTGGTTTGGCGATATTCCATGGGCCGGTTGGCAGAAGGGCTTCCCGTTTCCTTTTGACCGTCTTTCTACGGACCTGAACTGGTTGCTGGCTACCTGGGGTGAGTTGGTATTTGCCGGCATGCTGGTGCTGGGCCTGTTTACGCGATTTGCCGCCATTTCCCTGGTGGTGATCACGGTGGTCGCCACCGCCGCTGTCCACTGGCCTGCTGAATGGGGCAGTCTTGGCGAATTGTGGTCAGGCTACGTCATCACAGCCAAGGGTGCGGGCAATTACAAACTGCCGTTGTTATTTGTCGTGATGCTGCTGCCACTGGTGTTTTACGGTGGCGGTAAACTATCCCTGGATCATGTCCTGCTCAAGCTGACACGGCGCACTGACCTGCTGGATGACCGCACGACAGGTCTTCAGTCTTTCGGCCTGGCTTTGCTGGTGCTGGGGCTGGCGACCGTCTGGGTCGAGCCGGCCTGGGGCATTCCCCTGTTCATCGCCGGGATGCTGGCGGTCGTGGTACCCGAATTTGGCGGCCACAAATAGCTAAGCGTTTTAGTGCGCCTGGCCGACCCCTGTTTTCTTGAACGGCAACCCGAGCGGTTCCAGTTCATAACCGTGCTGGCGCAATAGCACGAGCAAGCCGCGTTCTCCATACAGGTGCAAGGCGCCTACAGCGACGAATACCTTTTTTTCGGCCAGATGGTGCAACATGGATTCGACCATGCGTTCGTTCCGGTCATGGATACCGGTTTGCATAAAGTAATCTTTCGCAGCCTGGCCGGCATCCTCGAGTTGCTCGTCCGACATGGCCTGTAGAACCGTCAAGTCGTTTGTGAGGTAGGCATCGACCATCTGGTCATGGGCATCGCCAACATGGTCAAATTCACTGATGGCCTGGTCCAGCAATGACAACTGCATGTCCATCGGCATGTTTTCCAGGAACGACAACTGCTGCTCCAGGGTCTCCAGGCCCACCACCTTCAAGCCACTACCCGAAGCCCTCAAAGACAAGGACAGATCCATGTAGAAACCGGTCACCGGAGGCGGCGTGCTGAGTGTCATCATCGCCGCCCACGGTTTCATCCCGTTGATGAACCTGGCCGGTACACCGTGGCCCGACAGGGCGTTGGCGAGGGTTTCGAAACGCCCGGCGCCGATGATCCCTTCCAGGCTCTGACCCTCCGGGAGCCGCATGTACTGGGTCAGCTGCGCCAGGGTCGGCAGATCCGGGACCATCTCCATGGCGAACACCTGGCTCTGGTTGAGCCTGCCGAGAAGTTCATCGGAAAAATCCAGCACCCTCGGGTCTTCGCTGTGAATGGTCCCCAACAGGTGTCCCACTGTCTGCCCATCCCTGTGAATCGACCAGAACAGCGCCTGGTCGGTATCCTGGCCGGCATCAGCGCTGACCGCCCAGGGGATGGTGGCCAGCCATAAAAATACAGCCAGCGTTCGGATTCCGCGTTGTGCGTGTTTTATGGATGGTATTTTGAAGCGCATTCCCGTATTCTCGCTGCCTTTAGTGCTGGAATCCAATATGCCTCGAATTGCTGACCGTTTCAGGGGGTTCTTACCCGTTGTCGTTGATATCGAAACCGGCGGCTTCAACGCAAAAACCGACGCGATCCTGGAAATCGCTGCCTGCATCCTGTGCATGGACGATTTTGGCCGACTCAAGATTGCCGAAACGCTGTCTGCCCACGTCGAGCCGTTCGATGGCTCCCGTATCGAGCCAAGTTCGCTGGAGTTTACAGGAATTAATCTCGACGATCCGGAACGCAATCCGATTACCGAGCGCGAGGCCATCCAGAAAATCTGCCTGCCGGTCCGGCAGGAACTGCGCGCCACCGAATGCCAGCGTGCCATCCTGGTCGGCCACAACCCCGCTTTTGACCTGTCGTTCCTGAGCGCCGCCATTGCCCGTGTCAATTACAAACGAAACCCTTTCCACCCTTTCAGTTCCTTCGACACCGCCACGCTCGGCGGCCTCGCTTTCGGCCAGACCGTGTTGGCCCGGGCCGCGCAGGCGGCAGGTATTGAATGGGATGAATCATCTGCCCACTCGGCGGAATACGACACTATCAAGACTGCGGAATTGTTTTGTACGATCGTCAACCGCTGGAAGCTTCTGACAGAAGCCCCGGAAGAAGATCAGGACGATTTTTACGAACCTCCAGACTGACCGTGTCCACATCGCCAATCACTGGAAAATCCTGACGAAGTTATAGCCCCTCGTCATCCCGGAATTTGCGCAACCCAAACCAAACCGTCATCCCGGAATTTGCGCAACCCAAACCAAACCGTCATCCCGGAATTTGCGCAACCCAAACCAAACCGTCATCCCGGAATTTGCGCAACCCAACCAAACCATCCCATGCGCAACCCAAACCAAATCGTCATCCCGGAATTTGCGCAACCCAAACCAAACCGTCATCCCGGAATTTGCGCAGCAAATATCCGGGACCCATTTTGTTTAAGAGCAGCCACTGGCCAGCACTCTATCGCCCAGCGCTTTGCCACTGTGGGCTCCCGGCCCCGCAGCCCTTCGGGCTACCCTCTTCTTCGAGCCGTCTTAACGAGGCCGGCCTCACAGGACATCCTGTCCTGGGCGGCCTGAGATGTGCATCCCGCACATCTCTCCCCTAACGACTCTCAGGAATCGGTGCTTGGAGGTCGCCCACAGTGGCAAACCACCAGGCAATTCATGAAATGGTCTTTTGCAACTGTTCTAAGGACCTATAGCTGAGTTCCTAGAGCTGTGTCGGGATGTTCCTTATCCGGGACCGTAATTCGTCGGGATACGAATTACCGAGCGCCCATGGATGGCTTGAGCGTGTCCCGGGAAGGAATACCCGACGCAGCCTCTACTCGACCAACGCTGACCAATGAAATGTGTGATGTACCCAACATGGATTCCGGCTTTCACCGAATGACGACTACATTGTCAAAGCAATGAGGTTTTCTTGTCAGGCTTTGCCGTAACCGCCACCACCTGGTGTCTTGATGGTCAGCGTTTGCCCGGCCACGGCGCGGAACTGGACTTTGCCCGGAATCCGCTCGCCATCGAGTTCGTTGCACCCGCACAGACCGGGTTCACCGCCCGCCAGACCCCAGGGTGCGATTTCGCGGCGCTCGGTCAGCAAGGATACCTCGGCGTCCTCGAGAAACAGGTACTGACGCACGATACCGTCACCACCGCTGAACGCACCTGCCCCGCCGGACCCGCGCCGGATCGAATAACGCTGGATACGTAACGGGTAGTTCAATTCCAGCACTTCGACAGGCGTGTTCAGCGTGTTGGTCATATGGCTGTGACGGGCAGACCGGCCATTGCCATCGCTCGCCGCGCCCATGCCGCCACCCAGCGTTTCATAATAATCCCAGCCCCGTTCGCCGCGTCTGCCCATGGCCAGGTTATTCATCGTGCCCTGGCTGGCTGCCGCCAGCTTGCCGGGCATTGCCTGGGCCAGCGCACCACACACGGCATCGACGATTCTGCTGCTGGTTTCCACGTTACCCGCGGCAACGGCAGCAGGCGGGTTGGCATTGACCAGGCAACCTGGTGGTGCGGAAATGCTGACGCCTTGCAAAGCCCCATGGCAGGCCGGCGTGTGCGCAGGCATCAGGCAGCGGAATACGTAAAAAACCGCCGCCGCGGTCACCGGCATCGGACAATTCAAATTACCGGCAACCTGGCTGGCTGTTCCGGCAAAATCCACATCGACACCATCTTCCCTGACCGTGACAGTGACCTTGACCGGGATCCGGGTTTGTCCATGGCCGTCGTCATCGAGATAATCTTCAAACTGGTACTGCCCGCTGGGAATATTGGCTAGGCTTTGCAGCACCAACGACCGGGCCCAGGACTGCAAGCTGCTTTCCCGTTGTTCGAATTCGGCCAGGCCCATTGCTTCGACCAGTGCCTTCAAACGCCCGGCGCCAAGCAGGTTAGCCGCAACCTGGGCGTTGAAATCTCCCCTGGAAGTGTCGGGGCTGTTCAAGCGGGACAAAATGGTGCGCATGAACTCTTCGTCCACCAAGCCGTCGCGCATCAGCAGGGTCGGTGATATCAGGATACCCTCCTCCGCCAGCGCCCGGCTGAGGGGCATCGAGCCAGGTGCATCGGAACCGATATCCGCGTGATGGGCGCGGTTGGCGGCAAACCCGACCAGTTCACCCGCCGCAAATACCGGTGCGACCAGCGTGACATCCGGCAAATGCGTACCACCCATGTAGGGGTCGTTCAGGATCAGCATGTCACCCGTGCGCCACTGACGGGCCTCCACCAGGTCGGCCATGGCATAAGCCATGCTGCCGAGGTGCACTGGGATATGGGTCGCCTGGCCAAGCAAATGTCCCTGGCGGCTGAATAATGCACAGGAATAATCGTTGCGGTCACGGATATTGGGTGAAAAGGCCACCCGCCCTAACAGGGCACCCATTTCTTCGCAGATGGCTGAAATCCTGCTGGCAAAAAGACCCAGTTCAACACTACTGGATTGCGTTTTTTTCATCCGTGTTTTTCTTTCGGGTCCTGCATGATGGCGTCAAGATTCAGTTCGGCTGCGACCCCCAACTCGGCCGCGAGCAATGCCGCCCTGGCCCGCAGACCCGCCTCGCGGCCCGTGGTCACCGTCACGTGACCGATCTTGCGGCCATCGCGTGGTGTTTTTTTGTAATCGTGCCAGTGCACGGCTTCATTGGTATCCGGGTCAAAAATCTGCTGCCCGGCGCAGGCTGGCATGGCCCCGAGCAGGTTGAACATCAACGCCGGTGCTTTGCCCTGCGTGTCACCCAGCGGCAGACCACAGATGGCCAGCAGGTGGTTCTCGAACTGCGAAGTGCAGGCGCCGTCGATGGTCCAATGGCCTGAGTTATGCACCCTTGGTGCAAATTCGTTGGCCAGCAATTCACCGTCTTTGAGGAATAGTTCCAACGCCAAAACCCCGGTGTAATCGAGATGGTCCAGCAGGCGTCTGACCAGTACTTCGGCGTAGGCCTGCAAGGACTCATCAAAAGCCGGGGCCGTGCTGACGGCCAGTATGCCGTCACGGTGCAAATTACGTGTCAGTGGCCAGTAAACCGTCTGCCCGCCCTCGCCACGCGCTGCGATGATCGAACACTCGGCATCGAAGGATACGAAACCTTCGCAGATCAATTCATGATCACCCAGCATCTGCCAGGCGCGTTCCAGGTCCTCCTGGAACCTCAAGACCACCTGCCCTTTGCCGTCGTAGCCAAAACGGCGGGTTTTCAAGACACAGGGCAGCCCGATTTTCTCAACTGCCGCTTTCAACTCGGGACGCGATGCGACCGGGTGGAACGGCGCGACCGGGATGCCCAACTCCTGCATCATGGTTTTTTCACGCAGGCGGTCCTGGCTCTTGAACAAGGCCCGTGGCGGTGGAAATACGGGGCACAAAGACTCGATCAGGCTGGCGGACGCCTCGGGTACATTTTCAAAATCAAAGGTGACCACGTCACAACGCTGCCCCAATTCCCTCAATGCGGCTTCGTCATCCCATTGGGCACAGATCAGTTCACCGTATTCTGCGGCACAGGCGTCTTCAGCGGGGTCAAGAAAAATAAACTCCAGGCCCATCGGCACACCGGCCTGTGCCAGCATACGAGCCAATTGGCCAGCGCCTAAAATGCCAATGGTTTTAATCATGCCGGGTTGGGATTGCTTAGCACGTCATCCGTTCTGGAGCGCCTGAATTCCTCCAGCGCCCGGCGCACTTGCGGGTACTTGTTGGCCAGGATGGCTGCAGCAAGCAGGGCCGCGTTGGTCGCACCCGCATTACCGATCGCCAGCGTGCCCACCGGGATGCCGGCCGGCATCTGGGCAATGGACAACAGGGAATCCATGCCACTCAGGGCGCGTGACTGGACCGGCACACCGAGTACCGGTAAAGAAGTCTTGGCAGCCACCATGCCCGGCAAGTGCGCCGCGCCACCAGCCCCGGCGATGATCACTTCCAGGCCGCGCTCGATGGCGCTGTCGGCATATTCAAACATCAAATCGGGTGTGCGGTGGGCCGATACCACCCGGACCTCGTGTGGAATAGCCAGCGCTGCAAGTGTTTCAGCTGCATTTTTCATCGTGTCCCAGTCGGACTGGGAACCCATGATCACACCAACCAATGCCTGTTCTGTTGCCACCATTAAGCCTCCTGGGTATCAGCGGAAGATTGTACCAGTGTGCCGCATCAGCCAACAGGGTCGTTCTTGAAACGCGGTACGGCTGATACAATGAGCGCTCACCCAAGCCGGATAAAACCATGCCTGTTGACGGAAAATTGCTGGAAATCCTGTGTTGCCCGGTCAGTAAGACCCCATTGACACGACTTGGCCAGGAGAAACTGGACAAGCTGAACCAGGCCATCAGCAATCGTGAAGCGCTGTACATCGATGGCACGGCAGTGACCGGAGCACTCCAGGAAGGCCTGATCACCGAGGATGGCAAGGTCATTTACGCCGTGCAGGACAACATCCCCATACTGCTCGAGGAGCAGGGTATCGGCACCTTGCAGTTCCAGGATTTTTGAAACCCTGGTTTTTGGCGCCCGGTTCAGGTCTTCATGGAATCGATAAAGGCGTTGGCCTCGTCAATGGCCTTCTGCATCTGTGTAATCAGGGTGGCGGTATCACGCTCGATGCTGTCGAGTTCGTTACGCAACGCCCCGATCGCCCTGGCATTGAGGTTGTGCTTCAGGAACAGCACCTGGTCCTCGAATGACTCCAGCACCGGGTCCATGCTGCGCTCGGCACGGCGCATGCTGGTCATCAACTGCTTGTAACGGCTGCGGGTGTCGTTCAGAAGCGAGGCGCTGGTCCGGCGCAGTTCGGCCTTGGAATACTGATCCAGTTCCCGCTCCCATTCGGCGAACAGGTCTTCCGCGACATCCTGCACGGCGTCAATGCGCCCGCTGACCTCTTCGGCCTCGGCTACGCTGCGCTCGTACTCGGTGTTCAGGCGGTCATAGGTCTTTTCCAGGTCACCGCCGTCGAAATTGACCGTGGCACGAAACTGGTCCAGCGCCGAGGCGAACTGCTCGGAGGCATCGCCCTGCGCGTCACGGGCTTCCTCCACGCGGTCCACCAGGATGTCGCGTTTTTCAATTCCGAAACCTTCCATGGTCTTGTAGTAGGCGCTGGAACAGGCGCCCAGCAGGGCCAGGCTGAAAACAGCAGCTATAAACCAAATGGATTTTGTCGACATGTCACTCTCCTGCCCCGTTTTTCTACTGGGGACACAAACACACCCCGGGTAATGCAACCGCGGATGCAATTACTCATCAATCTCCGGAATCACCAGCTCCTGGCCGGGAAATATCCTGTCCGGACTATCAAGCAATGGGGTATTGGCCTCGAATATTTTCATGTATTTTCCACCGCTGCCATACATCTTCTCAGCGATAGCCCACAAGGTATCACCCGACTGCACCGTGTAGGTACGTCCTTTTGTGGTGACCGCTTCTTCAGCAACGTCCCCGGCATCCGCAACTGCAATTTCCGGCTCAGGTACCGGCTCAGGCACCGGGGCGCCGACGGTCATATTATTCTGAACGCTGCTTACATTGGGGATTCCTTCCAGCACTTTGCATATCTGGTCGCACTCGGGTTGGCTGTCAACCTGCCCGGAAACTGCAACAGAGCCATCCTGGTTGAACGAGAACTTCAGGTTTGAAGGATCAATGCCTGCATCACGTAAAGTGGCACTGGGTCCTTTAACAGACTCAACCTTGCCAGGCTTATTTTTGCCAAACTTGAATTTATCCATGAAACCCATCACTTCACCCTCCGCTTTGATAGTTAATAGTAGAGATCAGTCTAACCTGAAAATTCGTATCCTGCGACCGCCCCCCCTGATCACGTGACCATCAACAGATTCCGGCCGGGGTGAATTCAAACTCGATGAATTCCTGCTAGACTTGGAAAAGCAGCGCCAACGGATTTTCTTGTTGGTATGCTGGCGCATCATACTCAAATGGAGGACATACAAATGAGCATTGCAAGAACAACCGAGATATCCGCATCTTCTAGTAAAGGCTTTGAAGATGCTATTCAAAAAGGCATCAGGCGATTTTCAAAAACCATCGACAATATCGAGGGCGTCTGGGTCAAGGAACAGAAAGTCAAGGTCAAGGATGGCGAAGTTTCAGAGTACCGTGTCGCCATGAAAGTGAGTTTTGTATTAAAGGATTGAAAAACAGCTAATTACTTCTAAAGAGGGAGGACAGAAATGGCAGGTAAATTCGAATGTTATAAAGACAAGGCTGGTGAATTCCGGTTCAGGCTGAAAGCAGCAAATGGCAATACCATTCTTGCCAGTGAGGGTTACAAATCCAAATCCGGCTGCGCAAATGGTATCGAATCCGTCAGGAAAAACTGCTCAGATCCGGACCGTTTTGTAAAAACCCAGACTGCGAAAGGTAATTTCCGCTTCAGTTTGACCGCTAAAAACAAGCAGGTCATTGGAACAGGCCAGAACTACGCATCGGAATCCGGCCGTGATAACGGCATTAAGAGCGTTGCCAAAAACGCCCCGGACGCGGTTGTAGTCGACGTCTGAAAGAACCTCGTTTTTTAAACGAACGTGTAGCTGTAGCCACGGTGTTCAACCGTGGCTGCGGCCTCACACAACTCTCAAAAGGATACACAGATGAACCTGCTTGAATTACTGGATAACGTTGGCGGAACACAGAGCCTCGGCAAGCTTGCCGGCAATTTGGGAATCGACGCCTCCAAGGCCAACGATCTGGTCGGCGCGTTAGCACCTTCATTGATGGGTGGAATGAAAAAACAGACGAGCTCGCAAACGCGCTCTCAGGTTTTAAAAACGCCCTGCAGACCGGCAACCATCAACAATACCTCGATAACCCGGACCTGATGTCATCGGCAGAAGCGGTAACTGATGGAAATGGCATTCTGGGCCACCTCCTCGGCAGCAAAGACGCCAGCCGGCAAGTGGCCGCCCAGGCATCTGAATCAACGGGTATTGATGCTGGCCTGATCAAAAAAGCGCTGCCGCTGATCGCGGGACTGGTCATGGGCGCCGTGAGCAAAAACAGTGACGCCGGAAATTCTCTTGGCGGATCTATCGGCGACATGCTTGGTGATTTTGGCGTAGATGACGCACTTGACCTGGCCAAGAAATTTTTCTAACGCTCAATCAAACAGTTTGCCGGGATTCATGATATTTGCCGGGTCGAATACGGCCTTGATGCCACGCATGCGTTCGATATCCGCCTCAGAGCGGGTATAGGACAAATAGGGTTTTTTCAGCATGCCGATACCGTGTTCGGCCGAGATGCTGCCGCCATGCTCCCGGGTTAGTGCAAACAGTTCGGGGTTGACCTGTTCACAGGCCTGCTCGAACGCCTCCACCGGCATATTTTCGGGCTTCAGAATATTCATATGCAGGTTGCCATCACCAAAGTGACCCAACCAGACGACTTCAAAATCCGGGTAGCGTGACTTTACAATTAGGTCCAGTTCATCCAGGTAGGCGGGTACCTCGGAAATCCTCACCGACAGGTCATACAGGTAAGGCGTATACGGCGTCACCGCCTCGGCGATCCCTTCCCGGTAGCGCCACAGACTGGCGGCCTGGCTCTCACTCTGGCTGATCACGCCGTCAACGGCCGAACCGGCCTCCAGGCACTGTTCAAAACAACGCAGGGCCAGGTCCTCGGCGCCGGGTGCTACAGACTCGAATTCGAGCAACACGTAAAACGGCGTATCGGTATCCATTGGCGCTGGCAGCTCGTGTCCTTGCCGGACGTGGTGCATGGCGGCATCGGAAAAGAACTCGAAAGCGGTCAAAACCAGTGCGTCATTGAACATGCGGAAGATATCCATCGTGGCTTCGAGACTGGTCACCGCCAACAACATGACCCTTGATGGCAAGGGTGGGTCAGCGAGCTTCAGGGTCGCCTCGACAACCAGGCCAAGGGTGCCCTCGGAGCCGATAAACAGATGTCTCAAGTCGTAGCCACTGGCGTTTTTGACCAGCCCGTTATTGCACTCAAGCAGTTCACCCCTGCCGTCGATGACTTTCAGACCCACCACCCGGTCCCGGGTCAGCCCGTAACGCAAGACACGTATGCCACCGGCGTTGGTCGCAATATTGCCGCCAATCTGCGATGAGCCCTCCGAGGCAAAGCTGACCGGGTAATAAAGACCCCGCTCGGCAGCGTATTCCTGGATGGCCTGGGTGACCACACCCGGCTCGACGGTCAGCGTACGGTCCACTGCGTTGAAGTCCAGGATTTTCCGCATCCGGTCAAAGGAAACCACAACCTCGCCGTTATCCGCCACCGCACCGGCGCTTAAGCCCGTGCGCCCCCCGGATGGCACCAGCGCTATCCGGTGCTGAAAGGCCACGGCCACCACTTGGCTGGCTTCATCGATCGTGCGTGGAAACACGACGGCCGCTGCATCTGGTGTGCGATACCGTGTCCAGTCGCAGCCGTGGCTTTCCAGCACTGCCGGCTCGGTAGAAACCTCGAGCGCCGGTGCTTGTGTTTTGAGTATTTCTACCCAGTTGCTTTTCCGTTCCATTGTCATATTAACTGCTCGCTGATCCTGCGTTATAGCATTGACACTACACTAACCTATAATGGAACCCGCCTAAACAGAGATTAGAGGGGACTTATCTGATGCCAATCCGTCCACGATCAGTCATGTTCAGTGTGCTGGTGAGTATTTTCCTGGCGACCCCATTATCAACTTTGGGTGAGGATAAGAAACCACCCAAGCTGTTCGAAGACAACAGCGAAATGCAGGTAACGCTCGCGGGTCCCTGGCGCCGCATCAAGAAGAACATCAAGGAAGACAACCTCTATCCTGCAAAATTAACCTACACGGCTGCCGATGGCGGGCAACAAACCCTTGACGTGGAGGTTGCTCCCCGCGGCATAACCCGTCGTCTGCGTGTTTGTGACTTCCCGCCCCTGAAAGTCCACTTTGACAAGGAACAGACAAAAGGCACGGAGTTTCGCGGCAACAAGTCGTTAAAGCTGGTTACTTACTGTGATACCAACAGCAAGTACCAACAGTACTACGTAAAGGAATTTCTCGCCTACCGCATCTACAACCTGGTCACGGACTACAGTTTCAGGGTCAGGCCGATGATGATCGAATACAAGGACAGCGAAAGGGATGACGATACGCTGCGCCGTTTCAGCTTCATGATCGAAGACCTCGATGAAGTTGCAGATCGCAACGATCTTGAGAAGTTGTCGGTTGTGGAGATATCTCACGTACACCTGGATTCCGCCGAGGTCAGCAAGTTTTCCCTGTTCCAGTTCCTCATCGGGAATCTGGACTGGTCCGCTATTGACGGGCCCGGTGACGAAGACTGCTGCCATAACTCCAAGCTGATCGGCAAAGACAACGAGACGATTCCCAAGTACGGCATCCCGTATGACTTTGATGCAACCGGACTGGTTGATGCACATTACGCTGCACCGCCTGAGGGGCTAAACGTGCGTACCATCCGCCAGAGGCTGTACCGCGGTTTCTGTTTTGCCAACGACCAGTTGCCGCAGGCCATGGCGCTGTTCAATGAAAAAAAACCGGAAATCCTGGCGCTGTTTGAAAACGACCCGCACCTGAACGACAAAACACGCAAGAAAGCCATCAAGTACGTCGAAGATTTTTACAAAATCATCAACGACCCGAAACAGTTCGAGAAGCAGATTAGCGGCAAGTGCCGGGGATAGCCTCGGCAACGGCACCCGTGACATCAGCGGTTTGTTCCGCAACATCGCGGTCCGCGTTTTCACCGGTTTGTTCAGCCGTCGGTACAAATATGCCGACCAGGCGAGCTTTGGGGTCGGCCTCGGTTACAGCCCGCAGATAGTCCATCCGTTCACTGTTCCTGGCTGGAAGTGGAATTCTCTTGTCACCATAAATCGCCGTTGTCTGCCCGGCGGTCAACTCCAGTATCCCGATATGCGAACCGTAATGCGCCGCGATCCCGGTATCGTTGGCCACCACGCGTCCGTCGAATCGCGGCCAGACCATGCCGCCGGTGGGCGTATGGCCGATCACGACACGCCGGGCCCCGTAGCGCTCGAGAATATTGCCCAGGGTCTGGCTGAAAACACCCTCTTCATCCTCGGTAGCCATGCCGCGGTACCACAACGGCCCCAGGGGATCCGTTACGATGGACTCGATGGCCGGATCAAAACTTTCCAGCCCTTCGATGACCTGTTCCGTCAGTGATTGCAGGCTGAACCCGCAGTACTTGGCGCTGATACCACCGTGCAGGAATATCGTGTCGTTGAGCTGGACCGCCACCTGGTTACCCTCGACCCAGGTACCATAATCACCGGCCAGCGACCAGGCCTGCCGGTGCTCGACCCAGCCCAATGGCACCTGCTGCTCCCATTGCTGGCGGTAGGCATCGAGATCGAGCGTCTCGAACTCCGGCGTATTGGCCTTCATCCACCCCAGCTGGGCTTGCCACTGCATTTCCTGCACACGGTCTGAATTGCGCGTGGTGAAAGCCTGGTACTCACCCGTGTGTACATAGCGCAGGTCACCGGTGACATTCATGGCCTCGTGGTTGCCGATCAGCAGGTGGACGTAACCACCCTTGCGTTTTGCCTGCCTGGACAGTTTTACCAGGTGATCGATAATCTTGCGGCTGTCGGGGCCACGGTCGGTGACATCCCCGGTCTGCACCAGGTGGGTTTCCCCGCCGCTCCACTTGTCCTTTTTGTCCAGCAGACCAGCAGAACGCATAACCCTGATGTATTGCTCGTAGTCGCCGTGCAGGTCACCGATCGCCACGATGCGCTCGATGCCGGTCCAGTGGTAATCGTCCACCTTGACCGCTTCCGCCGCGGCCGAACCGCTAACGATCAATAATAAAAATACAAGAAGTAAGGAGTATCTGTTCATCTGGACTCGTGACCCGCTTGCTGTGTCTTATTCAAAAATGCCCTTGTCTTTTTGCTGGGCCTTTTGCCGTTCCTTTTCACGTGGGCTCTGGCGCATATAGGTTTTTGAATCATCGTAACCGCCATAGTTCAATTCCCACAGGATCAGGAAGGTGTAGTTAAAAATGGCGGACATCACGGCCGCCACCAGCAACATGCCGATACCGCAGGACAGACCAACCCCGACCGCCAGGAATATGAACAGGGAATCCGCCGTGCTCTTGAGTGCATATCGATACCGCACACCGGCCACGACGCCGGCCAGGCTGAAGGCCATCGCCAACGAGTTGTGCACGATCAAAACGATACCGGTTACCGCGATCGGCAAAATCAGGATGGTCTCCAGCAACGACTGATCCATCTTGGCTTTGCTGCGTATCGCCCTGTAGGTCCAGGAGACCGGCACCATCAAGGCCACGGCCCCGACGATTGCGAAAACCAGCCACAACAACCCGCCGACCTCGTCGGTCACATTTGAGGCATGAATGACGATCCCGCCAATCTCGCTGGTGTCCCCCTGGTTGAACAGTGTTTCCACGACACCCAGTGGCAGGTAACGATGCAGGTCGGGTACCAGCTGGTACCCACCCCAGATCAAAAACGCCAGGGTTCCGTAAAACACGTTCAATCTCAGAAACAGTCTCATATATTTCCCTCAGCCCGGTCCTGCCGGTTCCTGTTATATCACCCTGTGTCGGACATTGTCCCGTGGGGTGATCGTTCTCTGTGCCCGGCAATCTCCGCGTACCCGCCTATGCAGGTGTCAGCAGCCTGGCCCTGATGACGTGCTCGGTGCCACGAATCGCACTCATGACACCCGGTTCGGGTTTGTTTTCAACGTCAATGATACTGTAGGCGAAGTCACCACGGCTCAGGTTTACCATGTCGATCACGTTGATGTCATGGTCGGCCAGTATCGTCAAAGCGTGTCCAAGTACCCGGGGTACATTCTCATTACAGAACGTGATGCGGTAGCCGCCATCACGAATCATCTGTGTATCAGGATAGTTCACTGAGTTACGAATGTTTCCATTTTCGAGAAAATCCATCAACTCATCGGCCGCCATCACGGCGCAGTTCTCCTCGGCCTCGCGGGTGCTGGCGCCGATATGCGGCAACAACAAGGTATCCTTGCGTCCCAGCAATTCAGGATGCGGGAAATCACTGATATAGCCGGCCAGCTTGCCACTGTCGAGAGCTGCGATCACATCCGGCAGGTCAACGATTTCAGCACGGGCAAAATTGAGCAACCGCATGCCCGGCTTGCAACGCCCGAGCACTTCCGCGTTGATCAGACCCTTGGTCTGCTCGATAACCGGTATGTGAAGGGTCAGGAAATCCGACGTGGCCACCAATGCCTGCAGGCTGTCCACCTTCTGCACGCGGCTGGACAAACGCCACGCGGCCTCGATCGAAATGGCCGGGTCATAACCGGCCACTTTCATACCCAGTTCCAGCGCCATGTTGGCAACGATCGCGCCAATGGCGCCGAGACCCACCACACCGAGCGTCAGGCCGGCAAGTTCCGAGCCTGCAAAGTTCTTCTTGTTCGCTTCCAGCAAACGGTGCATCTCCGCGCTGTCGTCAACCCCATCCAGCGTTTGCACGTAATTCATGGCATCGAAAATATTCCTCGAACCGAGCAACAGGGCAGCCGCTACCAGTTCCTTCACCGCGTTGGCGTTAGCGCCCGGGGTATTGAACACCACGATCCCGCGCCGGGCAAAATCTTCAACGGGTATATTGTTGACGCCCGCACCCGCCCGCGCCACGGCGAGCACGCTGTCATCGATGGGCTCGTCATGCAGCTTGTGGCTGCGCAACAGCAGGGCGTCGACCACGGACAGGTCCGGACCAACCTGGTAGCTATTAGTTGGAAATTGTTCCAGGCCTTTTGCAGCCAGGTTGTTGAATGTTCGGATCTTATACATGCTCGGCCTTCCCCAGGTGGTGAACTTGATGTCTTGATCATCAAATTGTACTGCAATCCGTCAGCAAAATATTTGCAATATTTTTCTGCCCAGGTAGGTCTTAGGCTGTATTGTATCGACAGGCCTGTTATAACATCCAAGCCATTTTTGGAGAACACCGATGAAACTCTGCACATTTGTAAAATCAAGCTTTATTCCTTTACTGCTGGCTGCGGGCAGCCTGCAGGCTGCAGCCGACAAGTTGCCCGAGGTCACCGTTGATGGCCTGCATCATCTCAGCGATACCGAATTGGCCATCGTCTATGCTCAACCGGGCGCTGATCTTAGCCAGTACAAAAGGGTTTACCTGGTCGATACCTTGGTCGCTTTCAAGAAAAACTGGCAACGCGATCAGAACAGATCCCGTACCCAGAGGATCAGTTCGTCTGAAATGGAGAAGATCAAGACCGAACTGGCTGATTTGTTCAGGGAAGTTTTTACCACGACCCTGGAAGAAGGCGGTTATGAACTGGTCACCGAACGTGGAGAGGACGTGCTGATCGTCAAACCGGCCATCATCAACCTCGACGTAACAGCACCGGATACGATGACAGCGGGCAATTCACGTTCCTATGCGGAGTCGGCCGGGGAAATGACCCTGTACGTGGAGCTCTATGATTCAGTCACCGATGACCTGATCGCCAAGGCGCTGGATCGCAAACGTGACCGGGAGACCGGCTACTTCCAGTGGCAGAACCGGGTGACCAACCGGGCCGCAGCCAACCGCATCCTCAAGGAGTGGGCCAAGGTGCTGAAAGAAGGGCTGGACGAAGCCAGGGGCATTAGCGCTGACTGAATCATCGCGGGCAGCGAAGCGCCAGAAATACGCCCCTGGAATAGGGGCTTGGCGACTTTTTGCTATGCATGTCCTGCGCGATTTGCTATAAGGATTCTCCTGCCTGGCAGCAGGCCTTGTTTGGGCGTGGGTAGAAAAGGTGTCAAATCTTTGAGAAAACCCGCATGCTGGTCCTGAAACGGCCGTATACGATGGTGCATATGCCTGATGAAAAACACCTATTTCGACTTGATCGACCAGACCTACTACTTCCCGCAGGAAGGCTTTGACCTGCGCAACGGTTCGCTGACTTTTCACGGAATATCCCTGCAGTACCTGATCGAAAAGTACGGCACGCCCGTTCCGCTTCATCTACCTGCCAAAGATCGGCGACCAGATAAAAAAGGCCCGCAACCTGTTCAACCGGGCAATCAAGAAAAACGGCTACAAGGGCCGTTACTATTATTGCTACTGCACCAAGTGCAACCACTTTGCGCACGTGGTAAATGAGGCCCTCAAGCACGGAGTGCACCTGGAGACGTCTTCCGCCTTCGATATCGACCTGATCCTTGCTTTGTACAAAGAGGGAAAGATCGACAAGCACATCCGCGTCATCAACAACGGTTACAAAACAAATGACTACCTGCGCAAGATCGTCAACCTCTATGAACTTGGCTTTGAAAATGTACTGGTCATCCTTGATTCCAAGGCTGAACTGGCCAGGCTCGAAAAGGTTGCCGGTGAACACAGGATAAAAATCGGTATCCGCCTGGCGATCCGGGAAGAACCGCAATCGCCCTACCACACCTCGAGGCTCGGTATCAGGGAAGAGGATATTCAGTCTTTTTACGCGGAACGCATCCAGGGCAATGACCGTATTGAGTTTAAGATGCTGCACTTTTTTGTCGACTCGGGCATCAAGGACAACCTGTATTTCTGGGGCGAGTTCCAGCGCGCACTGGAGCTTTATACCAACCTGAAAAAACAGAGTAAAAGCCTCGATTCATTCAACCTGGGCGGCGGTATGCCGATCAGGAACAACCTCGGCTTTGAATTCGACTACGAGTACATGATCACGGAGATCGTCAAAAACATAAAAGAGGCCTGTGTAACCGAGGAAGTGCCTGACCCGGATATTTACACGGAGTTCGGTAAATACACCGTCGGTGAAAGTGGCGCCATTATTTTTGAAGTCCTCGAGAAAAAACAGCAGAACGATACCGAATCCTGGTACATGATCAACAACAGCCTGATGAACACGATCCCGGATGCATGGTCTATCAATGAGAAATTCATCCTGTTGCCGATCAATAAGTGGGAAAACGAATACAAGCAGGCGCACATCGGCGGGATCTCTTGCGACCAGTCGGACTACTACAACTCGGAGGACTTGAACCAGCAGGTCCTGCTGCCCGTATACGAAGACAACGATAAAACCCCGCTCTACCTCGGGTTCTTCCATACCGGCGCCTACCAGGATGCCATCAGCGGATACGGTGGTATAAAACACTGCCTGATCCCCTCGCCCAAGCACGTGATCATCGACAAGGATGAAAAGGGCAATATCATTCACTCGATCTACCGCGCTGAACAGTCTGTCGGCGACATGTTCAACATACTGGGTTATACGCAATGAGACGTTTTGCAGGTATCGAACCGAAATACTGCAGCTATGACAATGCTGGCGTGCTGCTGCAATCCATACCCTACGATGGCACCAGCACCTGGGGCAAGGGCGCGGACCGCGGTTTTGCCGCGTTCCTGGACGCCCTCGAAAACATGGAACTTTACGATATTGAAACGGATTCGGAAGCGTACCGGCACGGTGTCCACATACTTCCCGATATTACCGAGGACGAGAGCCCTGAAAAAGTATTCGAACTTGTTTACCAAGAAACCAGGGAGTTGCTCGCCAGCGGCAAATACCTGACTTTTTTTGGCGGTGAGCACTCCATCAGCATCGGCGTCATCAAGGCTTTTTACGAGAAATACGCGGACCTGACGGTGTTGCAACTCGATGCGCATGCCGATTTGCGCGACAGCTATGGCGGCACACCCTACAACCACGCCTGCGCGCTGCACGATGCCAGCCGTAACGCCAACCTGGTCCAGGTTGGCATCCGCAGTGCAGATTCCAGCGAGATGAAGTACCTCAACCGGCAACAGTGCTATTTCGCCGAGGATATTTACGGCGATGAATCCTGGATGGATAAATCCATTGCGCAGATGACCGACCAGGTGTACCTGACTATCGATCTGGATGCGTTCGATCCATCGATCATGCCCGCGACCGGCACACCAGAGCCCGGCGGCCTGCTGTGGAACCCAACGCTCAAGTACCTGCGCAAGGTGTTCGAAGCAAAAACCGTTGTCGGTTTTGACATCACGGAATTTGCACCGCTCGAGGGGCAGCACGCGCCGCAATTCCTGGTCGCAAAACTCTATTACAAACTATTGTCTTACAAGTTCAAATACAATGGATAAATCCGGAACAATCAGACGTTTCATGCTTGAACACTTCAAGCATTTCAACGCTGCTGCCCTGGTCGATGCCGCAAAAGGCTACGAGGAGCACCTGGCGGAAGACAAGAAAATGCTCATTTCCCTCGCCGGCGCAATGAGCACGGCGGAACTGGGCAAGTCCCTGGCCGAGATGATCCGCAAGGACAAGGTTCACATCATTTCCTGCACCGGGGCCAACCTGGAAGAGGATGTCATGAACCTGGTGGCTCATTCGCATTACAAGCGGGTGCCCAACTACCGCGACCTGACACCCGGGCAGGAATGGGAATTGCTGGAGCAAGGACTCAACCGCGTCACCGATACCTGTATCCCGGAAGAGGAAGCGTTCCGGCGCATCCAGGCCCACATTTTCGAGATATGGAAGCAGGCGGAACATGCCGGCGAGCGTTATTTCCCCCATGAGTTCATGTACAAGCTGCTGCTCTCCGGTGTGATGCAGGAACACTACGAGATCGACCCCGCCAACAGCTGGATGATGGCGGCGGCTGAAAAGAACCTGCCCATCGTCGTACCGGGCTGGGAGGATTCAACCCTCGGCAATATTTTCGCTTCCTATTGCCTGAAAGGTGACCTCAAACCCGCCACCATGAAAAGCGGTATCGAGTACATGACCTGGCTCGCGGAATGGTACACGCGCGAGGCCACCGACCAGGGTGTCGGTTTCTTCCAGATTGGCGGCGGCATCGCCGGTGATTTCCCGATTTGCGTGGTGCCGATGCTTTACCAGGACATGGAAAGGACGGACACGCCTTTTTGGAGCTATTTTTGCCAGATCAGTGACTCGACCACGAGTTACGGTTCGTATTCCGGTGCGGTACCGAATGAAAAGATCACCTGGGGTAAACTCGGCATCGATACGCCAAAGTTCATCATCGAGTCCGATGCGACCATTGTCGCACCGCTGATATTTGCCTATTTACTGAACTGGTAAGCCCGGCGGTCTACGGCGCGCGCAGACGGTTTAGCTCAGCAATATGCGCCGGGCCGACCTCGCAGCACCCGCCGATAATCCGCGCACCCGCTTCCACCCAGCCAGTCGCATGTTTGGCATAGGCTTCGGGTGTCACATCCGTGCGTGGTGGCGGGATGGAGTCATCACCGTGAAAATCCCACTGGTGCGGGATCGGGGTAAAAGCATTGGCGTAAGCGCCCACGGGAACATTGCTGATTGAAACCAGATCGGGCAACACTTTGCCGATGGCTTCCGGTGGCGAGCAATTCAGCAGGATCGCGCTGATACCGGAATCCGCGATATCCTGCCAGGCGTCACCCAGCGACTCACCACTGCGCAGGGCCGCCGCACCAGAATCTGTCAATGGACCAGGACAGCCAGACCGGTTTGCCGGTGGCCAGCGCCGCGTTCACCGCCGCACGTGCCTCTAATATGCAGGACAAGGTTTCGCAGATAAAAAAGTCCACGTGGGGCGCCAGGAACCCGGCCTGCTCACGGTACAGGGCCTCGGTTTCTTCATAGCTGCGCACCAGGTCGGGCCGGTAACTGCCGTATTGCGGCCCCAGCGAACCGGCAATCAATACCGCTTTGCCCGCTTTGTCCCGCGCGCGCTGCGCCAGTTCCGCCGCCAGGCGGTTCATCTCGCCCAACCGGTCCTGCAGACCCAGGGGTTCGAAATTGTTGCGGATACAGGCATACGAATTGGTGGTGATGATATCCGCACCGGCTCGTATGTAGTCCTCGTGGATAGCCTGCACGGCCTCGGGGTGATCAAACAAGGCCCCTGCAGACCACAAAACACCCTGCCCCGAGGCGCCCCTGTTAATCAGTTCCTGACCCATGCCACCGTCAAGAAGCACCAGGCCGTCCGGCAAATGCTCGAAGACGGAATTCATCACGCTGTGTGATTAATCGAACAGGGCGTACGGGATGACATCGACATAATCACCATTGCGGATGTCTTCGCCCGGTTTTTGCACCACCATGCCATCTCCCCAGCAGGTCGAATACAGCACGCCGCTGCTCTGCTGGGTAAATATTTCGACACCCTCCGGCCCCGACCGGGAACGCAAATACTCCTGCCGGGGGCTGCCTTTCTTGTCAAACAGGGCCACCTGCCTGAACGGGGTAATCTCGTGATGGCTGACACCCTGGCTGTCAAACAGGAACGGACGCGCAATAACCAATGCCGTCACGAACGTGGAAACCGGGTTACCCGGAAGTCCGAGGAACGGCGCACCCTGCACGTCCCCAAAAGCAAACGGTTTACCGGGCTTGATGGCGACACGCCACAGGTCAATATGACCCAAAGATTCGACCACGGCCTTGACGTGGTCCTCTTCGCCCACCGAAACGCCACCGGTAGTGATGATCACGTCGGCCTCGCGGCTGGCCTGTGTCATGACCTCAGCAATCACATCGGGGTCGTCCTTTGCAACACCAAAATCCGCCACGTCAAAGCCCCATTTGGCCAGCATGGCGATCAGCATATGGCGGTTCGAATTGTAAATCTGGCCCGGGCCGGCCACTTCACCCGGTTCCACCAGTTCCTCACCGGTCGAAATGATCGCCACCTTCAAGCGCCGCTTGACCTCGATGCGGGCGATACCCAGCGATGCGATCAAGCCCAGGTCCTGGGAGCGCAAGCGGTGGCCTGCATTCAGCACGGTCGCACCCGTCCGGATATCCTGTCCCCTGGGGCGGATATTGCCACCAACTCCGGGCATGGACTCGATCAGCACGGACTGGCCATCCGTCCTGCAGTGTTCCTGCATCACGACGACATCGGCGCCGGCAGGTATCTCGGCGCCGGTGAAGATACGCGCTGCCGTGCCGGTCACGTGTGGTTTGGGTGGTGTGCCGGCCGTTATGCGCTGGGAGATTTCAAGGGATATTTCCGGACCACACCAGTCCTGCCAGCGCAGGGCATAACCATCCATCGCGCTGTTGTCCGCAGGCGGAACGTTGATGCCGGAGGTGATGTCTGCGGCCAAAACACAGCCGAGTGCATCGTCCAGGCCGACGATCCGGTCATCGGCCAGCACGTGGCATTCCTCGCGCAGCTTCTGCAGCGCCTGTTCAACGCTGATCATGCTCACCGCAGATGCACTCCCGAACGCGTTTGCGCGGCGAAATTGCATGGCCGGTGGCTGGCGTCGAGTTGTTCTTTCAATATCCCGTCCCAAGCGGTGCGGCAGGCGCCCGTTGAGCCCGGCAGGCAAAACACCAGGGTCTCGTTGACCAGGCCCCCAACGGCCCGCGACTGCACCGTGGATGTGCCCACATCTTCAAAGGACAGCTGGCGGAACAGTTCGCCAAAGCCCTCGATGTCGCGGTCGAACAATGGCCTCACGGCCTCCGGGGTGGAATCACGCTGGGTCAGCCCGGTGCCACCAGTCGAGATAATGACATCGATACCCGGATCGGCGATCCAGGCAGAGACAATGGCGCGGGTCGTGTACACCTCGTCCTTGCACAACTCCCTCGCGGCCAGCTTGTGGCCCGCCTTTAACAACGAATCCTCCAGGAACTGGCCGGACGTATCATTCTCAAATGTTCTCGAGTCCGATAATGTCAGGACAGCGATATTGAGCGGAACAAAATCAGCATCTTTGTGCACTGTGACCTACCTTTTAAGTGTGAAAACAAGCCGCACCATGATCGGTTTATACATCAGTGCGGTCAAGCCATCCCTTGGCTTCCGCCAGGTCTGCCGGCGTGTTGATATTGAAAAACGGCGATGGTTCTTCATCCGGCCATTCCACCACCACGTACGGTATACGCTCGAGCACCTGCCGGGGGCCACCCAGGCCGTGTTCCAGCAAGCGCCTCGCGGATCACTGCCAGGTGATGGCCGTGCCACAGGGAAAACGTGGGCTGCAGCACACCCTTCCAGGCAACGACAGCCACCTGCCCGTCCCTGCCGGCCTCGTGCAAAACGGGCGCCAGGTTCAACGGTACAAAGGGCGCGTCGCAGGGGCACAGCAGCAGACTGTCCGCGTGCGCCTTATCCGCCAGGTATTGCAGGGCGGAGTACAGACCCGCCAACGGCCCCTGGTGGCCGGGCAACAGATCCGGGACCAGCGGCAGGCCGAAATGGTCAAAATCACCTGGTTTCCGCTTCACAACTCAGTAGTACGGTATCCACCTGCGGGGCGATACGGTCCACGACGTGTGCCAGCAACGAGCGGCCCGCCAGTTCGGCAAGCGCCTTGCTCTGGATGCCCATGCGGCTGGAGCGTCCGCCCGCCAGGATCACGGCGGCGGTTGTGCCAGAAGCCATTTCAATACTGCCCATACGTTTTGCTTGCACGGTTCCGATGAAGTGTGAAGCAATTTACCCCATTGTGGTGCATAAACAAATATAATTTCCGCTTGTATTAAATTCGACCAGGAAGGTGTGTTTTGATCAATATCTCTGTAACGGACCTGGATGGCCAGGTTCACGAACTCCAGGCCGAGGCAGGTGACAACCTGATGGAGGTCTTGAACGACTTTGAATGGGGTACCCCTGCCATATGCGGCGGTCTGTGTTCCTGTGGCACCTGCCACGTCTACCTCGCTGAAGGCTGGCCGGACAAATTCCCGCAGGTTGAATCCGACGAGCAGGACCTGCTGGATGTGTTTACCACCACAAAGAAAAACTCGCGGCTGAGTTGCCAGATTTACCTGCAGCCCAGCCACGATGGCCTGCAACTGGCCATCGCACCGGAAGACTAAGCACTATTGCTTTAAAGGGGCGCGGTCCAAACCCAGGGCCAGCGCATTCGGGCGCCGTGGGTCGGCCGCACCGTAAAACTGCCCGTCCCGCCACGTAATCGACTGGGTGCTGCCCATGGTCTGCGCCATCTCGGTTTCATGGCCCATGGCTTTTAACAGCTTGACCACTTCGGGGTTCGTACCCTTTTCAAGATACAGGGTTTGCGCTCTGCCAGCCCTGGTGAATACGCGGCTGGTGGGTGGCCTCTGCGACGTTCAAACCGTGGTCGAGCACATTGACGATCACCTGTAACAGCACATTGATGATCCGGCTGCCCCCGGGCGTGCCGGTGACCAGCAAGACCTTGCCTTCCTCGTCCAGCACGATGGTCGGCGACATCGTGGACAACATGCGCTTGCCGGGTTGCATGGCATTCGGGTGCTTGCCGTACTTGCTGTAACTGAAGGTACGCATCTGGTTATCGAACAGGATCCCGGTGCCCTTGGCCACGTAACCCGAGCCAAAGGAATAACCCAGCGTATAGGTATTGGAGACGGCGTTGCCATAGCGGTCCATCACCGTGAACTGGGTGGTATCGCGGCTCTCGTATTGATCGACGGGCTCCGGCTTGATGGTTTTTACATCGGAGGCTTTTTGGGTATCGATATCCGCCGCCATCTTTTTGGCCAGTTCCTTGCTGATATAACCTTCGATGTGCAGTTCGACAAAGTCCGGGTCACCCAGCCAGGTGCGGCGGTTGGCCGCGGCGCGTTTCATGGTTTCAGCCAGGATGTGCAGGCTCTGCGCACTGCCGGCACCTGTGTCAGCCATCGGGAACTGCTCCAGGATGTTCAGCATCTGCAACAGGGTCACGCCACCCGCACTGACCGGCGGCATGGAGATGACCTGCTTGCCACGGTAGCTGGTCTGCACCGGTGTGCGCTCCCGCACCTTGTAGGCCTTCAGGTCATCATGGCTGATCTGGCCACCGGATTCTGCAAAGGCCGCCACGATGCGGTCCGCCAGTTCACCCTCGTAGAACGCACTGGCGCCGTGCTCCATGATCTGTTCAATCGACCAGGCCAGGTCTTTTTGTATCAACACGTCACCCGCCACCCAGGGCTTGCCATCCGGCTTCAGATAGGCGGAACCGGGCGAATAATGACGCCAGTATGGATGATGCCTTGTTCAACACATCGGCCAGGTCGTGCCAGACCACGATAGCCGTCACTGGCCAGTTCATAGGCCGGGTTGCAGCAGGTCCTTCCATGGCAGGCTGCCATAACGCTGCCAGGCCTGGTACATGGCAGCGACGGTGCCGGGCACGGCCGGCGCCATTGGACCAAAAGTCAGCTTGTCCATATCCATGCTGCCGTCCGGCCTTTGGTAGGTTTCAACCTTCGCGGACAGGGGCGCAACGGAGCGGTAATCCAGCGCGATGGTTTTATTCTCTGCGGCAATATGCGCCAGCATAAAACCGCTGCCACCGATGTTGCCCGCCCTCGGCAGGGTGACTCCCAGGGCAAAACCCATTGCCACGGTAGCATCGATGGCATTGCCACCTTTGGCGAGAATGGCCTGCCCCACGCTGGTAGCGATACTGTTTTGCGACACCACCATGCCAAAACGGCCTTCAACGGGATGGTGGATGGCGTCGTAGCGGATAATGGCCTGCTGGAGACCCGAGCTGGCAACCCCTGTTTTTGCGAATGCCGGTGCCGACAAAAAGAACGCCAAAAACAGCCCGGCCACCAGACTTTGGGTCAATGTGGTTTTCATGGATTTGCTATTTATCATCCGCATGATTCTACGTGTTAAATGGATACTTGGGTACCGGGATTCCTGTGCGCCCGAGGTAAACCCTTGTCAGCGGACAAAAAAACCTGCACCCGGGCGGGTGCAGGTTTCCTGCAAAAAGGCTGACCGGGATTATTCCCGGTCAGTCGGTCGGATAATCAGAAGTCCAGGTCCATCCTGACGTCAACGTAGAAATAACGCCCGTAGTCACGGTGCGCATCAGCGAAGAAACCGTAACTATCATCGGACAACGGCGCGCGTTGGTCAAACAGGTTGTTGATACCAAAACGGAAACGCGTTTCGGTATTCCACAGGTCAGCGAAGTAGTCAACGTAGCCGTTGTAGGTGGTCATGGATGGGATGACGTACTTCTGACCTTGCTGGATACCCACGCCGGTGTCGACGAAATCGCTCAGGTAATAGGCCGACAGGCCAGCGCCGACGCGGTCTTTCCTCCACCGCAGGCTGGCACTGTACTTGGTGGTCTGGTTGCCGTTCTGGCGCAGCAGGTCGCCAAAGCCAGTTGGTGCCGGGAAGCCTTCCGGGAATACGCCGGATTCCGCTGCCTCGATCAACGCCTGCGTCAACGCTCCGGCCTTCTGCACGTACTTGTCATAGAAACTACCGCGGATGGACAGGTCCCAGGAACCGGACTTGCCATCCTTGCTGTAGAAGATGCCGACGTCGTGGCCTTCGACGATACGCGTGTCCAGGTTGGTATACGAGTCATTGACATACTCATACTGTCCAATCGGGCAGATTCCAGCGTAGGTGTAGTACTCGACTTGATCAGGATCGGGATCTGAGTATCCCATGACAGGGTTACCGACAAAGCTGCCGCAGGCATTCAGGCCGTTCTCGATATGCAACAAAGTGTCCAACAGCGAGTGGTTGTTCTCGCCAAACAGGCCGATGGTGTCCTTCTTCTCGATGGCCCAGAAATCAACCGTCAGCATGAAGTTCTCGGTGGGTTCCCACACGAAACCGATCGAGGTGTTGGTGGATCTCTCGGGCTCCAGTCGTTCGGAGCCCGACGCCCGGCGCTGCACGCTATCGGAGCAGTCAAGCTGGTCGCTGGCTTCCTCGAAACGCGGATCATCCGGGTCACGGCCCTCGTCCCAAATTTCCTCGGCATAGCGGCACACATAGCTGGTGCGCGAATTGGCACGTACCACCAGGCCCTCAAAGACCGTGATCAGGTTCGGTGCGCGGAAAGCCTCGGACCAGGATCCGCGGATCAGCAGGGGTTCGAACACGCGCCAGCCGAAAGCCAGCTTGCCAACTGTTGTGTCACCGTAATCCGACGCGTCCTCGTACCTGAGCGCTGCCTGCAGGTCGAAGTTATCGAACACCGGAATGGCGAATTCCACGAACGCGGACAATGTATCACGATCACCCCAACTGTCTGACGAGGGACTGGAGTTCAGCACGTCGGAGACGTAGGGGTAGGTCTGGCCGTCCGAATGCGTGTAGGTGATCGTACCGTCAATCCTCGGGTCACGGTCATCCACGAAGGACTCCTCGCGGTACTCGGCGCCGAACAGGAAGCCGACCGGGCCGGCCGGCAGGTTGAACAACTCGGGGTTGCTGACCTTGAAATCGACCATCTTCAGGTCAGTCTCGTTCTTGCGGTATATGTCGATCAGCGCCCGCTCGATGTTACTGCCGTTGGGATAGGCCGGAAAACCGCTGGCAAAAGGGTTGTAGGCGGCGGGGGTCGGGTCATGCAGCGCCTCCCACATCAGGGTGTTGGAGATGCGGTTGTGGGTAATGTCGGTACGCTTGGCTTCGGACCACACCAGCGCCGTATCCCAGTCCCAGTCGCCCCAGGTGCCACGGAAACCCTGCAGGAAACGCCAGCTCTTGGCCGTGTTGTCGCCGATCCTCGGGTATTCCACCCAGCGGTAATAATCCATGACCAAGTCCTTGCCGGCGCAGGTGAATCCGGGGATCAGCCAGTCCGGCAGGCGGTTCGGCGAGCCACAGGGGCCAAACGGGTTGTAGTAGTTTTCCGCACCCATGACCATCTCGAAGCCGCCGAGCGTGGTGGCCGGGTAGTTGACCCAGTTGGTATCGGCCTGGTAGTAACTCAACTCGGTATAGGCCTCGGTGCCGTTTTCGAACTCGTGGTTGATGAACAGGAAAAGATTGTAGCGATCCAAGTCGGACACCAGATCACGGCCAAGCGGCGCGGCGTTGTAGTCGTAATAAGGCCCACTTGCTACGCCGCCAGAAATTTCATCGCGGTTTATGCCATCCGCGATGCCGCACATCTGGTCATTTATATACCAGGCTCTGGAATCCTGGCACGTCGGGTGATCCCACGGGAAGGTCTCGAATTCGCCACTGCCGTCGGTCAGGGGCCGGTACGAACCACTCATGTCGAACTGGCCGTAACCGGAGTCAACAGTGGTATTCCTGAACGTGGTAATGCTCGTTCTGCCAGTGTCAGGGTCAAATAGCCACGGCGAGTCCTCGGGAAGGCGTAAGCGAAAGTCAGCAGTTGCCCAGCGCTTGTCATCCTGTGAATTAACCCGGTCGCGGTGGTACAAATCGGCAAACAGGCTGACATTGGTGCGGCCTTCGTTAAAGTCGTGGCCCCACTTGATATTGGCGCGATAATCGTTACGCGGGATATTGTCGTACCAATCGTAACGGGCGTGCACGGTCAGGCCCTCGTAGCTGTTCTGCAGCACGGTGTTGACAACGCCGGCCACGGCGTCGGCACCGTAGATGGCCGACGCACCGTCACGCAGCACCTCCACCCGCCGAATACCCATCGTCGGGATGGTGTTGGGGTTGACCGAATTGACCGGCACCAGGCTGCCACCGACCAGCTCGGTCTGGTAACCAGCGGTCTGCACCATGCGACGCCCGTTCAGCAGCACCAGCGTGTTGCCGGTGCCCATGTTGCGCAGGTTGAAGGCGCCGACGTCGCCACGCACCGCGTTGTAGTTGTAGGCGTTTGCAGCCTCTGTCTGAAAGTTCTGACCCTGCTCAGGCAGGTAGTCGAGCAACTCCTGGGCGGAGGAAATACCCATCGCCTCGATTTCCGCCACGGGTAACACCGTCACCGCCAGGGCCTCGGAAATGGCCGCACCCTTGATCTGGGTGCCGACCACGACGACTTCTTCCAGCACGCCGTCTTCCTCGGCGGCTTGATCCGTGCTCGATATCAGCCTGGGCTAACTGCGTAAACCCTCGACGAGATACGTAGTGGTTACATCGTCATTCGCTAGTGCCGGGCTGATTGCTTAAATTAAAAGTGAATAAATATGAATAAAATAAATAATAGTTAATATGTTAATTTGTTTTTTTCAATAGATGACGATTATCTAACGAAGTTAGCTTTCTCATGATGAAGACTCTCTGCATAAAATAAGTGAATGCCAAAAACCATTGCTTTAAAACAAAATATATAACGACACACTTAGAACGAGACCCATGTAACAGTCTCAGCAGTTTGTTTCTTTAGCTTCAAAATAAGAAAGCGTTTGAATACACCTGTGGCGTGCGAATATACGCTTCAAATTCAGCTAGCTTGAAAACATTTTATTTTAACGTAAAGATAATTATACCGGGCCAGGTATTTCTTAACCAATAAGCAAGTTATACTGTTGACTGGCTCAGACCACCCGTGAGAACTAAAAGAGATGCGGCGTGTAGTGTAGCATTTCCAAACGTTCACGGTCTTATTTTCGCGATCGTGCCAGCTGTGGGAATCCAGGTAACTACGGTAACGCAGAATAAGCCATTTAAGGCAGATCAGGCCGAAAAAAACCTGCACCCGGGCGGGTGCAGGTTTCCTGCAAATATCTGACCGGAATCGCCCCCGGTCAGTCTTCGGATAACTCAGAAGGTCCATCCTGATGTCGACGTAGTAGTAACGACCCGTAGTCACGTGTGCGCGTCAGCGAAAGAACCCGAAACTCTCGATCGGCCAGCGGCGCACGCTGGTTAAACATGTTGTTGACACCAAAGCGGAAACGAGTATCGGTATCGAACAGGTCAGCGTAGTAGTCGAAGTAGCTGTTGTAGGTGGTCATGGACGGGATCACCCACTTCTGGCCTTGCCTGATGCCCAGCGCCGGTCTCGACAAAATCGCTCAGGTAATAGGCCGAGAAACCAGCGCCGAACATATCCCTTCTCCACCGCAGGCTGGCGTTGTACTTGGTGGTCTGGTTGCCTTCCTGCCGCAGCAGGTCACCAAATCCACGTGGTATCGGGAAGCCTTCCGGAAACACACCGGACTTCGGATGCATCGATCAACGCCTGCGACGCCGGACCGGCTTTCTGCACGTACTTTTCATAGAAGCTGCCACGAATGCTCAGGTCCCAGGAACCGTAATCATTATCGGTGCTGTAGAAAACACCGACGTCGTGGCCTTCCACGATACGGGTGTCCAGGTTCTGGTATACCAGTCATTGGTATACTCCCACTGCCCGACCGGGCAAATCCCGGCGTAGGTGTAGTACTCGACCTGGTCAGGAGCAGGGTCGGTGTACCCCTGTACGGGGTTGCCAACAAAGCTGCCGCAGCCGCTCAGGCCGTTCTCGATGTGTAACGAGGGTATCGAACATCGAGTGGTTTTGTCTCGCCGAACAGGCCGATAGTGTCTTTCTTTTCGATGGTCCAGAAGTCCACCGTGAACATGAGGTTCTCGGTGGGTGTCCCACACCAGGCCGATGGAGGTATTGGTGGATTCCTCAGGTTCCAGTTGTTCGGAACCCGACGGCCCGGCGCTGCACGTTGTCGCTGCAGTCGAGTTCATCACGTGGCTTCACCGTAACGCGGGTCATCCGGGTCACGGCCTTCGTCCCACATCTCCTCGGCGTAACGGCACACATAACTGGTGCGGCCATTGTTACGCACGACCAGGCCCTCAAAGACCGTGACCAGGTTCGGCGCCCGGAAGGCCTCGGACCAGGAACCACGGAGCAGCAGAGGTTCGAACACCCGCCAGCCAAAGGCCAGCTTGCCGACCGTGGTATCACCGTAGTCAGAGGCGTCCTCGTAACGCAGTGCCGCCTGCAGGTCGAAGTTCTCGAACACCGGGATGGCGAACTCGAAGAACGCGGAGAAGGTGTCACGTTCACCATTGCTGTCCGACGACGGGCTGGAGTTCATCACGTCGGAGACGTAGGGATAGGTCGTGCCGTCCCTGTACGTGTAGGTGATCGTACCATCCAGGCGCGGGTCGCGGTCGTCCACGAAGGACTCCTCGCGGTACTCGGCGCCGAACAGGAAGCCGACCGGGCCGGCCGGCATATCGAACAACTCGGCCTTGCTGACCTTGAAATCCACCATTTTCAGGTCGGTCTCGTTCTTGCGGTACACATCAACCAGCGCACGCTCGATGTTGCTTCCTTTCGCTATAGCCCGGCCAGCCGCTGGCGAAGGGATTGTAGGCCGCGGGGGTCGGGTCGTGCAGCGCCTCCCACATCAGGGTGTTGGAAATGCGGTTGTGGGTTAAGTCGGTACGTTTAGCTTCCGACCAGACCAGCGCCGTATCCCAGTCCCAGTCACCCCAGGAACCACGGAAACCCTGCAGGAAACGCCAGGTCTTGGCCGTGTTGTCGGCCCACTCTCGGCACCTCGACCCAGCGGTAGTAATCCATTCTCAGATCTTTGCCGTTACAGGACAGGTCCGGGACCTGCCAGTCCGGCAAGCGGTTCGGCGAACCACAGACACCAAACGGGTTGTAATAGTTTTCCGCACCGAGATACATTTCGAAACCGGTCGAGCGTGGTGGTCGGGCGGGTGATCGAACTTGGTATCGGCCTGGTAGTAGGACAACTCGGTGTAGGCCTCGGTGCCATTCTCGAACTCGTGGTTCAGGAACAGGAACACGTTGTAGCGGTCGAGGTCGGACCGCAAATCACGGCCAAACGGCGCTCCACTGTAGTTGTAACGGTCAATTGATCGCCGATCCAGATATTCATCACGGTTCTGACCTGATCCCTGATGCCACACATGGAGTCATTGATGTACCAGGCGTCTTCGTGCTGGCACATGGGGTGATCCCACGGATAGGTTTCGAACTCACCACTGCCATCGGTCAGGCCCGGGACGCTGCCGCTCATATCGAACTGGCCGAAGCCGGAGTCAATGGTAGTGTTCCTGAACGTGGTAATGCTCGATCGCCGTCTTCAGGGTCATACAGCAACGGCGAATCCTCGGCTAGACGCCAGCGGAGATCGGAATTCGCCCAGCGCTGGATCATCCTGGGAATTAACACGGTCGCGGTGGTAGTAATCGGCAAACAGGCTGAGGTTGGTGCGGCCTTCGTTGAAGTCATGGCCCCACTTGATAGTGCCACGGTAGTCGTTGCGCGGGATGTTGTCGTACCAGTCGTAACGCGCGCGAACGGTCAGGCCATCGAAGTTGTCCTGCAGCACGGTGTTGACAACACCGGCCACGGCGTCGGCGCCGTAAATGGCCGAGGCACCGTCACGCAGCACTTCCACCCGCCGTATACCCATCGTCGGAATCTCGTTGGGGTTGACCGAGTTGACCGGCACGAAGCTGCCACCGACCAGTTCGGTCTGGTAACCGGCTGTCTGCACCATGCGGCGCCCGTTCAGCAGCACCAGCGTGTTGCCGGTGCCCATGTTGCGCAGGTTGAAGGCGCCGACGTCACCGCGTACCGCGTTGACGTTGTAGGCGTTCGCAGCCTCGGTCTGGAAGTTCTGGCCCTGCTCGGGCAGATAGTCGAGCAACTCCTGGGCAGAGGAAATACCCATCGCCTCGATCTCTGCCGCGGGTAACACCGACACCGCCAGTGCCTCGGAAATGGCTGCACCCTTGATCTGGGTACCGACCACGACGACTTCTTCCAGCACGCCTTCTTCCACGGCGGGCTGATCAGTGGTCGCGTCAGCCTGGGATAACTGGGTTACCCGTGTTGAATCAGTGTCGCTTGCATCGTCAGCCGCTTGTAGCGGGCCGGCAATGAACATCAGGATGAAAAGTAGAGTTGTAATAATTGTAGTAATTTTTTTGGATTGCCTGCTGACAGGCAGTATGGGATAGCTTTCTCATGATCAAGGTTCCCCGTTTCAAGAGTTGCTGAAAATTAGGCTTCACCTAAAAGTAACGAAATTTTAACTAAATCCGTTAATGGCCATTATGGTACACATTGCACCGTTTTGCATAGCATCAAAACATAATTTTAAATATTCTTAAAAACTAATTTTTAACATTCTTATCCGCACAAAACCTGATTTCCAATGAATCTTCGTTTACCGGCAATAACCTGAGGTTATACTAGGCGTTTCAATTAATTCGGAAAGACCATGCGTCTGCGACATATCGAAGTTTTTCACGCGGTTTACACCTGTGGTTCCATTACCGCGGCGGCAAAAATGCTGAATGTTTCACAGCCCTCCGTCAGCAAGGTGCTGGCTCACGCGGAACAGCAACTGGGTTTCGCGCTTTTTGATCGTCAGAAAGGCAAGATCGTGCCCACCCAGGAAGCCGAGCGCCTGATCAGGCACGTCAGCGATGCCTACGACAATATCAGCGAACTACGCCGTGTTTCGGAAAACCTGCGGGCCACGGATATCGGGCGTATCCGCATCGCCGTGCTGCCGGCATTCGGCATCGACCTGGTGCCCAGGGCCATTGCGTCGTACCTCAAGCTGCACCCGGAAACACGTTTCGATATCGAGTCACTGCACCACCAGCAGGTCGCCCGCGCCTTGAAAGAATTTAAAATCGATATCGGGTTGGTATTCGACCCGCCAGAGACCCCGGGCATCAGCGTGGATGTGCTGGCGCTGGGCAGGTATGTCGTATTGACCCACGAATCCATGGGATTTACTGATCGCGAGCGCCTGTCGCTGGAAGACATCGAGGGAATGCCGCTGATCAGCCTGAGTACACGCAGCCCGTTGGGCAAACTGCTGGCCGAGCGGATTACGTCTTCCGGTATCATGTTCCGCTCTGTGGCAGAAGTGGAAACCTACCAGATGGCCAAATCCCTGGTTGCCCATGGCGCCGGCGTCGCGATCATCGATGAAATCACGGCGCGCTCAATTGGACACGATTCGGTCGTCATCTCGCGGCTGGAGCCTGAACTTCGCTACAAGGTCGCACTGCTGCACGTCGAGTCTGAGCCCTTGTCTATCGTGACCCAGCGTTTTGTTGACCACCTGGTAAACGAATTGGGCAACTTTCTGCAAATACCCACGCCGTAAACATAAACCTGCAGCATGGGTGTGGTAAAAATGGTTATTGGAGAAAGTCTCCACATGGCCAGTAAAATTCCCATTACAGGATACGCGGAGGTGTAGGCCATGCATGTTGTCGTTTTGGGCGCGGGTGTGATCGGCGTTACAACGGCCTATTACCTGTCCGAACGCGGTCATGAGGTCACGGTCGTGGACCGTGCCAGCGAGGTGGCATCCGGCGCCTCCGGTGGTAATGGTGGCCAACTTTCCTATAGCTTCACCGACGCCATGGCCAGCCCGGCGATGTTGTTGAAAATGCCGGGCATCACCTTCGGCAGCAATCCGGCCTTTTTCACGCGACCCCCGCTGAACCTGCAGTTGATACGCTGGGGTCTTGCATTCCTCGGCCAGTGCACGACCAGCAAGCATCAGAAAAATACCATGGCAGTTTTACAGCTTGGCCTGCACTCCAGCAAATTGATGCGGGAATTGCACGCCAGGACCATGCTGGAGTTCAGCTACCGCCAGACGGGCAAACTGGTCATGCTCAATACCCGCGAAGCGGTGGACGAAGCTGACAGACTCTGTGCGCTGAAACGCCAGTATGGTTGTGACATCCGGGTTGTCACGCTTGATGAGGCCATCGACATTGAACCCGCGGTAAAGCACATGAGTAATGACTATGCCGGTGCCGTGTATTCCTCCATCGATGAAGTTGGCAACTCCTTGACCTTTACCACGAAACTCGCCCAATGGCTGACTGAGAACCGGGGCGTCAAATTCCTGTTGGGCACGAATGTCAACCGGATCATCACCGCGGGCGGCAAACTGGCTGCGTTGCAGACCGGCCAGGGAAGCATTGCCGCCGATGCCGTGGTGGTATGCATGGGCGCCGAGAGTGGCCGGCTTCTCCAGCCGCTGGGGATCAAGGCCAACATCTACCCGATGCGGGGTTACACGGTGACACTGCCGGCAATCGGGACATCGAACTCCACCAGCATCACCGACCTGAACAGTAAAACCGTATTCAGCCGGCTTGGTGACGAGATCCGTATCGCGGGTTTTGCCGATTTTGTCGGTTATCGCACGGACAAAGACGAGGAACGCGTGGAAACACTATTGCAAACCGCCCGCGGGACGGCGCCTGCCATCGCAGATTTCACCAGCAGTACAAACCACGGGTGGGCAGGATTCCGGCCCATGACACCCAACAGCCAGCCCTTGCTCGGCCCCAGCCCGGTCGAAGGCATACATCTGAACACCGGTCACGGCATGCTGGGCTGGACCCTGGCCTGCGCCAGCGGCCACCGGGTCGCCGCCGGTATCTGACCATGGCTGAGCGGGTATGACACGCCAGCTGAACAACCTGGCCTATAACGCCACGCAACAACTTGACCTGTACCTGGCCGATGAGACAGGTAAGCCGTTGGTGGTCTGCATACACGGCGGCGGATTCATCTCCGGCAGCAGGGTTGATGAACGTTGCAGCCAGTCGGCCAGGCTGCTCACCGGGGCCGGATTTAACTGCGCATCCATCAGTTACACGCTGGCGCCCAGTGATGACCGTTTTGCTGCCTGGCCGCGCAACCTGTTTGACGTGGCGGATGCGCTGGTTTTTCTAAGCGACAAAGCGGCTGAGTTTGGCTATGACTTTTCCCGTCTCGGCATGCTGGGTTATTCCGCGGGTTGTTGTTTGTCCAACCTCTACATCCAGGGTGGCAAATACGTCTTTGACCATTTCGGATACCAAACCCCGGTCTTCAGCCCCGATGCCCTGGCCGGTTTCTACGGACCCTATGACTTTACCCGCCGCCAGGCCGAACGGCGTTCAGAAGACCCTGAAGTCAATCTCTATCACTCACCGGCGTACTGGTTCAGGCAGAACCGGAATGGCCTTGCCCCGCCTGTCTTACATTTCCAGGGCGACAAGGACGATATCGTTTACCCGGACCAGCACGCGGCTTTCCAACAGGATTACGAAAAGAGGGGTTACAGTTTCGAGGGGATCATTGTCGAAGGCTACCGCCACGCTTTTGCTCCGAAGGATACCAACGCCGACGGCAAAACCATCAACCTGGGCGCTGAAATCCTGGCGTTTTTTTCCCGTTACCTGTCGGGCTGACAGGTGCAATTCAAAGTAATAACTGGCCAGCGACAAGCGTGGCGACAACGCCGCCGAGCATTGGCACCGATGTGCGCTTGATGATGGCAAATGGCGTGACACCCGCAGTGCCCGCCACCGCGATAATCACACCGGCTACCGGTGAAATACTCCTGAACAGCCCGCCCGCGAGTTGCGCCGGCAGTATCAGCGAGATAACCGGGGCGTTGACCCTGCCCGCGATGCCGGGAATCATGTCGGCAAAGCTGAACAGCGCCGCATTGCCACTGCCGGTCAACAGGGCGGTGGCGCCGAGCAGTAGGACCAGCACGATAGCCATCACACCGCCACCGAGGGCATTGCCTTCGACCAGCGCAACCAGCGAGCCGATCAGGCCGGTGGCCTTGACACCCGAGGCGAAGATTTCCGCAGCGACGATCAGCGTCACCACGGAACTGAACATGTCGCCCATGCCACGGAAAAAATGCGTGATGCCGGCCAGCGATTCCCGCAGGCCCTGGCGAAATGATTCGCAGACCATCGCAACTGCGAGAGAGATCAACATCGCAGTGACCACATCCACGTGGATCGTCACCGCAACCAGCGGACTGAATACCAGTAACAACACCAGGGGCAGGAGCGGCAATACGGCATAGAATGACGGCGCATGTCCCTGCTCAGCGGCAACGTCTGATACTTTGCTCATTGCAGCGTGTTCTTCCTCGGTTTCCCTGCCATCACACCAGCGTTGCCAGAAAAAATGCAGCATTGCCACGACCGGTACGACCAAGGCGGCAACTTTCAACTGGTAAAGCGCAAAGTATTCAATCGGTGTGACACCCACCACTTCCGCCGCCACGTTGGAGGCCGGTGAGGCCGGGCCCAGGTCCAGGCAGGCCGTGGTACCGATCACGGCCGCCGCTGCAACCGGGCGTATCCCCAGCTTGACCAGGGTCGGGTACATGGCCACCAGCAGCAACATGGCCAGGCCTGCTGCACTCGGAATGAAAATATTCAGTATTTGTCCGGCGATATAGGTAATCGCCAGCAATACATACGGATTACTGATATGCGACAACGGCTTTGTTGCAATCCTGACCAGGGCGGTGGAGGCCGAAATGGCCGACATGTACTTTGCAAAACCACCCGCGGCCATAATGATCATGCCGATACGCGCCACGCGGTTGGAAAACGCCTCGCTGACCATGGCAAAAAGGTCAAATGCAAACAAACCCGTGATGGGTTCTCCGGCATCCGCACCCGTCCATCTTTGCGCCACGTATGCGGTGGTCAGCAGCGCAAATCCCGCGAGGAACAGGGTCGCGTGCGTCTGGTATCGCTTGACGACCAGGTAAATGGTGATGGCAATGATGAGGAGTGCGGTGATCTGCATGACCGTTGCGAGTATAGGTAGCATTGGAGGCCAATGCTAACAAAAAAAGACCCCGCGATGCGGGGTCTTTTCTGATTAAGGAGAGCCAGGTTCTTTAACAGTTAAATGAACCTGATCCCATATCCAGTCTTAATGTCAAACTTCCGTTTTAAGCAGGCAAAGCCCGATGAAAACTCAGTTCAAAACGTTGTAACCACGCCCGCGCATGCAGTTCTTGACGACCGCGTCCTGCTCTGCTTTTGTTTGCGACTTGGCTTCGCGCCGACCCCTGGCATTACGGGCACCAGCGGCCACCACGCCAACGCCGGCACCGGCTTTCGCACCATCGCTGCCGGAGTTGCCGCTGATTGCGCCTGCCGCGGCTCCGACCGCTGCACCACGCGCGGCTGTTCTCGCCACACCCTCACGCTCAGGCTCCTGCGCCTGTACCTGCGTACCGGTACCCTGGCAAGCCTGCAAATCTGCATTGTATTGGGCCTGGTCCACACCCTCCATATCAACGACGACATTGGGGGCATTCTGCGCTTGCGCCACTACGGGCATTGCTACGAGCAGGGCCAGGGTAAATATTTGTTTCAGATTCAACATATTAAAATCCCTCAGTCCAGTATTAAGTGTAAACCATGTCTCCGGTATACACCGAGGATTAAATGGTGCCGGCAGGGTGACTCGAACACCCGACCTACGCATTACGAATGCGCCGCTCTGCCAGCTGAGCTATGCCGGCACCGAAGGGCGGCAAGTATATTCAAATCGGCTGTCTGCCACAACACCAAGGAGCATCGAGCTTCACCTACACCCGATGGGGAAAATACCGACAGGCTCCAACCGGGGATTGCGCTATCAGGCCCGTAACAAAGGTTGCAGAATCACGCTGTATCAATGACAGGAGCAAAGGGGGCCGGGATTGTTAATGCGGAGACAAGGTATTTCCAACAGAAATTCCGGGTTCAGCCTGCTAGAGGTGCTAATCGCCAGCCTGGTCTTCTCGTTCGGCCTGGCAGGTTTTGCCGCCCTGTTACTGGCCAGCATTTCCGGTGCCTCCGTGGCGCGGACTGACGGGTCTGCAGCACTTGCAGCGGCTGACTTGGCTGAACAACTGCGTATGAACCCGGCAGCAATCCAGCGCTACCTGGAGCCACCGGAGCTCGTTTCCCAGGTTTGCAACGGCACCGTTGAATGCACTCCGGAACAACAAGCGGATTATGACTTCAGGCTGTGGCATATCGAACTTGCCAACAGCATACGGGGTGCCAGGGGGCTGGTCTGCCACGATGGGACGCCACAGGATGGTGGTGAGGGAAATACCCGGTGTGACGGTTCCGGTCCCCTGGTGATCAAGATCTTCTGGCCAGGCCGGCGCAGCGAAACCGCTGACCAGTTGCAGCAACACCGCTACGTATTGGTGACGACCTGACATGTTGCCCGCACAAACATCAACCGGCTTTTCCCTGCTGGAAGTGACGATCGCCGTTTTCCTCTCCGCACTTTTGATGTCGGGCATCACCAGCTTGCTGGGCAGTAGTGTTTCAGCATACCGGCAACAACTCAGCCAGGGTCAACTGGAAGAATCCAGCCGTTTTGCACGCGAATTGCTGGTTTCACATATCAGCCAGGCCGGTTACCAACCCCGGCCTTGGCAAAACCCTGCTGGTTTACAAGCGATCACAAGTGAGTCCATAAACGGCGGGATACAACCCGGTGATCAGCTGGGTCTGCAACGCTGGTCCGACAGCAATTGCCTTGGCAACGAAAACCCAATCCGGGATGGTGAAGACCGGCCGGAGTTTTACTTACTGCAGGCTCGTTTCCAGGTGAACAAGGCCAACAACCTGGCTATGACCTGCCGGTACGGACCCGATGCCAGCCAACTGACAACCCAGCTCAATAATTTCGGCCTCGTCGAGAACGTGGAATCCATGCAGCTGCTGTATGCGCAGGACCACGATGGCGACGGGGTCGCGGACGGCTGGATACAGGCCGGAGACTGGCAGCAGGAAAGCCAGGTGTTGGCGGTCAGGGTTGGCCTGCTGTTTACTTCACACCAGGCCTTCAGCCGGGCTGAATCTGAAACCATCAGCCTGCTCGATGAAACCATCACCACACCGGCCGATGGTCACCTGCGACGCGTGAAAACGCTGACAACGGCCATCCGCGGCAGACTGAAATGAACACATCCCCTTCAAGGTGTTCACTACACGTCCCCGCAACACAGACCGGTGTGGTGCTGTTGCTGTGTCTCTTGTTTCTGACGGCACTGACATTGCTTGGCCTGTCGGCGTCTTCCGAATCCGTCATGCAGGATATGCTCGCCAATAACCTCAAGGAGGCGGAGCGGGCCCGGCAATCTGCGCTCGCCGCACAGGACTGGGTGGAAAACTGGTTGCTTGGACTGGATGGCGCGATCCCGGTGAGTTGTGTCCAGCCGTGTGAAGGACTGCTCATTCACGCCGCCGGATCGCTGCCCACCCACCCCGAATCCGAGGATCTCGCCTGGTGGTTGATCAATGGCCGGGAGGCCGGAATAGACCCCGTTACAGGCGAACGGCTTGCGACGCTTTCGACGGACAGTATTAATCCACCGCTGTGGCTTATCGAACAGGTTTATGCGGTAGCGGCAAGTGAGGCCGGAACCCTGCATGACCAGGCCTGGTACCGCATCGTCACACGCGGCAACGGCCAGGCACAGGCAAGTGTGGCCGTGCTTGAAAGCATTGTTACGCGCCCGTGGCAAACTACAGCCGTGGAAGGTGCGGAGGACGCCGCACAAGCGGGTCACTGCCCGGGGTTTGATCCAGCGGCACGGTGCGAACGTGTTGCCTGGCGGGCGTTGCGCTGATGATGAAATTGCAAAAAAGCCGTGTTTCCACAACTGGTGTAACCCTGATTGAACTGGTGATCGTGGTTGCCGTCGTGGGCATCCTGCTGAGCACTGCCGTGCCCGGTTACCGGTCCTATATGTTGCGGGTACACCGCACCGAGGCAATCAGGCTACTGCTACAGGCTTCGATGTGCCAGGAGCGTGTCCGCGCAAGCGATGGACAATACGACACCAACCAGTGTATTCATACCACTGAGGCACCGCACTACCAGCTCAGCTATGAACCGGCAGCAACTCAAAGTCACAGCTTTCTCGCCGTGGCCACCCCGGTGGGTACCCAGCAATCAGATGCCTGCGGCAGCCTGACTATCGATCAGAACGGGGTTCGTAAAATCAGCGAGGAGGATATCAGTATTGCAAAGTGCTGGAGCGCCCGTTAGCAGTGCAAGGTCAGTCAACGGTGCGGACACGCAATTCCTTTGGCAGGGCGAATTCCATGTGTTCTGCCACGCCCTCTATTTCTTCCACAACGGCGGATGACTGCTGCCGCAACCGTTCCACGACACCCGTTACCAGGCTTTCCGGGGCCGATGCGCCGGCTGTTACAGCGATGCAACTAATGTTCTCCAGCCACTCGGGGCGGATATCGTCAGCGCCGTCGATCAGGTAGGAAGGCACGCCTTGCTTTTCCGCCAGTTCCCGCAGGCGGTTTGAGTTTGAACTGTTGACCGAGCCAACCACCAGCATCAGTTCGGCGTCACGGGCCAGGGCCTTGACCGCGTCCTGGCGGTTCTGCGTGGCATAGCAGATATCGTCATGCTTGGGCCCCACGATGGCCGGGAATTTCTTTTTCAAAGCGGCAATGACACCCTGCGTATCGTCGACCGACAGGGTAGTCTGGGTCACGTAAGCCAGTTCCCGCGGAAAAGTAACTTCCAGTTTTTCCACATCCCCGGGTGATTCCACCAGGTATATCCTGTTGCCACGCGGAGGATTCTTGAACCACTGGCCCAGCGTGCCCTCGACCTCCGGGTGACCCGCGTGGCCGATCAGCACCGCGTCGTGCCCGGCCTTGCAGTGCCGGGTGACCTCCAGGTGAACCTTGGTGACTAACGGGCAGGTTGCATCGAAGACTTTCAACCCCCTTTTCCGGCCCGCTTTGCGCACGTTCTGGGATACGCCGTGCGCACTGAAAATGACGGTGGCGTTGTCTGGTACATCATCGAGTTCCTCGACAAACACCGCCCCCAGGTCTGCGAGGCGGTCCACCACGAAACGGTTATGAACAACCTCGTGACGTACATAGATGGGGGCACCGAACAGTTCCAGCGCACGCTCGACGATTTCGATGGCCCGGTCCACACCGGCGCAGAAACCACGCGGATTGGCCAGCTGGATTTGCATCAATTTTCTACTGGTTTTTGTTTGGACACTGACAGGAATAGTCCGTCAATCAACAGCAGTATCACGCCACAGCTAATCGCCGAGTCTGCCACGTTGAACGCGGGCCAGTGCCAGCTGCGGTAATAGACATCTATAAAATCGACAACGTAGCCATGCATGATCCGGTCAACGACGTTGCCGATGGCGCCGCCGATGATCAAGCCCAGCGCGCAACCGGTCAGTTTTTCCCTGGCCGGCAAACGAAACAGCCAGACGACCAATACCAGTGTTACTACCAGCGCGAGACCGGTGAACAACCATCTTTGCCAGCCGCCTGCGTCACTGAGGAAACTGAAGGCCGCACCATAGTTATGCGCCAGGGTCATGTTCAACCACGATGTGATCTCGACCGGCCGGTACAGGGTCAGTGACTCGGTAGCCAGGGACTTGGTCCAATAATCCAGCGCAACGACCACTGCGGATAACAGCAACCAGGCGAACACCTGTTTACCGCCCAACGAGTCGTTATCTTTATGTGTCTGCATATCCATATCAGGCAAGCCTGCGTTGCTCCCCGTCGCCATCCACGTTCTCGATGCAACGTCCACACAATTCAGGGTGTTCATCGGATTGGCCGACATCCGCACGCTGGTGCCAGCACCGTACGCACTTGTCATCCTGGTTCTTCTCGATCCAAATCCGGTAATCCCGCGTTTCAAAACAATCTGCAGGCGCTTCCGCCTGGGCGGATTCCACCACTGCCTCGGACACGATCAAAATGAAGCGCAATTCATCGCCCCATTTTTCCAGCAGTTCAAGACGCGAATCAGTCAGGGGCTGGATATGCACGGTCGCTTCTAATGAGCCGCGGATGACCTTGTCACGCCGCAGGGGCTCAATGGCCTCGTTAACGCTATTGATCATACCCATTGTGTCCTGCCAGAACGCCTGGTCGTAAACCTCGTCATCGAGCGCAAACAGGCCGTCATGCCACTGGCTCATGAATACGCTTTCTTCCCGCTCACCCGGCATCAACAACCAGATTTCCTCTGCCGTGTAGCTCAGGACCGGCGCGATCCAATGGACCAGGGCTTCGAGTATGTGGTACATGGCCGTTTGCGCTGAACGGCGTGCCTGGCTATCGCGCCGCGTGGTATACAAGCGGTCCTTCAACACGTTCAGGTAAATGGCGCTCAACTCCAGCGCGCAATAATTATTGACCTTCTGGTACACCTGCATGAACTGGTAATCATCGTAGGCCTTGCCGACTTCCTGCTGTATCTGAAGCGCACGACCCACGGCCCAACGATCAAAGGGCAGCATCTGTCCAGGTTCCAGCGCGTGGTCCGGCTCGAAGCCGTCGAGGTTGCCGAGCAGGAATCGTGCAGTATTCCGGATACGCCGGTAGGCGTCCGAAACCCGTTTGAGAATCTCGTCCGAGACCGTCATTTCCTGGCGGTAATCGGCAGAGGCCACCCACAGGCGCAACACGTCTGCACCCAGGGTTTTCATGACTTCCTGCGGCGCGATGACATTGCCCATCGACTTGGACATCTTCTTGCCATTGGCATCCACCACGAAACCATGGGTCAGAACCTGCTTGTAGGGCGCATCACCATGCATCGCAACCGAGGTCAGCAATGACGACTGGAACCAGCCGCGGTGCTGGTCGGAGCCTTCCAGGTAGATATCAGCCGGGCGTTGCAGTTCCTCGACCTCATCCAGCACACAGCGATGGGTGACGCCGGAATCGAACCATACATCGAGGATGTCACGAACCTGCACGTACTCGGATTCATCGACTCCCAGGCGCTGGTAGACGTCATCCTCGTACCAGAAATCGACCCCGCACTCCTCGATCAGGTCGGCGGCCTTGTACATCAATTCCACCGAGTCAGGATGCGGTTCTTCGGTCACGCGGTTGACAAACAGGGTGATCGGTACACCCCAGGTTCTTTGACGGGAAATACACCAGTCGGGCCTGGATTCGATCATGCCGTTGATACGTTCTTCGCCCCAGCCCGGGATCCAGCGCACGGTCTTGATGGCCTGCAGCGCATTCTCACGCAAGCCGGCCTTGTCCATGTTGATAAACCACTGCGGTGTAACCCGGAAAGCCGTCGGGCTCTTGTGCCGCCAGCAGTGCGGGTAGCTGTGCTCAAACATCTCGTTGTGCAACAGCACGCCCTTATCGCGCATGAATTCGATCACGTCATCGTTGGCTTTCCAGACGAATTTGCCGGCAAATATCTCGGTATCAGGCAGGTAAATACCATAAGCATCCACCGGGTTGGTCACCGGCAGGCCATACACCTGGCCGATCTCGAAGTCTTCTGCGCCATGACCTGGAGCCGTGTGCACGGCACCCGTGCCGGCCTCGACGGTTACGTGTTCACCCAGGATCACCGGGACCTCGCGGTCATACAGCGGGTGGCGCAGCTTCTGGTGTTCCAGCGCCGCACCCCGGCATATGCCCAATTCTTCCGTGTCGGTCATGCCGATACGGTTGGTCACATAATCTTTCAGCGCTGTTGCCAGCACCAGCGCCAGCGTGCGGCCCTGCCAAACACCCCTGACCAGCACATATTCCAGTTCGGGGTTCAGCGCGACTGCCTCGTTGGCGGGCATGGTCCACGGGGTCGTGGTCCAGATCGGGATACCGACCTCGCCGTCCATCTCTTCAACCCCGAATGCCTCGTATATTGCCTCGGCATCCACTGCCGTGAACAGCACGTCAATCGCGGGCGAGTGCTTGTCGATGTATTCGATCTCCGCCTCGGCCAGTGCCGAACCACAGTCAAAACACCAGTTGACCGGCTTGACGCCTTCATCGAGGTGACCGCCTTCGATGATTTTCGCCAGGGCGCGCACCATGTTGGCTTCATAGCTGAACATGTTACTGGCGTAAGGATCTTCCCATTTACCCAAAACACCAAGCCGTTTGAAGCCTTCCCGCTGCAACTTAATCTGCCGGTCGGCGTACTCGCGGCATTTTTGCCTGAATACGCGGGCGTCAACCTTGCGTCCGACCTTGCCGACTTTTTTCTCGACCTGTAATTCAATGGGCAGGCCATGGCAGTCCCAGCCTGGCACGTAGGGCGAAGCAAAGCCCGCCAGCAGACGCGCCTTGATGACCATGTCCTTCAGGATCTTGTTGACCGCGTGTCCAATATGGATATCACCATTGGCATACGGTGGTCCGTCATGCAGGATGAACAAAGGCCGGCCCGCCGTGTGCTCCTGGATCCGATGATACAGCCCGCGTTCTTCCCAAGCTTTAAGCATCTGGGGCTCGCGGTTGGCCAGGTTCGCTTTCATCGGGAAAGCCGTGCTGGGCAGGTTGATTGTGTCTTTATAGTCCATACTCTTGCTTTTCTAATCAGTTGCAGGGCTTGTTTGCACTGGCCCTAGAGTTCTTTCGTTTCCAGGCAATGCCTTGCCTGGCGTTCATCTTCACGCATTTGGGCAACGAGGTCATCAATATTTTCAAAGTGTGCTTCATTGCGCAGTTTCCTGACAAATTCCAGTTCCAGCCTTCGACCGTACAGGTTACCGTCAAAATCGAATAAATGTGCTTCTACCAGGAAGCCTTCCCCACCCACTGCCGGCCGTGTGCCAAGGTTGGCTACTCCATCGCGCCAATCACCGTTATCCCAGCGGGCCCGGATCGCAAACACACCGCCCAGGGGGCTTGGCTTTGCAGCCAGCCTGATGTTGGCGGTCGGATAACCCAGTTGCCGGCCCAATTGGCGGCCCCTGATCACCCTGCCCGCCATGCGGTAGGGCCTGCCCAGGAAACGCTGTGCCCGGGCCAGTTCACCAGCGGCGAGATAACTGCGGACTGCAGTGCTGGACACAACCTGGCCATCAAGCTCCAGCATCGACACGGTATTGACGCCGAAACCCAGCTTTTCACCGGATTTTTTAAGCGAAACTGTATCGCCCTGCCGCGCCCTGCCATAGCGGAAGTCTTCCCCGACCACGACCTGCTCAGCCGCCAGCGTATCAACCAGCACCGAGGAAACAAAATCGTCCGGGCTCACGTTGGCTAATTCCTGATTAAAACGCATCAGCCAGACGAGGTCTATATTTTTGGCCGCCAGGAATTCCAGCTTCTGACGCACCGACATCAGGCGCGCCGGTGCACTCTCAGGACCAAACCAGGCCCTGGGTGTCGGCTCAAAGGTCACGACGACCAGGGGGTGCTGACCGCCGGACAGGTTTTTACTGTATTCGATGAGCGACTGGTGACCGAGGTGAACGCCATCAAAGTTACCGATCATCACCACCGATGACTTCAGCAACTGTCTGCCTGGATTGTCCCTGATTACCTGCATATTGTTACGGGTGTCACTCTAAAATCGCAAAGCAGCGAATTATAGCAGCCACGGGACATCCGGTATCTAAATTCGAAACAACGGCACGGCTACGCGGAACCGCGTAACAGGTCGTGTTTTTTGAGACCGGTGACCATGGCGATGAAAACGTAGACGATGACGCCAAACAGGATTGTAAGGCCCAGCTTCCTGACCCGCAGCACCGCGCTCGCCTGGAACCAGCTTTCGACATCATGGGTCATGAACAACAACAACGCACCCATGACCACGCAGGCTAAGATAACCGACACCCAAACCCTGACCCAGCCACGTTCCGGGGTATACACCTGCTGTTTCCTCAAACCACGGTAAAGCAGACCGGCGTTCAGGTAGGCCGCCATCGCACTGGCCAGGGCGAGGCCAGCGTGCGGACCGGCAAAACCATAGCCCAGCAAAGCACCGACGAACAGCAGGTTCAACAGCATGTTCGTGACCATTGCAGCGATGGCAATTTTGACCGGCGTGCGGGTATCCTGGCGTGCGTAATAACCCGGCGCCAGTACCTTCACGGCGATAAATGCCGGCAGGCCGGCCGAATACGCCACCAGGCTATAGCTGGACATACGCACATCGTCCGGCCGGAACGCGTCATATTGAAACAGGGTGATCAGGATGGGTGCCGCCAGCATGACCAAGCCAACGGCGGCCGGCACCGTGACAATCACCGCCAGGCGCAGGGCCCAGTCCAGTGTCGCCGAAAATTCGGCTGTACTTGCCCTGGCGTGTTTTTGCGACAGGTTGGGCAGGATGACCGTGGCCAGTGCGATACCCAGAACCCCCAGCGGGAACTCCAGCAAGCGGTCGGAATAATACAGCCAGGAAACACTACCGCTGACCAGGAATGTTGCAATGATGCTGTCGAAGAGCAGGTTGACCTGTGCGACCGAGGAACCGATCAGGGTCGGGATCATCAATCTCAGGATGCGGCGCACCCCCGAATGGCGCCAACCCCAGCGTGGCCGCGGCATCAGTCCCAGGCGCATCAGCGCCGGGATCTGCAGCAGTAGTTGTGCGATACCGGCAGCCAATACACCCCAGGCCAGGGCCGTGACGGGTACTTGCATATGACCAGCCAGTACCAGGGCCGCTGCGATCATGGAAATATTGAGCAGCACCGGGGTTAGCGCGGGAATCAGGAAGCGCTCGAATGTATTCAGGATGCCGCCTGCCAGCGCGGTCAGCGATATCAACAGGATGTACGGGAAGGTAATACGCAGCATACCGGCCGACAGGTCGAATTCAGGTCTTCCATCGGCCAGCCACCCGGGCGCAAATATCGACAGCACCAGGGGTGCGGCGATAACACCGATGGCGGTCAGCACCAGTAATACCGAAGCCAATGTGCCGGTTACATGATCCACCAGGTCACGCAGAGCCTCGCGGTCACCGGTGGCCTTGTACTCGGACAACACGGGCACAAAGGCCAGTGAGAACGAGCCCTCGGCAAATAACCTGCGCATGAAATTCGGTATTTTGAATGCCAGGAAGAAGGCGTCCGTTTCACCGCTGGCGCCGAAAATTTTTGCCAGCACGACATCACGGACAAATCCGAGAATCCGGGAAAGAATGGTCGCGCTACCAACCGTCGCGGTTGATTTGAGCAGTTTCATCCTGGTTTATGCCCCAAATTCAACCCTGACCAAAAAAAAACCATGTATTTTCCCTGTTAAATGATTGACCCGGCGAAGAAAAACTAAGATACTACGCGGCTAGTTTCTGAACCAGTATTTACGGAGATTTACCTTGGCTAACAGTTTATCAGCACGCAAGCGTGCCCGTCAGGCAGAAAAACATCGTTTGCGTAATGCAAGCCAGCGCTCGCATGTGCGCACATCGATCAAAAAAGTGCTCGCGGCCATTGAGTCCGGTGACAAAAGTGCAGCTGAATCAGCTTACAAGGCTGCTGTTCCTGCCATTGACCGCTCAGTGTCCAAGGGTCTGATGCACCGCAACAAGGCTGCGCGGCATAAATCACGCCTGAACAACCACGTTCGCAATATGTAATTCCGGGTTTGATTCACACCAGGTGAGTCAAGCCATGTGAGAGATTACAGAAAAGCCCCGTCGAACGCGGGGCTTTTTTATGTCCAAATTGTGCAAACGGCCGGTTCAGGTCTCTGTCTGTGCGCCTTGGCTCCAGTCCTTTTTCTGCTCCTGCTCCAATTCCGTCATTTCATCCAGCGCACGCCCGACCGCCTGCACCAGGTCATCGGTGCCGTTACGGGTGACCGAAGAGATCATGAACCACGGCGCCTTCCAATCCAGGGCTTCCACCACGCGCCTGGCAATGTCCTCCGCAGCCGATGACTCTACGAGATCGATCTTGGTGAACACCAGCCAGCGCGGTTTGTCACCCAGGTCAGCATCAAAATTGACCAATTCCTGCGCCAGCTTCCTGACAGCGTCTTCGGGTAATTCTTCATCCGGTGGCGCAATATCCACCAGGTGTAACAAGAGCCTGGTCCTTTGCAGATGTTTCAGAAACTGCACACCCAGGCCCGCGCCTTGCGCCGCGCCTTCGATGAGACCCGGTACGTCCGCGATCACGAAACTGCTGTCCATACCAACCCGGACCACACCGAGGTTGGGATACAGGGTCGTGAACGGGTAATCGGCAACCTTTGGCCGGGCAGCCGAGACCGTACTGATCAGGGTTGATTTACCGGCGTTGGGAAAACCCAGCAAACCGATGTCCGCCAGCACCTTCAACTCCAGGTGCAACTGCATTTCTTCGCCGGGCTCGCCGGGTGTGAATTTACGCGGTGCGCGGTTGGTGGAACTCTTGAAATGCACGTTGCCCAGGCCACCACGCCCGCCCCGGGCAACCAGCAAACGCTGGCCGTGTTCAGTTACATCTCCGATGGTCACGGCGCTGTCCTCGTCCGTTACCACGGTTCCCAGGGGTACCCGGATACAGATGTCCTCACCCTTTTTTCCGTACCTTTCCTGGCCTTTTCCCTGCACACCGTTCTGCGCCTTGTAACTGCGCCGGTGGCGAAAATCCACCAGCGTGTTCAGGCCGGAATCGCCTTCCAGGTAGACACTGCCGCCGTCACCGCCGTCACCGCCATCGGGACCGCCGTACTGGATGTACTTTTCCCTGCGGAACGAGGCCGAGCCACTACCGCCCTTGCCGGCAGTGATATGAATGGATGCTTCGTCAACGAATTTCATAGTGGGGCTTATTATAGATGTTAAGAAGTGCAAATCTGACACTTCGCGACCAGCATCGCTAAGACAGCGCCAGGCTGGCTTCTCGACCGGTTCCCGGTCTCACCTTCTTGCCCCACAGCATTAGGCAATCTTGTGGGGCCGCTCATGCGCATCCCTGCGCCCGCGGCATACCGTTCATCCTGAACATAAAAAAAGGGGCCAGGTTCACAAAGAACCTGGCCCCTTTCGTCTTACCGTTAGGATTCTTCCGTCACCACGCTGACATACTTGCGTTTTGGCATGCCACGCTGCTGGAACTTAACCTTGCCGTCGCTCAGTGCAAACAAGGTGTGATCACGACCAACACCCACATTCTCACCAGCGTGAAAACGGGTGCCGCGCTGACGGACCAGGATATTTCCCGCCTCGACAGGCTCGCCGCCAAAGCGTTTTACACCCAGGTACTTGGGGTTGGAATCGCGACCATTGCGCGTACTACCACCTGCTTTCTTATGTGCCATGATTCAATTCCTCTGTCAGTCTTCGCTTTTTGCTTCAACTTCGGGCTTGGCGCTTCCTTCGCCTTCACCTTGGAAACCTTCTTTTTCTTCGGTGCCGAAGCTGCAATCCCGGTAATTTCAATCTGGGTGTAGTCCTGCCGATGCCCCATGCGCTTCATGTGCTGCTTACGGCGTTTGAACTTGAGAATATTAATCTTTTCCCCACGACCGTGGTCAACAACCGTGGCCGTGACCTTGCCGCCTTTCAGGAAGGGAGAGCCAATTTTGACTTTCTCACCCTCGCCAACCATCAGCACCTGGTCAAGCTCTACTGTAGCGCCCTTGTCAGCGTCCAGCTTCTCAATTTTTAGAATGTCTCCCGTGGTAGCACGGTACTGCTTTCCACCGGTTTTAAATACTGCGTACATGGTAACCCGCTCCAAATTCAAAGGGCCCTACAAAAGGGCGAGAATATTAGCGGTTTTATGGGGTGCGGTCAACCTCCATCCCCTAAAAATCCAATGTATTTTCAAGCCCTTTATAGTACGCGCCTTTCAAAGAATCCACGCGCAAATGGATTCCGGATTCTGCGCAGGGAAGCACTAATTCACAAAATACATACTTTTCCCAATTCACGACCACACTTTCATTTCAAAAGAGGGGTATAGTAGTCGGTTGGAAATCGTTTTGAGCGTTTTGAGCCAATAACCAATGCAAACCATAAAAATACGCGGCGCCCGTACCCACAACCTGGCCAATATCGACCTCGATCTGCCCCGGGACAAGTTGATCGTGGTTACGGGCTTATCGGGTTCTGGCAAATCATCACTGGCCTTTGACACCATTTACGCTGAAGGACAGCGCCGTTACGTGGAATCGCTGTCAGCCTACGCCCGGCAGTTCCTGTCGGTGATGGAAAAGCCCGATATCGACCATATCGAAGGCCTGTCACCCGCCATTTCGATCGAGCAGAAATCCACCTCGCACAACCCGCGCTCCACCGTGGGCACCATCACCGAGATATACGACTACCTGCGCTTGTTGTTTGCCCGTGTCGGTACACCGTGTTGCCCCGATCACGGCCAGCCACTGGAAGCACAGACCGTCAGCCAGATGGTTGACCAGGTCATGGCGCTTCCGGAAGGCAGCAAGGTGATGTTGCTGGCGCCGGTGGTACGGGACCGCAAGGGTGAGCACGCCCAATTATTCGATGAACTACGCGCACAGGGTTATGTCCGTGTCCGGGTTGATGGAAAGGTGTACCCGATCGATGAAGTACCCACACTCGAGTTGCGCCGTAAACACACGATCGAGGTCGTCATTGACCGCTTCAAGGTGCGCGCAGACCTGAAACAGCGTCTCGCCGAGTCATTTGAAACCGCGCTGATGCTGTCCGACGGACTCGCGTTGTTGTCACCGATGGATGAAGCCAATGATGAGGCTGGCAGCGTTGAAGAGAAACTGCTGAGTTCGCGTTATTCCTGTGTGCAATGTGATTACAGCCTGCAGGAAGTAGAACCCCGCATGTTCTCTTTCAACAACCCGAACGGGGCCTGTCCCGGTTGCGACGGTCTTGGTGTGGCCCAGTTTTTTGACCCGGACCGCGTGGTGAACAACCCCCATGTCAGCCTCGCCGGTGGCGCCGTACGTGGCTGGGACCGGCGTAACCCCTATTATTTCCAGATCATCACGGCCCTGTCAGCGCACTACGGCTTCGACATCGAAACACCATTCCTCGAATTATCCGAACAACACCGCGAAATCATTCTGTACGGCAGTGGCAAGGAGGTGATCGAGTTCACCTACTACGGTGAGCGTGGCACCCAGAAACGACGGCACCCGTTTGCCGGCATCATCCCCAACCTGGAACGCCGTTTCCGTGAAACCGATGCACGGATCGTGCGCGAGGAATTATCCAAGTACCTCTCCCGGAAACCCTGTGCCGAGTGTAACGGGCAGCGTCTGAACCGCCAGGCAAGACACGTGTTTGTCGATGGCACCAACCTGCCGACCATCACGGCCTGGCCGATACTGCGCTGCCTGGAATTCTTCGAGGAACTCTCGCTGGCAGGCCGCAAAGGGGAAATCGCAGAGAAAATCGTCAAGGAAGTCTTTGAGCGTCTGCAATTCCTGGTCAACGTTGGCCTGGACTACCTGACACTGGACCGCAAGGCGGGCAGTCTGTCCGGTGGCGAGGCGCAACGCATTCGGCTGGCAAGCCAGATCGGAGCCGGCCTGGTCGGCGTGATGTACATCCTGGATGAACCTTCCATCGGCCTGCACCAGCGTGACAACGAGCGTCTCCTGTCCACGCTGACACGCTTACGTGACATCGGCAACACGGTGATCGTTGTCGAGCACGACGAGGAAGCCATCCGCACGGCCGATCATATCGTGGACATGGGACCGGGTGCAGGCGTGCACGGCGGCGAGGTCGTTTTCTGCGGCAAACCGGAAGACCTGGTCAACAACAATGCCACCCTGACCGGCCAGTACCTGTCCGGCAAAATGGAAATCGAGATTCCGGCCCAACGCACCAAGGCCGACCCGCAGCGGGTATTCAGACTGATCGGTGCGCGGGGTAACAACCTCAAGGACGTGACGCTTGAATTACCCGCAGGCTTATTCACCTGTATAACCGGTGTCTCCGGTTCCGGCAAATCAACCCTGATCAATGACACGCTGCACCGAATTGCTGCCCGTGAACTATACGACGCAGGCGCCCAGCCGGCACCCTATGACAGCGTGGAAAACCTGCACCTGTTCGACAAGGTCGTTGACATCGACCAGTCACCCATCGGGCGTACGCCACGATCAAACCCGGCCACCTATACCGGTCTGTTCACACCGATACGCGAGTTATTTGCCGGCACCCAGGAAGCACGTTCACGTGGCTACAAACCCGGACGTTTCAGTTTCAACGTCAAGGGTGGACGCTGTGAAGCCTGCCAGGGTGACGGGCTGATTCGTGTCGAAATGCATTTCCTGCCAGATATTTACGTGCCCTGTGATGTCTGTCATGGCAAACGCTATAACCGCGAATCACTCGGGGTGCACTACAAGGGCAAGAATATTCACGAGGTTCTGAACATGACCGTGGAAGATGCACTGGAGTTCTTTGCACCGGTGCCGGTCATCGCCCGCAAGTTGCAAACGCTGATGGATGTGGGTTTGTCTTACATCACGCTGGGGCAAAGTGCGACCACCCTCTCCGGTGGTGAGGCACAACGCATCAAGCTGGCCAAGGAATTATCCAAGCGCGATACCGGCCAGACCCTGTACATACTGGACGAACCGACCACCGGCCTGCACTTTCACGACATCAAGCAGTTATTGCACGTGCTGCACCGCTTGCGTGATCACGGCAATACCGTGGCAGTTATCGAACACAACCTGGACGTCATCAAGACCGCCGACTGGGTCATTGACCTGGGACCGGAAGGTGGCGACCGCGGTGGTGAGATCATCGCCACGGGAACACCCGAACAACTGGCCGGGACGCTGGCCTCACATACCGGTAACTTCCTCGCCAGGTTGTTTGAAAGACGCGCCTCCTTACAGAGGAAGTCCGCCTGAACAATGGTTTGATACCATAAAGGAATCGCTATGCTGGAAATGATCGATCACGGAAATATCCGGGAAATCCGCATGACACGGTCACCGGTCAACGCGCTTAACCCAGAATTTGTCAGTCTGCAGACCACGGCGTTACATGATGCGGTGACGCAAGCGGGCGCGGTCGTTTTATCTGGCTCACCGGGTATTTTCTCCGCAGGTCTTGACGTGGTGGAATTGCTGCCACTCGATCAAGCAGACATGCGGTCTTTCTGGCAGGCATTCATCGACTTGTTGGAAGTCATCGCCTGTGCACCGGTTCCCGTTGCCGCGGCGATTACCGGTCACGCGCCGGCCGGTGGTGCACTCATCAGCCTGATGGCCGATTACCGTGTTATGAGCCAAGGCACGTACAGGATTGGCTTGAACGAAACCCGGGTTGGCCTGGTACTCCCGCCCTTGTTGCAGCAAGCCATGGCAAGCGTGGTCGGGCGGCGGATCACTGAAAAGATGTTGGTGCCCGGCACCCTGGTCTCGCCGGAGCAGGCGCTCGAAATAAACCTGGTAGACGCACTGGAAGACGGTTACGAGGCAACCATCCAGCATGCTGTGCAATGGTGCGGGGAGTTGCTGGCATTACCGCGGCACGCCATGCTGGCCAACCGCAAAATCGCACGCGCCCATTTCAAACAGGCATTCACCACGATTGCGCCAAGCGCCGTGGATACGCTCACCGACTCATGGTTTTCAGATGCCACGCAGGCCGTGTTGCATGACTTCGTGGCAAAACTCAAGAATAAGAACTGATCAGGGGCTAACAGGGCGTGACGGATCCCGGCACCACTCGCTCCAGGAACCTGCATACAATTTTCCACCCGGCAATCCTGCCAACTCAGCGGCGAACAGGTTCAGGCAAGCGGTTACCCCGGATCCACACATGTGCACCAGTTCCCCGGATGAGTGATCGCCGAGCAAAGGTTCCAATCCACGCCGGATTTCCTCGACTGTTCTGAAGCTACCCCCGGAGGTCAACACCTCTGCATACGCGTAACTGACCGCCCCCGGCACGTGACCGGCCACCGGATCAATCGGCTCCACTTCACCGCTGAACCGCTCAAGCGCACGGGCATCCACCAAGACAATCTTTTTTGAGGGCAAATCCCGGGCAATATCATCGGTCGATAACACCAGTTCCGATAATGCAGTCAACTCCACGACTGGCGCCTGCCCGGCCACCACTGCCCCGCTTTCGAGTTCAAATCCCGCGTTGCGCCAGGCATCGATGCCGCCGTCGAGCAGGGCACCGCAATCGTGCCCAAAATATTTCATCAGCCACCACAGGCGTGAGGCGATGGCCCCGCCGGCATCGTCATAGGCCACCAGTAACTTCCCGGGTGACCAGCCACAGCGTGCCAGGAGAGCAGCAAACCTGTCCGGATCGGGTAAGGGATGGCGACCGCTGGTGGCGGTCACAGCGCTGGACAGATCCTCCTCCAGGTGCGCATACAGCGCCCCGGGGATATGTGATACCAGATAATTCTCGCGACCCACTTCGGGCCTGGCCAGCTCATGGCGGCAATCAACGGTAATGCAGCCTTCATCCTGCAGGGCAGCATGCAGTTCGTGTGGCGTATAGAGAATCTTTCTTCCCATTATCCCTTTCCAGTCCAATCTCCCAGGCGGCTGCCCAGGTTCAGCAGGATGCCTGCTGTGATGCCCCAGATCGTGTGCCCCTGCCAAAGCAGTGATGAAGTCACACCGGTTTTGCCATCCCGTTCATATCGATGGTGCGTGTAACTATCGTAGTTAACGGCCAACGCCATCGGCACCGTGAAAACCTCGGATACCTCATATTCATTGGGCCTCCAGACAAACGATGGATCGATCAAACCGACCACAGGCAGGACCCGGTAATCTGAAATGGTATCCAGGCGGTCGAGAAAACCTATTGGGGATACCTGCGAGAAATCCAGGCCAATCTCTTCTTCCGCCTCACGCAGCGCGGTGGAAATCGCCGAACGGTCTGCCCGGTCGACCGCACCACCCGGAAAACTGACCTGCCCGGGGTGCTGTGGCAGGGTTTCGGCACGTACGGTCAACAGGATCTCCGGTTCCGGTTTATCCAGGATCGGGACCAGCACGGCGGCGGTGCGGCCAGGACGCACCTCGGCTGGCCCTGGACTACCAAAATCCCTGACCTCGAGCGCAGCTACGCCCGCATCGAATGGTGACACCGCATTGAACAGGGCATGGTACAGATCAGAAGGCATAGACCGATATGGTACTAAGGCTGCGTAGCACTGAACAGACCTTGCCGGAAAGAATTTTCCGGTCAGGGGGAAAGCCGGTCTGCTTGATCAACAGGCAAAAAAAAGCCGGGCAACAGACGCTGCCCGGCTTCCTGGTATATAAATCTTACTACGGCAGAATTTCAACCAGCTTAAGATCGAACATCAGGGCCTCGTTCGGGCCAACCGGCGGGTTGCCACGGGAACCAAATGCCAATTCAGGCGGAATAAAGATCTGCCAGGTTGAACCTGCTTTCATCAGCGGCAATACTTCCTGCCAACCCTGCAAGACGGCATTCACGCTAAATTCTTCCGGGGTGCCACGGGCGAATGAGCTGTCAAATTCACGTCCGTCCATCTTGGAACCACGGTAGTGGACAGAAACCTTGCTCTCAAGTCCGGGACGCGCGCCGTCGCCTTCTTCGATGATGCGATATTGAACACCGCTGGGCAGCACGACAATTCCGGTCTTGGATTTATTGGCTGCGAGGAATGCTTCGCTCTTGGCCTGGTTTTCTTCAGACAACAGACGGAACTGCTCAACCTGCTCAGCACGTACCTTTTCCTGAAGGTCCGTCAGCAGTGTGCGCATTTCTTCAACACTGACCTTGGGATCACTCTCTGCTACCACGTCGCGTATTGCGGTAATCAGTGATTCCACGTTGAATTCGGTACTACGCCGTTTGATATCGGCACCGATGTCCCAGCCTACTGCGTAGCTAAGTTTCTCTTTATCTGTTTCGACACCCTGGGCCAGGACCGAGCCTGATACCAGCATGATTAAAATTGTAAGTGCGAGTGTGGATCGCATTGAGTATTCCTCCAGAGGATTCCAGTTTTTCGGTTCAACACCGGCTTATAAAGGGGGGCTATTCTACATGAGCCACCTTGGATATGTCATGCCCCAAGTCATACCAATTTGACTTCGAGCAGCCAGATAGACTGTTCGAACCCTTTCAAGTTCAACCACCTGTTGGTAAATTTAACCAACCTCTATGGGCATATTATCCCGTAATTTACATGGCTCAAATAAAAATGCTTCAATATCTGCATGTTACAAGCAAAAAAAATATTGGCACGATGCGTGCATTAAAACTGCTACAGAATTTATTGCAGGAGCACGAACTATGAGTATTTTTTCCAGATTCACCGATATTATCAACGCCAATATCAATTCCTTGCTGGAAAAAGCCGAAGATCCGGAGAAAATTATCCGGCTGATGATCCAGGAAATGGAAGATACGCTGGTTGAAATCCGTTCTTCAGCGGCCAAATGCATCGCCGACAAGAAGGAACAGAATCGTTACCTTGAGTTTCTGGAGCGCGAACAGCAAGGCTGGGCCAACCGTGCGGAACTGGCGATTCGCCAGGACCGGGAAGACCTGGCCCGGGCGGCATTGACCGAAAAGCAGGCCCTGGCTGACGAAATGGAACAGACCAGGCATGAAACAAAAATGCTCGATGAGCAGCTTGAGAAGTTCAACTCGGATATCTCGCAGTTGCAGAGCAAGCTGAATGATGCCAAGACCCGTCAGCGCAGCATCGTCATTCGTCACAAGACGGCCACCACCCAGTTGGCGGCGCGTAAACACATCCATGATGACACGATCGATGAAATGCTGTTTCGGTTCGAGAATGCCGAACGGCGTATCGACCGGGTCGAGGCCCAGGGTGAATCGATGGAGATGGGACGACGCAAGGGCCTGGCGGAAGAGATCGCCGGTCTTGAAGATGACGACCGCGTTGAGGACGAACTGCAGGAACTGAAGGCCAAGCTCAACAAGTCAGCCAAGCCAGCCAAGCCAGCCAAGACTGAAGAAACCAAGCAGGAGAAATAATAATGGGTGAAATGATTGCCATCTTATTACTGACAGTCTGTGCGCCGTTGTGGATCATATTTCACTACATCACCAAGATGAAAATGTCCAAGGGCCTGACGCCTGAAGACGAAAAAATGTTGACCGAGGTCTGGGAATCCACCAAGCGGATGGAAGACCGTATCAAGACGCTGGAACGGATCCTGGATATTGAAGTCACCGGCCTGGAGACAGCATTCATGAACGACCTGTACGAACGCAAAAACCCGCACCGCCTTTACCGGGATAAGGACAACGGCATACTGGCAGGTGTCTGCGCCGGGTTGGCCGACTATTTCGGTCTCAATCGAAAAGGTTTGCAACTGGTCGTTGCGGTATGCACCCTGTTCTTCTTCCCGTTCGTCGTGCCGGCATACATCATCCTGGCGATTATTGTCCCGGTCAAACCTAAAGACCTGTACAAGGATGAGAGCCAGGAGAAGTTCTGGCGCGGTGTAAGCATGGCGCCGACCGATGTATTCAGTAACCTCAGCCACCGGTTCCGCGAACTTGATCTGCGTTTACAGAAGATGGAAGCGTATGTCACGTCGAAAGAATTCGATATGGACCGGGAACTGGGCAATCATTCGCGCTGATTGCATGCTCAAGCACGGGATTGCGGTAAAGGGAATAATTATCGCGTTGTTTTGTAACGAATTGAGCGTTTCTCGCGTCAACTTATTAGAGAAGGGACAGTCTGAACAACAAAGCAACAGACTACCTGGCTGAGATAACCAAAGGAATTGAGAAACATGAATCAACTTGAAACCAATACAAGTAACGCGCTGGTAGAGACGATACCATTGTTCGCATCTGTCTGGGTCGCCCTTTACTATGTGCTGCGCAAGAACTTCCAGGAACGCCGTTTGGCTGCCATTGCGAGCACCGAGAAATAGTCCAGCGGAGCACTGACCACTAATCCATCCACAACAAGCAGGAAAAGTATCCCCAACGGCGTAACGCCACTCTGAATCCCTTACAATGCACCTCTAAATCCTGCAAACGAGGTGCGTGAATGAAACCCTCAAACATCCAAGTTGAAACTGACCAGCGCGTCATGCGTATCACCATCGACCGTCCGAAAAGCCTCAACGCGCTTAACACCCAGACGATAAAAGAACTAAGCCAGGCCATTGACCAGGCAGCCGCCGATGATGAAATTCGCGTGTTGGTCATCACCGGTGCAGGGGACAAAGCATTCGTGGCAGGCGCCGATATTGCCGAAATCCAGGCATTGGATGAAGAAGCGACCCGGCAGTTCGGTGATCTGGGTCACGAAACAATGAACAAGATCCAGCATCTCGGCAAACCGGTCATCGCGGCAGTCAACGGTTATGCACTGGGTGGTGGCTGCGAACTGGCATTGGCCTGCACACTCCGTATCGCTTCGGACAACGCCCTGGTCGGCCTGCCGGAAATCACGCTGGGCATCATTCCGGGTTTTGGTGGTACACAAAGACTGACACGGATTACCGGGAGTGGCCGTAGCCTGGAGATGATGCTTACAGGCAAGCCGATCAATGCGCAGAAAGCGCTGGACTGGGGTCTGTTCAACCTGGTGGTAGGTCAGGAAGAACTGACCAATGCGACCCATAAACTAGCGGCGCATTTGGCTAAATCATCACCATGCGCCATGCGTAGCATCATGGATGCGGTCAACCGGGGGATGGACCTGCCGCTCGAGGACGGTCTCGAGATTGAAAAAGACCAGTTCATCAAGATCTGCCGGACACAGGACATGCGGGAAGGCACCACGGCCTTCCTTGAAAAACGCAAGGCTGTCTTCAGGGGGTGTTAATCAACCGGCATCCGGGTGAAAGTCTTTTTCCCCGGCGCTTACCTTGAGATCCAAGCGGTTTTCCTGTGGCGGTAACGGGCAGGTTGAATAGGGGTTGAACGCACAGGGCGGGTTATAGGCCTTGTTGAAATCGACCACAAGCCGGCCATCTGCAGGCATGCCATCGCTGTACAGAAAACGTCCCGCCCCGTAAGTGCCACGGCCGCTGGTGCGGTCGGCGAAAATAAACCACAGGTCACGGGAATGTGCGTCGCCTATGGCCAGCAGGCTATGGGTCTTGCCGTCCCTGTCAAACTCGAAAGTGCCAAAGACCGGCATTTCATTGACCTGTCCGAGCACATTGGAAATTTCAATAGCCGCATCTTTTTCAGCCCGCATAAAGCGGCCATCGATACGCCAGCTCTCATCAATCGGGTAATTATCCACGCCTTCGAAGTTCAGCAGCGCAGGGGCCTGTGAATCCTTGACACGCAGGGCATAGGATTCCCTGAAAATGACAAAGAAACTCACGCTGTCGCTTGCCACCAGTGTCGGCTGACCAGCGACATCGGCGATCAGTTCCGCCTCGGCCGCATGTTCTCCTGCGATGGTCACGTTTTCAGTGTTGGCGCTGACAAAACGCAGTTTGTCATCCTGCAAAAACACGCTGCCCCAGTTTTTGGCGCCGCCGGTCAAGCGGATGTCGTTACCCTCGCCGCTGCCGACGCGGTTTTCCCCGTCCTTGAGCCATTCGAGACCGACCAGCGTCAGCCAGCCATCGGGGCGTGACAAGCCCGCGTGCCGCTTGGCCCTCCAGGCTTCGATGCTCGCCTGGTGACTTTCAGGCTGTTCATTTGCCCCGGCTTGCCATCCGCTGCCATAACAGGGGATAACAGGCCGAGACCGAGTAATGTGGCCGGCACCAGGACCAATGCCTGTTGTAATTTTTGTTTTAATAAAGTCATCTCAATCTTCCGTAAATGTCTTCAAAGCGCTCGATATCATCTTCGCCAAAATAGTCACCGGTTTGCACCTCGATCACGTGCGCGTCCTCGTCTCCGGGGTTCTCCAGCCGGTGCAGGGTTTCAACCGGTATATTGGTCGACTGGCTGGCCTCCAGCAGGAACTCCTCGTCACCACAGCGGACTTTCACGGTGCCACGCACCACGGTCCAGTGCTCTGCCCGGCGGTGGTGCAGCTGCAAACTCAACACCTGGCCCGGCTTGACGACCAGGCGTTTGACCTTGCAGTCATCGGAATCTTCGAGGATGGTAAAGCTGCCCCAGGGGCGATGGACCGTCTTGTGGAAACTGATTGCCTCGTGTTTCAAATCCGCCAACTGGGCCACGACTTCCTTGACATCCTGTGCCCGGTTGCGGTCGGCCACCAGCACGGCATCACCGGTATCCACAACGACCAGGTCCCTGACACCCACGGCAGCCACGAGACGTTCGCCACCCTGGATAAAACAACCCGTGGAGTCCACCATCACGGCCTTGCCCCGGATGCGATTACCGCTCTCATCCGATTCATACAGTTCGGAAATGGCTTTCCACGAACCGATATCGCTCCAGCCGAAATCACTGGCAACAACGGCCGTATTGTCAGCTCGCTCCATGACCGCGTAGTCGATGGAGATCGACGGGCACTCGCTGAATGCTTCGGCCGGGAATTCTATAGGTGAAGCCGTCCTGTCGGTCGCTGCCCACACACGTTGCGCGGCCTCAAACACGTCCGGTGCAAAGCGTTGCAGGGATTCCAGGAATGTTCCGGCCTGGAAACAGAACATACCGGAGTTCCAGTAATATTCACCCGAATCCAGATACTTGATGGCTGTGGCCTCGTCCGGTTTTTCGACAAACTCGGCAATCCGGTAACCGCCGTCGGCGGTCAAAGCCTCGCCCTGGCGTATATAGCCATAACCGGTTTCCGCATGGGTCGGGTAAATACCGAAAGTCACCAGGAAACCCTGTGCTGAAAGTTTCGCGGCTTCTTTAACGGATGATTCAAAGGCCTGCAGGTCTGCGATCAGGTGGTCGGCGGGCATCACCAGCATGGATGCATCTTCACCCGCGCTGTCTCTCACACTCATGGCCGCCAGTGCGATCGCCGGCGCGGTATTCCTGCCCATGGGCTCGAGCAGAAACTCTTCATTGCCACCGCCGGCAAGACCGGCATAAAGGTCACGTGTGTAAAAGTAATAATCGCGGCTGGTCACGGTGATGACCGGTGCGCCCCCGGCCACTGCCCTGGCCCGGAGTAATGTCTTTTCCGCCAGCGTTTCACCATCCACCAGCTCCATGAATGGCTTGGGGTGTGCACGGCGGGATACCGGCCACAAGCGTGTACCCGCACCACCTGACAGGATCACCGGGATCAACGTTTGCTGTGAATCAGTCTCGCTCATACCAGTTCCTTTTTCCTGATTTCATTGATCACTGTTTGCAGGGACACCTCGAAAACCGCCGGGCTGATGCCGAACACCTCATTAATCCTGGTGGTATCCAGCACCGACCAATGTGGTCTTTGTGCGGGTTGCTGGAAGCCGGAACTGGGTACCGGCGAAATATCCGGTGGCTCGTCCAGCATTCCTGACTCCAATCCCAATCCAAAAATTGCCTGGGCAAACTCAAACCAGCTCAATGCGCGGTTATCACAATAGTGAAACACACCGCTTTCAGCATCGCTGCCGGATGCCTGCCACTTCGCGATGACCGCATCGGTAGCGAGCGCCAGGTTCCTGGCCCAGGTCGGACAACCACGCTGGTCATCCACGACCTTCAAAGACAGCCCCCTGCGCGCCAGGTTCAGCATGCTCAGCACGAAATTCTTTCCATGCGATGAATAAACCCACGACGTTCTGAGGATCACGTGCTTGCCGCCGGCGGCCTCCACGGCCCGCTCCCCTGCCAACTTGCTGTCGCCGTAAATACTCAATGGATCGGGTTTATCCGCTTCAAGGTAGGGTCTGTCTGCCTGGCCGTTAAATATGTAATCGGTTGAATAATGGATCAGGCGAGCATCGTTTCGTTCCGCCCAGCGCGCCAGGCGACCCGGCAGTCCAGCGTTGATATCACAGGCAGTGACCGGGTCCTGCTCGGCCTGGTCGACTGCCGTATAGGCCGCCGTATTGACAATCAGTTCAGGCCGCAAGCGGTTCAGTAAGATTTCCAGCTTACCGCCATCATCCAGGTCCTGGGTCACCCAGTTAGGCAACGGTTGCAGCGGTGGACTGCGATCCAGCGCTGTGACCCTGCCACGTTTGTTCAACAATGGCAGCAGTTCGCAGCCAAGCTGACCGGCCGCGCCCGTCAACAGGATGTTCATGAGATTCCCGGTGGTAAGCGATTGACTGGAACATCCCTTAATAGTGGCGCCAAACGATCCCTACCGGAAATGGTTTCCGGCTGACAAGGCCACTTTATGCCTATATCCGGATCGTCCCAGGCGATCGCGGCATCGTGCGCCGGCGAGTATTCCGTGGTGCAGTGGTAATGAAACAACGCGCTATCACTGAGAACCAAAAAACCGTGGGCAAAACCTTCGGGGATGTACATCTGGCGGTGGTTGCCTGCACTCAACTCCGCTCCTGCCCACTGCCCGAACGAGGGCGAGCCCGGGCGGATATCCACCGCCACGTCAAAAATACGGCCCTCCATGACCGAGACCAGCTTGCCCTGGGGTTGCTGGTACTGGTAATGCAGGCCCCTTAAAACGCCTTTTGCCGAGCGGGAAACATTGGCCTGTGCAAACGTACCGGGCAGTCCATGCGCCCTGTAAACGCTGGCTTTCCAGCTTTCCAGGAAATAACCCCGGTCATCACCGTGCACCCGGGGTTCGATGATGACGACACCATCGAGACCGGTTTCCAGCACTCTCAACCGTCCGGTCCTCTTTCCAACAGCTGTATCAGGTACTCACCGTAACCACTGTTACGCAGCGGTTCCGCAAGATCCAGCACGCGTTTCCGGTCAATCCAGCCCTGCAGGAAGGCAATTTCTTCCGGGCAGGCGACCTTCAGTCCCTGGCGTGCCTCGATGGTTTCGATGAAACTCGAAGCCTGCTGCAGGGACTCGTGGGTGCCGGTATCCAGCCAGGCGTAACCCCTCCCCAGTCTTTCAAGATGCAGGCTGCCATCTTCAAGATAACAGCGGTTCAGATCCGTGATTTCAAGCTCACCCCTGGCTGATGGTTTCAAATTCCGGGCAAACTGACAGACGCGTTCATCATAAAAATACAGGCCAGTGACCGCGTAATTTGAGCGTGGTTTCGCAGGTTTTTCCTCCAGGCCCAGTACACGCATGGAATCATCGAACTCGACCACGCCGTAACGCTCCGGATCACGCACCCAGTAGCCGAATACCGTGCTGCCTTCCAATCTCTGCATACAACGGGTCAACAGTTCCTGGAGTCCACCACCGTGAAAAATATTATCACCGAGAATCAGGCAGGACGGATCGCCCGCAATGAATTCCTCACCGATCAGAAAAGCCTGCGCCAGGCCGTCGGGACTTTCCTGTACGGCAAATGAAATATCGATCCCCCACTGACTGCCGTCATCCAGCAATTGCTGGAAGAATGCCTGTTCATGTGGAGTTGTGATAACCAGTATCTCCCGTATCCCCGCTTGCATCAGCGTGGAAAGGGGATAATAAATCATCGGCTTGTCGTACACGGGCAGCAACTGTTTGCTGATAACCCGGGTGATCGGGTACAGGCGTGTACCGCTGCCCCCAGCCAGGATGATGCCTTTTCTGTTTTTTTCCATCGAGTAATTACCTGCGGTTACCAAAAGACGCCGACTGCTTACAGGCAAGCCTGTGATCGCGTGATCCCAGGCAGGGTATCGTTAGGGGCGCAGTTCCTCAGAACGGAATATCGTCGTCATCAAACCCGCCACCGCCGGAACCAGCAGGAGCCGGGGCTTGCTGTGCCGGCTGGTTGCTTCTGAACCCGCTTTGCTCACCTTGCTGACGGGTTGGCGCATCGCCACGGCTACCGAGCATCTGCATTTCATTGGCCACGATCTCGGTGGTATACCGGTCCTGGCCGTTCTGATCCTGCCATTTGCGGGTTTGCAGTTTTCCTTCGATATAGACCTGTGATCCCTTACGCAGGTATTCACCCATAATTTCTGCCAATCTCTGGAAGGCCACTACCCTGTGCCATTCGGTTTTTTCGACTCTTTCGTTGGTCTGCTTGTCATTCCAGCTTTCACTTGTTGCCACGGTGATGTTGACCACTGCGGCACCACTGGCAGTGTATTTAACCTCCGGGTCGCGGCCCAGATTACCCACCAGAATAACCTTGTTTACACCTCTTGCCATCTAGCATTCTCCTGCTGTGCGGAGGCTTGCCCCGCAGTTCAAAATCAGACCATGAAGTGTAGCATATACCATCAGGCCTGCTGTCTCACACCAATGGACCTCAGCCATAGCAACATGCCTACCGACCAGCATGCGCAGAGTGATCCTGCCACGCTCAAAGTGACACTCCCGCCGCTCGATCCCAGCAGCCAGCCACCACCCAGGCCACCGGCAAAGGCACCCAGGAACTGGAACGTCGTATACAGGCCCATTTTTTGTCCACGGCCATGTGCCCCGGTCATTTGGCTGACCACCGACGGCATCGCTGCTTCGAGCAGGTTGAAGGCCAGGAAAAATACCAGCGTAAACACCCACAGCAGCATCAATGAACCGTCCAGTGACATCATGCCCAGCGCGATACCCAGCACCAGGAAGGCCAGCGGAATGGCCGTGTTTTCCTGTTTGCGGATTCCGATACGTCTCAGCAACGGAAATACCAACAAAACGGAGCCCAGCACTGCGGGCACATAGATACGCCAATGGTATTCCAGTTCAAAGCCATACTGGCTAAGCAACATACCCGGCAAGACCACGAATAACAGGGTCATGACCGCATGCAGCAAGAATACCGACAGCGCGAACAACCAGGCTATGGATGAATGCCCTGTTTCCTGTAGGTCTTCTTCCCGCCTGACCTGCTCTGCCGGCATGCTGAGCACCATCAGCATGCCCAGGATGGCAAGCACTGTTGTCAACCAGAACAAACCATGCAACCCCAGCAAAGATGACAAGGGCACTGCGATGATCATGGACAACAGGAACGAGGCACCAATCGCTATGCCGATAATGGCCATGACTACGCTGCGGTTCTGAGCCCGCGTGTGGTCTGCGGCAAATGCCAGCGCCACGCCGGCAATAGCGCCGCAACCCTGCAAGGCACGGCCCATGATCAGCATCATCATGGAATCGGATAAAGCTGCCAGCACACCGCCTGCAGCAAACAGGGCCAGGCCGGCGAGCATCACCGGGCGACGGCCAAAGCGGTCGGACAACTTGCCAAACGGCTGTTGCAGTGCCGCCTGCGTCAGGCCATAGATCCCGACTGCCAGACCCGCCTTGGTGGGAGTAAAGCCCGGCATGTCAGCCGCCAGCAACATGAATACCGGCAGGATCATGAACAGGCCAAGCATGCGAAATGCAATGACGGCTGCTAGCGTCAGACCTATTCGTAACTCAGATGAATCCAATTGAGCAAACACACATATTCCTTCAGGGCCTGTTAGCGACAAGCGGCCCTTGTTCATGTCCCGAATGGCAGCACAGTATAGGGCGCGCAGGTGAATAAATCATGATTGTCTTCCCGCCGGAACACAATCATTTATAATCCCCGAAACTGCAGAGCAACCGTATGACCCTCAGCCCAGACTCAACAAGCAAAACCATTCAATCACCACTCGAGCAGATCATCACGCTGAGCGCACCGGATATGACACAGGTTGACGCCTTTATCCACGACAGCCTGAAGTCCGACGTGGTCCTGATCAACCAGATCGCGAATTACATCGTATCCAGCGGCGGAAAACGCTTGCGTCCGATGCTGTTGACGCTGTGCGCCCATGCCTGTGGCTACCAGGGAAGCGACCACGTTCCACTCGCCGCCATCATCGAGTTTATCCACACCGCAACACTGCTGCACGACGACGTGGTCGATGAGTCGGACCTCAGAAGGGGGCAACAGAGCGCACACGCCATCTGGGGAAATGCAGCCAGCGTGCTGGTGGGTGATTTTCTGTACTCACGCAGTTTCCAGATGATGGTGAAGCTGGATTCAATGCGTATCATGGAAGTGCTGGCGGAAACGACCAACACCATCGCGGAAGGCGAAGTGCAGCAGCTACTGAACATGGGTGACCCGGAAGTTGACCGGCGCCGGTATATGCAGGTCATCGAGAACAAGACCGCCAAGCTGTTTGAGGCTGCCTGTAAACTGGCCGCCATCATCAGCAGCCAGCCAGCGGAGATCGAAACCGCACTGGCGATTTACGGCAACCGCCTGGGAGCAGCCTTCCAGATTGCAGACGACGTGCTGGATTACACCGGTGATGCGGAAACCATGGGCAAGAATACAGGCGACGACCTGGCCGAAGGCAAACCGACCCTGCCGTTGATCATTGCCAGGGAGCGGTGTGAGACAGCCGAGCGGGAACTGCTGGATAGCGCCATCAGCAACGGCAGTGTGGATGACCTGGAACCGATACTCGAGATTATTCGCAACAGTGGTGCGCTGGACTCGGCCATGGAAGTTGCGCAGAACCAGGCGGCCGAGGCGCGGCAGGCTATCGGCCTGCTGCCCGCCTCACCCTGGCGAACGGGGCTGGAACAACTCGCAGGTTACAGCGTCAGCCGCAATCACTAGCCTGCATATTGCACCAGTATCCCGGCTGCGTTGCAGACCTCAACGGTCCGCAACGGCTTTAACTGACTGCAAAGCAGGCTGAATAGCGATTCAGCCGCCCAGTTTTGCATTCCATTCGGATACGCGAGCCGCTTGCTGTTCAAGCAAGGCGTCACCACCCGTGATGGTGATGGAAGTGATGGCATCGCCACCCGCGATGGAGTTCACCACAGCCTGGTCCTCACTTGAAACAACGCTGCCAAACACCGTGTGTTTGCCATCCAGCCAGGGGGTTTCCGCGTGGGTGATGAAAAACTGGCTGCCGTTGGTGGCAGGCCCTGCATTGGCCATGGACAATTTGCCGGGTGCGTCGTGCCTGAGTTCCTGCGTGCATTCATCCTCGAAACGATAACCGGGGCCGCCGGTGCCCGAACCAAGCGGACAACCGCCCTGGATCATGAAGTTATCAATCACCCGGTGGAAGCTGAGGTTGTTGTAAAACCCGCGCTTGGCCAGGTTAACGAAATTGGCCACCGTGACTGGTGCGTGCTGGGGATACAAACGGAGGTTGATTACACCTTTACTGGTATTAACTTCCGCCAGGATTTCGTTGGATGAATCCGTCATTTTGTGACTCCATGTTGGTAGAAAGTATTTGAAACTAATCGTGAGGTATCACTGTCTATTTATTACAGGGGCCGCGGGCAAATGGTCTCTCCCTCATGCCAATTGGGTATATGCACTCCTCACCCTCTGTCCCGCGGCTCTTTTTTTATGGGTGTCAGGGATACGTAATTTCCTGTCAGCTATCTACGGGCGCCAAGCATCTTTTTCAATGCCTGCAAGTTTTGAAAACTGGTCTCCCCGGTCAGCAAAATCCCTGAAATACGGGAAACTGGGAGCACCGGGTGACAGCAGTATACAGCCGCCCGCAGGCACCAGCGTTTGCGCCAGTGCCACTGCATCTGCAAGGTTTTTCGCCTGGTGCAAACCACCCGTAGGCGACATTCCGGCTCTTTCCAGGCTGGCAAAAATTTTCGGGCCATTATCCGGCAGGGTGATAATGGCGTAAGGCAAATAAGCTGCCACGCCTGCCGCGAAGGTGTCCCACTCCAAGCCCCTGTCCATCCCACCCAGTAGCAGGACAACGTCATCAAAGCCGGTCGTCTCCAAAGCCGCGGTTACGGACACCGGGTTCGTGGAAATGCTGTCGTTGACATAACGGACACCGGCCTTTTTGCCGATGAGTTGCAAACGGTGTGGCAAGCCCTCGAATGTGGCCAGCGCTTCTTCCAGGTTCGGGACTTCGATATCCAGCTTGTCCAGCAGGGTCAATACCGCTGCCAGGTTGTGCACATTGTGCTGACCACGTAAGGATTCGGGCATCCTGACGCGCGATCCATCATGACCGTCAACCTCCCCATCGCTTGCCCACCAGCCCAGCTCATGGTTAAACCAGCTTACATCCGTGCGCCAGGCCAGTTTTTCGCGGAGCACCGGGTCGGCAAAATTGGCCACGATATGTCCGTTACCAGCCAGGTCAGCCAATCTCAGCTTGTCATGCATGTATCGTTCAAAACCACCATGCCAGTCGAGGTGTTCCGCACTCAGGTTAAGCAGCACTGCGAGACCAGGTTCGGCTTCCAGGTCCGCTATCTGGTAGCTCGAGAGTTCCAGCACCCACCAGTCGGTAGCTGTATCACTGCAATCGAGCATCGGTTTGCCAATATTGCCGGCGAGGCAGGCATTGAGTCCTGCACAAGTGATCAGATGCGCAGTCAATGCCGCTGTCGTGCTCTTGCCCATGGTACCGCTGATGCAAATGGTCTTCGCCTGCGGGTTCTCGGCAAACCAGAGATTACTCGCGGTGGTAAATCGCACTGTGGAGGACTTGAGCTGCCGCATTTCATGACGGTAGGGACTGATGCCGGCCGAGCGGACCAGCACATCGTATTGCGCCAGCGGGGCTTCAGCCAATGGGCCCAGAAAGTGGCGGTCGTAACCCTCGAGCAGCTCATCTGCGAACTGTTCGTCAAGGGCAGATTCTGTAAACATGTCCAGTGGTTTATCAGGAAACCGCTTGCGTATCTCACGCCACACGGCCTGGCCTTCCCTGCCCATACCGAGAATCCCGACACGCAGATTTTCGAGTTCATTAAAACGCATTGATCCTGGCCATGATGGCAGGTGGTATACAGTGCTCAGCGCTGAGGTCCGGTTCCAGTTCCAGTTCGCCGGCCTGAGCGATCTCATCAAGCTCGCCCAGCGTTGCGATAACAGACTTGTCCTGCCAGGCGGTCTTGCCAGCCAGGAATTTCACCGCTGCCCGGCATTCGGATATTCTGCCCACGCATTCAAACGGCTTGTGCTGGCCCAGACCACACAGGTCCCGGAATCCCCCCAGTTGTTCATACTCATCGAGCAAATCTGCACCCTGGATCGCGTGCAGTTGTTCGGGGCTCACAAACGGTGCCAGTGCCAATGCTGTAAAACGACACTTGGGGCAGTCCTTGCACCAACGGCCCTCGATATGTGAGCCATCCTGGTGGAAATTGCGGTTGCAACTTGAAAATACCAGGTGAAATTCCGTCATTTGTGAAAAACGGCGGGTGATGGCCGTTTCGCTGAAAGGCCGCAACAGCGAAAAGTACTCAATGCTGCCCGAAACGGTTTCCCTGACAACTTCGCGGAATGATTTTTCAAACACCAGGGTTTTGCTGTACTGGTGGTTGATCTCCCTGTCCTGCGCGTCCGTCAGGGTCGCTTCATCGGCAGAGGACTCGTTGGCAAATACGATATAACGATAGCCGTACAACAGGGCTGCACACAGCAGGATGGCCGAGTTGATCGCGGTAACCGGCACGTGACCATTCCAGGCGCCACCCGCATTCATATCCCGCAAGCCGTCCGCCAGCCTGCGACCGATACGTATCAACGGCAAACCGGCTGTTTTAACTGTTTCCCCGATCAGTTCCGAACCACCCACGCAAATGGGCTGAACCTCGATTCCGGCATCCTGCAACAGCTGCAGACACACCAGCGAGTCCTTACCACCACCCATGGCCACCAGTGCGCGTTCCGGCAGGTCAAGCTCAACCGGTGTGGAGATTTCATCGCTGTTGGCAGAAAAATCAATCACGCCGGTTAAATCCAGCTGGTTGACGTAGGCAAATTCAGCCAGGCCCTGGGCATACAGATCGTCTAAAAAACCACTTACGGTTGTAACTATCCCGTGCGCTCCGGTATCAATGCGTTGTGCCAGTCCGGCCTTGTAGTAACTGATTCCAGCGACCAGGTGCAACAAATCCAGGGCCTTGAAAAATGCAGCCTGGCGCGATGCATCCACCGGCCAGGGCACCCACGGAAACGTTATCGTTTCCTGCAGTGCACCCCCATCAACTTCGTACGCGAGTTCAGCCACGCCGCTGGCGGGATCGTAGGCACAGGCCGTAAAGCTGAAACGCTGTGCGCGTTTGTCCTTGTCGGGTGCGATAGCCATGATCAGTCCAGTATGTCCTGCCAGCGTGGGCCGAATATCCCGTTTCCACCCCTGGTGGGGCATGCGTCCTCAACCAGGGACCGGTGCAGCAGTGCGAGTAAATCCACGGCGTCCTCGTCACGCAACAGCAGGCTGATGCACAGGTCGTTGGCCGACTGTGACAGCATCAGTAATGGGCGCGTGGTGAAAAACCCGGAATCGGGATCAATATGTGACAGCGCAACCCTGGCACCGCGTCCGACCAGGTTGATGCCACTGCATTGGGAGTAAACCGTAACCGCGCAACGCGCCTGTAAGCGCTTGGCAATTTTCTTCAGCGTCGCATCATCCAATTCGTTGCTGGTCCTGTTCAGGGCAACCGTCGTTGTGGTTTCCGAAGTCGCAACCTGGTCCACGGACAATCCTTCAGCAGATATTTGCGCAAACACCCAGGCCAGGAAACCGACCTGCTCCCGTGTATCGAGGTTTTGCAGAAGCAGTACCGCCATTTTCGGCTGGCGACACACCGCCCGAATTCCGTCCAAGACACCCAGGCCCTTCTCACCGTTTGCTGATATGGTCGTGCCGGCAAATTCGGGGCGGCCCAGGTCACGGACCAGGAGCGGGATTTTGTTGTCTGCTGCCGCCTGGATACAACGGGGATGCACGACTTTTGCGCCACTGGCGGCCATCTCCAGTGCCTCGGCATAACTCAACTCCTGCAACAGCCGTGCCTGTGGCAGTATCCTTGGGTCTGCACTGAACAACCCCGGAACATCCGTCCAGATCTCGACGTGCTTTGCAGCCAGACGACCGGCCAGCAGGGCGGCTGAGGTATCCGAACCACCCCTGCCCAACAGCGCCGTACCACCCGCCGGGTGCTCTGCGATAAAACCCTGGGTTATCAGCAGGCGGGGTTTCTTCAGCCAGCATTCAATCAGTTGCTGGTCTGTTTCACTACTGCAACGGGCGGCCAGCCAGGAACGCCGGCCACTCAAGTCTGTTTCCGGCAGCGCCTGTAGGGCCTCACGCACATCCACCCACTCAACAGGCATGCTTTTAGCCAAAAAACGCTCACCGATTTTGGTGCTCAACCACTCACCCTGCGACAACAAGGCGGTCACGAAGGGATACTTGCTGTCATCGTCCAACGCACCGGCAATCTGGCCCAGCAGATGCCCGACCCGGTCAATGGCCTGTGCAACCAGGTCATCTGCATCGATCCCCAGTTCCTGCGCCAGTTTTTGATGACGTTGCCGGATTGCTTCAAGCGCAGCGGGATCGGTATCGCCCGCGTGATCTGCAAGGTGCTGCAAGGCATCGGTGATACCCGCGACGGCTGAACACACCAACACAACGCGGTGACCCTTGCCCAGCCGTCGGCTGGCCAGTCCTGCAATGGTCGCCCACTGCTGTTGGCCGCTGACACTGGTGCCGCCAAATTTTAAAACCAGCCAGGCTCCGCTCACGTACATTTCCCAGTTTGAATCAGGTGTTTGAACGTTACCCGAAGCGGCAAAGACTGTACAGTATCAGTGCCGCATGAACGGTGAATTGCCTGCACGCTGCCCCAGGATTGTCATTATTCTCTCTTAAAAAAAATGGCGCCGGGGGAGTCCCGGCGCCGAGGCTTGCAGTTCCTGTTGGGGCCCTGAAACTGCGGGAGTGTGTTTGAAATGCAGGCTCCGCGTTGCCTAACGGTAAGCGGGGTCCACGTTGATGCGTACCGGGATACGCTTGCCCGGTCTTTCGCTCATCCTGCTGTGATAAATCTTGCCGTGGTATTTCCAGGTGACATCCCAGGCAACGATGCGTTGTTCGTCGCGCCAGGTCGTGTGCACCCTGCAGACCTGCGCCGTTTCGGTGTAATAACGCGCCGGGTACTTGCTGTACTGGATTTCACTGCCCACGACACCACCGATGGTTGCACCGGCAATCGTTGCCGCGACGCGGTCATTGTAATGCCCGTGGCCATGGCCACGGCTTAGCTGGTTGCCAATGACCCCACCAAGAATGGCGCCAAAAATTGCCGGGCCGGGTGAACGGTGTTCAGCGACACGCCGCCGCACCATCCCGTCCTCGCATACCTGTCTTTCCTCGGGCACTCGTACAACTTCATAAACAGGCCGGGCATTGACGACTTTTGCATAATCGTAGCGGTCGTTGTCATAGCCGTCATGACCCGCCCAGGCCGGCAATGCCAGTGACACGAATAATGTTGCACAAAGTCTTTTCAATTTGCTGTTCATGTCCATCTCCTTCTTGGCCGTTCAAAAAATCACCATCCCGACCGTCGATGACAGCTTAATCCGGCTTCAATGAATCAGAACTGAACAGAGCGATGACATATGTCATTTGCTGCTTTCAGGCAAACGTAATACGATTACCCCCTTCGATTTCAAGTCATACAGAATAAGGATTACCGCATGCCCAACTACCGAACCAAGGATATCCGCAACATCGCTTTCGTAGGCCATTCCGGCTCAGGCAAGACCACGCTGGCCGAAGCGTTACTGGTAAAGTCCGGCGTCAAGGGTGAGGCCGGCACGATCGAGCGCGGCTCGACCACAATGGACCACGACCCATTAGAGCGCACCTACCAGCATTCACTGGACGCGGCTATCGCCAGTCTCGATTACCAGGGCATGCACCTGAACATGATCGACACGTCCGGTATCCCGGATTTTCGTGGCCCGACACTGGCCTGCCTGACGGCTGTCGAGATGACCGCGGTCGTAGTCAATGCGCATACCGGCGTCGAGCTTTCAACACGCCGCCTGATGCGGCGGGCCAAACAGCGGCGCCTGTGCCGCATGATCATCATCAACCGTATTGATGGTGATGACGTAGACCTGACCCAGGTTGTCCAAGACCTGCGTGAAGAATTCGGGCCTGAGTGCCTGCCGGTCAACCTGCCATCAGAAAACCTCAGCAAGGTTCGTGACTGCTTCTATCAAACCGAGGGTGAAACGGACATATTTTCATTGTCCGAAGCACATGAAGCCATCATCGACCAGGTGGTCGAGGTCAACGAGGAGTTGATGGAGAAATACCTCGAGGGCGAGGAACTGTCGCGCGAAGAACTGCATTCAGCATTTGAACAGGCTCTGCGTGAGGGACACCTGGTGCCAATCTGTTTCGTCTCTGCCTTGACCGGCGCCGGCACAGGTGAGTTACTGGACTTTTTCAAGCAACTGGCGCCGAGCCCCAAAGATGGCAACCCTCCGCCATTCGTCAAGGGTGAGGGTGAAGATGCCGAAAGAGTAACGGTAACGGGTGCTTCGAGTGATCACGTGATTGCACATGTTTTCAAGATCACCAACGACCCGTTTGTTGGCAAACTGAGTATCTTCAGAATTTACCAGGGTACGATCAAACCGGATACACAACTGTTCATTGGTGATGCTCGCAAGCCGTTCAAGGTCGGGCATTTATTCACGGTGCAGGGTGGCAAACACGACGAGGTTGACAGCGGTATCCCCGGTGATATCTGCGCGGTAGCCAAGGTTGATGAAATCCACTACGACGCAGTACTGCACGATTCACACGATGCAGACCGTTATCACTTGAAGCCGCTTGATTTTCCAAAACCCATGTACGGCCTCGCGGTAAATACCAAGAGCCGTGGCCAGGAGCAAAAACTCTCGACTGCACTGACCCGCTTGCAGGAAGAAGACCCCTGTTTCGTGGTTGAACACAACCAGGAGCTGAATGAAACCGTCATGAGCGGCCTGGGTGAACTGCACATGCGAATCACACTGGAGCGCATGAAAGAACGTTACAACGTCGAGGTCACTACCCGGCCACCGCGCATCGCCTACAGGGAGACCGTCACCCGTGCAGCAGAGGGCCATTACCGGCACAAGAAGCAGACCGGTGGTGCCGGCCAGTTTGGCGAAGTATTCCTGCGTATCAGGCCAAAACAACGTGGCCAAGGTTTTGAATTCAAGAACGAGGTCGTTGGTGGAGCCATTCCCTATAACCTGATTCCCGCCGTTGAGAAAGGCATCATGCAGGTAATGAACGAGGGCGCCGTTGCCGGCTATGCGATCCAGGACCTCGAGGTCACCGTGTACGATGGCAAATACCACCCCGTCGATTCGAAGGAAATTGCCTTTGTCACCGCCGGCCGCCATGCTTTTTTGGATGCCATCAATAGCGCCGGACCGCAGATTCTTGAGCCGATCGTCAGTGTTGACGTGACGGTTCCAGACGCCGTCATGGGTGATATTACCGGTAATCTCGCGGGACGCCGGGCGCGTATCAGCGGTACGGAAAGCCTGCGTGGCGGATTGGTAACCATCCGTGCCGATATCCCCTTGAGTTCCCTGTCCGATTACCACACCGAGTTAAAGAGCCTGACCCAGGGACAGGGAAGTTACGCGATGGAATTCAGCCACTATGACCCGGTGCCTTCAAACGTCCAGCAGGAATTGATCAAGGAGTTCAATAAGCCCAAGGACGAAGAGTAGACATCCAAGGCGTGGACACAGGTATGTCCACCTGAGACACGCCGTGGATACATCCCTGTAGCCTCTTACACAACATCCCTGTTGCGTAAGGTCTCAGGTTGGAATACCTGTACCCGCGCTAACAACGCCCGTTTTCGTTCACTCACCTGGCTAAACGGGCTTACCAAATTTCAGTACTTTCTGACGTCGGAGTGAGCGGTCATCGCCAACCATACGGCCACCAGCACCAGCGCTGCCCCTGTAAGCGTCGGCAACGATGGAATTTCGTGCAGAAAAATTGCTGCCAGCACAATTCCGTAGACGGGCTCCAGTGCCGTTACGACACTCGCTAGTTGTGCCTTTATGACCGCCAGTGATTTGATGAACAAGGTATGCGGCACCGCAGTACAGAAAACACCCAGGGCCAGCAACAGCCACAGATTACCTGGATCCATTTGCCCAACGTCGCCCGCCGCCAGTGGCGCCAGACACAGGGCCGCGACGCAGAGTTGATAAAACACCACGATGAAGGGCGAGTGGTTCGCCACCAACTGCCGGTTCATCAGTGTCAGCACCGCAAACAGGGCGCCCGAGAACACCGCCCACAACAGGCCGAGAAGGCCGTTGTCCGCGAGGCTGAAACCGGGCGCAACGAATATCAGTCCAACCACCACCAACGCCGCGCTGGCGAAATCAACAGCCCGGTATTTCTGGCCGGATACAAGCGGCTCCAGGAATGTTACGAATACCGGAAACGTGGCAAAGCCGATCAAACCCACGGCAACGGTGGAAAGCTGGATCGCGTGGAAAAAAGCCCACCAATGCAATGCAAGCACCAGGCCGGAGACCAGGATCCACAACAGTGACTTGCGTGAGCCGACTGCCAGGCTTATTCGGTAAAACCGGAGGCCGAGGAAAATGACCAGGGCCGCGAAGAACGTCCGGCCAAAAACGATCACCGCCGGGCTCGCCGAAACCAGTTTTCCGAACAGGCCGGCCACCCCGAACAGCAATACAGCGCTATGCAATTCTATATGTGCCTTTCGCACCGGTGGTGCCCTCTTCAGCTGCACAAGACCCCATGTCTGCAGGCATTGGGAATGCAGCTAGTGTAATCCAATTCCTGGCTGGCAGAATACTCCCCTTTTCAACCTGTAAAATGATCGTTGTATCGTATTGAAATTGCACGTCTGCTCCAGGGAAATTAGCATGCACGATACATGCTGCAGCCGGTGGCATGTGACCCAGATTTCGTCACGCAAAGACAGGTGAAGTCCATGAGAAAGACCATATCAGCACTGACGGCCGCAGCGGTATTCACAACGGGTATCACGATGGCCGGGGAAGGTGGCACTGCACATTTGTCCGGTCCGTATTTTGGCCAGGAAGTGCCGGGTTTAACAGCCGAGCTATTTGCGCCGGGTATTGTCTCAGTCACCGGAAGATACGAGTTTGCCGTCAGTTTTGCACCCACTGGCGAGCGGATGCTGTTCTCCGTACAGACCGGTGATGAAGAGGTCATGGTGTTGCACACCCGCTTGCACAACGGACGCTGGACTGAGCCGACGCCGGTGAATCTTGCCAACGGGGCACGTAAAGATGAAATGGAGGCGTTCTTTTCCCCGGATGGTCAATACGTGTACTTCGCACCCTACGACGAGGGTATGGATGTGCGAATCTGGCAGGTGACCATAGACGGGGAAAACTGGATTGACCCGGTTCCGCTTACCGGGGCCATTGCGGAATTCCCGGCTTTCTATCCGACCATGGCCAACGACGGCAGTCTGTACTACACCAATATTGCTGAAAGGCGGCCCTATGTTGCACACCGGGCCAAGAACGGCGACTGGAATACACAACCCGTTGATGTGGAATTTGGCGGACACAGTTTTATGGCGCCCGACCAGTCATTTCTACTGCTGGACGCAAGGGCCGAAGACAGTCTGGGTAAAGGTGATATTTACGTAGCCTTCGCCGCCGGTGAAGGTCGTTGGAGCAAGCCGGTAAACCTGGGACCCGGGGTCAATTCAGAATTCAGTGAATCCTGTCCCAGCCTGTCCGACGATGGAAAATACCTGTTTTTCAGCCGTTACGATGAAGATGGAGGCGTTGCACAGATCTACTGGGCCGATGCCATGGTGATTTCAAATGCCCGTGACCGGTCAAAACGGACCCATGAGGCTAAGCCAAAGCCAAACTGAAATCAGCTGGATGGCGCCGGTGTGATCAAGTGCGTCATTCTCACTGCGTCAGTTTTGTTACGCCTTTGCAGATAACACTTCTTCCAGCTTCACCTGGTCCGCAGCAAAATTACGTATCCCTTCCGCGAGTTTTTCAGTGGCCATCGCGTCTTCGTTGTGGCCCCAATGGAAATCGGCCTCACTGAGACGTGTTTTAATATCGGACGATGCGGTGGTTTCCGGGTGCAGAATCCGCTGCAGTCCGTCTTCGCTATCGGCAAGTTCCTGCATCAGGCCCGGGCTGATGGTCAGGCGGTCACAACCCGCGAGTTGACGAATCTGGTCGCTGTTACGAAAACTCGCACCCATGACGACGGTGTCGAAGCCGTGGGTCTTGTAGTATGCATAAATCCGCTGGACTGAAAGAACACCCGGGTCTTCAGCAGGCGCATAAGCGTCCACGCCATCATGTTTCCTGTACCAGTCGAATATCCGGCCAACGAAGGGCGAAATTAAAAACACACCTGCATCGGCACAGGCCTGGGCCTGCGCAAAGCTGAATAACAACGTCAGGTTGCAATTGATGTTTTGTTTTTCGAGCTCCGCTGCCGCCTGGATGCCCTGCCAGGTAGCCGCCAGCTTGATCAGTATCCGGTTTCGCCCGATACCACTTGCTTCATAAAGACCAATCAGCTTCTTGGCCCGCGTGACACTCGCGCGAAGGTCAAAAGAAAGCCGTGCGTCAACCTCGGTGGAGACACGACCGGGGACAATCTTGAGTATCTCCTGTCCAATCAGCACGGCCAGTTTATCGGTTGCGTTATTTAGCTGAGCCTGGGAATCGCCACCCAGGGATTCGGCGTAGCTTTGAGACTGCTTCAATAAGTCTGCGTAATGGGGCAGACCGACAGCCTTTAATAGCAATGATGGATTGGTGGTCGCATCCTCTGGCTGATACCGACTTATGGATTCGATATCACCAGTATCGGCGACCAGCGTGGTGAATTGCTGAAGCTGTTCGAGTTGATTCATGATCGGTATCTTCACTGGTGTCATTGGTAACCGGGCAAGTATAGAAGGAACGTGAGTAAATTTCCCTCGATGTTCAAGCTATATTTTGAAAAAGTGGAATGCCCCCGGTTTAGTGGACGCTGCCAAGCCCAACAAATGAGGTCTGCCAAAAGACCTTCGGGCCGGTACCACCCGGATCACCCGTGCTTCCGGTAACGGGAATTTGCACGGGGTGATTATAGCTCCTCAATACCGGGTTCTTGCTTCTGCTGATCCTCGAACACTTCCCAGGCATGCTCGGCAAAACCAAGACCCGCTTCGCTGTAGAAGTTGAAGGCCGCGTGCACACCGGCCGCTCGCAGCGCCTCGACCTGGTCGTCGAACTTGGCAACCGCAGCGACTTGTCCGTGAAAACCGATATCGGACAGATGTTTCACTGCCGCCATATTGGCCCGGTGTTTCGGCATGGCCAGGATCGCCATCATACGGGATTGCCGGTCCAGGTTCTGGATGCGTTGCCAAAAGTCGGGGTCGGTCGGGTCGCCAAACAACACGCGGCGCCCTGCAGCATTGTGTTTCTTGACCTTCCTAGGATTGAAATCGAAGCCGATGACCGTTTCACCGTACTTCCCCCGCATGAAATCGTAGACCATGGTCCCGATCCGTCCCATGCCGAAAACACCGACAAGCGTCCCGGCCGGGTCGATCGGCTGGTCGTCGGGGTGGCGGGTATCGGTCTCAAACCTGCAAAGTCTCTCGCGATAGCGGATGTAGATCGCGTCGGCCATGGTATTTAGCGGCGCGGCAATAACAAAGGTCGCCGACAACGCCAGGGCGATGATCACCAGCCACTCGTGGCTGAGCCAGCCATTGGATACCCCCACAGCGGCGACGATCAACCCGAATTCGCTGTAGTTAGCCAGGCTCAAAGAGCCCAGCAATGACGACCGGGCACGCAGTCTGAAGCGGGTCAGCAGCAGGTAAAAGAGACCGGCCTTGAACGGCAGGACAACCAGCAGCAGTGCTGCAACACCAATCGCCGCCAGGTCTGGCGCCCCGGACAGGCCGATGGTCAGAAAGAAGCCGACCAGCAGCAGGTCCTTCAGCCCCAGCAGGGTCTTGGACAACTCCGAACTCTTGGCATGTCCAGCCAACAGAACACCGAGCACCAGTGCGCCGAGGTCAGCCTTCAGACCAACCAGCTCGAAGCCCCCGGCACCCGCCACCAATGCCGCAAAGAGTCCGAACAATAGCAGCAATTCACCGTGTTCACTGCGGTCCATCAGGCGGTATAAAACCGGTTTCAGCACCCACAGCGCCGCCGGCACCAGCAACGCCCATGCGGACGGCAACTTGCCGACTGAAAAAGTCAGAAACAGCACCGCAAAGATATCCTGCATGATCAGGATGCCAATGGAAGCACGGCCGTGCATTGCGCCCATTTCACCTTTCTCTTCGAGTATCTTGACTGCAAAGACGGTGCTGGAGAAGCTCAAAGCGAAAGCGACCAGCACCGCCTGGGCTACACCCAGGCCGCTGAATAGCGACAAACCCGCCGCGCCGAGCCCGAACACCACCATTCCGAAGACCGTGACCGTAATGGCCATGTGCAACGAAGCACCGGCCCAGACTTCCGGCCTGGCGAGGCTCTTCAGGTCGAGTTTGAGGCCAATCGAAAACAGCAGCAGCGTCACGCCAAGATCAGCAAAAAACTGCAGGGCCTCGCCGCCCTCGAAACCAAGCGCGTTCAACACGAAGCCGGCCGCCAGGAAACCAACCAGCGGTGGCAGACCGACCTGGCGCACCAGGAAGCCGAGGATAAAAGCAACCGAGATTAGCAGAGAATCCATCTCACTCCATGCAGAATATTCTTCAATGGCCTAGTCTACCCGAACATCAGCCCCGTACTCGCTGCGGGCCCCAATCTCAACCGAAAATGCACGTATCAGCCGCTGTGCCGGGGTCATTGGTACCCGCTGCTCTGCGGGTGCTTTGTTTTCTGCTGGTGCTTGCGTCTTGGACCTGCCGTCCTTGCCCCATGCCGGTGCAGCAACTTTCAGGCAAACATCGCGCTGGTTTTTTCCAGGGCATCCGCCAGTATGTCGATCTCTTCCATGGTGTTGTAGATACCCAGCGATGCGCGTGCGGTCGCCGGCACCCCGAAAAACTGCTGCACCGGCATGGCGCAGTGATGACCGGTACGGATCGCGACGCCGTGTAAATCGACCAGGGTTCCCACGTCATTGGCGTGGATATCACCCAGCACAAAAGACATCACACCGGCCTTGTTGGCGGCCGTGCCTATCATTCTGAAACCATCGATCTTGGCAAGCCGTTCGGTGCCGTAAGCAAGCAGGCGTGATTCCCAGGCCGCCACGTTTTGCATGCCAAGACCCTGCAGATAATCAACCGCGGCCCCTAAACCGATAGCGCCGGCGATATTGGGTGTACCGGCCTCGAATTTGCCGGGGGCGTCGTTGAATTCCGACTTTTCGAACGTTACCGTCCGGATCATCTCGCCACCGCCCTGGTAGGGCCCCATGGCTGCCAGGTGCTCTGCACGACCCCACAACACCCCGATGCCGGTCGGGCCATACATCTTGTGGCCGGAAAAACAGTAAAAATCACAGCCGATGGCCTGTACATCGACCATTTTGTGAGGCGTAGCCTGCGCGCCGTCAACCAGCACCGGAATACCGTATTGCCTGGCCATGGCACAAATCTCGGCCACCGGGTTGACCGTCCCCAGTGCATTGGACACCTGGACGATGCCCAGCAGTTTGACACGCTCTGAGAGCATATCTGCCAAAGCATCCATCTCCAGTTCGCCGTCCTGGTTTATTGGAATGACCTTCAATACCGCGCCGGTTTCTTCGCACAGTAATTGCCATGGCACGATGTTGGAATGGTGCTCCATGTAGCTGATCAGGATTTCATCACCCGCCTTCAGACGCGGCCGTAAAAAACTGTGGGCGACCAGGTTGATGGCTTCCGTCGCGCCGCGGACAAATACACACTCCTGGCTTGAGGGCGCATTGATAAATTTGGCAATTTTTACCCTGGCCTGCTCGTGCGCCTCGGTGGCTTCCTGGCTCAGGGTATGCACACCACGGTGAATGTTGGCGTTGTAATTGCGGTAAAAACCGTCAACCGCCTCGATGACGGCCAGTGGACGCTGGGCCGACGCCGCTGTATCGAAATACACCAGCGGCTTGCCGTGAACCTTGCGCTGCAGGATGGGAAAATCCGCGCGAACTTTCTCAACATCCAGCTCATATCCAGCCGTATTCTGCACAGGTGCCCTCTCCATTTAATCAGCCTGCGGCATGACGTCCATCATGCGCGCAGAAATCAGCTCGCCCAATGCCTGGTCGGACAGCTTGTCGCTGACGGAACGGCAAAATGCCGTGGTCAGCAGCTGGCGTGCTTCCTGTTCGTTCAAACCCCTGCTGCGCAGGTAAAACACCGCCAGTTCATCCAGTTGCCCGACCGTGGCGCCATGACTGGCAACCACCTCGTCGGCGTAGATTTCAAACTCCGGCTTGGTATTGATCTCGGCCATCGGGGATAACAGGATATTGGCATTGGACTGGCTGGCCTCGGTTTCATCGGCGCCCGGGTGTACGCAGACAGCCGTGTTGAAAACCGCCCGTGAATTGCCGCCAGCAACACCACGAAAATACTGTTCACTCGAACAGGCAGGTGCTATGTGATCCACGCGCGCATGGTTGTCCACGTGACGCTCGCCATCGAGCAGGTAGGCGCCATTGAGCCCGGCTTTTGCGCAGGAGCCGAGCAGTGAGGAATGCAAATCGTGACGCACCAGACCACCACCCAGGTCGAAGCCAAAGTAGTTGTATTCGCTGCCCGAGCGCTGGGAAATCTCGGTGCGCGTGATCAGCACACTGTCGTCCGGCTCCTGTTGGAAACGGACATGGCTCAAGCCCGCGCGTTCTGCCAACTCGGCCTGCATGACGATATTGCAGTTGCTAGCGGTAGCGTTTTCAAACTGTTCGAACAGTTGCAAACCGGCGCCTTCCTCAAGAACCAGGCACACACGGCTATTGACCAATAAAGGTGAGTCCTGCTCTGTGGCAACCCAGTTCAATGCCAGGCTTCCGGCGTCTACCCCGGCCGCGACACGCATAAACAGTCCGCGCTCCAGCACGGCAGTGTTCAGGCTCGTAAACCCATCCGCGGACACAGCGCCACGTTTGCCGACAGGCAGGGATTCGAGTAAGGCCCTGAGACCATCGACATCCTGCTCCAGCGCATCCTTCAACGGCAGTATCGTCACACCTTCCGGCAGTTGGCCATGCTGGCTTGCAGGCTGCCCGTCAACCATGTTGACCTGGTATGCCTTATCCAGCATGGGTTTCGCCTGGTCAGCTTGTGAACCCGGCACATTTACCTGGCCGTACAGTTGCACGCCACGCTGCTCAAGCACCCGCAGGCTGGTGTATTTCCAGGCCTCATCCCTGCGCGTCGGCAGCCCATGCTCACGGAATTGTCCGGCGGCAGTATCACGCAAGACCGTGACCCATTCTGCTCCCGGCCCCGGGCCCTGCGGCAGGTCAGCTGCCAGCTGTTGTGTCAAATCACCCATGGCTTAATTCTGTTCCCCTGCCCCGACTTCCAGGCTCTGGATGCCACCATCATCAAGCCAGGCGTAGCCCTGCTCTTCCAGCTTCAGCGCCAGCTCAGCGCCACCGGTGGCGACCAGTTGACCATCCGCCAGCACATGCACCTTGTCGGGTACGATATAGTCCAGCAGACGCTGGTAATGGGTCACCACGATTATGCCGCGGTCCTTTGAGCGCAAACGGTTCACACCCTCGGCCACCGTTTTTAACGCATCGATATCGAGACCGGAGTCCGTCTCATCCAACACCGCCAGCTTCGGTTCGAGTACTGCCATCTGGAAAATCTCGTTCCGCTTTTTCTCGCCACCGGAAAAACCCTCGTTGACCGCCCGGTGCAACAGTTCGTCACCGATATGCAGGATTTCCAGTTTTTCACGCACCAGGCGCAGGAAACCAACCGAGTCCAGTGCCTCCTCTCCACGGTACTTGCGCTGGGCATTCAAAGCCGCACGCAAAAAATAGGTATTGTTGACCCCGGGGATTTCGACCGGATACTGGAAGGCCATGAACACACCCTCGCAGGCGCGTTCTTCGGGTTCCAGTTCCAGCAGGTTCTTGCCATTGAAGATCACTTCACCCGCAGTCACTTCGTAACCTTCACGTCCTGCCAGCACGTTGCCCAGCGTACTCTTGCCGGCCCCGTTCGGCCCCATGATGGCGTGTACCTCACCCGCTGCCAGTTCGAGGTTCAGACCCTTGAGGATTTCCTTGCCTGCCACCTTCGCGTGCAGGTTCTTTACTTGTAACATCATTGTCTTATCCATTTAATATTGTCTCTTATCCCACCGCGCCTTCAAGGCTGACTTCCAGTAACGCTTTCGCCTCGACCGCGAACTCCATTGGCAATTCCTTGAACACCTGTTTGCAGAAGCCATCCACGATCATGGAAACGGCGTCCTCCTCCGAAATCCCTCTTTGCAGGCAGTAGAACAACTGGTCCTCGCCGATCCTGGAAGTCGTGGCCTCGTGCTCGACCTTGGCGGTCGGGTTGCGTACCTCGATATAGGGGAAGGTGTGCGCACCACACTTCTTGCCGATCAGCATGGAGTCACACTGTGTATAGTTACGCGCATTCTCTGCTTTCGGCGAAATCTTGACCAGGCCACGATAGGTATTCTGCCCCTGCATGGCGGAGATTCCCTTGGAAATGATCTTGCTGCGCGTATTTCGGCCCATGTGGATCATCTTGGTACCGGTATCGGCCTGCTGGTAGTTACTGGTCAGGGCCACCGAGTAGAATTCACCCACGGATTCCTCGCCACGCAGGATACAGCTGGGATATTTCCAGGTGATCGCCGAACCGGTCTCGACCTGGGTCCATGAAATGCGCGAACGGGCCCCGCGGCAATCGCCACGCTTGGTCACGAAGTTATAAATCCCACCCTTGCCATTTTCATCACCCGGGTACCAGTTTTGTACCGTGGAATACTTGATATTGGCGTCTTCCATTGCGATCAGCTCGACCACTGCGGCGTGCAGCTGGTTCTCGTCCCGCATCGGGGCCGTGCAGCCTTCCAGGTAAGAGACGTGGCTGCCTTCTTCCGCCACGATCAGCGTGCGCTCGAATTGCCCGGTCTCCGCCGCGTTGATACGGAAGTAGGTTGATAATTCCATCGGGCAGCGCACACCCTTGGGTATGAAAACAAAACTGCCGTCGGTGAAAACCGCCGAGTTCAGTGCAGCAAAATAATTGTCACGCTGTGGCACCACGGAGCCCAGGTATTTCTTGACCAGGTCGGGGTGATCTTGAACGGCCTCGGAAAACGAACAGAAGATCACACCGGCCTTTCTCAGTTCCGCCTTGAAAGTCGTACCCACGGAAACCGAGTCGAACACTGCGTCAATGGCCACACCGGCCAGGCGGGCCCGCTCGTGAAACGGTACCCCGAGTTTGTCGTAGGTCTCCAGTAGCTTGGGGTCCACCTCGTCCAGGCTCTGCGGCCGGTCCGCATCTGACTTGGGTGCGGAGAAATACGAGATCTGCTGGAAATCTATTGCATCTATATTCAAATGGGCCCAATTGGGCTGTTCCAAAGTGAGCCACAGGGCATAGGCCTTCAAACGCCATTCCAGCAGCCACTCCGGCTCGTTCTTGCGTGCCGAAATGGCACGGATGACGTCCTCGGACAGACCCGGCGGTAGTGTATCGGATTCGATATCCGTCACGAAGCCGTGCCGGTACTTCGCCTCGACCAGGCCGTCAATGGTTGACTCATTACTCATCTGTTCATTTGTCCCCGCTTCATCAAGCGTATGTTGTAATGCGTAAAGGGTTCGCGACCGGTTTTACCGGCTGCGCCATTTCCGCCAATGATACTTTTTCCATCGCCTCGGTGATCGCAACAGAAATCCGCTGCCAATTGCCACGCAGACCACAGTTGGCTTCCTGTGAGCACAGGCCTTCCTCCACGCTGCACTCGGTCATCGCAATAGGCCCTTCGATGGCGGCGATGATTTCGGCCACGTTGATGTCACGCGCGTCCCGTTCAAGGCAGTAGCCCCCCGTGGCGCCGCGGTAGGAATCAACCAGGCCTGTTTTAACCAGTAATTTCAATACTTTGCTGACAGTTGGCAGTTCCAGGTGAGAACGGTCAGCCAAGGCATGTGCACTCAGCACCTTTCCACCCGAAGCGTTTAATTCGACCATCACCATGATGGCGTAGTCGGTCATTTTGCTGATACGTAACATACAAGCCTGCACTGTCCCGGTCGTTGAAAGTGACTGGAAAACGATATAGTACCATATTAGTACAGTTTAAAAACACCACCTTTTCATTTCATCAATGGTCTGTTTGCGGCAGAATCCACTGCATGGGATCAGCGCATCAAAACACGACGGCAGAAAACGACCCGCGCCTGGGCCAGGCCCGCGCCTGGTTGCAGTCCATGGGTGTCGATATCGAGTCCGGATTCCTGGATGTCGCAGGTGATGCCAGTTTCAGACGATATTTCAGGCTCAAAGCCGATGGCAACACCTTCATCCTGATGGATGCACCGCCACCGGCGGAAGATACGCGGCCATTCGTGGACGTGACCAGCAAGTTGCGGGAGGCCGGATTGTACGCACCGGAGATTCTGAAAGCGGATGTGGAGAATGGTTTCCTGTTACTCGAGGACCTCGGTGACGACCTGTATCGTGACTTTCTTGGCCAACACAACGCCGATGAGCAATTCCCGGCACTGTTCGATGTGCTGCGGCGCATGGCCCGGAAAGTCGACGCCAACGGCTTACCGGAATACAACGCGCGGTTGCTGCGTTATGAGATGGACCTGTTCCCGAACTGGTACCTGGATCATCACCGCCAATCGATGCCGCGCAACGAATTCGACCGATACTGGGACAGTTTCTGCAAGCAGGTCATCGGCTCGGCACTGGAACAGCCCGCCTGTTTTGTGCACCGTGATTTCCACTCCTGCAACCTGCTGATGACGCAATCGGGTGACGTAGGCATCATCGATTTCCAGGACGCAGTAAAGGGCCCCATCAGCTATGACTTCATATCGTTAATCTGGGACCGGTATATCACCTGGCCCAGGGCACAGATCGAACAATGGATGGAACAATACCGGCAGATGCTCGGTGTATCGATCGGGCCGGATCAATGGCGGCGTTACTGCGACCTGATGGGACTGCAGCGCAATATCAAGGTCGTCGGTATCTTTGCCCGGCTACACTACCGGGATGGCAAGACAGGATATCTTGAAATGATTCCACGCTTTTATGACTACGTGACGGACACCCTGGACCGCTACCCGGAATTTGCAGAATTCCTCGAACTGCTGGAGCAACCAGAATGCGCGCCATGATACTCGCCGCGGGCCGTGGTGAACGCTTACGACCGCTGACAGACCATACCCCGAAACCACTGCTGGAAGTCCATGGCAAACCACTGATCGCATACCATCTCGAAAAACTCGCTGGCGCCGGGTTCCGGGAAATAGTCATAAACCTGTCCTATTTGGGCGACATGATCCGGGACACGATTGGCAACGGGGATGACTGGGGTCTGAATATCCACTATTCGCAGGAACCCCCTGAGGCGCTGGAAACCGGCGGTGGCATTCAGCAGGCTCTTCCGATGCTGGGAGAATCACCCTTCGCCGTTATCAATGGCGACATTTTATGCCAATACCCGCTCAGCAGGTTGAGGGCCATCAAGTGCGATCACGTACACCTGGTGCTGGTGCCCAACCCGGAACACAATCCCGAAGGTGATTTTTCATTACGGGGCGGTTACGTAGGCCTGACCGGACAACCATTATGCACATTCAGTGGTATCAGTGTTTATCATCCACGCTTCTTTGATTCCGCACCGGGCGGACATTTTTCCGTTAAACCCATGTTGCGCACCGCAGCGGCATTGCAACAGGTCACGGGGGAAATTTACCGCGGCACCTGGCATGACATTGGCACGCCGGAGCGATTGCAAGCTTTGAACACTCAATAAAACGGTAGCAGCCCCCTGGCGCCGAGTTCCGGGAACAGGTAATTCCCACAAACCCGGCCTTGATCGGATCACTTTTTTGGAAATTCTCAACAATTTATTTGTGTTTAGTGTTGTACTGTGGTATAACACCTACACATAACCGCAGTACAGGACTTCGAGACCATGAGATTTATCCGAACTTTTGCACTCCTTGCCGGCACCGCCCTGCTGTTTGCTGCCTGTAGCAAGGAGGCCGACGAAACGGCCGTTGTGACGGCAAACACAAACCCCTTGCTGGCCTATGTGCCAGCCGACACGGCCTACGTATTTGCCACACTGGACCCCGTACCGGACGCCATAACCGACGCCTATGTACAACGCTTCCAGCCAGTGCTTGATGTTATGTCCGAACAAATCAGCCAGTTCAAGACCGACTATGATGCGGGCGTTTACGAAGGGCATGAACAAGCCCGCGTTGCCAAAGCCGTATTGAATGAGCTGGGTGGTGAGCTGAACGTGGAAAACCTGGCGAAGCTGGGTATCAGCATGCGAGCGCAGCACGCTATTTATGCGATGGGTGTCTTCCCCGTGATCCGTATCGAACTTAGTGACTCACAGGCCCTGCGTGCGACCATCGACCGTATCGAGGCCGAGATGGGTTTTGAAATCCCGGAGAAAGAACTCAACGGCACCCAATACTGGAGTATCACCGATACCGGTTCAAAGGGAGGCGTATACATCGCTATCATGGATCAACATCTGGCCTTCAGTGTATTCCCCGTCAGTGCCGACGACCGCATGCTGGCTGCATTCCTGGGCCAGGAAATGCCGGCCCAGAGCATGGCGTCGAGCAATGCCCTGGCAATCATGAACAGCCAGAAGGGTTACACGGCTTATGGCTCAGGTATTCTTGATTTGCAGACGCTGGTCGATGAAATGCTCAACCCAAATAGCGTGACCAATACTTACCTGGAACGATACTGGGGTTTCGATCCCGCCGAGCTCAACGCAACCTGCGTGGCTGAAATCCAGTCTATCGTGGCCAAGGCGCCACGCATGACAGCCGGCACGACCGAATTGACTGCCAACGAGATCAGCGTGCGTTACGAATTGGAGCTTGAAAGCACGCTGGCGGGTAGTTTAATCAACCTGGTTTCCAATGTGCCTGTCGCTGTCGAGGGTGACAACCTGTTTTCGGCTTCCCTGGCACTCAAGGTCGGCAAACTGCGCAGTTTCCTGCTGGAAAAAGCCAACGCCATTGTCGCCAGCCCCTACCAGTGCGAAGAACTGCAGCACATGAACCGGCATGCCGGAGAATTGGTGGCGCAACTCAATATTCCGATGCCGCCGATGGTCAATAATCTGCTGGGCCTGCGTGTCCGGATGGACGACCTCGACCCGCATGGGGATATCCCGAAGGGTGAGGGTGTACTCGCCCTGTACGTGGACAAGCCGGAAATGTTCGTCGGTATGGCCAGCATGATGGTGCCGGGTTTTGACACCCTGGATCTTGCCAACCAGTCTGAACCCGTCAGAATCCCACCCGAGATGTTGCCCATGCCGGACATTGAGCTATACGCGCTAATGGGAGAGCAGACCATCGGAATCTCCATCGGTGAGAACTACGCCACCGAACTTGACCAGTTCCTCGATACAAAACCCCAGGAAAACGGTACGTTCTTCTCCGTCTCCTATGACATGGCCAGGCAAATGGAACTCCAGGCAGCCTTGTCAAAGAAGTACGATTTCGATGTTGACCACCACAGATCACAGGCACATGAGTTTTCAGAGGCGTTCAAGGATTCGTATACCGCCATGCTGGGCCGTTCCCGCATGGATATGCGATTCACCGCTGACGGTTTGACGATAGACAGCAAATTAAGTTTCAAGTAAGCGTTGATCGCCACCATTGAAAAAGGGCCGCATCGCGGCCCTTTTTTAGTGCCTGGCTGTACCGGACATTCCTTCCTGAAACCGTGAGGCCACTCCTTCGCATCCATGTGCCCGCGGCATACCATTCATGGACCAGGCCAGCCTCTCGAACAGCTATGATGGTCTCACCTTCTCTTGAACATAAGTAGCACCTCGCCTGGAATCTGCAGCAATTTATTGCCCGATGGTTTACCGATGTGTGCTCCCGGCCCCGCAGCCCTCGGCAACTGCTCCTGCGTTGCTCTCGACAATTGCTCCTGCATTGTTCTACCTTCGCCCATCCTCGGGCTCGTACCTCCTACATCCCTGTAGTCGTTCGGGCTACCCTCTCCTTCGAGCCGTCTTAACGGGGCCGGCCTTACAGGACGTCCTGTCCTGGGCGGCCTGAAATGTGCATCCCGCACATTTCTCCCCTGACGACACTCAGGATTCGGTGCTCAGAAGTCGCCCACACCGGCAAACAACCGGGCTCTTATGTAGGAGGGAGCAGCTTTGCTGCTCGCGATTAAAGGTCAATTGGTTTGCTAAAGCTGCCCATGAAGCTGTGCCGGGGTGTTCCTTACCCGGGACCGTAATTCGTCGGGATAGGAATTCCGACTGGTGCAATATGCGGGCTCAAGCGTGTCCCCGGAAGGAATACCCGGCGCAGCCAAGGAGATACCCTGATTTTCTGAGTTGGATATGCTGGCGTCCCCATCGTGATCGTCCCTGCGCGATGCGACACGTGGGATTTTTGGTGTTGAGAAGCGGTGGCTAATACCGGAAGTGCTTTATTTTTTCGCCCTTTAGGCCCAGTTCCGTCATCGCCTCGATACCGATCCGCAAGTGCAGGTCCGCCCAGTCGGCCGTTACCTTCTTGTCCGACTCCTCGGTCTTGACACCATCGGGTGTGACCGGCACATCTGACACCAGCAACAATGCGCCGTGGGCGATTGCATTTGCGTGTCCCACGATAAACAGCGTGGCCGTTTCCATATCGATGCCGATGCAGGTCATTTCCGCCAGGCGCTTGTGGAACGCCTCGTCGTGCTCCCATACCCGCCGGTTGGTGGTGTAAACCACACCGGTCCGGTAATCGACACCGTGCTCCAATATCTTGTCCGACACGAACTTGTGCAGTTTGAAGGAAGGCAAGGCCGGCACCTCGGGCGGGAAATAGTCATCGCTGGTGCCTTCCCCGCGTATGGCCGCAATCGGCAGGATAAAATGACCGATTTCGGTGGATTTCTTCAGACCACCGCACTTGCCCAGGAACAGGACCCCTTCCGGCTTCACGGCCGCCAGCAGATCCATGATGGTCGCCGCATTGCTGGAACCGATCCCGTAGTTGATGATGGTCAAACCTTCGGCGTTGGATGCCGCCTGCATCGCGCGGTCTTCCCCATAAATTTTGCAATCGAAGATCTCCGCGAAGCGCCTGACATAATTGCTGAAATTCGTGACCAGGATATAGTTTCCGAATTCCTCCAAGGGCATTCCGGTGTAACGTGGCAGCCAGTTACGGGTGATCTGGTCTTTTGTCAGCATAGTTTTACTTCCTTTCCTGGGACGCCGCCTGTAGCACTTCGCGTACAAGCGGAATGGTAATTCTTCGTTTGTTGGTCAACGCGACCTGGTGCAGTTTCTCCACCGTCTGGATCAGCGAGGACATACTCCGTTCATGGCGCTTCAGCAAGTATTGCTGAACCTCGTCGGACAGGCCCAGGCCGAGCGCATCACTGTGCCTTGCTATCACCTCCAGCTTGTCTTCATCAGCCAGGGGTTTCAAAGGCAGACGCAAGCCCCAGGCCAGCCGGGACGCCAGGTCCGGCAAGTCGAGGTCCAGGGCTGATAATTGCTTGCAGCTGCTTACCAACAAACGGCCATTGGCCTTCCTGATGCGGTTGAAACAGTGAAACAGGGCTTCTTCCCAGACCCGGTCGCCGGCAATGACGTGCAGGTCATCCACGCAGACCAAATCCAGGTCTTCAAGGCCTTCCAGGGATGCCACCGCGTTGCGTGGCAGGCGTTTCAGGGCCAGGTAAAATGCCCGCCCCTGCCGTTGCCGGGTCTCCAGGCACAAGGCGTTCAACAGGTACGTCTTGCCGCTGCCCTCTTCCCCATGCAGGAATACATGCGAGCCGGGCTCATCCAGCATCTGTCTCAGTGCTTCGATAACAGCCGTGTTCGGGCCAACAACAAAATCCTCGAGCCGGCTGTCACGACGGGGTGCCAGGGGTAAGGGAATTTGCGGGGAAAATAACATGCTCTTTTAGAGCCTCCTAATCGCGTCCGTAGTGTAAAAACTCGTAATCGTATTCACTTTCGGCGCCCGTTGGCAACAGCACCGTGCCGCGGTTGAGCGCCTCGGCGAGGTGCTCGCCTGATGCATTGAGTTGCAGACGAAAATGTACCCGGCCGGGTTCTGCACCCAGCACATCCACCTCGTTGACCAGGCTCAGGCCCTGCAAATAACCGAGACAGGCAGTGTAATCCTCTGCACTTTTCAGGCCACCGATGGTCATATCCGTTACCCACAAACCCTGTTCGGACGCAGCAATCGCATTGGCCGCAGCAATCTGGTCAGCCATCTGGTGGACACCCTGGGCCAGTGCAAACATCAGTTCCTGGTCGCTGCTGCGCCAGGCCCAGTGCTGCCCGTCACTGGCGACATTCCAGCCCAAGGTCCACATCGGCCCTTCACGCCTGATGGCGATGGTCGCCACGCCGTCTGCCGGCGCCCCGCGCTCCACCAGGTAATCGGTAAAACCACCCCAGACCAGGCTTATATCAACCAGCTGCCGTTCCTCCTCGTCCAGTTCAGGCCAGCTTATCGGCAAGCCTCTCATCGACGCGATGTCCTCCATCGACTCCCAGGCATAGTTATACTCAAGTGGTTTGAGTTCCCGCTTGGCGCCATCATCAATAACTGCCCATATTTGCACGGCCGGTCTTTCCTGCTGCCAACGCGGCAAACCGGACTGCTGGATGATGCGGTCTACTTCCGGTGGCATGAATTGTATGACCAGCCGCATTTCACGGTTAATGTCACCATCCGGGTCCGTGCGTTCGGTATTCTTGTAGCGGAAGGAAAGCATCAATTTATCGGCATTTGTCAACGCATCATCCAGCGACTGCGAGACAGGCATCTCACGCTTACCGCTGACTTTCTGCAACACCTGGATCAACGCCGCCGGGATTGCCTCGAGCCGGTCGGCTTCACCCTGGCTGGCAACGGCCACTTCGCCGGAATACAAATCAACATCCGCCACGACACCAGCAAGGGGTAGATGCAACAGAACAATAATCAGCAGTAGTTTTTTCACCTGTACTACCTGGGGCTGGTGGCCTGGCATGTGTTTACCTTGGGCTTGGTAGCCCAAATAAAAATTGGGAAATTCCGAGTCCTAATACGATACCATAGGCGACCATTGACAGCATGAGCAAACGGACCCCGTATTGAACATGAAAACAAACAAGCCTGTTGGCCTGAGTTACCTCGATGCCGGTGTGGACATCGACGCTGGCAATGCACTGGTGGAACGGATCAAACCTGCGGTCAAATCAACCAACCGCAGTGGTGTAATAACTGGGCTGGGTGGCTTCGGCGGTCTGTTTCAACTCGACAACAGCCTGTACAAGGAACCCGTACTCGTTTCCGGCACCGACGGCGTGGGCACCAAGTTGCTGCTGGCCAGGCAACTCCAGCGTCACGATACGATCGGCATCGACCTGGTGGCGATGTGTGTCAACGATATCCTGACCTGTGGCGCTGAACCCTTGTTCTTCCTCGATTATTACGCCACCGGCAAACTCAAACTCGATGATGCGCAGGATGTCATTGAAGGGATCGCCGATGGATGCCGGCAGGCCGGTTGTGCACTGATCGGTGGTGAAACCGCCGAGATGCCCGGCATGTACGACGTTGATGAGTACGATCTGGCCGGTTTTGCGGTGGGCGTGGTTGACCGGTCAAAATTGATTGACGGCAGCCGTATCAGGGCCGGCCACGTGGTGCTGGGCCTGGGTTCGTCCGGACCACATTCCAACGGTTATTCGCTGATCAGGAAAGTGCTGGAACGCAGCCCCGATGAACCGTCCGCATCATTGGGTAACACCACCCTGGGTGAAGCCCTGCTGGCCCCCACGCGAATTTACGTCAAGACGCTGCTGCCCCTGATCACGCAACTGCCCATCGACGGTCTCGCACATATCACCGGTGGCGGGATTTCCGAGAACATCATCCGTGTTGTGCCGGATGGCCTGGGTCTTGAAATCGACCTGTCGGCCTGGCAGTTACCTGCTGTGTTTGAATGGTTGCGGGAAAACGGCGGTATAGACCAGGCGGAAATGCTGCGTACTTTTAATTGTGGTATCGGTATGGCCATCCTGGTCGCTGAAGACACGGCGGACGAGTTATGCCGGACGCTGGAGAAGGCGGGCGAGTCCGTATACCGGATTGGCCGGGTGATCGCAGCGCCGGGCGATACCGAGCGCGTAAAATTTATCCAGAGCATGAAGCAACAGGATTTAAGGGCCGCAGTACTGATCTCCGGCACCGGCAGCAATCTCAAGGCCCTGATCACCGCAGTCAGGGAAAGGGGCCTGGCGTTGAATATCATGCGGGTGGTTTCCAACCGGGCCGATGCCCCGGGTATCCGGCACGCCGAGCAAGCAGGTATACCGGTCAGCGTGATCAGCCATGCCGATTTTCCCGACCGGCAGGCCCATGACGCGGCGGTGATGGATGTGCTACGCCCGGACCGCGTGGAATTGATCGTACTCGCCGGGTACATGCGCATCCTCGGCGAGGAATTCACGCAACAGTTCTCCGGTCGCATGATCAACCTGCACCCTGCCCTGCTACCGCTGTACAAGGGGCTGGACACTTACAACCGGGCTTTGCAGGCCGGTGATACGGAAACCGGCGCCAGCATCCACATCGTCACCGCCGGTCTCGACTCGGGACCGGTCATCTCGCAGGTACGCATACCCATCCTGCCCGATGATGACGCAACATCGCTCGCCGCCAGGCTGGGGCCCCTGGAGCACAAGCTGGTGGTCGCCACGGTCGAACTATTTTGCCAACGCAAAGTCCATTACGAACAGGACAAGGTATTCCACCAGGGCCAGCGTCATTGGAGCAACCATTGCTTCTCGAGCACGATGGAACATTTAACTAGACTCGTTTTATTCCTTGTATTTTCACTGCTTCCCGCAACGCTCCCGGTCACTGCAGTTGCAGACACGCCCGGTGCCGCACCCCGGGAATACACCGCCGTCTACGAGATATTGCGCAGTGGTGAGAAAGCAGCAAAGGTGACCATCAGCCTGACCCGGCAAGAGGATCAGCTGACCTTGCACGGCTTCACGCACGATATGCAGGGTTTTGCTGAACTGCTGAATGTCAAGGGCGAACAAAGCGTGCGCGGGATCTGGCAGGATGGCCACTTCCAACCGGAAAGGTATAAGTTTTCATTCAGCCTGATCGGCTACAAATCCACCTGGCAGGCCGTGTACGACTGGCAGGCTGAAATTGTAACCACCCGTAGCAAGTCCAAAGAATACCGTTTGCCATTGGCCGGCGATGCGGTGGATCCGTTTTCGTTGTTTTTGAATACCAGGTCGTACCTTGCTGCCGGGCAGTCGCAAATGGAAGTCGAGGTCATCGATAAGGATGAAATCGAGCAACACCTGTACGTGGCCGAACTCGAAGAGCCCCTGGAAACTGCGTTGGGCTGCCTTGAAACCACGCGGGTCAAACGCATACGCAAGAATGAAAAACGCACCTCGCTGGCCTGGTATGCCAATGAATACGACTACATCCCGGTCCTGTTACAGCACAAGAAAAAGAAGGGCCAGGGCCTGGAAATGAGGATTATCTCGCTGGTCATTGACGGACAGCAGGTCCGCGCCTCCGGTGCCTGCATGGTTGACAAGCAACAGGTCACCAACGGTTGACGATATAAACGTCAGTTTGTCTACACCGGTTTCGCAGGCATACAAAAAACCCCCATCGCTGACGCTTTGGGGGTTTTTGTGTTACAGGTCTAAAGCTGTTTAAAGTGCTTTGAACACCTTGTCCAGCGTATCACCCGCATCACCGAACAACATACGCGTGTTGTCCAGGAAGAACAGCGGATTCTGTACACCGGCATAACCGGTGGCCATGCTGCGTTTGAGTACGATGGAAACTTCACCCTTCCAGCACTCGAGCACCGGCATGCCGCCAATCGGCCCGTCAGGGTCGGTCAAAGCCGAAGGATTGACGATGTCATTCGCGCCAATGACGACCGAGACATCAACTTTCGGAAAGTCGTCGTTGATTTCGTCCATTTCGAAGACGATATCGTAAGGCACCTTGGCCTCGGCCAGCAGCACGTTCATGTGACCCGGCATACGCCCGGCAACCGGGTGAATACCGAAACGAACGTTGACACCCTTGTCCCGCAGCGTTTTCGTGATTTCAAACACGATATGCTGGGCCTGGGCGACTGCCATGCCATAACCCGGGATGATCATCACTTCCTTGGCGTTGGCAAGTAATGCTGCCGTTTCTTCAGCTTCGATAGGAACAACCTCTCCCTGGTCTTCACCGGCTCCGGCGGCAGGTGTACCGCCACCTGTGCCGAATCCGCCAGCGATCACGGCCAGGAACTTGCGGTTCATCGCCCGGCACATGATGTAGCTGAGGATGGCGCCAGAAGAGCCAACCAGTGCACCGGTCACGATCAACAGGTCGTTACCCAGCATGAAGCCGGTGGCCGAAGCCGCCCAACCGGAATAGCTGTTGAGCATCGAAACCACGACCGGCATATCAGCACCACCGATGGCCATCACCATGTGGATACCAAACAGCAGGGCAATAACCGTCATGATGATAAGTGGCTGCATGCCGCCGCCAGCTGCGGACTGCAAGACAAACTGGTATGCAAACCAGATCGCAGCGATCAGCAGGGCGAGGTTTAAATAATGCCTTCCCGGCAATGTCAAAGGTGAGCCGCTCATACGTCCTGACAGCTTGCCAAACGCGATCACGGAGCCGGAGAAGGTCACCGCACCGATCAGGATACCAATATAGGTTTCGATATCGTGAATGGTCAGCTCAATCCCCACGTAATGTGTGAGCCGGCCCGGATCCATAAAGTTGGCGAATCCAACAGCCACGGCGGCAATACCAACCAGGCTATGCAGGATTGCGACGAGTTCCGGCATCTGGGTCATCTTCACGCGTTTCGCAGCGATGAGACCGACGGTGCCACCAAGCAACAGCGCAATGATCAACTCAACGTAGGCGCGCTCGACGATACCCAGGATGGTAGCCAGCAAGGCAATCGTCATACCGATGATGCCGTACCAGTTACCCTTACGGGCGGTCTCCTGGTTGGAAAGTCCACCGAGAGCGAGGATGAAAAGGATGGTCGCAATGATGTACGACACAGTAATAATTCCAGTGTTCAACATGACGATCTCCTTACTTCCTGAACATTTCAAGCATGCGGCGAGTAACGGCAAAACCACCGAAGATATTCACGGAGGTTACTGCCACGGTCGCGACGGCGATCCACTTGATCAACTCGGTTTCCGAACTGATCTGCAACAAGGCACCAATAACAATGATGCTTGATATCGCGTTGGTTACACTCATCAACGGCGTATGCAGTGCCGCGGTAACGTTCCAGATCACCATGTAGCCAACGAAGCAGGCCAGAACAAATACGGTGAAGTGCGCCATGAAAGACACCGGTGCAACTGCACCCAGTCCCAGCAGCGCCAGACCGGCGATCACCATGCCGATGATCGGGCCGGCAACGGATTTCTTCTTCTCTTTTGCGACCACCGGAACAGGAGCCGGCTTCGGCTTGGGTGGTGCTGCAGAGAGTTTCGGCGCTGGTGGTGGCCAGGTGGTCTCACCATCCTTGCACACGGTTGCGCCACGGAATACTTCGTCTTCCATGTCAACATTGATCTGGCCGTCTTTCTCCGGGGTCAGGTCGGTCAACAGGTGACGCAGGTTGGTGGCGTACAACTGGCTGGATTGCGCAGCCAACCGGCTGGGCATATCGGTGTAGCCGATAAGGGTCACACCGTGGTGTACAACCACCTCGCCAGGCTCGGTCAGTTCACAGTTTCCACCCTGCTCGGCCGCCAGGTCGACGATCACGCTGCCGTCCTTCATGGATTCGACCATCTCGGCCGTCCATAGCTTCGGCGCCGGCCGTCCCGGAATCAGGGCAGTCGTAATCACGATGTCGATTTCTTTTGCCTGCTCGGCAAACAGGGCCATCTCGGCCGCGATGAACTCATCGCTCATGACCTTGGCATAACCGCCTTCACCGGTGCCGTCTTCGTCTTCGAAGTCCAGCATCAGGAACTCGGCGTCCATGCTCTCGATCTGTTCCTTGACCTCGGGGCGTGTATCAAAAGAACGGACGATAGCGCCCATGCTCTTGGCTGCGCCAATGGCGGCCAGACCGGCAACGCCGGCACCGATCACCAGCACCTTGGCAGGCATGACCTTGCCGGCAGCCGTGATCTGGCCAGTGAAAAAGCGCCCGAAGTGCTGGGCGGCTTCGACAACGGCGCGATAGCCCGCGATGTTCGCCATTGAACTCAATGCATCCACTTTCTGTGCACGCGAGATACGTGGAACGCTGTCCATGGCCATGGCGGTAACGCCACGCTCGGTCAGTTTCTGGAGCATTTCGGGGTTCTGTGCAGGCCACAGGAAAGAAATCAGTGTCTGGCCGGACTTCAGCCGGTCAGCCTCATCATCTTCCGGGCCACGTACTTTCAGAATGATATCGGAATTACTCCAGATACCATCCGTCGTGTCGACGGAACAGCCAACTGCTTCATAACTGGCATCAGAAAAATTGGCAGCGGCGCCAGCATCGGACTCCACTGCTACATCAAACCCCAATTTCATTAACTGGGAGGCCACATCTGGGGTCGTGGCTACGCGCTTCTCGCCTGCGTATCGCTCCCGCGGTACACCGATTCTCATATAAAAATCTCCGGTTGATTTGCCGTTTTAAGATTGGGTTACTTTTAACAAATAGTCTCTATCTCATGTACTTACCGGGCCTTCAATCACCCATTGCGCCGGCAAGCACGCCAATTGGGGGCAGAGTATACCCACAAATTCCGTTCGGACTACGACCTAGGTCAATTAAACCGCATTGTGCGGTCTTTTCAGCGCTGTTTTTCGGGAGATGCGACCCTGCGGATACGTGCACCGAGCTGGCCGAGTTTCTCTTCGATAATTTCGTAGCCCCGGTCGATGTGATAGACACGGTCGACAATCGTGGTGCCGTTTGCGACCAGGCCCGCCAATACCAGGCCGGCCGAGGCGCGCAGGTCGGTTGCCATGATCGGTGCGCCGTTCAGTTCGCTCACACCCTTGATGATGGCGGTATTGCCCTTGACCGTGATGTCGGCGCCAAGGCGTTGCAGTTCCTGTACGTGCATGAAACGGTTTTCAAACACGGTCTCGGTAATGATCCCCGTGCCCTCGGCAACAGTGTTCAGGGCTGTAAACTGTGCCTGCATGTCCGTGGCAAAACCAGGGTAAGGCGCGGTGGTGATATCCACTGACTTCGGCCGGCGGCCCTGCATGTCCAGGTCAATCCAGTCTTCACCGACCTCGATACACGCACCGGTCTCACGCAATTTCTCAATGACCGAGTCCAGGTCGTGGGGGCGCGTCCGGGTAACCCGGACATGGCCGCGCGTGATAGCCCCGGCCACGAGGTAAGTTCCTGTCTCGATGCGGTCCGGTAGCACCGAGTACTCGGCGCCATGCAGGTTCTCGACACCCTCGATGGTCAGGGTATTGGTGCCCGCACCACTTATTTTTGCACCCATGGTGTTAAGGAAATTTGCCAGGTCGACTACTTCCGGTTCCTGGGCCGCATTTTCGATCACGCTGGTGCCGTCTGCCAGCACCGCCGCCATCATGATATTTTCCGTACCGGTCACGGTGACGGTATCAAATATGATATTGGCACCCTTGAGCCGGCTGGCGCTGGCCTCGATATTGCCATTGACCACGGAAACTTCCGCACCCAGGGCCTGCAGACCACGCAAATGAAGGTCTACCGGCCGGGAGCCGATCGCACAGCCACCGGGCAGTGAGACCACCGCACGGCCATAACGCGCCACCAGTGGACCCAGTACCAGGATCGAGGCGCGCATGGTCTTGACCAGGTCGTATGGCGCCTCGTACTGGTGCATGCCACGTGGATCGATCTCGATACGCATGCCGTCATCCATCGCCAGGTCTGGCACCCATCCGGCCGAGCAATTCCATGGTCGTTGTGACATCCTGCAGGTGTGGCACATTGCTGATGTAGGAAGGTTCGTCACCGAGCAGGCTGGCGACCATGATCGGTAACACGGCATTCTTGGCGCCCGAGATCCAGACCTCGCCATCGAGCGGTACGCCACCAATAATCTGAATGCAATCCATTATAAGTGTTCCTTCAGCGGGATAATCACGACTCCGGCAACTCCGTGCGTAAACCAAGCGCGTGGATTTCATTGCCCATCAACTCACCCAACGTGGCGTACACCATACGGTGCCTGGCCAGTGTATTCTTACCCGCAAAGGAGGCACTGCGTACCACGGCTTCGAAGTGAACCCCGTCATCACCGCTGACCGCCACCTCCGCGTCCGGCAGACCATCACGTATCATTTGCGCTATTGTTTTGCTATCCATAAACTACCGTCCTTCGTCACCGGGCAATGCTGCACGTTATTGAATCACCGATCCGGGAAACCAACCAGGAAAAATGACCTGTTTGACCGACGGGACAAACAGACTACACTATTCAGGAGCGGTTATAATAATGGATTCCATTGTCATTAAAAACTCCCCGTTCATGCAGACAGTTACGCACCACTCCATACAACGCCACTCACACCCAGGACCGGACTGGCATTTGCCATGCTGATAGCGATTATTCAGCTGGTTGCGGGTTTTCTGCTGCTGGTGTGGGGCGCCGACCGCCTCGTGGCCGGTGCGTCAGCAACGGCGCGTAACCTGGGTGTATCGCCGCTAATCATCGGCCTGACCATTATCGGCTTTGGTACCTCTGCACCGGAACTGGTTGTCTCCGCAGTTGCCACACTGAAGGGCAATGCCGGCCTGGCGGTTGGTAACGCCATCGGTTCAAATATAGCCAACATGGGTCTCGTGCTCGGAACCACGGCGCTGATATTCCCGCTACGTCTTGAATCCACGGCGCTGAAGCGTGAATACCCGATGCTGCTGCTAATCATGCTGGCCTGCTTCCTGATGGCGCTCAACGGCGGTTACAGCCGCCTCGAAGGTGTGACTTTACTGGTCTTCCTGCTGCTGGTGGTCATCTGGATTATCCGCATCGGATTACAACGGCCGCTTTCCGATCCACTGGCAGAAGAATTCGATGCAGAGATACCCAAGAACGTTCCTACCAAGGTAGCCCTGTTCTGGCTGACAATCGGTCTGATCGTATTGCCCGTAAGCTCGACCTTCCTGGTCGACGGCGCCATCACGATTGCACGTATCCTGGGGGTAAGCGACACCGTCATCGGCCTGACCATCGTCGCGTTGGGAACCAGCCTGCCGGAACTGGCGACAGCGATTACCGCGGCCCTGAACAGGGAAGATGACCTGGCAATTGGCAATATCATCGGCTCCAACATGTTCAACCTCCTGGGTGTGCTCGGTATCTCGGCTACCATCAAGCCCGTCGTACTGCTGCCCATATTTCTCGCACGTGATTTTCCGGCCATGTTCCTGATCACGGGCGCGCTGTACCTGATGGCGTCGGACTTCCGGGGGCCCGGCCGTATCGGCAGACGCTCCGGCGGTCTGTTACTGGCCATGTTTATCGGTTACATGGTGCTGGTCTGGATGACCTCGGCTCGTGTGGAATTACCACTGCTCGGCTGAGGCGCCGGGCGTTGAAGCTGACAGTCCATTGCTTTTGATCAATTCGGGTTAGAATACGTCTATGGATAGTCATGCCCTGAAAAACCTGGCCCGCGAGGTCGTCAGAACAGAAGCCACGGCGGTCGCCCGGCTGGTTGATTTCATTGACGATAGTTTCGTAGCCGCCTGCCAGGCCATACTCGGTTGCAAGGGCAGAATCGTCGTGCTCGGAATGGGCAAATCAGGGTATATCGCCGGCAAAATTGCGGCCACACTGGCCAGCACTGGCACCCCGGCATTTTTTGTCCATCCTGCCGAAGCCTCCCATGGCGACCTGGGTATGATCACCTCGGATGACGTGGTGCTGGTCCTGTCCAATTCCGGTGAGACTGATGAAGTCCGGCAGATTCTGCCGTTGTTAAAACGGCTGGGTGTCGGGATTATCGCCATGACCGGCAATGCCGAGTCATCACTGGCCAACCACGCAGACGTGCACCTTAATGTCGAGGTACAGTCCGAGGCCTGCCCGCTGGGCCTGGCACCCACCTCCAGCACCACGGCGGCCCTGGTCATGGGCGATGCGCTGGCTGTTTCCTTATTGCAAACCCGCGGTTTCACGGCGGAAGACTTTGCTCGATCCCACCCCGCCGGACAGCTTGGTAAACGCCTGCTGCTGCACATCCAGGATGTCATGCACAGCGGCGAAGAAATGCCAGTTATTCCAGCAGACGCAAGCCTGTCAGATGCCATCCTGGAAATGACAAAAAAACGCCTGGGTATGGTTGCGATTACCGACAAAGAACTACGGGTTTCGGGTGTTTTTACCGATGGCGACCTGCGCCGGACCCTGGAGAAGCCAATCGACCCGCGCAACGTGACCATGGGTGAGTTGATGACCCCCAGGGGTAAAACCATACATCCACAGGCACTGGCAGCAGAAGCAGTCAAGATGATGCAGGAATACAAGATACAGGGCCTGCTGGTCACCGATGACGAACGCCGTCTGCTGGGTGTGCTGAATTTCAACGACCTGTTGCAGGCGGGGGTCGTCTGAATGACCACGATGGATGCAGCACTCCGTGAACGCGCAGCCAATGTGCGTCTGTTGATCCTCGATGTCGATGGTGTCCTGACAGATGGCAAGCTGTACCTGGATCATGCGGGTAACGAACTGAAAGCCTTCAGCGCCCGGGACGGTCTCGGGATCAAGGTGCTGCAGCGCTGTGGTATCGAAGTCGCCGTCATCACCGGCAGGGTGTCAGAACCGGTGACGCACCGTGCAGCAGAGCTGGGTATCGAGCATGTTTACCAGGGCCGTGAGCGCAAGCTGAGTGCATTCCTGGAACTGCTGGAGAAAACCGGTCTTGATCCCGGGCAAACCTGTTTCGCGGGTGACGACTGGATTGATTTACCCGTCATGCTCAGGGCCGGCCTGGCCGTTGCGGTGGCGGATGCTGAAGAACGTGTCAAGCAGCAGGCCCACTGGATAACCAGGCGCAATGGCGGCCATGGCGCTGTCAGGGAAATCTGTAACCTGATCCTGGCCGCGCAAGATAAAGAACAAGCCGTGCTGGATGATATCCTCGCCCCATGATTACCAGGAAAACACGGCGTGGAATCATTTTCCTGGTAATCCTGACAACGGTCAGTTTCTGGGCCGGCCGCAAACAGGACATTGATATCCAGCAACCCGTTTCAGGTCTTGATCCCAGGCTGAATTATGTGCTGCGCGATTTTGAATTGCAGTTTTTTGATGAAAACGGGAAAGCGACCGTCAATTTGCGCGCTCCGCTACTACGCAATGACCCGGCAAAACAAATGGGTACGATTGAAAAACCGGTATTCAAGTTGGTCCAGCCCGGCATGGTGTGGAACCTGACCTCCGATTCAGCTACCGTGACGGCCGACAAGGAGTATGTCCACTTGTCCGGCAAGGTCAACATACTGAGGCATGAACAGTTGACCGGGAACCTGGCGGAACTCAATACCGAAGAAGTACTGATCGAGGTGACACCGCAGACGGCCAGTACCGATGAGCCTGTCAGTATTTTCGACGGCTACAACCAGGTCAATGCCATCGGTCTTGACCTGGACATGAAAACCGATACATTTAAGCTGAAGCAACAGGTTGAAGCGACATATGCAGTCAATTATTGAGATGGCTTCCAGAAAACAACTCGCCACCCGGATCAGCCTCTGGTTGTGTCTATGCCTGTCCTGCGTGAGCCTGCCCGTCGTGGCGCTTGAGTCTGACCGGCAACAACCGCTCGAGGTCAACGCCAATTCGACTGACGGCACCCTCGGTGACGGTATTACCACGCTGCGTGGCGAAGTGGATATCCGCCAGGGAACATTGCACATAACGTGCCGAAGAAGCCGAGGTCAGCAAGGTGGACGGCCGTGTCAATGCCCTGACCTTCCGGGGCAAACCGGCTTTTCTTGAACAGGAAATAGAAGAACAGGGCCTGGTCCAGGCCACGGCACAGGTCATTCATTACCAGGTCGCCAACGGGATCGTGATCCTGACAGGTGAGGCGGACGTTAAACACCCGCAATACCAGATCTCCGGTGAAGTATTGACCTATGACCTGAACATTCAGCACTTCAAAGGCAGCGCAGATGATAACGGCAATGGCAGGATTCATATCCGCCTCGACCCGGAAGTCATCGACGAGAACCTGCAAGAGAAGAATCCGGAAAGCAGCGGCGAACAAACCGCTGAAGAAAATCCAGACACAGCAAAACCCGACAGGCCCTAACATGCTTAAAGCCATTAACCTGCACAAGTCCTATCGCAAGAAAGAGGTTGTGCGTGGCGTCAACATCGAGGTGGAACCGGGCCAGGTAGTGGGTCTGCTGGGCCCCAATGGCGCCGGCAAGACGACCTGTTTCTACATGATCGTCGGGCTGATCCCGACCGATGAGGGCAACATCACGGTCGATGACGTGGACATCACCCACAAACCGGTGAATGTACGCTCCGGGCTCGGGGTTGGTTATTTGCCACAGGAAGCCTCCGTTTTCCGCAAGCTGTCGGTGCGTGACAATATCCTGGCCATCCTCGAACTGCGCCGTGACCTGGATATCAACAGCCGCAACGAAATACTGCAGACGCTGATGGAAGAACTGGGCGTGGCCCACCTCGCCGAGCAGATGGGCCAGGTTTTGTCCGGTGGTGAGCGACGCAGGGTCGAAATTGCCCGCGCCCTTGCCGCCAGGCCGAGGTTTATCCTGCTGGACGAACCTTTTGCCGGTATTGATCCCATTTCGGTCAGGGAAATCCAGGAAATCATCAAGCACCTGACCAGCCAGGATATCGGGGTGCTGATCACCGATCACAACGTGCGCGAAATGCTCGGTATCTGTCACCACGCATATATCCTGAACAAAGGACAGGTGCTCGCCGAGGGCAACGCCGAGACCATCCTGGCCAACGAAGAGGTGCGCGAGGTCTACCTGGGTAACGAGTTCCGCCTCTGATGCCAGTACACCCGCATTTCGATCATGGCTAGCCCCTCTCTACAACTCCGGCTGACACAAAAACTGGCGTTAGCCCCGCAGTTGCAGCAGGCGATCCGCCTGCTGCAATTAAACCGCATTGAACTACGTGACCACGTCCAGGAACTGCTCGATGCCAACCCATTACTGGAGCGTGATGAGAGTGAGCCACAGGCCGACGAGGGGCAGGAAAAAGTATCCCTTGAGTCCCAGATGGCGGAAACCCGCAAGTCCGAGAATGCCGAGGAGTACTCCAGTGGCGATTTCGAACAGGACCAGTGGCAGGTAGAAACCGGACAATGGACCGACTCCACAGCCTGGTCGGATGACTTTCCTGAGCGCCAGATAGCAGACAACAGTGATGCAGCGTTGCGCGAGCATTTACTGGCACAGATTCGCCTGGCCCATTTCAGCGATCTGGATGCCGCCATTGCAACTGCCATCGTGTTCGCACTGGATGACGATGGTTTCCTGGCGGATTCCATCCCCGATATACGCACGAGCCTGCTGCCCGAAGTCCGGGTCGAGGAAGATGAGGTCATCGCCGTCCTGCACCGTGTTCAACGCCTGGAGCCTGTCGGTGTGGCCAGCCGAAGCCCGGGGGAGTGCATCCGCATCCAGTTACGCGCACAACCAGCCGGGACACCCGGTATTGACATCGCGCTGCGGCTGGTCCGTGATCACCTGAAGCTCGTCGCAGACAACGACTACGAAAACATGATGCGTGAAACCGGTGCTGATGCTGACAAGCTGAAGCAGGCACTGGAATTGATCAGGAGCCTGGAACCGCGTCCCGGGGCCCGCTATGACAACCGTCGCGATGAATACCTGGTGCCCGACGTTTATGTACGTCTTGACGGCGACAAGTGGGTGACCACGCTGAGCCCGGACGCCAACCCCAGCCTGCGCCTGAACAAGTATTATATTTCGCTGTTACGGAAATCCGGTGGCAAGGATGCAGAATACCTGCGTGGGCGGCTGCAGGAAGCGCGCTGGCTGTTGTCCAGCCTGGAACTGCGTAACCAGACACTGCTGAAAGTTTCCCAGTGCATCGTGGATACCCAACAGGGTTTTTTGACAGACGGCGAAATTGCCATGCAACCGCTGATACTGAAGGATGTCGCTGACCAGGTTGGCGTGCATGAATCGACCGTTTCCAGGGCTACCACGCGCAAGTACATGCTGACCCCCAGGGGAATCTTTGAACTCAAGTATTTTTTCTCGAGCCACGTGCGCACCACCTCCGGCGGCGCTGTCAGCGCGACAGCCACCAAGGCCCGGATCCAGGTGCTGATTGAAAATGAACCACCAAAACAGCCTTTGAGCGACCAGGAAATTTCGCAGCTGCTGCGTGATACTGGAATTTGCGCAGCCCGCCGTACGGTCGCCAAGTACCGCGAAGCCATCGGTATCGGTTCATCCAGTGAACGTCGCCGCGCTTATCGCAGAACTGCTGATTTCTGAGTCCGAACGATAGCAAATTCGATATTCCATGTATAAACTGTAAGTATGTGGCACGCAATCAATGCTGGCGAGTGACGGAAATCGCGTGCGCCAGGTTTACCCCCCGTTTTTCAAATGCAGTGTGGCACCCCATTGAGGTGTGCCAGACTGGCCTTACATTAACCAGTAAGGATCGGACAAAAAAGGAGAAGGTTGATGCAGATAAATATTACCGGACACCATGTTGAGGTCACGCCTGCGCTGCGTGCCTATGTCACCGAAAAAATGCAAAAACTCGAACGCCATTTTGACCAGGTAAGTTTGATAAACGTTATCCTGAACGTGGAAAAGTTGCAGCACCAGGCCGAGGCCACTGTCAACGCCGGCCGGCGCACGATCTTCGCTGCCGAAACCGCAAAGGACATGTACGCTTCTATCGACAAGCTGACCGACAAGCTGGACCGCCAGGTACGCCGGTACAAGGACCGCATCACCGCCCACCACCATGTCAAACATGATGCCGTGGATACGGGTGACGGTTCCTGAAGTCATCGCCCCAGAACAATAATCACTGAATTGATCAACCACCATGCTAGATAGTGATTTACTCAGTCCGCCCCGCATTCTTGCGGATGTAAGTATCAACAGCAAAAAGCGTTTGCTCGAGTTGATCAGCCTGACACTGGCCAAGAAGAACAAGGAGTTGAACTCCAGGGAAATCTTCCAGAGCCTTTGCGCCAGGGAACACCTGGGTAACACCACGCTGGGCAATGGCGTCGCCATGCCCCATGGACGCATCAGCGGTACTGATGACGTCGAAGCCATTTTTTTACGGCTGCTCAAACCCCTGGCGCTGGAAGCCGAAGATGGCCAACCGGTTGACCTGGTATTTGCCCTGGTAATCCCGGAACAATGCACCGAAGACCATGCCAAGCTGTTGGAAAGCATCGTGGAACGCTTCAGCGACACCGGTTTCGTGGAGCAGCTTCGCAAGGCCGAAGACAACAATGAACTCTGGCAACTGCTTGCCAACCCGAACACGTGAAACCTGAAACAGACAAGCACGACCAGGACGTCATCATCGTCAGTGGCCGCTCAGGTGGTGGCAAATCTACCGCGCTGAATGCACTCGAGGACCTGGGGTATTACTGCATAGACAACCTGCCCGGGGTCATGCTGCCCTATTTTGGACCACAGATTTCCGCCAACCCCGAGCTGTACCGCAAGGTTGCACTCGGTATCGATGCACGCTCACGCGAATCCAATCTGCAGGTGGTGCTCGAATGGATGGCCTCACTGCGTGAAGCGGGTATTACCTGCAAACTGTTGTTCGTCACGGCGGAAAAACCCGTCCTGATCAAACGCTTCAGTGAAACCCGCCGCCGCCACCCCCTGACCGGCAGCGACAAGGTACTGAGTGATGCCATCGACAAGGAGCAGGAGTTGCTGGAGCCGTTGCACCACCAGGCAGACCAGGTGATCGATACCAGCAACACCAATATTCACCAACTCAGGCACCAGGTCTGGAAATTCGTTGACCAGAGTTCCAGCGGCCTGACCATCGTATTGCAATCCTTCGCGTTCAAGGCGGGTGTACCGCAGGATGTCGATTTCATGTTCGATGCACGCATCCTGCCCAACCCGTACTGGGAAGATGAACTCAGGGAAATGACGGGCATGGATGAAGCCGTCAAGTCCTGGCTGGAGAAAGACCGTGATGTGCTGAAAATGACACGGGATATCCTGCACTTTATGAACACGTGGCTACCGGCTTTCCAGGAAACGCAACGCAGTTATGTCACCGTCGGTATCGGTTGCACGGGTGGCAAACACCGTTCGGTCTACCTGGCCGAGAAACTGGCTGTCTCGCTGGCCGCGGAGCATGAAAACGTGCAAGTGCACCACCGCGAGATCCCTTCCTGACGCAGCAAGCCCGGTTGGTAATTTCCTCTTTTCGTTGTTGCCCGAGCCAGGCCCTGACAGCCCGGACTCAAAATTTCACTAACTCCGGCAGGCGACTTGGTACAATGTGCGCTTGAACCAGGCCCTCCTGATATAGACGGCCGCTTTTCACAAACTTGAGCAAAGGTTGGCGATAACGATGCGTGAACACCAGCACGAAGAAAAAACAGCCCGTCACCTTGATCGATTGTCCGAAGCGCTGGACAGTGGTGTTCAGTCAAAGGTCGCAAAACTTCTCAACAGCCTGAACGGGGCCGAAATCGGTGATTTGCTGGAGTCCCTGCCCCAGAACAAGCGCCAGGTTGTGTGGGACATCGTCAAGGTCGACCTGGACGCCGACGTACTGGTCGAGGTTAACGATGAAGTACGCGCCGGCCTGATTCGCGACACCCCGCCCGATGACCTGATCCAGGCCATGGGCGACCTGGACATCGATGACCTGGCAGACATCCTGAACGACCTGCCGGATACCGTGATCACGGAAGTGCTGCGCGTGATGGACAGGCAGGACCGCGAGCGCCTGGCACAGGTCATGTCCTATCCGGAAGATTCCGCCGGCGGCCTGATGAACCCCGACGTGGTAACGGTGCGGCCTGACGTCACGCTGGATGTAGTTTTGCGCTACCTGCGTGTACGTGGTGAACTGCCCGAGGCCTTTGATCAACTGTTCGTGGTCAACCGCGCCGGCAAATACCTGGGACAACTCAAGCTGTCCGATGTTTTGACCAAGGACCCGTCCAGCTCGGTTATGGAATTGATTGATCTGTCCACTGAAGCCATCCCGGTGGATATGTCCGCCAGAGAGGTGGCGATCGAGTTCGAACATGACGACCTGGTATCCGCGCCCGTCGTTGGCCCAGACGGCCTGTTGCTGGGCCGGATTACCATTGACGACGTGGTCGACGTGATCCGCGAAGAAGCCGACCACCTGGTGCTGACCTCAGCCGGCCTGGACGAAGAAGACGACATGTTCGCCCCGGTTGTCCAGTCTGCCCGGAGACGCTGGGTGTGGCTGGGTGTCAACCTGATCACCGCGCTGATGGCGGCCGTCGTACTGTACGCCTTTCAGCCGACGCTGGATCAACTGGTTGAACTGGCAGTGTTGTTCCCGGTCGTCATGAGCATGGGCGGCATCGCCGGCACCCAAACACTGACACTGATGATCAGGGGCATGGCCACCGGGCAGGTCAGTGCCCGCAACTCCATGGCGATCCTGAGGAAAGAACTCATGGTGGGTATTCTTAACGGCATCGTATTTTCGATCATTATCGCCGCCATTGCCTACATGTGGTATGGCAGCGCGGGACTGGGACTGGTGATGGCGGTTGCAATCATCATCAACCTGGTGGCCGGCGCCCTGGCCGGCGCCCTGATCCCGATTATCCTGAAGCGGATGTCCATTGATCCGGCCCTCGCCGGCGGCGTTGTATTGACCACCGTGACCGATGTCATCGGCATCTTTGCGTTCATCGGTCTCGCCAGCTACGTATTGATCGTCCAATAGCCCGCATATTGCACCAGCCGGAAAAATATATTGGTATAAACTACTGGATTCATAGAGATTATATTGACAAGCTCATGAAGGAACACTTTGTATCTAGCCCTTACCTATCCCGGCCCTGGCTTGCCCAGGTACGCTTGGATTTGAGCTTCCCTCAAGCCATAGCTTCGGCTATGGCTTTCAGTCCAGCACGGCACCCAGGCGCACCTGTCCGGCGCCATCATCCGGGATGCCGGTACAATATGCGGGCTCGGCCCCAAATTTGATGTCTCCATGCAAATCTTACTGGTAACGCTGGAACCCCCGTTAAAACCGGACATGGTCGCAACCGGCAACGCCGTGCGTACGGCCCAACTGGAAGGCGCGCTGAGCCGTGCGGGCCACAGCATCAGCCAGGTCTGGCTGGATCGACACGACAGCAAACACCCGCAGGCATTCCAGAGCCGGGACCAGCTACAGGCCATCATTACCCAGCGCCATCCGGAGGCCATCCTGGTTGGCTACTGGGAACTGCTGGAATTATTGCCTTTCGAACTCGCCCAGCCGGTTATCGTGGACTTCGTAGCGCCCCGGCCGCTGGAACTGCTGTTTGAACACCCGGAGCGGGTCAGCCGTGAATTGCGCCTGCTACAGGCCAACCTTTCAAAATGTGATCTGTTACTGACCGGTAACGAAGCCCAGCGTGACCTGCTCCGGTTCACGCTGCTCGGTGCCGGTTTTGACTTGCGTGGCTGTGAGCCGATCCTGATCGTGCCATTGGCGGCGGAGACCGTGGGCCGGCCGGAATCCGACCCCGTAGCTGACGGCTGGACCCTGGTCGGCGGTGGTGTCAGTTGGCCGTGGCGACAATCCGGGGAATACTGGCAGGCCATCCAGTCCATGAGTGATCAAACATCGTCGGTCGCCCCGCGCCTGGTGCTGTTCGGCGGGCAGTACCGTTGGCGCCAAGCGGTGACGGAGGCCGATAGTCCAGACAAGCCCCTGCATCCCGGGCCGGTTCCGGCAGACGAAGGCCCGCCAACCCAGGGTCTTGAACCGTATTCCCACTTCAGCCATTTTCTGCGCACATCCGCCCATATCGGCCTGGAAGTCGCAGACTACAATATTGAAAGAAAATACAGCCAGTCCTTCCGCTCGCTTGAGTTTCTGCGCCATGGCCTGCCACTGATCTGCAACGATTATCTGCCGATCGCATCCCTGGTTAAGCAATACCGTGCCGGTTGGACCATAGACGGAGCGGAAGAACTGGCAGACCTGCTACGCGAGATCACATTACAACCGGACGAGTGGAAAACACGCTCAGAGAATGCGCTACGCCTGGTGCAGGAAGTCCTGAATCCCGATGTCGCAGCAAGACCCTTGCTCGACTGGCTCGAATTGCCGGCCAAGGCGCCGCAACTGCCACACATGCGGAGTTCATCCGCACCCGCAATACTGGGCAAACCACCCTTAGCCGAACGGATCAAGCGCCAGTTCAAACTGCTCAGACAGCTGGTACTGGTCAGGTTATTTAATCCCCAACCGGGTAAAGAACCAGGTGACAACGTCCTGATCGTAACCCGCAGGGACCTGTTTCCCGCCGACCACGGCGCGGCGGTCAAGATCGTCGAGACAGCCAAAGCCCTGTCACGACACGGACGCAAGGTGGGCGTCGTCAGCGATGACCGCAGCCACTGGTGGTTGTTCGAAGACGGGCAGAAAACACAATGCCGCTTACCTCTTTGGTTAAGATTACTGAGTCTGCCCAGGTCCGTTGCACGGCTGCTGCATTTCAGCAAGGACATCCCAAAAAGCAACGCATTCCTGTACCTGCCGCTCACCGACAACGGTTTTTTCTGGCATTGTCTTTACGTGGGCAGGAAATTGCAGCCCGGTATCCTGCAGGCGGAATTCCCGGCCTATGCCAAGCCGTGTATCGAGGCCCGGGAAATACTGAACGCCGCTGTTGTGCTGGTCGAACACAACGTGGAGTACGCCCGTCTCAAGGCACAGGTGAACGAACTGAACGATGCACAGTTCAGGAACCTGCGGGCCATCGAGATCGACCTGTGCAACCGGTCTGACGCAGTGGTTTGTGTATCCGACAACGACCGGGCGCGTTTGCTGCACGATGGTGTCAAAGCCGGGCTGATGCACACCATCCCGCACGGATATGACCCGGAACCCTATAAGCTGCCGGCAATTGCGACCTTGCGCGAAGACTTCAGCCTGCCGGCTGACGCCGTGCTGATCGCTTTCCATGGAACCTTCTCTTATCCGCCCAACCTGGATGCCTTACAGGTATTTGCAGAATTGCTATTACCGCAGCTCAACAGCACCAGGCGGTCATTCCACGTGATCGCCATCGGCCGCAACCCGCCGGCACAGAGCCCGCATCCCAATATCCACTTCACCGGCAGTGTCGATGAAGTCGGTCCGTGGCTGAAAGCCTGTGACCTGGCCGTCATTCCCTTGCGCGAAGGCGGTGGTACGCGGATGAAAATTATCGATTGCTTTGCCGCAGGTCTGCCTGTTATCAGCACATCAAAAGGCATCGAGGGCATACCGGTAGTCAATGGACGCGAGGCTTTTATCAGCGATGACTGGCTGAGTATTACCAATGAGATCATGGAACTGGCTGACTCCGCGGAAAAACGTGAGCGCTTGACCACGGCCGCCCGGGAGTTTGCTGCCGGATTGGACTGGTTTAGTATCGCTGAGCGCTACCTGGAAATTTTTTCCGCGATACACAAGCTGCCAAAATAAAGAGGCCACGTGATCAAGCCAGGCTTGGTACCATGCAGAGACAGAATCATAAAAACAGATCGGAGTTCACACGATGAATATCGCCGTAGATCATTCGATACAAGTCAAAGAAGTTAGCAATAAAAAAACACTCGACACCTTTATCCAGGTGCCCTGGACAATTTACCGGGACGATCCCCACTGGATTGCACCGCTGATCGTTGAGCGTCGGCAGGCATTTTCACCCGCACACCCGTTTTTCAAGCACGCCCGGTGGCAGGCCTGGATTGCATACCGTGACGGAAAACCTGTTGGACGTATCGCCGCACAGATCGACGACTTGCACCTTGAAAATAGCAGCCTGAAAACCGGTTTTTTCGGCCTGGTCGAGGCGCCGGATGAGGCGGTCTTTGCCGCCCTGTTCGCAGTTGCCGAAAACTGGCTGCGTGAGCGCGGTATGCAACAGGTCACGGGGCCCTTCAACCTGAATATCAACCAGGACCTGGGCATTCTCGTTGAGGGCTTTGACACGCCCCCCTACGTCATGACCGGCCACGCCCTGCCCCACTACGGGCCGGCGATTGAAAATTGCGGTTACCGACCGGTGCAGGACATGCTCGCCTATGAACTGAGCTCCGGTACCTTGACGATTCCGAGGGTCATGCAGGCCTTGATCGAACGCAGTGGCGAGCGGATCACCGTCAGAAATCTGGATCGCAAAAACAGCACTGCTGAACTGGAAACCATGCGTGATATTTTCAACGACGCCTGGAAAAACAACTGGAATTTTGTGCCGTTTACACGCGAGGAGTTCCAGTACATCGGTAAAGAACTGCTGCGGGTCGTACCCACGGATTTCATCAATATTGCCACGATAGACGGCCAGGATTCAGCCTTCATCGTCATGTTGCCCAACATCAACGAAGTCATCGCCGATCTCAACGGCCGACTGTTGCCGTTTGGCTGGGCCAAGCTGTTGTGGCGTCTCAAGGTCCAGTTTCCAAAATCCGCACGTGTACCGCTGATGGGGGTCCGGCAACAATACCAGAACACCCGCTTTGGACCCGCACTGGCCTACATGACCATCAAGGGCGTCGTCGATGCCGGCACGGCCAGGGGTTTGGAGAAGCTGGAAATGTCCTGGATACTGGATCACAACCACGGTGTCAGGAACATTATCGAGAGCATAGGCGGGGAAGTTACCAAGCGCTATCGCATGTACGAAAAAGACCTGTAATCAGACCATGAACACCTCAACCAAGCGGGCGATCGGGTAGGCAAATGCCGGATATCGGCAAACCTTACCGGTCCGTGGTACTCGCCGGCGAGCGTCCGGGCGGCAGCCCGCTGGCACGCAGGTTCAACGCATCGGCGGGAGTCATGGTCCCGGTCGCCGGCAAACCTTGCCTCGAAAGGGTTCTGCACGCCATCGAAGGCAGCCACCTGGTGGGCGGCGGTATCGTTTGCGGCCCGGCAGCGGACGTCGTCAGGGGCGATGCATACCTGCGCAAGCTGCTGAGGAACCCGGCGCACCATTGGTTGGAACCGGCTGCTGGTCCCGCGGCCAGCGCCTTCGCGGCGGTGCGGAAGCTGGATCGCTACCCCCTCCTGCTGACCACCGGCGACCATGCCCTGCTAACGCCAGCTATCGTTGACGATTTCTGCCGCCAGGCCCAAGCGCAACGCCGTGCGCACATCGTCATCGGCCTGGTGCCTTACGAACGGGTGCGTACCGCGTGGCCCCAATCGCAACGCACGATATTGAAGTTCGCCGATGGCGGCTACTGCGGCGCCAACCTGTTCGCCATCCTGTCGCCGCGGGGCAGCAAGGCGCTGACATTTTGGCGGCAGATGGAAAACGACCGCAAGCACCCGTTGAAAATCGCGCGGCACTTTGGTTTCGGCACCCTGCTGCGTTACGCGTTTGGCCGTTTGTCATTGGCCGATGCCTTACGTTTTCTGTCGGAAAAGGCGGGCTGCCGAATCGGCCATGTGCTGCTGGACGAGCCACGTGCTGCAGTGGACGTGGACTCGGCCGCTGACCAACGGCTGGCAGAAAAGATCCTGTCTACAGATTAGTTTGCAGCGGCGGCACAGGCATTTCCCCGGCTGTCCCGGGTATTCCTTCCCGGGACACGCTCTAGCCACAGCCCAGGCCGGCTTCTCGACCGGTTCCCGGCCTCACCTTCTCCTGAACATAAGCGGCGTTTCGCCGCAAAATCGCGACTGAAAAAATTCTTCTTTTGGCTGTGTCGGGTATTCCTTCCCGGAACACGCCGTATATACATCCCTGTAGGCTCGGTCGCGACTCCCTGTCGCTCACGGTTCCGGTAAGGAACACGCCCGGCACAGTTCGAAATGCTCCGCTGTAAGCCTTAAGAACAATCGCAACTGACCCCTTTACGGTGCCCGGTTGTTTGCCGGTGTGGGCGACCTCCCAGCACCGAATCCTGAGAGTCGTCAGGGGAGGAAATGTGCGGGATGCACATTTCAGGCTGCCCAGGACAGGATGTCCTGTAAGGCCGGCCCCGTTAAGACGGCTCGAAGGAGAGGGTAGCCCACTGGGCTGCGGGGCCGGGAGCCCATACCGGTACACCACTGGGCAATTGATTGAAACAGAATCGCCCGCAAGCGGGCTCCTACAATCCCGGGAAGGAATGCCCGGCGTAGCCAGATAGGCATGTCTCAGGAGAAGAAATTTTCGTCTTCACCTTAATCCTTCTTGCACATTCCAGCGCGCCCATGGCCGCAGCTATAAGATTCGGTCCAGGTGAACACCCAGCCGGTGCGTCAACGCCAACAATGTCAATGTGGGATTGGCCCAGCCACCGGTTGGAAACACCGAGCTGCCGGCGATGTGCAGGTTGTGGTAGCCGTGCACGGTGCAATTGGCGTCCACCACGCCATCCCGGGGCGATGCGCTCATACGGGTGGTGCCCATGTGGTGATAACCACCGATCGGGTGATTACCAACGGTGATATCGACCGGCCAATCGGGTGTGCCGTCCTCCAGCCATTGGCTGGTTGTGACTTTACCGATACCGAGCCGATCGAACTCCTGCTGCAGGGTTTTGCCAAACTGCAACATGGTTTCCTTGTCCAGCGATGACAGCCGCCAGTCGAGGTCTGCCCTGCGACTGCCCAGTGCGTCCCGTTCGCTGGAAAGACGGACACGGCTGTCGGGATTAGGAGCCTGCTCGGCCCGGGCGATCACGTACAAGCCCATGCGGTTCAGCTTTGCGCCGGCGCGCAACAGCGGCATGGAGACATGACGTTGCAGGAAGTCCTGGCTGCCACGCCAGGTCTGCCACAGCAAGCGGCCTGATTTCGTCGGTGACAGGGCGTGTTTCAGGTTCAGGTACACCCGTTTGCTGATACCTGCCCCTCTGCCCGGGTCTCTTTGCAACTTGAATGTGGCGGCGCTGTTGAGTACACCGAGTTCCTGCTGCCGGGCCGGGGGCAGCACCAGAGCCGGCGCAAGCGGTACGTCCGTTTCCGGATAACGCTTACGATAATGCGCCCAGAAATAAGCCGGGTCATCGGTCTCGATATGGGCGATCCTGCCGTGCGGGTGTTCCATGAAATAGCGGCCCAATTGGTCATGGCCATTACCGATACCGCGGCTTCCACACTATCGGAGGCGAGCAGAAGGCGGGCGTTCTCGATAGCACCACAGGCCAGCACATAGTGTTTCGCAACCACCTGCAGTTTCCTGCCACCGAGACTTAAGGCATCCAGTCGCTTGATGCCCGACGCGTTGTCCCGGGCCTGCAGAGCAACAGCATTGGCGTGCAGCACGATGCGCACGTTTGCAGACTTCACCAGGTCTTCGCTGCGGCGGCTGTTGAAACGCTCAGCCAGGTCATCAAAACGCCAGAAGCGCGTGGCAATTTTTTGCGGATCGAAAGCGATCGGTGTCAGGCCGAGTTTTTCCCAGTTGGCATCCTCGTAGTCGAATTCGCCGAGTTCGAGCGAATCGTGTGCGGTACGGTAATAATCCTGTAGTTCCCCAAGCGTGATTGGCCACCCGCTGTGGGGTACCCAGTCACGTTTTTCAAAATCGATCGCATCCAGCGTTACGCTGCGACCGCCCCAGATATTGGTCGTACCGCCAAAAAACCGCAGCCGGGAGTGGTCGAGGTCATAGTATTCCATGCCGATGTTCTCACCGATGAATAACGACTGGGTCTTGTCCTCGTAATCCATCCCGCCGCCTTCCAGCAGGCACACGTCGCGCCCCGCATTCATCAGGTCGCGGGCCAGCGCGACACCTGCGGCACCTGCGCCGACAATACAGACCTCCGTTTCCAGGGAAACATCACCGGTGGACTTCTGAAGATCGATTAACATGTTTCTGATCCGTGTTGGGCCTGGGAATGTATTCGCGTCGTCAGATTGTACCAATTCCGGATTTTGCAGATGACAGAATTCATGTTCTAATGCGCATTTTCCAGCCCGCTGAACCGTACTGAGGAGTCGCATTGAAAGCCATCATATTGGGTGCAGGCCAGGGGCGCAGGTTGATGCCGCTCACATCCAACCTGGCAAAGTGCTGCCTGCCGCTGCATGGACGTTCGATACTGGAATGGCAATTGAGCCAGATCAGCAAGTGTGACATCGACGAAGTGGTGGTCGTCACCGGCTTCGCCAGTGAAATGGTCGATGCCGTTATCAGCCGTGTGAACGGGATCAATATCCGCACCCTGCACAACCCCATGTACGCGCACACCGATAATCTCGGCACCTGTTGGGAGGCGCGTTTCGAGATGCAAGAGCCCTTCGTGCTGATGAACGGCGATACCCTGTTCGAGGCTGCCATCTTGCAACACCTGCTCAGCACTGCCATAAGCTACCCTATCACCCTGGTCACCGACAGCAAGCCCCATTTCGACCTCGATGACATGAAAATCATCACCGACGGCGACCGCTTGCTGAAGGTCAGCAAGCAACTGGATATCAGCCTGGTCAGCGGCGAGAGCATCGGCTTGATGGTGTTTGATCAAACCGGCGCCAACGCCTTTACCGAAAAGCTCGAAGAAATGATGGACAAGGCCAACGCGCTGAAACTGTGGTACCTGTCGGCCATCGACCAGCTGGCCAGCGAGGGTATCGTCGGTGTTTGCCCGATCAACGGCATGAGCTGGTGCGAGGTTGACGATGCTGCAGATTTCTCGGCAGCGGCCGATGTCGTACTGCGGTGGCCCGACTAAACAGCGCCTGCCAGGTCACCTGCCTTCGGCAGATTGGACTATAATTTTCCAATCCACTTTCTTGCACCATCGTAACCGGGGGATAGTATGAAAGCCCTTCGCACCGCATTTCTGCAGTTACTTCTTTGTCTTTTTTTCAGCAGTGTCATTCATGCTGCGAACCAGGACAGCAAAGCACCGGCTGATGACCCAGACAGTTTTAAGAAAAACCTCGAACAGATTGAATCCCTGGAAGCCGAGCTCTCAGGAGCAAGACAGGAAGTCGCCAGGCTGGAAGCCGAGTTATCTGCAGCAAAACAACAACTGGCCGGGCAGAACACTGCCGCGGCCTACAACAGACACAGCGGTGCAGCGGTCGCTGCGACCCGCATCACGGCAGACGGGATGCAGGACGGCGGGATTCGTGACGTCACGCGTGTCGCACAACAGGTGCCCGGTATGCTGTTCGGGCAATCCGGGAACGAGGCCCGGTTTGCAATCCGCGGCACACACACCAACCGCACCGGGCCTGAATCAGACCAGATCCTGGCCATCTATGAAGACGGCGTACCGGTTGTAACCACGACTCAGGCGCTGGGCCCCTATGTTGATATGCGACAAATCGAGATCTTACGTGGCCCGCAAGGCGTTATGTATGGCCGCAACGCCTTTGGCGGCGTCGTTGCGGTACACAGCAATAAACCAGACCTGTCTGGATGGGACGCCGCGCTGCAGGGCAGCATCGGCTACTCCGATTTCACACGGTTTGAAGCGATGCTGAATATACCGGTAATGGATTCACTGGCCATCCGGCTGGCCGGCGCCAGTGAATCCGTATCCGGCTATGTCAACAATTACGTGTTGGAGGAAAGCGATGCCGATGACCTTAAAACCCGTATCCAGCAATATGTGCGGCTGGCAGCCCGCTGGCAAGCTTCTGATGATTTCAGCCTGCAATTGAATTTTGTCTCGCTGGACCAGAACGGCACCGGCTCGGGCATGTGGGGCTACCAGCAAATCGGCGCGATGATCGATGGCAACTATTACCCGGGGCACCATTTTGCCCCGTCGGGCGCTACACCGGATCACGGTCCCTGGGATATCGCCAGGAACATGGAATCCATGGCTGAACTTGAAAACCTCAGCACCTCGATAGTGCTGGACTGGAACCTCGATTTTGCCACTTTGCATTGGCTGGCCAACACCTCGAGCTTTGAAAGCCTGCAGGTGTTTGACGGCGACTACAGCAATGGCGGGAGTGTCTATAACAGCGATTTCAATGGCTGGAATTCATTTATGGATACCGTTTCCAGCGACCTGCGGCTGACATCAAACGGACAGGGCCGCCTGGACTGGCTTGCCGGCGTGCATGTGCTCAGCAGCGAGAGCGACTGGGGCTGGCTGGAGACCAGGGACAGTGCGCAACAACAGCCGGAATGGGATGAGGATGGCTTGTACACCACGGAATCCACGGCCGTGTATGCCAGCGCCGGATTCCGGGTTCTTGACAACACCCGCGTATTTGGTGGCATGCGCTGGTACGAGGACCAGAAAGAACTCCGCAGCGGCGAACACGGAAGCTGGGACGGTGTGTTATGGAACGCCGGGTGTCGAATACGAATTTAACGAGCAAACCACATCGTATTTAAGTGCTTCGACCGCTTACCGCCCGGGCGGGATCAACGCGATGGATGGTGTACCGGCAAGCTACGACTCCGAGCAGGTCACGGCCTTCGAGATCGGCTTGAAAACCCTGCTCGCAGATGGAACGCTGAGCCTGGATGCAGCAGCATTTATCAATGATTATGAAGACATGCAGGCACAGTCATTCACGCTGTTGGCCTTACCCGGCACCGCCGGTTTGATGGATTACCTGTCAACCGCGGGTGGCAAGGAAAGCAAGGGGCTCGAAGTCGAAATGCAGTGGCAGCCGGACCAGCATTGGCATATCGCCGCGCAACTCGCCTGGCTCGACGCGCAATTTGACAACTACACGGTAGCCCAGCCGGCCGGGCTGGGAGACATCGCGGGTCATACCGTGGGCGACCAATTGCAGCTCGATGGCTGGCAACCGGCGTTTTCACCCGAATGGTCGTTCGCATTGAAAGCCAGTTACCTGTTCGATGCCGGACGCTGGGGTTCATTCAGACCCATGCTGCAAACGAGTTACACCAGTGATTACTACACGAATGATCTCAATCTGCCGGGTGCATTGCAGCAGGCACACCAGGTCACCGATATGCGGCTATTCTGGGACCTGCCTGGCGACAAGGTCCGGCTGCAACTCTTCATCGAGAATTTCAGTGATGAAGAAATCCTTTACGCCACGACGATTTACAACCCGGAGGAGCGGCCGGATATTGCCACCTTCCTGGCTGCCTGGGGAGATCCGAGAAAATATGGTTTGATATTATCCTACCGTTACTGAGATAAGGACCAGGAACCGGATAAACACCACGCAAATGCCCGCCAACAAGATCATTGATCACTACCTGATCCGGGAAATCATCTATCCCTTGCTGGCTATTTGCACGGCTTTGCTGGTCATTTTTGTGACCTACAGCCTGAGCCGATTCCTGGTCGATGCCGATGCGGGTCTGTTACAGGCGGTTGACGTCGCCAGGCTGACATTCCTGAAAGCAATCATTTCGCTGGATGTCCTGCTGCCGCTGAGCCTGTTCCTGGCCATCATGACGGGGCTTGGACGCCTGTACACCGACTCGGAAATCTACGCGATGCGCGCCAGCGGTATCAGCGAGGCATTACTGTTGCGCCCGTTAATACGCCTGGCGTTGCTGCTGGCCGTTGTCATCGCGCTTTTGTCCACGTGGACACGTCCGTGGGCCTATACGCAGTCCTATGCCATCCGCGCTGAAGCGGAAGCCGCAGCGGAGACGGGTCGTATACGCGAATCCCGTTTTTACAGTTACGGCACCGATGAACGCACGGTTTTCTTTGAACACATCGCGGACAACGGCATTGACCTGGAGGGTGTTTTTGTACACACGCGCAGAGGTGATGACCTGCAGGTCATCACGGCTGCCACGGGGGTGTTCGAGAATTTTGCCAGACCCGCATCACATCGTCTCGAGCTGCATGACGCACGCGTATACAAGAACGAAGCGGAAGGAACGGACTTTTCTGCCCAGTTCGGGCAATTCACCATCTGGCTGCCCGCGGAACATCCACAGCCCCCCGGCTACAGGGTCAAGTCTGCCGCGACAGGTGCGCTGGCACGCTCGGATGACCCGGTTGACCGGGCAGAACTCCAGTGGCGTTTGTCCACCCCTGTCTCCGCCCTGTTATTGACCCTGGCGGCGATACCCCTGAGCCGCAGCCGGCCACGCCAGGGACGTTACGCGAAGATGCTGGCAGCGCTGCTGATCTATGCCGTTTATTTCAACCTTCTCGATGTCGCCCGTAGCTGGGTGGAACAGGGCAGCAGCGCCTACATCTGGTGGGTGCCGGGCCTGTTATCAGTAGCGGTGGCGGGGATGTACTTGCCCGTCATGTTCAGAAAATGGAAGGACCGTCGTGCTCAGGGTTGACCGCTATATCATGCAGCGCTTCCTGCTTGGTATCTTTCCGGCATTGCTGCTGTTGCTGGCCCTGTTCAGCTTCATGGCGTTGGCGGAAGAACTGGAAGATGTTGGAAAAGGCAGTTTTACCCTGCCGGACGCACTGATGGTTGTATTTCTGACCACACCCAAACGCATCGTCGAATTACTGCCGGTCACAGCGTTGCTGGGCGGCTTGTTGGGTCTCGGGGCGATGGCCAACAACCGCGAACTGATAGCCATCCGCAGCGGTGGTTTATCTAAAATCCGCATCGCCAGAACGGTGACCATGCTGGCCTTGTTTTTAGGCGCCGGCATCACGCTGCTGCAGTTTTTCGTGGTGCCCGGTTTCGAACGTGAAGCCGCGACTTTGAGGGGGCAAGCATTACAAGGTACGGATTCGCGCGGTGCACGCACAAACGCATTCTGGACCCGCAACGGCGGTTACCTGATCCGGGTTGACAGCGTACGGTCCGACAGCACCCTCGAGGGTATAGAAATCTTTGCAAACGATGACAGGGGCCGCCTGGTGCGCCTGGTACAAGCGAAAAACGCACTTCACGCAGGACAGAAGAACTGGTTATTGGTCGATGTAACCGATACCCGTTTCCAGGGTACGAAAGTACTGGAGACCGGGTTGCACAGCCTGCTCTGGAACGAACTGCTATCGGAGGAACAGGCCGCGGTCCTGGTATTGCCGCTCGAAGCGCTGGCGCCCAACGACCTGCTGGATACGATTGCCAACCTCCGGCAGAACCAGCTCGATACGCACCATTACGAGGTCGTGTTCTGGCAGCAGGTCAGCCTGCTGCCCGGCCTGCTGGCCATGGCGCTTTTATCGTTGCCGTTCCTGCTTGGCTCCGTGCGCTCGGTGTCCGCCAGTCAGCGGGTCATGCTCGGTGGCCTGATCGGGATCGGGTTTTACCTGTTGCAACAACTGAGTGGCCACTTCGCCAGCCTGTTCGGATTGAACCCGGCCCTGATCATCCTGACACCGCCATTCATCCTGCTGGCGGTGGCCATCGCGGCAATTCGGCACCGCAACCTGTAGTTAGCGCTTTATTTGCCAGGCCTGCTCATCGACGGTGGCAAAGGTCAACTCGTCCTGATCGTCAATCGCCACCGATTTCAACACCATTCGCAACCTGAGAAAGGCGCCGGTTCCCTCGATGTCAATCACGCGGTAGGAGGCATCGGCGATACTGGATGCTGCCGCCGTGCAATAAATCCGCGTATCACCCCATAGCTGCTCACGGTTATGGTGGAGGTGACCGTGAAACACCAGTGCCGGAGGAAACCGTTCCAGTACCTGTTGCAGACCATGTGCATCCGCCAGTGCCTTGCGGGCACTGGTCATGCCGGGTAACGGCGGATGATGTATCAACAATACGACTGCTTGCCCTTCATCAGCGGCCTGTTTTAACAGCGCCTGTGTCGCTTGCAGTTGCGTTTCCCCCAGTTTGCCGTTGGCCATGAACACGGGCGTGGCACAGGCGCTCGACAGGCCCACCAGGCTCACACCACCCAGCTTGCGCAACACCGGAAACGCCCGTCCATTGCCGTTGTTTTGTGGGAGCAGGTAATCTGCCCATAAACGATTGAACAGGTCCCGGCTTTCCCGCACGTAATAATCGTGGTTGCCGGGCACCAGCATCACCTGTCCGGGTGTTCCCAGGGATGTGAGCCAGGTTGCAGCCTGGGCAATTTCCGATTCCAAGCCGATGTGCACCAGATCCCCGGTAACCACAAGCTGGTCAGCCCCTTCTGAGCGTACTGCCGAGCTAAGTTTTTCGAGCACCGCGGGCAGGTACTTCTTACGCCGGTTCTTACGCCAGGACAGGTATCCGGACCAGCGTTTGCCACGTAAATCTGCAATCCGCACGTCATCGAGGCTGGAAAGGTGCGGATCTGTGAGATGAACCAGGCGCATTAGCCCGAACCTTGCACCAGTATTCCAGATGATGGCGCAGGACAGGCACGACGGGGCGCCGGGGTGGACTGAAAGTCATAGCCGTAACTATGGCTTGAGGGAAGCTCAAGCCAAGGCGTGCATTGACTAGCCAGGGCTGGGATAGGAATGGACTCTGGTACAAACTGTACTTTGCCCACAGAAAGTTTAAGTGATTTGTCGTCGTTTAAGTTCATAAATCTAATTTCAAAGTCCATTCCGACTGATGCAATATTCGGGCTAACCCTTAACCTCGAAGCCCTTTGGATTTAACATGACTACCTCTCATCCGCCGGCTCGCAATATAGCATGACCATCTACGCACTTGTTTACCAAAACTCAGCGGTCCGTTTATGGGGTCTTGATTCCGCACAACGGACGCAAAGACAGCTGGCGCAACTCAGCAAAGAAACTGCAATTGATATCAACTGGCTCGATGATCCCGCTGACGTGCCCGGCAACGACAGTATCCTGGTGCTGAACGGGGCATTCCTGTTCGAGGTTCGTACCCTCAAAGGTGTGCTGGAACGGCCCGGGTCGATCCTGTTGCACAACGACGATGCCATCGCTGCCGCGCTGGTGGATAGCACGCGGCTGGGAGAGGTATTGGCATCGATGGACAACCCGGCTGAATCCCTGCCACAGGGTCTGCTAGCCGTGCATACCAGTGACATGGAAGCCTTTGACGAAAACCTGCGCCGCTCGACCCGGCCTTTGCTCGAGGCCATCAGCGGCGACCGGCAAACTGAGCTCGAGAACAGGCTGTATGGCAACGCCTACAAGGGTATTACCGATCTCGTGACAAAATTTGTCTTGCCAAAACCGGCCAAGCGCATTGTGCACCTGTGCGCCAGCACACATGTGTCGCCAAATGTGGTCACGACCATTGGGCTGCTGCTGGTCGTGGCAGCCTGTTTCCTGTTCCTGGACGGATACTACGCCTGGGGTTTGCTGGCCGGGTGGATCATGACTTTCCTGGACACCGTGGATGGCAAGCTGGCACGCGTCACCATCCAGTCGAGCAAATTCGGACATCTCTACGATCACATCATCGACCTGGTCCACCCGCCCTTCTGGTACATTTTCTGGGGTATGTCCCTGGCCGGGTTGCAACCCGTCATGGGTCTGGATGCCGGGCAAATGTACTGGCTTATCGTAATCGCCTACGTGGCTGGCAGGATTGTTGAAGGCCTATTCCCGTTGCTGGGCAGTTGCAGCATATTTACCTGGCGGCCCTTTGACGCCTGGTTCCGCTTGATCACGGCCCGGCGGAATCCCTGCCTGATCCTATTGACGCTCAGCCTGCTCATTGGCCGCCCGGACTGGGGATTCATCGCGGTGGTATTCTGGTCCGCGCTGACATCCATCATCCTGGTCCTGCGCCTGGTCCAGGCGGTTGTTGCCAGGCTCAAGAACGGTCCACTGGATTCCTGGTTAAGCGCGGAGGATGTCGCAAGCGGGCCAAATGCATATGCTTATTCGATTTTTGGCGCGACCCGGGGTGCCTATGCAGACGGAAAATGAGACAACAGACCAGGGCATGCCTGGTAACGGGAAAAGCACAAGGCTGTGCGGGGAATTACCGGCGGATACAAGCCTGGAGCCATTGCTCGACATCATCCGGCTAAAACACGGCGAGTCAGTCCTGGCCGTGCTCGTGTACGGCTCGTGGTTACGTGGTCAGCGCGACACCATGCCGGATTTCTACGTTCTGGTCGATGACTACCGCACACTCGATTCGGCGTGGCAGGGCTGGTTGTGCAGGCTGCTGCCACCGAATGTTTACCACGTCTGCCAGCCGCCGGACCCGGCCGGTGGTGGTTTTGAACTGCGGGGCAAGGTTGCCCTGCTGACCCTGGCCCGTTTCTGTCGAGCCGTCAGAAGCGATTTTCACTCCTATTTCTGGGCGCGTTTCGCTCAGCCCTGCGAGATCTTGTATGCGCGTGACGAGGCAATACGGGCCGAACTCGCCACGGCCTTCCGGGCAGCTTCCACCACGTTCATCAAAAAGGTTCTGCCGGCCATGGGTGAGCACTTCAACAGCGATGAGCTGTGGAAACACGGCTTTTCGCTGACCTATGCCTGTGAATTACGCACCGAGAGTAAAAACCGCGGCACATCCATATATGCATTTGACCAGGCGCACTACGACCGGGCTGCGCAAGACTTTGCCCGGGCCTACTCCACGCTTTCAAGCGCAGACCCGGCTGGCGCGTACCACAACCAGATCCGCCAATTCGCCAGGAAAATGTCTGCACCGACCTGGGCAACACGCCGTTTACAGGGGAAATTACTGTCGGTATTACGCCTGCTCAAAGCTGCCTTTACTTTCGTTGATCCACTGGAATACCTGTTGTGGAAAATTGAGCGTCACTCCGGCCTGTATATCGAACCGACCGCAAGGCAATTGAAACACCCGCTGATATTCGCCTGGCCGTTACTGTGGAAATTGCGCAAGCAGGGGGCGTTCCGCTAATGAGTTCCAGCGTCTCGAAACGTGTGGTAAAGAACTTCGGTGTCGTGCTGCGCGGACGTGGTATCGCTGCACTGCTGACGCTGTCGGCCACGGCCCTGATGGCCAATGCGCTTTCCGCCACCGAGTTCGGCCTGGTCATCCTGCTGCACACCTACGTGTTGGCAGTGCGCGGGATATTGAATTTCAGAACCTATGAAGCGGTCGTCCGCTTTGGTGTCCCGCTGCATGAGAATGGTGACAATGCGGCGCTGAAACGGTTGTTGTCCCGCACCACCAGGATCGACCTGGCTGCAGGCCTCGGCGCCACGCTGGCAGGAATTGTGGCGGCCGGTATGGCAGGCAGCTTCCTGCACTGGGACCAGCACATGATTTCGCTGGCGGGTCTGTACAGCCTGGTGATGCTGAGCAGCGTGATCAACACACCCAACGGCATTCTGCGGCTGTACGACCGTTTTGATGCCTTGAGCGTTTTTTATACCGTGGGTCCAACCGTGCGGATCACGGGCGTGGCCATCGCCTGGATTCTGGACGCCGGCATGCAGACCTTTGTCGCCATCTGGGCAGCCGCCTTCGTGATTGAAAACGGCTGGCTGTTTATCCGCGGTCACCTCGAGTACAAGAAACAAACGGCCAGGTGGTTGTGGAGAGCCGTTCAGGCGGAGCCTGTGGGTCAGCGGGAAACACGGGGATCAAGGCAGGAGTTCCGTCATTTCATCGCCGTCGTCTACTGGCAAACCAACATCGACCTGTTGCCAAAACACCTGTCCGTGCTGCTTGCCGGTAACCTGCTGGGACCGGCCTCCGCCGGCATGTTCCGGCTGGCAAGGGACTTCTCGAGCGTGCTGAGCAAACCGGCCATGATGCTGCGCGAGGTCATGTTCCCCGACCTGGCCCGTATGCTGCACAGCGGAACCAGTGGATTCAGCGAGCTGGGATTTCGCGCTGTCAAAGTGGCGGCCGGGGCCGGCCTGTTGCTGGTTGTGCTGTCCATTCCACTGGCAGAACCCGTCCTGGGGCTGATCGGTTCCGAGTACACCGGGGCTGCAACCTTGCTGAGCCTGATGCTGCTGGCAGCGACATTTGAACTGGCTGGCTCCCCGTTACGGGCCGCCGCCTATGCCATGGGCAGCGTTGCCCCGGTGTTGCGTATCCACCTGCTCGGCGTAGTGGTCTACCTGGGGATGTTCTACCTGCTGGCGCCAATCATGGGCCTGCCGGGACCGGGTATTGCAGCCTGTATCGGCGCCTTGTTAACCCTGCTGTTGATGATCAGGTTGATGCGGCGCTAGCGACGCAAACCTGCGAACCTTTCGATGATCGTATCGATCTGCTCAGCGGTGTGCGCCGCGCTGACACTGCAGCGCAGAAAACTCGCGCCACCCGGTGTTGCCGGGGGCAGCATCATGTTGACATACACACCGGCCTTGAGAAGCCTGTTCCAGTCGGACAAGGCCGATTCCCGGTCCTTGCAACGCACGGCGATGACCGGGCTGATTTCCGGCCCGAGTTCAAAACCCAGATTCTGCAAGGCAAGGTAAAGACGTTTGGCATTCGCCCACAGTGTTTTTTTCAGCTCCGGACGGGTTCGTAACTGGTGCAAGGCTTCGCGGGTCGTGGCCATCACGGACGGGCTTGGTGATGCGGTGAACATGAACGGGCGGGACACATAACGGAACAGGCCCAACACGTCGTGCCCGCTAACACAGAAACCACCCATTGCCCCCAGGCTTTTGCTGAACGTGCCAACGATAAAATCCACCCGGGGCAATACACCAGCGGCTTCTGCCACGCCACGGCCCCGTTCACCGTATACACCCAGCGAATGAGCCTCATCCACCAGCAACCTGGCGCCATAGCGTTCCTTCAATGCCACGATCTCCGCCAATGGCGCACAATCGCCCAGCACGCTGTACATGCCCTCAACGACGATCAGGCAACGCTCAGCACGGTCCTTGAGCCGTTCCAGGCGGCGCTCCAGGCTATGCACGTCGTTGTGCTTGAAGCGGAAGATATCGGCGCCGCTCATGCGGCAACCATCGTACAGGCTCGCATGTGCGTCCGAGTCCAGTAAAACGGCATCATCCTTGCCCAGCAAGGCAGTCAGTACACCGAGATTGGCAGCGTAGCCGGTGGAAAATACCATTGCATTCGGACACTGGAAGAAATCGGCCAGCTCGGTTTCGAGTGCACCGTGGAGTGCGTAACTGCCATTGGCCATGCGTGAACCCGTGGTACCAGTACCCCCTGCATTCAGGGCCTCGATCCCGGCCTTGATACAAGCGGGATCAAAAGTCAGGCCGAGATAATTATTGGTGCCGGCGAGTATGGTGGCACAACCGTCGAGCACACCCTCGGTGGCGGAATTAAGCGTGTCGAACACCAGGTCGGTTGGATTTCTACCCGCAAGCTCCAGCCCTGATTTGAGATGCTCAACCGCCGTGAATTTGTCCAGCAATGATTTCATCGATCGCCCTGTGCTGCGATGACCACGTTTGCCAGGTCCCCTATCGTCTGGATGTCCGCCAGGCTTTCGAGATCGATTGCGACATCGAAATGATCTTCCACTTCCAGCATGAATTCCATCACCTGGAAGGAGTCCAGCTGAAGCTCTGTCACCATGTTGGTTTGAGAACTGATCGCACGCCCGCTTGATGGCGAGTCCGTCCAATTATTGGCCAGGTATTCCGTCAGGATTGTGGCCAGCCTGGCGCCAGTTTTTTCAGTTTCTTGTTTCAAACAAACCTCCACCCATCTGTGGCTGGATCATGACCGTACAGGATTGAGAATTGTAGCGCAGGATGGGAAAAGGTGCGCTAACTGTTCTTATCATTGCACCCGTCGGACCAGTAATACTCCTGAGCACTGTCGGGCATCGGTAGCGGTACCCGGGACACGCTCAGGCCATCCATGGGCGCTCGTTCATTCGTTCCCGACGAATGACGGTCCCGGTTACCGCCACCCGATCCCAATTGATTATTGAAACATGTTCCGACGTGTGCAGTGTTTAAGCTAAACGCTGAACAGGCTTTGTGAGCCATGATTCAAATCCAAGCTTGGCTGCCAGCCGGTTGCAGCGGTAAAAGCCCGGTTGTCACACAGCCACTCAGGGTGCACCAGCTCACGCACCTTGCCGGGTGTCAGCATCGGTGAATACCTGAACAGCGATGACATGAAAAGGTTCATGCTTGCTGCAGAAATCCAGCAGGAAACGCGGGATCGGGATCATGTGGGCCCGCCGCTGGCTGACCGCGTGGGCAATGTCCTCCCAGTCATAACCACCCGGGGTGCCGTCATCGATGGCAAATGTCTTGTGATTACAGTTTTGCGGCTCTTCCAGCCATGCTCCGATTGCGCGGACCAGGTCATCGACGTGCAACAGGGACAGGCGTTGTTCACGTGGCCCCGGGTGCACAGCGTAACCACGGCGTGCCCATTTCAGCAGTGGCAGCATTTCTTTATCACCCGGTCCGTAAACCGCTGGTGGCCGCAGGATTGTCCAGGGTAGCTCCGTGCGGCCTGATAACACCTGCTCACCCTTGAACTTGCTGCAGGCGTAGTCGGACAGTTGCGGCTGGCTGGCCGCCAGTGATGACAGCAGCAGCAAAGGTGGTGGATTGCCGGATTCTTCGAGTGCACGCACCACCGCGCTGACACCGTTGATATTTGCCTCACTAAAGTCCCCGGCGCTTCGGCCCCTGACGCTGCCTGCGCAATAAATGACTGCATCGGATGCTGCAACGATATCTGTCAGTTTGCCAACATCGGCCAGATCAACAGGGGTTTGCTCACAACCACGCGGCACGCGTTCATCAAATTCCAGGTTTGGGCGAATCATCGCCCGTACCCGATGGCCCCGTGCCAGCAGGCCCGTGGCCAGGTTTTGCCCGATGAAACCGGTTGCGCCAGTAATAAAGACCGTTGAATTAGCCGTCGCTAAGTCAGGCTGGGATTGCATGGCCGACTTTCACCACCGACCGCTGAACACCTTCCAGGGTCCTGCGCGTGTGAAAATCCTGCTTGGATTGTGACCGGGAAAGCTTACCCGAAGACGTCCTTGGCAACGTGCCGCGAGGGGCCAGGTCAATCAGCACGTTGATACCGAAATGGGCGTGGATGGAATGGCTGACTTCTTCGACGATATGCTTCCGCTTGACCGGGTCCTTCTCCCTGGTCTCGACCACCAGCACGGCCTGCTCCTGTCCGTCTGCGTTCCGGATAGAAAACGCCGCGACACCACCCAGTTTCACGCCGCCTGTCTGCTGGGCCAGTACTTCCAGATCATAGGGCCAGATATTCCGCCCCTTTATGATGATCACGTCTTTGCTGCGCGAGGTAAGGACCAACTCGTCATCAATACGATATCCAATGTCACCGGTTTTCAACCAACCGTCTTGCGATAAAACCGCCGCCGTGGATTCCGCATCCCGGAAATATCCACGCATGACGCTGGGTCCTTTCAGGTAAATATGCCCGCAAAACCGGTTGTCCAGCTCATTACCGTCATCGTCCTGTATCCTGAACTCAAATCCCGGCAACAGCTGGCCACAGTTAACATAGCTCGAAGTGGGCCGTGCATCGCCGCCCGATGGTCTCGCTTCACCGGTGCTGGCCATCAGTTCCCTGTCGACCACATCAACGTCCAGGCCCTTTTCCAGGGGCGCAAAACTGGTCGCCAACACGCACTCCGCCATGCCATAGCAAGCCACGAAAGCACGCGCGTCAAAACCGCAGGGTTCCAGTATCTGGGCGAATTCCTGCAGAGGTTCAGGGTTGATCCGTTCAGCGCCCACGCAAGCTGCCCGCCAGCGGCTCAGGTCGTAATTTTCAATATCCGATGCCCTCAAACGCCTGGCGCACAGGGCATAACCAAAGGTCGGTGCCGAAGAGATGGTCCCCCCGTTGTCGGATAGCAGTTTCAGCCATAACCTCGGCCGCATGGCAAATGTCCTCGAGCCCAGGTAATCGACGGAGCGCTGGGCAATCAAGGGCACCAGGATAAACCCGACCAGGCCCATGTCGTGATAGAAGGGCAGCCACGAGACAAAACGGTCATCGCTATTCAGTTTAAGCCCGAAACGGGCGATCTCAGCCAGGTTATTCAGAACCGTTTGCTGGGTTATTTCAACCCCCCTCGGGAAGCTCGTACTGCCGGAGGTATATTGCAAATAGGCGGGGTCCTGCCCACCTGCGGGTTCAAACCCGACGTCCGCCTCGGGTAGTGCGTCGAAATCCGCCTGTATGCCAGCCATCAGCAGATCGAGTCCTTGCACGGCTTCCGCCATGAAACTGGCATGCGTGTCCGGCGCGACGACCACCGATGCGCCGCAGCTTTTCAGCATGCGTCGAACCTGGCTGACATAGGCACCGTGTGCGCCCAGCTGGACACCTGCGGGCAAGGCAACGGGGATCAAACCCGCATATTGGCAGGCGAAGAAAAAGCGGTGAAATACCGGCTCGGTTTCAGCAATGATCCCGACCCGGGCGCCGCGTTTACAACCAAGACCGAGCAGGCGCCGCGCCAGCACCCTGGCCTCGTCTCGCAGTGTTGAATAAGGTAAGACGGCACTCAGCTGACCACGGCCGTCGTAAAAGTTAAACCCGGTTTCACCCCTGGCCGCGTATTCAAGCACGTCCACCAGGTTGGTATAACCGGAAACCTTGATGGCCAGGGCATGGTTTACCTGCGTCGGGTTCATAACACGTCACCGCGAGGCTTCAGGTACAGTCTGTGCAGGAATGAGAATTCGTTTTCCACCAAGTGGGCCTCTGTATTTTTTCAATATTCTTATGGCTGTTGGTCTGTCATTTGCATACGCCCGGATTCTTCCCGCCCCCACCGGGCAAATGCCATTCTCGCAAACTTGAATTTGTAAATCGTTAATTAAATGTAAATTTGCCGTGGTTTTACACAATTACCTGAAAAATAGACCAGGCAAATCGGCACAATGGCGCAAATTCTATCAAATCAGGCTGCAAAATAGCTATTTCTAATCGCTGCGCCGACGTTCGCCTTTGCCGGGCCGGTCATGGTCCAACACCAAACACCCTGCACAAGGCTGGGCAAACAGGTGCATCGAAACCGATGATGGGGCAAACTGCACACCATGACGATTGCGATATGGCTGACCGTGGTTTCCATTTGCATGCTGGGGGCGATGTCACCCGGGCCATCACTGGCCGTTGTTTTAAAACAAACCCTCAGCGGGGGACGCAAAACAGGCCTGGTGGCAGCCGCCTCGCACGGACTGGGTATCGGTTTTTACGCCTTGCTGTGCATATCCGGTATCGCGGTCATGATCACTGCCTCGCCCGTCCTGTTCCAGGCGCTGCAATGGGCGGGCGCGGCTTACCTCGTGTGGCTCGGAATCAAGGGCCTGCGGGCACGCGCTGACGACAATGCAACGCTGGCGGACCCGCCGACGACCGGGAGTGCTGCGCGTGACGGCTTCCTGGTGGTGTTCTTGAACCCAAAGGTTGCGGTCTTTTTCATCGCCCTGTTCAGCCAGGTCATCGGCAGCGAAACATCAACGCTGGAAAAACTGGCCTATGCAGCCACTGCGTTGTTCATTGACATGGGCTGGTACATGATCGTCGCATGGTCGTTCTCAAATCCGCGCTGGCTGGGAAAATTACAGGAAAATGTCGTCTGGCTGGAACGGATTTTTGGTCTGATCCTGATCGCCCTGGCATTGCGCTTGCTGGCAGGTGGCCTGCTTAACTAGCTAGCGCGATTTTTTTGCTACATTGTCACGCAGGTAAACCGGTTGCGCCTGCTCAGCAGGCAGGGCTTCATTGTCACGCAGCCAATCCTGCGCCAGGCTGATCACCGTTGAAGCCCGCGGCCACAGGTCGGACCGGATTCCATCCAGCTGTCCCGACAGTCGTTCGAGCGCCTCGTAACGTGCAAAGCCGATCCCGATGCCAAACGTCCCGGCCCGGGTGGGTGGCGGCACATCATCGGGGCTGCAAACCAATTCTTCACTAACCGGGGTCATGATGCCACGCTCGTTGACGGCAAATGCCCCGGTGAAAACCTCGTTCATACGCGCATCCAGCGCGACCAGTGCTGAAGCAACCCCTTCACCCGCCGCAGTTTGCGCGGTTGCTGCCAGGCTGGACACAGGTATGACCGGACGATCGGAGGCCCAGGCCAGACCCTGTACGACCCCGATACCGATACGCAGACTGGTAAAACTGCCCGGGCCACGACTGAAAGCAATGGCATCAAGGGCATTGAAGTCCAGCCCCGCCTCCGCCATCAATTGCTGGACCCAGGGCAGCAGCAACTCCGCATGTTTCCTCGGTGCATGCTGGTAGCGTTCACGGATTTCCCCGCCAACGGCCAGGGCAACGGAGCAGGTTTCTGTCGCGGTTTCAATTGCCAGCAGATTCATTTTTAAAAAACTCCACGACCCGGTTCCGGTCTGTTGTCTGTTGCATGGGTGGCAGACTTTCAAGGAATACGCTGCCATAGCCCTTGGAAGTCAACCTGCGATCACATATCACCAACACGCCACGGTCATTGACATCACGTATCAGGCGGCCGGCACCCTGTTTGAGGGTAATCACAGCCTGCGGCAAAAACAACTCCATGAACGGGTTTCCGCCATGCTGCCGAAGCTGCTTGCTGCGCGCGTCCATGACCGGGTCGTTTGGCGGTGCAAACGGCAACTTGTCGATGATCACCAGGGACAGGGCCTCACCCATCACGTCCACCCCGCCCCAGAAACTGGCCGTACCGAGCAGAATACCGTCTCCGGATTTGCGGAAGGCTTCGAGCAACATGCTGCGGGGCATCTGGCCTTGCACGAACAGCGGGTGATCGATCGCGCCGTCCAGCAGTTCTGCAGCCCTGTTTAGCGCACGGTGCGAGGTAAACAACATGAACGCACGCCCCCGGCTGGCTTCCAGTACCGGCTGAACCTGCTCGAGCAGACGCGGAACGAAGGAAGCTTCGCGCGGCTCCGGCAGATCTTCCGGTAACCACATCAGGGAATTGTTGGGGTAATCAAACGGAGAATCCAGTTTCAGGGTATCGGCGTCCTGTAAGCCCATGGTCCGGATGAAGTGATCGAAACCACCGTTGACCGACAAGGTGGCCGAGGTAAACACCCAGGTCGCGTCCACCTGTTCACAGAAACCGGAAAACAGGCTCGAGATATCCAGCGGCGTGGTATGAATGGCGAAGCCACGCCCGCGGCGTTCAAACCAGCGGACCTCGGAATCAGCCACCGGTTTGTCCAGGTGATCAAAATGCGCCTGAATCTCGGCCAGCCGCTGCCCACAGCCATCCATTCCACGGCTACTGCCCTGTAGTGCGTCGATGACCGGCTTCAATCCGGTAACGGCGCCGTCCAGTGCCTGCAAGGCGTCCCTGACCGTACAACTTGCCAGCATGTCATCCCAGGTGCCGCGTTCTTCCAACTCGTCGTGGCAAGTCGCCTGGAATTCCTTGATCACCTGCCGGCAATGTGCGACCTCGTCCCGGACCGTGGCAATTCCACCACTGGTCTCTGATGCTTCGGACAATACGTCACGGCACAAATCCGAAATCAGCCTGAGCGACAAGGAGGCGCTGAAAAACTGCGAGGCCGTCTCCGGTGCATGGTGTGCCTCGTCAACGATAAACACCGATGCCCCGGGCAAGACCTCGCCAAAACCACCGTGCTTGATGGCCATGTCTGCAAACAGCAGGTGGTGATTGACCACCACCACGTCGGCCTCCTGGGCCTCGCGCCGGGCCCGGGCGACAAAGCAGGCTTCGAAATCCGGACAATCCGAACCAAGACAGTTATCGGGCGTGGACGTCACAAATGGCCACAATTCGCTGTCTTCCGCGATCACGGCCGAAATCGACAGGTCCCCGTCCGTGGTAACTGGCGCCCACAGCTTGATGGCCTCGAGTTCGGATACCGATGCACGGGAAGGCAGCCTGCCGTCGCGCCGCGCCTGGTCCATCCTGTACAGGCACAGGTAGTTGCCCCTGCCTTTGAGCAAGGCCGTTGTCAGCGTGCTGCCCAGTGCCTTTTTGACCATTGGCAGGTCGCGGAAATAGAGCTGGTCCTGGAGGGTCTTGGTGCCGGTGGAGATGATCGTGCGTTCCCGGCCCTTGAGCACCGGCACCAGGTAGGAAAGCGTTTTGCCGATCCCGGTTCCGGCCTCTGCAACCAGCGTGCCACCGACAGTGATGGTATTTTCGATGGCATCGGCCAGTTGCAGTTGCTCCTGGCGTGGTGCAAACCCCGGCAATACCGATTCAAACGGCCCACCGGCACCCAGTAATTGGACGCTATCCCTTTTTGATGTTGACACTGCCCTTGCTCAAAGCCCTTTTGGCCGCGTATTCATGCACTCCCCAGCCCGCTCTTCTGCATCAATGGCCCCTTTGGCATCGTCGAGGTGCTCCCTGGCGACGCTGATGGTGCGCCAGTTCCTGCTGCAAATTTCCCCGACCCTCGGGCCGGTATCATAGGACCGGGTGGCAAAGCTTAATGCCTGCTGATAATCCTGTTCCTGCAACTTGATCTCCGCCATGTGCTGCAGTAATTGCGGGTCACGCGGCTGGATACGCAAGGCCCTCTCGAGGTAGCTGCCGGCCTGGTCCAGGTCACCTGCGCGCTCCGCATCCCTGGCCTGGGCGGTCAACTGTTTCACCGCGGGGTTTTGCAGGGAATAGACCTGTACACCGGCACTATCCTGGCTGGCGGGGGCCCGGACCCGGGTGGTAACTTCACGGTCTTCGACAGGCGCCGGTGACATGCTGCTGCACGAGGTCAACAGCAATAACACTAACGCGCCTGCCAAGCTAATCTTTGTCTTCAAACCACTTTCTCCATAAGGATTTCTTGTCCTTGTCCTGTTTCTTCTTCATACAACGTGTGCGCTGATCCGGTTCCGTGCCACTGATAAACGGTATCTGCACCGCACCGGGACAGTCCGGGTCAGTCAACGCCCGTTGTTGCTTGTTCACCCACAGGTAACCCGCGCCATCGGGCATGCCCAGGTCAACGGCCTCGATGGGCAACTGCCTGAACAAGCCGGCCCACACCCGCATTGCTGCATTGCTGCCGGTTACACCGGCCGGCCGATTGTCATCGAGCCCGACCCAGGACACTGCCACGCGGTTACGAGTATATCCGACAAACCAACTGTCACGCCGTTCATTGGTGGTGCCGGTTTTTCCGGCAATCATCGTGTCATTGCCAAGTAAGCCGTGAAGATTCTTCGCGGTGCCATCTTCCACCACTCGCGTCAGCGCAAAGTTCAGCACGGCAACGGCCTCCCGGTTCTCCAGCGGCATCAACCGCAAGGGGTAACGACTGAGCAGCTCACCCGTGCGGTGTCAGTACTGCCGTGACGGAACGCAGGGGTGAGCTGTAACCACCGGCGGCAAGTGACTGGAAGATCTGCGTGACCTCGATGGGTGTCAACTCAACCGCGCCAAGCAGGGTTGCCGGTACAGGAGGCACATCGGCCTCTACGCCCAGTTGCTTGATTTTACGTATGATATTCGCAACACCGACATTGAGCCCCACCTTCACGGTGGCCTGGTTATACGAGTTGACCAGCGCATCCATCAGCGGTAACTCACCGTGGGATTTCTTGTCATAGTTAGCCGGCGACCACAGGCTACCGTCCGGTTGACGTAAGGATACCGGTTCATCCATCACCGGTGTAAGCAGGTTGTAATCTCCACTGTGTTCAAGCGCCGCCAGGTACACCAGGGGTTTGATGACAGAACCAATTTGCCTGCGTGCATCCAGCGCCCGGTTAAAACCACTGCGCTGCGATACCCGGTCCCCCACCAGGGCCCTGACCTCGCCAGAGCTTACATCGGCAAGCACCAACGCTGCCTGCAGGTCTTGTGGCAATCCCCGTTGTTGCAGGTCAAGCAGACCCTTGCTCACGGCCTGCTGTGCATATTCCTGGTCAGATGGCGCCAACGTGGTGAATATCTTCAGTCCTTCGTTACTCAAGTCCTCGGCGCGGTAATCACGTCTCAGCTGCCTGCGCACCAGGTCAAGGAAAGCCGGGTAAAGGCTGCTGCCGGAGCGCGGCTGAGCGGTTACACCCAGGGGGCTGGACTTGGCTTTTTCAAGCTCAGCGGCGCCCATCAGGCCGGTTGTGCCAAAAATATCCAGCACCTGGTCCCGCCTCTGCAGTGCGCGCTGCGGATTTCGTCTCGGGTTGTAAAAGGATGCGCCGCGCACCATGCCCACCAACAGCGCAATTTGCTGTGGCTCAAGATCCTGAAGCGGACGGTCAAAATAGAATTCACTGGCGCGGCCAAAACCATGGATGGCATGTTTACCCTGCTGACCCAGAAACATCTCGTTGATATAGGCTTCGAGAATTTCCGCTTTTTCATAATGCAACTCGAGCAAAACAGCCATGATGGCTTCGTTGATCTTGCGCGCCAGGGTGCGTTCATTGCTGAGGAAATAATTCTTGACCAGTTGCTGGGTCAGCGTGCTGCCGCCCTGCACTGCCCGGCCAGCCTTGATGTTGGCCACCAGCGCACGTGCAATGCCACGCAAGGCCACACCATGGTGGTGCTTGAATTGCCGGTCTTCCACGGCCTGCAAACCGGTGACGCAGCAACTCGGGTACATCCTCTAAAGCCACCAGTGTGCGGTCTTCATCGTGCAGCGGATAGATGGATGCGATCTCTGCCGGATCCAGGCGCACCAGGCCCGGATCACCGCCGCCTGATGACGAACGCAGAGTGGTTGACGCCATCATTGCCGAGCGCAAACTAAAACGCGTGCGCGGATTGCGGTCCGTCATCAAACACAAAACCACGCCTGTTGATTTCAAAATCACTGCCCCGGGTGGAAAACTGCCGGGTTCCATCGCCTGTTGCGCCTGGCGATAGCCTGCCGCTTTGAGTTCGAGCAACAGGGCGTCCCTGGATAACTGCTGGCCGGCGTACAAGCTCAGCGGCCGGGCATAGACACGGCTGGGCACATCCCACTTGCGGCCTTCAAATTCATCCCGCACCTGCACGTCCAGCCAGATGACCCAGGGCACACCAAGGCCAATGGCAATGCCCACCAGCACTACCACCAGGCGCGACAAACGCCTCAGCAAGCCCGGTTTCTTGCGGGCGGTTTTCCTGGCCGTTGATTTTCGTTTTTTCGGCTTGGCTTTTTTTACTTTACGGACCATCGCTTACCGATTTCTGTGTGCCGGATGACATCATCCTGATCATTATCCATAATGGCTGCGATTTGTCTTGGTATAATCCTGAAGCCAGGCAAAATTCATCATTGACTACATGGGCGGAGTCCACCAAGGCAAACATCCAGTTTTGTGGCAAACAAGATGACGAAAAAGAAAGCGCCCAAGAAATCTTCAATAAAGCCCGTCATTTACGTGCATGCAAAGGGTCATTCCCCGGTCACCAGCGGCCAGGTACAGGCGCTTTTGGAATTGGACCTGCCGTTATATACCCACCTGGCAACGGACGGCGCCAGGCAGACCACGCATGGCTACGACCAACCGGTATCATTGCTTGCCGAATTGCACCGCGAGCACCCCGGCAGACCGGTTATATTTTTGCGCGCGGGGCTGCAGCCATCACGCTCGCTGCTCAGTGAGTTCACCGAACTGGCGCAACAAACCGGATCAGCCTCCGTGTTGGTGCCATTGTCCAATGCTGACGCACTGGTAAACCCGTTCGCCGGCTTGCAAGCGCCAGCCAGGAATGCTGAATTTGATTTTAGTGGCATGGTCAACCTGCTCGCGCCGGGGCACCTGCATAGCCTCAATGATGGCCTGATCATCTTGCCTATCTTACGAGCGAGGCCGTCGAGCGCCTGGCTTCAACATCAGATGAGATCCCCCTGCTGCAACAAATGTCCCGAACGGGTATCAAACTGCTGGCGCCCGATCATCTGTTCATTACACGATCCGGATTCCCGGGTTTTTGCGAAACTGGATTTAAAATCTTACGAATCCCTGTACCCACCGCCCTTCGGCGAATTGAGCGCCCGGCTTCAGGCCTGGATGGATGCGGGTATCGACCACCCGCCAATCCCGGCTCCAGGGAAGCCGGCAACGCTGCATATTACCCACAGCTGGGGTGGCGGTGTCGCCCAGTGGATAGAGTCCTTTATCCAGGCCGATGACGGCCACCGGCATTACCAGTTGCGTTCCGAACACGCCACGTCAAACCAGGCCTTCGGACAAAAACTGTCACTGTATGCAGGAATCGAGTTGCGCTGCCCCATCGCGAGTTGGTGGCTGCAGCCACCGATCGGGTCAATTGCGAGCACCGATGCTGCCGTTAAGACAATCCTGTCAGATATCTGCAAGCGGTTTGAAATTGGCAGGGTGATTGTTTCTTCGCTGATCGGGCATAGCCTTGATGCCTTGCGTACCGGGTTGCCAACCGTGCAGGTACTGCATGATCACTTCCCCATCTGGCCCTTGCTGGGTGTGGACCCGCAACCTTATTTGTCTGAGGGGAAACCGGTAAACCTTGACAAGGCCCTGTCAGAGCACAGCAAAAGCCGGAATTTTGTGGACATGGACGGGCACGCCTGGTCCCGGTATAAGCACTCACTACCTGCAGGCGATTAAAGAGTTTGATATCAAAGTTGCCGCACCGGGCCAATGGGTGCTCGACCTGCAAAACCGGCTCGAACCCGCATTTGCCGAACTGGAAAGCACGGTCATTCCCCACGGTTTCCCGGCCTTGGAAAATTTGCGGCCGGTCCAGCCCAAGCCACGTGATGACCATCGCTTGCGCATGGTCATACTGGGACGCATGCAGCAGGGCAAGGGTGCAAAATTGTTGCAAAGCGCAATTCCGGCACTGGCCAAGTATGTGCAGGTTTACCTGCTGGGGACAGGCAAGCCCGGTGAGGGATTTTTTGGAGTTCCCGGTGTTGACGTGATACCTGAATACGATCGCGAAGGACTGGGTGCCCTTCTAAGCACGATCGGTCCCGATTTTGCGGCACTTTTATCGGTGGTGCCCGAGACATTCAGCTACACGCTTGTCAGAACTGCGGCAAGCAGGCATACCTGCCATTGCGACCCGCCTGGGGAGTTTTCCAGGCCGGATCGTGCACGATGAAACCGGCTGGTTGGTCGATGCAGACGCTGAATCGCTGATCAAACAGGTCGTTGCGCTATGCCAGGAGCCCGACCAGGTCAAATCAGTGCGCCAGAATTTGTCCTCCATAGAGGAAGAATCACCACGTGACATGGTCAGCGCATACAACCGCTGTTGCCCTCCAAAAAAACAGGTGCAGCCATTCAGGCCCGTTGAAGCCGAATTATCACAGGTACAGCGGGCAGCAGCCGAGTACCAGCACACTTTTACCGAAACAGAACTACGCAAAGCCTGTGAAAAACAGAAAAAACTGGCGATTGAGATCGATCAAATTGCCAATTGGGCAAAGCAGGAGCGGAAAAGCAAGCGCGCCTGGGAAAAAGAAGCCGAACGCTTAAGAGGCGAGTTCGAAGCCAAGGCGGCATGGGCATTGCAACTCAGCCAGGACCTGGAGCAGGAACGGAAGAGCCGCGCGCTGTGGGTAGAACACCTGGAAATTGAAGTCAATATGTTTCAGAAAAGGCTGCATGAAACATACGGTGAACTACAGCACACACGCTCCGAGTTGCAGGGCATTCAATCCGAACTTAGAGGACAAGTCCCGACAACTGGGGCAACTCCAATCAGATTATCAAGTCATTGCCGGCCGGCTGGAATTGGTTCTGCAAAGCATATCGTGGAAAATCACCCTTCCATTGCGGGTTACACGGCGCGTGGCGAAAAATTTCATGCTGGCACGTGCCTGGAATCCATTGCGCTGGCCCTGGCTGCTGTCGAGCCTGGTTCGCACACTGGGCACCCAGGGTTTCACCGGAACCCTGCGACGAATGCAAGCTGGCCCAACAGATTTTGCTCCGAATAATGGGACTGAATTTGCCCCGGGAACCCGGCAAGCAGCTATTACAACAGACCATGCAGACGCAGCAGGGAACACCATACCGGACCCTGCCACACAAGTGCATGGTCAAGATATGCAGGAGCCGAAGCTTATTCCGGGGCCGTTCGAGTGCCCTGAACAACCGGACGCCAGTATCATCATCCCGGTTTTTAACCAGTGGGCTTACACGGCAACCTGCCTGGCCAGCCTGCTCAAGGCCAAATGTAATTATTCCTTTGAAGTCATCGTTGTTGACGATCAGTCAAGTGATGAAACGGCGGAAATGTTGGCGCAGGTTGAAGGCATCACGTATTTCAGAAATGAACAGAACCAGGGTTTTGTGGGCAGCTGTAACCGCGGAGCTGAACATGCGCGCGGAGAGTTCCTGGTCCTGCTGAACAACGACACCGAGGTTACCGATGGCTGGCTCGATGAGCTCATCCATACATTTGCACTGGAGCCCAAAGCCGGCCTGGTTGGATCCCGGCTGGTGTACCCGGACGGCAAGCTGCAGGAAGCCGGCGGTATGATTTTCAATGACGCCTCGGGCTGGAATTACGGCCGTGGTGATGACCCCGAAAGCCCTGAGTATAAATACCTGCGCGAAGCCGATTATTGCTCGGGCGCCTGTATCATGCTCAAGACCAGCCTTTTCCATGAGTTGGGGGCACTGGACGAACGTTACTCTCCAGCTTATTACGAAGATACCGACCTGGCTTTCAGGGTGCGTGAAGCCGGTTATAAAGTCATGGTCCAGCCCTGTTCAACCGTCATTCACTTTGAGGGCGCAACCTCCGGCACCGACACTTCGAGTGGCACCAAGCGGTATCAGTTGATCAACCAGGAGAAGTTCCTGGAGCGCTGGCGAAGCGAGCTTGAACGACAGCCGCAACCGGTACCCGACCCTCATTACAAGCCGGACATCCGCAAGGCCAGTCAATCACCGAAATTGTGGCCAGATACTGTTTATCGATGCACACACGCCTGAACCTGACCAGAGCTCGGGCAGTGTTCGCCTGACCAACCTGATGCAAATTTGCCGGGAACTGGGTTACGCCGTGACCTTTTTCGCTGACAACCGTGCTTATGCAGGACACTACACACGCGACCTGCAAAAAGCCGGTATCGAAGTCTTGTACAAGCCGTGGCTGGAGTCATTGAGCGAATTCTTCCGCAGCCGTGGTCATGAATTCAACTATGTATTTATCAGCCGGCATTACGTGGCAGCCAACTACATGCTGATGCTCAAGCGCTACTGTCCCAATGCACGCTTCATTTTTGATACGGTTGACCTGCACTACCTTCGGGAACGGCGCCTGGCCGAACTCGAGAACAGCGTGTCACTGAAGATCGCAGCCAAACAGACACGCCGATCGGAATTGAATGTCATCAAGGCGGCAGATGCGACACTGGTCGTCAGTGCGGCTGAGAAAACCATCCTGGCCGACGACGCGCCAGACGCGAGCGTTCACGTACTTTCCAATATTCACCATGTACCGGGCAGGAACGGGGAATTCCCAGACAGAAAGGACATCTGTTTTATCGGTGGTTACCAACACCCACCCAACATCGATGCAGCCAAATGGTTTGTAAGTGACATCTGGCCATTGGTCCATGAACAATTGCCGGAAATGCAATTCCACCTGATTGGCAGCAAAGCACCGGAACACATCCGTAAACTGGAAGGTGACGGGGTCGTTTTCCACGGCTTTGTCGAGTCCCTGGAGCCGTTTTTGAACGGATGCCGGCTGGCCGTTGCACCGTTGCGCTATGGCGCAGGCGTCAAGGGCAAGGTCAACATGAGCATGGCGCACGGACAGCCCATGGTAGTCACTCCGGCGGCGGCAGAAGGCCTTTTGGGTGAACACGAAAGGGAGTATCTGCTTGCAGACGATGCGGAATCATTCGCCGGTGAAATCATCAGGCTGTACCAGGACGAGGCGCTGTGGAACAGCTTGTCCGATGCCTCTGTCAGGAATGTCGAGGAACATTTTTCCGTGGCGGCTGCACGCAAGAACCTGATCGATCTCTTTGCCTCGTTCGACGGTTAAGTCGTTTCCCTGAGCCTGCGGGCTTCAAACACATTGGGTATCGAGCCCAGGCGGCTCAGCAGATCGCTGAGTTGCTGGTAGTCTTTCACGGAGACCTGCAGACGGATATGGACCTCCTCTGTCACCTCATCCAGCTTGCTGTTGATATCGGTAACCGAAACATCGCAAGCAGCCATCATCGCTGATATGTCCTTGATCAATTCACGCCGGTTGTACGCGCTGAGCAGCAGGTTGACCCGGTAACCGGAGTCCACCTGCCTGCGCCAGTGAACCTGCAGCAGGCGGGGATTGTCCTCCCTCAACCAGCGCAACACGTTTGGACAATCCTCGCGGTGAATCGTGACACCCCGTCCCCTTGTGATGTAACCACGCACCGGGTCGCCCGGCACCGGCTGACAACACCGGGCCATGGTAGTCATCAGGTTACCAACACCCTCGATGGTCACATCGCCACTCTGTTCCACTTCCTGTGTGCGGCGGCGCTTGGGCGGGCGTGTTACCAGGTCTTCTGCGGTCAATTCGACATCCTTGACCTTGTGCCGTTCGACCGCGTGCACGATCTGGCTGACCGTCAAGTCACCATTGCCGACGGCAGCGTACAGGTCATTGACCGAGTTGAAGTTGAACCGTTCGGGTACCGTTTCCAGGTCAGCAGGTACAAGACCAAGCCGTTTCAAATTCGCCTCGACCAGTTCCTTGCCCTGTGCCAGGTTTTCCTCGTGGCTTTCACGCCGGAACCACTGGCGCACCTTGGACCTGGCCCGGCCACCGCGGATGTAACCAAGGTGCGGATTCAGCCAGTCCCGGCTGGGCTTGGCATGCTTGCCGGTCAGGATTTCCACCCGGTCACCCGTGTTCAGGTGATATGTCAACGGCACGATACGCCCATTGACCTTGGCGCCCTGGCAACGATGTCCGACCTCGGTGTGGATGTGATATGCAAAATCGAGCACCGTTGCACCCAAAGTGAGGTCAACTACCTGACCCGTGGGAGTCAGTACATATATACGGTCTTCGCTGGCCGCTGTTTTGAAACTCTCCAGCAGGCTTTCATCATCCAGTTTGTCCTCACCGGATTCCAGCAATTGCCGCATGACGGCAATCTTGTTGTCGAACGCCGGGTCATTCGGACCGCCTTCCTTGTAGCGCCAGTGCGACGCCACGCCGAGTTCCGCGTGTTCGTTCATTTCGTAGGTTCGAATCTGGACTTCTACGACCTTGCCTTGCGGACCGATAACGGCGGTGTGCAAAGACTGGTAATTGTTGCCCTTGGGCATCGTGATGTAATCATCAAACTCACCCGGTATCGGTTGCCACAGTGTGTGCACCAAGCCTAAAACGCTGTAGCAGCCCGGCACATCATCCACCAGCACACGCACCGCCCTGACATCGAACAACTCATGGAAGTCGAGACCCTTGCGCTGCATCTTCTTCCAGATGCTGTAAATGTGCTTGGGACGCCCCTTGACTTCACCCTTGATACCCGCGTCATGAATCGCAGTTTCCAGCTTGTCCATGAATGCAAGAATATATTTTTCACGATCGGCACGGCGCTCAGCCACGAGCTTTGCAACACGCTGGTAATCCTGGGGCTGATCAAAACGGAAAGCCAGGTCTTCCAGTTCCCATTTGAGCTGCCACACACCCAGACGGTTAGCCAGGGGTGCGTGGACCAGCATCGCCTCCCTGGCCAGCGAGACTGCATCGGGACTGCTGCTTCTCACCTGGCGTAACTTGACCAATTGCCATGCCAGCGCGATCAACACCACGCGCACGTCATTGACCAGTGCCAACAACATGCGCCGCAAGCCCTCAGCACTGTGGCTGGTACTGGCAGGCAGGTGCTCGGTCTCCAGTTCAATCAGGTACAGAAGCTGGTCGAGCTGCTCATTCACCTCAGCGGATAAACCGGCACGGATGGATTGCAGGTCCTCGCCCCACTCGGATGCGACAAACAGCATTGCGCAACCGACCGTGTGCGGATCCGGTGACAGGTCGGACAACACATCCAACAACTCGTGCATCTGCGACAGGTTTTTGCTGTCTGCCCGCTCACACTGCCGTAGGCTGTCATACAGCTGCAGGCACTCATCAGCGGCCCCACCCACCGAATCGTGGTATTCGCTCAACCAAGTTTTCAGGGCCCTGTTACTGTGGATGTTCATGAGGGAAATATGTGGTGTTAATTCGTTATATTGCAAGTAAAACCCGATTGCTGCCAGTGCCGGACGACATGCATTTACGTAATCCTCTGCCTGGCTTTTTGCAGGCGCTGGACAGAGACCTTGACCGGGATGCCGAGTTGCTGGGCAAACAGCGAAACCCGGAATTCCTCGATCAGCCAGCGGAACTCATCCATGGCATCATCGTAATCCCGGCCTTCTTCGAGCAATGCCAGGTACTGGTGCCAAAACGGTTCGACTTCCTGCATCCGCGAGGCATCCCGTTGTGGGTCCTGCTCCACGCTCTGCAAACGTATACGCATGGCTTCCAGGTAGCGCGGATAATGTGCCAGTCTTGCCGGTGCCAATTCACCGAGGAATCCCTCGTAAATCATGTCATCGAGCTGGCTACGCATATCGTTGAAAACATCCGGGCGAAGCTTGAAGTAGTTCTCATCCAGTGTACCGTTAATTTCACCCCACAGACCCAGCGTCTCATCCAGGAAAGCCGCCTGGCGGCGGAAAGCGATACCAAGCTCTGCACGCACATCCGCCAACAAGGTATTGAAAGCGGCTTCGTCGCGAACGCTGTACCGGACGGTCACCGGCCACCAACGCCAGGCTGCTTTCCACCAGGTGATCCAGCAGGATCTCAGACGAACCCGCGACACTCCACGCCAACAGGCTCTTTGCGCTCAAGCCGTGTTGTTTGCGTTGGTTGCGCATCTTGCTGCCGAGCTTGATTGCCAACAAACGCAACACACCGTGATGGTGCTCCAGTGACGCTTCCCCCGCAGTATCGAACAGGCGCAAGCCCACTGCTTCACTTTGGTCAATAATGGCCGGCCATGCCTGGGTTTCCTGGTCACTTTCATCCCCGGCCAGGATCGAGCGGGGCAGATCGCCGAATACCCAATCCGTTTCGTTATCACGCTGGTAATCACCACCGAGTTGATCCATGAAACGCCGCTGGGCCTGTTGCCCGAATTGATCCTGTAATTCCGGCAGGTCGCGGTTTGCCGCGATGCACTGTCCGTGTTCGTCAACCACTTCCACCCGGAACCGCAGGTAGTCCGGCAACAGGTTTTCATCGAATGCGCTGGGTTCGATGTCGAGACCTGTCATGGCGTTCAGGGCATCAGCCAATGACGGTAACAACGGTGTCTGTGGCGCGTACTCCAGGCGCTCCAGCGCGGCATCTGCAAACTGCGGAACCGGGGTGAGCGCCCTGCGTTGCGGCTTTGGCAGGTTCTTGATCAAGGCAACGACCTTGTCACGTAACAAACCGGGCACCAGCCACTGCAGTTGACCCTCGATTAGCGTATTGAGTCGTTCCAACGGTACCGTGACGGTCACGCCATCGGCCGCGTCACCGGGTTTGAATACATATGACAACGGGAGTCTCTGTACACCGACTTCCAGTGAGTCCGGGTACAACTCACCCGGCGCTTCACCGGCCTCCTCCCTCATCAACACATCATGGCTCAGGTAGAGTTTCTGCCGGCCTGCTTCGCCCAACTGTTTCAGCCATTTTTCAAAACCTATGCTGTCACAGACATCAGGAGGGACACGGGCATCAAAAAAATCGAACAACGCAGATTCATCAGCCATCACATCGTGCTTTCTGCGCTTATGCTCCAGTTCTTCAATATCTTCCCTGACCTGCTGGTTGTTCTTTAGAAATCCCGCACCTGTATTCAGCTCACCCCTGACCAACGCACCCGTGATGAAAATCCGCCGGGCCTCCTCGGGGTTAATCTTTGTGTAGCTGACCCGTCGTTTTTCAACGATCACGAGACCAAACAGACTTACCTGCTCCCAGGCCATCACCCTGCCCTGCCTGCGTGACCAGTGGGGATCAAAATACTGGTGTTTCAGCACGTGTGTTGCAGCGGCTTCTATCCATTCAGGTTTTATGACGGCATTGATCCGGGCATAGGTCTTGCTGGTTTCCACGATCTCGGCAGCCATCAGCCATTGCGGGTGCCTGCCAAAAAGACCGGAGCCCGGAAAGATGTGGAAAGCCCTTGACCTGGGTCCGGTATAACCACTGTCTTCGGGATTCTTGTTTCCGACATGGCTCAACAGGCCCGCCAGCAGGGCCTGGTGGATTTGCTCGAAGGTGCCCGGCTCACGATTAAATGTCAGTTTTTCCTCCCGCGCCTGCTCATAAAACTGGCGGTTGAGGTCGAACCACTCGTTGATGCGTGTCCAATTCAAAAACTCCCGCTTGCACATCTTGCGGAACTGGCTGGAAGATTTTTCCTTGCGTTGCTGTTTCAGGTAATCCCACAACTTCAAAAACGCCATGAAGTCCGAGTTATCCTCGGCAAACCGGCCATGCGCCTCGTCGGCTGCCGCAACCGCATCCAATGGCCGTTCCCTTGGGTCCTGGATCGTCAGGGCCGAGGCCAGCACGATCAATTCATGCAGGCAATGCTTCCTTGAGCCCTCGATGAGCATACGCGCAATTCGCACATCCAGCGGCCAGCGCGCCAGTTGCCGTCCGAGTTTTGTTGGCCGGCGCTTTTCATCCAACGCACCGAGCTCGAACAACAGGTGGTAAGCATCGTTGATCATGCGCGGAGCCGGCGGGTCCAGGAATGGAAATTCCTCGATCGCGCCGAGGTCCATGGTCAGCATGCGCAGGATCACCGAGGCCAGGGAGGTGCGCAGGATTTCCGGCTCGGTAAATTCCGGTCTCAAGTCGAAATCGGCTTCACTGTACAAACGGATACAGGTGCCGGGACCCAGCCGGCCACAGCGTCCCAATCTCTGGTTGGCCGAGGCCTGTGATATTGCTTCGATCGGCAGACGCTGGACCCGGCTGCGATGTGAATAACGGCTGATCCGCGCAAAACCGGTATCGATCACGAAGCGGATACGTGGCACGGTCAGTGACGTTTCGGCAACGTTGGTACTCAGGATAATGCGTCGCGCGGGACCCGGATGAAATACACGGCGTTGTTCAGCAACCGGTAGGCGTGCATACAGGGGCAATATTTCCGTGTGGCTGAAGTTCTTCCTGTTGAGATAATCACCGGCCTCCTGGATTTCACGTTCCCCGGAGAAAAACACCAGGATATCCCCGCGCCCGTCGATCCGGCTCAGCCGCCGTACCGCTTTTGCAACGCCCTCGTACAAGTCCCGGCTTTTCACCGGCTCGGCGTTTTGCCCGTTTTCCCCGTCCTCATCGAGTGGCTGGTATTCCACATCCACCGGGTAGCCACGGCCTGAAACCTCGATGACGGGGGCTTCGTCAAAGTGCCGGGCAAATTTCTCCGTATCGATCGTTGCGGATGTAATGATGATGCGCAAATCAGGGCGCCGGTTCTGCAACTGCTTCAGGTAACCGATCAGGAAATCAATGTTCAGGCTGCGCTCGTGGGCCTCGTCAATGATGATGGTGTCGTAGGCATTCAGGTTGCGGTCGTGGGTGGTTTCCGCCAACAAAATGCCATCGGTCATGAACTTGACGACACCATTCCGGTTCAGCTTCTCGCGGAAACGCACCTGGTAACCCACCACGTCACCCAGGCTGGTATTCAGTTCCTCAGCCACCCTGTCCGCCATTGCCTGTGCTGCGATCCGGCGTGGTTGGGTACAGCCGATCAGGCCACGCACGCCTCGGCCCGCCTGCATACACATTTTCGGAATTTGCGTGGTTTTACCGGAACCGGTTTCACCGGAAATCACCACCACCTGGTGTTTCTTTATCGCTTCGATGATGTCTTCGCGCCGGTCAACGATCGGTAACACCGTGTCATAGTCGGGTACCGGCATTCTCTGTTTACGTTTCTGGCATACCTGCGCGGATGAAGTACATCGATCAATCAGCGATTCCAGCAAGTCATCAATGGGTTTCCCTGCCTTGAGGTGCTGCCTGGCCAAGCCTGATACGGCGCCCACACCAGGCCGCATCGGCCTGCATGATGCCACCCAGCAAGCCTGCAATCTGGTCGAGAATTTTGGAATGTTTTGTCGCGTTGCCCATCGCGGCGCATTATCCCAGTGCTTAGCTTCACCTGCCAGTAGCGACAAGGGTGTAATGTTCGGGTTAGCCTGCATATAATCCACGTCTGGATTGAGAAACCACCGTTTTGGAAAACAAATGACAGCAAATTTCCGTAGCGACAACGAGACCCCCGTCGCAACCGCCATCATGGAAGCCATGCTCGAGGCCAATCACGGCACCGCCTGGGCATATGCCGATGATGACTGGTCCGGGCAATTGAACACGGCGTTCTCCGAACTGTTCCGCACCGATGCCATCGTGATGCCGGTTTCTACCGGAACAGTGGCCAATTCGATTGCGCTGGCGGCCGTCACCCCACCCTGGGGCAGTGTCTTCTGTCACAACGACGCACACATTTATGCCGATGAAAGCGGTGCGCCCGAGTTTTTTGGTAACGGTTTGAGGCTGGTTCCCCTGGAAGGAAAAGATGGAAAATTGAACGCCGCTTCCGTGGAAGCAGGCCTTTCATGCCCTGATAGGCCACGGCGTCCACAGTTACGAGGCCTCTGCCCTGAGCCTGACCCAGGCCACCGAGGCCGGAACCGTTTACTCGATTGATGAAGTCAAGGCCTTGTGTGATTCCGCCCATGCTTTGGGCCTGAAAACCCACATGGACGGCGCGCGCTTTGGCAATGCCATCGCCAGCCTTGGCTGTCATCCCGCGGAAGTTACCGTGGAGGCCGGTATCGATATGCTGTCCTTTGGCGCCAGCAAAAACGGCTGCATGGCCGCCGAGGCGCTGGTCCTGTTCAACCAGCCCCAGTTGCAGGCAACCGCTGAACGCCTGCGCAAACGCTCCGGCCATCTTTTGAGCAAAATGCGCTATGTTTCGGCACAGTTACTGGCCTACATTGAAAACGGCCTGTGGCTGGACATGGCCAATCACGCCAATGGACAGGCTGCGAAATTCGCACAAGCTATCGAAGCCCATGCCGAAGCCAGCCTGGAGTATCCCGTTCACGCCAACGAGGTATTTGTGAAATGGTCAAAGAAAGGATTTGATTACCTCGAAGCACAGGGTATTGAATTCGGGCTGTGGCCCGGCAGGGATGATCTTGCGCGGTTTGTTTTTGGGCATTCGACTACTGATGAAGAAGTCGAAGTCTTGCTCTCCGCAACAGCTGAATTTGGAACTAGATCAGCCTAATTAACCTTCACTTGTTTGTTAGAGTAGGCGTACAGAACCATGGATCCCGCTAATTTTCGCTTTTTAGTCTCCTCATACTTGGACCAGGATTCTCTTATGTCACGAGACTTTAGAACCACAAATGAAGAAAACTGACCGTCAAGCTGATAGGTGTACAATCAAATCTCCATTTACTGATTTTCCAAGTTCAATATCACGATTTGAATAGTCCAAAGTAGTTCCATCCCCAACATATTGATTGGTCTGTCTCTGCTCGATTTATACCATCCATTTGAGCAACTCACTGGCGTTGAGAAACCCCGATTGACTGGATGGCCAAATTGAATGTTAAGCATATTGGTTTCTCGCTCCAGAGATATGCTCACTTGTTCAGGTATCTTGTCTGATGGAAACGCATGTCCCAGTGCCGCATCGAGACGTGCCTGGGTCAATCCCTCACCCTCTTCGAAATTTCCTACTCCAAAAGTTCGATAATCACCAACAATGGAGACACACTCTCCCGGCACATCTGCGACTGCCACGGACCAGCCGTCCGGCATCGAGTTTCCACCCTCGTCAAGATTTGTTGTTACGGTGCAACCAGCTAGAATTTGAGTCAAAATGCCTATAAGCATCGCCAGTTGAGTATTTCTAGTCGCCATATAAATACCCTTGTGCTGTCATATACATAAAGGGTTGAGTTCCAATTAGTGCCGCCATAGAAAATGGGGCAGCTACAGGAATCAATGCAGCATTCGCAACCTGGTCAACAAATTTTCTGACCCCGGTAAAATACCTCGAATTGCCGAGTGCATCATAACTCCTGCTGACATGATTTCTGAACCAGTCATGTGGCCCAGCAAATGTATCAACGACATAACCAATTGTTCCTTCCGGATTATAGGGTATTCCAAACAGGTTACTTGTTTGATCACAGATTGCCTGGTATAGGCAGCCCTTGGCACCCTCCAGCCGGAGATCGACAAGATAAGTAAGCTCCCAGTTTCTGGATCAACTGTCCTACGCGCCCCTGCAATAGAGTATTTTCGACCAAACAATCCGGACCCCGGTTTGTTCAAGTTATCTGGATTCTGAGCTGAGTTACGTCGCTCCGCCAGATCCATTCGATAGTTCAGGTAGGTCACTGTTGAAACAACAAGCGCAAACTTCAACCCATCTTCGAACTTTCCACCCAGTATCCTGGCGCTGACGCCGCCCCCGATACTTTCAGTTGCAACTCTGCCCAAGTTAAAGGTATCACCATAGTACTTGGCTATTCCTCCTGTAATAGCACCTGCAAAAGCGCCTTTGACAGCACCTTTTAGTGTTCCAGACATTATCGCCCCACCAACAAAACCAGCAGTTGCCCCTCCAATGACTGCGGCCATGGTTTTCACCACCGCCAGTCCATGCACAAAAGTACCCGCCGCAGCCGCATTTGCCAGGCTGGTTGCTGCCCACGCATAGGCCGCACCAAAGGTGAAATATGAAGCTACCGCAGCGACGATCAGGCGGCCCCATTTCTTGATAAAGCGGCTGAAACTGAAATAACCACTTGGGTCTGTGTAACTCAAGGGATTGTTGAGTGCATAGCTGTAGCGGTTCAGGCTTTGCGTATTTTTGGGAGCCTGTACAAACGGATCGGCCTGCAGGAACCTGCCCAGCCTGGCATCATAAATACGGCCATTCATATGGATGACACCCATGCTGTCCACATGTTCGTGACCTGTAAATCCCCGTGTTGTGAGTTCATTCAATGGTGCGTAGAGAAAACTGTCCAGCGGTGTTTGCCAGTTGACATCCTGGCGTTCACCGAAGGGACTGAAATGCATCCTCGTGGTGATTAAACCAGCTTCATCCAGCACTGAATGAATAGAGCCGATATGGTCTTTCAGCAGGTATGAAGTCTGCTGAAGCATGGTGGCCGGGTAATACGTTGCAACGGCCACCCCGCCGATGTGGCGCTTGAATAATGTGGCGCCGTTCGAGCGCGTGATGTATTCAACGTCATCCAGATATACGGTGTCCTTGTCGACAACCCCTGCTGTTGAATCACGGCGTTGCACCCGGACATTGTTGATTCCATAGGTGAAGGTCGTATTCTGGTCGCCCGCGGTTAGGCTGGCCGCCTTGTCAAACACCGTGTAAGTGATTTCGCGGCCACCACCACCCACCTGGTTCCCATTGACGTCATATTGGTAAGTTGTGTCCCCGGCCTGTGTAACGGCATGCGGACCCGCATTGCCGGAACCATGGCTGTACAAGCCTACATCGGATTTCCAGGCGATATTTCCAGCCCCGTCGTAATCCATCGCCAACGTCTCAACCGGGCTGTCAATACCCAGCCCTGGTGCGGTCAGGTGTACCTGTTTCAGACGATTAAGGCTGTCGTAGTTGTAATTTTCCAGGAGGTCATTGCCACCGGACTCATCGTGCCGGGATTTCAAGTTTCCAAGTACATCGAACAGGTAATCAACATTTTGTAATTCCACCCCCATCGGGTCATACGCGTTGAGCTTTTTGAGATAACCGCTGACCGGATCGTAGTCTGCGACAACTGACACGCCATTACCCAGTTCCGCCATGGTCACATTACCCCGTGCATCCATGTCGAGAATGGCTTGGTAAATAACACCATCGACCCCTTCCCGTGCCTCTTTCAACTGCCCCAAGTACCCGTTCCGGTAGACATAACGCAGGCCATGGTCATCACCGCTGGCGTCAAACTGCTGGAATACACGGCTATGTTCATCATAGGTTGTTTGCTGGTAAAACTGCTTGTCGGCAATGGTTGTGCTGATGCCGCTTACACGACCCAGCCAGTCATAGGACATGCGTTTTCGATGGATGATGGCGCCCGTTTCACCATCGAAATAAGTCGTGGCTTCTGGTTTGGATTTGCCTGGACTCACCGAACGGTATTGCGTGGTCTCATAATTGACGATCGTCACCGCTGCATCGTCAAGACTGTTTACGCTCTTCAACTCCCGGCGGTTGGTCACGCGGCCCAATACGTCGTATTCGAAATCTATGGCCTGCTGCTTGCTGTCCAACTGGCGCGATCAACTCCCCGAGCGGGTTATAAGCGTACCGCCACACACCCTTGTCGGGATCGGACAGGGAGATTTTGCGGCCAGCAGCGTCATATCCTATCCGGGTGGCGCTGCCGTCTTCTCCCGTAACGAGCGTCAAGTTCCCTGTGGAGTCATATCCAAAAGACACACGCCCGCAAACGTCATCGTAGCTCTCAATGGTTTCCCCGAGCACGTTTTTGACTTCGGTCACGCGCTGGCCCAGGGCATTGCTTGTCACGGAAACACCGGGGCCTGCTGCCGCGCAGCCCCCGGTTGCACGTTCGTCAAAGTTGGTACTGACATCATCATCACCTGCGCTCAGTACACCGGTAACACGACCCAGCTTGTCATACGCGGTCTCATTCCAATAAATCGTATCAAGTTTGAAATAGGGTTCTGATACCCGGGTGGGTCGCCCTGAGATAGTCGTAGTACTGATCCACATAGACCAGTTGATTGTTAATATTTTTGCTGACACTGCGAATATGCCTGCCAACGATATCGAAGCATGTTCTCGTGGAACCACCACCTCCAGTGGTACGCACGCTATTCCAGGCTGTTTCGCTTGGGCAATCGCTTCCTGCGCCAGCGAAATACAGGTCTTTCTGCCAGGAACCGTCTTGTGTGTAGCTGGCAAAAGTTCGTCCCATCAGGTCAACCGCATAGATCGTTGTAACGCCGTCGATATTTTCAACTTCAAGTGGATTGCCAAACACATCCCATTGCCCGGTATTCACCTTGCGTTCCACTTGCCCCAGTGCATTGGCTTTTCGAACTGCAAAACGACCCAGCGCGTCATATGTTACCGAACTGGTCCGGGCGGTCATTCCTGATCCTGCCACGGCAGTAGACCTGCGATTCCCAAACAGGTCATAAGCAAACGTTTTGGTAATACCCAGGTCAGCATCACCGGGCTCGATGATTTCCCTGGTGACAAGACCAGTGGCCGGATCATGCTCATACGCGGACTCCCTGACCACGGAAGATTTACCCGTACGGCTGTGTGTCACAGCCGTGTGGCTCAGTTGTCCAAGGTTCCAACTCGAAAGTGCAACGCCGGTCCATTGGTTGACGGTCGTTTGTTTTGCAAAGTATGCGTCAACGTCGTTGGCATAGGTTGAAACGACTGATTTTTCCAGGTTGCCGTAATTGTCGTAATGGTTTTGCGTTGATACTTTGCCCGCCAGGTTGCCGGACAGTGTGTAGTTTCGGACCAGTGTCGCTTCGACAAAAACATGGCGGGCGCGCGGTATCGATGCTGTCTCACGCCAATGATTGACGCTGTAGCTCAACAGTGTGCCACGCAGATTCGGCGGCGGTCTTGTACCGGGTGCCACATCCGGCCAGCTTGTTGGCAAACTGGATAGAACATCACTGATCGGGGCGAGCGCTGCACCGACATTAGGGCTGGTCTTGGTGATATCGACCGGCAGACCGATAAATGGAAAATCCTGCCGGTAGCGGGTATTGGTGCGGATTCGGAGCTGCGGGTCATAGACCACGGTCTCCGCAAAACCCAGCAAACCACGCCCGCCACCCTGTATTTTCGCCCCGACATAATGATATTCCGCATGACGCTTCGCGCTTGGATTGCCATACAACGGTGAACTGCTGGACACCTCGGCGACAACATATATGGGCGCAATGTAATCGTAAACGGGTGCCCCATTACCGTAGTTGGCAGATGCCGAATCGTTCATCCGCGTATAGACATTGCTGTCGGTGAGTGGGCGATACGAGATTTCTGTCACTGCGCCAAAACCATTGGTGATCCTGGTGATGACATTTGCCGGTTCTGTATCCCGGCTACCACTGACGTTGATGCCACGACGCAGACTCGTGGATATGATTTCTCCTTTTTTATTGTTATCAATCAATAACATGTCGGTTTTTCCATCCCCGTTGAAATCCACAAATACACTGGCATCGTTTTCAACCGGGTCGCTGTCATCATCGCCACCGACATTTGCCGCCGGTACCAGGGTGTCGATGCTCGCCGCAAATGCCCGGCCAAAATAATTTTGATGAACCATCCATGTTGCATTGGAATCAAGGATGTTCGGAAGGAAAAATCAGGTCGGGGTAGCCATCTCCGTTCAGATCTTCAAACCGGACCAGCTTCATTGACATCATCGGGGACCACGCCAATGGGTACGGCTTGTGTAAATGTCTTGCCTGTATTGATTTGAAAATACCAGGCACCATCCGGATCACCCCAAGCCAGGTCAGCCAAACCATCAGCATTCAGATCGACCGGCCAGAGATAATTACTGCGTGGCAACCCCTGGTATTCAGGAGCTTCACACAGGGTCGAAAAAGTGCAGTCCTCTCCCAATGCAACAACGCTGTGGCGATTGAATGCGTTTAGCCCATTCGACTCCATCAGCACCCAGAAGGAGGCCGTTTTGACTTCATAAGCGGGTTTTCTTGCGCTGGCATTCACACGGTTGGACATCGTGTTTTCCACGCAGTTGGAAATACACCGCTGGTAGTCACGCCAGACATGCAAAAGCAGGTCCACGGCGCCATCGCCGTTGAAATCAAATACCCTCGCATCCGGTATAGCCGCCCTGTTGCTCGCCGCAGGTTCCCACACAAAGAACGGTGGCGATACACTCTGTTCCCAATCCTCCCCCTTAGCGAATGGAAACAGTTCACTGTTATCAATATCCAACTCAACCGGGTCAGCTACACGCGGCGCAGATGCTGCCGTTGTTGTGTTCAGCAACACACTGACATCCCAGGCGTTCCCCGTGCGATCCGTATGGGTATGTAAAATGTCACTCAGCCCATCCCCGTTGAAATCCATGATACGAAAACGTGACTCCAGGTCTTCGCCCTCAAGCGCGAACCGGTGACCGGGATTCAGTTCGATCTCCCCGGATAAGCTGTTGCCCGTGGATAAGCGGGTCACCCAGGTGTAGTCATCAGTCACCTTGGAGTACTTGATGTATGCCACGTCCTGGAAGCCGTCGGCATTGATATCGATCGCAAAAACACGGGGTGGATGTCTTGTCAGCTTTTTGCGGAAGCCTGAGTTCTGCCATCCATTCGTTGAAGTTTGCAGTGCCAGCCGCTTCTTGTATGTGCAAGTAGTGCCTGGCACTCTTGGATTCTGTGTAAAGCAAATCCGGCCTGCCATCCCCACTGACATCGGCCAGTGCCAGGCCAGCTCAGGGTTCGTTTCGGCAATAAACCATCCAGTACCGTGCCCGACGATTCGATCTTTGATTCGCTCTTCAGCCACTCGAAACGGGTGGGCTGATAACAGATCACACGATTGACAGACCGGCACTCGGTAAACGCCGTCAATATCTGCCGGCCAAAGCCGTCCTGGTCATAACTGAGTTCATAGAACCGCAGGTCTTCCAACGGGCTGCCGGCCATTTTCCGGCCTTGCGAACGGATGCTTGTCAGCAGGCGGCGTTGCTCAAATTGCACGCCTGCAACAAAGGTGTAGGACAAGTCCTGATCTTCAGTCACGATCAGTGTAAGTGAATGAAAGCCGTGCGCTGGGTTGCAGTACCTGAACGCACATTGCCCGTATAGTCGATCGTGCTTAACGAGTAAGCCACCGGGCCGACGCTGTTTTCCACATAAGCATACAAAATGTAGTTTCCTGAACGGTCTTGAAGGCGGTTCTGGGCCCATACAAACACCGTGGCGGGATTTTCGCTGCCACGTGCTTCAATTCGCGAGTCTGGACTGTTTCCGTACTCGATCACGGTCCCGTCCTTGCGCTCCACCCTGAACCAGGCAGGGCCGTTACCTGCCGTGCCAAAGGACGTGACCCTGGAAAAATCATCCATTTCAGTCCGGTACTGGGTGCCGTCGGCACCGTAGACCCCGCTGTCGGAATCTACAATCAGGCGTTGACCATCCAGACAAAACCGGTCCTCTCCATTCAAGCCGATACCCTTGGGGCTGCTGAGGTCGTCCTGTTCCATGGTCTGTGGACAACGTGATATTGCCGAGACACCAGCCAGCGCCCAACCGACACCTGCCGTACCGTTACCCCGTTGGGAGGAGTAATCCAGGCTGATTTGCGGGGCTAAACCACCACTGGCCGGTGCGGTAAGTATGGGAATCGTGTAGACCGCGCTACCGGTTTCATCCACCCGGAATTCACCTGCCGTGGCGCCTACTTTTGACGAACTGGGGCTGGCCGTCATCGATGGTGGCGGTGCAGGATCAGGCGGGGTTTCCGGGTTTGCACCCAGCGCAACCACCACCCAGTCAATTTCACCTGAAACCGGGTGGCCGTTGCCATCATCAACCGTCAGTGTTGAGGTGTAACTACCGGTATCCGCCAGCAACCGGCCGCCAATATCGCAACTGTCATTGCTCGCATTTATATTGACGACAAGTCCAGCGGGCAAGGTGCCCTCATCCCTGCAACTGAGTACGTCATTGTCGATATCATCAACCGGCACTGACAAGTTGACGTTGCTGCCGCGCACCACTGTCTGGGTATCCGGAACGCTGATGGTCGGCGGAGAGTTGCCAAAGCCTTCCGTTACCACGAATGCTTCAGACCTGGCCAGTGGCGATGTGTGCAGGCCGTCACCAACCCGTAACTCAAACTCGTATGTGCCGACGGTGGTGATATCAAATGGCACATCGATCATCACCGGCTGAGTGGAAGTGGCAACCTTGTAATAAGCATCGTCGTCCAGGTTATGGGCATACGCGGTGGCGTCCGGGTAGTAGCTATCCGTATACCAGGTAAGCTGAACGCTGCAGGCCGATTCCGGGCCGTTCAGCTCGCAGCTTGGACCGGTGAGGCTGTCGTAGTGTAATCGCATGGAAATTTGTAGATTTTTTTAGAGCAACAGGCGAGTCACTGTTACCGATGGTAATGGACCCTGATGCCCAGGCTGTACCCGGCAAGGTAAATTCAGCCCACAGGTATTGTGTATCCAGGCCTGAGAAATACCGCCCACCATTGGCCCCTATGCCTATTATTGATTTTGAGCAGCCCGATTCATACCAGGACCGGGTCCAACCCGTTGGTGTGTTCAACTCTGGTGAGTAACCACTCACAAGATACCCGAAACATAAATCCCTGCTTCCCGCCTGTGGCGTACCACTTGCTGATGCGGATATCCATGTCGGGTCACCGGCCGAATCGTAAAACACGACAGCGACGCCTTCGCCGGTCTGTCCCAACACGGAGATGACGTAAAAATCAGTGCTTGCTTCATAGTTCCAAAGCCCGCTGAAGTGACTGATTCCGGTGGGGTACAACGGTTCAGGCCCAGCGGAGTAACTCAGGGATTCTGTGTCGGACAAGCTTTCATTTTTGAAATCTGCATTCCAGCTGACGATTGCCTGGTTGTTGTAGTAAGTAAACCCAATTTCGATGCTGCCGATCCAGACTTCACTGCCATCACTGCGATTGATATACAAACTACCGCCAAAGGTCTCCGGCCCGATCGAAACTGCCTTCAGTTTTACCGCCACCGGAAGGTATTGGGTGGGGGTTGGTGAACATTCCTCACACATCGGGTCGGCTTGCACGTCCTTGGCCTCGTAGGTAAGCCAGACGCCCACCAGGTCGTACCCCGTACCAAACAGGGGATCATTCTCTGGCAGGGCAAGCCTGTTTGCCCAATAAAAATGCCAGCCGTGCCCGGCCTTGCGCAGGTTGCCCCAGGAACCCGGACGCAGGTCATCTGGCCCGCCATCGGAACTGACGGAGCTGATGACCTGCTCAGACATACTAGCCATTCCAGCCAGTGGCTCCGGCTGAACAACCCGGCTCACTTCCAAGGTCAGTGGTTGGGAAGCACCACCACAATCCGGCAATCCAGAATTGCTTTTCACACAGGCCTGTACCGTGAATTGATACTCACCCGCCTCAACACGCCTGGCGAGCAAGCTGGTTGACTCGGTGTAATGGACCGACACTTCATCGTCATGACTCTCGGTGATCTTGAAAAACTCTGCTGTCCCACCTTCAGGTGGCCGCCACTCGAGCAATGCATAACCATCATCTGTGGAGAGCTGTGTGGGCACACTCCAAGCGGGCTCCGCAAGACCGGCAATCGCAAGACTGGAAGCCTGCAGCATTAACAAAACAAGCAAGATGCATATCGACAACCGGCGCCACGTGACACTGTTCCAGGCAAACATACCGCGCGTTGGCGCACCCACCCCTCAAGCACTGAAACATTGGAAATCCCCCTTTAATTTCCATTGCAAACCGGTAACCGAAGCCGGCCTCAAAAATATTCAGTGTTAAGTGTGCAGACTTACTGAAGTTACGTCTTCCCCATAAGAGCTCTCAGAATTGTCAGAAATTTTCGATAATCACTTATGTGAATTGATCTATTGATCAAGACGCCATGTGGGTGTTCCAGTTTTCCGCCTTAGAACTACTACATGTCGCAGATTAATTCGTCGAGATGAGTTGAATGATATTTGAAAAATCATCGGTCCACAGTGCCTCACCGTGGAACTGTAGAGCACGCCATCGAGCGGGACTCTGAGGCAGGCGGGATAGACGGGTTTGGTCCCTGCTCATCACGACCCACTGTGACGCAAATTTTCCTTGGTGGCTCTCTAGCCGGGACTCAATCTTATTATCCTGGCGCATGACATTTAGACCCAGGTTATCGGCAAGACCAGCAAGCGGTCTGCCTACATTCAAAGACTTGTTTGAAACATGGAACAACAACAGGCCATTCGGTTTGAGTTTCTCCAGGTAAAGCGTCAATGCCTCTTTTGTCATCAGATGAACGGGGATAGATGCGCTACTGAATGCATCGATAATCAATAAATCCAAGCTGTTGTCAGGCTCCTGCGCCAGTGTGAGACGCGCATCCCCGATAATGTTGGTAATGGTGGCTCCACGGGCCCGGGCATCCCTGAGATAAGTGAAAAGCGTTTCATCTTCGGCAATGGTCTCAACCACCGGGTCAATCTCGTAATAAATGAAATTGCTACCGCGTCCGGCGAAGGAGGCGATGGTTCCAGCCCCGAGCCCGACTATTCCGACCGTGTCCAGTTCTGCTCCAAACTGGCTGAAAATTTGACCAACGGGCCCCGAAGGATGGTAGTAAGTCGTCCCGATGCTTTGTAAATCTGGGTCACTTTTCTGCATCCCGTGGGCCGTAAAACCGTGCCTTAGCACCCGGGCCTGGTATTCAGGCTGGTAGGTAACCCGATGTACACCGTAAAAGCTGCGCTCTGCAAACAACAAATCCCCCTTGGTTTGCTCGTACAACATATGGCTGGCCAAAAACCAGCCACCGAGCGCCAGGGCAAAACGAACCGGCCGGCGCATGAGCAAGTAACAGGCAATGAGAGGCAAAGCAATCACAATGGTCGTAGTTAAATTTCCATATACTGATCCAGTCATACCAACGGTTGGTAACAGGGATTCAACAACGAAGGACAACAACACAACCGCCAAAGCTGGAACAATCCCCACGATGATGTCGCGCCGACAAATCCAACTTGAAAGTGGCTGACGGGGGGGGCATAGAGCGCAGGCTAGCAGAATGGCAATGGGATATTCTGCGATGGAACTAAAAATCAACGGGCTAATTAATGCATTAAATACTCCGCCCAATGCACCACCTACGGCCATCAACATGTAGAAGCTGGTCAGGTGCTCAACCTCTGGGCCGGTCGGCTGCCAACTCCCCGTGACACACCATTGCCACTACGAAAAAGCAGGCAATGTTGATCAGTGCAATCAGCATTGGGGGCTTGCTTGCCCCTGTTACAAGCAACATGACCATTAGCAGCGCCAATATAGGCAAGACACGAACCATGATCATGTGCCCCTTCCACTGCCGACGGGCAAACACAAGAATGAAGGTAAGCAAGTAGAGCGCCAGTGGAATGACCCAAAGTAATGGCACGGCAGCAATATCGGTGGTCAGGTGAGTTGTCAGGCCCAGCATCAAGCTACTGGGGACAAATGCCAATGCAATCCAGCGCAACTTTCTGCGCCATGGCAACTTTTCAGGTCGTGGGGCAACCTTTCCTGCTTGCCCCTTCATCTGCGGTAATTCGGAAACACCTCGGGTTGCACTCAGTGCCGCACCCGCGGTGACCAGCACCAGCACCATGTAACCGGCCATCCAGTACACGCTTTGGTCAGCCAAGCGTAGCGTAGGTTCCACCAATAACGGATAGGCCAATAGCCCTACCATGCTCCCGGTATTACTGGCGGCATACAGAAAATAGGGGTCCCTTGCCCGCGTGTGAGCAGAGTGCGAAAACCACCTTTGCAATAACGGGCCCGTTGTGGAGACCACGAAAAAAGGCAGGCCGACATTGACCGCCAGAAGTCCAAGCAACCAGATTTCCGGGTGAGTTGTGGCGGGTGGAACGGTTCCCTGCGCAATGGCAATAGGCAGTGTCAGGAAAGGCAGCAGCATGATTGCGCCATGCACCATGATTTGGCGCTTCAGTACCAACTTTGCGCTGATCAAGTGGGCGTAGGCATATCCTGCAAGTAAGGCGGTTTGAAAAAACACCATGCAAGTTGCCCAGACCTGGGATGAGCCACCTAAGAGTGGAAGCGCCATCTTGGCGAACATGGGTTGCACAAGAAACAAAAGCAGGGCGCTGAGCACGATTGCTATGATGTGTAGCGTTAAAATCAACATGACCGATTTTTCTCACATGCGGTATCTGAACAAACCACCTGCCAGAGTTTACCGGTTAACGCAACGGCTTGTTGGTTCACAACCGTGAGCGGACGTTCATGAACTTAAGCATTGCGAAACAGGATTTGGCAAAAGGACAGCACGGTTTGAATCGCTGAGGACGCAACCACCAATCCATGATCATCCAATTTGTTTGGCCTCAGCGGTAAGTCGAACTTGCAACTTTCTGCACGCTGCCGAAATGTTCGATAGATTGAGTTTAGGCTGTTGGCTTGTTGAGGAGATCATCCCTTTTGGTATCAGGTCATAGCCAAATTGCAGTTACCATTCTTCCCGTTTGACCATCACGCCGGTAAGAGAAGAAATTGTCAGGCTCTGAATAAGTGCAATGCTGTCCACCTGAGATTTCGGTGACACCTGCCCTGGCAAGTGCCAAGCCTGGCAAGTTGATACAGGTCAGCCAGCCAGCGGTCATTGTGCTGTTTGAAAGCGCTGGCATTTTCAGTGTTCTGGCTGATAAATGCTTCATAGACTTCATTACCGACTTCATAGGCCTGCGGGCCGATGGCCGGACCCAGCCAGGCCATTATTTCACTTGGTTTTGATTCCATGGCTGCAACGGTTGCCTCGATCACACCTGCGGCGAGTCCACGCCAACCCGCATGACAGGCGGCAACTTCCGTGCCTGCCTTATTGCAAAAAAGTACCGGCAGACAATCTGCGGTCAAAATCGCGCAGACCTGTCCCGGCTGTCTGGCTGACAATGGCATCTGCCTCGGGCTCGGTGCTCTTCACCCCACTCAACTACCCGGTTGCCGTGCACCTGTCTTAGCCAGTTGTGGTTCACCGGGCAGTAATTTTTGAAGCAATCTCACGGTTTTTTTGAACATGGTCAGGGTTATCGCCACAGTTTTCACCCAGGTTCAGGCTGCGCCACGCACCAAGACTGACGCCACCATTGCGGGTCGTGGTAAATGCGTGGACATTGGCGGGCGCCGGCCAGTCCGGCCTGATCAGATCAAGCATCGGTCACAGAATTTTTGAGCACATCAATCAGACCACTGATGTCATCAGCTAATGGCGCGTGGAATTCACACACATCCCCGCTTTCCGGGTGAACCAGCTTCAAGTGTCCGGGCATGCAATGCCTGGCGTGGGAATGCGTTGATCGCATTAACTGCAATAGGTGGCAACCCTTTCTTCTTGATGGGTCCACGGCCATAGAGCAGATCACCAACGATCGGGTATCCGATATGCGTCATGTGCACGCGTATCTGGTGAGTTCTGCCCGACTCCAGCGAAACCTCGATATGGCTGGTTCCGGGCAGACGTTGAATCAACCTGTAGTGGCTGGTCGCCGGTTTGCCACTTGTCCATCACCGCCATCTTTTTCCGGTCACGCGGGTTGCGCTCAATGGCCGCATCAATGGTGCCGGCAGGTGGGGTTTCTCCCTTGACAACCGCCTCGTATACGCGGCTCATGCTGCGTGTTTGCAATTGGTCAACCAGGCTGGCGTGCGCTTTGAAACTGCGCGCCACCACCATCACGCCACTGGTGTCCTTGTCCAGCCGGTGCACGATGCCGGAACGCGGTAATGCATCCAGTTCCGGGTCATAATTCAATAAGCGCATTCTGCAAGGTGCCATCCCAGTTGCCGGCTGCAGGGTGCACGACCAGGCCGACCGGCTTGTTCAACACCAGCAGGTGCTCATCTTCAAACAGGATATCCAGCGGTATGTCCTGCGGCTTGACCTCCCCTCAGGAATCATTTCCGCCCGGATTTGCAATATTTCACCACCCACCACACGGAAACTGGGCTTGGCCCGCTTGCCATCAACAGTCAATCACCCTGTTTGATCCACTGCTGCAAACGCCCACGGGAAAAATCCGGAAACAGACTCGACTGCAGCCTGGTCCAGCCGCTTGCCGGCCGCATCATTGGTCAGCTGTTGGCTTAAATTGATTTGCCTGGGCATCAAATGGTTTTCCTGGAAAGCACGCGAATATCACTCGCAAGCACTCTATTCTATGGTTTTAGCCGGTCTTTTTCGCTATCATTCCGCATTCTGTATTTCGCCAGGCCAAAACATGTTCCCAGCTTCGTCTTCCGTGAAGTTTTCAATTGTTTCCAGATTGCTGATTTCCGTACTGATTGCCTCCTCGTTCGTCCTGGTTTCAGGGTGCAACAAGGACAAGGATGTTGATCCGGGCCTAAGCGCTTCGGCGATGTACGACGAGGCCAAGAAGTACCTCGATGCGCATAACTGGTCACAGGGCCACCTACGAATACCAGCGCTTGACGACCCGTTTCCCATTTGGCCGTTACACGGAGCAAGCCCAGTTGGAACTGGCTTATGCGTATCACAAGAGCGGACAGCCCGAGGCAGCACTTGTCCACGGCCGATCGTTTTATCAGGACCTACCCGTCCCATCCAAACGTGGACTACGCCTATTACATCCGTGGTTTGACGAATTACGAACAACGCGTTGGTTTCATGGAACGCATGATGCCATCGCGTGTGCGTGACCGTGACCAGACGGCCGCCAGGGAGTCATTCCGGGATTTTGATGAACTGATCCGGCGTTTCCCGGACAGCCGTTACGCCCCGGATGCAAGACAGCGGATGGTGTTCTTGCGTAACAACCTGTCGTTTTATGAATTGGATGTTGCCCGCTATTACCTGCGGCGCAAGGCTTACGTGGCGGCAGCCAACCGGGCACGCTACGCCATCGAGATCTATCCCGGCTCGCCCGAGTTGGGTAATGCACTCGAAATACTGCATGTCTGCTACACCGAGATGGGGTTGCCGGAACTCGCAGAGGACACGATGAAGGTGTTGGTGCTGAACTTACCCGGAGCATCCCTATGTCACCGGTGATTCAGGGGAAGGGTTCTTCGCCAGGCTGTGGCCTTTTGGTGACGATTAATCCCAGACCTGTCAGGTTTTCCTGATACTTTCTTCGTGCCAACCCGAGGTGATCGGGTAACGCCGGTCACGGCCAAATGCCCTGGATGTAATCCGCACACCGGATGCCCCCTGCCGGCGTTTGTATTCGTTCTTGATAACCATCCCCGCCACCCGGCGCACCACTTCTTCCTCAAAGCCTGCTGCGACAATATCAGCGATCGACCAATCCTGTTCGATGTAGTGATACAGAATCTGGTCCAGGATTTCATAGGCCGGCAGGCTGTCCTGGTCCAGTTGATCCGGCGCCAGTTCAGCAGACGGCGGGCGGTCAATAACAGCCTGGGGAATGGCAGGTGAAAGCGTATTTCTGAAGCTGCTCAAGGCGTAAACACGCGTCTTGAGGCAATCCTTGATCGGTGAAAAACCACCACACATGTCGCCATAAATGGTGCTGTAACCCACCGCTAATTCACTCTTGTTGCCTGTGGCCAGCACCAGCCAGCCGAACTTGTTCGACAGCGCCATCAGCATGCTGCCGCGTATCCTGGCCTGCAGGTTTTCCTCGGTGATGTCCTCTTCCCTGCCCTCGAACGATGGCTGCATGGCTTCAAGCAGTGACTGATATGCCGGCTCAATGGAAATTTCCCGGTAGGTCACATCCAGCATATCAGCCTGCTCACGGGCCAGTTCCAGGCTCAAGTCCGATGTGAACCGGCTGGGCATCATCACCGCGTGAACGTGGTCTGCGCCCAGGGCATCGACAGCCAGCGCCAGGGTCAAAGCCGAGTCGATACCACCCGACAGACCGATAACGATATCGCTGAATCCATTCTTGGTCACATAATCATGCAGACCGCGCACCAGTACGGCGTAGATACAGGCAATGATGTCTTCGTCCGCGCGTATGGCTCCGGCGTCAAGACTCGAATTGTCCTTGTCACCTTCAAACCAGAGCTCACCCGAGTCGCGGATCAAAGCAGGCCATCAACAGGTTTTCCTCACACGGCTTTGCCATGGATGCTGAAACCACCATCGGCACTCATCAACAACGAACGGCCGTCAAAGACCAGTTCGTCCTGGCCACCGACAAGGTTGCTGTAGATAATCGGCAGGCCACAGTCCGAATACCGGTCGCCGAGCGTATCCAGCCGTTGTGACAACTTCGTATCACAATATGGCGAGGCATTGGGCACCAGCAATAACTCGGCACCTGCTGCCTTTGAGGCCAATGCCGGACCAGGCTTCCAGGCGTCTTCGCAGATCAGGACACCCAGGTGACTTCCCTTGATCTCCACGACCAGTGGCTTGTTGCCGGCGGTAAAATAACGCTGTTCGTCAAACACCGCGTAATTGGGCAAGACCTGTTTGAAATAACGCCCGATCACGGCACCGTCACGTATCCAACTGACGGTATTGAACCGGTCAGCACCCACCATCCACGGATGCCCGATCAGAACATCGATGCCGTGCACCGCGGTTACCAGTTCGTCAATGACATCGTGGCAACGGTGCATAAAACCGGGGCGGAGTAACAGGTCTTCCGGTGGATAGCCGCTGATCGCCATTTCCGGGAACAGGACCAGGTCTGCCCCATTGTCACGCGCCAGGGCGATATTCTCGTGTACCCGGGCCAGGTTTCCGGCCATATCACCGACCGGGAAATCCTGCTGGGCCAGGGCAATTTTAATCATGGTTTGAAACACGCAAACAACCTGCCCGTTGATGCGGGCAGGTTGTCGTGCTGATAATCAGAGTATCTTCTTGATCGCATGTCCGAGGTCGGCCGGTGAACGTACCGTGGTAACCCCGGCTGCCTCCAGTGCTTCGAACTTGGCCTCGGCCGTGCCCTTGCCACCGGCGATAATCGCACCGGCATGACCCATGCGTTTACCCGGAGGCGCCGTCACACCGGCGATGTAGGCCACTACCGGCTTGGTTACGTATTCGGAAATGAATTCGGCTGCGTCTTCTTCTGCCGAACCACCGATTTCACCGACCATGATGATGCCTTCAGTGGCCTCATCGTCCTGGAACAAGCGCAGGCAATCGATGAAATTCATGCCCTGGATGGGGTCACCACCGATGCCGATAACGGTAGTCTGGCCCAAGCTTCTCCTGGGTTGTCTGGTACACGGCCTCGTAGGTCAGGGTGCCGGAACGTGAAACCACGCCGATTTTTCCGGGACTGTGTATACGGCCCGGCATGATGCCAATCTTGCATTCGCCCGGCGTGATGATACCCGGGCAGTTGGGGCCGACCAGCCAGGTATCCGGCTTATCATCCAGGACAGCTTTGACCCGGATCATGTCCTGCACCGGTATGCCTTCCGTGATGGCCACGATCACCTCGATACCCGCATCGGCTGCCTCGAGTATGGCATCGGCGGCAAATGGCGGCGGCACGTAGATGACCGTCGCGTTTGCACCGGTCTGTTCCACGGCTTGAGAGACCGTATCAAACACGGGCCGACCCAGGTGTTGCTGACCGCCCTTGCCGGGGGTTACACCACCAACGATCTGCGTGCCGTATTCAATCGCCTGTTCTGAATGGAAGGTCCCCTGGCTACCGGTGAATCCCTGGACAATAACCTTCGTATCCTTGTTGACAAGAACGCTCATTGGCTCACCCCGCTGTTATTGGCTGCTGCGACTGCTTTTTTTGCGGCATCGTTCAAATCCGATGCCGAGATGATCGCCAACCCGCTGTCAGCCAGCAATTTCCGCCCCTCGTCAACCAGCGTGCCTTCGAGCCGGACGATGACCGGAACACTTACGCCGACCTCTTCGACCGCGGCGATGATGCCTTCGGCGATCAGGTCGCAACGTACGATACCGCCGAAAATGTTGACCAGGATCGCCTCGACATTTTCACCCTTGAGGATGATCTTGAAAGCTTCCTTGACACGCTCGGCATTGGTGCCACCACCGACATCGAGGAAGTTGGCCGGCTCACCGCCGTTGAGCTTGATCACGTCCATGGTCGCCATCGCCAGTCCCGCGCCGTTGACCATGCAGGCGATGTTGCCGTCCAGCGTGATGTAATTGAGGTCATAACGGCTGGCTGCGGCTTCTGCCGGGTCTTCCTGCGCCTCGTCACGCATAGCGGCCAGGTCGGGATGCCGGAACAAGGCGTTGTCATCCATGTTGATCTTGGCGTCCAGCGCGACCAGGTCACCTTTCTTGTCAATGATCAGTGGATTGACCTCGAGCAGGCTCAGGTCTTTCTCGGTGAACAAGCGGTACAGGGCGGCCATGATTTTCGTCAATTGCCTGACCTGCTTGGCTGTCAGCCCCATGCCAAAGCCCATTTGACGGCCCTGGTAGGCCTGGAAGCCGGCCGTGTTATCAACCTTGACCGTGACGATTTTCTCCGGCTCGGTGGCCGCGACCTGCTCGATATCCACGCCACCGGCAGCTGAACCCATGAAGGTTACACAGCGGTTTACGCGGTCGATCAAAGCGGAAAGATAAAGCTCGCTTTCGATGTCGGTGGCTTCCGCGATCAATACGGAATCCACCGGCAACGCCAGGCCACCGGTCTGGTACGTGCTGATTTTCATATTCAGCATACGCTTTGCTTCGGCCTTGACTTCATCGCGGGTGCGAACCAGTTTTACACCGCCCGCCTTGCCCCGGCCACCAGCGTGCACCTGGGCCTTGACCACCCACATATTGCCACCGAGACTTTGCGCCGCCACAACGGCCTCGTCCGGTGTTCGTGCCACGGTGCCTGCAGGTACAGGTATCCCGTAACTGGCGAAGATTTCTTTCGCCTGGTATTCATGAAAATTCATGTTTTCTCCTCGGAAAGGACTCCAAAAACAGAGGGGCTTACAGCCGCTCTTCGTCACGCGGGTATTCTCCACTGAATCGGGGTTCAAAGCAAAGGCAAGCCGTGAAAATTCATGGGTGATATACTGCAATTTGGCAGACGTTAAATGGATTTCAACGAAGGCAGGCCGCGTAACGGTATGCCTTCTCTGCATATGAAATGAACCAGGCAGCTGACTTTTCCAACTACCCCTTACCGGCGACACTGACCAGGCGTGTCGTCACCTATCTGAACCTGTTCAGGTTGTTTATCAGCTTTGCGTTGACCGTTGCATTTTTTACCGGGCTGCTGGTCAAGGCCTATTTCCTGGATGTCGGCGCCATCGCCGGAACTGCATTGCTGTCCTATTTTGTCATTGCCATCTACCTGGCCCTCGAGGCAAGACGGCGTAACGCCCAGCATTTTTTCCTGGCGCAAATCTCGTTGTTTACCGACATTCTGTTTCTGTCGGTATTGTTCATCATGTTCGGCGGACTGGATAGCGGCCTGGCGGTATTGTTGATATTTGCCAGCGCCTCTGCCGCCATCCTGCTGCCATTGAGGCTGGCCTTGTTCCTGGCGTCCCTGGTCGTGCTGGCATTTATCGGTGGAACACTTGCGGGTATCTTGCTGAGAGCAGAGCCCTACACCGGCTTGATACAGGCCGGTATGTATGGACTTACCACCTTTATTATTTCCGTGCTGGTAAACCTGTTGGCCATCTGGCTGCGGGATTACCGTCTGTTGACGGAACAACAGGCGCTGGAACTCACCCGTCTCGAGCAGATCAACGAATTGATCATCCGGCGTATGCGCAGCGGTGTGCTTGCAGTCGATGCGGATTGCCGTATTCAATTGATGAATGAATCGGCCTGGTTCCTGCTGGGCAGCCCTTCCGGATTGCGAAAAACACTGGCCGATGTGTCGCCTGAACTCGATGGCGCACTGGCCGAATGGCGCAGCAATCCCTCACGTGAAATCGAACCGGTCACGCTGCACGCAAGCCAGGCCCAGGTCGTGCCCAAGTTTGTTGCTTTACCTGGCAGCGCGGAAATACGCGTGCTGATATTCCTCGAGGACAACGATGTTGTTGCCCAAAGAGCCCTTGAGTTATCAGCCAGTTCACTGGCCAAGTTATCGGGCAGCATCGCGCACGAGATACGTAACCCCCTGGCGGCCGTCAGCCACGCCGCTCAACTATTGGCAGAGTCTGAGGATTTGCCCGAAGCGGATACCCGGCTTGTCGATATCATTCATCAGCAGTCACGCAGAATGAATGGCATCGTGGAAAACATCCTGCAGTTATCGAGACGTGAAAAATCACGGCCGGATATTTTTGACCTGAATACCTGGCTCCAAGAGGTGGTTGAAGAATTCAAGGGCGCCATGCCATCCATGAAAATAAATCTGGATGCCCACCTTGAGGAAGAGGAAGTGCTGGTCATGTTTGACCGCAGCCAACTGCACCAGGCGGTCTGGAAACTGATGGAAAACGCCCTGCAACACGCAGGCGGCGATGGAACTGACCCGAATGTCCACATACGGATGAAGAGACTGCCCGAAACCGGCTATTGCCTGATCACGGTGGAAGACAACGGCCCCGGTATCCCGGATGAACAGATAACCCACATCTTCGAGCCGTTTTACACCACCAACAAGCAGGGCTCAGGACTGGGTTTGTATGTTGCCCGTCAACTTTGTGAAGTCAACCAGGCCGAACTTACGGTAGACTCATCACCCGGGGTGGGCACGCGCTTCCACATACGCCTGTCATTGGCACGAAGCGCAAGAAATGGTGGTACTCCCGGCTGAACGGCCGGGGCTGAATTCGGAGATTAATGGTTAACCATGCAACACCACGTACTGATCATTGATGATGAACCCGATATCAGGGAACTGCTGGACCTGACGCTGAGCAGAATGGGTCTCAAGGTCACGGCCGCTGAAGACCTGCGTACTGCACGCCGTGCACTGGCGGATGGTAGCTTCAGTTTTTGCCTGACCGATATGCGCCTGCCCGACGGTAACGGTCTTGACCTGGTACGCGAGGTATCCGAGCGTTATCCCGAATTGCCAATCGCGGTCATCACGGCCTATGGGAAAATTGAAGATGCCGTGCTGGCGCTAAAAATCGGCGCCTTTGATTTTGTCTCCAAGCCCGTTGACCTGTCCATTCTCAGGAAACTGGTCAGTACAGCGTTAAAACTCAGAGATGAGGAACCCCGTACAAGCGAGGCAGCCGTCGAAGACGACAGCCCTTTCAAGGACGACGAGCTGCAGAAGCTGACCGGTAACTCGGTGGCCATCCAGAAGTGCAAAACCATGATCAAGAAACTGGCCCGCAGCCAGGCGCCGGTGTTGGTCAGTGGTGAATCCGGTTCAGGCAAGGAACTGGCCGCGCGCCTGATCCATGACCTGGGGCCACGCGCCGACCAGCCATTTGTGCCGGTCAACTGTGGCGCCATCCCCACTGAACTGATGGAAAGCGAGTTCTTTGGCCACCGCAAGGGTAGCTTTACCGGCGCTGGCGCTGACAAGGAAGGATTGTTCCAGGCCGCGGATGGCGGCACGCTGATGCTGGATGAAGTGGCGGACCTGCCACTGCACATGCAGGTAAAACTGCTGCGTGCAATACAGGAAAAGGCCGTATTGCCGATCGGCGCCCGCCAGGAAGTGCCGGTAGATGTGCGTATCATCAGTGCTTCGCACCAGAGACTGCAGCCACTGGTTGAGGCCGGCAAATTCCGCAGCGACCTGTTCTTCCGGCTGAATGTCATTGAGCTTCCAATGCCTGGTCTTGGGGAGCGCAGGGATGATATCGCGCTGCTTGCGCACCGGTTCCTGAAAGAAATCACCGAGCAATGGGAAGAATCGGAAATACCGCAAATCTCAGATGAAGCCATGCACGCCCTGGAGAACCATGAGTACACCGGCAACGTCAGGGAACTGATCAATATCCTGCAGCGCGCGGTCACGATGTGTGAAAACAACATCATCAAACCCGATGACCTGATGCTGGAGCAGGTGTCTGTCAAGGACCCGGCCAGGGAACTGGATGACCGCAGCGAGGAGCAAACACTTGATACCTATATCGAGGATATCGAGAAGAAAATGCTCGAGGACGCCTTGAAAAAGGCCCGTTACAACAAGACCCGTGCGGCCGAGTTACTGGGTATCAGTTTTCGCTCGTTCCGTTACAAACTGAAAAAATTCGATATTGACTAGGCCGGCTAAGCCCAGCATTATTCGTTGTCGCTGCCCTGGGTGGGTACCTGTTGCTCACGTCCGCGTTTTACCCGATTGATTCGTTATCCGTATTCGATGCCAAGCGAATACTCCAGTTAGCGCTTTTTGCCGGCGTGCTCATTTTTTCCGTTGCCTGGGCTCCGCTCCGCGCTGCAACGATCTGCACAACTGGGCCGTTTATCACTCGTTCAGCGGATCAATCCTGGCTTTATTTTTCCTGATCGGCATCGTCTCGTCGCTGAGACTCGAACACCCGGCATATGCACTGATCGATGTGTCAATGATGTTTGTCATGCTGGTAATGATTGCCATCATCGCGGGTAGCCGTGAATTATCCGGTCGGCATTTTGACAAATGGGCTGTTGTACTTGCTGGCCTTGATGGGCTTGGCGGTCGTCATCCAGGAGTTGATGGGGTTCATTGCCAACTGGATGCTGGGATCGGAGTTCAGTTACACCCAGGCACTCGTACATTTTGCCCACCCGCGTTTTTACAACCAGTTACAGACCTGGTCCATACCGGTGTTGGCTGCTCTGCCCTTACTCTTTCCCGGTAAACGATGGATTAAGCTGGGCTGCATTGTCTTACTTGGGCTGCAGTGGTTCCTCGTCATAGCCTACGCAGCGCGTGGCACTGCGGTCAGCCTGCTCATTGCGATGGTATTTATCGCATTCTGGTGTCCGCGCCAACGCAAGATCTGGCTGAAGTACCAATTTGCCGGGATACTGGCCGGTGTCATTATTTATTTTGGCATTCTGCAACTGAATGGACTGCTGATTCCGCAATCCGAATCCGGTGAATTTTATGCCCATTCCGCCGGCAGGCCGATGCTGCATACCACGGGACGAAGCTGCTTGTGGCGTCTTGTCGATTGAAGACGCCATTAGAGCACCCGTTACTGGGAACCGGTCCAACCCATTACGCCTGTGACAGCGACATACACGCTTCCTGCGCACCCACATAGTTTTCCATTCAGGATCATGGGTGAATGGGGCCTCATTGCCATGCTTACTTGTGCTTGATCCTGGCAATCATCACTGGTCTGGGCCTCCTGAGAAGCTTGAGAAACACAACCCAGGGCAACAATACTGACCCACCATTGAAGGCCATGCTTGCCATCAGCCTGATGGCCGGGGTGATCCATGCGTGTGTTAGCGGACTGCTGATCATGCCTGCCAGCCAGGTAGCCATGATCATCATTGCTGGCTGGGCATTGAGTTTGAACAAGAGCACCAACGACGACCAGCAAAACCATGCGTTTATTGCGCAACAGATGTTGTTTGCTGCGATGCTGATTGCTGGCGCGCAATTATTATTTGCCCTCAAAGAAATACCCACATTTGCCAGAAATGAACTGAATACTCTGACAAGTTACGGCCCGGCAGTACCAAGATTCTGGCAGGATGGCAGAGTATGTGAATATCGATATGAATACCAGCGTAAAAATGTGACAATTTTGTCACTTTCTGACAATTTACAGAATATTTGTAATCTCAAAATCTCACATGACTTAATGTTAGATAACTGTTTTAAACAATATAATGCAATTGGTACGTTACTTGCATTAATAGATGACTGGCATCCCAGGGGTTTTTAGGGGATCTTGCGACAAGTTGAACTGTACAGTTTGTCAAAATAACCATTGGAGGGTTGAAATATGAAACGTAAAATGCAACAGGGTTTCACCCTGATCGAACTGATGATCGTTATCGCCATCGTGGCCATCCTGGTCGCACTGGCCGTACCGGCCTATCAGGACTACACCATTCGCGCAAAGGTTGGCGAATGCATTAATGCCGCTGCCGTGCCAAAACTGCAGATTTCCGAGTACTTCGAAACAGTTGGCGTATTCCCGGATGATGCTAGATGAAGCTGGTATTACCAACTACTGGTGACAGCCAGTACTGTGATGGCTATCACTTGTATGACGACTGCCAATACTGGTCAATTTCCACATTGATGTTGACGAGACTCGCGGTTGCAACACCAGGTGGTCGACCTTGCAACCACAGATGACCGGCACTACACAACCCAGGCGGTGGTGTTGACTGGAAATGCTCACGTGGCGCTACCGTTGCTGCAGACCTCAAATACCTGCCATCAACATGCCGTGGTACGTGATTACAGCTATACTATTTAGATTTAAATTTAGTGTATTTGAAAAACCCCTGCTTCGGCAGGGGTTTTTCTTTTTATTTCATATTGTTGCCATCATTACTTCTGGGTTTACAATTCATTTCTTGCGTCTATACTAGAGTCCATAGGGGAAGTAATCGCTCACTTTGAAACATGGATGAAGGGTTGCCAGGCAACCCATGTTTCAGTACATCAGCCAACGGGTCAATGGCTGAAAACTGGAGAAAGGTGAGTAGAGGTATTACATACAATGAATAACCTTAAACTCAATTCATCCGCAAGGGGATTTACAATGATCGAGCTTATGATCGTTTTAGGCATTATTGCCATACTGGTGGCTATCGCCGTGCCGGCCTACAACGATTATACAGTTCGCTCAAAAGTTGCCGAATGTGTCAACGGGGCTGCCGTAGCCAAGCTGACCATATCCGAATACCGGCAAACACTGGGTGCATGGCCGCCAGACCTAGAGGACGCCGGACTTGTGCTTTCCGGAACAAGTCACTATTGCGCGGGCTTAGATAACTATCAGGCTTCGACAGGCGCCTTTGCCATCGATGTGGACGAGGGCGCAATTCAGCCTGGCCTGCCAGCCACTCGAACCTGTACTAACGCCTTATATGACATTGGCGGGGTTATTAACTGGGTCTGCTCACGGGGCACAACCGATGAGGATGATCTCAAATACCTGCCTTCAACCTGTCGCAGCGCCTGACCCAAAGGCGGCTAATTTCCAACTAAAGCCACCGTTTTCGGTGGCTTTATGTTATAAAACACGGTAGTTTACGGTAAACATAGAGCATTTTAGTATAATAGGTTGCAGGGAACATGGAGTGCCCCGTTTATGAATACTGAGCTTAAGGCAAACAGCAAACTGCATGGATTTGCACGCCGACTGGTTGCTGAAGGCCTGATGGAAGAACAGGCCGCCATCGAAGCCGGTATTGAAGCAAACAAACACGGGGTGACCGTTCTTGCCTGGATGATCAGGAACAAGAGTCTCGATCCGGAGGCCCTGGTCAACGCTGCTTCGGTGGAATACGGTGTTCCAATCATTGATATCCGGGCTGTCGATCTCAGTATTGCCCCTCTTAGCCTGGTTGATGAAAACCTGATCCAGAAACACAACACATTTCCATTGTACTTGCGTGGGAACTCACTTTTCCTGGCGGTTTCCGACCCCACAGATAAGGAAGTCATCGACGCTATTTCATTTAGTTCAGGTTTTCGTGTCGAACCCATACTCGTCGCACCCAATCATCTGGAAGATGCCATTGAGCGGGCAATACAGGCTGCCGATGCGGTATTCGATGACTTTGATGATGAAGAAGGCCTGGAAGATGTAGGTTTTCAACTCGATGCAGACCCACTGGAAGACGATTCCAGCGACCCGGCAGTTGATGAAACCCCGGTCGTCAGGTTCATCAACAAGGTGTTACTGGATGCTATCAGGCGGGGCGCCTCCGATATCCACTTCGAGCCTTACGAGGAAGCTACAGGATAAGATACCGCCTCGATGGTGTACTGAGCCAGGTTGCGAGCCCGCCGAACCAGATGTCCAGGCGTCTGTCATCGAGGCTTAAGGTTATGGCGGGCCTGGATATTGCTGAAAAGCGCGTTCCCCAGGATGGACGCATCAAGCTCAACCTGTCGAGGAAAAGATCCATTGATTTCCGTGTCTCGACCTGCCCCATCATGTTTGGTGAAAAGGTCGTGCTGCGTATCCTGGACTCGGCTGCGACCCGGCTTGGAATTGAAAGCCTTGGTTTTGAGCCGGACCAGCAAAAGGTCTACCACGATTCGGTAACCAAACCCTATGGCATGATCCTGGCCACTGGACCCACGGGTAGTGGTAAAACGGTCACACTTTATACTGCCCTGCACCTGTTAAATGACGAAGGCCGCAATATATCAACCGTCGAAGACCCCGTGGAAATTCGGGTTAACGGAATCAACCAGGTGCAGCAGAATGTCAAGCAGGGCATGACCTTTGCTTCGGCCTTGAGGTCTTTCCTGAGACAGGATCCCGATGTCATCATGGTCGGTGAGATTCGTGACCTTGAAACAGCGGAAATCGCCATCAAGGCCGCCCAGACGGGCCACCTGGTGTTTTCAACCCTGCATACCAACGATGCGCCGCAGTCCATCACGCGCCTGATGAACATGGGTGTGCCGACTTATAACATTACTTCCGCAGTGAACCTGGTGATTGCGCAGCGCCTGATCCGGCGTTTGCATAAATGCAAGCAGCATGATGACATGCCCAAGGAAGCGCTTTTGCAGGCCGGTTTTCATAAAAACGAAGTCAAGGACCTGAAAATCTATAAACCCATCGGCTGCGCCGAATGCCATGAAGGCTACCGGGGCAGAACCGGTGTATTTGAAGTTATGCCGATTTCGGATACTATTGCCAGGATCATCCTGGAAGAAGGCAACGCCATGCAAATTGCCCGGCAAGCCAGGGAAGAGAATATTAATGACCTGCGCCGTTCAGCGCTCAACAAGGTGGCTGAAGGCGTAACAGACTTGATTGAAATCAACCGTGTAACCAAGGACTAGGTTTATGGCTGTAACACAAGTAAATCCCACCATATTTCTTTGGGAAGGACGCGACAAACGTGGCGTCAAGCTCAAAGGTCAACAGGTTGCCACCAACCCCAACCTGGTGCGTGCAGAACTGAGACGCCAGGGCATCAGCCCCATCCGCGTCAAGAAAAAGCCTAAAGCCCTGTTCGGTGGTGCAGGCAGCCGGATTACGGCCAAGGAAATTGCGGTGTTCAGCCGCCAACTGGCAACCATGCTCAAATCGGGTGTGCCCCTGGTAACCGCCTTCCAGATTATTGCCGGTGGTGTCAAGAATCCGCGCATGCGCACCATGGTGGAAAAAATCCGTGCCGAGGTCGAGGGTGGCGGCAGCCTGGCGGAAGCGCTCAGAGCACACCCCATGCAGTTTGACGAGCTATACATCAACCTGGTTAAAGCCGGTGAAAGCGCGGGTGTACTGGATACTATTCTCGACGAAATTGCTTCCTACAAGGAACGTATCGAGAGCATCAAGGGCAAGATCAAAAAGGCCCTGTACTATCCGATTGCGGTTATTGGCGTGGCCATTATCGTGTCCGCTATTTTGTTGATTTACGTCATTCCGCAGTTTGAAGGGATATTTGCCAGTTTTGGCGCTGCTCTTCCTGCCTTTACACAGGCGGTAATCGATGCCAGTCGCTGGCTTCGTTCTAACGGTCTATTTTTACTTGCTGGAACCATCGTATTTATTGTTGCTTTTATATTGGCAAAAAAACGATCCCATCGCTTTGCACACTTTCTTGACAGGATTTCACTGAAAATTCCAATCGTTGGCGATATCCTCGAAAAATCCGCTATCGCACGTTTTTGCAGAACACTGGCCATTACTTTCGCCGCAGGCGTTCCGCTGGTTGACGCCCTGGAGATCGTGGGTGGTGCTACCGGTAATGCCGTTTACAACGATGCCTCAAAGCGCATACGCGAGGATGTCGCAGTCGGTCACCAGTTACAGCTTGCCATGCAACAGACCAATGTATTCCCCAACATGGTTATCCAGATGGCAGGCATTGGTGAGGAAGCCGGCTCCCTGGATGAAATGCTGATCAAGGTGGCCGAGGCCTACGAGGAAGAGGTCAATAATGCGGTTGATGCCCTGTCCAGCTTGCTGGAACCGTTAATCATCGTATTTATCGGTATTGTAGTAGGCACAATGGTCATCGCCATGTACCTGCCGATCTTCAAGATGGCAGCCGTATAGGCTGCTAACACTTACAGGCCTATCCATGCTAGATATTATTGACTAACAATACACCCCTGTTCCTGACAGGGGTGTTCGTTATTGGGCTGTTGATCGGCTCATTTCTCAACGTGGTCATCCTGCGCTTGCCTGCCCGGCTTCAACACGAATGGCGATGTCAGTGCAAAGAATTGCTTGAGATCGAAGATGATGCCGAAGATAAGCCTCCACCATCTATTTATTTTTCACGTTCCCAATGCCCCAATTGTGGCTATCAGATAAAAAGCTACGAGAACATTCCTATTGATCAGCTACCTGATGCTCAGGGGGCGCTGCTCTTCCTGCAAAGACCGTATTTCTCTGCGCTATCCCATTATTGAATTCACCACAGCCCTGTTTTTTCTGTTGGTTGCCTACCAGTTTGGGCCCGGCCTGCAGACACTGGCTGCCCTGGGCCTGACTGCAGTGTTAATCGCGCTGGCGGGTATCGACCTGGATCACCAGTTGCTGCCGGATGAATTGACTCTCCTATTGCTGTGGGCTGGTCTTTTTGTCAGCCTGTTCAATGTCTTTACCGACCCGGTCAGTAGTATTATTGGCGCGTTGGCGGGTTACTTGTCACTTTGGCTCGTTTACCAGTTGTTCCGCCTGCTTACCGGCAAGGAAGGAATGGGTTACGGAGATTTCAAACTGTTGGCTGCAATGGGCGCCTGGCTGGGCTGGCAGATGTTGCCGTTAATCATTCTGCTGTCCTCGCTGGTAGGTGCTGTCATTGGTCTCGTAATGATTGGCTTAAAACGTCACCAATCCAGCCAACCCATGCCGTTTGGCCCGTTTATCGCGCTCGCCGGCTGGATAGCCCTGATGTGGGGTGAAACGATTATCGATACCTACCTGCGGAGTAGTGGCCTGGGAACCCACTGAGCACCCACGTCATGAACCAGTCATCCACGAAATCAGAAAAACTTCCTTATATCGTGGCACTGACCGGTGGTATTGCCTCCGGCAAAACCCTGGTTTCTGATGAATTTGCCAGGCTGGGCGTGCCCATTGTCGATATGGATGTCATTGCCCACGAAGTCGTGGAGCCGGGTCAGCCTGCTTTACAGGCGATCAGTGATACTTTCGGGCCTGACATTATTGATTCTGATGGTTGTCTCAAGCGTTCCGAACTCAGGGCAATCATCTTTGAAGACCCGGAATCACGCCTGAAACTCGAAGCAATCCTGCACCCGGTAATCAGGCAACAAGCCGCAGAAGCCATAAAATGCTTGACCGCGCCCTACTGCATCCTGGTGATACCGCTCTTGTCCGACAGGTCCGTCTACCCTGACGTTGACAGGGTTCTGGTCGTTGACGTGGATGAAGAAACACAGATTACACGCTTAATGGCGAGGGATAACAGCAACCGTCAGCAGGCTGAACAGGCCCTGGCTTCACAGATCAGCAGGGAACAACGTCTGAATATCGCGGATGATGTCCTGGTTAACTCAGGCACTTTGGATCAAGCTGCCCGGGAAGTCGCGCATTTACACCAACACTACCTACGTCTAGCCGAAGGCCAAGAAAAGGTGGGGTCAGAGTAAAGTGCCAGAGTCAGCTCACTCTGGCACTTTACTCTGACCCCTTTTATCAGCTCAATTGCCCATGACAGTGCTTGTACTTTTTGCCTGAACCACATGGGCAAGGCTCATTACGGCCCACCTTGCGGCCTTCCCTTACAAACGGTTCATCATGGCCGTCATCTACCTGGCCGACTGCTGACGCCCGGTCGTGGTGGTATTTCATTTCGGCTTCTTGCTGCCGCCGTGCTTCCACTGCCTCGACGTCTTCCTCGGCACGCACCTGGACGCGCGCCAGTATCCGCACGACCTCGTGCTGGATGTTATCCAGCAAGGCCGAGAACATCTCAAACGACTCGCGCTTGTATTCCTGCATCGGCTGTTTCTGGGCATAACCACGCAGGTGGATGCCCTGGCGCAGGTAATCCATGTTACCCAGGTGGTCTTTCCACTGCTGATCCAGCACATTTAACATCAGCGCCTTTTCAAAATGACGCATGACATCAACACCGGTAGCGACTTCCTTGGCTTCAAAGTGTTCCCCGACGGTACCCGATATACGCTGACTCACATCGGCCTCGGTTAGTTGCTCATCCTCGTCCAGCCACGACTGGATTGGTACCTTGATACCAAACTCACCTTCCAGGGCCTTCTCCAGGCCAGCTACGTCCCATTGCTCGTCAATACTGCCCTCGGGCATGTATTGATCCACGATACTGCTGAAAACGTTCTCCCTGAACTCCAGGATGGCGTCGTGGACGTCGGTATCTTCCATCAGGTCATTGCGTTGACCGTACACCACCTTACGCTGATCATTGGCGACATCATCGTATTCAAGCAGGTGTTTACGGATATCGAAGTTATGCGCCTCGACTTTACGCTGGGCATTCTCGATGGCGCGGTTCAACATGCCCGCCTCGATGGCCTCGTCTTGCTTCATGCCAAAACGCTGCATCATGGAAGACATCCGGTCGGATGCAAAAATTCGCATCAGGTTGTCTTCAAGCGACAGGTAAAAACGTGATGAACCGGGATCGCCCTGGCGCCCGGAACGGCCGCGTAACTGGTTGTCGATACGCCGTGATTCGTGGCGCTCGGTACCGATAATATGCAGGCCGCCAGCCTCGAGCACCCTATTGTGTCTTAACTGCCAATCCTCGCGCACTTTTTCTTCTTGCCGCGCGCTCACACCCTCCCCAAGGGCCAGCAGTTCCGCATTCAGATTGCCCCCAAGCACGATATCGGTTCCGCGGCCAGCCATATTGGTTGCAATCGTAACCGCCGAAGGACGCCCGGCATGGGCAACGATCTGCGCCTCGCGCTGGTGTTGCTTCGCGTTGAGGACTTCGTGCTTGATCTTGAACTTTTTCAGTCTCTTCGAAATAAGCTCTGATGCTTCAACCGATGTGGTGCCGACCAGCACGGGCTGCCCACGCTTCACACAATCCGTGATATCGTCGATGATCGCTTTGAACTTGGCCTCGGCTTTCAGGAACACCAGGTCATCGTGGTCTACCCTGATCATTGGCATGTGCGTGGGTATGACGACAACTTCCAGGCCATAGATGGACTGGAACTCGTAGGCTTCGGTATCGGCCGTACCGGTCATGCCGGAGAGTTTCTTGTACAGGCGGAAGTAATTCTGGAACGTAATCGACGCCAGCGTCTGGTTTTCCCGTTGAATCGGCACTGCTTCCTTGGCTTCCACGGCCTGGTGCAAGCCATCCGACCAGCGTCGGCCCGTCAGCGTACGCCCGGTGAATTCATCAACGATCACGATCTCGCGTTCCCTGATGATGTAATCAACATCTTTGTGGAACAGGTGGTGCGCACGCAAGCCTGCATTCAGGTGATGTACCAGGTTCAGATTCTGCGCGTTGTACAGGCTGTCATCAGCTTTCAGCAAACCCGCACTGACCAACAATTTTTCGACCTTGGCCATGCCGTCCTCGGTCAGGTAGACCTGTTTCAGCTTCTCTTCGATCGTGAAATCACCTTCAGGTATGACATCTGAACCCTCTTCAGGCTTCTCTGCCATCACCAAATTGGGTATCAGCTTGTCAATCTGGGCATACAGCTGTGGCGTCTCGTCGGCAGGACCGGAAATGATCAATGGTGTACGCGCTTCATCGATCAGGATGGAATCCACCTCATCCACGATCGCAAAGAAGTGACCGCGCTGGACTTTCTGGTCCGGCGTGAAAGCCATATTGTCACGCAGGTAATCAAATCCGAGTTCGTTGTTGGTCGCGTAAACAACCTCACAGGCATAGGCGGCATTTTTCGCATCCTGCGCCATGTCCGGAACCACCACGCCAACCTCCATATCAAGCGCATGGTAGATCGGTCTCATCCAGTCCGCGTCACGGCTTGCCAGGTAATCGTTTACCGTAACCACGTGCACGCTGTTGCCGCTAAGCGCATTCAGATAACAGGCAAGGGTAGCCATCAGCGTCTTGCCCTCGCCGGTTTTCATCTCCGAGATCATGCCTTCGTGCAATACGATGCCACCGATCATCTGCACATCGAAATGCCGCAAGCCCAGCGTCCTTATGCTGGCTTCCCTTACGGTCGCAAAAGCTTCTGGCAACAGGTCATCCAGTGTCTCACCATCAGCATAACGCTGGCGAAATTCCGCGGTCTTTGCTTTGAGTTCGTCATCGGACAGTGACTTGATGGAATCTTCGAGCGCGTTGATCCTTTCAACGATCCGACCCATTTTCTTGACCAGGCGATCGTTTCGGCTGCCAAATATTTTGGTAAACAGTGCGTTCAGCATGAGGTTTTTAGCTTTTCCGGGTTGTTATTTAATAATGTAGTGCCCCGCGAATCAGATGGGGTCAGTTGCCAGATGAAACAAGTAATTTTAACGCAAATGAGGAATGGAAATACCCAGGTTCCGGATTGGATTTCAGCGCATTTGCTTGACGAATTGATAGGGGTTGACCGGTTTACCCTGGTACAGCACCTCAAAATGCACGTGTGGCGATGAAGCACGCCCGGTTGCGCCCATTTTCGCAATGACCTGCCCGGCTGAAATTTCCTCACCCGCCTTGACCAACAGTTCATCATTATGCGCGTAGCGCGTGACGTAGCCGTTGCCGTGGTTGATCTCAAGCAACCTGCCATAGCCCTGTTTCTGTCCCGACCAGGTTACGACACCACTGGCAACACCCAGTATCTCGCTGCCCTTGATACCGGCAAAATCGAGACCTTCGTGCTGCGCCCTTTTACCGGTGAAAGGATCGGTACGCTCACCAAAGCTTGAAGATATCCATCCTGAACTGACCGGCCAGCCGGCAGGAGTACGTTCTTCTTCGAGGTTCCTGTCCAGCAATAACAGCTGCAAAGCATCCAGCCGGGCAAACTGCTTGTGTAAAACCTGCGACATGTGATCGATAGAACTCATCATGTCCATGGTGCCCGGGTGGCTGCCGAGGAGATTGTTTTCCGGTCCGCCAACCGGTGGCGGCAGGCTGAAATCAAACTCTTCCGGGTCCAGTTGACCCAGTAGTACAAGACGCTCGCCCAGGGCATCCAGGCGGGTCGAGGCGGCCTTTAATTCTGCCAGCCTGGCAGCCAGCGCATTGATGCTGGTTTCCTGCTCACGTGATAGCTGGTCCAGCAGTTGCTGTTGCTGCACGACCTCAAGCCGCATGTCAACGATTGTTTTTTGCAACAGCACCGGGGTCGGTGAAGTCCAGCGGCCAATGGCAAACATGGAAAACGCCAGCATTAGCACCAGCACGGACAGGACACGCCTGCCGTGTTCATTTTGCAGTGACGGCTGATACTTCTTGCCGATTGCAAGTATTGAGGTTAGCTTAGTCTTCATAATGTCTGACTCACCTACAAAATCCACCAACAGGCCGACCAGCATTCAAGCGTTGATGCAAAACCACGATGCCGGTTTTGCCAGGATTCTCAAACACGCCAGGCTCCTTAACCGTCTCGATACAATCCTGGACTCTGTTCTTGAGCCGGCTCTTTCAGCTCATTGCCAGGTTGCTGATTTACGAGACCACTGTCTTGTCCTGGTCTGTTCCAACGCCTCGTTTGCGACCCGCATCCGAATGATCTCGCAACAACTGCTCGATTCATTCAGGGATGAAGGTGAGACCGCGATGTGACCGTATTGAAATACGTATCGCTCCCGTCAATCGCCCTCAAGCCGATGTCCGTACCAAACGGACCCTCTCACCTGCCGCGCTTGAAGCCCTCGGCAGATTTGCATCAGATAGTGGCGATGCGGATATCCAGGCAATATTTGACAGGATAAAAGCCCGCCGGAACCGCGAATAATACCAGTTTTTGGGTTTTTTACCTAATTCTGAGAGATCGTGCGATTTACTATTGGGTCAGACCAGCGATTACTTCCTGAATCACTTCTTCCTGGTACGCCTGTAATCCCTGCCAGAGCGGCAGACGCAGCAAACGTCCAGACAAATCACTTGTATGTTCCAAATCACCTGAACATCGTCCATGCTTTCGTCCCATTACAGAATCATGGAGCGGTGTATAGTGGAATACCGCGTGGATACCCTTTGACTTCAAGTGGTTAATAAGTGCAGATCTTTTATCAAAGGACGGCAACAAGATGTAATACATATGTGCATTGTGTTCGCACTCAGCTGGAATAATTGGACGCCGAAGCAGGCCCTGATCTTCAAGCTTCTCCAGTTCGTCATGGTAAGTCTTCCACATATCGATTCTGCGACTGGGTAATATCTGTCTGCTTCCTCCATCTGCGCCCACAAGAAGGCCGCGATCAAGTCACTGGGCAAATAGGAAGAGCCAATATCCACCCAGGAATACTTGTCCACCTCACCCCGGAAAAACGCTTTGCGGTTTGTACCCTTTTCCCTGATCACTTCGGCCCGATTTAATGCGAGGATCATTGACAATACCGCACCGCCCTCACCAGAAATAATATTCTTGGTCTCGTGAAAGGACAGCGTTCCGATATGACCAATAGCCCCCAAGTGGCTGGCCTTTATAACTGGATAGAATGCCTTGGGCAGCATCCTCAATCACCAGGAGATCATGCTTTTTGCAATCTCCATGATGGTATCCATCTCGCAAGCCACACCCGCATAATGAACAGGTACTATCGCCCGGGTTTTCTCAGTTATCGCCTGTTCAATTTTCGACTCATCCAGGTTCAGCGTATCTGGCCGAATGTCCACAAATACCGGAACCGCACCCCGCAATACAAAAGCATTGGCCGTGGAGACAAAAGTATAGGATGGCATGATGACTTCATCACCAGGCTGAAGCTCGGCCAGGATTGCGGCCATCTCCAGTGCAGCAGTGCAGGAATGTGTCAGTAATGCTTTGTCGCAACCAGTCTGCTCTTCCATCCAGCCCTGGCAGCGCCTGGTAAACGAGCCGTCACCAGAAAGATGGCCAAGAAAATGTGCCTCGGCGATGTACCCCAGTTCCCTGCCGGTCATATATGGCTTGTTGAATGGAATTCTCAAATGATCTCAGGTCCTTTAGTATTCAGCAAGTCAATGAAAACACAAACCACTAAAATCGATCAAAGTCAAGAATTTCTGAACTCCATCTCTAAATATCTAGGGTAAGCTGGTAGAAATCTAGTCTACAATGTGACTCATGATTATGGTAACGATAATACATTGCATTAAATAAGTTCTAAGACAATGCCCCTAATATGCAAATCACATTGCTGGACCAATCAAGCCTCTTACAGGCGATTTAGCTAATGACGCATATTTGTGCCCAATGCATTGTGATCCCTTTGAATGAGTTTAGATTGCATTAGGTGCGGCAACTTGAGCATAAGTTATCAGGTAACTTTTTGTTTCTGGAAGCCGATTTTTGTTTCACCTATACTCCATGCCATGGTGTAGCTGTACAGGGTTGAGAAATCTAAAAAGTTTCTAATTGCAGGCCTGTCCTTCAATCAAGTTTGTCATTGTCTGTCAAGGATTTCTCTGATGATCCCAATCGTGCAGAAATCTTTGGTTCACTAGTTAACAGTCGATTTGGGCGCTGGATATATGTTATGAAAGAATATGCGAGTGCTTGTTACTGGAGGGACAGGGTCCTTCGGCAAAGAATTTATTAAGACCCTTTTCAACGAAATACCCGGACATTGAGCGAGTTGTTGTTTACTCCAGGGACGAATTGAAACAATTCGAAATGGGTGAGCAGTTTCCGCCTGACCAGTTTCCTCAACTGCGCTTATTCCTCGGTGATATTCGCGATCAAAGCCGTCTCCGTCGTGCACTTGAAGGTATTGACATCGTTGTCCATGCTGCAGCACTCAAGCAGGTACCGGCTGCTGAGTACAACCCTTTCGAGTTCATCAAGACCAATGTTCTGGTGCACAAAACCTCGTTGAAGCATGTCTGGATATGGATGTGAAGAAGGTGGTGGCTTTGTCGACGGACAAGGCCGCAGCACCCATCAATCTGTATGGCGCAACAAAGCTTTGCTCAGATAAGCTCATTACTGCTGCAAATAACATCAAGGGAAGCAGGGATCTTAAATTCAGTGTAGTACGTTATGGAAATGTAATGGGTAGTCGTGGTTCTGTTATCCCGTTTTTTCTGGAACGTCGAAAAACTGGAGTGCTGCCAATCACAGATCCGGAGATGACACGCTTTAATATCAGTCTGCAAGAGGGAGTGGATATGGTGTTGTGGTCGTTGGATAATGCGGCGGGCGGGGAGGTCTTTGTGCCAAAAATTCCAAGCTATCGAATCACAGACTTGGCAAGAGCTATTGGCCCGGAATGCGAACATCCCGTTATTGGGATTCGTCCTGGCGAAAAAATTCATGAGGAAATGATCACCGCCAGCGACAGCTTTCAGACTGTAGATTTAGGGCGCTACTTTGCAATTCTTCCTTCTTCAGGAAATTATTCTATTTCGTCCTATATAAAAGCTCATGGCGGTCAACAGGTGCCTGCTGGGTTTTCATACAATAGTGGTACCAATGACATATTCCTCACGGTTGATCAGCTGCGTGAGTTAATTTGCCAACATATTGACCAGAAATTTAGTGCTCGTTGAATGATCCCATACGGTCGACAGAGTATTTCAGAATCCGATATTGAAGCTGTCGTTGAAGTACTGCGGTCTGATTTTCTTACTCAGGGCCCGGTAGTACCTGGATTTGAGAGTGCAATAGCAGATTATTGTGGAGCAAAACGGGCTGTGGCCTCGAATAGCGCCACCTCTGCTTTACACCTTGCGTGCCTCGCATTGGAGCTGGGTCCCGGCGATATTTTGTGGACTAGTCCGATTACTTTTGTAGCCTCAGCAAATTGTGCACTTTATTGTGGGGCAGAAGTAGATTTTGTTGATATCGACCCTAAAACTTTCAATCTGAGTATAACTGCACTCAAGATAAAGCTGGAGCAAGCCAAGAGAGAAGGAAAGCTGCCAAAAGTCGTTGTACCGGTTCACCTGTGCGGCCTACCTTGCGATATGGTAACTATCGGCAAGTTAGCAAACCAATATGGATTCTCTGTCATCGAAGACGCCAGCCACGCCATCGGCGGTCGTTACCAGGACAAACCCATCGGTAACTGCGAGTATTCTGACATAACGGTGTTTAGCTTCCATCCGGTGAAAATCATTACAACTGGTGAAGGAGGGATTTGTCTCACCAATGACACTGTTGGCAGATAAGATGAAGTTACTCTCCAGCCATGGAACAACGCGCAATCCAAGTCTCATGACTCATGAACCAGATGGAGAGTGGTATTACCAACAGGTTGAGCTTGGTTATAACTATCGGATGACTGATATCCAGGCCGCACTGGGTTTAAGCCAGATGTCACGCTTGGATGAATTTGTCCAGCGACGCCACGAAATAGCAAATCACTACAATGAAGCACTCAATGAACTACCAGTTACACCACAATATCATCCACCTGATTGCTATTCGGGCATGCACCTGTACGTGATTCGTGTAGCAACAGATAAAGTCAACAAATCACACAAACAGATATTCACAGAACTCCGCGAGTCAGGTATCGGGGTAAATCTGCATTACGTCCCGGTCCACACACAACCCTGGTACCAGAAAATGGGTTTCAGAGAGGGGGATTACCCTGAGGCCGAGCGATACTATCACCAGGCGATTAGTTTGCCGATGTTTCCAAATTTGACGGCCCATCAACAGGAGTACGTTGTAACTAACTTATATGAGGCATTAGCTTGACCCAACTCGCACTCGGCACGGCTCAGTTTGGACTCGACTACGGGGTTGCGAGTAATTCTGGCAAAATCACGTTAGAAGAAGCCCACAAGATTTTCAGTATCCTGAGAACGCGAGGCACGGTGGTCGTGGATACGGCGATAGGGTACGGATCAAGCGAAGAAGTTTTGGGTGAGGTCGGAGTCGGAGATTTTCGCGTGATTACCAAGATTCCTGAAGTCCCTCAAGATTACGTGAGTGATCCGGAATGGATTTTTCAGGCAGTGCGAGACTCGCTGAAACGGCTGCGAATAAGATCAGTTTATGGACTACTCTTGCACCGGCCATTGCAATTGCTGGAGCGACAAGGCAAGCACATCCACAAGGCCCTTACATATTTAAAAAATGAAGGACTGGTCGAAAATATTGGGATATCCGTATACTCACCGCTTGAACTGGATCAAGTTATACCGGTGTTCGACTTCGATATTGTTCAAGCCCCCGTCAATTTACTTGATCAAAGACTCATCAAATCAGGATGGCTTAATCGCCTCAAGTCGCTCTCAATTGAGGTACACGCGCGCTCAGTGTTCCTTCAAGGTTTACTGCTGATGCCCGCAAGCCGGCGCCCCAAGTATTTCTCCCAATGGGAAACCCTATTTGGCAAATATGACCTTTGGCTTAAGAAAAACAACCTCAATCCTGTTGACGCGTGCCTTAGATTCATTTTCACGGTACCGGGGATTGACCAAGTGGTTGTTGGAGTCGACTCTGTGGAGCAATTACAACAGGTCATTGAAACAATTAAGAAGCCGGGTATAGACGTGCCTGATTACTTGGTTTCTGACCAAGAACCGCTAGTGAACCCCGCGATGTGGACAATTTAATGCTCAGGCTTGGAGTCATAGGCTTGTCAAAAGGCAACGGCCACCCTACTCATGGAGTGCCATTTTTAACGGCTATGATGCTGATCAAATGGAACTCTGCGGCTTCCCTATAATCCCGCAGTACCTGGCAGAACAATCATGGCCAGCTGCCAGGATTCAAGGTGCCAATGTCACCTGCGTGTGGACTCAAACCGGGAATTGTCAAAAACAATTGCTGCTGCCGCATTAATTGAACAGATTGCGGATTCCCCATCCGCCATGATAGAAAAAGTCGATGGTTTGTTACTGGCAAGAGATGATGCTGAAAATCACCGACAATTTGCAGAACCTTTCCTGCGAGCCGGCAAACCGGTATTCATCGATAAGCCGATAGCGCTCAGCACTGGAGAGTTTGATGCCTTGCATGCTTTGGAACAATATCCCGGTCAGATTTTCACCTGTTCTGCATTGCGCTATAGCAAAGAGCTAAAGCTGACAGACGAAGACAAATTGGAGCTTGGTGATATTAGAGAAATTCACGCAGTTATTCCAAACTCTTGGGAAAAATATGCGGTCCACATCATTGAGCCAGTTCTGCTCTTACTTGACCAGCAAGATCAACCTGTCGAGTTTGCGCCTCTGCGCGTGCGCAAAACAAATTCAGCACAGCCCGGCTTATCAGTTGAATGGAAATCCGGAGTTATTACGAGGTTTTTTACACTGGGCGACGCTAGCACTCCAATCTCCATTCGAGTATATGGGACTGGATGTACAAAGGAATTAGTGTTTTGCGGGACGTTTGCGGCATTTAAGGCAGCCCTTCAAGACTTTGTGGATGGCGTCAAGACAGGCTCTGTTAGATCGCCTCGCTATTTCAACCAGCGTGTCGTAGAGTTTATAGAGGCTGGCAGGAGAATGTAGTTGTCTTCTATTTTAATAACAGGTGGCACCGGTAATTTCGGTCAAAGGTTTATTAGACAGTTTTTATCAAACGGGTGGACAGTTCTATTTACCTCAACCTCACAAACGGGCGTGGACAAACTCCTTGACGAACACCAAGGGGACGAGAGGTTGTACGGATTTGTGGCGGACTTTACCGAGGATGGCAGGGTTAGTGCACTGGTTGACCAAGTACTGAAAGAACTTGGACCAATTGAACATCTGATTAACAATGCAAGGAGTCTTGATTCACTAAAGATTGGAGATGATGGTGTAACTGTGCGAGAACATTTTTTGCAAGAGTTCCTGCTGGATGTCATTGCCCCATATGAGCTCTCAATGGCGTTTGCAAAAGCTCAGCCATACGAGTTAAAAACCATTGTCAACATTGGTTCGATGTATGGCCTTGTCGCACCTAATCCTAAGTTGTACGAAGACTTTGAAAAGGAATCCCCGATCCAGTACGGAGTGTCCAAGGCCGCTCTGGTTCACCTCACCAAGGAACTTGCCGTTAGACTAGCGAATGATTTCATACGCGTGAATTGCATTGCATATGGCGGCGAAGCAAGCAGGGTTGACCAAGCATTCGCGGGATCGATACGCGAAACTTACACCCAGCAATAGAATGCTGGAATATTCTGACATTTTCGGCCCTCTTGAGTACCTTGTAAGTGAAAACAGCAAAGGTATGACAGGCCAGACAATATCAGTAGATGGAGGTTGGACCGTTTGGTGAACGACCGAATCGCAATCATACCCGCCAGAGGTGACTCAAAGCGAATACCACGTAAAAACATAGTGGATTTTGATGGCAAGCCCATGATTGCATGGACAATATTGGCTGCTAAAAATTGTGACTTGTTTGATCATGTCCTGGTGTCAACGGACGACGAAGAAATTGCCGAGGTCTCCAAAGCATGTGGGGCGGATGTCCCATTTTTACGGAAGCACTTCGCGGACGATGTGTCCTCCGTAAGCCAGGCAACAGTTGCTGCATTGAACCAGGCTGAAAATTATTGGAAAAAAGAATTTAGGACAGTGGTCCAATTGATGGCAAATTGTCCTTTGCGCAATTCAAAAGACATAGTCACGGCGGTTAACACCTTTGATTCAAAAAGTCGCGACTTTCAGATCAGCTGCTTTCAATATGGTTGGATGAATCCCTGGTGGGCAGCCAAGCTAGATTCAAACAACCGTCCAGAAAGGATATTTCCGAATACCAGTGATGTGAGATCACAAGACCTGCCACACTTGTACTGTCCAACAGGTGCAATTTGGATAGCTTCAAGCCCTGCGTTAAAGTCCGCAAACACATTTTATGGCCATGATCACAGATTTGAACCTATCCCCTGGACTCAAGCCGTCGATATTGATGACTATGATGACTTGCAATTCGCCTTAGCCATCAAAACCTTGAAGGCAAATCGCTCTCGTTAGACAGAAATAGAAATGATGAATCACAAGTTCGCGTTTCGAGTTGATGCCTCAGTTGAAATAGGCACAGGGCATGTGATGCGTTGTTTAACGCTTGCAGAGGCATTGCGGGAACAAGGTGCCATTTGCCACTTTATCTGTCGCGAACATTCCGGAAACTTAATCAGGCACATCGAACGATTAGGTTTTCCCATAAGTGTGCTCAAGAGCTCAAGGAATCAAGCTAAATATTTGGCCGATAAGACTAAGAAATTGCCGACCCATGCCTCTTGGCTTGGCTGCGATTGGTTAACTGATGCAAAGCAAACCAACGAGGTCTTGGAGATATTCAAGCCAGGCTGGTTAGTTGTTGATCACTATGCGCTGGATCGCTCATGGGAAAGCGTACAGAGAAATCACGCTCAGCGAATAATGGTGATTGACGATCTTGCGGACCGCCCCTCATGAATGTGAACTGCTTCTAGATCAGAATCTTGGCCGCACTGTAAATGATTACGGTAGCCTGGTTCCGGAAGGATGTGAGATTTTGGTAGGTCCAAAATTTGCACTGTTGCGACAGGAATTTGCCGCATTGCGGGAGTACAGTCTTACCCGACGCAAAAACTGCAGGCTGAAAAACATTCTCATATTCATGGGTGGCGTGGATCAATACAACGCAACAGGCCGCGTACTCGAAGCACTAAAATCCTGCTTACTACCCTCCGATTGTACTGTGTCAGTAGTACTAGGACGGAATTCCCCATGGTCAGAGTCAAACAAATTGCATGCAAAGTCATTACCTTGGAGTACAAAGTGTCTTGTGAATATCAGTGACATGGCACAGCGAATGGCAGATAGTGACCTGGCAATCGGAGCAGCAGGCAGCACTTCGTGGGAGAGGTGTTGCCTTGGGCTACCCACTCTGGTGGTTGTACTTGCTAACAATCAAAATCGTACAGCTCGTGCTTTGCATCAGTTGCGTGCTGCTAATTCCCTGGGTTCAATATTAGATGTTGATGAAGCCCTTGCCAAAGAGTTAGAAAGTATCCAGTCTGATGAATCCGTACTTGGAAAAATGACCTCCAGCGCGGGCTCAATCTGCGATGGAACTGGTGCTGCTAAACTAACTGAAATTCTTTCAACCACGAACAAATGAAAATGGTAGCTCCAACATGAGCCTTAAAGTGAAAGTCCGCCCATTGAGGCGTGTTGATATTGATACAGAATACTGTCAGTGGTATGAAAATAGCGACGGGCATTTGGATTTTTTTACCGGCAGTGGAAGAAAATTTACCCGTGAGATTCTTATTGATGATTATGAAAAAGGAAAGTCATCAGGCCGTTGGTACTATTACATAATTGAGACGTTAAATCGTGAACGGGTCGGAAATATTAAGATTGGGCCCATTGATCTGGTAAACAGAACCTCGGATTTGGTGTGTCTAATTGGTAACCGTAATTTCCTGGGTCAAGGATTGGGCGTCGAAGCAATCAAGTTAGGAAACAAGATTGCATTCGAAGAACTGAATATTCGAAGGCTGCATGGGGGAATGATTAAAGACAACGTGCCTTCGATTAAGGCATACACAAGGGCCGGTTGGACGATTGAGGGAACATTCAGGGGCTATTACTGGATTAATGGAAAATCTGTGGATCGGATTTGTGTATCTTGTCTTAATCCAAGTTACTTCAAAGACGACGGCAAATAGGCTTCACAAGTTCATACCATGAGCACGAATATTGTAATCAATAATCGAATTATTGGAGAAGGTTCTCAGCCCTATGTCGTTGCTGAACTTTCCGCAAACCATAATGGAAATTTGGATACTGCCTTCAGGTTAATAGAGCTGGGCAAAATCAGCAGGTGCTGATGCAATAAAGATTCAAACCTATAAACCAGATACGATTACCCTCAATAGCAAATCCAAAGAATTTCAAATTAAAAATGGGCCGTGGGCAGGATTTTCTCTCATTCCAAATCACACGAGAGTGCGCGCACTCCCTGGGTATGGCATAAACCACTGTTCGACCATGCACGCAATATTGGCATCACCATTTTCAGTTCACCCTTTGACTCTACGGCCGTTGATTTGCTCGAGGATCTCAACGCACCTGCTTATAAAATCGCATCTTTCGAGGCAGTCGACTTACCCCTGATAAAGTATGTCGCAAGCACTGGTAAACCAATAATCATCTCAACCGGTATGGCGGATGAAGAAGAAATCCAGGAAGCCATCGACGCAGCGCACGAAGGCGGTTGCAATGAACTGGCTATTTTGCATTGCGTCAGCGGTTATCCCGCACCAGCGGAGGATTACAACCTGCGAACCATCCCAGATCTGATGCATCGCTTTGGCCTGGTTACAGGCCTGTCTGATCACACGCTTGACAATACAACGGCGATTGCCAGCGTCGCGCTTGGCGCCTCAATCATAGAAAAACACTTCACCTTGGACCGTAATGCTGGAGGGCCTGACGATAGCTTTTCCCGAGAACCTGAAGGAATGGCTGCTTTGTGCCGGGATAAATGCGCACTGCGTGGAATGCGTTGGGTAATGTAGATTACGGATGTAAATCGAGCGAGAAAGACAACATACAATTCAGACGTTCACTGTATTTTGTTAAGAGCCTCAAGACTGGTGACATTATTACTCCAGATGCGATTCGCAGCATAAGACCGGGATTCGGATTGCCACCGAAGTTCCTTGAAAAGTGCCTGGGTAAGCAGGTTACAAGGGCGGGTAAAGGCAGGTACTCCAGTGAAGTGGGAATTGATTGAAGCCTAATATTTTTTGCATTTGAGATCCGAAACACCAGGCCTCGGAATTAGGGCATGTTGACTCGGAAGGCCTGAGAAAGGCTGCTAAGTTGACAGGAAATACTTCCTTTATGACCTGTCCAGAATTTGAGAGACTGCCGTTTGTAAGTGCAACTCTGCCTGGAGTTTAGGGGGCAAATGGCGGCTAACTTCGTGTCGTTTTTGATTGCGGGAGTTTTAAGTGTCACCGAAACTGGGAATTCCTTAGCCAAATCATCGCTAGTGTATGGAGTTGGGGACGCAATCCCGGCGGGCCTGGGATTTTTATTAATTACTATCTGCGCTTTTTATTTACCGCCATCGGAACTCGGTATTATTGGTTTGGCCGAGGCAGCGGCCATAATCATCGCCCACATTTCTATTATGGGGTTACCTGCCGGTCTTAGGCGGCTTTTATTTCTCTGCCGAAGACCAGGATCAACGTGCCATTCTAATTTCTACGATCTTGAGAAGTGGAATTCTATTTGCCCTGTTGGCCACCGCGTTGAGTCTAATATTCGGACCTGTTCTTCTCGGCGCTGTTTCAAAGCACTTTCCGGATTTTTTCCCCTATTTCGCATACGCGATCACTTACCAAATATGGTATCAGTTCCTGGAATACCGCCTCGCTCTTTACCAGGTCCGCGGCAGGGCGAAGCTCTATGCAAACCTGCAACTCCTGGTCGGACTTGCAATTTTCTGTTCCGTTATTCTTCAAGTCGTGTATCTCAATAAAGGAGCAGAGGGTTTTCTCCTTGGGTGGGTAGCCGCCGTCGGTTTCGTTCATGATTTTTGTCCTGTATTCACTCAGGAGGGATATGTTGCCGGCATGGTCCGGCAAGACATTTTCCAATACGCTAGCTTTTTCAGTCCCATTGCTTCCGCATGTATTGGCGATGACCCTGGTAAACTTCGCCGACCGGTTCATACTCAAAATCTACGCAACGACCGATGCAGGTTGGCCAATATACGCTAGCCTACACTTTAGGCATGGCGATGTATTTGGTCACGTTAGGCTTTTCTTTAAGTTGGGGGTCCTTTCTTTTTCAACAGCCTGGAGAAAAAGAAAGAAAATGCAAAAAAAATAGCGCAGCTTGCAGGAAAGGCTGTTGCACTGGTTTTTTGTATTGCGATATTGGGTGCCGTAATCTCGAGAGATTTTGTTATCCTGGCATTTCGTGATGAGTACCATTCGATTGCAATCAATAGTTCCATTAATTATTTTCCGGATATCTGCTCTTTTTCTATCACTCGCTTTTTTCACTCCAGCATATTTCAAAGCAAAAAAACCATATGTGCTGTTCCCTGTCACTGCCATCACCGCCCTGCTCAATATTGGCTTGAATATCTGGCTCATTCCTCACCACGGTATGATGGGGGCAGCATCAGCTACGGTCGCGGCCTTCGCATTCCAGGCAATCGCCATATATTTGATAGCTAATCGTCTTATTCCCACTGCCATACCCGCTAATCAAGATTATGCGTATTTTCTGGTGTTATTTTGTGTTTGTCTTTTTTCAGACTCAAACAGATATCGTGAGCAGTGTATTTAAATATTGGTCAGGTATTGGCGCTATGCTGGCTATTCTTTTTACCGGGTTCTCGGACCATTTTCTTAAACAGCGTGAGCCTTCAATCAGAGCCTGAAAATGGTAACGCACGGCGTTAAAAAATGAGTAATCGGAGGTGAGGTGCGCTCTACTTTGTATAAGCTGCTCTAACTGTTCTCCGACGATCATCAGATTGGCATCATCGGCATCGATTTTCCGAAAAATAATACCTCTCCCGGCAAGCCAGCCAGTATGCTTTGACAAAATCATGGTTTGCTTGAACGTCTATTTTGCACTCTAGCACCTTCTTCACCATTTCAGGAAGCTGGGTAAAAATCCCTTATTGCAAAGCAGTTGGGATTGATGCTGTAAAAAACATCTCCTAAGATAATTACCGGCCGATTCAGAATAAGGGCTTCATACCCGACAGTACTGGTCAGAGTAATAATACCCATCGAGTCCTGTATGAGCTTCTTGGTGTTCTCGGCCGGGGCTAATAATCGGAAGATCTGGAAATTTCTCCAAGTCCCTATAAAAACGCGGCGAACGAATTCCTTCCGCGGATACATGTTCTTTGACATACAACTTAACCCCCCAAAAGGTAATGAAATGGCAATATTCTTGATGGCATTAAATTCATAATCCGTATACTTTGCGCTGACCGATGTAGAACCTTCCGGGTGGTAATGCAACGGGTAAAGGAAGATCTCTTCTTTTCCATCAATATTACAGTAGCAACCGCCAGTAACGCGGGCACGATACGCGTTGGCAAGCGTTCTTTTAAAGTACGTATAGTCGCTCATCAGGGGAGTGCCAAACTGCGCAGAGTGGTATCCCTTTAGGGTCGATTTTACGGAGGCCCAAACTTTGCTGTATGTCCGGACCTGCAAAAAAAATGCCAGTGGGTTTTTCAACCCAAGGGCGTTGTTTGTCATATAGCTGGGCTGAATCGTCTCGATATTTTGGATATAAGAGTTGGCAGCCTGCTCTTCATCTGCATCAAGTTCAATGTTCCCGCGACGCAACCCTTGATATTTCTCTTGCAGAAGCTCAAAAAAATCCTGCTCGGAACTATGCACCTCGAAGCGCCCTGGAATTCGCGAAACTTGTAGTCCCAGATACAGGCTGCCATTCTTCCTCGCCCAGTCCTGGATGCAGAAGGCCGAATACATAGTCAGCCCTTCGAAGACCACGGCCTGAAGATCGTAGGTGTCACTTATGGAGTCTAAACTGACATAGATGCAGTTTAAAAATCCGCCGCCATTCACTCTGGTCCATCTCATTGCGACCCCACCAGATGTGTCGGTCGATGTCAGGGGTAGATCCAGTGCATGGCCTCAGATGTTTCAAAACGAATCGGCTCACTTTGTGCAAAGGTCCTCCTGGCAGAAGTAAATCTCATCCCGAACAGCCGGGAATTTGTTAAGGACATGAGGTGTTTCAAGCAGATAGACTACTGGCATAGCCACGGGTTTTAAACCAGCGGCCCAAGAGGATAAAATACTCGAACTTCAGGTCGCAGTCGTTCAGGTAGAAACAAATAGCTGTTGGTTTTGGCATGTTGATTCTTTGTATTGATGATCAAATAAGGCTTAAATTCAGCTTGGAGGCGTGATCACGCCTTATGTTTTCACGCATTCCATATATAACCCCCTGCATCCGGACCCACCATGAACAAGATATCCAAAGTCGTTACCTGCGGATCAAATGGTGAATATAGCTGTGGGTACTCTGGATAATCATAATTCATGTATTCGAAGGTGATGCCCGCTTCATCGAATTTCTCCTCGTCCATATAAGCCCTGGCTGAAGGTCCGGAGATGTAATGAGTCGCGCCGATACGCTTCAGTAGTATAAGTAACGGTCGGTCTTGCTGCCCTTCAAATCATATTCAGACGAGCGCGTGAAACGAGTATCTACGATACCCAGTTCCCGCGCCAGAAGGATCGTTGTTTCCATAGTAAAATCAGCGAGCTTTTCCATGCGTTTACTATATATTTCGTCCAGAAGGCCCCGATAGTGGTCATAGAAAGGGGCCTTGCGGTAAGAGTTCTTGATCTGGCCGAGATGGGTTTTGTTCCAGGGTTTATTCCAACTAATAAAGACTTCGTTGATCAATGTCTTTTTCGATTCAAAGCGATTGCGGCAATTGGGCTGGTCATCCATGACGCCCCATCACGTGTACGAATTCGATTACGGTTTCGCCATCCACCTTTGTCGTATTGGACGTCGTCGTAGAATACAAAAAGATCCGCCTTCTGTATCTGGTGGAAGTAGCCGCGCCAAGGAATGTAGGACGGCTGAAAAACGACACATTTCATAGCGAATCACTCTGCAATTGTATTAACCCTTGAGATTCCGCCACCGATTCTCGTACCTTTAAACAGGTTCTGAAACATAAGACCCGAATCCAGCGAGCTTCATGGCATGGGCCATTTCTTCAATGTCGTATTCCACGCGATGAAGATTAAATGCGTGGTCCTCGAAAGTAGCAAAAGCCGCGCGAGGATCCCACCCCGAGGCTGGCCTACAGAGCCGGGATTGCGTATAAGGCACTTTCCAATTTTCACGAGAACCTGAACATGCGTATGTCCTGGAAACAAAACATGGACCACCCGATCGCCTCGCGAAATACTCTTCTGAAATACGACCAATATACTCCTCCAGAGGGTCATCCCATCCTCCATGCACAGCTGAAAGCCCCGGCCCTTCATAATAGCTGGATGCTTCGGCCAGCCAATCGCAATCGGTCTTCGGTGATATGCTGTGCCTGGTATTCCAAACAAAAGTTTGCTGTTCTTGAACGCTCGCTCGCCGTGCCGGTAGCCAAATAATAATCATGGTTACCTAGTAGTCGAATAACTGGGCGCTCGCGAATAACATCAATACACTCGTTCAATAAACAGTAATAGCCTGCAATATCGCCGAGGCAGAGAATCTGTTCTGGTTTCATCCTGTCCAATTCAGCAAAACAGCACGTAACGCCGGATAGTTTCCGTGGATGTCAGAAATGATTGCTATCATTCCAGGATCATGTCCTCAATATAGCGGATTGCTCGGCCTCTTGAACAAACATTTTGCGGGTCGGCCTCCTGCCTTCAACATAGTAGTCCAGGCAAAATTGCGACTCATTAAATCCGAATGCCGCGCGTATCGACGTGGATGCAGATACCCTCGGGTTTATCTCCAGAAGCAGGTAACGCCCTTCGTGCTCCCGAAATTGAAGATTGGTTGGTCCGATAGGTTGATAGACCCGATCAAAATCATCCACAAGCGTATTGAGTCCCGGGAAGATTTACCACCTCCGCCTTAGATGTGGCGCCTTCTCCACTGAGCTGCCGGCGAAAATGTGATATTGCCGCCATGAGTACCGTCCCCGAACCCGAAAACACCAATCGTGTATTCGGAGGTATCATCGCCGACAATCTGCTGCACCATAAACTGCCCACCCCACTTGCCGCGCAGATAGTCGTGATCAGCTTGTGTGTGAATCTGCGTAATTCCTTTCGACGCATAAGATCGACGCGGTTTTAACAAGTAAGGTAGTCCGAGTTTCTTACTATAATAACTCGAAATCCCCAGTGATTTCTGAAGGGATGACATCAAATCCGTGATCCTGCAAATTGCAATGCATTAACCACTTGTCCTGGGACAATAGCACTAAGTCAGGATCATTGATCGCCAGTTTGTCCCAGATATTTTTAAAGCGGGAGCGATCCCGAGCGATTCGTAGGATTTCCTGTTCTACCCCAAAAAAACCAAATTAATATCATATTTCTGGATCGTTTCGGCCAGGAACTCAGGGTAGGTCTCACTTGCCGCAGGCGTTGCCTGTAGAAAGGAATCGCACCAAAACTGACCAACCGCATCCGAATAGATATCGGTTCCAACGATATGGATATCCTGGTCCAAGGAACGTAACGAACGGATGATCGCATACCCGATGATGGCCCCTACACCGGTAACCAACACCTTCGTCATGATCCGTACTCCTTTATGCAACGGCTGTACCGGCGGAAGCCCTCTTCCAATGTGATAGTCGGTTTGAAATTAATCCGATCGTATAATGATGTGACCGGAGGGACATGAATTGTCGGAATATCGGGTTTGCTCCGGTCAAAAATAATCTTCTCTGGTTGATCAAATGCCGCAAACGCCAGTTGTGCAACTTCAGACAACGGATGCGTCCAGGGGGATATGCAAGGATGGCGCCCGTCACCGGTTTATCGATCACGCGGGCGATCACTTCTGTCAGATCATCAACATGGAGAAAATTCCTCAATACGTCGCGAGACCCGAATAATACAATTTCATTACCTGTACGGGCCCGCTCAAGCATTCGGTATAGCATTTGCTGGTGATGCCTGAACTCTCCCTTCTCATCATACACTTGGGAAGGGAGGAGCGAGACATAGCTGATCCCGTACTGCTCACATGCCCATTGCAGATTTTCGTCACCATGATGTTTGGAGAGACCGTAACTCCCAAAATACCCGTTGTCAGGATGCTTTATCGCAGATATGGAAGATAAATTAATTGCCAATCGGCATCCTGTTTTAACGGCCAGTTCCGCCACGTTAAGGGCACCGGCACTGTTGACCTGCTCGTTGCGGGTAGCTCCTTCGAGTGTGTCTGGCCCGAAACTGGGCGGCACAGTGAATCACACAATCAAAAGAAGCATGAGGAGAGAAAGTGTGTCTTACCTGAATACAGGTCCAGAAAATACTCTGCACCGCGACGGCGTGATGTGGAACTGACCTCATGAACGGTTTTCAGGCGCTGTTGAATCCGCCGTCCAATCATGGAATCACCACCTATGATCAACACTTTCATGACAAATTCCGAAGACCGCACCGAATCATATTAAAACGCCTCGCAAGGTAGTAAGAAACCGGGCTTCAGTGTTCCCTTGTCTACAACATAAGAGGTAAGTGGCAATTCCACTGATTCTGTTTCAATTCGGGTGGCGGGTTTTTTGATAAGGATATTATTTCGTACTCTATGGCATTTTATCGCTCTGCATTTCTTCGTTATCAGTGTATTTGTGTGTACCATCGTCAGTTATCCCCACATCGTATATTTCACGTGAAATAAACCGAGGTCTGTTCTTTACTTCGTTATATATCCTTGCCAGATAACTACCCAGCACGCCTAGTGTCATGAGTATGACCCCGGCAAGAAACCAAAGCGACACCATCATTGATGTCCAGCCGGACACGATATCCGCAAAAAACAATTTTTTTGCGACGAGCACAATTCCATAGCAAGACGAAAAAAGGAAAAGTACCAGTCCGACATAAAAACTGATAATAAGTGGCAGGGAACTAAATGATGTTATCGCCGTTATCATTAGCTCGAAGCGCTTGAAGAAGTGTAGCTGGTCTCTCCGCGGCCATGTTTTTTTACTTCCACCGGCTTCTGCCGGAAACCAGCCAGTTCAAAGATACCCGCCAGAAATATCTCACTTTCGCGAAACTGAAGAAGGGCCTGTACGTAAGGTCTTTTCATCAACCTAACGGTCAACTGGCTTGGAGTAAGCTTGATTCCGGAGCAGAGGTTGAAGAACCGATAGAAAATACCCCCCCCTAATCTCTCTATTAGCCCTCCCTTGCGCTTTCCTTGATAACCATAGACCACATCATATTCGGGATTCTCGCTAAGAAACTCATAGAACTGAAGCAATAGATCCGGATCTTCCTCTAAATCGGAGTCTATCAGAAATACCAGATTCCCCCTGGCCTGTCCCAGCCCGGCCAGGATCGCTTTGTGATGACCGAAATTTCGGGAAAAATCTACTACTTTTACCCGGGGATCCGTACGGTGAATCTCCAGCACACGTGCCAGAGAATCATCAGGAGAACCGTCATTAACGAAAACCAACTCGTAGTCTTCAGTAATTTTCTGCACGGAATTGGTGATTCGCTCATGAAATTCCTGAATATATGAGGTTGAGTTATAGAGGGTTGTCACTACCGAAAGCTTCATGATCAGGCAAACCTCATATGATCCGTGAGGAAACGCATAATATACCAAGTGTAGTCGTTATATACCTTATCAGATGCATCCAGAGAATAAAGTGGATTTTTAAAACGGAAGTTATGCCCTGGCACCACGCCCCTGCAACGTGTTTATAGCTTCCCGAATAAAGCTTCATACGACGCAAAAGGTATGTTTTAATGGATTCGGGGTAGGTTGGAATGCAAGAGCCTGGCACTTCCCAAATGGTAAAGTCGTTGTGCCTGTGCAGGAATACTTTGACCCGGCGTCCAACTATTTTCTCTCGGCATTATTGGAAAATACATAGGGCGTATTTACTAGCAATCTTTAAATCAGCCTTGTTACGTGATAGCTGATACAACACGCATAAGCTGATACAACACGCATACCATCTCTACCCGATTAAACATTCCCCGTTCAAGATGACGTAATCTCAAAGTAGCACTTATTACAGAACAAACAAGGAAGTGGCAATGAGTTGGTTTGACGAAGTCGAACAAAAAAGAAGATTAATAATTGGCGGAGTAGTCCTTATCTGTCTTGCAATGCTGGTAGTGACCATTCGCCTGGATAACATTGCGAACGATAGCTTCTGGCATGCCAAAATGGGTTTGGACTGGTTGGAACAAGGCCTGAGCCCATGGCGGGATCATTTGAGTTTTACATTCTATGGCAAAGAAGTTTCGCCGCCATTCATGTTCCAGATTTTACTCGGTTGGCTGGTGACACAGCTTGGTCTCGAGACAGGGTTCGAAGCATATAAACTGATCAGTTTTCTGTCGGCTTTCCTGCTGGTTCTGTTTTTTCTACGCAAATTGCGCTCACCGGTGATCATTTATTGCCTGGTTCTTCCCCTTGCAGTTGCCGCGCTCCAGTTGAGGACCTTGGTGCGACCTGAATTAATCAGTTACAGCTTCTCCATTCTCGCCATAATTCTTTATCACAAGGCAAACAATAAGATATCGACCGCAAACATGTTGTCGATCCTGGCACTTATGTTAGTTTGGAATAATTACCATACTCCAATCTTCGGTTACGTAATCTTCTTTGGCTTGTTTGTTGATCTTGGGTTAGCACAAATACGACAAAGAGCGTCGAGATCTACATGGACAAAATGGCTTTTGTGGGGAATGGCTGTGTTTGCAATCGGCTTTCTCAAGCCGGGTTTTCATCATTCCGCCATAGGTGTCTTCTTTTTCTCTGAAGAATGGAAAATTTTAATCTCGGAATATAGATCAGCGGCCGTATACCTGAAATATCCGGCAACTTATGCCCTGATTATCGTCTACGTAACCACGCTCTTCGCGTTGTTGCGGAATCGACAATTTGGTCTCCTCTTCATTTGTATACTGTTAGGTTACTACTCGGTCACCATGTCACGCCTGGTTGCACAAAGTAGTCTCGTGGTACTTTGCATTTTCGCCTGGTCACTAAGCGAGATAAACCTGCGTGACCATTTACAACGCATGCCCCTGACACTAAGCAGAGTGACTACTTTAGGCGTTTTTCTCCTCTTTATGTTGTCTCTGGCGTCTCCTGTCCTTAAAGCACGCCTATACATGGAGGCAAACCGAACTCCGACCCTGTTCCCAGAAGATATCGTCAATTACATGATGGATAAAGGTATTCAAGGTCGAATCTTCAATGATCACGGGATGGGTGGTTATCTTGCCTTTTATTTAGCCCCTGACAGCAAGGTTTATATTGATGGCAGGGCCGGCATCTTATATCCACTTGATCATCTAAGGCGTTATGTGACAGCCACACAGTCTTCTTCATTACTACGCGACGAAATCGACAAGTACGATATTGAACTCGTAGTATTGAAGAACCATCAACGCTATTTTGCTCTTGCACGCAATACAGGGAAGTTTGAGTTGGATTATGTTGGTGCCCGGTTTTCTCTTTTCACAAGAGAGAATCCCAATTTCCCCGTCTTCGGCACATTATTGGCCAGCCCTGCGTGCTGGAGCGTGGATATGACAGCTGAATTGAAATCTGAACAAGCCATGGCCAGACAAATTCTCCCCAGGGATTCTTTCCTAAAGCCAAGCTTGGTCAATTTGATCGTTGACTACAGTGAAGAACCAAACAAGGAGGAATTCCTCAATGATCTGCAGGTAAATGAATATTGGTCTGCCCCCGAACTCCGATTCTCAGCTTACCAGGCGCTTTCTGAAAATTTGGATTTGATGGCGTACGACCTGTTCGCAAAAATTGAATCCATAGAATTCAGCGATTATCTCGGTGCAGCGCTTGCCAAGGCCCGTCTCGGTGAATGGAGGCGTGCTGAACAAATCCTGGACAATGCTACGCGCCTCGCTGTGAGTTTTGAGCTATCGGAGATCAAAATACTTCACGACTTGCTGGTGCAAATTAGACAAAATTCTCCGTTAGAGTTTTTTGATGACGCCTATGTCGATAAAATCGGAGAGGGGTTCAGCGCAGAAAATAGCCCTGTCTCGGGTGGACTACCTGAACTTAGCGCATTTTGCCCGAAAGTTTAATCAGGTGGTGCCCGTAGACGTTTACTTTGAAACCGATTCTAAAGTGCGTGAGCAGGGTGCAGGTACGAAATGGGTTCTGGGTCTTCTTCCCCGTAGACAACTTCTTCCCAGGACTGGGGCTGCCTGAGTAATTGCCTCAATAACTGGTTGTTCAGCTCATGACCGGATTTGTAGCCTGAATAAGCGCCGATCAGGCTGTGTCCCAGCAGGTACAGATCCCCGATGGCATCCAGCACCTTGTGCTTGACGAACTCGTCCTCGTAACGCAGGCCGTCTTCGTTGAGTACACGGTAATCATCCAGCACGATGGCGTTGTCCATGCTGCCACCCAAAACCAGGTTCCGGTCACGCAGCATCTCGAGGTCGCTCATGAAACCGAAGGTGCGCGCACGGGAGATTTCCTTGAGGAACGACGTCGTCGAGAAATCAATCGAGGCAAAACTGGTATGTGATTTGAAAACCGGGTGATTGAATTCGATCTTGAAGGAAACCTTGAAACCTTCGTGGGGTTCAATCCTCGCCCACTTGTCCTCAAAGCGGTACTCAATTGGCTCCAGGATACGAATAAACCGTTTGGCCGCCGACTGTTCCTCGATTCCGGCCGACTGGATCAGGAACACGAACGGACCCGCGCTACCATCCATGATCGGCACTTCTGCCGCACTGAGATCAACATAGGCATTATCAACACCCATGCCGGCCAGGGCGGACAACAGGTGCTCAACCGTGGCGACCCTTACCCCATCACCGTTTACCAGGGTGGAAGACAGGCTGGTGTCACCGACATTGGTAGCAATACCGGGTATCTCGACAACCGGGTCCAGGTCGACGCGCCGGAATATGATCCCGGTGTTGACGGCCGCAGGCCGTAGCGTCATGAATACCTTGTCGCCAGTATGCAAGCCCACGCCCGTCGCGCGGATGACATTTTTGAGGGTTCTTTGTTTGATCATTATTAAAGGCTTTGGGGCCGATTATTCTGAAAGATTTTAACACAGCCCATGTAGGTGACAAAGCAAATATTGGGGTTTTGGCAACAAATGTTGTGAATTAACAACAATTTAACATTTAATTTGAAAAGGGGCCAGGTTCAATAAGCAACGCTTAGTTGAACCTGGCCCCTTTAATCCCTGCGCCAATTTCCGGGATACCGGCGCAATATGCGGGTTAACGGCGAGCAAGCCTTTCCGCGACTGCCGGCTCCAGCAATCAATCAGCCTGGTTTCTCAAAAATGCCGGTATATCCAGGTAATCGATACTTTCATTCGGGGCAAACAGATCGTTGCTTGACCCACTTGCCTGCTGGTCCCCGGCAGTGTCCGGCCGGTTCAGTTGCTCATCCTCAGCATTGAAAGACGGTTCAGCCTGACCGGTCGTGCCATTGCGTATCAGGCGCATGGGCTTCTCGACCGGCCGTTTGGCTTTGAAATGCTGACCACCCAGGCCCGTGGCGACAACCGTTACCCGCAGTTCATCACCGATCTCGGGATCAATGACCGTACCAATAACCACCGTGGCATCATCGGAAGCAAGATCAGATACGGCGGCACCGATCTCTTCGAACTCACGCATCGTAAGGTTCATACCGGCGGTAATATTGACCAGCACACCACAAGCACCCTGCAGGTTGACATCTTCCAGCAACGGGCTGCCGATAGCGGACTGGACCGCCATGATGGCACGGTCTTCGCCCTTGGCGTGACCGGCGCCCATCACCGCCATACCCATTTCTGACATCACGGTGCGCACATCGGCAAAGTCCACGTTGATCAGGCCCTGGCGGGTGATCAGTTCAGCGATACCCTGCACTGCGCCCTGTAAAACATCGTTCGCCGCCTTGAAGGCATTCAGCAACAGGGCATCCTCGCCCATGACTTCGGGCAATTTGGAATTGGGGATGGTAATCAGTGAATCCACGTACTTGGACAGCTCCTCGATGCCCTGCTCGGCAATGGTCATGCGGCGTTTTGCTTCAAAATGAAATGGCTTGGTCACCACCGCCACGGTCAAAATACCCAGTTCCTTGGCGGCCTGGGCGATCACGGGCGCCGCACCGGTGCCGGTTCCACCACCCATGCCGGCCGTGATGAATACCATGTCCGCACCATCGATGATTTCGATAATCCTGTCACGGTCTTCCAGCGCGGCCTGGCGCCCGACCTCGGGGTTGGCGCCTGCTCCAAGCCCCTTGGTTATGCTTGAGCCAATTTGCAGCACGCTGCGGCCCTTGAACTGTCTCAAAGCCTGGGCATCCGTGTTGGCCGCTATGAACTCGACGCCCTCAATGCCCGCATCGATCATCTGCGCGACGGCGTTGCCACCGCCACCGCCCACGCCGATGACCTTGATTTCCGCACTCGGTGTGTAGTTTTCCACCAATTCAAACATTTTTTATAACTCCTCTCGCTCGCCGTTAAAATTAAAACTCGCCTCTAAACCAACTTTGTATCCTTGCCAATAATGTATCTCCGCCCCCTGACATCGCCAGGTTGCGGCTGCTGTCTGCCTGGCTGCCGTAAAGCAGCAGGCCAACACCGGTCGCATGGACCGGGTTTGAAACCACGTCTGATAAACCGGTTACGTATTGCGGTGTGGCCAGGCGAACCGGCATGTGGAAAATCTCCTCCGCCAGTTCCACTGCGCCTTCCATTTTCGCGGCCCCGCCGGTTAGCACCATGCCCGAGGCCACCATGTTTTCAAAACCGCTGCGCCGCAGTTCATTCAAAATCAACGAGTACAACTCCCGGTAGCGGGCTTCGACCACCTGCGCCAGTGTCTGCCGTGCGAGTTGACGGGATGTCCGATCACCGACACTGGGTACACGGATACTTTCATCACTGCCTGCGAGTTGTTCCAGGGCGCAGGCATACTTGATCTTGATGTCTTCAGCGTGCTGGGTCGGTGTGCGCAGGGCCACCGCGATATCGTTGGTTACCTGGTCGCCGGCAATCGGAATACAGGCCGTATGCCTGATAGCACCATCCGAGAAAACCGCGATATCGGTCGTACCTGCGCCGATATCCACCAGGCACACACCCAGTGATTTTTCATCCTCGCTCAAGGCGGCATAACTGGCAGCCAGTGGTTGCATGATCAGTTCATCCACCGACAGGCCACAGCGTGCCACACATTTGCCGAGGTTCTGCGTGGCGCTCAGTGCAGCGGTTACCACGTGCACGTGTGCCTCGAGCCGTACGCCGGCCATACCAATGGGTTGGCGGATACCATCCTGGTTATCCAGTACGTACTCCTGTGGCAATACGTGCAGGATTTTCTGATCTGCCGCCACCGGTACCGCACGCGCAGCTTCCAGTACCCGCTCGACATCGCCCTCGCTGACCTCCCGGTCCTTGATCGCTACCGTGCCATCCGAATTCATACTGCGGATGTGGTTGCCGGAAATACCGGCAAATACGGAGTGAATTTCACAGCCCGCCATCAGCTCGGCTTCTTCAACTGCCCGTTGTATCGCCTGCTCGGTCGATGTCATGTCCACCACCACACCACGGCGCAAACCGCGCGAAGGGTGGGAGCCCAGCCCAATGACCTCAACCGAACCGTCGGTTTGCAATTCACCGACAATAGCCACGATCTTGGATGTGCCGATATCGAGCCCGACAACCAGAGATTTTTCAGCCTTTTTTGCCATAATTCCCCGCTACAGCGTCCATGTTTTCCGGCCACAGCACGGCAAATCCATTGGTATACCGAAGATCCACGCTGACAGGCGGCAATGCCCGCCCTTGCATGAGTCCGGCCCACGTGGATACCAGTGTGTCCAGATTCTTGAAAATATTGCCTTTGCCAAACCTGACTTCGGTTCCACCGTTCAGGCGGGCCGACCACGACCCGCGCGCGTCAAGCGTCAGGCGCTCTACCTGCTGGCCAATAACGGCCAGCTTGTCATCAAATTTTTTCCAGTTTTCAAATACCAAATCCATTTGGCCTTCCGGGCTTTCCAGCCAGGGTAGAGCCTGGATTTCATCGGCACCGGGCACCAGGAATGGCTGACCCGCGCCATCGAGCAGGTAACCATTGACCCAATGCGCCACCGGGGCATGTTCAAAGACGGTTACCTGGATGGTGTCCGGCCAGCTTTTCTGAACCGCCACGCTTGCCACCCACGGCATTGCAGCGATGGTTTCCTGCATCCTGTCCGTGTTCACCGTGAAGAAACTGCCCTCGGCCAGGGGTATAAGACTGGCCTTGACCTGTTCGGAACTGACCCGTTCAAATGTACCGTCAACGTCGAGCCAACGAATCGGCCAACGGTCCTGGGCAACCATGCCGTTATACACCCAGGCAACACCGATGCTGGCAAACATGAACAGCAGCAGCACCATGGCCACCCCGGCACTGAAGCCGCCAATGCCATGCCGCAGCGCTTGTATTTTCCGGTTACTCACAGGCTGCTCTCCAGGATCCGCCAGACCAACTCATCAAAACCAATACCGATTTCCGCAGCCGCCTGTGGTACGAGGCTGTGGTCGGTCATGCCGGGGGTTGTATTCACCTCCAGGAACCAGGCCTTGCCAGATCCATCCAGGATGAAATCCACCCGGCCCCAGCCGGAGCAGGCCAAGGCAAGAAACGCTTCAACCGAACGCGCCTGCATTTTTTTCTCGATAACCTCAGGCAAGCCGCTGGGGCAGAAATAGCGGGTCTCGTCCGACTCGTACTTGGCGGTGTAGTCGTAAAACGGACGCGGGGTCTCGATGCGAATCAATGGCAGCACCAGGTCCCCGATAATGCCGGCGAAATACTCATCACCAACAATTTCCGGCTCAATGAGAACTTCCTCGCTGAACTGGCGCGCCAGCTCAACCGCGCCAGCCAGATCGCCATGTTCTTCTACCCGGCTGATACCGATGCTCGAACCCAGGCCCGCCGGCTTGACGAATAGCGGATAATCCCAATCGCTGACAAAGTCCATTGGGATCGTTTGACCGGTTTTAACCAGGGCGAATGGCGGTGTATTGATGCCCTGTCTTTCCCAGACCCACTTGGAGCGTACCTTGTCCATGCTCAGGGCCGAACCGAGCAGACCGGCACCTGTGACAGGGATATCCATCAGCTGCAGGGCGCCCTGTATCGTGCCGTCTTCACCGCCCGGTCCATGGACCAGGTTGAATACCCGGTCAACGCGGCCTTCATTGATGGCCGTGAATAATGCGCCGGCACCATCGAACATCTCGATTGCAACATGCTTGCGTTGGAGTGCTGCCAATACAGCCTTGCCACCATTGAGCGAAACTTCACGTTCGGCACTGTCGCCGCCCACCAGCAAACCCACGTTGCCAAACCGGCCCGGGTCAGTGGTTTTCATGGCCGGGACGTTGCTCATGATGAGATCTCCTGGCTGAAACCCGATTCCCTTAAGTCCTGGGCAATCTTTTCAATACTCCCGGCACCCAGCATCAAAACCAAATCACCGTCCTGCAACAGCGCCGGTAGTGATGACGGCAATTCGTCGACATCCGAAATCAAAACCGGATCGACCATGCCGCGGGCGCGGATGGAGTTGCACAAGGCGGCGCTGTTTACGCCCTCGATGACAGGCTCTCCGGCCGGGTAAATATCGGTCAGAACCACGATATCCGCGCCCGACAAGCACGCGGCTGAACTCGTCAAACAGGCTGGCAGTACGCGTGTAACGGTGTGGTTGAAAGACAGCCACGATCCGCTTGTCCGGCCAGCCTTCACGGGCTGCCGCGATGGTCGCTTCGAGTTCCGATGGGTGATGGCCGTAGTCCTCGATTGCCCGTACCTTGCCCTTGGAAAAATCAAGTTCACCGATATCGGCGAAACGGCGGCCAACACCTTTGAATTCGCGCAGGCAGCCCACCACGCTACCCACATCGAGCCCGATTTCCCAGGCAACTGCGATAGCGCCCAGGGCGTTACGCACATTGTGCAAGCCAGGCAGGTTGATGGTCACCTCGACCGGTTCAGACGGTTGTGGCAGGAGAACCCTGAAGCACATATTGCGTCCTTCCTGGTGCAGTTCGGTCGCGCGTATATCGGCTTCTTCCGAAAGACCGAATGTCACCACCGCCCTGCTGACCTGCGGCACCAGGGCGCTGACTTCGGGATCGTCAATACACAAAATGGCCGCACCATAAAAAGGCAAATGCTGGAGAAATTCCAGGAATGCCTTTTTCAGGTTTTCAAAACTGTTCTCATAACTTTCCAGGTGGTCACGATCGATATTGGTGATCAGCGCGATGGTTGGTTGCAACAATAGAAAGGAACCGTCGCTTTCATCGGCCTCGGCCAGCAGGTATTCACCCTGCCCCAGCCTGGCATTGCTGCCCCAGGCATTGACCACGCCGCCGATGACAAAGGTCGGATCCATGCCCGCTTCAGCGAGGATACTCGCCGCCAGGCTGGTCGTGGTTGTTTTGCCGTGTGTGCCGGCAACCGCGATACCACGTTTGAAACGCATCAGCTCGGCCAGCATTTCCGCGCGCGGTACAACCGGGATCCTGGCTTCCCTGGCCGCCTGGACTTCCGGGTTGCTTTCCGGCACCGCCGTGGACACCACCAGCACATCCACCCCTGTAATCTGCTCGGCTGCGTGCCCGATGAATATATTTGCCCCGAGTTTCCTGAGGTGCCGCGTGGCCCTGGACTCGCGCAGATCCGAACCACTGACATCAAAGCCCTGGTTCACCAGGACCTCCGCGATGCCGTTCATGCCGACACCGCCAACACCCACGAAGTGCACCCGTTGGATACGCCGCATCGGTCGCAAATGTCCGCTATGCGTATTCATGATCCCACCCATTCATTACAGGCCTCGACTACTTTTTCAGCCGCATCGGGTAAGGCCAATTGCCTTGCCAGGACCGCCATGCTCAACAGTTTCTCGCGTGAAGAAAGCATTGCTTCCAAAACAGCAGCCAGGGCGGCGGGGTCGCAGGATGACTGCGGCAGGATGATAGCTGCACCGCTGGATGCCAGGTATTCGGCATTGCGGGTCTGGTGATCATCCACAGCATAGGCAAAAGGCACCAATATGGCCGCTACACCGGCCGCCGCTAGTTCAGCGACCGTCAATGCTCCGGATCTGCAAATGACCAGGTCCGCCCATCCGTAGGCTTCGGCCATATCGGTGATAAAAGGTTTGATGTCAGCCTGGATACCCGCCTCGGCGTAGGCATCACGTGCCTCGTCCACGCGCCTGGCACCACCCTGGTGACGGACTTCCAGATCAATGGAAGCGGGCAACATTTTCAGGGCCGCGGGCACCACCTGGTTCAGTATGCTTGCACCCTGGCTACCGCCGGTAATCAGCAGCCGTATTGGTCCCGCGCGTCCGGCCATGCGTTCCTGCGGCTCCGCCAGCGCTGCCACTTCCTGCGCGCACCGGGTTGCCACTGCTGAGCGCTGATGTTTTTTCCGGAAACGTACCCGGAAAACCTTGCAGTATGGTACGTGAAAAGCGTGCCAGCACACGATTGGTCAGACCCGGAATACGGTTCTGCTCATGCACCAGCAACGGAATACCTTTTGTCCAGGCGGCAATACCGCCCGGGGCCGCGGCGTAGCCGCCAAAACTGATCGCACAGGCGGGCCGGTTAGCCTTGAGCAGGCGTCGTGCCTGCCACACGGCACGCAACAACATGAACGGCATACGGATCCAGCGCATGATGCCCTTACCGCGCAAGCCGGCGATGTCAACGAGGTCAAGATCAATGCCCGCCTGGGGCACGGTACTGGCTTCCATCCCCGCTTCCGCGCCCAACCAGCGCACCGGTATATTTCGTTTTTTGAGCACACTGGCGACGGCAAGACCCGGGTAGATGTGACCACCGGTGCCACCGGCCATGATCAATACGCCCCGGCCAGTGCGCTTCATCGCCGCGCCCCCGGCATATTCGTTACGCTCGCAGCTTTAAAGCGTGCTTCAAAGTCCAGTTCATAACGTATCCTGAAAACGATACCCAAGGCCAACAGGGTCATCAGCACGCTACTGCCACCGGAACTGATCAACGGCAGCGTGAGCCCCTTGGTTGGCAGCATGCCCAGGTTTACGCCCATGCTCACCAGGGCCTGCAGGCCGATCCACAAACCAATTCCGTAAGCGATATTGCCTGCAAAAGGCCGGCCGGCACGATGTGCCACCAGGCCAATAACCATGATGCGGGTGACCAGCAGCATGAATAATGTCAGGATGAAAACCACGCCGAGCAGGCCAAACTCTTCGGCCAACACGGCAAAGATGAAATCCGTATGGGCTTCCGGCAGGTAAAACAGCTTCTGAATACTGGCGCCGAGACCCACGCCAAACACCTCACCCCGGCCCACGGCGATCAGCGCCTGAGTCAACTGGAATCCACTGTCATAGGGGTCCTGCCACGGATTCCAGAAGCTGATGATGCGCTTGAGCCGGTATGGCTCCATTGCCGCGACCCCGAAAACCGGTGCCGCCATCATCGCCAGTAAAAACACGTGCCGCCAGGCCGCGCCGGCCAACCACACCATGCCACCCACGATGGCGGTGATCACCGCCGCACTGCCCAAATCCGGCTGCAGCAGTAACAGGCCGGTCAACATCGCGGCCAGCATCAGCGGTTTCAGGGTGTCAAAAAACCGGGTACGAACCATATCCGCCTTGCGCACCAGGTAGCCGGCCATGTAGATGATGACCATGACCTTGACCGCCTCGACCACCTGGAAATTGGCAAAGCCAAGTGTTATCCAACGTGCACTGCCATTGACGCTGTGTCCAAGGCCGGGGATAAACACCAGCAACAGCAACAGGGCGGACAGCCATATCAACGGCTGGCTGATTTTCTCAAGAAATGCGATCGGCACACTCCGGAAGGCCGAGGCAAGCACCAGGCCCAGCATGATGTAGATCAGGTGACGCACCAGGTAATGACCGGTACTGACACCATTACCCTCGGCGATGGCAACCGATGATGAGCCCACCATGACCAGGCCGGCGGCCAACAGCAATAATACGGGCAGCAACAGCCAGGCATCGACCTGTACGGCCTTGTTTACTCTTGACCCGCGATGGGCTTGCTGTTTGGTGTTCTTCTGCCTCATCTGATCTTCAACGTAGCTAATCCTGCCAATACCAGGATCACCGAAATGATCCAGAAGCGCACGATGACCCGGGGCTCAGGCCAGCCCTTCAGTTCAAAGTGGTGATGGATTGGCGCCATGCGAAAAATTCGGCGCCCGGTCAGTTTGAATGATGCAACCTGCAGTATGACCGACACGGTTTCCATGACAAAAACACCCGCCATGATGGTAAATACCAATTCCTGGCGCACGATGACGGCGATGAGTCCCAATGCCGCACCCATTGCCAAGGCCCCGATGTCGCCCATGAATACCTGTGCCGGGTAGGTGTTGAACCACAGGAACCCCAGTCCGGCTCCAGCCAGCGCACCACAGAATATGGTCAGTTCACCCGCACCGGCAATATGAGGAATACCCAGGTACTCTGAGAATATGGAGTGCCCGGTCACGTAGGCAAATATACCCAGTGCCACGGCCAGGAACACGGCCGGCATGATCGCCAGGCCATCCAGGCCGTCAGTCAGGTTAACCGCGTTGGAATAACCCACGATAAAGAAATAGGTGACCGCAATGTAGGCCAGGCCCAGCGGGATTACGACACCCTTGAAGAACGGCACGATCAGTTCGGTCTCGGCCGGTGCCTGGGCTGTTGTATACAAGTAGATTGCCGCACTCAGACCAACGACCGACTGCAACAGGTATTTCCAGCGCGCGGCCAGGCCATCGGAATTCTGTAAAACCAGTTTCTTGTAGTCGTCCAGCCAGCCGATCAGACCAAACGCCAGGGTGACCAGCAGAACGGTCCATATGTACCGGTTTGCCAGGTCGGACCACAGCAAGGTGGATATCACGATGGAAAACAGTATCAGCGCACCACCCATGGTGGGTGTGCCGGCCTTGGAGAAATGCGATTCCGGACCCAGTTTCCTGATCGGCTGGCCGACCTGTTTTTTAACCAGGCGGCGGATAAAGGATGGTCCCAGCAGCAGGGAAATGGCCAATGCGGTCAGGGCGCCAAGGATACCGCGCAAGGTGATGTAGGCAAAAACACTGAAATCAGGATTGAATTCCGCCAGCCATGTGAACAGTTCCAGTAACATCAGCCCGTTGCCTCCCGGAGTTCCGGTCCATTGGTAATCGCGCTCACGACGTGCTCCATGCCCATCGAACGGGAGCCCTTGACCAGGCAAGCCACGCCAGGTTTGAGCTGTGAATACAGGACATCGATCAGTTCATCCCTGCTGTCAAAATGTGCAGCCATGTCCCCGAACGCATCCACGCTTGCCAAGGTTGCCTCACCGACTGCAAACAGCCGTTTGACCCCCAGGGAACGCGCAGCATCACCCAGCTCCGCGTGCATTTTCCGGCTGTCAGCACCCAGTTCCAGCATGTCGCCAAGCACCAGCCACGGTTCACCACCCTGGCTGGCAAGCACCTGCAGCGCCGCGTATAACGATGCAGGGTTGGCATTGTAAGTGTCGTCGATCACCGTCCAACCACCACGGGAGGGCACGATGCTGAGACGTCCGGGCACCGGCTTGACCGCTTCCAGCCCGCGCTTGATGTCCGCCAGGGGCACACCCAGCGCAATACAGACTGCAGTCGCTGCCAGCGCATTGGTCAGGTTGTGCTCACCCGGCAATGGTAACTGCACTGGAAAATCGCCAACCGGTGTATTGATCAGTAAATCCGCGCCGTGTTTCTCGGCCCGCACATGGCTGTTTTCACCATTGAAATAATAGGTGGTGTCCGCAGTATTGACCTGCTGCCACATTTCCACCCAGGGCTCGGAGGCATTGATAACCGCGGCGCCGTTGCTGGTCAGTGCGGCATACAGTTCACCCTTGGCTGCCGCTACGCCTTCGATACTGAGAAAGCCCTGCAAATGCGCGGGGCCAACATTGGTGATGACACCGACATCCGGCCGTGCGATATCCGCCAGGTAGGCAATGTCACCCGGGTTGCTGGCACCCATTTCCAGCACCGCGTATTCATCGCTCTCGTCCAGGCGGAACAGGGTTAAGGGCAACCCCAGTTCATTGTTGTAGTTACCTTCCGTCGCCAGTACATCTCCCGTGAGTTGCAGGATGCTGGCGATCATTTCCTTGACGGTCGTCTTACCATTGCTGCCCGTGATCCCAACCACTCTCGCGGGACATTGTGTCCGCCAGAATGCTGCCAGGGTTCCGAGCGCCTTCAACACATCCGCCACTTTCAGGACGGGCAGTTCAGTACCTACGTCTTTGCAAACCAGTGCCGCAGCAGCACCACTCGCCAGCGCCTGGTCAATATGATCATGGCCATCGAATGTCCTGCCCGGCAATGCCGCGAACAACATGCCCGGAGCCACGTTCCGGCTATCGGTAGTAATTCCGGTGAAGCTGCCAGCGTCTTGCATAGCGCCGCATTTGAGCAGATCGGCTGCCTGGCTCAAGCTCATGTGAATCATGCAGCATCTCCCAGGGCAGCGCGGATGGTGGATTCATCGCTGAACGGAATCCGCCGGCCATCGATTTCCTGCCAGGTTTCGTGTCCTTTTCCGGCCACCAGGACCACGTCACCAGGCCGGGAGTTGGAAATTGCCTGCTGAATAGCCGTTGCCCGGTCCGGTTCAACCCTCACCCGGGCAGGTGTTTTAAAACCGGCAATGACATCCTCGATAATCTTGCCGGCGGACTCATTGCGCGGGTTGTCACTGGTAACGAACACATCATCGGCCAGCAATTCAGCGGCACGACCCATCTGGGGCCGTTTGCCCTGGTCCCTGTTACCACCGCAACCGAACACGCAAATCAGCTTGCCATCGAGGTGTGCGCGCACGGCCTGCAGGGCACTCTCAAGTGCATCCGGGGTATGCGCGTAGTCGATGACCACCACGGGTTGTCCATGGCCCCCGCCGAGGCGCATCATCCTGCCTGGTACCGGTTGCATCAACTCGATCTGGTGCAGAACACGGTGCCAGGGCATACCGAGCAAGGCCAGTGTGCCAGCCGTGGCCAGCAGGTTGGATGCATTGAACTCACCGAGCAGGCAGGTATGTACTTCTTCCGTTCCCCAGGGCCCGTCCACCCGGATCGTCATGCCATCGATATCCATGGAATGGATATCAGCCCGTAATTCAGCGCCTTTTTCAAGGCCGAAACTCAGCATTTGCATGCCGCCGTTGAGTTCACCAAACCATTTCTTGCCGTAATCATCATCGTGGTTGATGATGGCAAATGACGGCGCATAATCGGTAAACAACAGGCGCTTGGCTGCCGCGTACTGGGCCATGTCTCCGTGGTAGTCGAGATGATCACGGCTCAGGTTGGTAAATACGGCCGCATCGAATTGCACCGTCTGGCAGCGGTGTTGTTGCAGGGCGTGGGATGAAACCTCCATCGCCAGGCGTTCGATGTCCGACTTCAGGCAATCCGACAACACGTGCTGCAGGCGCAGCGCGTCAGGCGTGGTATGCGCCCCGCGCTGCAGCCTGCCCACGGACCCGTAACCGAGTGTTCCTATCATGCCTGCGTTGCCATAAACCCTTTGCCAGGACTGGGCCAGGAAATGCGTAACCGAGGTCTTGCCATTGGTACCGGTGACACCGGCGATGGTCATTTGCTCCGAGGGTGCTGCATAGAACCTGGAAGCAAGCTCACCAAGCTTGTCGCCCAGGTTCTGCGACTTCCACTACCGGCACGTCGAGTTGCGGTACGGCCTTGAGGCCATCGTGGATGACCGCAACGGCGCCAGCCGCGACGGCGGAGTGCGCGTAATCCAGGCCATGAACGACCTGTCCCTGCACCGCCACGAAGGCATTGCCTTGCTCGATGTTGCGGTTGTCCAGGCTGATGCCTGTCAGTGCTATGGGTGGCACTTCGCCGTTCCAGCCTTCCAACAGTTCATTCAACATCATGGCCATGCTTATTGCCCTCCTTCACTACCAGCGGCGCTAACCAGCATCGCGGGATAATCATCCGGGGGGATATTCAGAATACGCATTGCGCCCGTCATCACTTCGGAAAACAGCGGTGCGGCAACCAGGCCGCCGTAATACTCCTCACCGGACGGGTCATTGATAATCACCACACAAACCAGGCGCGGGTTACTGGCAGGGCCGAATCCGGCGAAACTGGAAACGTACCTGGCAGCGGCATAACCCGACGCACTGGCTTTGTGTGATGTGCCGGTTTTGCCGGCGATGCGGTAATTCGCAACACGCGCTCTACTGCCCGTGCCCTCGGTGGTGGGCACTGTTTCGAGCATACTTGCTACTGCCCGGGCAATTTCAGGGTCAATTGCAGAGATAGGAGGGTTATTTGAGCCCTGAATAAAAGCGGGTTGACGTAATTTACCGCCATTGGCGATCGCAGCATAGGCCTGTGCCAGCTGCAGGGGAGTTGCGGACATTCCATATCCGTAGGCGATCGTCGCCTGTTCCAGGCGCCTCCAGCGCTGGTGGTTGCGCAAGACACCAGCGGACTCGCCAGGGAACCCGGTGCCAGTTGCTTCACCGAAACCGTAACGTCTGTAGGTATCCCACATCTGTTGCGGTTCCAGCTGTAGCGCAAGTTTTGTAACGCCAACGTTACTGGACTTTGTCAGCACACCAGTGACATCCAGCAAGCCGTAGTTATTGTGGTCACGGATGGTGTGCCTGGAAACCACCGTGTAGCCTGGGGTGGTTTCCACCGGCGTCGTCGGCGTTGCAATCCCGTTCTCGAGAACGGAGGTGATCGCAATGGGCTTCATGACCGAGCCTGGCTCAATGACATCGGTAACTGCCCGGTTACGCATCCCGTCCACGTCGTGATCGGGATCATTCGGGTTATTCGGGTTATAGGATGGCTGGTTGACCATGGCCAGCACTTCACCACTCTCGACATCGAGCACCACGACGCTTCCCGAGCGTGCACCATGTTTAAGTACGGTGCTTTTCAATTCACGGTAGGCCAGGTATTGCAAACGCTTGTCGATGGTCAGGTGCAGGTCCTGGCCCGGCTGGGACTCCCGGACCAATTCGACCTCCTTGACCGGTTGGCCCTTGCGGTCCCGGGTGATACGTTTGAGCCCGGGACTGCCCGCCAGCCAACTGTCATATGCCAACTCCAGTCCTTCCTGACCAACGTCATCGATATTTGTAAAGCCGATGACGTGCGAGGTCACCTCACCGGCGGGATAAAAACGGCGGTATTCCTTTTGCAGGTTGACGCCGGGTATATCCATATCCCTGATCTGATCGGCCACATCCGGGTGCAGACGTCGTTTCAACCAGACAAATTCTTTGCCGGCACGCTGGGTCAGTTTGCGTTCTATATCTTCTGCGTTGGCGTGCAATAGATCAGCCAGCGGCGCTATTTTCTCCGGATACTCGAGCAGCTGCCCGGGGTGCACCCAGACTGAATCCACGGGCGTGCTTACGGCCAGCGGCTCGCCATTACGATCCTTGATAACACCGCGTGTAGATGCAATTGTGACTTCCCGCAAAAATCGGGCGTTTCCCTGGCCCTGCAGGAAGTCAGTCTCCATGACCTGTAAATTCACCGCCCGCGCGATGAGCACAAGCGAACAAGCGAAGAAAATCAGCAACATGGCATAAAGCCTGCTGTTGTATATCACTTGTTTGCGTTGCTTGCTCAAGGACGGACTACCAGTATGTGTGTCTCGCCGGGCTGTTGCATTTGCAGTACCCCGCGGGCGGTTTTTTCGATCTGGCTGGCGTCAGCCAGCCAGCCCTGTTCAATCTGTAAACGGCTCCATTCGGCCAGCCCTTCATCCTGCTGGAACTCGAGCCTGCCGAGCTCCACGGCCAGCAGGCGGCTTTCATGACGGGTTTTGACCACCAGCAGCGCACTGCTGACGTCCGCGATCAGAATCAGGATTAGAAGTAATATTCTTGAGTTCAACCTAATCTCTCCGCAACCCTCATTACTGCACTACGTGCCCTGGGATTTGCGGAGATTTCTTGCTCGGAGGGATGGATGGCTTTGCCAACCAGTTTCAGTCTTTGTGACCAGTCCGGGTCATCAGGAATATTACGGCGGATCTTGCCTGGTCTGACGGCTTCTCTAAATGTCCGTTTGACCAGGCGATCCTCCAGGGAATGAAAACTGATCGCCACCAGTCTTCCTCCCGGGCGTAACTGCCTGATTGCAGCGTCCAGCCCTTGGGCCAGATCACCCAGTTCGTCATTGACGACTATTCGGATCGCCTGGAAGCATCGTGTTGCCGGATGCTTTTTTTCCTTTCTGCCGATCGTATCTTCGATTAGTTCCGCCAGCTGCCTGGTTGTTTCCAAACGTTGCTGTTGCCGGGCCTGCACGATACTCCGGGCAATCCTGCGCGCGTAGCGCTCCTCTCCAAACTCCCAAAACACGCGGGACATTTCCCGCTCCGGTGTCACTGCCAGCCATTCGGCTGCAGACACACCCTTTGTTGGGTCCATCCGCATATCCAGCGGGCCTTCCTTTGCAAAGGAAAAGCCGCGTTCCGGATCGTCCAGTTGTGGTGAAGAAACTCCAAGATCAAGCAATATGCCGTCCAGGTTTCTTTCTATGTGCCACTCCCGAACCATGCGGTCCATCTCCGCAAAACTACCCTGGATGATGGAAAACCTCGGCTCACCAGCCCATTCTTCCAATCCCGCTGCCACCGCTTGCGGGTCCTTATCCAGGGTAAATAAGCGTCCCTGCTCGGTCAGCCTGGCCATAATGGCCCTGCTGTGTCCTCCTCTGCCAAAGGTTGCGTCCAGGTAATTCCCGTCGCCCCTGACCTTGAGTGATGAAACCGCTTCTTCCAGCAAAACCGCTTGATGCTGGTATGTTTTCATCCGCTCAGGCCAATACCTCTGGTCTTAAATTCTTTATTCTGCGCACAAGGTGCCTGCCTAAAGCACCAGGCGGTCCAAATCTTCTGAAGCCTGCTCGCTGAGGTCTGAAACTTCCTCGGCGCGCCTGGCATTCAACGTATTCTCATTCCAAATTTCAAATCGGTAATCCATGCCGAGCAGGACTACCCTTTTCTCCAAACCGGTACTGTCACGTAAGCTCGATGGCAACAGGATTCTGCCGTTGCTGTCCATTTCCACGACGGTCGCGCTACCCACCAGGCGGCGCTGTAAACTCCGGTTGTAGGGTTTGCGGTTTGGCAGCGCCATGACGTCTTTGCGCATGCGCTTCCACTCTTCCTCGGACTGGAGCCACAATGAACCCGATTCGAATGCGTGGTAGGTCAGCACCATGCGGTTACCGAACTGCTCATTGAGCACGTCCCGGTATCGCATCGGTATCGCGAGCCTTCCTTTCGCATCCAGGTTGATTGTTGTCTCGCCGTAAAACACCTATCCCCCACCTAATTATTCGTATTTACCACAAATTCCCACATTTATGCACGATAGTAGGTGAAAGACACAAAGTCAAGCAATACAAGGGGATTAGAGCAGGCTGGGCAGGCGCGGTGGTGGCGCAATCGGGGCAGACCCGGGGCAGTGTAAAATTATGGAGTACAACATAACGGTGTTCACTCCCAATGGCTACCCCATATATTGTGTATTTTTGGAATTCACAGCCCCGCCGCTGCATAAAGAATTTAATTGCGACGAACCGTTAATGCACCCTTAGCGGGCTATGTCACCATCCTATTCCTTAACTGCCGGTATGGACTATTGATTGCCGGGGTGTGTATTTTTTAACTGAACCGTGAGCGACAGGGAGTCGCGACCGAGCCCCCAGGGAAGGGTCCACGGCTGTTCAGGGAAGGAATACACACCCCGGCAATAGTTGTTCCAATGCCTGACTGGAGGTGTATTAACAAGTGAGAGCCGGCCGGTAAGCCGGGTTCTGTCATGGGCAATCATTCATCTGGGAATACTGTCACCAGCATCCTCAAGCGACCTACCCGAAGACATCGCGGGCCGCGATATGGTCTTCCTATTTGGTCTTGCTCCAGGTGGGGTTTACCATGCCACAAGCTGTTACCAGTTGCGCGGTGCGCTCTTACCGCACCATTTCACCCTTACCTGCAATGCAGGCGGTATATTTTCTGTTGCACTTTCCGTAGGCTCACGCCCCCCAGGTGTTACCTGGCACCCTGCCCTGTGGAGCCCGGACTTTCCTCCCTTCCGCATAAGCAGAAGCGCGATTGCCTGGCCGACTCTCCCGGCTATTGTCCTTGTTAACCGGGGTCAGAGTAAAGTGCCAGTGTGAACAGGCAATTGAGTACACACAATTAAACCAAGCCTACCCTGGCACTTTACCCTGACCCCATTGCTCTGATTCGAGTGCGCGGTAGACATCCCTGCGTGGCACATTGTTGAGCTTCGCCGCCACACGTGCCGCCTGGGAGGCCGGCAGGTATTCGAGCAGTTGCCTGGCCAGTCGCAGCGCATCTCCAGTGGCACCTTCGTGGCTATTCAACCTGGCCTTCAAGCAAAACCACGAATTCACCGCGGCTCTGGTTCGGGTCTTCATCCAGCTTTTGGGCAATTTCGGTCAAAGGACCCCGCAAGACGGTTTCGAATTTTTTTGTCAGTTCCCTGCACAGGGCCACCAGGTGTTCTTCACCAAATACTGCAAGCATGTCATCAAGCGCTGCCTTGATACGATGACTGGATTCGAAGAACACCATCGTACGTGGTTCATTACGCAATTCTTCCAGTTTCTTTCTCCTGCGCCACGGCTTTCGATGGTAAAAACCCCTCGAACACAAAACGGTCCGGCGGTAAGCCCGCGACCGATAACGCGGCCGTGATGGCGCTGGGGCCCGGCACTGCATGGACCGGCAACCCGGCATCGCGGGCGGCGCATACGAGTTTGTAACCGGGATCGGAGATCACCGGCGTACCGGCATCGGATATCAACGCCACGGCCTTGCCATCAGCTACCATGTCAACGATGCGGCCCAGCACCTGTGCTTCATTGTGTTCATGCAAGGCGGTCAGCGAAGTGCTTATGTTGTAGTGCTCCAGCAAGGTGCGTGAATGCCGGGTATCCTCCGCTGCAATCAAATCGGCCTCGGCCAATAGCCTGACCGCTCTGTAGGAAATATCTTCCAGGTTTCCGATGGGGGTTGCTACAAGGTACAGGCCAGGTTGCGACATGACATTTTTCTCAATGGTGTTAACGTGGTCCCACGTGCGCGACGGGTGGTGTAAATGCCTGCCCGGTTGTGCTTACAGACCGTCCATATAGGTTATCATCGAGTGCGGTACACTAACAGTGAGCAACTTTGCACAAATCCAATGAACTTCCGATTTATTTCACTGCCGCTATCTGTGCTCATATTGGTCGCAATTGCCGGGTGCAGCACTACCGGACCAAAACCGGGCGCACCCCCGCAACAGAAACCACCGATTCAGGAAAGCAGTACAGACAGGGAAACACGTGAACAGTTAGATCGTATCCAACAGAACCCGGCACTCAGAAGCGTAGCCGAAGTTGTTGAACTGTCACAAAACAAGACTGTTGAGCCACAAGACCTGGCGTTGGAAATCGTACGCTCACTCGAGTCCGTACCATCCGGCCAGCTTACCGGCATGATCGAAACCCGGGTTTATGACCCTGAATTTACCGAGTGGCTCGAGTTGACACTGCTGGTCCGCAAATCACTTGTGCATCAGGTCCCGGTCAGTGCCGCTGCCCAATACTGGCAGGACTTCCACTACGGCCATGCAATAAACAGGACGAATTTCCCGGACCTGGTATCCCGTTATGGCAGCTATTTCCCAACGCCGTCCCATGTTGCCGTTTTGCTACCCTCCCAGGGTGGACTGGCTGCCGCAGGCAGGGCTATCCGTGACGGCATCATCAGCGCTTACATGGAGCACCCCGGCGGGTCCGTGATCAGGTTTTATTCGAGCGGAAAAAATAGCGAGTCCGCCCTGGCCGCCTATCACCAGGCGAGGCAGGATGGCGCCGCGCATATTATCGGCCCATTACGGATGGAATCCACGCGGGCACTGGCCAGCCTTGAAAGTCACGATGTGCCGACCCTGCTGCTCAACGATCCCGGGGTGGAGCCGGGTTTGAATCCGGACCAGGCCATGATGGTCAGCAGACTTTCGCTGTCACAGACCGAGGAGGCAGCCGCAATCGCTGAGCGTGTACTTGCCCAGGGTCAAAAAAGGGCGGTTATGATCGTACCTGAAAGCAACTGGGGTCAACGCATAGAAGCGGCCTTTGGCTCGGCTTTTGTGCAAGGCCAGGGGCAAATCCCCGCCAGTGCGTACTTCAGTGAGGCAACGAGTGACCACAGCGACGTTTTGACAGAGGTGTTAAAGATAGATGAAAGCAAGCAGCGTAAGCAGGACTTGCAATCCCGGCTGGGCATACCATTGGAGTTTGAACCCATCCGCCGTGAGGATTTCGACTTTATCTTCCTGGCGGCAAGCTCGGCCCAGGGACGGGAATTGAAACCCTTGTTCAAATTTCACGACGCAGGCGATGTACCGGTCTATGCCATGAGCCGGGTTTACAGTGGCCGTGCCGAAGTGGACTCTGACCGGGATCTGAATGGCGTGGTTTTCCCCGTCACGCCGTGGCAACTGGAGGCCATGGGAAATCCCCTGCCGGCATTGGAAAGCCTGCGCAACGGAGATTTTGGCAACCTGCATGCACTGGGACGGGATGCCTGGCAACTATTGCCCTGGTTACCCTTGTTGGCGAAAGACCCTGATCTCGAGTTTCCAGGCAATACCGGCATCCTGACCTTGCAAGCCGATGGGCACCTGTCGCGGCAGCCTGGCTGGGCACAGTTTTCCGCGGGTCATCCCATACCCTACCAGTGGCCGGACCAACATTAAATAAGCGCAAGGCCCGTGGCTCACGGGTGGCGGGGGCACGCTGGGAAAAAGTCGCCGAGTCATTTTTATACTCAAAGGGACTGAACTTATTACACAGGAATTTTTCCTGCCGTTTTGGTGAAATTGACCTGGTGATGGAGGACGGAACCGCCACTTGTATTCGTAGAAGTCAAATACCGGACAGACAGCCGGCATGGCAGCGGTGCTGAAGCCGTTACTTTGCAAAAGCAACGTAAAATCTGCCGTACAGCAGCGTGGTTTTTAGCCCGGAACCCACACAGGGCTGAACAAACGTGCCGCTTTGACGTAATATCCATCGATACAGGAAAGGGAGATCAGGGCATACATTGGATCAGGAATGCCTTTTATACAACCACAGGATAGGAACATGCAGAATCACCGACCCCCAAACATTGAATCGCAAACCACAACAAGCGAACCAGTAAACAAGGAGCAACCGTTTGAGCATCATGTTCATTGGCCTGTGCTCGACCATCGTGGCCCTGACGGCCTGTTCCGGACATGAACGCCGCACCACCGGCACCGTTCTCAATGACCAGAATCTCGAATACGAAGTCATCAGCAATATCACGCTCCGACCCGGCTTCGGCGAAAACGACCACATCAAGGTGGAGGTACACCAGGGTGTCGTGCTGCTGGCCGGTGAAACCGTCTCCGAAGAAAACAAGCTGCTGGCAACCAAGCTGGCCGAAAAACCAAGCTTGACACAACGTGTCGTCAATGACCTCAAAATCGGCAGAAGGGCCGGTTTTGGCGGCAAACTGGACAACACCTGGCTGACCACCAAGGTTAATTCGATACTGATCGCGAAAAACCCTGTTGCCGGCAGCGATGTCGCGGATCAAGGTGATCAGTTCACAGAATACCGTTTACCTGATGGGATTGTACTCGCGCGAAGAGGGTGAAAAAGTTGCGGAAGTGGTACGCAACATCGGTGGCGTTGAGAGAGTCGTAAAGATCTTTGACTACACGGACGACTGAACTAGAAACCCGGCAAACACAGCCAGCAGGGCCAGCGTATATAAACCAGCGACCACGTCATCGATCATGATGCCAAAGCCCCCGCTGACTTTTTTATCCAGCTGACGGATCGGCCAGGGTTTGAAAATATCGAAAAACCGGAACAGCACGAATGCAGCCAGTAACCACTGCCATTGGACAGGCACCAGGGCCACTGCCAGCCAGTAACCCACCATTTCATCCCAGACAATACCGCCGTGGTCGTGCACACCCAGCCTGTTGCTGACCCGGCCACACAACGCCGTTCCCACGCCGAACATCAATACCAGGACTGCCCAGAACCACAAAGGATCCAGGCTTTTCAACAGCAGGGCAAAAGGTACCGCGACCAGGGTACCCATGGTCCCGGGCGCCCACGGCGATAAGCCTGAGCCAAGACCAAAAGCCAGAAAACCGGCCGGGGAACCGAGCGCCACTTTTTTAGGTGCTGCGCGGTCCTGTTCCGTCACATCGTTTGCGGATGCGATTCACGTACCACAGCCCGAAATGTTCAAAGCCGGATTTTTGCGGGTCAAAACCCTCACCATCGGCCGTGACACAACGGATACCCGGGTCATTTTCGATCTGTCCGATAACAGTCAGATCGATACCCAGCTGTTGTTTCCAGTCGACCATCAGTTCGGCTCGTGGCATTGCGGAGTGTAAACAGCAACTCGTAGTCATCCCCACCGGACAACTGGCAATTCCACCTGGACTTCTCGTCAAGGTCCGCGAGTAAATCTGCATAGGGCAATTGTGCGAGCTCAATCCGTGCACCACATCCGGATGCCTTCAACACATGACCCAGATCGGCCAGCAAGCCGTCTGAAATATCAATACAGGCACTCGCATAACCTGCCAGGGCCTGCCCCAGCTTTACCCGTGGCTGTGGCCGGTCGAGCAACTGTCTGTCTGTTACCGCGTTTCCATCCCGCAACAATTCCAGCACCCTGGCGGCGCCGCCAACGGTGCCGGACACCACCAGCAGGTCACCGGGTTTTGCCCCGTTACGCTGCAATTGCTTGCCCGGCTCAATAACGCCAAGCGCGGTCACGCAGACGGACAAGGGCCCGGAGGTGGTATCACCGCCGACCAGTACAACACCGTGTGCCTGCGCAAGCGTTTTGAAACCCTGGATAAATGACTGCAGCCATTGCGGGTCAACCTTGGGTAATGACAGGGACAACAAGGCCCAGCGCGGTGTTGCACCCATTGCCGCCAGGTCACTCAGATTGACTGCCAGGCATTTGTGGGCGATATCATAAGCCGCGGTATCGTCTGGGAAATGCGTGCCCGCATTCAGCGTATCGGTTGCCGCCACCAGGTTTGGCCCTCAGGTACGGCCAGGACCGCCGCATCATCACCGATACCCAGTTCCACCCCTGCAGCCAGAAAAATCAGGCACGGCAACAGCCTGTTGTATCTGGTGAATCAGTTCAAACTCTTTCATTCAGGAATTAGCTTTAAAGGGTGAGAGTGATGCGGGATCGCGCCATTCCCTGGCAGCCTTGTCGAGTACACCGTTGATAAAACTGTGGCCCTGCTCGGCTCCGAACTGCTTTGCCAGGTTGATCGCCTCATCGATCACCACCTGGTACGGGACCTCGATACTCTGCAACAACTCGTATGCAGCAATACTCAGTATTACGTGCTCGATGACATCCAGCTGGTCCAGGGGCCGGTCCAGAAAAGGTGTAATTTTCTCGTCAAGATCCGCCTGTTCACTACACACCTTTCTTACCAGGGTGGTAAACAATTCGTCATCGACATTGCTGAAGTCCTGCACTTCATGAAACTGGGCCAGGATGTCACCGCACATCCTGCCCGGTCAGGTGCCACTGGTACAAAGCCTGCAGGGCACGCCGCCGTGCACGGCGGCGGGACTCGAATTTGCTGTTTAGCCCGCATATTTCACCAGTCGGCATCGAGCCTCTGTATAACTAAATGACATGGTTGAATTAAATGACATTTTCTTTAAGAACCCCAATGGTACACTTTGTACCCAGCTCGATTCCTATCCCAGCCCTGGCTAGTCCATAACAACTGGGCTTGGTCTTCCCTCAGGACGTAGCTGCCTATGTCCTTCAGTCCAGCCCTGCGTCCAGTTGTATCTGTCCTTCGCCATCTTCCGGGATACTGGTGAATATGCGGCTAGTTGCCACGACCGTCCAGCAAGGCAATCATCTGTAGTGCTGCAACGGCAGTGTCAAAACCCTTGTTACCCGCACCGGCTCCGGCGCGCTCCAGCGCCTGGTCAACGTTATCGGTAGTCAGCACTCCGAAAATAACCGGCAAAGCGTGCTTCAGGCCCACCTCGGCAATTCCCCTGCTGCATTCACCGGCCACGTAATCAAAATGCGGGGTTCCGCCACGGATGACCGCGCCGAGCGCAATAACCGCATCGTGCCGGCCGCTGCCGGCCAGCTTATCAGCGATCAACGGCAACTCAAATGCCCCAGGCACCCAGGCCAGCGTGATATCATCATCGGCAATCCCGTTGCGACTCAAGGCATCGAGCGCACCATCCACCAGTTGTTGAACGATGAAGTGGTTGAACTCGCTGGCGACAAGCGCAATCTTGCAACTGCGTTGCGGTAGCTCAAGTGGTAATTCATTCATATCGCTTGTTTCCCGGTACTTGATCCACTTTCGACATACTCGACCACTTCCAGGCCAAAACCTGCCAGGCCGGTCATGCGTTTGGGCGCGCTCAGAACGCGCATTTTCCTGACACCCATGTCATAAATGATCTGGGCGCCGATACCATAAGTCCGCAGTTCACTGGATTGCCGGCTGTCGCCGCTGCTCAATACGCTGGGTTCAGGTTCTGCCTGGATTCGCCGCAGCAATTTTTCATCGTCTACATGTCCGCCCAGCACCAGGATCAGGCCTTTACCCATGCGCTCCACTTCCGCCATGGCCACCCGCAAGGGCAGTCCAAAATCATCCCGCTTGATACCCAGTACATCACTTAGCGGGTTTTGCACGTGCACCCTGACCAGCGTGGGCTCATCTGCGTCCACCTCGCCCTTGAGCATGGCGAGATGCAGGTTGTCCTCAATCCGGTCACGGTAGGTCACCAGGCGGAACGGGCCAAAATCGGTTTCAACATCGTGTGCTGACAGGCATTCTACGGAATGTTCGGTCTCCATGCGGTAACGGATCAGGTCCGTAATCGTACCGATTTTCAGACCGTGCTTTTCCGCATAGGCTTCCAGCTGTGGCCGTCGCGCCATGCTGCCATCTTCGTTCAGTATCTCAACCAACGCTGCTGCCGGTTCAAGCCCCGCCAACATGGCCAGGTCCACACCCGCCTCGGTATGACCGGCACGTGACAACACACCACCGGGCTGCGCCATCAGCGGGAATACATGACCGGGTTGGGCAATGTCTTCGGGCCTGGCATCCGGTAACGCGGCCGTGCGAATCGTGTGCGCCCGGTCATAAGCGGAAATACCCGTGGTTATACCTTCGGCAGCCTCAATCGATATCGTAAAATTGGTCGAAAACCGGGCTTCATTCTTGTTGACCATCAACAGCAGGTTCAACTGTTCACAACGCTCACGCGTGATGGGCATGCAGATCAGGCCACGGCCGTGGTGGGCCATGAAGTTGATATCCTCCGGACGCACCTTGGAGGCCGCCATGATCAGGTCGCCCTCGTTTTCCCGATCCTCGTCATCGATCAATACGATCATCTTGCCGGCACGGATGTCCTCAATGAGTTCCGGGATACTGTTCAATTTCATCGGAATAATTCCTCGCTGCGGCTACTCCGCTGCAGCCTCTTGCTGGCCATAATGGGTCAGGCGGTCAAGATAGCGTGCGATCAGGTCCACTTCGAGATTGACCTTTCCACCCACAACCAGGTTACCAAGGCTTGTCACCTCCAGTGTGTGCGGTATCACGCACACGGAAAACCGGTTGTCGTCCACTTCGTTGACAGTCATGCTGACGCCGTCCAGGCAGGCCGAACCCTTGGGTGCAATATACCGCGCGAGGCTGCGGTCCGTTTCAAACAGAAACCTTTCTGAACGTGCATCCCCGGTTTTCTCCAGCAATGTTGCGAGACCATCCACGTGACCCGATACCAGGTGGCCACCAAACCGGTCCGAAGCCCGCATGGCCAGTTCCAGGTTGACACTGTCACCTGGCCCACGGTCGCCGAGGCTGGTCTTGTCCAGCGTTTCCACCGATACATCAGCGCTGAAGCCATTTGCATCGGGATCCAGCATGGTCAGGCACACACCGGATACACTGATGCTGTCACCGGTCCCGCACCCCTCCATCAACTCCGCAGGCACATCGAAACGGATGCGCAAATCTCCATCGAACGATTCCCTTGATTGCATGATGCCCATGGCTGTGACGATTCCAGTAAACATTTTCCTTAGCCTCTAATCCTGCCAAACCGGCTTCAGGCGTAAACGCATGTCCTGTCCGATATGTTGTGATTCTATCCATTCCAGATGGACGCGATCGTCCATTTTATCAAGTCGGGGTGACGCAAACGGACTGAGGGCACCACCACCCAATAATACGGGCGCCTGGTAGATCAAAATCTCGTCGACCAGCCGCAGTCGCAGTAACTCACCGCATAATGTCGCACCGGCCTCGACCTGCACCTCGTTGATTTCCCTCGCTGCCAATTCACGCAACAGGGCCAACAGGTCTACCCTGCCCTCGAAGGCGGGTAAATCAATGCATTTCGCACCCGCGTCCGACAGTAATTGCCTGCCAGAGCCATTTTCCAGGCCCGCAATCATGATCTCACCGCCGCTATCAAACAAACCGGCGCCCACTGGCGTGCGCCAATGACTGTCGGCGATAACCCTCAATGGTTGTCGCTCATGACCTTCGAGCCGTACATTCAGCGAGGGATTATCCGCCAGGACCGTACCGATCCCGGTCAGGATCGCATCCGACCTGGCCCGCCAGTTCTGCACATCGGCGCGCGCGTCCGGTCCGCTGATCCATTGGCTGGTCCCGTTGGACAAGGCAATGTGGCCATCGGTGCTCTGGGCCAGCTTGACGCGCACGTGTGGAAGGCCCAAACGCATACGCTTGATAAATCCGGCGTTGAGTTCCTCCGCCTCGTCGGCCAGCAGGCCGGTATCCACCTGGATTCCGGCTTGGCGTAAACAAATGATACCGGCGCCACTGACCCTGGGGTTGGGGTCTTCTATCGCACACACCACGCGTTTAATGCGCGCATCAATCAATGCGTCCACGCACGGCGGAGTACGGCCATGGTAACTGCATGGCTCGAGCGTGACATAGGCGGTTCCGCCGGCGGCTTTGTCGCCGGCCTCTTCCAGGGCGTGAATTTCCGCGTGTCTGCCACCCGTTTGAGCGTGCCAGCCCTGGCCAACCACATGGTCATCCTGGCTGATGACACAACCGACCCGCGGATTAGGGTGGGTAGTATTCAGGCCTTTGCGGGCCAGTTGAATCGCGGCTTCCATGCATTGCTGGTCAAATACGCTGAAGCTCATTTTTTGCCAGTGCGTTTCTTCAGCAATGAAATCTGCCGTTCATCCAGGCTACCCGGGTGCTCTTTTTCCAGCTTTTCGATCTCGTCACGAAACGCCTGGATATCCTCGAAACGGCGATACACGGAAGCAAACCTTACATAGGCGACCTGGTCCAGTTGGCCCAGCTCGCGCATGACCCACTCTCCAATCAGGCTACTGGGTATTTCTGCTTCCTCCGCACCACGGATGTCCCTCAACAGGGTGCGTATGGCCCGTTCTATCTCCCGGGTCTCGACCGGTCTTTTTTCAAGCGCGCGAAGCATACTGTTGCGCAATTTGTCCTCGGAAAATTCCTCGCGCTCCCCGTTTGCCTTGATGACCCTGGGTGCTTTCAGTTCCGGTGTTTCATAGGTATTGAAACGTGCCGCGCACCGGGAGCATTCCCGCCGCCGCCTGATTTGCATGCCATCACCCGTGACCCGGGAATCAACGACCCGGGTATCATCATGGTTGCAAAACGGACACCACATAATTAGAGCCTGTTAGCACCAACCAAGTCGCGGCGATAGACAGGGTGTTTCAGGCACAGGGCCCGGGCTGTTTCACCGGCTCTTGCTTCTGCCGCATCATCGCCCATGTTATCCAGCACATCGCAGATGATTCCCGCCAGCTCTGAGCAATCGTTTTCATCAAAACCACGCGTGGTCACTGCCGGTGTTCCCAGGCGCAAACCGCTGGTGATAAATGGTGATCTCGGTTCACCGGGCACGGTGTTCTTGTTGACCGTGATGTGCGCCCGGCCCAGGGCTTCCTCGGCGTCTTTACCGGTGAACTCACGACCGATCAGGTCGACCAGGAACAGGTGATTGTCCGTGCCACCGCAGACGATTCGGTAGCCACGCTCCATCATGATCCCTGCCATCACTTTTGCATTGGCCACGACCTTTTGCTGGTACGCCTTGAAGCCGGGTTCAAGCGCTTCCTTGAAAGCCACTGCCTTGGCCGCGATCACGTGCATCAAGGGACCACCCTGTGTGCCCGGGAAAACCAGTGAATTCAACCGCTTCTCAATGGCTTCATTTTCCTGCGCGAGGATGATGCCGCCGCGCGGACCACGTAAGGTCTTGTGTGTCGTGGATGTAACCACGTGCGCATGTGGTACGGGGCTTGGATAAACGTCTGCTGCGACCAGGCCTGCAACATGCGCCATATCAACCAGGAAATATGCACCGACCGAGTCGGCAATTTCACGCATCCTGGCCCAATCCACGACCCGGGAATAGGCCGAGAACCCGCCAACCAGCAACTGTGGTTTGCATTCCTCGGCAATTCGTTGCATTTCATCGTAATCGATCGCACCGGTTTCCTGGTCGATTCCGTAGGCTACGGCGTTGAACAAGCGGCCGGAAAAATTTACCTTGGCCCCATGCGTCAGGTGACCACCATGTGCCAGGTTCATACCCATCAGCGTGTCACCGGGCTCGATCAGCGCCAGGTAAGCAGCGGCGTTGGCCTGGGAGCCAGAATGCGGCTGCACGTTTGCATAGTGCGCACCAAACAATTGCTTGACCCGGTCCTGGGCCAGTTTTTCAGCGATATCGACATATTCGCAACCACCGTAATAACGGCGACCCGGATAACCTTCGGCGTACTTGTTGGTCAGTACCGAACCCTGGGCTTCCATGACCCTGGGGCTTACATAATTCTCTGATGCGATCAGTTCAATATGGTCTTCCTGGCGCTGCTCTTCACTGGCGATCGCAGCAGCCAATTCATTATCAAATTCCTTAATACCAAAACTGTGGTCAAACATGTCCGTTCCCGTTATTGAAGAGGTGTAGATCAGGCAGTGATTCTACCATTTGTTGGGTCTTTGGACGCACGCGAGGGCAGATAGATTTGATGAAAACAGCAAGGCGCGGTGCTGGCACAAGTACCTGCCTTGGTAGATAATCCGGCCTCGTATCATCCGTTGGGTGTTACGACCCGCAATCTGTTAAAAAAGTGGAAGAAGCCATGGCCCAGTATATCTACACCATGATCGGCGTGAGCAAGACCGTGCCGCCTGATCGCACCATCATCAGGGACATTTCCCTGTCGTTTTTTCCGGGCGCCAAGATCGGTGTGCTGGGACTCAACGGCGCGGGCAAATCAACAGTGTTACGCATCATGGCGGGTGTAGATGCAGATTTTGACGGTGAAGCCCGTCCCCAGCCCGGCATCCGTATCGGGTATCTGCCCCAGGAACCGGAACTGGACAACAAACTCACCGTGCGTGAGGCCGTGGAAGAAGGTGTTGCAGAAATCCATGAATTATTGAGCAAGTTTGAAGAAATCAGTCTCAAGTTCGCCGAACCCATGGATGACGAACAAATGAATGCCCTGCTGCAGGAACAGGCAGACCTGCAAGAGGCCATCGAAGCCGGCAATGGCTGGGAGGTGGAACGTACACTCGAGATCGCCGCCGACGCCTTGCGTCTGCCACCATGGGATGACAGGATCGCCCATCTCTCCGGCGGTGAAAAACGCCGGGTTGCCCTGTGCCGTTTATTGCTTGCAAGTCCTGACATGTTGTTACTCGATGAACCCACCAACCACCTTGACGCAGAGTCGGTGGGCTGGCTGGAGCGGTTTTTGACCGAGTTTCCGGGCACGGTCGTTGCGGTCACGCATGACCGTTATTTTCTCGACAATGCGGCCGAATGGATACTGGAACTGGACCGTGGCTACGGCATACCCTGGAAAGGGAATTACTCTTCCTGGCTGGAGCAGAAGGAGCAACGTCTCCAGCACGAAGATCGCAGCGAAAAGGCGCACCAACGCGCCATCCGTGAAGAACTGGAATGGGTGCGCTCCAACCCGAAAGGCCGGCGGGCCAAGAGCAAGGCCAGGTTGCAGCGGTTTGAAGAACTGAGCAGCCGGGACTACCAGAAACAGAACGAGACCCGTGAAATTTACATACCACCCGGGCCCCGTCTCGGCGACCAGGTCATCGAAATCGAGAACCTGTGCAAGGGTTTTGGTCACCGCCTGCTGATTTCCGACCTGAGCTTCAGCCTGCCGCGTGGCGGTATCGTTGGCGTGATCGGTGGCAACGGCGCCGGCAAGTCCACCCTGTTCAGGATGTTGACCGGGCAGGAGCAGCCCGACAGCGGCCAGATTACGCTCGGTTCCACCGTGGAACTGGCGTACGTCGACCAGAGCCGCGATAGCCTGGACGGCGACAAGACCGTCTGGGAAGAGATTTCCGATGGTTCGGAAACCGTCAGCGTCGGGCGTTTCGAAATGCCATCCCGGGCCTATGTCAGCCGTTTCAATTTCCGTGGCTCCGACCAGCAAAAACGCGTCAAGGACCTGTCCGGCGGTGAAAGAAACCGTGTGCACCTGGCAAAATTGCTACGTTCAGGCGGTAACGTGCTGCTGCTGGATGAACCCACCAATGACCTCGACGTGGAAACCCTGCGGGCTCTCGAAGAGGCCCTGCTTGAATTCCCGGGCTGTGCGGTGGTGATATCACACGACCGCTGGTTCCTCGACCGGATTGCCACGCATATGCTGGCGTTTGAGGGCGACAGCCAGGTGACCTGGTTTGAAGGCAACTACACGGAATACGAACAGGATCTGAAACGCCGCATCGGTGATGACGCATTGAATCCACACCGGGTGAAATACAAGAAGATTTAGCTCCTCTGCGCCGGCAGTCAACCTAGGCTGGTTGGGATTACTGCTTATGAAACCTTCCACAACAGGGATGTTGTGGAAGAGTCTACAGGGACGTATCCACGACGTGTTTCAGAAGCAGTGATCCTTGCCAGCCCGGAAATTAGCCAACAGCCAGGATAAAGCTACAAACCCGGCAGGGAAAAATCGCTTTCGGTAGGATCGAATGGCCGCGGATCGTAATCGAGCAGTTCTCTCGCCTGTGTATCATCAAACACCAGGTCGAAGGCCTGGCGCCGCACCATCTCGGCATTCAGTCCACTACCCGGTCGGAGCAGGCCCACAATCTTCACCATCAGGACAAACAACCTCTCGGGTAAACGCAGCAATCTGACCGGTTTTCCCAGTGCCGGGAATATCCTCGAAACCATTTCCGAGTAAGCCAGTGTTTCACCACCCGCAATGGTCAACAGACCAGGTAGTTCCTTATTGCTGAGCAGGGCCTTAATCGCAAGTGCGGCCAGATCATCAGCATGCACTGGTTGTCTCAGTCCCTTTGCCCGGCCGTTGAGGGGGATAAAACCAAAGCGCCGGATCCAGTTTGCGAGCAGGCTGATATTGGTATCCAATCCACAGCCATAGACCAGGGTCGGTCTGAATATCACCAGCTTGACGCCCCTTTTTTGCGTGCTGGACTGGAGGCTCGATTCCAGCTCCAGGAGTTGTTTCGCCTGCAAATTTTCCGCCCGGTCGGCGGAATTAACCTTGGTAATTGCGCTGGTACTGCTGAAAATGACCACGTTTTGCAGACGCTTACAAACATCCAGAAGCCTAAAGGCCAGGTCCATCGGCCCCACGGACAGCAGGTACTCGCATTTCCCCGCGACCGGAACGGCTTCAGACTCTGTCACCCACCGAACCCGCGCATCATCCGCCACACCCTGCGGTTTGCCGCTACGGCTGATTGCAACGACGTGGAACCCCGCCGTCAGCAGGCGTGGAATGGCAAACACACCAATCTGGCTGCCGGCGCCTGCCAACAAGACCGCGGGTGTGTTCAGCGTCTGATCAGAGCCAATGGCCACAAGAGAATAAACCTAAGCCAGATGCCGGTATAAACCAGCCAGCGCAACGGGAAAAAAGTAGAGCCGGCCTGGAACTTCCTGAAAAACCTTGCCATACCGAGGTGTTTCTGAAAATGTACCCAGCCGGGGCGTTTGCGGCTGGACAATCCCTGGTAATGGATACTGCCGGCTGACGGGACGTAGAGACAATGCCAGCCCTTGAGCTGCAAACGATACATCAGGTCCAGGTCTTCACAATGCAGCGTGTAGTTTTCGTCCAGGAAATCCACTTCATCCAGGGCCTCACGACGGATCAGCATGCAGGCGCCACTGACCGCTTCGCATGCGATTGCTTCCTGGCCCAAGAGCGATGCGTCAACTTCAATACCGGTGAAAAACGGGAACCACCTGCCAAGACGCCAGAGACCGCTGGCGGTCACCAGGGATTTCCACGGCGTTGGGAAGCGTCTTACGGTTGCACGCTGCATACGGCCCTTTTCATCACGAACAGCCGGCCCGGCCAGGGCTGCGCGCGGAGCTTGCTGAAGGGCTGCCTGCAAACGCTCCAGGGTCTCCGCCTCGACGATACAATCGGGATTCAAGACCAAAATCCAGTCAGCCTTTGAGCGGCGCGCGACCGGATTAACGGCTGGTGCAAAACCCAGGTTGTCAGGGTTGAACAGGAATTCGATGCCCGAATGGTCACCATAGAGATTACGCAGGTTTTCCGCGCTGCCGTCATCCGAGGCATTGTCAACGACAAATATTTTTGTATGTTGGGTGCCGGTTTGCAGGGCATTTACACAGCGTTGCAAGGCATCACCGGTGTTGTAATTGACAATGATCGTATCAACAGGCATCGGCGTTCAGGATTTATGCAACAAGCGCCGCCACCAGGATCGTTTGGCAGGATCGTCCTGATCGGGCCCGGCGGTCAGTTCTTCAATTTTTTTCTCCAGCCCGGCAATAATCCCGCCGGCTGCCATGTTGCGCCGGACTTCACCGTGATAATGCTGGTAGACCGATTCTTCCCTGTCATCAAACAACCACAGTTGGCCATCGGTGTCCGGCAAGTGCTTCTCATCTGCAGCACACAATGCAATGTAATACATCGCAGGCTGGCTTATCCCCTGCACCGGACCCGATTCCCCTTTTGATACCTGGTCGAGTGCGACTTGCCCGATGTGGTCCATTGACCAGATGGCAGAATGAAACATCAGCTTCTGGCCGAGCAAACGGCTGGCCGGGAAGTGCCTGGCAATCAAGGCCTCGAATTCTTCGCGGTACAATTCCCTGACGTGGTATTCGTTGACGGTGCCTGGGCCCTCGGAGTACACCGCCTTGTCCGGCGATGACATGATCAGGAACCCATCCGGTTTGAGCACACGTTTGAATTCCGCCAGCAACTCATCGTGCCGGGACATATGCTCCAGCGTTTCGAATGAAACGATACGGTCAAATTCCTTATCCCCGAATGGCAGTTCGGTGCAATCAGCCACGTGGAAATCCAGCCGTTCCATATGGGCGTAACGTTGCCGGGCATGCACGATGACCTGCTCGGAAATATCCACGCCTTTAACCGTGGCGCCCGAGTGCGCCAGCAAGGCTGAGCCGTAACCCTCGCCACAGGCCGCATCCAGCGTATGCATGCCGCTACACCAGCGTGCGGCCAGTGCGTAGCGGTGAAAATGCTCGTACCAGATTTCGCGCACACATTCGGGTGTGAATCGCTCGCCGGTAAATTCCAGGGGTCCAGACAATGTGTTTACCTGTGGCTAGGACAGAGTGATTTTAACGTATTCCAGGTAATCGAGTATTTCCTGGCGCCTCACAAACAGTGGATCGTTTTTGATGAACTCGGTCACAGCCACCTGGTAATCCGGGTGCTTGGCCAGCAGGCGCTGCATGCTTTGTACGTCCGGTTGCAAACCCAGTGGTCCGAACGATCCGCCACCGTGGTGGACCACGTAGGCATCATCACAAAGCACGTTGCGAAAACCCGCTTGTTCGGCACGCTGGCAAAAATCATTTTCCTCGCCATACCCTCGGCCAAATGCCGCTTCGTCAAACAAACCAACACGTTCGATCGCACGGGCCGACATGGCCATGCAAAAGCCCACGGCAGTTGGCAGTTCAGGGTAAACCGGCTGACCACATGCGCCTATCGCCCGGGCTACGGCGTTCGCATCCCGGGGCGGCGGGTTGTTCTCGCAGAATGCCGGGATGGAGACGATTTGACCGTTATTCGACCACGGCGTGGCGGTGGCAATCGAATCGTCGGAATCCAGGCACACCGCCAGGCAATCCAGCCAGCCTGTAGTGACCTGGGTATCGGAATTCAACAGAACCACGTCCGTCTGCGCCACGCGTAGTCCACGGTTTGCGGTGGCCACAAAGCCCTTGTTCTCATCGTTGATGAGTAACTGGCGGTACGATCTTCTCTCATTCACCCATGACTGTAAAAATGGCCGGACACGCTCATCCGTTGATGCATCATCAATCAGAAGGACTTCTGTCTCACCGGGCACGGTTTGGGCAATGGAATCAAGGCAACCCCGCAGATGCTCGAACGCATTGAATACCGGCACAATGATCTGCATAGTGCTAACAGGCCCTAATCCAGCCACTCGTGCGGAAGCCGGATATAACCCACTTCCTTGGTATTGCCCGCCACGGAAAATACCATTTCCGCCGTATCAAAAAGACGCACGCCTTCCGGGTCCATCGAGTGACCCCGCAGGTTGTAACTGCCCGGTAGAAGACTGATGTCGGAAAACCGCAGACGGAACCGGTAATGATGGTCGGATAGTTTAACCGGCTCAACGCCCTCGTTATCGGAGATCACCCCGTAGACCGGTGTGCCATCCGCCCTGACCACACCAACCACACCAACGGGTGGGCGGTCATCCGGCGAGTAGATCTGTATCTCGACCTCGATATCATCACCCATGGAAAATTCCGGCGCTTCCTTGCCCCGCTCACCGTTGATCAGGAATTTCTCGATGCGGTAATAGGCCCCGGTACCCGTGGCCTTGATCTGTTGTCTCCTTCTCCCGTGCGCTGCGTTTTTCATGCCAGGCCAGGTAGGCCTGCGTGACGGGAAACACTTCACCGTATTTACGGGCTTTGCCCTCGTGTACCCACAGGGCTTTTTGACACAGTTTCTGCACCTGGTACATGCTGTGTGACACCAGTAGCAAAGTGCCACCCTGCTTCAAAAAATTCTGCATCCAGGAGATGCATTTCTTCTGAAAAGACTCGTCCCCAACTGCCAGAACTTCATCGGTGATCAGCAAATCGGGCTTGCACGCGGTGATCACCGCGAAACCAAGCCGCACCACCATGCCGGAGGAATAGTGTTTGACCGGTTCGTGAATATACTCACCGATATCCGCAAACGCCAGGATGTCGTCGAGACTCTCTTCCAGTTCCTGGTTACTCAGGCCCATCAACGATGCTTTCATGCGCACGTTATCCATCCCGCTGAAATCAGGCTGGAAACCAGCGCTCAACTCCAGCATGGCCGCCACGTTGCCGTGTACCACGACCTTGCCGCGGGTGGGCTTGATAACACCGGTCAACACCTTCAGCAGCGTGGATTTACCCGCACCGTTCTCACCGATAATACCCAGTGATTGCCCGCGTACGACATCCAGGTTGATTCCGTGCAGGACTTCGGCGCCATGCACCGGCTCGCGGCCCAGCAACAAGGCGCCAAAAGCCCTTAAGCCGCTCACCGGGCTTGTATACCCGTGGGTAGACCTTCCCGACACCTTCCATGCTGACCAGGCGATCCATCAGAGAAAATCCTCAAAATGCCCGGAAAAACGGCGGAAGAAACGTATCGAAAGCCACGCGAAAATGCCGATAAACAGGACGATAAACAGCGCCATCCAGTCCAGGTGTACTTCACCGAGCAGCAGCATTTCACGCAAACGCGCAACGAACCAGGCCATCGGGTTCCACTTGGCAATACCCTGCACCGAGGCCGGCAGATAGGATGCGCTGTACAAAATTGGGCGTGGTGAAAAACCAGAACATCATCAACGGCGGCAGAATCTGTGCGACATCACGTATGAATACCTGGGCTGCGCTTGCGAACAGGGCAATGGCGCAGGCGAACAGCCAGATCAGGATGATCACCGGCACAACCAGTAACAGGTAGAGCCAGTGGATATCGGTCCCCAGCAGCTGCAATACGAGCCAGCACCGCCAGGTAACCAATCACGTGCATCAGGAACGTCGCCGTCACCGTGGCCAATGGTATCTGTTCCGTGGCGAACGCCACTTTACCGATCAGCGCAGCATTGGATGTGATCGAACTACTGGCCTTTACAACGGCCTCGGAAAATGCGATCCAGGGCCAGAAGGCCACGGCCAGGTAGGGTACAAAGCCGATATCACCGGCTTCGGGTATCCGTGCCTTGAATATGGTCGAAAATACGAAGGAATAAACCGCCAACAGGATCAGCGGTTGCAATATCAACCAGGCAAAACCGGTGATATTCTCAAGATAATCCTGCTTGACCTGGTGGATCACCAGGTTCCTGAAGAATACCCCGTTGATTTTTTTGTTCGTTCCCGATGACATCCCGGCATGGCCGTTTGAACAGGGTCAATATCTTACTCTGTTTTTTCCGTCCCGGCCTCTGGTGCAAGCACTTCTTCACCAAATTGGCGTCTGACCATTTCCCTTAACGCCTCTTCTGTCATCTCGACGTCCAACGCGGACAGGCTCGTGAGGTAATCACTCTTGATACGCTGTTCGTGCACTGCGGTCTCACGTTCAATCAGTTGCTGCTTAACGTCATCGAAAGAACTCTGCGACGGCGCAATATAATTATCAAGGCGTATGATGTGATAGCCAAACATGGTTTCCACCGGCTTGGATATTTCCCCGGGCTGCAGAGCGAACGCGGCGCCCTCAAATGCGCCGACACTGTCACCCTTCTTGACATTCTTGAATTTTCCCTGATTGGCCACGGCACTTGGATCCTCGGAATATTCCTTGATCAGATCGTCAAACGAGGACGGCGTTTCCATGGCCTGATCGTAAACGGATTCCGCCAAAATCCTGGCTTCTTCGTTACTGCGTTTCTTGGTCGAGATCAATATGTGACTGACATCAACCCTGGGCTCAGAAAGCATTTCATCACCGTGCAACTGGTAGTATTGAAACGCCAACGCCTCGTAATCAGCTTCCGGCTGCTTCGCAACGTAGTTTTGTATCCATGCTTCCGCAAGTTCCGCCTCTGCGGCGAGCCGCATACGGTCGATAACGATGGTTTCTTTGTCGAAACCCGCTTCGCGGGCATCCGCAGCCAGTTGCGAGCGCAATAAAAGCGTGTTGATTACATCACGCACACGGTTACGATCACGCAAGGTGGCGAGACGCGACCTTGCCGGTATCTTGTCAGCCCTTGCAGAAAAGTCTTCCTGCGTGACCGCGCCTTTTCCGCGCCGCGCCAGTATCTCGGATTCTTCGCCGTCAGAGTCCGCACAAACCACCAGGGGAGCACCGGCCAGGCAGGCCATAAAACAGAATTTTGCCAGATATTTCATTACACAACCCATGTTTCTAACGTAGTTGTTCAGGGACAAAAAAAGCTGGGCACCCGGTAAGGTGCCCAACTTCTCAACTCATGACCTACAAGGCTAGTAGTTCTTGGTTTGCACAGTCGCGCGACACGAAATCGCGTCACATGAGGTCGTCCCAGGATCTATACCGTCGGTGAACGTAATGTTGAGATAATATGTCGTATTATCCAGCAGGGGGCAGGTCCGGAAGTCGCTGATCGTTGACCAGGACAATTCACCACCGAGACCCCACACTCGACTGCATATCGGCTCAACCTCGAAATCACCCGGGCATTCGGAGATCGTACCTAATATCACCACCGGTGACAGGGTATTCTCGATCATCTTGATTCTACCGAAGGATTGTATATCGGCTGTCTCGAAACGAATCGCCCGGTAATTGCTTCTCGGGAGCGTTGTGTCCTGGTTTTTATACGTAGGCCCAGGAAACGCCGTTCCCCAGAAAGACTGCCATTCGACGATATTGCCCGCCAACGCCGGCTCACTGCATTCACCGACAGATGTCACGGAAACAGTTGTATTTTGCGTGACGGGGTCACCAATATCACCCTCGCATGTCAGGCTGAACGTGTAAGTATCACGCGTAGCAAGCGTAATTTCTACGCTGCTGCTGGGTAAGCCGATGCTGGCAGCACGCCATTCAGCTGTACCCAGGGATGGTGTGCAGGAAGTGGCATTCTCTGTAACCCAACTCAAAATGGTGCTTTCACCCTCTACGATGGATATCGGGCTGGCAGAGAAACTGGTAATCGCCACAGCGTTAGCCAGGTTGACCGTCAGCGGAACATTCCTGACCGCCGGGTCGCCCACGGCACCTGTACAGGTCAGCGTAAACGTGTAATCACCCACGTCTGACGTGGTGACCTGCTGGCTGCCATCAACCGCGACATCGCCCCCCCAGCCACCGACACCACCGGTCGCCGTGCAGGCGTCAGTATTTTCGGTCGTCCAGTTCAGCGTTGCAATTTCACCCTGCTCAATCGTTCCGGGGGTGATGCTAAAGCTGGTTATGACCGCCTCGTCACCCACGACTGTCGGAGCAACAGTGTAAGGCACATTTGTGCTGATACTCACCACGTTCGTGTTTTTTAGTATGGTGATTGAACCGATGTGTTCAGTGGGTATTGTTTGGTTGTCTATGACAACGGTAACCTGTGCACTGGCCGTGCTGCATAACAGGGCAAGCACGCAGGTAATCACTAATCCTTTAAATTGCCGCATTTTTCCTCTCGCTTTAAACTCTGCCCATGTGTTTGGACGCTATCCATTTTATAGGCAATTGCATTTCATTACACTGGTAATACTAACGGTTTTATTACACAGGTAACATTAACAAATAATTAATTTTTCCGTTCTTCACAATGAAAGAGAGGGCCGAAATTCGACCCTCTCCCCCAAACTTAGAGTAACTGTCCTAAACCGGACTGCTACTAGTCGATACTGCCTTGGCGTAAATCACCCAAACGGGTGTATTTATGCTGGAAGATGCCGCCATAGTTGGCCAGCACGTCAGCACCGTCACCCAGGTAGGCGTTAGCAAACTGCTGAACCGCGAAACCGGTTACAGGCAGACCGCCAAGATCACCCAGTGGTTCACGTTCCAGGCACTCAACGCCTTCCCATACACCACTGCCTTCTTCAGTTTCCTCACATTCCAAAACGCCGTCGCCGTCATAGTCATATGTGTAATCATACATGTCGAGACGCGCCCAACCGAACTCGGAAGTAAACAAGTCGGTGGCGTTGTTGATCGTGTGCAGGTTATCTGAACCCAGGATGCCACCACCCATCGCGCCAAACGCGATTACGCTGGTTTCATAGCACAGCTCGAACGGGATGATGGGATCATCAGGATCAGGATCGCCAACTGGAGGTTCAGGCGAAACGACCGGTCCATCCGGATTGGCTGGATCAGGGTCTGTCTCACCAGGACCTTGCTCATTACGATCCCAGATGGTGTTCAGACGTACTACTTCGCACGACTCGTCGCGATGCAGAGTCTCCGGATCATCACCATTCCACGTGCTGGTGAACGGATATACCGGATCAGGCGAACCACTGTTTGGCTGGTATACGTAGAAATGCTTGGTCGGGAATGTCATGACCCATTCGGTCGCACCAGCAACTGCCGTTTCCGTGGTGTATTCGTTCATCACTGAATCATGCATGAATACATAAGAAACTGCGTCAACAGAACGGTCAATTGCGTCATCGAAGAATGACCATGATTCAGTACGCACCGTCCACGAACACGTAACCAGTATAGATGTTACCGCTGTTCAGGTTGGGTTCGGTGTTGCCCGGTTCTTCGTGCATCTCAGTGTAGGAGAAACCATCAACGGCTTTCGCATCGTAGCTGTACATCGTGCCAGCTTGTACGTTAACGATGGCCGCGCCACCAAACAGACCACCCGAAGGTGGATCCATGTCATAGCTCGGGTTATTCAACCAATACCCCTGGTTGTCATCTTCCACGGAATCGTCGAAGTCGGTCCAGGCAGCGATCAGCTGCTCACAACCACCAATGGGCTGTGGGTCGGCGCCATCAGAAGTCGGCAGCACGCCGCCGTCCACATGAGTAATCGCCGTTGCTGAATCCATCATTTCGTCCGTCAGAACACCCATCTCGATGATTTCGAAATGACCTTCGGTTGCACGGCTGATGTCACCCAGAGTTGAGAGGTCCCCATCCTTGACTGCATCTCCATCGTAATCTTCTTCGTCGGTCATCGCGTAACGGAGGAAATCCTGAACGCCGCCGAAATCACCATAGATATACGGGACGGTACAGGAATTGTCAGCAGTCTTCAGACGCGGGGTGCCGTCTAACTTCTTCTTGAGGTTAGCGGTCCATACGTCATATGGAGACATATACAGGTTAAAGTCAAGAACCTCACGAGAGTTCTTGCCTTCCAGGAAACGAACCTTAACGGCTTTCGCGTCTTCAGAGGTATTAACCACTGAAAGCAACGTGGTGTTACCAGCGTTGACCGTATAGTAAGGATAAATCAATACCTGGCCGAGGCCATCGGGATTGATGTTGACTGCTTGAGCCGAACCTACGATTCCGGCGACTCCCGCCAGTCCTGCAAGTACTGCTGCAGTTAGATTTTTTCTGTTCATTACAACACTCCTATTGTGTACACAGGGCTTATACATCGTTTAAAACACGTGTGCTCCGACCGCCTAACCGGTGGCCAAAACACACAGTTAACGCACAATTGCACGGCTAGCTTACGCTAAATCCGGCATCATGGCAACAAATGAGGCGCCATTATTTTGCCGTTGCCGGCGTAATTCGAAACGGCCTATCGCGACGGTACGAAGTACCAAACACCGTCAACCAGGACCCAGGATTCCTCGACCACTTGTGAATCTTCAAAAGACCTGATTCCCGGCAAGGCACCATGAATAACATAATCCAGGGAAATCGTTACCTTGCATGTAGTTTCTTCACACGATTCTTCAATGTATTGCGCGCCCGTCCACCTGACTTTCTGCAACAGGACCGAGCGCTGGTACTGCAGTGAATTGATACTGGAACGGGTCGCGGGCGAAAGGTATTCATAGGCCGCCTGCAAGTCCCCGCCCAGGAGTGCTTCCCAGCGTGCCGTTGCCCTTTGTTCGATGCTGTCAATTTTTGTGTCCACAGCGGTTGTCGCACAAGCGGACAACAACATCAGACTGCAGGCCAATCCGGCAAGCATTAAGTCATTTCTGATAAAACCATGTTTCATTTTCAATCGTTCTCACCTTGCAAGGTTGCATGATCAATCGGGGGCACTTTCCTGAACTCTTCCCGGATATCGTCGCTGACCGCTTTGAGGTCTGCATTATTTTCTATAACCGTCGGTGTGATCATCACGATGGTCTCACTGCGGAAAGTCGAGGTCGTCGTGCTGCCAAAAAGACGACCGAGCCACGGAATGCGATTCAGATAAGGTACACCGGTACGGCCCTTGTCTGATTGTTCCGTAATCAACCCGCCCAGGAATATGGTTTCACCGGATTTCACGGCCACCTGGCTCGTCACCGACTTATTGCTGATCGGCGGGTTACCACTGGTAGAAACATCCGGGTCACGCGCACCCGGCCGGCTGACCTCCTGTGAAATGTCCATGTACACCAGTCCGCCGGGGTTAATCCTGGGTGTCACCGTCAGGGTCACACCGGTGGAGACATACTGTGCACTGCTTATGACATTGGAATTTCCCGTGGAAATGCTCGATGACTGCACCGGCACCTGTTCACCAACAGTAATCGTGGCCGTTGCATTGTTACGCACGAGCAATGAAGGTGACGCCAACGAGCGAATATCCGTCACACTGTCGAGGGCTGTAATGGTTGCCTGGACAAATGCAGCCCCGGCACTGACCGGATTGGAAATGGTGGTGAAGAAATTGGTAGAACCGCCAAACTCCATCGTATCAATGTAACGTCCGTACGGATTACCTGCGTTATCGGGGATCAGGTCCGGGTTATTTGTCAAAAACCAGTTCACACCAAAATCCAGTTGTTCGTTCAATGTAACATCCAGCACCTGTGATTCGATCAGGACCTGCAAGGGTTCCTGGTCGATACGCTCGATGGCCGCCTGGATGGAAGAATACTGGGCCTGCGTGGCCTGGATCAGCAGCGAGTTGGTTTCAAGCACGGAGGTGATGCGAATTTCACCCTCGTCGGTCTGCATGATGTTACCGGTGCCGCGATCTCCCTGCACACCCCTTGTGTTGGCGGACTGGCGGTTGGAGTTGAAATTGCCGAGCGAACTCTGCTGTGCTTCCTGCAGGCCAGGTGCGAGCGTACCGCGACTGCTTTGCTGCCGGTTGCTGCTTGTTGCCTGGCCGCCAAACAGTGTTGACAGGTAGTTCGCCAATACCTGGGCCTCGAGATTCTTCACACGGTAGACATACAACTGCGTCCCGGAGCCCGTGGCTCCGCGGTCCAGTGTCTCGATCCACACGCGGGCTTTCTCAAGGTAGGCCTCCTGCGGTGTGATCACCATGATGGATGCAAGGCGCTCCAACGGCACGAAACGGAACATGCCGGCCAGCGGGGAATCGGCATCCGTACCAAAAATGGTGCTCAATTCACTGGTGATGGATTCCACATCGACCGTATGTAACGGATAAATACCGACCGACATACCGGCCAGCCAGTCCACGTCAAAGATATCAACGGTCTGCTGGTAGTTACGCAGTTCCTCCTGGGTGCCGGCCAGGAATAACATACTGCGGCCCGGATCAACCCGAACGATGGCGCCCTCACGCACATAGGGTTCGAGAATCGTGACCATCTCGGCCGCACCGATATAGGCCAATGGCACCACCCGCACTTCATAACCCATCGCCAGGGCCTGATCGCTCAATACGGGCACCAGGTGGCCGCGTACGGCCTCTGACACGGGCAGGATGTGATAACGGCCTTCGGTATAAACCATCGCCGCGCCGTTCCAGCGCAATAACAACTCGAGGATCGGCATTAACTGGTCCCGGGACACGGGCTTGGATGTTGAAAAGGTAACCTGTCCGCTCACCCCCGGACCAATGACAAATGTCTCCTGGAGCACTTCACCCAGGATCGTGTGTACTACCGACTGCAAGGACTCACCTTCAAAATTCAATACGATTTCGCCGTCTTCAGAAACCGCGCTGAATTTGCGTTTTGCCTTATCTTCGTTGATGAAAGTACCACTGCCTTTGCGTATCTCGACATCTTCGACACCACCGGCTTCAGACTCGTTAATCGTTGTGGCGTAAATGGGATCCATGTTCACAGCTTCAGCATCTTTCACCAATCGCTGATGAGACTCTTCCCGGGCGACAGGAGCAGTGGAACAGCTGTTAATCAGCAACAGGATAAGCAAAGCGCGCATTAAAGATTTCATCCGTTGATGCTCCTGAAGTTTTGTACTCTAACCATCTTTATCGTCATTACTGTCTTTATCCTTACGATTCTTATTTATCATGTCACTTATCGCGTTCTGGTAGGCCGAGCGATTGTTTGGTGTTGCCTGCGCCCCCGCCCTCTCCTGATCTGAGTTCTGTGACTGGGTCGCCCTCGCCTCCTGTTCGAGACGCAATTCTTCTCGCCTTTCCGCGATGCGTTGCCGGATCTGTTCGGCCCTGCTCAGTGGCTGTCCGTCTTCACCAACCGGTGAGGCGTCCTGCCCAGCCGCATCCTGTGCAATCGCGGGCGGCTTTGCGGGAACCGCCGCGACCGGCTTGGGTGGTTCCTTGATGGCCGTATCATGGATCTGCAACTCCAGGCTCAGCTGTTGCCCATCGTTTGATCTCAATACTACAGTTCTGGGTTTGACTTCTCCGACCATCCAACCCACATACTCACCGACCAGCGCCTGTCCCTCGTGGGCCATCACGTTATCCTGGTCTGACCCGGAGGGTGTCAGCGTGGCAATTTTCATTTCCGGCGTAATGATGACGCCGGTCAACTTCACATCCGGCGCACCCGTCACGGTTATTTCCGTTTCGACATCGTCTCCGCCAACATCATCTGCAGCGATGATCTCCGGCAGGCGGTTTTCATTGAACAACGGTTTCTGGTTGATGACTTGCAGCTCGTTCATGCTGACTATTTCACGGGCAACCAGGACCGCTTCGGAGCCTGCGTCTTCACCTTCTTCGAGACCAGCAGAATCAACCGACACCGGCAAGGACCAAACCACCATCATAATGACGACCAGAAACAGCAATGCACCGCAGACATAAACCAGGATCCTGCCAAGCAGATTATCTTGCAGCCAGTTCATTTCAGGTACCCCGAAACATTGAAGCGTATATCCAGCTCACCTTGCGGCGTGGCACCTCTTACCCTGCGTGCCCGGGGCTTGATGATATTCACGTCATCCACCAGCATCAGGGGCATACCGGTTTCCATCCCGTAGAGAACTTTCAGAAAATCTTCAGCATCACAACGCATGCGCACATTGACCGTCACCTTCTGGAAACGTTCCTGCACCCTCGAGGGTATGGGTTGCCGGCTGACGATTACACAGGAATCATCCGCCTGTGAACGCACCAGGTCCCCGATGCTGCTACTCATGGCCGCCGCTGCTTCATCAAAAGTTGGTTGCACGAAAAACAGGGCAGTATCACTTTCGGAACTGCGTATCTTGCCGAGCCGTTCCTGTAATACCTCGCGTTGGCCAGCCACCATCTGGTAGCGGCCCAACTGCTCCCGCAGATCGCCGATTTCTTCGGCGTATTCCTTGTGCCGCAATACAAACCAGTGGAAAAACAACAAATATACCAGTAATACCGCGATAACCAGCAGCATCAGGGCCGTTGCTTTCGAGTTTCGCTGATCAGGAATTACCTGGATCATTCCGCCTCCCCGTTCTTATTGGTGGCGTTCAGATCGAAAATCTCCTTGCGGCTGCGGCTGTCCATTCTTGTCGGCCCCCGGAACGAGGCATTTTCAAAATAGGGAGACGCGTTGACCAACTCGATCAGGCTCTGTGCATTGTCCGATTTACCCTGCATCTGCGTTGTCTCTGCATGCATCGACAAACGGTCCAGGAAGGTATCCTGGGGCAATATACGGGTCAGCTCCGCCAGAACTTCGGACTTGTAATGGTTATAAACCTTACGGCCCTGCAGAAAACCTGCCGCCTCGCTGGCGTCCTCAATCTGTTTGCGTATCTGCTGCACGGCCAGCGCTTCGGAACGTACACTGTCGATCGCTTCGTTAATTTCATCGACCTGGTGCTGGCGCAACCACAGCGATTGCGCCATGACAAACACCAACAGCAGCACCGTGGCTGCGGCGAGCATCCAGTTTGTGCGCACCCGCTGGTTTACGACGTGGTAACGCAGTTCTTCGGGTAACAGGTTGATATGCAGCGGGCCTTCGGTTGTTGCAACATCAACCCCGGTCGGCGCCAGGCCCAGCTTTTGCAATAACTCGAGTTGATCTTCCACCGGCCCGCGTGGTGTAACGTAGAGTTCGAAGTGAAGTTGGCCCGCCTCCCGGTCACGGCTCACGACACGCCAGTTATAAAATACCTGGTCTGCGGTGAACGGCGTATGCTTGTCCATTTCATAGGCAAGCGCCTGGCGCAGGTTGACTTCGGCAGCCAGCGGCATCACCACCTGCGTCTTCAGGATCACATCCTCGGGTAGCAGCACGTCCCGGCCAACTTCTGTAAGTTCGTGTTGTTGCAGCAACTCCCTGACCCGCTGCTGTAACAGCTGGATATCCTGCTCGGTGGAAAGGGAATCCAGCGACTGGATTGTTGCGCCCCCTTCGATACTTAAAAGCAGTTCCCCATGATCAACCTGGACCAATAAGCGGCGTTGCGCAAACTGTCTGCGCTCACGGAACTGTTCCGGCATCACGTCGCTCAGTTCATCCCCCCACCAACGGAAAAACTGGCCGACCTGGCCGTGCCTGAACTGCCAGCGGATTTTTCTGATTGTATTGTCGAGTGCGTTAGCCATCTAATTCTGTATTGACCCTAGTATTGAAACCCTTCACGCCAACGTAAAACCTGGAAAGGAACACCTCTGTCGTTTGCTCCGAGCCGGATTGTTGTTTGCAGTTGTTCCCAAACGCCATTGGGCATCGTCGCCCTGGCTTCGATACTATACGTGACGCCCCTGCCTTGTTCCATGACAACAAGCCCGTTTGGCAGTTCAACGCCCAACTCATCACCAGGTTGAAGAGCATTTCTTTGCTGTACAAAATCCACCGCCTCCTCATGGGTGATATCCGGCAACGCCAGCAGTGCTTCGACCGGTGCAAAAGCAGGGTCAGGTTGCCCCGCACGGGAGAAAACGGTGATGCCCGGTTCCAGTTTGCGGTAAAAGTCGTAACCCATCCCAATCACCTGCAACAACTCTTCGGTCATAATGAACGGCCGGTTGGCGGGTCCGACCTCCAGCCCTGCAGCATAGTAGGCGTCTTCCTCGGCACCATTAACACGCTCGAGATCGTCGCCGTCCCGCCAGTCCATTACGGCAGCAGCCAGTAACTCGGCTTCATCGAATGCCATGCCATGTCCGACGAACAGGTTTGCCAATGTCAATTCATCGGTGGCATTGATATCCAGTTTGCCACGCTCATCCGTGGCCCGGATCTCCACCAGCACCCCGTCGATTTCCTGTTGATACACCCGGCCATCGGCCAGCATCCGGTATTCGTCATCGGGATCACGCAATGCCAGCACTGCCAGGTTGATCGCCGCCTCCGCGCTCAAGCGTGCTTGTGTCGCCGACAGCAGGGCATTGGCTTCCAGCCTGTCCATGCGGGACATCAAGGCAAACGAGCCGGTAATGATGGTCAATAACAACAACACCCACAGGACCAGCACGAGCGCAATACCCTGCTGTTTTGAAACCACTGCAAAACCAGGCCTCATTGCGTGCTTCCCTGGCCTTTGATTAAGTTCTGGATGGCTTGCTGGTAGGTCGGCTGGCCGGCAGTGCCCTGTACCGCCGATTCATCTACCCTCACGCCCGCCACCAGCACCGGCCATTGCGCCTGCTGGTCTTCTCCAAACTCGAGGTTCAGACGCACTGCAACAGGCAAGGCATGTTGCAGATCCCAGTTCTGCATCCAGGGTGTCAGCAGCCTTTCTTCGTCCCTGCCGATGAACTCGAATTCTGCTGCTTCGATGTTCGTCAACAGAACAACCGGGTCCCGGTCATACAGGCGTTCTTCTTCGAAAAACTGTAGCAAGGCATGTCTGAACTGCAGCACGTAGCCATCATCCCCGGTGGCCAGTTCCAGTACCTGCACCTGCGGACCACCGGAACCCAGGTAACCTGGCATCGGTGCAACGAACTGGATACGCTTGCTGTCACCCGTAAATACGATCCGTCTCTGGTCGGCATCGTCCTGCTCTGCATACGCCAATGGCAGCATCTGGTTCAACTGCTTGCGTATGAACTGGTGGCTGGCGCGAATCCCGCCGGCGACTGCCAGCCTGTCTTCACCACGCTCCGTTGACCGGGTTGCCGCACGCAGACCGGTATATGTGAGACCAAGCAATATGCTCATCAGCGTGATTGCCAGTAACAGCTCGACGAGGGTAAAGCCCGCTGCGGATGCCGGCCGGTTGCCACCTATATTTTTCATCGCTGCGCCATGATGCTGCGTATGGTATTGAAATGGGCGCTTCGTTCCTGCCGGCCCGCTTCCCACTCGATATCCAGGGTTACCTGGTATAACTCGACACCGGAGAGTTCAGCCAACTCCCGCACATAGCTGTCCTCTTCGCCGGAGTTGTACATGTAGATACCCAGTTGCCACTGGTAGCGATCCATTTCCGCGCCGGTGAATTCGTTCTCCTCAAGTGGAATTTCGATACCGACCTGGTCCATTAGTGACTGCGCGAGCAGCGCAACTTCGGTATCGTTTTCTGCACGCCTGATACCCCGCATGGAACCCGCCATGATTTCCAGTATGGCCGCAAAACTCAGCGCAAAGACAACAAAGGCCAGCATCACTTCCAGCAGGGTAAAGCCCCGGGCTGACGAACGCAGACCTCGCGCCCGGTGTGATCTTGCGCGTCTCACCCTTCCGCCCTCTCGAGGCTGGTTTCACCGGTTAGCCAGGCCACGTTGACCCGGTACTCCCTTTCATTGACGGTCAATTCAATATGCCCGCCGGTGGAGCCGCCATCGGGAAAGAAACGGATTCCCGCAACATCCTCCGCGGTGATTTCCGACCGTGCGGTGGTGATGGTGACATCAACACCTTCCGGCAGATTGACCTGCTTGCGACCCGGGGCCTGGTAACTGCGTTGTTCGGTGTTGACCTGGAAAACCTGTTCAGACTTGTCGAGAATGGCCCGCGCACGGGTATAGCGCAGTGAAGCCACCAGTTCGCGCGCCGCAGCGCGTGCCTCGGCCCTTGAAACACTTTGTGACATGGATGTTGCGACCATGCCCATGATCAAGGCGATGATGACCATGACCACCATCACTTCGATCAGCGTGAAACCCCTGTTTTTCGAGAGGTGTTTTTGTGAATACAAGTTCATCTACACCTGGTTCCCGGATTTTGCCAGTCTGCCGGGAACCCATTTAATCCCAGCTGTTGATATCTGCATTCTTGCCTTCACCGCCCCGTTGCCGGTCAGCGCCATAGGACTCGATATCAAAATCACCGTGTTCCCCTGGCGCGCGGTACTGGTAGGGCTGTCCCCACGGGTCCTTGAGCAGGGAGTTCTTGATGTAGGGCCCATTCCAACCCGTTACACCGGATGGTTGGTTGACCAGTTCTTCGAGTGACGAAGGCGTGATGCCGGTGTCCAGGTAAAAGCTCTCCACCGACATGGAAAGCCGGCTGATCTGCGACGACGCCGCCTTGGCCTTTGCGCTCTCTGCCTTGCCGATGATGCCCGGCAATACCATGCCGGCAATTAACGCCAGTATCACCAGCACCAGCAGTAACTCGACCAGCGTAAAACCACGCTGTCCACGCTTGTGCATACTGTTGTACTTCAAAAATTCCATCCCAATGTCTCCTGCTAGTTGTCTCTGCTTGCAAATCCGGCTGGTCTTTCCCGTCAACCGGTTCGTTTATTCGAATTCCGTATGGTTGTGACCCTTGCCTCAACCGACCAGTTCATTAATGCTCATGATCGCCATCAGCACGGACATGACGATGGTGCCGATCATGGCGGCCATCAAGATCGTGATGACAGGCGTAAAAATGCCCAGCAACCGGTCAATCGTGTTGCGCACTTCCTTATCGTAGGTATCCGCCACCTTCAGCAACATGGTGTCCAATTGACCGGTCTCTTCACCCACGCTGACCATCTGCAGGGCCAGCCTCGGAAACTGGCCGTTCTCCGCCAGGTTATGCGCCAGCCCACCACCGGTTTTCACCTTCTGCGTGGTAGCCTCGACACTGCGCCGCAACACGGTGTTGTTCATCACGTTGGTGGCGATAGACAGGCCGGATAACAACGGCACACCATTGCTCAGCAGCGTGCCCAGCGTACGCGCCAGCCGGGCAATTTCCATCTTGGCAACCAGGTCACCCACCCAGCGCATGGCCAGTACCCGTGTATCCCAACGCAGGCGTTGCTCCTGGTTAGCCAGCATACGGCGGAACATGACCACCGCCAGTATCACCAGGCCAATGAGCCCCCACCAGAAATTTTGCAGCACGCCGCCAACGGCCAGCACGATCTTGGTTACCAGCGGCAGGTCACCACCCAGCTCCTCGAAAATCGGGGTGAACTGCGGAATCACGTAAACCAGCAACAGCACCAGTGATCCACCGGCCAGCAGCATCAGCATGATCGGGGTAGATCATGGCGGAAACCACGCTGTCTTTCAGGTCCTTGGACCGTTCCAGGTAATCCGCCAGGCGATCCAGCGTCTTGTCCAGTGAGCCGCCGACTTCACCGGCCCGGACCATGTTGATATACAGGCGGCTGAATGATCCGTGTTGCGCATCCAGCGCTTCCGACAGGCTGCCACCTCCCCTGACCTGGTCGCGGATAGCGGCCAGGGTCTGCTTGATTCGGTCATTCTCAGCCAGTTCCAGCAATACCTGGAGTGACCGGTCCAAAGGCAAGCCCGCACCCAGCAGGGTCGCCAATTGCTGGGTAAACTGGCCGACCTCGCGCAGCTTCATGCCTCGCCGCTTGAGTCTCAGTGCACCCAGGCTGAAACCGCCTTTGCCCGCCTCGTTGGCTGACAGGGGTATGTTGCCGCTTTCCTGCAGCTTGGCAATGACCGATGTCTCGGAGCCTGCCTCCATCGTGCCACGCACGGTCTCACCAGATGGGGAAACCGCCTTGTACTCAAATAAGCGGCATCAGGCTTCCTGTGTGACCCGCAGGACTTCTTCAATGGTCGTAATACCCTTCAGGCACTTCACCAGGCCATCCTGGTACATGGTCCGCATACCATCCTTGACGGCCTGTTCATGGATTTCGCCAGATGTGGCCTGCTGCATGACCAGGCGACGGATGGAATCCGACATCGGCAACAACTCCAGGATACTGGTACGGCCGTAATAACCGGTCGGGTTTTCTTCCGTGGCCACCGGCCGGTATACCGTGTAACTGTCTTGCTCCAGGAAGTCGGCAAATCCCATCTCGGCGGCAACCTCCGGTAACAACTGCACGGCCTCCCGGGAGTCCCCGCCCAGGGTACGCACCAGGCGCTGGGCCAGGATGGCGTTGACCGTGGAGGTCAATAGATAATCTTCCACACCCATATCCAGCATACGCGTGATACCACCTGCGGCGTCATTGGTGTGAATGGTGGACAGCACCAGGTGACCGGTCAGGGCCGACTGGATCGCGATGCGGGCCGTTTCCAGGTCACGCATCTCGCCGATCATGATGACATCCGGGTCCTGGCGCACGATGGCTCGCAGCGCGTGGGCAAAATCAAGCCCGATGGACGCCTGTGCCTGGATCTGGTTAATCCCCTCGAGCTGGTATTCCACCGGGTCTTCCACGGTGATGATCTTTCTTGCCGGGGTATTGATCTGGCTCAGCGCCGTGTACAGGGTGGTCGTCTTACCGGAACCGGTTGGGCCGGTGACCAGGATAATGCCGTGTGGCATCTCCAGGTTTTTTACAAACTTCTTCTTCAGGCCCTCGTCAAAGCCCAGTGAATCGAAGTCCAGCACGATGCTTTCACGATCCAGGATACGCATGACCACGCTTTCCCCGTGGGAAGTCGGGACAGTCGAAACACGCAGATCCAGCTCCTTGCCCTGTACCCGGTGCATGATGCGCCCATCCTGCGGCAGCCGGCGTTCGGCAATATTCAGCCTGGCCATGATCTTTACACGCGAGATAACCGCGGCCGTGGAACTGGCCGGCGGCGCTTCGACCTCCTGCAGCACACCGTCAATGCGATACCGGACCTTGAGCCGGTTTTCAAACGGCTCGATATGGATATCCGAGGCCCGCGCCTCTACCGCTCTTTGCATGAACCAGGTTGACCAGGCGGATAACCGGCGCCTCGGAAGCGAGGTCACGCAGGTGCTCAACATCTTCCAGGTCATCCTCGCCGCCCTCACCGAGCGTATCGATGATCTGGCCCATGGCGCTGCGGCCAACGCCATAGAGTTTTTCAATACCGTTCTCGATTTCAGAGGCAATACCGACTTGTGGCGTGATGGACTTGCCACTGGCCATGGCCAGTGCCTTGAGGGCAAATTTGTCCCTCGGGTTGGCCATCACGACCACCATCTCGTTATCATCAGCGCTGACCGGTAATAGCAGGTTTTGCTTCAAATAACGCAACGACAGGTTACCGATATCCGGTGCTTCATCCGGTAAGTCCGCGGTGGATATCAGCGGCAATTCCAGCAGGTTGGATTCCGCTTCGGCGACATCCCGTTCCGAGACCAGTCCCAGGCGCACCAGCAGGGTGATCAGGTCACCACCGTTCTGCTCACGGAATGCCTCGGCGCGTTTCAGATCGGACTTCTTCAAACGGCCGCTGTCGATCAGATATGCGCAGACCTCATCTTCGATGCCGCCTGTCTGTTGTGCCTTGTCGGTTTTGTAGTTCTTCGGTCGCTTGCACTTATTGTCCCCGTGGCTCTTGTCCCTGTCTGAAAATTATAGCCTGATCCGTGTATTCACATCGAAAATGGCAATTATGCCCGTTGCCGAACACAGACCACCGTCATGTATTGACAGTTCCCGGGCCGGATGAATTCCCGTTCCGTTTCCAGCCGGTAAACTGCTCAACCAGCTTCCAATTGGCCAGCACCCACAAGATGATGGGGGTTAGCGGCGGGAAGATTAAAACGCCCAGTTGGTAACACAGCGCGATCAACTCATCTGATATGCCGGCGTTAACGATGACCTCGTGAGCATCCGGACCGAAATTGAATGCCAGCATCTTCAGTGTCTGCCAGACCACGCCCCAGACCTGGACCAGCATCACGCAGAAATAGCCGATCAGCAGGATCAGGGCTTTCCTTAACAGGGGAACACCGGAAGCCATCACCAGCCCGAACAACAGCGGCAAACCAAAACCAAAAATCAACGGGTTCACAATAAACCCCAGCGCCTCGCGACTGCCATCGGGGAACTGGAAAGGTATCTGTGTCTGCACCTGGAACAGGTAGTGGTAATCCGGGTTAGGAATGATGCTCAGATGCTCGGGGCTCAGGATACGCGACAGGATTTCATCGGCGAGCAGACGCACGGGTACGCCGTGAAATGCGCTCAGGTAATACCAGAGCATAAAGCCGAAAATCATCCACAAGAACGCCAGGATGAGTAATTCGCTTAATCGCAATTCCTGGTTGTCTGCCTGCATCAGCCTACCCACTTTCTCGCATTGAAAAACATCCGTTGCCAGGGTGAAATTTCCGGCCAGTCATCCGGCGCCCAGGAAAAATTGACCGTGCGCAAGGTGCGTTCCGGGTGCGGCATCATGATCGTCACCCGCCCATCAGTATTACACAACCCGGTAATGCCTTCCGGTGATCCGTTGGGGTTCTGCGGATACGTATTTGCGGCGCAGCCGGTCGCATCCACGTACTGCAGGGCGATGGTCGTTTGCGGTAATAACTGCTGCCCGAAGTGCGCCCGGCCCTCACCATGGGCGGTCGCGACCGGCAACAGGCTGCCAGCCATGCCATCGAAAAACAACGAGGCTGACTTGGTGATCTTGACCAGGCCCAGGCGGGCTTCGAACTGCCCTGAGCGGTTGGCCACGAAGTCCGGCCAACTGTCGGTACCCGGAATGATGTCCTTTAACGCGGAGAGCATCTGGCAGCCGTTGCAAACCCCGAGTGCAAAGCGGTCCCGGTGTTCAAAAAATGCCTGGAACTGATCCCTGACCCTGGCCTGGAACAACACGGACGCGGCCCAGCCACGTCCCGCACCCAACACGTCACCATAGGAAAAACCGCCACAGGCCACCAGGCCCTGGAATTCATCCAGGCTGACGCGTTGCTCCAACAGGTCCGACATGTGCACATCGATCGCGCGGAATCCTGCCGTATCGAATGCCGCAGCCATTTCAAGCTGTCCATTGACACCCTGCTCACGCAGGATAGCGATCTTCGGGCGAGCGCCGGTGGCGATGGCAGGTGCTGCCGGGTTATTACGGGGATTGAAACTCAGCCTGGTATCCAAAAATGGCTGCCGCCATTGCCGGGTGGACGCGAATTCCTCCCGGGCACAATCCGGGTGGTCACGCATTTGCTGGATTTCAAAACTGGTTTCATTCCATGCATGGTGAAGTTCCCGCAAGTCACAGCGCAGGTAATTCTCGCCACCGGCGTCCACGTTGATGGTATGGCCCTGCACTGCCCGGCCGATGTTTTCAACAAAGCCGGACAAACCGTGCGCAGCCAGGCACTCAATCACGGCCTGTAACCGTGAATCGGCGACCTGGACGACAGCGCCGGGTTCTTCGGCAAACAAGCGTGCGCGAAGACCGGCCGCCTCGAGCCGGTCGAATGACAGGTCCAGACCACAACGCCCGGCAAAGGCCATTTCACATAAGGTGGCGACCAGGCCGCCATCAGAACGGTCGTGGTAGGCGAGCAAGCTGCCAGAGACTATCAACGCCTGGATCGCCGCAAAGAAACCCTTGAGCTGCGAGGCGTCAGCAAGATCCGGTACCGTGTCACCAAATACCCCGTGGACCTGCTCCAGTGCAGAACCCCCGAGCCGGTCCAGGCCACCACCAAGGTCAATCAATAACAGGTGGTTACCAGCGGCCGGTAATTTCAATTGGGGGGTCACGGCCAGACGCGCATCTGTTACCGGGGCAAAGGCAGAAACCACCAGTGAAACCGGTGCGAGCATATTCTTCGGCTGGTCGTCTTCCATCCACTGCGTCTTCAGCGACAAGGAATCCTTGCCGACCGGGACCGCTATACCCAGCGCCGGACACAATTCCATTCCAACCGCTTCCACGGCCTGGTACAGAGCGGCGTCCTGTCCGTCCTCACCCGCCGCCGCCATCCAGTTGGCTGACAAACGCACATCGGACAGCTGCTTGATCGGTGCACAGGCGATATTGGTAATCGCTTCGGTGATTGCCATGCGGGCTGCGGCGGTGCTGTCCACAACCGATATCGGGGTACGTTCACCGATGGCCATGGCCTCGCCGGAAAAACCGTCAAAACTGTGTAATGTCACCGCACAATCGGCCACCGGCACCTGCCATGGCCCGACCATCTGGTCGCGCGCCACCAGGCCACCGACGGAGCGATCCCCGATGGTGATCAAAAATGATTTGCTGCCCACTGCCGGGAAACGCAAAACGCTGAACAGGTCCCGTTCGATATCGACCTGCTCCTGCAACACGGCGGATGAGTAAACCGGGCTGGACACTGCTTCACGATGCATCTTGGGTGTCTTGCCAAACAGGACTTCCATCGGCAAATCAACCGGCGGCTCTTGCAACAGGGCATCACTGACGTGTAAACGACGTTCCTCGGTAACGGTACCCAGCACCGCATAAGGACAGCGCTCGCGTTTACAGAATGCTTCAAACTGCTGCAACCGCTCCGGCTCGATACCCAGCACGTAACGCTCCTGGGACTCGTTACACCAGATCTCCATCGGTGACATTGCGCCGTCCGCGCTGGGCACCTCGCGCAGTTCCAACTCACCACCGCGTTCGCTGTCGTTCAACAAGCTCCGGCAGGGCGTTTGATAAACCGCCTGCACCACAGTCGTGTATCGAAACGATCGGGTTGTCATCACCCAGTGCGCAGCAATGGTCAATGACTTCCTGGCAACGCCGTTGCATTTCCGGGTTGCCGCGCTGGACCGAGGCAAAATCCAGTTCCTCGTTGCCCTGCCCGCTGCCGACCGAAGAGGCTGCGCCTCCACCCAGGCCAATCAACATTGCCGGACCACCCAGCACGATGACCGCGGCACCGGGCGACAAGCGTAATTTGTCAACGTGACCGGCACGGATATTACCCATCCCGCCTGCCAGCATGATCGGCTTGTGGTAACCCCACAGCCGGTCACCGATGGTCTGTTCAAATGTCCGGAAATAACCCGCCAGGGCCGGGCGGCCAAACTCGTTATTAAAAGATGCTGCGCCGATCGGACCCTCGATCATGATATCCAGGGCACTGGCGATCCTGTCGGGTTTGCCGGAATCTTCCTCCCATGCCCGTGGTCTGCCGGGCAGGTGCAAATTGGACACTGAAAACCCGGTCAGGCCGGCCTTGGGACGTGCACCGCGGCCGGTTGCGGCCTCGTCACGTATTTCGCCACCCGAGCCGGTAGCCGCACCTGGAAATGGCGAGATCGCCGTCGGGTGGTTATGGGTTTCCACCTTGATCTGGATGCCGACATCCTCCTCGAGATAACGGTATTCACCGCTGTCGGGGTCGGGAAAGAAACGTTTACTGCGGTTTCCTGCCAGCACCGCGGAATTGTCGTGGTACGCCGACAACACACCCTCGGGACTGTGTGCGTGTGTGTTCTTGATCATCGCGAACAAAGACAGGTCCCGTTCTTCACCATCCAGCGTCCAGCTGGCATTGAATATCTTGTGCCGGCAGTGCTCCGAGTTGGCCTGGGCAAACATCATCAGCTCTGCATCAGACGGGTTACGGCCGAGTTTATCGTAGGCCGTTATCAGGTAGTCGATCTCGGATGGCGACAAGGCCAGACCGAGGTCGCGGTTGGCTTCCTGCAAGGCCCCGGGCGCATCCGCCGACAGGTCGGTGATACCCAATGACCGGGCGGGGTGATGCTCAAACAGCACCCGTGCCTCGTCCAGTTCGTGTAACACCGTTTGTGTCATGCGGTCGTGGACCAATGGCTCGATTGCCGTGACCAACTGTTGCCCCCCGTCTTTTGCAAACAACTGGAACAGGGTGCCCCGCTCTATGCGGCTGATCGAATCCAACCCGCAGCGGTGTGCAATGTCGGTGGCCTTGGTGGACCAGGGTGATTGTGTTCCGAGACGCGGGACCACCAGCAGGGCCCCGGAAGAATTCAAGCCCCGGGCCTGGGTGATGGCACCCGGCCAAATATCAACATGTGCTTCAGACCTGGCCTGCAACAGTGCTTCGAGCCGTTCCAGGTTCTCATCGTCGAGTGCCTCGGGGCTTTCGACAAAATAGATGAATTGCGCATTGAACGAGCACGCCTGTTCGGTGTGGCGGCGCAACCGGTCAACTAGTTTTCGTCTTTGGAATTCAGAAAAAGCTGGGCCACCAAGCAGGCAGGTAAACTCGGTCAATGCATCGCTCCCATATTCGCAGAGAACATTATAGCGACTGCCACTCGGGCCTGTTAGCAGCAATTTGGAATTTTTATAACGGGATAGTTAGTGCTTACTCCGCTTGCGCCTGCATGGCCTCCAGTCTTTGGCGCAACTGTGCCGGCGGCACGTAACCCGGGATCAGGGTCCCGTCGGTAGTCAATATCGCCGGTGTTCCCGTGACGCCAAGATCACGCCCGAGGTCGTATTGTTCCGCGACCGGGTTGGAGCAACTCTTCGGTTCGGGGTCGTCGCCGTTCTTCGCCAGGGTCAATGCCTCACGCTTATCGTCTGCGCACCACACGGAAACGTACTTGTCAAACGAGTTTGAGCCGATACCTGCCCGCGGGAAGGCCATGTAATGAATCGCGATCCCTTCTTCATTGTATTCCGCCATCTGGTTATGCAGTTTGCGGCAGTACCCACAATCGATATCCGTAAATACGATCAGGTCATATGTTGGCTTTTCCGGGGAATACGAGATTTGTTCCTCGCGTTTCAAACCAGTCAACAGAGCCAGGCGAATACCCGATTTTGCCTGGTCGGTAATATTGATACGCGTGTCGATATTCATGATCTGGCCCTGCAACAGATATTGGCCATCTTCGGTCACATAAATGATATCGCTGTTGATCTGGACCTGTAACAGACCATCGATCGGGGTCTCCGATACCGCGATGGCGGTAGCATTGGGGGCCAGGCTGCGCACCTTCTCCTCAACGGCGTTAAAGTCACTGTCTTCAGTCGCACCAACTGCTGCCGTCATTGAAAAGCTGGCGAATAAAGCCGCAAAAATCAGCGGTATTCGATTCATTATTATTTCTCCGATCCTGTGTTAGGAAGCCCTTACTTGTTCCGGGCCAGGTAGCCAGAGGTTCCATCTGTCTGTGCCCGGTTGCATTTGACACGTGCACAGGAAAAAGTTCAACCCTTTGTGCGAATGTCGTGCCGTACCCACTAGCCGCGCGGGTGATGGGTCTCGTGCATTCGTTTCAGGCCTTCGCGGGCAATATGGGTATAAATCTGCGTTGTTGAAAGATCACTGTGACCCAGCAGCAATTGCACTACGCGCAGGTCAGCCCCGTGATTGAGCAGGTGCGTGGCAAAGGAATGACGCAACATATGTGGTGACAGGCGCTGCTCGATCCCGCAACGGGCCGCGTAGCGCCTGACCATGTACCAGAATGCCTGGCGTGTCATGGCGGCCTTGCGCGTGGTCACGAATACGCTGGTTGTGGGTGCGCCCTTCAACAGTTGCACGCGGCCATCGGCCAGGTAAGTGCGCAGACTGTCATGCGCCTCGTCGCCAATCGGCACCAGCCGTTCTTTTTGTCCTTTGCCGATCACACGTATGACGCCCTGGTTCAAATTCAGATTGGCCAGCTCAAGGGTGACCAGTTCACTGACCCTTAAGCCGGTTGCATACATCAATTCCAGCATGGCCTTGTCACGCATGCCCAGCAGGGTCCCGGTATCGGGTGATGCAAGCAGGGCTTCAACCTGCTCTTCGGTCAATGCTTTCGGCAAGCCGCGACCGGTTTTTGGGCTCTCGATCAAGGCCACCGGGTCCTTGCTGATGACCCCTTCGCGCAGCAACCAGCCATAAAACTGGCGGTAAGCGGACAGGTAGCGGGATACCGAACGCGGGCTTTTGCCCTGCTGGACTTCCACGGCGAGCACAGACAAAAGGTCTTCACGCGTAGCGCTGGCAAGATTCCTGTCGCGCCGGGCAAGCTGTTGACTCAAATGCTGCAGATCGTGCCGGTAGCTTTGCAGACTGTTGTCGCTCAGCCCGCGCTCGGCCCACAGTTTATCCAGGAACTGCTCGATATACGGATCCTGTTTCATCTTTCCCTGCGCAGGTAATTGGAATACGAGGCGTTCATCATTGCCCATTTTGAACGAAATGTGTTTTTGTTGCAGCGGCTGGCGGAGCAAAGGCCGGACCATGACTGTCAAGCCATGCAAGTCATCGGTTCAGTAGATAGTTACTGGAGAGTGCGAACTTGAGGCGCGAGATACATGCGCTGGATCCAGGATCAATCAGGCAGGAACTGCCACGATTAAGGCCGAACCGGGACAGGTGTCCTGTGAGGCCGACCCGATCAGATTCAGGCGAAATTCGAGTCGGGATCCCGGACTCATTCCGGGCAGTCAACTGGCCAGAGAGCATAGACAGTAGCTGAGCTCGCTGAGCCAAGGCAGGATTCAGGTGAAAAATGTTGCTGGAATTAACAGTTAAGATTTGCGTGCCCTTTCCTCACGCATATGGTTCAACCATTGCTGGGCGGACTTCTGGGCTCGTGGATAGTTGGTTGCACGGTTCCATGCGCTGCGGGCCCGCTCATAATTACCCAGGTTGTACTCGCTCATGCCCTGGATCACGTAGGCATCACCGGTTTTACGTTCACTGAAACCGCCTTTTTCCAGGGCCACGTTGACTGCCGCCACGGCCTCGTCCCAGCGTTCCATGTCCACCAGGATGTAGGCACGGCGCAAGTCAATCTCGCCATCATCCGATTTCTCACCGGCCTGCTCAAAAGCATACAACGCCTTTTCCATCTCTTCAGCGGCATACCAGGCGTCCGCGGTCATCGTCCAGTGCATGGTGCTCGACTCGACAATGCCGTCTTCGATACCTTTCTGCAAAACCTGGGCCGCCTTGTACGGCACTTGATTGTTTGAATACAGGTTGGATAAATAGGTGATATCCATCTGCTTGCTGAGCATGTCGCGCCGATAAGCCAGGCCCATGATGGACAGTGCTTCATCAAACTGCTTGAGCTTGAAATAGATCTGTGACAACTGGGTCCAGTAGTCCTTTTTGTCCGGCCACATCTGGATCATGGTTTCCAGCGTCTGTGCGGCCTTGGGGAATTGTTCCAGCTCAAAATGGGAGGCGAGTTTTAACTGGTACCAGCCTTCCTTGGGATTATCGGACATTGATATGGCGGTATCCGCCGCTTGTACGACGTTTCTCCAGTCCTGTTTCTGCGCATAGATCGATGCTTTCAGAATGTAGGCCTCGGCCGTGATTTTCTCGGGCGGGACCTTGCACATCCACAAGTCCAGTTTCTCCAAGGCCTCCTCGTAACGCTCCTTCATGTAATACAACTGCGCAATCTGGTACATCAGGGAAAAGTGTGCCAAATCCGGCAGCGCGTCGAGTTCAACCGCGGTCTCAAAATATGTCAGGGCTGAATCGTAATTTTCCCTGGCCCATTCGACCTGCGCCAGGGCCTGGGTGATCACGGCCTTTTGATAGTCATCAAAATTCCGCTTGTTCATCCTAAGCAGTTTTTCATAGGCCTGATCGTAAAGCTCTTCACCGACGTCTTCGTATATGTCGTTGAGCTTTTTCCAGGTTATTTCATCCAGGGCCGCGGAGGGTTTGTCGCGTTTCTTGCCACACTCCACTGTCTGCGCCATGGCCTGACCACTCAGCGAAACAGCCAATACAAGCAGGACCAGGGATGCGAGGGGTTTTCTGAACAAAACGTACATCCCTTAACCCCCGGCCTGGTCCAGGTTGAAATCGATAATCTGCGTGGCCGGCCGGTCCACTGCCACCCCGTCAACGACGCGGGGCTTGAATTTCCACTTCAGTATCGCCCTGAGTGCTTCGCGGTTGAATATCCGTGGCGGGTCGGCATCGAGCACCTTGGGGTCCTTGACCGTGCCGATGGCGGTGATCGTAAATGCCACTTTGACCCAGCCTTCAGTTCCCTTCAGCGCCGCCTCGCGCGGGTACATTGGACGGATGACCACGATCGGGATAATGTCGCCTTCCTCGGTTTTGTCGATGGACGCGACGTTGCCGATGTACATCCCCTCACCCGAGGTCATCGGTATATCCAGGTTCGGTAAATCCAGCACCGGCATGTTCTGCACGCTCTGGTCCATCTGGGATACCTGCATTTTCGGTGGTGGTGGTGGATCCTTGGGTGGCGGCGGCTTCTTGGGTATGCGCCGGTTCTTGGTCATGATCTCGTCGGGAATGTCCACCGGGCCAAAATGAATACCGGCAATCGCTTCCATTTCCTCGGTATTACTGCCACCCGAGGAAATCAGTTTGAACATGAACAGGAACAGGCCGAAGGTCACACCAACGGCAAGTAGGGCAGCAATCAGGCCTCTGAATCTATTCATGTCAACGTCAAAATCATTCCGGTAACAACCGTCTTCAGCCGCTCGGGGTTATTGCGGAAATGGCGATGCCTTCAACACCCGCCATTTTCACCTGGTCCATCACCTGGGTCACGGTACCGATCCTGGAGCCCTTGTCAGCCACGATCACCACGCTGCCTTTCGGGTTTTCGGCCTTGGCGCTCTCGACCATGGAACGGACCTCGCGCAGTTCAATCAGACGTTTGCTCATCCATATATCGTCATTCGACTTGATACCGATCAGGATGGTTCCATTGCGCAACGATATCGCCTGCTCGGCAACCGGCTTGACTATCGCGGCCCCGGTTTCCTTGGTAAACGAGGTCGTCACGATGAAAAAGATCAGCATGATGAACACGATATCAAGCATGGGCGTGATGTTGATTTCGGCTTCTTCCGTATGCGCATGTCGTCTGGCCATGATTAATTCCTCGATCAGCCCGTCAGTGTGCCTGCAACAAGTCAGCCAGCCCATCGGTTTCGGTACTGGCCTTGTGGTCCAGCCAGGTTCCGAAATACACACCGGAGAGCGCGGCCACCATGCCGGACATGGTCGGGACAGTGGCCATGGAAACACCCGCCGCCATGGCGCGGGCGTTACCGGACCCGGAATAGGTCATGACGTCAAACACGCTGATCATACCGGTGACAGTACCCAGCAAACCCAATAAGGGGCAGATGGCGATCAGCGCGTTGATCAGGCCGATATTGTTCTTCAGCGCAATCGAAGTCTGGGAAATCATTTCCTCGCGAATGCTCTTGGCATACCACGAATGGGTGTCTTCACGGGACTCCCAGGCGTTAACGATGGCCTGCTTTTCTTTCGGGTGAACCCGGTAGAAATACCACAGGCGCTCCAGGATAAAGGTCCACATCAAGAACAGCACCAGCATAATGGCATACAGGACATTGCCTCCCAGGTCCAGGAAGCTCCTGATGGAAGCCAGTGCGTCGTAAAACCAGATCATCCACTACGCTCCGCGAGCCTGGCGATGATTCCGGCCGCCTGTTCTTCGAGCATCTGGATCAGGGCCTTGCTCTTACCCTGCAGGAATGAGTGCAGCAAGGTCAGTGGAATAGCGACGCACAGACCCAGTACCGTGGTAACCAGTGCGGTGGAGATGCCACCGGCCATCATGCGTGGATCACCGGTACCGAACAGCGTGATCATCTGGAAGGTTGCAATCATGCCCACAACAGTACCCAAAAGCCCCAGCAAGGGTGCAACCACGTACAGCACCTTGATAAAGCTCAAACCGGTTTCGAGCGGCGCGGACTCACGCAAAATTGCCTCGTCCAGCTTCAACTCCAGCGTTTCGATATCGATATCCGGGTTGTCGGTGTAGATGGACATGACGCGACCCAGCGGGTTGCCTTTGCTCGCTGCTTCTCTCTTAAGCTGGCTACGCATCTTGGCGCCGGTCGTGTACAACACAAATGCCTTCCACAGACACAGCAACAGCCCGAAGATACCCACAGAAATGATCACGTAACCAACCGGCCCGCCATCCTCCTTGATTCGTTCGGCTGGTGTCTTGCTCTGCACCACTGCACGCAGGATTTGCCCACGGGTAAAATCCACGGCCATCGGGGCCACTTCACCGGGTGATGTTTTTTGCAAATCACTGGCCATGGCCTGGTAACGCCCTGCCGGCTGACGCGCCAGCTCGATCAGGTTTTCGGTACTCTTGGTGGAATCCCAATCAAGGAAACTGCCATCTGAAACCGCGTTGAAAACACCAACGCGTACAACTTCCATATTTTCCTTCGCGCCGTTGGCGCGCTCGACGGTGGTATTGAACCTGACCACTTTGCCGGACTCGGCAATTTCCGTGACCATGCGCTCCCAAACCATCCGCAGCTCCTGGACATTGGGCAGCGCCTTGCGCTGAGCCAGCTCGGAAAGGAATTCACCACGGCCGGGGCGTTGTGCCGAGACCATCGAGTCGTTCAACCCGGCCTGGATATCACCGGAGGACTGCCTGACGATACCAAACAGTTCACCGAGGTTACCCATGCGTTCCTGCAATACAGTCGTCAACTCGGCCAATTCGCGCTCGAGGCGGTCATACTCGGATTTGAGGTCATCACTGCGCTGTTCTTCACGCCGTTTCTCGGCATTCGCTGTTGCCAACAGCTTGCGCTGATTGTCACGCTCCCGGATGAATTGCGCTTCACGTTCCTGGTTGATCTGGCCTTCTGTACTGGCTGCACGGCGGACGATTTCCGCCAGTTCCTCGAGTGTTTGCGCCCCAGCGGTTGCGGAGAGCGTCAACAGGGCGATGACCAGCAGGCTGTTCAATGTTTTCATTGTGCTGCCTCCGCGCCAGGTACGGGAAGCACGACCAGGTCAGGCGCCTTTTCGTTCTTGGCAATGGCCAGACCTTCTTTCACCTCCAAACGGTAACGGTCCGGCAGGTCCTCGTATTCGCGTGTCACAGGGTTGAACCAGCCGGTGGTTTCCTGGTCGCTGCTCTGGTACACGAGCAAGGTTCGTCCGACCCTCAGGAAATCCACTGTCTGCCCGGTCGTGGGCAGGGCTTCGGCATAGGCCTCGGTGGTGCGCCCATATTCCATTTCACCCTGGTAGGCCTCCATCACGCGACGGTATTTTTCCGAAGCGGTCACATCGGCCTGATCCATCATGATGCGTAAACGTCCGACCCTGGCGCGTCTTTCATCCAGCCTGAACGGCATGTCGCTCTCGACGATCTTGTCGAGCGTATCGATCATTTCCAGCATCAGGGGCACGACACCACGGTTGGTTTCCTCGAGCCCGTTGAGCTGTTCATTGATGGACACGACTTCTGCACGCTGATCCATAACGACCTTCTCCAGGTTATCGTTATAGATTTTCAGGCTCTCGGTCTCGCGAACCACCTGCCGGTATTCAGCCAACAAGTCAGCGGTTTGCTGGGACAGCCGGGTCACCCGTTGTTGCGAGGTCAACGCGGCCTTGTTGATACCGGTTTCTGTCTCGACGGAAGACTCGAGAATCTGCGCGTAACCGCCCGTGCAAAGCAACATCAAGGCTGCAGCGCATGTAAGCAGGCCTGAAGTGCGTCGATTAAATCTGTTTAGCATTGCTAGTTCCAATATGGTTGTACGAAGTACTTGCTGATTCGATAAAACAAAATCAATGATATATTCAATCCCATTCCCGAAGACGGGCGGCTCAGAATAACCGAAGGTAATATTTAGTGCCACACCACTGCAAGCAAATTTGCTGTCCCCTGCATGTAAGGTTGGTCATTATGTTATATGACGCGGTCATTTTACTCGGCCTGCTGATGCTGGCCTCGGCCATCGCCTTGCCCTTTGGGGGAGAAGGCAAAATGGCTTTCCAGGATTTTGGGATCACCCTCTGGCTAATTGTAGTTTGCGCCGCATACCTTACGACAAGCTGGCGCGCTGGTATGACCCTGGGTATGCGGGCCTGGCGGGTACGGCTGATCAGCGCCGATGGAGCCACCATCTCCTGGCCGAGGTGCCTGCTGCGGTTCCTTGCCGGAATCATATCAGTGACAGTATTTGGTCTCGGCATCCTGTGGGCTTTGCTTGACGGGCAAAAACGCGGCTGGCACGACCTTGCGGCGAAAACGCTACTGATAAGACTGGAAAAGAAGAAACGCTGAACCCCTTACCTTATCGCTACACCGAGCGGCGCAATACCGTAATCGCCACCACCATCAGCACGGCTGATGGCAATACTGCGCCCAGCGCCACGGGCAAGGAATAGGCGGCGGCGAGATTTTGCACCGAACCGTTGACCAGCATGAACAGGCCACCCATGGTCATACCGATGAACAACCTGAAACCGAGGTTGTGCTGCCGTGAGGAGCCAAAGACGAATGGCATCCCTGCCAGCACCAGGGCAATGATGGCAAATGGATAAATGATTTTCTCCCAGAATGCGGAACGGTAAATCCGGTCATCCAGGCCGTTACTTTGCAGGTAATGCAACTGGTCCCACAACACGCGTATAGAAAGATAGGGCGGACGTGTTACCGCCGATTCGAGCAGGTCGGGTTTGACCCCCGAAACCCAGGGCAGACTTTCATGGCTCACGAGGCTGATATCTGACCCGCTGATGCCGATTTCAGAAACATCCTTGAGCGTCCATTCTTCGCCATCGAAGGTGGCGCTTTCAGCGCGGGTGATTTTCTGGAGACCCGCAAAGCCATCAAAATGATGAATCTCAACATTCTGAAAACTGATGGATTGCTGACCCTCATCCACGGTCAATAAGGGGCGCTTGATATTGACGATATCACTACCGTCGCGCATCCACATGCCGGACGGTCCGCCAATGATCACCTGGCCCACGAGACGGCTGAGCCTGAATGCACGGGCCTGCTGCTCGGCATCCGGCGCCACCCACTCACCGACAACCATCACGGGAATCGTAACAATCAACGCCCCGGCCATGCCGGCTGCAGCCAGTCGCAGACGCGAGACACCCGAGGTCCTGAACGCTACCAGTTCGTTGGCGCCAGCCAGGCCACCGATACCCAGCAGGGAGCCCATCAACGCGGATACGGGGAATATCTGGTAAGCCAAACGCGGGCCGGTCTGCAATACAAACCACATGACATCGGTGGCTGAATAATTGACGGTTGTATCACGCAACTCAGACAACAGGCTGAACATCATCATCAGGGCTGTCAGGCTGATCCATACCAGCAAAATGCCGAGAATGGCAGCTTTGCCAATGTACTTGTCAACGACCTTGGTCACTTGAGTGCCAACTTGACCGGAAAGCGGCCCTGGCGCCGTATCCAGACGAAACTGAATACAAGAAACAGCACATGCACCCACCACATGCCGATATACGTGGGCAAATGTCCATCTGCGACCCAGGAACGGCACAGGTAGATCATGTTGCCGTACAACAAGTAGACAAGGATGCCGAGTATGACTCTAATTCCCCTGCCCTCCCTCGGTTCGGAATGGGCCAGCGGGATCGCAAGCAATCCCAGCACGATGACTGTGATCGCGGGTGATAAACGCCATTGCAGTTCGGCCACGGACTCTATACCCCCGTCATCCAGCAATTCCGATGACGGTTTTGAATCCAGCCCGGTCTTTTTGCGCTTGCGGAATTCCGGCTCCGGCAGGCGCATGTCGTTGCGTGCAAAACTCAGCACCCTGAGGTCGAGTTGACCGGGTGCGGCATCGGTCACCTTACCTTCTTCGAGGATCAGGTAACGGTCGCCGGTTTCGCGATCCATCCAGTAACTACCCCGTTGCGCTACCCAGACCTGTTCCCGGTCATTTTCGTGTTGCTTGATAAATATGTTGCGCAGCGCGGTGCCTTCTTCCCCAATAGATTCGGCGTAGATAACCAGTTCACCACGCCTCAACACGTGAAATTTACCGGCCTGCAAACCCCATACGGCAGCCGAACGGAAAGCCTGCTCCAACTGCTGTTCGGCAATACGTGACGCCATTGGTGTAGCCCACAGACCCAGCACCAGCAGGCCCACGGCCATCGGAACCACCAGGCTCAACAATGGCTTGATCAGTTGCCGCCAGCCAAACCCACTGGACCGCATGACCGCCATTTCCTGGTCACGGTAAAAACGGCCCAATCCCCACATGACGGCTACGAAACCGGCCAATGGCAGGATATTCTCCAGCGTTTGCGGCATATGCAACAATAATTGCATACTCAGAAGCCCGACCGGCATGCGACCATCGGCAATATCATTGAGCATATCACCCAGGTAGGCGCCCACCAGAACGATGAGAAGTACAATGCTTACGGCCAGTGCCGTCCAGAACCACTCACGCAGTATGTATTTTTGCAATATGCTCAATATTAGTTCTTCGCGATTGATTCGTTGTAGAATGCCGATTCCGTTCGCATTCTAGCAGTGTTAAACAACTAATCAGCGATATTTTTGAAGCTTGGGAATCAAGGGAAGGGCCCCGAACAGTGGCATTTACACGATGAAATTTACACTAGATACGACACCGGCGCCTGAGCTCGATACGGCCTGCCTGGTTATTGGAGTCTTTTCAAAGGCACCGTTACAGGGTTCAGCTGAGTTGGTTGACAAGGCCAGCAACGGCGCCCTGCAGCGATTGATCGACAGCGGTGACATCGACAACAGCTGGAAATCAGCCACCCTGCTACACGGCCTCGACGGTGTTGCCGCCAAGCGCATCCTGGTGATGGGCTATGGTGACGCAGACAAGTTCGATGCGGTGCGTTATGACGCTGTATGCAAAAGTGCCGGTGCCTTACTGCGTGATCATGCCGCCACCCAGGCGCATATCTGTTTGCACGAGATCGGGTCCGCTGAATTGCCGGTCCGCTGGTGTCTGCGCCAGGCCGCCTTGTGCCTGGACTGGAGCAACTATCGCTACACGGCCACCAAGAAACCCAAGGATGACGATAAAGCACCACTGGGCAGTGCTTCGTTTAATGCGAATGCCGAGATGCAAAGCACACTTGATGAGGCTGGCAGCATGGCCCGGGGCTATCGCCGCTCCAGGAATCTCGGGGACTTACCACCCAATATCTGTACACCGGCCTACCTTGCCGGACAGGCCCGTGAAATCGCGGACAGATATGCCAATACGAGCGTGGAAATCCTCGATGCGGATGCCATGGCTGAACTGAAGATGTCAGCCCTGTTGGCCGTCGGCCAGGGCAGCGTAAACCCGCCGCAATTGATCGTGTTGAAGTACCAGGGCAAGGATGAGGACAGCAGGCCCTACGTGCTGGTCGGTAAGGGTATTACCTTCGATACGGGTGGTATTTCGTTAAAACCCGGCCCGAACATGGAGCAGATGAAGTATGACATGGGTGGTGCAGCCAGCGTCATCGGGGCCTTTGAGGCCGTCGTGGATATGCAGTTGCCCATCAACGTGGTATGCGTCGTAGCCGCTGCGGAAAACATGCCCGACGGCAATGCCTACCGGCCCGGTGATGTGCTGACCTCAATGTCGGGGAAAACCATCGAAGTCCTGAACACCGACGCCGAAGGCCGCCTGGTATTGTGTGATGCATTGACTTACAGCGAACGTTTCAATCCCGAGGCCCTGATCGATGTCGCCACGCTGACCGGCGCCTGCGTTATCGCGCTCGGCCACCACGCCTGCGCGGTTATGAGCAAGCACGATGACCTGGCCGATGAACTGATCCAGGCTGGCCAGGACGCCGTGGACCGGGGCTGGCGTCTGCCACTGTGGGACGACTATCAATCACAGCTCAAGTCCAATTTTGCCGATATGAAGAACGTGGGCGGCATGCCGGCCGGCAGCGTAACTGCAGGCTGTTTCCTGTCACGCTTTACTGACGGTCAACGCTGGGCCCACATCGATTGCGCGGGTGCAACCTGGAAGTGGGGTAATGATGGCAGCTCAACCGGCCGACCGGCCGGGTTGCTGGCACAGTACCTGATTAACCAGGCCCGCTGAACCTCCAGGGCCTATCAGCACCAACCGTTCCGTGTCCAGTGACAGCACAAAATCCGCCACCTGCCAGGTCGATTTTTACGTTCTGAAGGAATCGATTGCAGATCCGAATCGGGTGGCCTGTTCACTGGCGTTGACGATGCTCGAACGAAACCAGCGTGTTTTCGTCATCACCGGGACTGAAACCACCAGCCAGCAGCTAGACGAGCTGATGTGGCAGCACCCAGATGGAAGATTTCTGCCGCACGCGTTGGCAGATAGCGTGGACGCGGGCAAAGCCATGGTCAATATCGGCACACTGTCCACCTTGAAACCGGTTGACGTGGTGATTAACCTTTGTCCTGAGGCCATCCCGCAACCGGAGAGATTCAGCCGGATACTGGAAATCGTTCCGTATGCTGATGAAGACAGGAAAGCCTCCAGGGTGAAATTCAGGGCCTACCTCGATAACGGGCTCACACCGCGGACACAAGAAACCAGTACACGATAGATCATAAACAAGAGATCCAAGTAATGGATAAAAGTTTTCAGCCGGACGCCATCGAACAGCGCTGGTACAAGGCCTGGGAAGAGAAAGGCTATTTCTCGCCCGGTGAAGGCCAACAGCCCTACTGCCTCATGCTGCCACCGCCGAATGTGACGGGGAACCTGCACATGGGCCATGCGTTCGGGAACACCATCATGGATGTACTGACTCGGTACCACCGGATGCGCGGGGATTCCTCGCTGTGGCAGCCCGGTATGGATCATGCAGGTATCGCCACCCAGATGGTGGTTGAACGGCGGCTCAGCGAGAAAGGCGTTTCCCGGCACGATCTTGGCCGTGAGAAATTTATCCAGGCCGTGTGGGACTGGAAAGAGAGCTCCGGTGGCCAGATCGCCAAGCAGATGCGCCGCCTTGGAACGTCAGTGGACTGGGAGCATGACCGCTTCACGATGGATGAGGACCTGAGCCGAGCAGTCACGAAAGTATTCGTGGAGCTGTACCGGGAAGACCTGATCTATCGCGGCAAACGGCTGGTCAACTGGGACCCGGTACTACATACCGCTCTGTCCGACCTTGAAGTTATTTCAGCAGAAGAGAACGGCCACCTGTGGCATATCCGTTACCCACGCGTGGACGGCAAGGGCTACGTGGTGGTCGCGACGACCCGGCCGGAAACCATGCTGGGTGACTCGGCGGTCGCGGTCAACCCGGATGATGAACGTTACACGGACCTGGTCGGATTGGAACTGGAACTGCCCTTGACCGGCCGCACCATACCGGTGATCGCGGACAGCTACGTGGACATCGAATTTGGTTCCGGTTGCGTGAAAATCACCCCGGCGCATGACTTCAACGACTACGAGATGGGTAAGCGCCACCAGTTGGAAGTGATCAACGTCCTGAATGACGACGCGACGATCAACGACGAAGCGCCCGAGGCCTACCGTGGCATGGACCGCATGGATGCCCGCAAGCAGATCGTGGCCGATCTCGAGGCCGGCGGCCTGCTGGAGCAAATAGAATCACACAAGATGATGATCCCGCGCGGTGACCGCTCCGGGGCGATTGTCGAACCCTATTTGACCGATCAGTGGTACGTGAAAATCGCGCCACTGGCCGAGCCGGCAATCGAGGCCGTGGAAAACGGCTCGATCCGCTTTGTCCCGGACAACTGGAGCAAGACCTATTTTGACTGGATGCACCGTATCGAGGACTGGTGTATCTCCCGGCAACTGTGGTGGGGTCACCGCATCCCGGCCTGGTACGCACCGGACGGGTCAATTCATGTCGGATATGACGAAGCCGATGCGCGCCAACGCGGCCAGCTGGCCGATGATGTCCCGCTCCGGCAGGACGATGACGTACTGGATACCTGGTTCTCATCCGCACTATGGCCGTTCAGCACACTGGGCTGGCCGGAACAGACCGCGAGGCTGGATAAATATTATCCGACCAATGTGCTGGTGACCGGTTTCGACATCATCTTCTTCTGGGTCGCGCGGATGATCATGATGGGGCTGAAGTTCATGGGCGACGTACCTTTCCGCGAGGTGTACATCCACGGTCTGATCCGTGATTCCCATGGCCAGAAAATGTCCAAGTCCAAGGGCAACGTACTGGATCCGATCGATTTGATCGACGGAATCGAGCTGGAACCGCTGGTCAAGAAACGCACCACCGGCCTGATGCAGCCACACATGGCGCCGGCCATTGAAAGAGTTCACCCGTGAAGATTTCCCCGATGGTATACAGGCCTTTGGCTGCGATGCACTGCGTTTTACCTTTGCGGCACTGGCCACCACGGGCCGCGAAATCCGGTTCGATCTCGGTCGTATCGAGGGCTACCGGAATTTCTGCAACAAGCTCTGGAACGCCGCCCGTTACGTGCTGATGAGTACCTCGGATCACGCGGTTCGGTGAGGTTCCTGCAAGCAGTATTCCCGACCGTTGGATCGTATCGCGCATGCACCGCATGACCCACAAGGTCAGGGAGCACATAGACGCGTACCGGCTGGACCTGGCGACCCAGCGTCTGTACGAATTTGTCTGGAACGAATACTGCGACTGGTACCTGGAGTTGTCCAAGCCGGTTCTGCAGCATGGCAGCGAAGACGAACGCAATGCCACACGTTACACCTTGCTGCACGTACTGGAGAGCAGTCTGCGCAGCCTGCATCCGTTCATGCCCTATATCACCGAAGAAATCTGGCAGATGCTGAAAGCCCCGCTTGGTCTCGAGGGCGACAGCATCATGCTGCAGGCTTTCCCCGAGGCGGGCACCACTGATCAGCAGGCAGAGGATGACATCGCCTGGCTGCAACGGGTGTTGCAGGGCATCCGGAATATCCGGGCCGAGCTGAACGTGGCACCCGGCAAACCACTGGATATTGCCTACCAGGCAGGTGTTGAAGCTGACCGGGACCACCAGGAGCGCTTCGCACCCCTGTTGCAAAGCCTGGGCAGGCTCAACTCCAGTCAATGGCTGGATGATGCCGCCGATACATCACAATACTCGGTCGCACTGGTTGGCGATCTCAAAGTGCTGGTCTCACTCAAGGGCCTGGTCGATGTCGAAGATGAACTGGGCCGGCTCGGTAAATTGCTGCAACGCGAATTGACCGACCTGAAGCGTTCCGAGGGCAAGCTGGGCAACAGCCGTTTTGTCGACAATGCACCGCCGGCAGTCGTCGAACAGGAAAGAGAGAGGCTCATTGCCCACAAGACCAAGGTCGCGGGCTTTGAGGCGCAGATCGAGAAGCTGGAGAAGCTGCGGGACTGATCCACTGCTGTCTAGATCAACTTTTGACTGAAACCGGTGAATTGATTCGCCAGGTAAGCGCCTGTCTTTTTTCAGAACACGCCGTAGACCCTTCCCTGGGGGCTCTTCCGAAACGTCCCTGTTTCGTAAGGTTCTGAAAAAAGCAGCGCACTCCCCCGGCTTGAATATCGCTACATTGGTTTTCGAACTCCTGCTTGGTACGCTGGAAAAGTCAAAGCTAAAGTAGAGCGTTTCATGTGTTGCCCATTCCGGGTGTGGTGTTTCCTCCAGAAACCTTACACAACAGGGATGTTGTGGATGAGCTTACAGGGATGTATCCACAGCGTGTTTCTGGAGGAAATCCCATGGCCGGGATGTACCAGTTCTTACCTTGCGAACAAGCTCGCCCCTTTGGATTAGTCTTCGGCCGGGTCCAGTGCCAGGCGCATGACGATTGCGTCCTCACGCCGCTCGCCAGCCTTGTAGTAATTGGGTCTGCGGCCGATGACCTTGAATCCCCTGTTTTCATACAGGCCCGCGGCACGCGGGTTGCTGGCGCGGACCTCGAGGAATATCGCCTCGCTATTAAGCCGCACCACGTGGTTGATCATGTATTCCAACAACAGGCTGCCATATCCCCGGTGTTGCCAATCGGGGTGCACACACAAATTCAGCAAATGCGCCTCACCCGCCGCATGGCTGGCAATTGAATAACCGGCCAGTTCGCGGCCGATCTGCAGACCGAAACAGGTATAACCGACACGCAGGCAGTCGAAAAACACCCCACGGGTCCACGGAAAGGGATAGGCAAGCTGCTCAATTTCAAAGATGCGGTCTACATCTCCCATGTCAAGACGGCGAATCAGGGGGTGGCCCTTGTCCGGCTTCATGGTCAGGTAGCGCTCACCATACCCGAACGGCACAGCGCCGCCCATAATGCCCGCCGCGCCTCTGCCTGGGCGCTGATGTCCTGCATGGCTGGCAAGCGCACCAGGTTCGCTGCATGCAAACTGGACGGCAGGTCACCCGGAAAAAACCGCTGCGCCAGCTCCGCACCGAAAATGGCAACCGTGGTGAACAGGTTTTCTTCGACTGCGTCAGGGAGTTTAACCGCCTCGGACCCGGCATCGGTGTCGGGCCAGGCCCAGACCGGCACACTGCCCAGGGCCCGGCTGATATCATTGGCCAGGCGCGAGGCCGAGTCGCTGTCCTGGGCACAGACCAGCAGGATACCGCCACGCCCCGGGCCCAGTTTCAGACCGGGCATTCCGGCTGCTGTATCGGCAATTACTTCGGCAGGCATCTCGACAGGCGCATCAACGGGTTCATCAACGGGTTCATCAACGGCCACATCAACGGCAAATTCAACGGGTTCATCAACCGCCGTGTCATCCACTTCCGGGATAACTGCCGCTGGCTCACGCAGCGACCAGACACCAATCCCCATGGCATCGAGGTATTCTTTTTGTTGCCTGCTTAACACGTGATCTATTCAGCCGGTGGGTCTTTAACTTCACCCTCTTCCGGCGCTTCTGCAGCTGTATCCAGTACCGGTTGGGTTTTATGCAATTTATGCGGCCGCTGCTCACGCTGGTGCTTGCGGCTACGGCGCCCTACCACGGTGATCAACAAACCGGAAATCACGTAAGCAAAACCGAAAATCATCCCCATGACGGGTGGGTCGAGCGCCAGCAACACGATGATCAGTATCGCCAGGAATACCCAGTATGCAGGTACCTTGTCACCACTTGGACCGGCTTTGAAGCTGAAATAACGCACATTGGAAAACATCAACAGACCGAGCGCGACAATTTCAAAGAAGATCAGCCAGCGCACGGAAGCCCCGGCCACGTCGTTGTCCACGAAAAACCAGATCGTGAACACCAGCGTCCCGGCAGCCGCAGGGCTGGCGAGCCCCTGGAAATACCGTTTATCGGCAATACCGGCCTGGGTATTGAACCGTGCCAGGCGTAAGGCAGCGCAGGACACAAACAGAAATGCCGCCAGCCAGCCAAGCTTGCCGGTAAACACACTGATGTCCCGCAGGCTCGACAATGACCAGTTAAATGCCAGCAATGCGGGGGCAAGACCGAAAGAAATGAGGTCCGCGAGGCTGTCGTACTGTTCGCCAAAATCACTTTGTGTATTGGTCAGACGCGCCACGCGTCCATCCAGGCCATCCAGCAGCCCGGCAACGATAATGGCGATGGCCGCCGCCTCGTACTTGCCACTGATACCCGAAATGATTGAATAAAAAGCCGCAAACAAGGCAGCCGATGTCAGCAGGTTGGGTAACAGGTACACACCCTTTCTGCGAGTTGCATTATCCGATTCCATCATTCCATCCACACCTTTGACAGGATGCCGATAATAACACGCTGCTGCGCGGGATTATTGGGGACAGTTGACTCAATGTGATATAAACGCAGTTGGAATTCTTCGAAAAAGGACACGAAGATGCTTAAGGCGACAATTTCTTTTTCAATACTCTTTGCCATTTTCGTGCTTGCGGCAACGGATGCTGGGGCAAAAGACGAGGTATACCGCTGGGTCGACGAAAACGGCGTCGTCCATTTTGACCAGTTGCCCGGTGAAAACAAAGAAGCCGTACAGGTAGACAGCCAGAGCAGTGTTGGCGACAAGCAGCCCCCCGCACCGGCGAGCCCGTACCAACCATCGGAACCCTCCCTGGCACAGCAGCAACGCGAAGAGCGGGCCGCAAAACGCCAGGAGGCTGCTGAGATGAACGCAGCAATCGCCAAGGAGTGTGAAATTGCACAGCAGCGCGTCGCGGCCCTGGAACCTTCCCCCCGAGTCATGGTGCAGAATGAAGACGGCTCAGTCAGCCGGTTGGATGACAATAAACGCCTGGAATTACTCGAAGAGGCCAAGGCTTACATTATCAAGCACTGCAATTCCTAGACCCTGCCAGGCAATCCACTTGAACAGATGCGTGTGCTGGCACGCGTTGCACGCTAAAATGTCGGGCTTTGGTAAAGCAGCCCCAGCGCTAACAACGGATTAAATATGAAAGCCAGTGCATTCCACCTGTTCACGACCCGTGAAACCCCGGCCGAAGCCGAGATCGTCAGCCATCAACTCATGTTGCGCTGCGGCATGATCCGCAAGCTCACCTCGGGTATTTACACCTGGGCGCCGCTGGGTCTGCGTGTGCTGCGCAAGGTCGAGAACATCGTGCGCGAGGAACTGGACCAGGCGGGCTACCTGGAACTGTTAATGCCCGCAGTGCAGCCGGCTGAACTGTGGCAGGAATCGAAACGCTGGGACAAGTTCGGTGCACAGTTACTTAAAATCAAGGACCGGGCCGGACGGGATTATTGCTTTGGCCCGACTCACGAGGAAGTCGTAACGGACTTTGTCCGTAACGAGATCAAGAGCTACAAACAACTGCCGATCACTTTTTACCAGATTCAGACCAAGTTCCGTGATGAAATCCGGCCACGCTTTGGCGTGATGCGTTCACGGGAATTCCTGATGAAGGACGCCTACTCATTCCATATCGATCACGACAGCCTGGATAGCACCTACTGGGATATGTACGAAGTCTATTCACGCATCTTCACACGCACCGGCTTGCACTTCCGCTCGGTCGAGGCAGACACCGGGGCCATCGGTGGTCACAAATCACACGAATTCCACGTGCTGGCCGATTCCGGTGAAGACGAGATCGCGTTTTCTGACGGCTCTAAATACGCCTCCAACGTGGAAATGACGGCGGTCCTGCCACCTCGATACGAACGGGCCACACCCACCCAGGACATGCGCACCGTGGATACCCCCGATGCGCATACCATCGATGAACTGGTCAACGGTTATGGTGTGCCGGTTGAAAAGACCGTCAAGACCCTGATCGTGCACGCGGCCGAGGAACAGGAAGCGGATTTCATCGCCCTGCTGGTGCGTGGTGATCGCACACTGAATCCCTTCAAGGCCGAGAAACTGGAACAAGTCGCCAGCCCATTGGAATTTGCCACCGATGCGGAAATCCGCAGCGCCATTGGCGCCGGTCCGGGTTCATTGGGACCGGTTGGCCTTTCGTTACCGGTGATCGCCGATCACGAGGTTGGCGTCATGTCTGATTTCAGTGCCGGGGCCAACGTAGATGACCAGCACTTCTTCGGTATCAACTGGGAACGCGACGTGGCAGTGCCGGAAACTGCCGATCTGCGCAAAGCCATCGAAGGCGACCCGAGCCCGGATGGCAAGGGTGTACTGCAAATGGCCCGTGGTATCGAAGTCGGTCATATATTCCAGCTTGGCAGGGCTTATTCAACGGCCATGAATGCCGTGGTGCTGGGTGAGGATGGTAAATCCCACGTCATGCACATGGGCTGTTACGGCATCGGTGTATCACGCATCGTGGCTGCCGCCATCGAACAGAATCACGATGACAAGGGCATATGCTGGCCCGAACCGATTGCGCCGTTCCAGGTGGCACTGCTGCCCATGAACGCGAAAAAGTCCCACCGCGTACGCGAAGCCGCTGATGCCTTATACGGGGAACTGCTCGAAGCCGGTGTGGAAGTATTCTACGATGACCGCGATCTCAGGCCCGGCGTGATGTTCAACGACATGGAACTGATCGGTATTCCGCACCGGGTGGTGGTCGGCGAACGTGGCCTCGATGCCGGTAAGCTCGAGTACAAGGGACGCCGGGATGCCGAGAATTCCGAGATTCCGCTTGACGGGGCATTGGAAGCAATCCTGGAAAAACTGGGTATCGGGAACTAAACCAAAAGCCGGAACGCAAGCACCGGGCTCAACCGCCACGTCTCTGCGGAGATCAACCCAATGACATCCCCGAGCGTCGGGCAAGCAGGTCGCGTGTTGCCGTGCGCAGGCGGGCGATAACCGGGTTGAGCCCCGGCACTATATTCTGGAACAGGTTCATCGCCGCGTTGGCTTCGAACAGGGTCATCTCACCTTCCACGTTGATGCTGCAATCAATCCCGAAATAATCAAGGCCCAGTCGTTTCCTGATGGTCGCGAACATTGCAGCCAGTCCTGGCAGTAATTCGTGTTCAATTCGGGCGACCCGCTCATGCTCAGGGGGGAATGCCTGGCTATACTTGGATTTACGAGAGTCGCCGTGCACCTTCCATTCAGGTCCTACCAGCGCATGGCGTGCAATTGCCTGGTCTCCGACCATGGCAATCCGGTACTTGTGATAGGCACCATCTCCATCGGCGAATTCCAGGTATTCCAGGATGTAGAAAGCGCGTCCATCGAACGGAAAAGCATGCAGGTCGGAATACGCGTCATCCGTATCCACGCGGAGCATCTGTTGGCCACCATGCACACCTGCGACGCGCACGATAAATGGCAACTCAATGCCGGCCGCGCTGGCCATGGTGTAAACATCTTCCGGGGATAACGGCTCACAGCGGATAGTGCGTGGCACCCGCAGGCCTTCGATACCCTGTAGGGTTTCTGCGACCTGTTGGCGCATGGTCTGCAAGACCCTCGCAGGGTGGTTGATGACCGGGGCACCGGTGCTGTTCACCAGTTCGACACATCGTTCCAGCGCTCCATAACTGCTGTCCGGGTCGGATATCTGGTTGAAAATCAGACGCGGCATTTCGGGCAGTGTGATGTCAGGCTGTCTGAGTTGTGAGCCCACCAGCGTGTGGACGAGCCGCTGATTTTCCCTGATACCCAGGTACGGAAATGCATTTGTAGTCCCACTCAGCAACAGTCGCTGCCTGCCTTTCCGGTCCAGGTCGAAAGTTATAAGGTTGTTGTCCGGTATTCCGTCGACAAAGAGAATCATGTGTCTATTTTATACCTATTGAAACGTGCAAGATTCTGGTCCAGGTTGAACAGCTTAATCCAATGGGTCCTCTTCCCCGGGCATACTGCGCAGGTGAATATCCGTCTGCGGGAACGGAATTACGATTTCGTTTTCGTTGAGGGCCTTGTAAATGACAATCAGGAGTTCATGGCGAACCAGGCCGCGCAGTTCCGGGTGGTCGATCCATGCCAGTAACTCGAAATCCAGCGAACTGGTGCCAAAGGCCCGCATGCGCACGCGCGGGGCGGGCTCCTGGACGATGCTTGGGTGCGCCTTGGCCGTTTCTTCGAGCAGATTGCATACCTCGTCCACATCGCTGCCATAAGCCACGCCCACCGGCACCCGGATGCGGTGCTTGACCCAAGGGCCACCGCTTTCATTGACAATTTTCGCGTTGGCGATCACGGCGTTGGGGATCGTGACTTCAACGTCATCGCGGGTCAGTATGCGCGTGGAGCGCATGCCCACGTGGGTCACCTTGCCGCGTTCACCGGTATCAATCACCACGTAATCGCCGATCTTGTACGGCGCATCGGCAACGATGGAAATCCCTGAAAACAAGTTGGCCAGGGTATCTTTTGCCGCGAAGCCGACCGCGATACCGATAACGCCTGCAGACGCCAGCCAGGCGGTCGGGTTGATACCCCATATCAGCATGAAGATATAGGCGGCCAGACCGATCAGCAGGATCTTGATGGCCATGGAAAACACCGGGATGGTGCGCTCCTGAATGATCTCGAAGCGGTCATAGTTGCCGCCAAGTAATTCCAGGACGATGCGCGCAGTGCGCATACCGGCCCGCAACCAGGAGAATAGCAGGACGGTCGCCAGCACTGACAGTGTGGCCGCCTTCAGCCCTTCCGGGAGACGATAGGCCGAGACCGCCAGCATCAGCGCCAGCGTTACCATGGTCAACACGATCGGGTGCGTCAGGTATTCGACCAGGTGATCATCCGCCTTGGTCAGGGTGCGGGCGGCCACCTTCATCAGGCTGCGTGAAATCACCCACTTGAGCAACCAGCCAAAACCAAAGGCTGCCGCGATCAGAAGGATCGACAGCAGACCGGGATAAGGGGAGAAAAATTCCCACGCAGGCTGCAGCCAGTCCGGAATGTAATAGGTCAGTTCCAGATCGGGTTTAAAGATGGTTTCTGCTGCGGCTTGCTCAGATACTTCGGTTGCTTGCATGGTCAGTGCCCGGGGTTGATACTGTTTTCATATTATCCGCGTTCGCTAAATGCCGCCAGTCACATCCGGCTGGCGATTTTCCAGTTCATCAAATAAAAATGGTCAGGCCAGGCCGCGGATACCGACGGCGTCTCTCAATTCCCGTATGAATGGCGCAGCGATGCCACGCGCTTTCTCGGCACCCTCCAACAGGCGTGCTTCGATCCTGGCCGGGTCTGCAATCAGTTCCTCGTAAACCAAACGGGCCTCTGTGAGTTCCGCGTTGATCAACTCGAAACACTGCTGCTTGGCCGTACCCCAGGCAATGCCGTCGGCGAAGGCCTGCTTCATTGCCTGGCGCTGATCCGCATTGGCAAAGGCAGAGTAAATCGCAAACAGCGCGGAACCCTTGGTGTCTTTTGGCTCACCGGGCTCCAGCGAATTGGTCACGATCTTCATGATCGACTTGCGCAGTTTTTTCTCCGGCAACCACAGCGGGACCGTGTTGTTATAGCTCTTGGACATCTTGCGCCCATCCTGGCCGGGCAGCACGGCGACATTCTCATCCACCACCGCCTCTGGCAGCACAAAATGCTCGCCGAATAAATGGTTGAAGCGCTGCGCGATATCGCGCGCCATTTCCAGGTGCTGAACCTGGTCACGGCCAACCGGCACATGGTGCGCATTGAACATCAGGATATCCGCCGCCATCAGGATCGGGTAGCTGAACAGGCCCATGTCGATCGCCTTGTCCGGGTCTTCGCCCGCGTCCACGTTTTCCTGCACCGCGGCCTTGTAAGCATGGGCACGGTTCATCAGGCCTTTCGCGGTAATACAGGTCAACAGCCAGGTCAGTTCGGCGATTTCGGGTATGTCCGACTGGCGGTAAAAGATCGCCCGGTCGGTATCCAGACCCAAGGCCAGCCAGGTCGCAGCGATTTCCAGGGTCGAGCGGTGTACCACCTCGGGATCACGGCACTTGATCAATGCATGGTAGTCCGCCAGGAAGTAACAGGACTGGACATCTGTCGAATGGCTGGCTTCGATGGCGGGCTTGATGGCGCCGACATAGTTTCCAAGGTGCGGGGTGCCGGTAGTGGTAATACCGGTCAAAACGGTGCGTTTACTCATGTTTGGGTTTTTCTGTCTGTCATGAATTCGGATGTGGCATTCTAACCCGTATATTGCACCGGTATCACGGATGTTGGCATTATTTGTTCAAGCCAGCCGTATCGCCCGGACAACGCTCCAGATCCACGGCCATCCGGTCTGCATCTCCAGAGGCCCGGGCCATACCGCGAATGCAGGCTAGCATATCCGGCAGGTCGCTTTTCAATACCCGGCGCACCAGCCAGCGTGGCGCCGGAAACTTCGACTGTATCCGGATGTCGTGGCTGACCACGAGCCCGTCCCCGCCCACCAGCGGCTGGAAATCCCACTGCCCTTCCATGGCCTTGAGGTTACCCTCCACCAGGCGGAACTCACCGTGTGTCGCCGACTCCCGGCTGGCCTCGAATACAAAATCAATGGTCGGCGTGTACCAGTTGTTTTTGACGCGCTGGTGTTTTTTTATGTACTGCAGACCGGGCACCAGGACCTCGCATACCTCGAGGCCGCGGACATAGATGAATTCATTTTTGCAATAACCGATCACGTTCCAGATATCATCGGCCTCGGCATGAAACAAGGCAGTCACCCGCGCCGCGCCACCCGACTTGTCGTTGTGAATGGTCTGCACCAGGATTTCACCACCTTGCAGACGCTGCATCTCGTCATCTGTTTCTGGCGCCGGACTTCCCACGGTAACGATCACGAGCAAGGCCAGTGAAACAGCCAGTTGCAGCAACCGCGTGTGCCGGCCCAACAACCCATGATTGAGAAAATTTCCGCTTTCCATACGACCCTGATTATAAGTGCTGACTGGCACGGCAAGCCGGTGTGTATTGATCTATTTCCATCAAATTTGAATATTGATTAGCACAAACACATAGTGAAAATCTATAATGAGTGCATGAACATTCGTGCCCTGCAATATTTCGTTAAACTCGCCGAATTACGGCATTTCAGCAAGGCGGCCGAGGCCTGTTTTGTCAGCCAACCCACCTTGAGCACACAGATCCGTAAGCTCGAAGAGGAACTCGGTGTGTCTTTGGTTGAACGCGCGCCACGTAAAATCATGCTGACGCCCATCGGTGAAGACATCGCCCACCGCGCCCGGCATATCCTGCGTGACCTCGAACACGTCAAGGACGCTGCGAGACGTAGCAAGGATCCCGAAACCGGCACCATCAAGCTGGGCATTTTCCCGACCCTGGCGCCTTATTTGTTGCCCCACGTGATCCCGGGGATTCGTAGCCGTTATCCCGACCTGAGGCTGCAACTTGCCGAGGAGAAAACCGAGGATATCCTGAATATGCTCGACCAGGGGCGCCTCGATGCCGGTCTGCTCGCCTTGCCAATTGAAGAACACGGCATGGAACTGGAAGTATTGTTCGAAGAACCATTTGTCACCGCCATGCCCGCAAACCATCCACTGAGCCGCAAACAAACAATCGAAATGCAGGACCTGGCTGGTGAAGAACTGTTGTTACTGGAAGAAGGTCATTGCCTGCGGCAACAGGCACTGGATGTCTGTGCACTGGCCGGTGCCTACGAACGGGTCGATTTTCACGCCACCAGCATGGAGACCTTGCGCCAGATGGTTGCAAGCAATTCCGGTCTTACACTGATGCCGGTACTGGCGGTCAAACCACCGATCCCGATGACAGACAATATTGTTCTGCGTCCGTTTGCACCGCCCGCGCCCAGCCGCACGATTGCCTTGGTCTGGCGCAGCAGTTCACCGATGCGCGGTTTTTTGCGCGAGTTTGCTCCCAGCCTGAAGGTAAAACCGGCGTCATTGCTGAAGCCATAAACAAGCCGGGATATGGGAGTCTCTCACTGAGACATTCACCAACAGGGATGTTGGTGAAGAGTCTACAGGGATGTATCCACGATGTGTCTCAGGGGGAGACACCATGTCGTGGCAAGCAATATCGCGAGCAGCGGAGCTGCTTGTGTTCACGATGAACGGTATGTCGCGGGCGCAGGGCAGGGATTGTTCCCGACAATCCCCTGCATTTCCTCCATCCCTGGAGGTCAGATGCGCGCGAGCGACCCTCCTACAAGCCTTCAAGCAACTCGTCGTCACCGCCTTCCTTGACACCCTCGAACAGCGGTGTCGACAGGTAGCGTTCACCGGTATCCGGCAACATGGCCAGGATGGTTGAACCAGCCTCGGCGCCCCGCGCGACTTTCAGTGCCGCGGCAAAGGTTCCACCCGATGAAATACCGCAGAATATGCCCTCCTCCGTTGCCAGCGCCCTGGCTGTGGCGATCGCCTCGTCATCGGTCACGGGAACAATTTCATCGATATATTGACGATCCAGAACACCCGGGATCAAGTCTGGCGTCCAGCCCTGGATCTTGTGCGGTGCCCAGTCATCACCACTAAGCATGGCCGCACCTGCGGGCTCGGTTGCTATGACCTGGATATCCGGTCGTGCCGTCTTGAGAATTTCGCTGGTACCAGTGATCGTGCCGCCAGTACCCCAGCCTGACACGTAATAATCCAGCCTGCGGCCGGCAAAGTCGCGGATAATCTCCGGTCCGGTCGTATTGCGGTGGTATTCAGGATTGGCCGGGTTATCGAATTGTTCGGTCATGAACCAGCCATGCTTTTCTGCCAGCGCTTTTGTCACCCGTAGCATACCCGTTGCACGCTCCGCTGCCGGCGTGAGCACCACGCGTGCACCCAGCGCACGCATCAGCTTGCGACGCTCGATGGAAAATGACTCAGCCATCACAGCCACGAATGGATAGCCCTTGACCGCACAAACCATGGCCAGGGCAATACCGGTATTGCCGGAGGTCGCCTCAACCACGGTCTGGCCCGGTTTCAAGGTACCCCTGCGCTCTGCATCCTCGATAATGCCGATGGCCAGGCGGTCCTTGACCGACGCCATCGGGTTAAATGCTTCCACCTTGACGTACATATCAACACCCTCAGGCGCCAGTTTGTTGATCCGCACTACCGGGGTGTTGCCGATGGTTTCCACGATGTTGTTATAGATCACATTCAATTCCTTTTTTCAAACGGTTACCGTTGAATATAGGACATATTGCCAAGACACGCAGGTGAGATCACAGTCAAGAGCAAAACACCCTGCTTCGTAGAACGCTGATATCAGCAGGGTATCCCCTTGGCTGTGCCGGGTATTCCTTCCCGGGACACGCCGTGGACCCATCCCTGGGGGCTCGGTCGCGACTCCCTGTCGCTCACGGTCCCGGCTAAGGAACACGCCGGTACAGCTCGAAATACTCCACTGCAGGCCTTGAGAACAATCGCAAAGATCGTTTCATTACAGCCCGGTGGTTTACCGGTATGGGCGACATTAAGCGCCGCACCGAATCCTGAGAATCGTTAGCGGAGAAATGTGCAGGATGCACATTTCAGGCCGACCAGGACAGGAGGTCCTGTGAGGCCGGCCGCGCAAACGATTCAAAGGAGAGGGTAGCCCGAAGGGCTGCGGGGCCAGGAGCCCATACCGGTAAACCACCGGGCTGTGTGCAAAGCAGAATTGCCCGCAAGCGGGCTCCTACAATGAGCGGGATTCTAACGTCTGAGCAGATCGTTCAGGGTAGAGCCTCTCGCGAGTGCAGGCGCGTTGCTGCCCGTACCTGCTGCGCGTTGCAAAAACTGGTCTTTCAAGAACCAGCTGCGTTTAACCAGCGCCAGGCCGGCTCGTCTCAAGGGTGACAATCCTTCGATGGCGAACAGGCTGCGTATGGCGTGCATGCCGAATGCCATGGTCTCGGATTCCGAACGACGCCAGCGGTCATAATCACGCAACACGTTGCCAGCCCCGATATCACCACCGGCGAGACGTACACGGACCAGTTTCTCGGCGAGTGCTGCCACGTCGGCAAAACCCAGGTTGACACCCTGGCCCGCCAGGGGGTGCACCACGTGGGCCGCATCACCCACCAATACGACCCGTCGTGCGACATAGGACTCGCTCAAGCGCATGCTCAATGGAAAAATCGCCCGTGGACCACATGATTCAACATCACCAAGCCAACCGCTGCTGGCAGTATTCAGCTCAGCCATAAATGCCGCGTTATCCAATGCCATCAACTGTTGTGCTTCAATTGATGGCCGGGTCCAGACAATGGATGATCTGCCGTCCGCCAACGGCAGGAACGCCAGCGGACCACCAGGTAAAAACCGCTGCCAGGCCACCCCCGGATTGGCCTGCTGTTTGCCGACTACCGCGACCAGGCCATGCTGGTTGTAACTGAAGTGTTGCTGGCCGATACCCATGGCCCTGCGCACACCGGAAGCGGCGCCGTCGGCACCGACCACCAGCCCGGCATCAAGGGTCGTGCCGCTTTGCAGCACCACGCGGTTCCGCTCGCCGGTAAATTCGACGGACTGCAGCTGGTCGGGACAGAACACATCGACCAGTCCGCCGCCACTGACCACCTGCCATAACGACCATTGCAACAAGTCGTTCTCGACAATGGTGCCGAGGCGTTCCAGGTTGAACGCCGGTGCATCGAATAACAATGGTTCCGCTTCGACCCCGTCCTCGACCTGCATACGCCGGTAGGCCCGGTGACGCTGGGCGCTGATCAACTTCCACACACCGGCCTGCTCCAGTATCGCTGCGGAACCGGGCGAGATCGCCGACACCCGCAGCCCAACGTCTTCGTTTTCGTCAAATGGACTTGGTGCGGCCACCTCGACCAAAGCCACGGAAAAACCACAACGTGACAGCAGGCTGGCCAGCGACGAGCCGACCATGCCGGCGCCGATAATGGCAATTTCATAGCTGGCCTTGTTCATGGCTGTCTCAATGGCTCACCCAGTGCCAGGCGGGGTATACGGCCACGGTAGCCCATCGCCTGGATGGCCGACTTGCGTCTCAAGGTGGGTGAAAGGGCATGCGCAACAAGCGCGCCCGTGCGCAAACCCGCAGCCAGTGGCGAGGGGTGTGAGAAAAGCCGTGTCATGCCATCGGAAGTTGCGATGGTGCCACGCTGGTCCGGCCGCCGCCAGCGGCTGTAGCGGTAGAGTAATTCGCTGTTGCCGGGATCATCCCCATGGTCATCCGCCAGCACCTCGGCCAGTGTCGCGGCATCACGCAGCGCCAGGTTGAAACCCTGCGCACCGATGGGGTGTATCGCATGCGCCGCGTTACCCAGGATCACCAGCCGTTCACGCACATCTTCTCTTGCCCGTGCCAGCTTCAGGGGATAGGCAGAGCGTTTGCCTACCTGGGTAAATACGCCCAGCGCAGTGTTGCCAAAGCGTTGCCGGGCCCGGGCGAGAAATGTCTCGTCGTCCAGTTCCAGCAGTGCCTGGGCCTGCCCGGTAGCCACTGTCCAGACCAGCCCGCAACGCGGACCGGTGTGCGGCAATACAGCGAACGGACCAGTTGGGGTCAGGCACTCAAAGGCCCGGCCTTCGTGTGCGATTTCGGGCGTGATATTGCAGATCACTGCTGTTTGTTGGTAATCGCGGTATTCGGTCGGAATTTTCAAGTGATTGCGGATAAAGGAGTTGGCGCCATCGGCAGCAACCAGCAGACGTGCCTGCAGCTCCTCAACACCATTTTCGGACTCGAGCCGCACGGTCGTCACCCCATCACCGATCTCCAGGTCCACGACCCGCGCCGGTGCGATGAGCTCGATATTGCCTGTTTGCTCAAGCCGCTTTTGTACCGCGACACCAAAGCGCCGGGCCTCCACCACGTGGCCAAACTCACCGAGACCCATCTCTGCCGGGTCCAGCACCACGCGACCGGGGCGGTCCAGTTCGTTGATGTAAATTTTGCGTATGGGTGTTGCGTCATTGGCCAGCGAATCCCACAGGCCGATCGCCGCGAGAATCCGGCAGGTACTGTGGCTCAAGGCCAGGGTACGGTCGTCATAACTGGGTTGCTCAGCCGCCTTGTAAGCGATCGCCTCGATGATCCGGATGTCATAACCCAGCGGCGCCAGTGCAACTGCCAGGCTGGCCCCGGCCAGCCCGCCGCCAACAATGGCAATATCACAGGTATGCGGCGTTACGCGTCATGACGCCATCAACGCCTCGATCTCATCAATGGTCTTGCAGATACCCGTGGTTAGAACGTCGGCTTCATCCCTGGTCACGGCCACGTTGTCCTCGATACGGATTCCCATACCATGCCAGGTTTCATCCACCGCCGTGGCGCCGGGCGGGATATATATGCCCGGCTCAACGGTCAGCACCATGCCGCGCTCCAATACACGCGAATGGCCGTCCACTTCGTACTCACCCACATCGTGCACATCCAGGCCCAGCCAATGACCGGTGTTGTGCACGTAATAATCCTTGAAATGCTCTTCCTCGAGCGCCTCGTCAAGACTGGTTTTGATTATCCCCAGTTCGATCATGCCCTCGGTCGCAACCCTGACCGCCGTCTCGTGCACGTGTTCCCAGGCGTTGCCCTCGCGCACCTCGTCGATGGCCTTCAACTGTGCCGTCAGCACGATCTCGTACAGGTCTTTCTGCACGGAACTGAATTTCCCGTTGATGGGGAAAGTGCGCGTGATATCCGATGCGTAACCGTCGTACTCGGCGCCCGCGTCGATCAACAGCAGTTCACCGTCGTTGAGCGGGTCGCGGTTGCTGATGTAATGCAGCACGCAGGCGTTGGCGCCACCGCCTACGATGGGCACGTAGGAGGCCTCGCACTGCTTGCTGATAAATGTATGCAGCAACTCGGCATGGATTTCCGCCTCGTTCATACCCGGCTTGCAGACCTGCATGGCACGCCGGTGGGCGGCTTCGGCAACACGCGCCGATTTGCGCATAGCGGTAATTTCGGTGCGGCTTTTGAACAGGCGCATTTCGTGCAGGCTGTGATTCAGCGCGATGATTTCATCGGGCGCTGAAAATTTCTTGCGTGCCTTGGCCCGGAAATCATTCAGCCAACCGATCAGCAACTGGTCAAAATCCGGGTCCTTGCCAAGATCGTAATAAACTCTTTCGCTGCCATGCAGCAAATCCGGCAAACGTTGTTTCATTTCAGCGATCGGGAAAGCCTCGTCAAAGCCATATTGCGCGACCGCGCCCTCGGTGCCGGCCCGCTCACCATCCCACATTTCCCGGTGCTTGTCCCTTTCACGACAAAACAGTATCGAGTGGCCGCCCTTTTCCTGTGGTATCAGCACCAACATCGCCTCGGGCTCGGAAAACCCGGTCAGGTACAGGAAGTCACTGTCCTGGCGATAGGGGTAAGCGGCGTCCTTGTTGCGGATTTTCTCAGTGGCAGAACGGACGATGATGACGGAATCCGCGCCCACGATTTCCATGAGATGCAGCCGGCGCTTCGCGTATTCTTTTTGTTTAATCATGGTTTTCCAGTTTGATTGAGAACGTCTAGTGGATCTGGTCCTGTGCATCCGGGCCACGCATATCTTCCCTGATCATCAGCACCACGACCCGCAGGTATTCCACGATCTCCACAAATGCAGTTTCCTCTTCTTCAGTCTCGTTGATATCTGCCACCACGGCCTTTGAAATCTGTTGCAGGTCGCGCAGTGCCTCAGCGGCGTCATCCGACAGGGCTTGCACGACATCCTCACCACTGCTGCCAAGACCGGCCAGGAAACCGTTGCACCACGACGCCAGCGCCATGGTGCGTTCTTCCAGTAACTCGTCGTCCGCGGGCAGCCACAGGGCCAGGCCCATGTCCTCATCCGCCAGTTGTTCGCGGCTGGCCGTGAGTAGTTCTTCCAGCGCCAAGCAGAATGTGCTGCCTGGTTTATTGACCAGTTCGAGCATATCCAACAGCCCGAGAAATGAATCCAGGCGGGCATCGGGCATCCTGCACAACAAGCCACAGGCCACGCCGTGGCATTCTGCCAACTCAGGCGCCTCGAGGCTGCCCTGGCTCAAAGCCAGGCTGCGTTCAAAATCCGGTAAAGGGGCACAACTCATGGTGGTTTCTTCCAACATCCCTGGAACAGGACAGCGATGTTAGCAGTTGGATACCCCGCTTCAAAGCGGCAACAATTCCGACGCGCCATCTGCACATTGCTGATTGACCCAAATTACTCGCCAAATTATAGTGTTGTCATGGATTCCTTAGAACAGACAGATAAAGATCTGCAACGGCTTGAAAAGCAGCTGCGGACACTTCTCACCCAGATCCAGAAACTCCGCGAGGAAAATCACTCTCTGCACGTCCGCCAGGAAGCATTGGTCACCGAACGCGCCTCACTGGTTGCAAAGAATGATGAAGCGCGCACCAAGGTTGAAGCCATGATCAACCGCCTCAAGGGTCTGGAACAGGTCTGAACGAATCACGATGAACGATAGCAACGCCGAACCCATCACGGTTGCCATACTCGATCGCGAATACCAGTTCACCTGCCAACCCGAAGAACGCAAGGAGCTGATAGAAGCTGCCCACTTCCTGGATGAGCGCATGCGTGCGGTCCGGGGCGCCGGCAGGTTGATGGCACTGGAACGGATCGCGGTGATGACGGCGCTGAACCTGTCCGACGAATTACTCAAGTCGCAAAAGAACGAACAAACCCGCAAGGAGAAAGTCGACTCCCGTATCCACATGCTCGTCACCGAGCTCGATGATGCGCTGGACGAGCAATTGGGCTAGAATAAAGTTGCCCTCTGTGGTGTTTGCCAGTAGGCCAGATAAAAACCTTGTCCCTAATTTGCAACTTAGGGGTGGCATATCTGAACGCTGTTGTGCATGTTCGCCCACACGCGAAAAGCCTGAAGCCCAGGAAGCCGCCCCACTTGAACCTCCGGTTCAGGGTCATCGGCCTGCAGCGGCATCCACGGAGGGTTTTCTATTTCCTGCCCCGGTTCTGACACCGCACTTATCCCTGACCTGACACGAGGGCACCGCCCGCAACAACGATGACCAGCAGCCAGGATGATTTCAAAACCAGCCTGCGGCGCGAGTTACGTAACAAACGCCTTGAACTGCCTGTATCTGTGCGCTCCGGGCATGACCGGGCCATCCGCCGGCACCTGCTGCAGTTGATCAAAACCCGCGCTGCCCACTCGATCGCCGCCTTTTGGCCGTTTAACGGCGAACCGGATATCACACCGCTATTTGAGCCGTTGATGGAAGCGGGTTGTGAGCTGGCCCTACCGGTGGTCTCGGGCAGCGACGATCACCACATGCAATTTCACGCCTGGCGGCAGGACCTCGAGCTGGTCGCAAACCGTTACGGTATTCCGGAGCCACGGGGAACTGCCGTTGTCGCGTTAAAGGACGTTGATCTGCTGATCATGCCGCTGGTCGGCTATGACCGCCAGGGCAACCGCCTGGGGATGGGCGGCGGTTATTACGACCGTCACCTGGAATCACTGCGTGAATCCCCAACACCGTTGCGTGTTGGTGTCGCATACAGCCTGCAGAAAATTGACACGCTGGAAAACAATATGTGGGATATCCCGCTACACGGTATTGTAAATGAGCACGGATGGTATACATTTGTCCAGGGCTCATAAACACAAGTAACAGATTCAGGAGACATCAATGAAGCACTGGCTGGTTAAAAGCGAACCGGACGTTTTCAGCATCGACGATTTGGCGGCATGTCCTGAGCAGACACGCTGGTGGAAGCACGTACGCAATTACCAGGCGCGCAATTTCATGCGTGACGATATGCGGATTGGCGACAAGGTGTTCTTTTATCACTCCAATACCGACATACCGGCCATCGTCGGCGTGGCCAAGATCGTCTCCGAAGCCTACCCGGACCCGGACGCATTTGATCCAAAGGCAAGGTATTTCGACCCGAAGAGCGATCCGGAGAATCCACGCTGGTTCCTGGTAGATATCCGCCTGGTCAGCAAGCTTGACCGGCCCATTTCATTGAAGTCCATCAAGGAACACACGGAAACACTTGGCGACTTGCCCCTGATCCGCAAGGGCAACCGCCTGTCGGTGATGCCCCTCGCTCCCGAACAGTGGGATTACATTATGTCGTTGAAAGCAGCATGAACCAGGACGAACTGAAACGCCTTGTCGGCGAAGCCGCACTGGAATACGTCACACCGGACAGCATTATCGGTGTCGGCACGGGAAGCACCGTCAACTGCTTCATCGAGGCACTGATCAACAGCGGTATCCGTATAGAGGCGGCGGTGTCCAGCTCGGAAGCCACCACGCGCCTGTTACAGGCCGGCGGTATCGAGGTCGTGGACCTGAACCACACCGGTGGCCTGGATATCTACATCGACGGCGCCGATGAATTCGACGCACACCGGCGTCTTATCAAGGGCGGCGGTGGTGCGCTCACAAGGGAAAAAATCGTCGCGGCCGCGAGCCGGACCTTTGTCTGCATCGCCGATGCCAGCAAGCAGGTCGATGTGCTCGGTGCGTTCCCCTTACCCATCGAGGTCATCCCCCTGGCCCGCAGCCTGGTCGCGCGCAAGCTGGTTGCACTGGGTGGTCAGCCGGAATGGCGTGACGGATTTGTGACCGACAACGGCAACTGGATCCTGGATGTGCACAACATGGACCTCGTTGACCCGGTCGGCATGGAGAAAACCATCAACGACCTGGCCGGCGTGGTGACCTGCGGCTTGTTTGCCATGCGCCCGGCCGACGTGGTGCTGGTCGCCACCGAGGGCGGCATCCGAAAATTTTAGACCGGTCTGACTGAACGACAACCTGGGCAGTAAAGACGGCTCAGGGCCCGGCTTCCTCCGCCAGCAACTGGTCCACGTGTTCATTGAACGAGCTTACAAAATTCGAGTAATGCTGACCGGTCCCCGGCCCGGAAAAGCCGGTATGGATGGTTTCCGTCTGTTTGTATGCCCACAAGCCTAGCAGACCGCCCCGCTGATTTCGCGCCCGGGGAATCAGGCCGGCAATCATTAACCGCTCCCTCAATGGGTCCAACTGGCCGGTGTTTGCGCACGTTACTCAGGGGGCAAATTCCGGTAGAATCGAAGTCATCCGATAGAAACTCAATGTTAGCAACATCCCGATGGAGGATTTAACACATGAAAGCACTCTTTTTTGCACTGTTGACGTCCCTGCTTTTTGCGTCATCCGCCATGGCCGGCGATGCCGCAGCAGGTAAAGTCCTGTCAGCCCGTTGTTCCGCCTGTCATGGCGCCACCGGTATCAGCGTGAGCCCGCTGTGGCCAAACCTGGCAGGACAAAAAGAGCAGTACCTCGTCAAGCAGATCAAGGCTTTCCGTGACGGCACCCGTAAAGACCCGACAATGGCGCCGATGGTTGCCGGTCTTACCGATGATGATGTCGCCAACCTGGCAGCGTATTTTGCTTCCCAGTAGGCTCTGTTTTTAGCCCGCAAAAAAGCCGGAATTCAATTCCGGCTTTTTTTCTGCATAAATTCTGCAAATTTTCCGACAAAGCGTCTTACAAGAGCACCTGCGCCTGTATAATTCCGGGCACGAACTTGGGGGGGCTCAAGTTTTAATGGAAATAATAAAATGCGGCTTACCCGATTCACAGATTATTCTCTCCGTGTCCTGATTTACCTTGGACAAAACGCCGACAGCAGGGTCACGATTAACCAGATATCCGAGGCCTACGACATCTCCAAAAATCACCTGATGAAAGTTGTCAGTAACCTCACCCGCTCGGAATTCGTAGCCGCTCAACGTGGACCCGGAGGCGGTATTCAATTGAACCGCCCACCCGAGGAAATCAATCTCAGCGAAGTTATCAGCGCTACGGAAAAACACCTCAAGGAACTGGATGCACCTGGTCTGAACGACCACAGCCACGTAACCGCAGATGCGCGTCTCAGCGCTTGCCTGCATCACGCGCTCGAGGCCTACCTTGAAACCCTGGGCAGTTTTACACTGGCAGACGTCCTCAAACCACACACAGAAGCGTACAAACTACCGCAATTGAAAGGGGAAGCCGCCTGACCGGCGCAAGCGTTCGACTTTAATTATTGAGTAAGTGTATGCTTGCTCCCAAGGACTACAGACCTTGGGAACAGGCCACTATGAACTTACCCGGACAGGTACAAAACAGTACGACACAGGCGATAGAGATTGCAATTCGACTGGGTCTTATATTCTTGATTCTGGCCTGGTGCCTGTATATTCTCTCGCCGTTTATTTCGCTGATCGTTTGGGGCGGGATCATCGCTGTAGCAATCTATCCCCTGTTCCTGAAGTTTGTCCAGACACTGGGCGGCAGAAAAAAGCTGGCGTTTGCGCTGGTTGCCATCTTGATGCTTGCGCTGATTTTATTTCCGGTTATTTCTCTTACCGGTTCGATGGTGGAAAGTGCAACTGAATTGGGTACGAAGATCAATGAAGGCACTTTACACATACCTCCGCCTTCGGAATCTGTCACACGATGGCCTTTGATCGGTCAAGTAATCTACGACACGTGGCTGCAGGCCTCTGTCGATATGAGTACTTTACTTGGAAAATACGCCAAGCAGCTGACCTGGATTGGACAAAAATTCCTGGGGCTGGCTTCTGGTGTCGGAGTGGGTGCCGTGCAGTTTATTTTTTCCCTGATCATCGCGGTATTCTTGCTGGCCAGTGCAGATACCATCAATCCAGCCCTGCAGAAAATTGCCAGGCGATTGTCAACACAACACGGTGAATACCTGCTGGGTATATCAGAAAAAACGGTTCGTAGTGTTGCCGTTGGCGTCATAGGTATCGCATTTATCCAGGCGGTTCTTGCCGGTATCGGCATGATGATTGCCGGCGTTCCGGCAGCCGGACTACTGGGCATTTTTGTACTGGTGCTGGCAATCGCCCAGTTGCCAAACCAGGTGGTCTTGGTGCCGGTAATCATTTTTCTGTTTGCCGTTGACAACACCACGATGGCTATATTCCTGGCGATCTGGAGTGCCCTTATCAGCGTCTGTGAAGGGCTTTTAAAACCCTGTTGCTCGGAAGGGGTGTGGATGCACCCATGGTGGTTATTTTATTGGGCGCTATCGGCGGTATGCTCGTTTCCGGAATCGTCGGTTTATTCACCGGTGCAGTTATCCTGGCAGTCGGTTACAAACTGTTGCAAGCCTGGATAAACATGGGCGAACCAGTCCCGGAAACTATCACTGAAAATGTGCCCTTACCGGATTAACGATACAACGGTCAATACTTCAGGCCTTGGTCAACAACATACACTCGGGGAAACACTAAAATGCTAATTGCATTGATACTGGGAATCGCTACTTTATTTATTTCCATGGCCATCGAGGTTGTGGTCGTGGTCATGATGCTCCGTTACCTGCTCAATTTAATGCACGACAGGAACAGGGGGCCGGCATTGCCGGGGTTCGGCTTTGAAATCTATGTCATCGGCGTGGTATTGCTCGTATTGTTTGCAGGCCACCTTGCACAGATCGCAATATGGGCGGGGCTATTTATGTCTCTTGGTGAATTTGAAGACTTCCTGACCGCTTTTTACCACTCTACGGTTAACTTCTCCTCACTTGGCTACGGCGACATCGTCATGAGTGAAGATTGGCGTTTACTGGGAGCGATTGAAGCCAGTAATGGAGTGCTTATGTTTGGTCTGTCTACCGGTGCACTGATAGCAACCATGACCAATCTTTTCAGGCGCCGCCTGCCATCCCATGCCTTATTGAAAGACAATCGCAAGGAATGAACTGACACGTGATTGCAAGTACCCTGCTGCTATAATTCCTACTGGTCTAACCGGCGAAAACACCATGTCTGAACTCAATCCAAACCCGTTAATTAACCTCGCAAGGCTTCGTACCGGCCTGCTGTTGATGTTGGTACTTGCCAGCCTGGCTTTTACGTCCACAGACCTGGCGGCGCAGGACACGGTAGCGGAAGTACTGGAGGAAAACGCAGAATTGGTTGAAGACGTTGTCTTCCAGGACAACCTGGGCCGGGACACACCCCGCAGCAGCTTTTTAGGATTCCTGCTGGCAGCAGAGAAATTCGATTATGAGCAAGCTGCCAAATTTATGGATTTTCGCAACCTTCCCTTCGAAGTGGGTCAGCTTGAGCATGCGGAACTGGCCAGGCAACTCGACTTTGTTATCAAGCGTGGAATGAAGGTAAACATTGACCATCTCAGCCTGAAAGTCACTGGACAGGTGGTAGACGGTTTGCCGGATTACCGGGATGAGCTCGGCCGCGTAATTGCCGATGACGCAGAGCAGATTATCTATATACAAAGAGTACCGGGAGACTCTGATAACTTTGTCTGGAAAATTTCAAACGCCAGCGTCGCCCAGGTTCCGGAACTCTACGACTTTTTAAGCTACCCGCAGTGGGTCGAGGATGTGCGGGAAAACGTGCCGGGTGATTTCAGTTTCCTTGGCATCGAACTATTCAAATGGGTCATCATATTGGCTGTTGCCGCAATTGCGTATCCGGCATTCTGGCTGATCGGGTTAGTCTTGAGTTGGCTAATCAGCAGACCTGGCTCACCCTTACACATTCCTGTTCGAAAACTGTTTACCCGGCCGCTGGCCATTCTCGCCGTCCTGTATCTGACCAGGATGATATTGCTGGAACTCGGTCTCGGTGCAAGGGCGCAGGTGTTCGCAAGCACGAAAACTTTTTGGACAATTGTCATGGTGTGGCTGATCTTTTCACTGATTGACCTGTTCCGTGCAATAAGGAGAGAAAGATTCCTTGCCCAGGGTCGTGCGGATGCACATATCCTGGGGCGGCCCATGGCCAATTCTCTGAAGTTAATTACACTGCTGGTTGCCAGCCTGTTCTGGATGGCCAATGCGGGTATTAATATCACGACACTGCTCACCGGCCTGGGTATCGGCGGCCTGGCGCTGGCGCTGGCCCTGCAAAAGCCGATTGAAGACGTACTTGGCGCGGTTTCCATCTATGCGCAGCAGCCAATAGCAACGGGCGACCTGTGTAAATACGGCACGGCCCTTGGGCACGTCGAGGAGATTGGTCTGCGCACTACGCGTCTGCGGACCCTGGACGACACGCTGGTCTCGGTTCCCAATAGCATCATCGCCCATGGTGCCATTGAAAATTACTCGGCGCGGGAGAAAATACTCTATCACCCCGATCTGCCGCTTCGTTACGACACCACCGCTCGAGCAGATGCAGACCATCATCGACGGCATAGACTCCATGGCGCGTGAACACGAAAAGGTGATCACGGACTCGGTCAGGATACGGTTCACTGAATATTCCGAAAACGCCCTGATCATCAAGGCGCGGATTTACGTGAATGAAACCGACTTCAGTAACTACCTTGCTGTTGTGAGTGAACTGAACATGTCCATCATGAAGATCGTAGAGGATGCCGGGGCACAGTTCGCGCAAGGTGCGAAAACCATTATGCTTGAAACGGGGGGCAAGCTGCAGGACCTGTGATCGGGTCTATTCCAACAAGATAAAAAAAGCAGGGAGTGCTGTATGCACTCCCTGCCTTCCCTTGTAACCACCAAAAAAGCTTTGTTTCCGGCTATGCTGTGTGCAATGCCGGATGTCAGCCTTCCTGGCTCAGTACCATTGCTGTTACCGGCGTGTGAAGCGCAGTGCGCCGCCAAGTACCAGGAACAACGAACCGAACAGCGCCAGCCATGGCAATGCGCTGGCCGTGGTCGGCAGCATTTCAGGTTCCGATTCCATGGCTGGTGGTGGAGGCGGTGGAGGTGGTGCGTCCTCAACCATTTCCTGAACCTCGGCCATTTCCTCGACTACCGGCAGTGTCCAAAATGCCTTTGGTACATATACGTTGACATCGGCACCGGTCGGATAATCAGCCAATTCGGCCATTTCCCCGCCTACCCCTGTGAGGAACGCGGCGTGTGCACCGGCCTTACTGCTGGGTCCCAATTCACCGTCTGAATGGTAGAAGCGGTAGTGAGTGCCACCTTGCCTTTGCGCGACGATCTTTGCCGTCAACTTGGCATAGGTGTTGCCATCGCGCTCAATGATATCGAGGCAAGCCTGGTCAACAAACTCATAGGCATCGAACGCTTCCTGGGTAAATGTAATATCACTGCAGGTAAAATCGGCAGCGGCTACATTTGCGGAAAGGCCCAGGCCCGCCAGGGCGACAAGACCGTATTTCAGGTTAAATTTCATATGGTTTCCTCCTTTATGATTCATTCACCTGGTTAGAAAGTAACTCACCTTTAACGATAAATCGTTTGGGTGCATGACCGACGAAATAAAACGGATAACACGTCACTAAAGTAATGGATGGGTTGTCGGTTGGTGCCAACACACTGACATCCGCGGGGTCCACGATGCTAATCGATGAGACCACGAATTCTGAACTGCCATTGTGGGTCAGCATCTCGATGCTGTCCCCAGGCTCGATGTCCTTCAAGACCCTGAAGAACCCGTCGCGATGACCGGCAATGCCAAGGTTGCCGGGCGAATCAATCCACGCAGTGCCCTTGATACGTCCCGCACCACGGTTCAAATTGACCTCGTCGGTACCGTCATAGACCGGGACCTTGAGGTCGAGCCTGTCAATGCTCATGATGGCCAATGGCGGATCATCACGTTGTGCATTGCTTTCATGGTAATCGGTCACGCGTTTACTGGACCAGAGGGCGTAATCCGGCTCCGGTGCATATTCTGTGCCGCCGCTGACGGCTGTCGGGGCAGCCGTTGTGACAGTTGCGGGTTCGGCAGCCATGGCCGCCTCGAAGGCGCGGATATCAGACCAGCTCTGGTAATCTCCCCAACCACGAACCAGTAAAAACGTGGCGAGCAGAACTACGCCAACGGTCAGGAAACCTGACTCCAGTATGCGTAAAAAGGTCCTGGATTTCTGCTTGGCCAATGAATCTGTCACCCTGATTGATTACCGGGGACCCCCCCGCGAGGTCATACCTATGTATTCATTCTGTACAGGTTTTAGTGATTTAGCAACTGCAGGTGCCAAATGCAAAGTCACCCGAAACTCATATTGTTGTTTTAAAACCCGGTAAACCCACCATGCCAGATGTCAATTCAATTCTATGAGAACGGTGTACATCACGATGAACAAATCGAATACGGTTCAGCCCGCTTTGCGGAGCGTAGTCCCGGAAGTTGGCCTGAGTACCACCCCCGAGAGCAGGTATAGCAATACGGCCGTGATCACAACGAGGACAAAGCCGTGGTGAATGGCGAGCAAGGTTGCAAGGATGGTGCTCACCACCGAGGCGCAACCGTTGATTCCCCAGGCCCAGGGAATCCACGACGGCAGCATTTTCGAAACGAGCGCCAGACCCAGTGGAAAAGGCATGCCCATCAGGAACGCCAACGGTGCGATCAGCAATCCCGATATGACAATTTTGAATGCGCCGGGTGTGTGCACCAGGCTGTCGAACAATACCGGCAATACCAGGACGTACAATAAGCACAGTATCCCGATACCCCCAATGACCGCGGGCAGTGCGCCACGCTTGCTCCAGCGTGCCGATACCAGGCTGCCCAACCCGGCAAATACCAGGAAAGAACACAGCACCACCGAAACGGCATACAGCGGGTGGTGCAGGAACAGGATGAACTTCTGGATGAAGGCGATCTCGATAAACATGAAGGCAGTGCCAACGGCGCCGAAATAGGCCATGATTCGCCAACCCAGACCCTGGGTGTGGGAATCTTTGCCACGCCGTATCCACAGTGGCAACAACACCAACAGGAAGCTTATCAACAACGCCATCGCCAGGGTGGCGGCAAGGACCAGGTAACCCCATTCCAGCAATGGCATGCCGCCACTTCCCCGCAAGGCCAGCAACTCCGGCAGGGTCCGCCATTTGAGGAAGTGAGAAAAATAGGGCCGGTCATCGGTGGCCGGGCGGATGTTGAACTTGTAATCATCCATGAACGCCGTTTGCGCGGGTCCCAGCAAGGCCTTGGCTCCATCGAAATACCAGGGCTCCTGCAGGCGGTTATAACGGTTCGCCTCGTCACCCGTGATGCCCGGGAAGTACACCGTGTCAAACCAGCGCTCCCGGCAAAAATCTTTCAGATGCCCGATGGCGGCGTCACTGAAAGGTTCGTTTTTTACCAGCAAGGTACTGGTATTCCAGCTCCTGATCATGACCAGTTGCAAACCCGGTTTGGCAACGCCTGATCGCTCCAGCGCCCGTACTGCCGTGGCAAAGATTTTCAGACCATCCCTGGGCGGGCTGCGGGTCCAGCGCGTGATGCTGAGGATGCCTCCGGGTTGCAGGCTTTGCAGGTATTGGGACAGCGCCTCCACCGTGTACAGGTAATTCTCGCTGAGCGCATACAAACCGGCTGATGAAGCACTGAATGAATCCAGCAGCGCAATCTGGATCAGGTCGTAGCGCTTACTGCCCGCGGCTACGAATCCCCTGGCCTCCGCGTTGTGCACCGTCACCTGTGGTAAGTGGTAGATGGCGCCGGTGAAATCTGCAAATTCGCGATTCACCAGGTCCACGACCTGGGGATTCAGTTCCACGGCATCCACGTGGACAGCCCCGTGCAACAGTGCCCGCAGTACGTCAGCGCCCCCGCCGGCGCCCAGCACCAGGGTGTCGGGTTGCTGCAACAGGTGATAAGGCAAAGCCGAAGACTGGTAATCGAGGTAGGCGAGTTTTTCCAGCTGACCGTCAAAACGGGTCAACACGTTTAATGAGTCGGCGTCAGTGAACACACCCAGTTGCCCGGGAATGGGCCCGGGAGCGTTAAGACTGAGGCCGGGTGCATGACGGAAAGGAACGGACGGACTGCCGACCGTGGTCAGCTGACCCAATGGGCTGGACCGCTGATCCAACTGCGTGGCACCAAGTACCTGCAAGGCCTGGCTAAGACCCTTGAACTGGGATACCTGCAGGGAAAACCTGGCCACTGGCGATAACATCACGGCCATGGCCAGCACCAGGACCCATGCCCCCCAGCGTGGCCTTGCCCTGACCTCCTGCCAGGCCACGGCAGCCGACAGCAGCCCTGTTGCGCCCACAAGCTGTACTGCAGTTGCCGGCGGGACGACAAACAGCAGGCCAATGATGGCCGCAGCACCCGTGCCCGCCCCCACCAGGTCAAAACTGTAGATCCTGTGCAATTGATCGTCGTGGTATGTAAAGGCCAGGCAGATACAATTGGCTGCACAGAAAAACGGTATGAATAACAACAGGAAGATCAGCAGCAGCCACAATGGCTGGCGCACGTCCCAGAGCACCTCAAGCGCATTGAACGGAATCGCCTGGGCGAGCAGGAAACACACCACGGCGCTGATTCCAAACAACACCGCGTTGACCATGTAGGCCGCAAAAAAGCGTCCTTGCAGCCAGCGCCGTGCCAGGGCCAGGAAGGTCCCGCTGGCACCGTAACCCAGCAAGGCCAGGCTGATCATCATGTAGGCAAAGTGGTGCCATTGGATGATGGAAAACAGCCGCATCAGGAGGATCTCGTAAGCCAGGGCAGCCGCTGAGATCAGGGCGATTGAAAACAGCGGCGGTCGGGCAGCAGCTGAGGTGCTTACCTTCATACCGTTAATGCTTTCCGGTGAAAGGTACGAACCTGACCGGTAACATCTGGCGGGTGCTCAACTCACCATCCGCGCTTTTTCTGACCATGCTGAGTTGTTGCACCTGGAAACGGGCCCCGACCGGAATCATCATTATCCCGCCAGGCTTGAGCTGGCGCACCAGCGGTGGGGGGATGTGGCTGCTCGCAGCAGTCACGATAATCGCGTCAAAGGGCGCATGCTCTTCCCAGCCATGATAGCCATCGGCATTCTTGACCTCGACGTTGGTAAAACCGAGCCGTGCCAACCGCTGTGACGCCGACTGGGCCAGCTCGGGGACAATTTCAATGGTATAGACCTTATCGACCAGCCTTGACAGCACTGCTGCCTGGTAGCCCGAGCCAGTACCGATTTCCAGCACCACGTCACCCGCCTCCGGCTCAAGCAGGTCCGTCATCAGGGCAACGATATAGGGCTGTGAAATGGTCTGGCCATAACCAATGGGCAGGGGACGGTTTTCATATGCCTGGGATTGCAGCTTGGCCGGTACAAAGCGGTGCCGCCCCACCGTGCCCAGTACCCGCATCACACGATCATCCAGCGCACCCTTGCCGGTATAACCACGGGTCTGGATAACGTCCTGGGAAATCTCTGCGATCAGCCGCTCACGTTGTGCCTGGTAGTCATCCGCAGCCCACGAAATCGCGCACACCAGCCCCAGCATACCGAGAGCGATGCCCCGGCGGAAATTGAAGCCTGACCTGTCAGAAAAGATCATCCCGGTCACACATGCAGCTTGAACGTTGCAATAATATTAACACGTGAAAACACCCCGGCTGTTGGAAGGCGGGGCTGCAAACCTCCAGGCTCCAATTAACCCCTAAACTCCCAAAAAGTCTACAATTGGCAGGTACACATAATCACCGGGGTATCACCGTGCGTGTTTTTGGGGAGATTGAAGGTATTGCCGTCGGCACCGAATTCGCCAGCCGCATTGCCCTGGCTGCATCCGGCATCCACAAGCCGACCCAGGCCGGCATCAGTGGCTCAACCACCGCAGGCGCCGACTCCATCGTTGTTTCAGGCGGATACGAAGACGACGAGGATTACGGTGATTACATCATCTATGGCGGACAGGTCAGCAACGATCCGAATACCAAGCGCCAGTTGGCCGACGCACAGCTGGACCGGGGCAACCTGGCGCTGGTGGTCAGCTATAACAAGGGGCTACCGGTAAGGGTCACCAGGGGCCTGGGTTCCACAAAGAAACGCACCTATCGTTATGACGGTCTTTACCAGGTTGAAAAGTGGTGGGCGGACAGGGGCAAATCCGGGTACCGGATTTATTGTTTTGCATTGAGAAAAATCGATGGCAAACCGATCTCCACCCCCGCAGGAGAATTGCCGTTACCCCCCAACCGGGAGCCCGAGAGGGTCGAGTCCTACACCACGCGGGTGGTCAGGGACACCCTGGTCTCGGAACGGGTAAAAAGGAAACACGACCATGTCTGCCAGGCCTGCTCGACCCGTATCGAACGGCTCGGTGGCGCCTATGCCGAGAGTTCGCACATCAAGCCACTGGGCCGCCCGCACAACGGGCCGGATGCGGCCAACAACATCCTCTGCCTGTGCCCCAACTGCCATATCCTGTTCGATAGCTGGGCATTCACCGTGGCGGACGACGGCAGCCTGGTCGGTGCAGTGGAAGGCGTGCTCAACGAAATCGAATCCCACAAGATCAACCGCGACTACCTGGCCTACCACCGCCGGCTGTACTTTGAGGCCAATAGCTGAATAAGTTCGCTGCGGGAACTCACCAATGTTCAGAGATATGTGCACGCAGCGCATCGCGCTGAACTGAAGTGAGATCCTGCGCTTCACCCAGTTGCGGCATTGCAGGCCACCCGGGATCGGGAATGCTCAAGCCACAGGCGCTGCGCGTTTCCGAGTAGCGCGGTATGACATGAAAGTGGACGTTCGGGTCGACCATCATCAGCATCAGGTAATTGATCCTGTCATATGAGAAGGCAGATTTGAGAGCCTGCTCAATTTCGCGGACGACCTTACCCATCTCTGCATGGGCTTCCATGGGAAGGGCTGAAAATTCGGTGGCTTCCGACTTTGCACACAATACAAGGGACCCCAGCGTGGCCTGTGGCTCACGTAACAACACAAGCCAATGCTCGTATTCCCGAATAAGTGTTTCCGGGTATCCAAATCGAACTGCGGTCTGGTTGGCCATTTTCCTTCCTTCAGTACCTGGTGAATCCGTGCTGCTTATTTCAGCACGTCACAAGATCACGTGGCAAGAAAGGTTTAGTGATGTTGGGATTGGAATGTCAAGGCGGGTGTTCAATCGTGTGGCTGCCACACAGGTGGGATATGTGGATGGGGTGCCAAGGTAAAGCGCCTGGTCGTCGGCTGGTCCTTTACCCTGGCCCCATGTTGTTGGATTCAATCATTACCAGGCGCTCACTCTCCAGCCAATGCTGCCACGCTGCGCTACGTAATCCATTCTGCGTACACGACGTTGACGCCTTGCCTGCATTTCGGTCTGGCCGATAACTACTTGTATTGGCAGCCTTACGGATACCGGTTGCGGCGACGATGGGCATGACAGAACCAGTAGGACTGACAAAATTCCGGTATGATTTCATGATACTATTCATTAACATTTTCTTTCCTCCTATTCGTGACAGTTTATGTCATAGTCTGAATCTCGAAATACGCTGTAAGCTTTTAAGTTACTGCGCCTTTCGGTTGACAATACTACGGATGAGCAGGAATAATCACCAACGGTATTTATTATTTTTGTTTTAAGTTTTTCTTAACGATAAGCAGGCCTATGCCAACCGTCCCCTTAAATGCACTGCGAACCTTCGAGGCCGTGGCCAGCCGGCTGAGCTTTACCCGTGGGGCCGAGGCGCTGAATGTGAGCCCCGCTGCGGTGAGCTCTCAAATCCGCGCACTGGAACAACGTCTTGACCAATCCCTGTTTCGTCGTCATGGCCGCCACATAACACTCACCGAAGCGGGCAAAAAGCTGCTTCCAGGTGTCCAGCGTGGCCTGGCAGAACTGCGCCAGGCGGTAGAAGTGGTCAGCCAGGACCGTTCGGAAGGGGTGCTGAACATCAGCATGATGCCGTCTTTCCTGCAGAAATGGCTGATGCCGCGCCTGGTGGATTTCTACGGCGCGGAACCGGATATCGACCTGCGTATCCACGTCGATAATGCACAGGTGGATTTCGATCAAACCGACATGCACGCCGCCGTGCGTTTTGGCAGGGGCAAGTGGCCGGGCCTCGAGATTCTGAAACTCGCGGACGACTGGATACTGCCGGTGTGTTCTCAGCAATTGCTTGACAAAATTGGCCCCATAAAGTCAGCTGGCGATCTCTTGAAGCATAAACTCCTGCACGTGGAAAGCCGCATGTGGGAGCCCTGGTTTCGCAAAATGGGCAAAAGCACCCGTGTCAGCCGCTGGTCAAAGCTGGATGATTCGATCAGCATCTTGATGGCCGCCGAACAAGGGCAAGGCATCGCGCTGAGCCGCTGGTCATTGGTGGCGCGTGACATCGAGGCTGGGCGCCTGGTACGCCCGATCGACACGGTAGTCAAGGCAGGCTGGTCCACCTACTTCGTGGCGCCACCGCACTACTTCGACTTACCGAAAGTCGTCGTATTCCGGGAATGGTTGCAGGATCATTTCAGCGAGTTTGCGTTACCTGAATAATGCGGAACCTGGGGCGATGTTTGCGTTGCGATCAATCGCGGCCAGCGATACCAATCGCACCTGCATTAGCGCAAGAACTGTAGGAGGGAGCAGCTTTGCTGCTCGCGATTCTACGCTCGCTGGAGTGGTCCTCCTACAACTTGGGCTCGACAATCAGGTAACTGGTGGTCGTATCACCAATATTAAGCGCTTCGTGAACCGTCACTTCGCTGCTTGACCAGCTTTTGCCGGTAATGGTTTGGCGCTCTTGAACCCCGCCAGCCTCATCCCTTATGCGCAGTAATCCACCCTCCAGGACATAGCCAAAATGCGGATAGTGGTAGTGTTTCTCATGACCGATGCCAGGCGGAAATGTGCAACGACCAACCCGCAAGGATTCCGTTTCATACAATAACTCGCAGGTCTTCTCACCCATCCAGCCGGCATCGAAAGCCTCGGGAAGATCGGGCAATTCTGCCGCGAATGTCCACTGGGCGAAGCTGGATGCAATAAGCAGAAGCGGTGCCTTGATAAAAAGACGGTTTATTGGCTGCATTAACGGATTCCTGTTTCCATACTGTCTGGAATTATAGAAGGGATTGGTGCGCTTGGTCGCAATTCGCGGTGAGTTACCGATTCTACATAGAATTTTGAGGTAAAATTCAAGGGCGATGAACGTACTGCACGAAACTACGATCTCTTGCCCGTATTGTGGTGAAGAAATCACTTTCCTGGTGGACCGCTCGATAAAGGAGCAGCAGTATTTCGAGGATTGCGAGGTATGTTGTTGCCCTATCGAGATCCAGGTGCGCGTATCCGCTGATGGCGATTGCCAGGTCGAGGTTCACTCGGAAGATGATTGACAGCAAAGCTGCCCGTTTGCTCGCAGTGACGAACCACAATGACAATGAGTGCTGAAACGGGCCGGCCAACTGCCGACCTGATCCTCAGGCACAAGCGTGACGGGGTAACCACCCTGACCATGAACACGCCCGCGCGTTTGAATGGCTGGACCATGCAGATGATGGCTGCGCTCAAACACGCTCTTGTCACCGCAGCCGGTGATGATGAAACCAGGGTGTTAATACTGACCGGCGCAGACCCGTATTACTGCGCGGGGGTCAACCTGGCCGCAACGCTGAAACTCGACCACCCGCGCAAGTTGCACGCCCTGATCGTGCAGAACAACCAGGCCTTGTTCGAGGCCTTCCTTGATTTCCCCAAGCCCATTCTCATTGCCGTCAACGGACCGGCCATCGGGGCCAGCGTTACCTCCGCAACCCTGTGTGACGGCATCATCGCATCGGAAAAAGCCACTTTCTCAACACCGTTTGGTGTATTGAAAATACCACCGGAAGGCTGCTCCAGTGTGCAGTTTGCGCGCCTGATGGGCGAGGAAAATGCCGCGAAAATGCTCTTCGAAGAGGGCTGGAAGCCGGACGCCGCCGAGGCACTGGAAGCGGGTCTGATCCAGTGGGCCGTCCCGCATGAGCGATTGATGGACGAAGCGCAGCGAATTGCGCAGGACTGGATCACAGCAGGTGCCGGGCGCAGCTACAGGGGCGGCAGCACGCCTGATGAACTCAAGGCCGTTAACGCCAGTGAGTCCATCGCGCTCGCCGATGCCTTTTTATCAACCCCGTTTCTCCGCCACCAGTTCAGATTCCTGTGGGGTAAAAAGAAATGGGCGCCGGCGGCCATGTTCCTGGCCTTGCTGATCTCAAGACCAATCTGGGCGCGATTGCTTTAGTCGCAAAAACACCTGCGGGAGTGGAATTATTGTGGGAGCGACGTTTACGTCGCGATTATTCGCGAGCAGCAAAGCTGCTCCCTCCTACAGGGATTTTTTCAGTATGTAGATCGCCCATGGTGCGATCTGAGTCTCGCTTTTCCAGGCAATGCCCTCATCGCCCACCGCAAGCGGTCGTTCAACGGACACCATTTCCAGGCCGGACGCTTCGAACAGTTGCAGGTAATCCTCGTGTGTCCACAGGACATCCTCCACCGGGCGGGCATCGGAATAATCTGTTGTGACGATTTTCACCACGTCCCCGCCCCGGGCATGGGCATTTTCGGGGAAATCCCGGGTGGAGAAAGTCACCCACTCGTGCCTGTAGATATCTGGTGTTGAAACGATATTGACCAGGATTCCACCATCAGCGAGCAATTTTCCCAGTCCGCCAAGAATCCGGGCCCGGCGCTCACGACCCGAAATATTGTCGAAGGTAAAGGCCGATTGTACGAGATCATATTCACCCACGGGCAGTGACTGGAAATTACCATCTTCGATAACCCTGTAGTTTCCCCCGGGTTCGTGTTGACGGGCAAACTCCACCATTTCGGCGGAAATATCAACGCCGGTCGTTGAAAATCCCAGGCCTTGCAAAAACCGGGTCGAACGGCCCGTCCCGCAGCCAAAATCCAGCGCACGATTTCCCTGCGCATGCTGCCTGAGTAAACCGGGCAAATTTCGGAATACCAGTTCATAGGTGCCGCCCAAGTCCAATTCATTGTAGGCAGTAGCGCGAAGCTGGTCTTCGTAGGTATTGTGCAAATCCACGGTGGTATCCTCCTATCCTGCCGCTGCCGGCCCGGGCGCGCTTGCGATTACGCCAATCAAATCACCATCCGATTTCAAAGGTGTGCCGGTCAGATCACCCGCCATTTGATCAAGCGTAAAACCGGCAGCACTCAGCTCCGCCTGCAGGCTCTGCGGAGTGAAATGCTGGAACCAGTTAAATATCTGCCAGGCCTCATCCGGTTCGATGATTAAATAACGGTCCAGTGACAACTGCTCTTCGGGATAGACATAACTGCGTTGTATGCCGATATAGTCACCCTCTGCCCAGAACCCACCCATCAGGCGGTACTCGATGTTTGTGCACTCCTCTTTGCCGGTAAAAGACCCCGTGCCGGCCACGTCCATCACCAGCTGTCCGCCGGGCTCGAGCATGCCGCGAATCCGGCCCAGCAGGCTTGCCCTTTGCACGGGTGAAAGCACGCAATAATCAGTGTAAATCAGGCTAACGATGTCGAAACCACCGGGCAGTTCATCGGCGAGGTAATCTGCCTCGACATAGCGAATGTCCATCTCGTCTATTTTTGCCTGGTGCCTGGCGTACTCCAGCGAGTGAGCCGAGAAATCCACGCCCGTTACCTTGGCGCCACAGTCCGAAAACCGCTTGGCGTACAGCCCCGGCCCACAACCCAGGTCACACAGACGCTTGCCGGGAAGACTCAGCTGGAAATCGATCCAGTTGACGGTCTCATCAATGGTGCCTATGCGGCGTGAGGCCAGGTCGGTTTCCTGGTTGAGATGAAACGCCAGCATTTGCTGCGCGATATGAGGCCGGGTCCATAGTTCCTTCGTGGTGTAGCGGGCGAAGGGTTCCGGACGCCGGGTGAGGTCTCTCAGCAAGTCGTACACGGTTAATTCCTCTGACACCTGGTCGTGTGTATTGTATAAAAAACCCTAGGGATTCATCTGGTATTGGTCTTTCATGGCATACACGTGTTCCTGCCACACTTTTTGATAGCGGTCCTCGTCAACCACCGGTTTTTGGATCATCCGGCGGGCATATTCCATCTGGGCTTCGGTGCTCGATGGCTTGTTGTGGAATTCCAGTGCAAAGCGGGAGAAATCCCGAACCATGAAATCAAAGACCTGGTCCAGCACCTCATTTGGGATGTCGTAAATCCGGGCATTTTCCAGGATCAGCTGCCCGTACACGACCAGCGTGAAAAGCTCACCGACGGTCAGCAGGAAATCGATGTCTTTGGCCTGCTCCGCAGTCGCCGGTGCAGCCACCAACGCTTCCTTGAACAATGCGACCTGTTGCTTGAAAACTGCCAGGTTCGGAAAATCAAAGCTGTCGTAGATCGCGTTGTAGTCATGGAAGCGGATTTTGCCCAAACCATGGGCCGGGCCCTGGTTGAACAGGAAAGCATCATCGGCAGCATCGAGGCGTTGCGGGATATCCTCGTAGTGTTGCGGGGCAAAGAAATAGTTGCGCATGAACTTGACCACCAGCGCCATGTTCACGTGCACGGTGCCCTCCAGCTTGGGCAGGCGCGCGGATATCGATCGCCGCCATTTCAAAATACATGTCTTTTTCAAAACCCTTGGCCGCGATCACGTCCCACAAGCAGGTTGATGACATCCTCGCCTTGCGTGGTGACCTTCATCTTCACCATGGGGTTGTAGAGCAAATACCGGCGGTCATCGGCCGATGCCGAACGGAAATAATCCGAGGCGCGCAGCGCAAACAACTTCATCGCAACAAGCGCTGCCCAGGCGTCCGTGAACATTCTCTTCACATGCGGAAAATCCGTCACGTGCTTGTTGTACAGCCGGCGGTTGGAGGCGTGGTCGATGGCCTCGTAAAAGGCGTGGGTGCACATGCCAATGGAGGCCCAGCCGAGGTTGAACTTGCCCACATTGACGGTGTTCAGCGCGGTATAAAAGGCCTCGTCGCCCCTGGCCAGGATTTCTCCATCGGTGATCCGGTAATCCCGCAACTCGAATTCGGCAACGTAGGACTGGCTGTTGACGACATTTTTGACCAGTTCAAAGCCGTCTTTCTGGGAGTCCGCAACAAAGAACAGGTATTCGCCGGTATCCGCCATCCTGCCAAAGGTGGATACCATGCGCGCCTGGTTGGCGTTGCCGATGTAGTACTTGCCACCCGAGACACTGTAGCTACCGTCGCCCTTTGGCGTGACCACCATGTCGGTGGTGTAAATATCAGCGCCGTGTTCTTTTTCAGACAGGCCAAAGGCGAAAATCTCGCCGTCTTCAAGGTATTGCGCCGCCAGCTTCTTCATGGCCGGGTTGTCACTCATCCAGACCGGCCCGATTCCCAGCACCGAAACCTGGTAGACGTACCAGTAGCACAGACCATAAAAACCCAGTATCTCGGCAAACTCGCAGACGCGTGAGGTATCCCAGCGCGCATCCGCGTCACCGTTATCCGCATTGGTCATCATCGTGGCGAGGACTTGCTCTTCCGCCATGAAGTCGATGAAGTCCGCGTACCAGGTCCGCTCGTGAAAATCTTCCTTCAGTTTTGCCAGTCCCCTGTCCTCGAAGAACTGGATGGTTTTCTGCATGATCTCGCGGGACCGGTCGTCCGAGTCCTCGCGCTGGTACTTTTGGGGGTTTAAGAGAATCACGGTATCCCTCTCTGCTGGGCAATGTTAAAAGGTACTTGTCATATCTTACATACTATCGCGTATGGTTAAAGACCTTTTGCCAACTTGAAGGCATTTCTGTCACTCTTCGTCAGGTTTTTCCTTTTCATCAACCAGCAGGTTCCAGGCCCGTGTAAAGGCGTTGGTCGGGTTGCGATAGAAGTTTTTCCGCTCGATGTCATCGTACATATGTGAGCGTTTGAATATCTGCATGATGGGTGTCTTGAATCGTGCAAACAGCACGTAAACACCGGCCTCCGTCAGGCGCTTGTAATTTTCACGCAGCATTTCCTCGCCGGATGCATCCACCTCGTTGATGGAAACACCGTCGATGATCAATACTTTCAGCTCCGGCGTGGTGGCCAGCAATTTCTGGACCTGTTCTTCGAAAAAGGCAACATTGGCAAATACCAGGGAGCCTTCGAAACGCATCCGCACGATACGCCGGTCACTGATGATGCCCGCCGCCACGGCCTCCGGCGGCAGCAGGTATTCCGGGTGAGGCGGAAAGATGATGCGTGGTTTCATGATGCGGAACAGCAACAGCACCAGCGACAGCAACATGCCGAACAGGATGCCCATTTCCAGTTCCGGGGCCAATGCCAGCGTAAATACAAAAGTCACCAGGGCCACGACGCCATCGTGCCGGTTGGTCTGCCAGGCATGGATAAACGGCTTGACGCTGATCAGCCCGCCAACGGCCATCATGATGACTGCGGCCAGCGTCGCTTGTGGCAGGTAGTAGAGCAGCGGTGTGAACAACAGCAGGAACAGGGCCACGATGACCACGGTGATCACCGAGGAAAAGCCGGTTTTCCCACCCGCGTTGAAATTGACCGCCGAGCGGGAGAACGAGCCTGACGACGGGTAGGCCTGGAAGAATGCGCCGAAGATATTGCCCATGCCCTGTCCGATCAGTTCACGGTCGGCGTTCAGGTTCTGCCGGGTTCTCGCTGCCAGGGCCCGGGCGATGGAAATCGCCTCCATGAAGCCGATCAGCGAGATGGCGATCGCAGCGCTGACCAGGTGGCTCAAGGCGCCCCAGTCAAACGAGGGCAGACGGAACCCGGGCAGGCCCCTGGGAATCTTGCCGATCACCTGGCCGCCGGCCTGCAACTCCACGACATCGTTTCTATAGCTCCTGATGAACCAGCTTTGGCCAAAGATCGGGTTGTCACTGCCGATGGCGCTTTGCAATTCCGGCCGGGTGAAGAGCTTCATTTGCTCGTCTTTGCCAACCATGTACAGCGGTATGTTGAACAGTTCCTTGTGATGCAACTCGACCTGTTCGTTCAGCAACTCAATGCGGAACCGGATCAGCTCCAACTGCTGGCGCTCGGTCAGCAACTGCTCGCTCTCCATATCAACGCTGTCTTCTTTTTCGGTAAAGGTCTTTTGCGCGGCGATGTACTCTTCCTCGAGGTTGGTCAGACGCTTTGTTTCCACCACGTCATAGACCAGGGCAACCCGGATTTTTTGATTGGCAATCTGGTCCAGGTTAACGGTGCGGTGCTGCTCAAAACCGAGCATCCAGGCCAGGATCGTGGTTGCGACCACGGCGATCAGCACGAAGGGGTATTTGGGCCTGTAGCGTTTCACCTCGACCATGATGGTGAAGGCGAGCACCGCCATGAATAAAGTCGGCCAGTGGGTCTGCTCCATGGCCGCCCTGATGGTGTTGACCACGAACTCGTAGTGGTGCTCGCCCTTCTCCGCGTTGACGCCGAAAATCTTGCCAAGCTGGGAGGTTGCGATGATGATGGCGGCGGCGTTGACAAAACCCAGCACCACCGGGTGGGACAGGAAGTTCAGCAGCACACCGAGCCGGAACATACCCATGGTCAACTGGAATAGACCGACCATCAGGGAAAGCAGCAAAGCGTAGCCGATGAAAGCCTCGCCGCCTGCTGTCGCCAGGGGCTCCAGCGCGGCTGCGGTCATCAATGAAACCATCGCCACCGGGCCTGTGGCCAATTGCCGCGAAGAGCCGAAAAATGCAGCGATCATCGGTGGCATCAGTGAAGCGTAAAGGCCGTAATGGGCCGGCAAGCCAGCGAGTTGCGCATAGGCCATGGACTGCGGAATCAACACCAGCGCTACCGTCAGGCCGGCGATGAAATCGGCCCGTAACACATTGCGGTTTTTTATTTCCGGCAGCCAGTCCGGTAATTTGAACGGGTTCAGGATCTGGCCCAAGGTTTCCCTTGCCACGCGGATGGCCATATCCTGTCCCTTTTTAACCTTGTTCACTACTGGCTAACATCCCCCGAAATCAGTGATTTAAACGGTGTAGTAAAACCGTACGTGTTTTTTGGCGCCGCCACAATAGGGAAAGATGTATTCCCCTGGAATCATACAGAGCCGGGTCTAAGCCCGGCCCAGGTAAATATCAGCCCCGGTTAAAAACATCTGGATTGCAATTGCGACCAGTATCATTCCCATCAGGCGCTCGATGGCAATCAGGCCACGCCGCCCCAGGCGTTCGACGATCTGGCTGCCAAACAGGACGATGACCGCGGACGCCGCCCACGCGACGGTGACAGCCAGCAGCCAGCTTGGCCATTGATCCGGCTCATCACTCATCAAAAGCAACTCCATCGCCAGCACCGATGGCCCTGCAACATATGGAATTGCCAGCGGAACGATGAAAGGTTCGCCATCGATTTCTTCAGCATCGCGTCCACGCATGGGAAACACCATGCGCAACGCGATCAAAAACAGGATCACACCACCGGCTATGGTCAGCGCCGGGTTCGAGATACCGAGCACGCGCAGCAGCGGATCACCGAAAAACAAAAAGACCACCATCACCAGGTAGGCGATCAGCAGTTCGCGGATAACCACGCGTCGCCGGCGCTCGGGTGCCACCTTGTCCAGGGCCGAGACGAAAAACGGCACATTTCCAAACGGATCGATGACCAAAAACAGCAAAACGATGGCGGATGCGAGTGTCATTGAACGGCTCCGGTCAATAAGGGTTGGAGAGCTTAATTCTGGTGCTTACTTTGCCCGAATTTTAGCCCGGGGAAAAGCAGATTTTCGCACCTGTTGGGACAATACTTTAGCGCAAACCATCGTCATTCCGGACAAGCGCAGCGCGATCCGGAATCCATTTTCTTTTGTAGGAGGGACCAGCTCCGCTGGTCGCGATTCAAACCCCGTAGGAAGGACCAGCTCCGCTGGTCGCGATTTCGTTCTTGTGGACGCGGCACCCCGTAGGAGGGACCAGCTCCGCTGGTCGCGATTTCATTCTTGTGGACGCGGCACCCTGTAGGAGGGACCAGCTCCGCTGGTCGCGATTTTGTTCTTGTGGACGCGGCACCTTGTAGGAGGGACCAGCTCCGCTGGTCGCGATTTCGTTCTTGTGGACGCGGCACCCTGTAGGAGGGACCAGCTCCGCTGGTCGCGATTTTGTTCTTGTGGACGTGGCACCCTGTAGGAGGGACCAGCTCCGCTGGTCGCGATTTCGTTCTTGTGGACGCGGCACCCTGTAGGAGGGACCAGCTCCGCTGGTCGCGATTCAAATTCTGTGGAAGCAATGCCTCGTTTCAATATCAGGCAACCTCCAAGAGTGCTAATGGATTCTTGTCGGCGATTAACAGCAAGGTACGTGCTGCCCCGGATGGCATCCGCCGCCCCTGTTCCCAGTCCTGGAGCGTGCGCACTGATACACCAAGCAATGCGGCAAACTTCGACTGGGACAGCCCGGTCTTTCGCCTCACTTCTGCCACCGAAGGAACATTCAGAATTCGTCCTTTCTTGCCTTTTTTGAGTTCACGTATGCCATGCAAGATTTCAGACCCGATGTCTCTGTTTTCAGTCACACTCTATTTCCTCGCGAATCTTCTTTAGCACGTGTCCGGGAATTGCATCAGTCACACTCTTTGGGTAAATCGTAAGCATCCAAATAACATCTGCAGAATGGCGAACAAAGTAAATAACCCGATATCCACCACGCTTGCCAAGGCCTTTCGCCGCCCACCGGAGTTTTCTCACGCCTCCAGAACCACGAACAACCTTACCGGCATCTGGATTATTAATCAGCGCTGCTTGCAGCTGGCCATATTCCTGGTCCGTCAAATATTCCTGAACCAGTCGTGAGAACAACCGTGTTTCAACAAAACTGAACATTATCTAGTATACGGCATTGCCGTATATCTTTGAAGGTGGCAATTTCATTGCCTGAATATGCGTGAGCCAATCACCAACGAATATCAGCGAGCACTCTATTAACTTGTAGGAATTCTCACCTGTGGGAGCAGCGTCCCGCCGCAATTGAATTTTGCTAACGCGGCCTTACCGGCTGAAACCGCCGTGCAACCACTGGCTTTACAAAGCGCCGGGCTGAAGCCATTTTCCGGTGAACGATCTCACCCTGCCACCCTCTTTTCAGCGTATCGAGTATCGCCTTGTGAAAATGCAGGTGATGTGGCTGCAGCGCCATCAGGAAAACAACATGCGGGGTAGCAAATGCCTCGACACATGAGTCCGGTGTGGACTCCTTCAGCAGCCTTAACATGCGCTGCACAAAATCAGCCCGTTTCTCACGGATAAAGTGCTGGTAAATCAACAGGGATTTACCTTGCTCCCAAAGCGCCTCGACTTCGCGCCAGTACAGGTATTTTGAAGAGTACCTTGCACCGTAGGGCCTCGACTTCACCTCGCAGCCGTTATCCGGATCAAGAAAAATGAAATCACTGTTCTCAGCTGCATCCAAAAGTGCAGTTAGCCACTCACCACGGCCCTGCTCCGATTCGGGTACCTTCGCAGCGAAATATTCCGCACCCGGCAGTAATCCCGTTCTCTCGATCAGCCTGACTTCACGTTTGCGGTCTTCTGCCAAAAGCCCCTTGAGCTTGGCATACAGGAAAGGGTCATAACGTGACCATTTAGCGGGGTTTTGCAGGTAGGAAACGAACTTCCCGTCCGTACTTCCATCATCAGGCGTGAGCATCCATGCAACCAGCATTCGAACACCGCTGGCCTGGAGGACTGCGCGTAACAGGCCGTATTTGCGGTAATCGTTAATATCGCCGAAGTATTGGTTCTTCATTACAACCTCGTTTTCTTACTTCTTCTTAAACAGAGGGTGGCGTTCATTTTTGGATAGCGCTGAAAATCCTAGTGCCCATTAGCATCAGGATCAAGTTTTTTATCAAATTCGAGAAACAGGCTGTGGGAGGAGCCGGCATAGCCGGTCGCGATTCAAACCCTGTAGGAGGGAGCAGCTTTGCTGCTCGCGATTATTGGACGCCCGTAGGAGCGACCAGCAAAATGATTGTTGCTATGTTTTTAATTATTAAGGCGGAAAGTTAGAATTTCACTTCACATAATAATTCCTTTAGCCAACCGTCGAATTGTAAATGGAATATAATACAACTATCTTCCTGCTATCTTTCCACAGATCGTTTTCAAGGTGTGAAGATAAGGTTAAAACTTTTTCAAACCTTATATTCGATTGATAAGCTCGAATTAGAATTTATGACTGGGTAAGTTTCATGAAAATTATTATAGCCGACGACCATGCTGTTGTGCGTAAAGGACTAAAACAGATACTCATGGAAATGTCCGGGGTAAAAGTAGTTGAAGAAGTTGATAACGGTCCGGCGTTAATTGAAAGAATAACAAATGAAAATTTTGATTTTGTAGTACTGGATATTTCTATGCCCGGACAAAGCGGTTTACAGGCACTTAAAGAAATTAGAGATCGTAAACCAAAGCTGCCTGTATTAAATTCTTAGCATTCACCCCGAGGAACAATATGCGTTAAGAGCACTTAAGGGTGGGGCTTCCGGCTATATTACAAAGGACAGTGCGCCGGAAGAACTGGTAAAGGCAATTCAAAAAATTCTTTCCGGTCATAAATATATTACCCAATCGATTGCGGATAAGTTAGTAGATAATTTTGGCGATAAACATCCGCACGAGCTGCTCTCCGACAGGGAATATGAAGTATTTGCAATGATAGCTGTTGGCAAGACTATTACAAATATCGCAGATGAACTTTCTTTAAGCGTTAAAACTGTAAGCACCTACAGATCCAGAATATATGATAAAATGGGCATGAAAAGCAGAACTGAACTAACCCTTTATGCCATGCAGAATAAATTGATAAAATAGTTTTTTAGCGTAAACTGGTTTTAACGCCCACACCACCGCAATTGTTAAGCATATCAAATATTTGTAAGAGTTCTCACTACAAAAAAATCAGTTACTCTCCTATACCTGTTATCCTATTTAGTTCTTAAGTTAAATGTGAGACCTGAGTTGTCTCAGGGCAGGGGAGCATCTAACAGACTATAGACTTAGGTCTATAGTCTGTTCTTTATAAAGTAATAGTGCACAGAATCCGGCATCCGGATTAACATACGTTTGGAGAAGGATAAGGAGATACTAATGAGCATACAAGCATGGAAATCAACGTACTTATATCTGATCATTCTATCACTTCTGATATTATATTCCGGCGTGCTCAATGCACAGGGAGTTGATATTACAGCAGCAAGATGGGCTTCCCCGTATTATGCACCAAGCGGTTTTACTTATTCTGATTTTCTAAACACCGGCAATGTTCCGAACTTTTGGAGAAATGATACTATCTATCTATCTACACAATCATTTTTTTATTCTATTTAGGAAACATCTGATTATGAAAATACTAATTGTAGATGATTCTATTGTTGTTAGAGATAGAATTGTCGAAATGCTATCCGGTATTACCGGGGTGGAAATTGCTGGTGAAGCCGCTAATTCTATCGAAGCAATACATATGGTAAATAAACTGAAACCGGATGTTGTTACACTGGATATCAGAATTCCTGGTGAAAGTGGAATTGAAGTACTTAAAAAAATAAAGAGAACCCAACCTTCAACTACAGTGCTGGTGCTTACTAATTTCCCTCAAGAGCAATATAAAAATAAATGCTACCAGCTTGGCGGGGATTATTTCTTTAGTAAGTCCGAGGAATTTGAAAAAGTTGAGGAAGTGATTAAAAACCTGGCAAGCGTACAGGCAATGTTTAATTAACCGTTTTATTAATCCTTCGGGATTGTATCATTAATTAATTAAGGTTGAGTTGGAAAAGGAATCAAAAAATATTTTACCAGGGGAGAGGTCAAAAGAATTAAATTGCCTCCTATCCTCCTGGCAGTATCCCAAAATAACATCCGCTCGATTAACGTGTAACAGCTGGACCGTTAATTCGGAGAACCGGAAAGAAACCAAATGGATGCTAAGCGCAGACATAGTTAAAGAAAATGAAGCGGTTAGTAAAGTTGAGGAAGGTTATACTGAAGAAAAGTCCGATTTAGATGTTGGTCCATTTCTTAATGCGGAAAAACCTCGTTGATGCTATCGGGATTCTGCTGGGAGGTTCTATACAAAAGCATAAAGTTGAAACTTAACATACCGAGTTTGTTTGGGAGGTAGAACAGGTAATTCTTGTTCCCGATTTCCAATCAGTCAACTGATACAATTATACCACCAAATCTCTGCATTGCCCGAATAAATTTTTACACTTAAGTTTAATTAAGCGGACATTTTAACAATTGGCTATACTAGTGTCCCCCATTTTTTTAAGATATTGTAATGATTTAGAGAAGAGTTACTGGCATCGAAATTAAACTCAATTACCAGAAATAATTTATAAAAATCGTGAAAGAAATTTATGAAAAAGACAATTATCACATTACTGGCATTTATTGTTTTCATTCTACTTTCCTGCAATGTTGATGAATTAGTAAATGAGATAGCCGTTGAAAAAATAACTGCAAAAGAAAAAATTGGTGCAGTTATTAACACCGCCAAAAGCAATTTTGCTTCTGATGCGGAACTATCAGCAATTTATGGAAGAGAAGTAGATACCGAAGGTAAAATAGATCTACTTAATACCAGCTCGGTAAGTGCATTTGTTTATGTTGTTCAATCTGATTCTGTTGCTTTGGCAAACCCACCTGATGCGAACCAGTTTTATGTACCAGTTATTGGTTCAGATCCTATAAGTCCCCGGTAAATTTTAATACTATGCTTTCCTTTATTAAAAATAATACTGCCAGAGATATTATGGAAACTGTATTCGGTACACTGGCAACGGTTTCAATTAGTACCTCAGCAGTTTATGATGACAGCCCGCAGGTTTTAAACCAGATGCTTTTAAGGAGTGATGTAATATCTTTCAGATCTGCAAACCCCGAATCTAAGATTGATATGTTTCTTCTGCCTGGGAAAATCTCTCGATACAAACTTTACAAACACTGCAGACTGGATAGTAAATTTTTATAGTGATACTTCTTCGCTAGTATTATGGCTGCACCCCGGTAACAGTACCGGTACGATAGATCTCCTATCTGATTAGTAATAAGTAGAATAAAACTATAAGCAATCAGTAGATAATCTGTTTGAATATTAATTCCATTTTCTAATTGATTATTTCTATGCTTCCTTTCTCGGGTAATTTTATTTTGTAGTTCTTTCCCCCATCATTTTTAAGGTAGTTATCCCTCAGCCAGGGATTGTACATTTTTAGAATTTTATAGTTGATATTATAAAGTGCTGCAAAGTCTGCAAAATCAGTTACAGAACTATCAAGATTCACCTCGAAGTATTTTAAAGGATGATATAATTCATCAGGTTTCAAATCAAATCCATATTTTGTTGGATTTTGCATAACATATTTTAGTGCAACAATACGCGCCATGTAACGCGAAGTTTCTTCATTCAGAACAAGATTGTAGTAGTTGTTAGTTTTTTGTCTTTGCATCTGGTTTCCAGCTCCATTTGTACCCATATTATACGAGGCAGCAGCCATTGTCCACGTTCCGAACATTTGGTAAGCATCTTTAAGATAATTACAGGCAGCAACTGTAGATTTTTCCAGGTTATATCGTTCATCTACCTCGTTTCTTATTTCAAGCCCGTATATCTTCCCGGTCTCTTTCATAAACTGCCAGAAACCGGTTGCGCCGGCTGGAGAAATTACATTGCTTAAATAACTTTCGGCAACACAAAGGTATTTAAAATCATCGGGGATATTATTTGCTTTAAGGATGGGTTCTATTACCGGGAACCATCTGTTGGCTTTTTTAATTGCCAGCAAAGTTGCAGAATGCCAGTATGTGTTTACAATAAATTCCCTCTCAATTCTTTCAAATACTTCATAATTCTCTGTTGGAACTCTTTCGCCTGCAAATACAAGGTAACCGGGAACTTCAGGAGTGATAATACGATAGCCCTGTGGAAAATCTTCTGCAGGTTCGTTCCCTGCAAAAAAAAGACTGCTAATGATAAAAACTATTCCCAGAGAGAAAACTATACCGGGTATTAAGTAGTTAAATGTTTTAATTCTTTTTGTGCTCATTTTTTTACCTTTATAATTTAGATGCGAGTATATCAATAAATTAATACAATAGACAATACTAAAAGTAATAAATTATATAAATTGTAACAGATAATTATTTGTTGAAACATAAACAAAAAATTGTATGAACATAAAATCAAATAAACAGTACCACCCTCAAATGCATTCTGCTGAACATATACTTAACCAAACAATGGTAAGGATGTTTGGCTGCGGAAGATCATTCAACAACCATATTGAAAAGAAAAAATCCAAATGCGATTATCATTTTGAAAGAAATCTTACAGAAAATGAAATTGAAGAAATAAACCTGAAAGTTAACAACATAATCCAAAGGGACCTGCAGGTTGTTGAAGAATTAATTACAAGGGATGATGCAAATAGAAAATGTAATCTTACGAAATTACCGGATGATTCAGGAGATAAAATAAGAATTATTAAAATAGGTGATTACGATACCTGCCCCTGCAGCGGTCTACATGTTGCGCACACAAAAGAGATAGGAAGGTTTAACATAAACTCTACAAGTTTTAATGATGGTGTTTTGAGGATAAGATTTAAATTATTTGATGAATGAACACAAGCTGTATTTTATTCCCCATACAATAAAACATCATTGTTACTCAACTTGATTTTGGGACAGTAAATTTAAAAGTTGTTCCCTTTCCCGCCTCGCTTTCCACATTAATTTTCCCGCCGTTTTTATTAACCAGGTCTTTACAAAGAATTAAACCCAAACCTGTACCTTCCTCGTTACTAGTCCCCCTAGTTGAAAGATGCTCATCTATTTTGAACAGTTTTTCCTGGTCATCTAAAGGAATTCCAACCCCGTTATCCCTAACTGAGACTTCAACAAATTTATCATCAATCTCCTTTGCATCTATTAAAATACTTCCGCCTTCGTTTGTAAACTTGATTGCGTTGGAGGTTAAATTTCTAAAAACGGTGGATAGCATATTTTTATCTGCAAATACCTTAATTCCGGGATCACAGTCAATATTCAGATCAACCTTCTTCTGGTTTACTAGACTACTGTAAATACCAGTTGCTTCATTTACAAATCTATTTAAATCGATGTTTACAGGATTAAATTTCACACTTCCGGTTTGTATGCGGGCCCATTCGAGTAGGTTTTCCAATAAATCGTAAATGGCTTTAGATTGAGAATAGAGATTAGATGAAAACTCTTTTATTGTTTTCCCATCCATTTTGTCAGCATCCTTTGCCAAAATATCTGAAAAGCCCAGTACTGCTGTAAACGGGTTGCGAAGATCGTGAGCAATGATTGAAAAAAACCTGTCCTTGTTTGCATTCAGTTGTTTTAACTGTTCAACATATTCTTTAATTTTTTGTTCAGCTTCTTTCTGCAGTCTTATATCCCGCGCAACATATATAGCACCCTCAATTTCACCATGCGTGTTTTTTAAAACAGTTGCCGAAATACTAACCGGAATTTCTTCTCCTGACTTTGTTCTATAGTTAGTTTCAACTTTTAATAATTGCTTAGAATCACTAACGGTTTCCTTTTTAACTGATTCTAAAGTTGAACTATCTAGAATACTATCAATCGAACTACCAACTAATTCTGGCCTCTCATAACCAAGTAAATTTACCGCAGCATTATTAATTGTTTTAATTGTTGCATTCTTATCTGCATTTATTACAATAAGAGTGTCTGCCATAGATTTTATTATGTTCTCAACATAATTTTTGGAAACGGTTGTATTCAACAGGTCTTCTATTGTATTTTTCCCGGTCCACACCATTAGATAAACGAAAAATGCAACATAGAAAAATATTAGGCCGGTAAGTGCATAAACGAAACTTACATCGCCCAAAATAATTATACCGGCTACAACAAAATAAGATAGGCAGAAGAAAACCATTAAACTTAATAGAAACTTCCAGTATGAGATGTATTTACTTGTTTTAATAAATCTCAGTAATTTAAAGGTGTAATAGATAGGAAAACATATTATTATCCCACCACCGATAACTAGCAACACGGTTATTAATTGAACATTATCCAAATCCTTTTACCTTAAATATGATAGGTAATAATAACACAATTTGGGTTAATAGTAAAAGAAGGAAAGGAGTTTTTTAAATAACACTTCAGAGATATGAAGCGTATTTTGCGAGGAGAAAATAAAAGACTGTCATGGTTTAAACATGACAGTCCCTTAAAGAAACTATTTTACTTACCCATTTTATTTAATATCTCTTCCATCTGGTCCATAACACTATTCATCTTTTGCATTGTTAGAGCAACAGGTTCGGGAGACATTGGATCAATTCCCGCATCCTTTATCAATTCAGGTGAATATTTCGATCCGCCGCCTTTAAGATATTGTAATATGCATCCACTGCAGGTTGCCCATCCTCAATCATTTTTTCTACGAAAGCTGTTCCATAAATAAGAGAAGTTGCATACTGGAATACATAGTAATTATATCCTAAAAAGTGAGGAATATAAGACCATTCGTACTGAATGTAATCATCAACCACACAATGCCCCGCATCGTGTCCGTAATATCTTTTAACAATATCAAAATAAATGTCGCACATATCCTTCACCGGTCATAGGAGTTCGCCGGCTTCAACTTTTTTATGAATTTCCCATTCAAACTCAGCAAAAGATGTTTGGCGGAAAATTGTTGTTCTTAAAAGTTCAAGATAACTGCCAAGAATGTAAAGTTTTTCTTCATCAGCTTTTTACATTTTTAACCATATAATCATTTAAAAGATTTTCGTTTACAGTTGATGCTATCTCTGCAACAAAAGTTGCATAATCTGATTTTGCAAATGGCTGGGTTTTATTTGAAAAGTAGCTGTGCATTGTGTGTCCAAGCTCGTGTGCAAGTGTAGAAACAGATTCAAAATCATCTGTCCAGTTCATCAATATATAAGGATGAACATCGTAAGCACCTCCGTTGAATAAGCACCGCTTCTCTTCCCAACTAGTTGGCATATAATCAATCCACCTGTCATCATAAGATTTTTGAAGAACCGTTACATATTCATTCACCAAAGGTTTTAAAGCATTCAAGCAAAACATTTTGTCCTTCTTCAACTGTAAAGCTCATATCAACTTTTTCAACAAGAGGAACATAAAGATCATAGTAATGAAGTTCATCCACACCAAGCATTCTTTTCTTCAAATCCAAAAACGGTGAAGTGTTGGAAGATTATTATTAACCTGTTCAATTAAAGTTGTGTAAACTGAAACAGGAAGATTATCTGAATTTAAAGCTGCTTCAAGCGAGGATTCAGTATTTTCTGTTTTTTGCGTAAACCCAATCTTTTTTAACTTTGCCACCAAGGTTTGCGCCAAGCATATTTTTAAATCACCGTAGCTTTCAAACAAAGCTTTCATTACTATTTCTCTGTCTTCTCTGTTTTCAGCAGTGCGATATCTTGTATACGCGGAAGGAGTTAATTCAACTTCTTCTCCCGTTGAAAGAGTAACTTTTGGAAAAGGTTTTTCTGCATTGTTAAAAATTCCGTAAACTTCATTCTGGTTTCCGGCAATCAAACCAAAGCTTGCAAGAATTTTCTCTTCTGCTTCAGTTAATGTATGATCGCGGAGTCTTTGAATGTTATCGATATACATATCGAAATCTTTTCAAGTTCCGGCTTTTCGTTAAAGAACTGATCAATTTTTTCTTTTGGAATTTCAAGTATTTCAGGTTCCATAAAAGCAGTAACTTCACCAAACTTTGTTCCAAGCGCTCTCATCTGCTGCATCAATGCCTGGTTTTCTAGAAATGTTAAGATTTTCATTGCTCAAGTTGCTTGCATAAACCCATGCTTGCCAAAGGGTTTTAACAAGATCGTTACCGGTTTTTAATGCTTTTAGAAGAGCTCTCAGAACTTTCGCCAAGTTTTCCTTTAAACTCTGCAAGTTTTTCTACTTCTGTGTTAAGCATATCAACATCTGCCTGCCATGCTTCAACAGAAGGATAGATATCTGCAAGATTCCATTTATATTTATCTTCAACATGTTTTCGCTCAATTGTCTGCGTAAACTGGTTGAAATAATTCCGGTAAGAAGAATGTAAAATTAAAAGTTTTTTCATAGCTCCACCTGTTTTTAGTTAAAGTAATAAAATTGATTGCTAAAATTAAGCAGAATAACAATTAGTTACTGTAATATTTTGTGATGGGTGGAGAAATACCGTATCTAAAATTACTAATTCTTCTTATATTTCATTCGCTTAATATGAAATTTATCATTTTATTAAATCCAATTAGAAAAGGTGAGACAAATGAAATATTTATTAATAACACTATTTATATTTTCATAATTCTAATTTTGGGGTGCGGGAAAAAAACCGAAGAGACGTGGCGAGGGAGTTACACAAGAGAATCGAAGGAACGGAAATGTTAAAAAAGAAAATTGCAAAGTTTGCTCCAACAGAGCTTAAATATGATGCAAGTAATTTAGATGAAAGACAGAAAATTGTTGTGGAAAAACTTTACCGTGCTGCAAAAATAATGGATGAACTCTTCCTCGAACAGGTTTATTCAAAAAACAGCGAGATAAAAACCAATCTTATGATGCAGGATACAGATGAAGCTAAATACCAGCTTGAACTGTTTAATATTATGTTTGGTCCGTTTGATAGATTGGAACACGATGCCCCGTTTTACGGAACAGATAAAAAACCGTTGGGAGCAAATTATTATCCCGAAGATATGACGAAAGAGGAATTTGAACAATGGATTGCTGATCACCCTGAAGATGAAAAAACATTTACCTCCGAATTTACAGTTATAAGAAGAGATGGAGATCCCGAAGGGACAGGAAATCTTGTTGCAATCCCCTACAGCGAATATTATAAAGCAAAATTGGATGAAGCTGCAAAACTTCTTCTTGATGCTGCCGGGTATGCTGATAATAAATCATTAAAAGATTATTTAACCACCCGCGCTGTTGCCTTTCAGAATAACGATTATTTTGAAAGTGATATGAAATGGATGGATTTGAAAGACCACGATATAGAAATCGTAATTGGTCCCTATGAAGTATACGAAGACGGACTCTTTAATTTCAAAGCAGCATTCGAATGTTTCTTAACAATAAGAGATATAGCGGAGAGTGAAAAGCTGGAGGTGTTCAAAAGTTATTTGAGAGATATGGAAATTCATCTCCCCATTCCGGATGAACATAAAAATTTCGAACGAGGCTCCGAATCACCTTTAGCCGTAGTGAACGAAATTTATACAGCAGGCGACACAAAGGCGGGTGTACAAACCCTTGCCTTCAATCTTCCTAATGATGAAAGAGTGCGCAAAGTAAAAGGTTCTAAAAAGGTTATGCTTAAAAATGTATCGGAAGCAAAATTTGAAAAACTTCTAAAGCCAATCGCAGAAATTATTTTGGAACCTGAACAACTAGAATACGTCACTTTCAATTCATTCTTTACACACTCACTTATGCACGAAATGTCCCACGGTATTGGCCCTGGTTTTATAACTGTGGATGGAAATGAAACCGAGGTAAAAAAAGAGTTACAAGAAACTTATTCAACATTAGAGGAATGTAAAGCTGACATTCTTGGGATGTACAACAACATCTTTATGATTGAAAAAGGTGTGTTCCCCGAATCATTTGAAAACGAAATCTGGGTAACAGCATTGGCTGGGGTTTTCCGTTCGACAAGATTTGGAATAAATGAAGCACACGGCGGCGGGGAAGCGATTATATACAACTTCTTAATAGAAAAAGGCGGATTTGAATTTAATGAAGAAACCGAAAGAGTAAAAGTAAATTTTGAAAAGGTGGGCCCCGCACTTAAAGAACTTGCCACGAAGGTGTTAATGATTCAGGCAAAAGGAGATTACCAGGCAGCAAAAGATTTAATAGCAAAATATGTTGTTCTTTCTCCATCGTTAAAATTATTGCAGGAAAAACTAAACGTATTGCCGGTTGATATAAAACCTGTTTACGAATTAGAGAAAATGTATAATTAATAATTCTCTTTTATACCTCTCCCCTGGGGGAGAGGTCTTTTTACTTGAAAATCAACTTGATTTCAAAACGTTGTTGCACGATTAGCAATTCTTTACTCAATCCTTTCTTTATATTGCTTTTACTTTTTCATTTGAAATCTTTATATTTATTTCTAGATACAAGTGAGGATTGTTTTCTTTCCTGAATTTAGCTCCCGTAAGTCATTTTTTGATTATCCACTTTTGCTAAACACTTACTAATATTAACATAATTTATTAAGGAGAATATTAAATGGGAAATTTAATAGAAGAGTTTATGGGCTCAATGGGGTCCGAAGTATCCCAGAAAATGTCTGAAAAGACCAACATTGACCAAGGAACAATTTCACAGCTGCTTCCGGTAATTGCGCCGATGATATTGGGCGGGTTAAAAAAACAAAAAGATGAAAGAGGGGGGCAGGAGCGTGTGGATCATATTCTTAATAAATATGGTGATCCTTCCGTGCTTGGTAATTTGGATGGTCTTTTTCAACAAAAGCTTGATGACAAAACAACCGATCCGAATTTGGGCGGGTTACTTGGTAACGCTGGCTCAGACGCAACCAACATATTATCAAAAAACTTAAGTGGTGTTGATTCGGGTATCGTAGCTAAGTTAATTCCAATGCTTGCCCCGGTTCTTTTAGGATTCCTTACAAAAAAGAGAGACAGCGGAACCGGTTCAAGTGGTTTGGCTGGTTTGCTGGATCAGGATGGAGATGGTTCTGTTTTAGATGATGTTGCAGGTTTAATTCTTGGTGGATTGGGTGGAAAATCCAAATCATCTAGTCCATTAGGTGGATTACTTGGCGGTTTACTGGGCGGCAACAAATAAGCTCGAGGAAGAAGAATGAAAAATAATTTTAAAACATTCTTTTTGATGACGGTTCTAACCGTATTTTTTGTTTTTGTTGGCGGACTTCTAGGAGGAAAAGAGGGTGCAATTATAGCTTTTATTTTTGCAGCTGGCACAAACTTTTTTGCTTATTGGTTTTCTGCTAAAATGGTTCTTAAAAGATACCGTGCGCAGGAAGTAACTTCTCCGCAAAACAGGTTGTACAGGGTTGTTCAGGAACTTATTCCAAAATCCGGTTTACCGATGCCAAAAGTCTATGTTATTCCGCAGGAATCACCTAATGCTTTTGCTACCGGAAGAAATCCTAAACATGCAGCAGTTGCCGCAACACAGGGAATACTTAACATTTTAAACGATGATGAGCTTGCAGGAGTGATGGCTCACGAATTAACTCATGTTAAAAATCGTGATATGCTTACAGGAACAATTGCAGCAACACTTGCAGGTGCTATAACAATGCTTTCTCAATTTGCAATGATAAGTGCAAGAGGATCCAAGAGATCAAATCCATTGCTGATGATTCCTGTTTTAATCCTTGCCCCATTGGTGGCAATGTTTGTGCGAATGACTATTTCAAGAGTTCGGGAATTTGCTGCCGATAAAGGCGGAGCTGAATTGAGTGGTAAACCCCTAGGATTGGCAAGCGCCTTGGCAAAGTTGCATAACGGTGTTGCACATAATCCATTACAAAACGGAAATCCTGCACACTCAAACCTGTTTATTGTAAACCCGTTTTTGGGCGGAGGGCTGCAAAAGTTGTTTGCGTCACATCCTCCTGTAGAGGAACGAATTAAAAGGCTTAACGAAATTGCTTCAGGGAAAAATTAATTAATAATTTCACAACTAATAAAAGGAGTAAATATAATGTCTCATATAAGTGAAGGCGCAGTTAAAATTATTGAGATTATAGGAATCTCATCTAAAAGTTTTGATAATGCTGTTAAGCAAGCATTAGCAAAAGCTTCAAAATCGGTAAAGGGAATAACTGGTTTCGAAGTAGTAAAACATCTTGCTTCTGTTGAAGGTGGCAAGATTACCAGCTACAGAGTAGTGCTTAAAATTGCATTCCCGGTAAAATAGTAATTTATTTAATATTCATAAAAAAGGAAAATGTAAATGTCATTACAAGTTAAATACAGCCAGGTGCTTGCCTTGGCACAAGAACTCAATATAAAAGAAATTAATGTTGCTGAAGAAGAAGGCGTTTTAAAATTATCCGGGACAGCAAATACACCATACGAAAAAAATTGTGTTTGGGATAAGATTAAAGAAGTTGGCGGCGAAAAATATTCTGATATTAAAGCTAATATTTCTGTTGCTAATTCTGATTTTTTCCACGTTCACACCGTTGAGAGTGGGGAAAGTTTAAGCAAAATCTCTAAAAAGTATTATAAGGATGCAAATCAGTATATGAAGATTTTTAATGCCAACACAGACCAACTTTCAAATCCTGATGCGATAAATGTTGGACAGAAGATAAAAATTCCTAATCCTTAATAGGAAGAAATATATTTGGTTGGCCCGGTTGAATAACAAACCGGGCTAACCATTTTAAACAAAAAATGGATAGCGAACTTATTTTATCGTTTATTATTGGAATAGGATTAAGTGCTTCTGTCGGATTTAGAATTTTTGTTCCGTTTTTAGTCTTAAGCATTTTTTCACTCTTAGGATTTGTTAATCTTTCTTCAGGATTTGAATGGATTGGCACTTATCCTGCCCTGATTGCTTTTGGTTTCGCATCCCTGGTGGAAATTGTTGCATACTTTTTCCCATGGTTTGATAATCTTTTAGATACCATTGCAGGTCCTGCATCAGTAATTGCAGGCGCACTAGTAATGGGTTCGGTTTTAGCTGATTTTTCACCTTTGCTAAAATGGTCGCTAGCAATAATTGCAGGTGGAGGAATAGCCGGCACAATTCAACATTCAACTGGTTTGTTAAGATTAACTTCCTTAACAACAACCGGAGGAATTGCTAATCCTGTTTTATCCACCACCGAAGCCGGCGCTTCATTTTCACTTTCTGCTCTGGCAATTTTATTACCCGTTGTTGCTTTCCTGCTTGTACTGCTCTTAGTTATATGGGTTGTGAGGAAATTTCATAAGATCTTTTTTAAAAGAATGAAAAGTTGAATATGCTCACCTGCCAGACACTTTCTATTTCTATATGTCGATGAAATCGACACGTTTTAATAACGTGTCGATATTTTTATAATATATCGACACGTTTTTTGGATGTGTCGATAATTATAACTAAATTTTAGCAAAAAAATGCTGAAAGATGTTTAATCGAGACAAACCATACAACGATCTTCCTCTTCTCCCGCCTAAAGCTGAACTTGAAAATAGTAAAATTTTAAAAAAGGCAATAGGGGCAAATAAGGCATTGGCTGAGCTGAAGGGAATGGCAAAAACAATTCCTAACCAAACGATATTAATAAATACCTTACCTTTGCAAGAAGCGAGATCAAGTTCAGAAATAGAGAATGTGTTAACTACAAACGATCAATTATTTGAAGCGTTTGCATCAAAGGCCAAGGAACCTGACTCACAGACCAAAGAAGTATTACGCTATAAAGAAGCTTTATGGGATGGGTATAATAAGTTAAAGGAAAAAAATCTGTTAACTACGAATCTATTCATTAGCATATTTCAAAAAATAAAAGAAACAACGGCAGGAATACGTAATACACCAGGGACGAAAATAATAACAACTACCGGGGAAGTAATTTATACACCCCCGGAAGGGGAAAATGTAATAAGAAAAAAGCTTTTTAATCTTGAAGAATATATAAATAATAATGATGACAAAGCTGATCCGCTCATTAAACTTGCTGTGATTCATTACCAGTTCGAGTCAATCCATCCATTCACAGATGGCAACGGAAGAACGGGTAGAATAATCAACATACTTTACTTACTGCATCAGAAATTACTTGAGTTACCAGTAATATATTTAAGTCGCTATATTATAGAAAACAAAGATGATTACTATCAACTTTTGAGATCGGTAACCGAAAAGAATGAATGGTCTATGTGGATAATGTACGTTCTCAATGGGATTTTAATTACGGCAGAGACTACAGTTAACAAAATTATTGAAATAAAAAATTTACTTGATCAAACCTTAGTAGATATGAAACAGGAATTATCGGGTAGAATTTATTCCAAAGAATTAATTGAACTTCTATTTACTCAACCGTATTGCAAAGTAGAGTTTGTTGTTAATGCAGGCATCGCAAAAAGACAAACTGCTGCTGAATATCTGAAAGAAATTGAGAGAACAGGATTGCTTAAAAGCAAAAAGGTTGGCAAAGAAATGCTCTATCTAAATTTACCATTGTTTGAGTTATTGAAAAACTAAGCAAGTGCAAATCACCTCTTATGTGCAATGCACATGAGCACTAGTATTTTAAACTAAATCTTTATCAGGTTTTCCCTAAATTTGCAACTCTTTTTTAACCATAATGGAAAATCCCTTTGACCGAAGAAATAAAAACAGAAGCTAAATATTCAGAAGATGTACGCATTGTAAATAAAAACGGGCGTGAGTTTATAATTGTTGGTACTGCTCATATTTCACGGCAATCTGCAGATTTAGTAAAGGAAGTAATTACAAACGAAAAACCGGATACTGTTTGCATTGAACTTGATGAAAAACGATACAAAGCACTTGCTGAAAAGAAACGATGGGAAAGCTTAGATCTTAAAACAATTATCCGCCAAAAACAATTAAGTACGCTGTTAGTAAATCTTGTTTTATCAGCCTACCAGAAAAAACTTGGCGAAAAGCTTGGCGTTACACCGGGAACCGAATTACTTGAAGCTGCAAATACCGCAAATGAGCTTAATCTCCCTATAGAACTGTGCGATAGGGAAGTAAGAATAACTTTAAGGCGCGCATGGCACTCGATGAGTTTCTGGCAGAAGCTAAAGTTTTTAACCGGCGGTTTAGCGGGAATTTTTGAAAAGCAGGAACTTACTGAAGAAAAACTTGCTGAGTTAAGAAGCAAAGATGTTCTTTCCGAAATGATGGATGAACTTGGTAAAGCCATGCCGGTACTTAAAAAAGTAATAATTGATGAACGCGATGAATACCTTGCACAAAAAATGCAGAAAGCTAAAGGTAACAAAATTGTTGCTGTAGTAGGTGCAGGGCATGTTAACGGAATTGTAAAAGTAATTGAAGATAACAGGGAAATTGATCTTACAGAGATTGAAAAAATACCACCCCCTTCACCAATTGCAAAAATTATTGGATGGGGAATTCCCGCCATTATTATCGCCTCTATAATTTATATCGGTTACAGCAAAGGTCTGGCGGAAGCAGGAGATAACGCACTGTATTGGATACTGGCAAATGGCATACCCAGCGGACTTGGTGCAATTATAGCCCTCGCCCACCCCGTTACTATTTTGATTTCATTTCTTGCAGCACCGTTTACAAGTTTAACTCCTGTAATTGGTGCAGGTTATGTTGCAGCTTTTGTGCAGGTTTATCTTCAACCGCCTGTTGTCAAGGAATTCCAAACAGTTGCAAGTGATGTTAGTAAATTTGCAAAGTGGTGGAGCAATAAACTTCTTAAAGTTCTTCTGGTTTTTATACTTACAAGTCTTGGCAGTTTAATAGGCACTTATGTAGGTTTTTTTGAAATAGTTTCGAATGTTTTTCGGTGACAAGATAAAAGAAAAAAGTAAAAAGATTGAAGGAAGATTCAATTGAATCTAGAATTAAATAAACGACTATTTGAATTTGCTGTGACTGTATTAAAATTTTTACCGAATCTTCATAAAACTCCTGAGATGAAAGTTATTAGATACCAATTAGCAAAAGGTCTACTTCATCAGGGGCAAATTATGAAGAAGCTCAAGCTGGTTCTTCAAAAGCTGATTTTAATAATAAAACTTGCCTACCGGCAGGCAGTTTAGAATTTCTTTAAGAGAAATGTGAGAATCAAATTATTGGTTAAGAACTATTCAAGGAACTATTTTAGATAAGAAACTAGATAAGTCATTAAATTTTCTAATAGATGAGTCAAGTCAACTGAAAAAGATTCTCGGTTCCATCGTTACTAAAACTAACAAATAATTTAACAATTTTTTCTTTTTCCTTTTATCTTGAATATACTAGAAGTAGTAGAGATATTTTACTTTAAGTACAGAAGCTCTATCCGTTACATGCAGTTTGTTCGGTAATAGATTTCCCGTTGGATCGTATCTATCGCTTCTGTCCCTGAAATCATTAAAGGCAAAATAAACCCAGCTCTTTGGCAGGAAATTCCAGGAAAACAACAAACCCACTATCATACTTTCAAGTCGTTGAGATTCGGCTGAATAAACGTTATCAACATAAATTCTTATGTTAAGATCATTAACAGGTTTAAGCGAAATGAAAGGGCGCGCGTTGTAAGTTATATCGGCAATATTTCCTTCAGGATTGCCTTCTATAAACATATCGTAGGACGTACCGAGTTCAAGAAAATCAAAAGCTCGCCAGTTTATGTATGAACCAAGCCAGGAATAAAACGCCAGGTATTCTCTTGAAAAATTATATGTTCTTGTATAGCCGCCGTAAAGATTTCCATCCCACTTTGGAGAAATATTAAACCAGGAACTGAGTGTTGCTTCATAAGAATTGTATTCAATCCCGTCATCTTTGCTTTTTGAATATGAAAGATTTATTTCGTATCCCCAGTTATCCCTAAGATTCATATTAAAACCGAACAACCATCCGTAATCAGTAAACAAATCGGCATCTTCATAATAAATGATTGGACCCGTGTACATAAGCATTTGTCTTATATAACCCTTATCGTAATACCATATCGGTCCGTTTATGGAAACAAATTCAAACGTTCCCTGCCACGGAACAAAACCAACCTGCTGCACATCAAAGTTTTTCCCGATGGCGCGTGTTCGTGCATAAGAAAGCCACTTATCAGTTGAGAAGGTCAAGCCTGCTGAACCTGCATAATCGCCCTTTGAATTTTCAATTGATCTGGCGAATTGGTAAGAAAGCTGCCAGTTGGACTCTCTGAAAGCACCATCAATATCAATCACACCATATGTATTGTTTTCAGTTTGCTTGCCAACAAACAGAAGCCCGATAGACGAATTTCCGAAAACCTGTTTTTTTATTCTGCCTGATCCGAAAACCGCTCTCGGTTCAACTAAATCTTCATCATCATCTTTGTAATTCACCTTGTTAGTCATTGCAACAAAACCGCCGTATTCCCATGCATCAACCCTGCCGAAAGCCTTTGTCCCCAAGAATTAGAGGAACCCTCTTTCCATCTGGTAAAAGTTTTCCGATGCGCCGGGAATAAAATAGTTCCATCGGTCTGTAGAAACCTGTATTTCGCTGCCTTCCAGATGGCGTAAACACTTCGTTGCCTTCGGTAAAGAATGGTCTTCTTTCATTAAAATAAGATTCATAACGTGAAATGTTAAAATCAAAAGGATCAGCTTCAATCTGTGCAAAATCAGGATTCACAGTTAACTGGTAAGTTAGTTTTTGTGAAGGATTGTAAAAAATATCAAGCCCGGCATCAGGATCAAAAGCATATTTTTCATTTTCGGTATAATTAGCCTTTAACAATCCAACGGGATAAATTTCAAGATTCAATCCTGTTGCGGTTGGCTGAAAATTTTCAAACACAAGCTTACCGAATTTTGAGATTCTCTGCCCTTCGTTCTGTTCGTACTCGCACCAGTAAAGATCTTCATTCTTAGCAGGGATCCAGCGGTCAAAATCCAAACCCCACTCAGTTAAATTCTTTTCATACTTAATTGATTTGTAGGGAATTTTCATTTCAACAACATAACCCCAATCGTAAATTTTAGAATCTGCAAACCAGATTCCATCCCAGCTGTAATCGCGGTTTCTTGCATCATCCAGCAGTCGTGAATCCATTCTTACTCCCGAAGCATTTACTGCAAACTTATATGCAGTCTGCTGGTCGTTAAAAGTATCGATCATAAAAGAAATAATATCACCTGTATATTCATCGAGAGAGCCGGAAACTGCCTGTATATCTTCTTTGTTTTGATAGCAGACCATTAAACAATAAATGGCATCTTCGGTGGTTAAAACTTTTGCAACAGTCTTGTGTGAAGGCGGCTGGTTATAATAAGGCTGTAGCTGGAAAAAATTCACAGTAGAATCTGCTGAATTCCACACGTTATCAATCACCCCATCTATTTTAATTTCCGAATCAATCTTTTTCAGAATTAATTTTTTATCGCCGTTCGGGTTGAATGGATAAATAAAAACCGGCAGTAATAATAAAAGTAAATATTTTTTCATTCGGTCTTCCGGAATGTTTTGTGTTAATAACCTAAGCTAACAACTTCATTTGTAAACCGTTGAAACGGTTCGTGCTCTTTAATGTTTTAGCTTAAATTAACCCACGAATTAATTCGTGGGTTACTGAAATCCAAATTAATTTTTAATAACCATTTCAATGGTTTTCAAATAACAAACAATTAAGTAAGCTGCCAACTTATGTGTTGTTAAAATAACGTGAAGTTGGGAAAATTATTACAGATAAAGTGATGGTTGGTTTTATTCTTTTTTAAGAGTGCGAAATTAGGTTATGAATTTGATTGATTAGAGATGTGAATAAAAGTAATTTACGTTTAATTATAAACGTAATTTTCCCCCCAAGAAGATTTTTAAATGAGGTGAATAGTTTGATTAAAAGAGCAGGGAGAATACTTGCTGGTTTGATATTTGTCTTTTTTATTTTAATCCCGAAAATAATTCTTAACAAATTAGAGCATGTCTATTTTTCCGTATTTAATAAGGAAAGTAATTTAACTGCGAATCCAAAAGTGCATCTCAACAGGGCAAAAAAACTATTAAAGAGGAAAAGGAATTCTCTATTACTTTATGCTGCTCTTGAAATTAGGTTTGCTGTTGAAAGGATTTTAGATCATCAACTAAGTTTGAGTTCCAAAGCATCAAAAAATATGTTAAAAGAATATGATCCGGTTAAGAAGAAAAAGAGCATGAGTCTTATAGATAAAAATTCGGATTTTGATAATGAAGTTTATCTATTAGATAAGAAAAATAATACTAAGATTAAGTGGGGGAACTATAAAACGATTGATCAAACGAAATTAACCGAGATGAAAGGTAAATTAGGAGATTTACTACATCCCAAAATAGGACTACCATTAGGTCTTAGTAATCATAAATGGTATAAGGATACGAGAAATTTCTTATTAGGATATATTGACTATTTAGAAGATAAAACAAAAAATAACGAATCATATTTTTTATATGAAGATATGGATAACTTTGAATTTGTTAAGAAAAACAAAACATAAGCTGGTATATTGTGATTCAATCCGTATAGAGGAATATTACCTTTTAAACAAAAAAAGCCGGACAAACCGGCTTTTTAATCAGCTATTATTTTTCTTATCCAAGGTAAGTCTTTAATCTGCCGCTTCGTTTCGAGTGTCTTAAATTTCTTAAAGCTTTTTCTTTAATCTGTCTTACTCTTTCTCTTGTAAGATTAAATCTTTCACCAATCTCTTCCAGAGTTGCAGAATGATCACCTTCAATACCGAAATATAATTTAATTACTTCAGCTTCTCTTTCAGTAAGAGTAGAAAGTACATTTGCAACTTCTTTCTTAAGAGATTCTTTCATAAGATCTTTATCGGGCAACGGCTGGTCGTCATTTGGCAGAACATCAATCAAACTGTTTTTGTTTTCATCACCGCTTTTTAAAGGTGCATCCATCGAAACATGACGCCCGGAAATCTGAAGTGCATAAGCAACTTCATCAGCGGTCATTTCAAGAATTTTTGCAAGCTCATCGGTAGTTGGTTTTCTTTCATATTCCTGCTCAAGATCCCTGTAAGCTTTGCTGATCTTTGTCAGATTACCGACACGATTTAATGGAAGACGAACCACTCTTGATTGATCAGCAATCGCCTGCATAATTGATTGTCTTACCCACCAAACGGCGTAAGAAATAAATTTAAATCCGCGTGTTTCATCAAAACTTTGTGCGGCTTTTATTAAGCCGATATTTCCTTCGTTAATTAAGTCACCGAGAGACAAGCCCTGATTTTGAAATTGTTTTGCAACTGAAACTACAAATCTTAGATTAGCTTTAATCAGATTTTCCTGGGCTAACATATCGCCCTTTTTAATTTGAATGGCTAAATTCAATTTCTTGATCCGGGGTTAAGAGATCAACTTTGCCAATTTCCTGCAAGATATTGATCTAAAGATTTGCTTTCGCGGTTTGTAAATTGCTTTGTTATTTTCAAGTTGATCACTCTCTTTATTATTAAGTTATTGAAATTGGTTAATTGTCGGAAATTTTTTAACGGGAAGAAATTGAAAGAACCGTCATAAAATCCAAAGTTGCAAATATAATACTTTATTAGATGAAGTAAAGCGAAAAAGGATTCCTTTGGCTTAAATCTCAAATTTTTCTCCGTGAATTGGGAAAATGCACGTTTTTGTAGCCTTTTTGAGACTAATTTTTCCCTTAAGGGATATTGCCTGCTCTTCTTCGCCATGCACTAAAAACAGATTTTTTAGCTTTTCAGTTAGGATTTAGACGCAAATAATCGATCAATTCTCCCTGGTCTGCATGTGCCACTAAAGTAATCCATAGTTTTGACTTTACATCTTAACTGAATATTTTTCACCAAAAATACTTACCTCTTTCTTTCCATCCATTAATTTTTCTGGCAAGTGTATGTTCTGCAGCGTAACCTACAAAAAGAATTAAATTATTTGGATTGCTAATATTATTTGTTAGATGATGAAGTATTCTTCCTCCTTCCGCCATTCCCGAAGCAGAAATTATAATCATCGGTTCGAGAATTTCATTTAACTCTTTTGACTCATCAACAGTTGTGATGTATTTAAGTCTGTCCGAATCCAAAAGGATCATCTCCGTTTTCCAGAAAAACTCTGATTGTTTCTCGATCAAAACATTCTGGATGATTTTTGAAAACACTGAGTTGCATTAACCGCAAGAGGGCAATCAACATAAATTGGTATTTCCGGAATTCTATTTTGATCAAATAATTTGTGAAGAATATAAACAACAATTGAGTTCTTCCAACAGCAAAAGATGGAATAATAATTTTCCCGCCGTCTTCGCAATAGCTTCCCGAATAACCTTTGCAACTTCTTCTTCAACTTCTTCAGATCGAGAATGAAAACGATTACCATAAGTGCTTTCCATAATCAGCACATCAAGATCACGTAAAACATCAGGATTCCGTATAACCGGCATATCGGGTCTTCCTATATCACCTGAAAAACCAAATCGGATTTTTTTTTCCCTTCTTCTTCAATTTCAAGCAATATCCCTGCTGAACCAAGAATATGACCTGCATCCTGAAAATATGCAATTATGCCAGGGAACAATTTCACGTTGCGGATTATATTCATACCAACAAATTGTTTGCATCGCATCTTCAACATCTTCAATTGAGTAAAGAGGTTCTTCCGGAATTTCTTTTTTTCTTTTTCTTGTTTACCCACTCGATATCTCTCTCCTGAAGATAGGCAGAATCTTTTAACATTATTTGACATAGATCAACCGTGGCGGATGTTGCATATATTTTTCCGGTAAAACCATCTTTTACAAGATGCGGAATGTTTCCGCTGTGATCGATGTGTGCGTGAGATAAGAGCATAGCATCAATTTCATCTGGATTGAATGTAAAATTTTTATTTTTCTCAAATGTGTCTTTTCTTTTCCCCTGGAATAAACCACAATCAAGAAGAATTTTTTTGCCGTTAATTGAAAGTAGATGTTGTGAGCCGGTAACTGTTCTGGCTCCTCCAATAAATTGAATTTGCAATGTTTTTCCTTATAATTGAAATGAAACAAGATGAAATGTGCAAAGATAATTATTTAGCTTAAAAGAAACTTAACTGATCGGATTGAACAATTGAATCAAATGATTCGCTAAGTAAAACTAAAACAGAATCTGCAACCGGCTTTAATTGTTTTTCAATGTAGTGGTCATAATCAATGTCCGTGTGCTTTAACTCTACAGGAATGGGACCTCTTTTAGTAATTACATAATAAACAGTTCCTCCTGCTTCGGGCAGCAAACGTGCTGCCTTACATGCTGCGGAACATTTTTTGTGTATTCATCAACATCTTTTCTTAATCGTTTTCTGTAAACAAGCTTTTCATCGTACTCACCGCCTCTTTACTCTTATTTACAAAATCCCTCAGCCAGTCGTGGATTTCCTCATTGTTAAAAATTTGTTGATAAAGTTCAACCTGGAATTCCTTCGCCAGTCGTGTCCAATCAGTGCGAACAAATTCCATCCCGACAAATTCTAATCTCTTCTCTTCGCCATCAACCATCAAACCTGCATAGCGTTTTTTTGCTCCTGCTTCGCTTCCTCTTGCAGGAGTGAGAATAAATTTCCTGTAATATTTTTCAAATTCAATTTCTAAATATGATTTCAAGCCATATTCAGTATTGAATTCTTTCAGTCCAGTATGTATTTAATTCTAATGCGATTTTATTGGCATTTTATGAGAGCTTTTTCTCCCTCACCACTTTTAAGTTTAATGAAGAGTGAATCGGTATCGCCGTAAATTACTTCATATCCTTTTTCTTCAAGGTGTTCTTTGCTGCCGAGAAGAAGTCTTGTCCCGTTCCTGTTATTGCTGTTGGAAGATCGGATGATAAAACCTGCAGCCAAATGAACCCATCACTCCGTAAAAGCTATTCATTAGAATTTTAATTGCCTGCGAAAGTGCTTTATCATTTTTTTTTTTAGCAATGTTTCGTTGTTCAATTAAGTGATCAATAAATTCGGGTAGGAAATGCTTTGTTGAGGAAAATTTATATCCGTTAAGAGTTTCGATAGTATCTTTTTCCGAAAGTAAGTTTGAAAGTGGATCAATTTTAAATGTTTGAATAATTGAAGGATACAAGCTTTTAAAATCCAGCACAACAACATCATCATAAATTCCGGGAATAGGATCCATCACATATCCGCCTGCAGCATGTTCTGATCGTATTCAGATCTTTAACATCGGGTGCAACATATCCCGCACGATGAAGTTTTGGTAAATAAAAATGATCGAATGCAGCAGTCATCATTCCAAGCTCATCCATAAGTAAACCGGAGAGCTGTGATCGCCTTATGTAAAGCTCAATCAATCCTGGTTTTATTTAAAATATCAGTAACAAGAACAGCATCTTTGAGATTATATTCTGCAAGTGCGGCTTTATCTTCTTCAAATAGTCTTTCAATTTCTTCTACTTTATTTTGATCAGGTGTAATTGTTTTTCCTTCGCCAAAAGTTCCTGTGCAACAGTTTCAAGCTTAAAATCTTCAAAGGTATAAAAGGATGTTCGGAGTGCAGCCGGACCATCAATTACAACTCTTCCTGTTATTGAAGCAAAATATCCCCTTGGTTTTCTTGTTTTTATCGAAACTCTTCCGCTGCTTCTTGCAATATCAAAAGGAATCATCAGCTCATTGCATTTATTTTCGAGAAACATCAAATCAAATCCAATTACATGCCATCCAATTATTATATCGGGATCAGTTTATTAAACCACTTAATGAAATTGTTGAAGCAGCTCTTTTTCAATTTGAAAAAAATACAAATTTCCGGGTAGGGAATCGTTTTTATCTGAAACAAGAAATACTTTTTTATCCTACCATTTTACCCGGTAAGGTGAATGGCAATTGAATATAGTAAGGTGTTGTTGTTGCCCCTGTTTCAATATCAACTGAAGTTACTACAAATTGAGGGGTTACTTCGGTTGGCTCTAGTTGAGGGTTTGTAAAGATTAATGGGTTCCCCCTTTTTTCTGTGCTGCCGGTTACTTTAACCTGCGCGTTTATAAATCTTTCCATCAAAAATCTTTCTGGTAGGATTTATATCCGATTCATAATTGATAACAGCAATTCTTCCCAAGCTCTTCGGCAGCAGTTCGTAAGTCGGTTTCGGTGTTAAAGTAGAGAGCATCAACATCCTGCTCGTTAAAATCTTTAAGCTCAACTTCTTTTCTTCTGTTTGGAACTTTTAATCCAGATATATCGGAACTTCTCTTTACAAAAAACACTGGATTGTTTGTTAACATTTATCTCAACTGGTCCGTAATTATTCGATGTGCCGGTGAACTTAAGAAGATTCCTTCCTTTAATGTCCATCCATTCGCCGGTGGAGACCGAAAGCTTTTGACGGGTATTGTTCTTTACTATCGGTCAATTAAAATTTTCAATCAACTTTTTCAATGATTATATAAATAAAATATACAAAAGAAACCAAACCCACTA